>NZ_JBALXK010000019.1:0-78818 GCF_036960685.1 Pseudoalteromonas sp. | reverse complement strand
AAGTTAAAATGCGGCACTAGCTCAGTTGGTAGAGCGCGACCTTGCCAAGGTCGAGGTCACGAGTTCGAGCCTCGTGTGCCGCTCCAATTTCTCACCAAAGAAATTGGTTAATAGTTTCAAGGTAAAAGATGAAAGGCACAAGCTTTTGCTAGAACCTAGAAGTTATAATGCGGCACTAGCTCAGTTGGTAGAGCGCGACCTTGCCAAGGTCGAGGTCACGAGTTCGAGCCTCGTGTGCCGCTCCAATTTCTCACCAAAGAAATTGGTTAAAATTTTCAAGGTAAAAGATGAAAGGCACAAGCTTTTGCTAGAACCTAGAACCTAGAACCTAGAACCTAGAACCTAGAACCTAAAAGTTATAATGCGGCACTAGCTCAGTTGGTAGAGCGCGACCTTGCCAAGGTCGAGGTCACGAGTTCGAGCCTCGTGTGCCGCTCCAATCTTCATTAAAGATCAAAAATCAAAAAAATATGCCAAGGTCGAACTAAGACATAAGCAGTTCGAGGCTCGTATACAGCTTCAATCTTTTAAATACTCTATTCAAAAGAAAGTACCAATCGACTTAAATATTTAGTCCTTCAATTTAATTGACTACTTTTACTTAATAAGCTTATTTAGAGTGTTTCCTGATAGCTGATAGCTGATAGCTGATAGCTGATAGCTGATAGCTGATAGCTTTTTAAACTTGCCCTTGCAGTGTTGCAATAATACGTCTTGCGCCACCATGATCACGATGTTCGCCTAAATAGATACCTTGCCATGTGCCAAGCTGCAGGCGCCCTTGGTTGATTGGAATAGTGAGTTCACAGCCTAAGGTGCTGCACTTTATATGCGCAGGCATGTCATCATCGCCTTCGTAATCGTGACGATAATAAGGCTGACACTCAGGAACAAATTTATTGAAGTGACTTTCCATATCCATTCTAACCGTTGGGTCGGCATTTTCATTGATGGTTAAGCTTGCTGAAGTGTGTTGAATAAAGAGGTGTAATAAGCCGATTTGATAATGGGCTAGCTCGGGTAGTTGGCTGATTATTTCATTATCAATAATATGAAAGCCTCTAGGACGAGGCTTTAATTGAATGGTTTTTTGCAACCAGCTCATATTTTATCGAAACTAACTTCGATATTGGCATTACCTGCATCAGAGGTGAATGGGATCAATATTTTTGCCCCTTCGCTCTTATGGGTAATGGTATGGCCTTTGCCTGAGACAACAATTGGGGTTGCCATATCAAAGTCATAGCCTTTCTCACCGAGTAGATTTTTTGCACCGCCAGTAACCATGTTGGTAATTTCACCAACCATATCTGTTACTTCTTCATTGATTGAATCCGGGCGTTCACCAAGCATTCTCTCCATTATAGTCAGTGCTAGGCTCTCATCAAATGTGATTGAGAATGAGCCTTTAGTTTGTGGTCCTACCATGCCTATTAATCCAGAAACGTCGCCACAGGCAACTTCATCTTTTTTAATTTTTGGCTTTCCCGGCTTTAACTCGGTTTGCGCCATTGTGCTGAGCACATTCAACAAAGATGATAAAAAAGGATTGATGAACTCTACATTCATTGCTGTTTATCCCTCGAATTTAGCAGTTTTACTGCGGTTATACTTTAAAGTGTAGTGACTAATTTTAGCTCTGCACTTAATTATTCTTTACACTGTCCACATTTACCGTGGGCTTCAATAGTCTGTCCAGATACGATAAATCCACTTTCAGCGGCAAGACTATTAAGTTCATGCGAAATGACACTTGAATGTAGTTCTTTAACAAAACCACAACTGTCGCATATTAAAAGTTGTACCGGATGAATATGATCAAAATGATGACACAGCATAAATGCATTCGTGCTTTCAATTTTGTGGATAAAACCAAGTTCGGCTAAAAAGTCTAAGGCACGATAAATGGTGGCAGGTTTTGCCCCTGATTCTGTCAGTTTTAGTTGCTCTAATAAATCATAAGCACCCACACCGCCTTGAGCACTTGCTAATAGGCGAAATACTTTTTCACGGATTGGTGTAAATCGCGCACCGCGATTGTCACACACTTGCTTGGCTTTACTAACGAGTGATTCTATATTCATCTTCATCTTATCCTTACGCTACCCGTGATATACTAACATACTGTATTGTAGTTGCAGCGTTTTTATTCAACAGTTTTATTCTAGGAAGTCTAGCAATGAATGAGCTATTAGCGATATTTATCTTCTTTTTTGCGGTTATTGATCCAATCGGTACTGTGCCTGTTTTTATTGCAGTTACGCGTGGCCATGATGAAATGTTTAAGCGCAAAGTTGTGTTTAAAGCCGTAGCTGTTTCAGCTTTGGTATTGTTATTTTTTGTAGTCGCTGGAGAGCTCTTGCTTAACGCAATTAATATCCCATTATCTGCGTTTCAGATTGCCGGTGGTATTGTTTTATTGTTATTCGCATTGTCGATGATTTTTGGTGAGAGTAAGCCTGAACGTGAAATCAAAAGCTTACCAAATAGTACTGAAACAGCCATTTTTCCATTAGCAATGCCTTCTATCGCAAGCCCGGGTGCCATGTTAGGTGCGGTTTTAATGACCCGTAATACAGAATACACTTGGGTTGAGCAGTTGATTACTTCCTCTATGATGATTGCTGTATTAGGTGTAGTGTTAGTCTTATTACTGTGCGCAACTCATGTACACAAATTAATAGGAGATAGCGGGGCGAGTATTATTAGTCGAATCATGGGATTGATCCTTACATCTGTTGCAGTCACTAATATATTAGATGGAATTGCGCACTACTTTGGTTTAGCTGTTGCTTTACCTTAAGAGGTAATAAATGGAATTAAATGTATTTCAATGATTTAATTATTGAAATATCGTAAAGTGTTATCTAGTTTTACTCTAATAGGTTTTTTAATTTAAGGAATAAAAATGAAGCTTAAAAGTATTGTTTTATCTACGTTGATCCTTTTTGGGACCGCAGGCTGTTTAGAACCTGACTACGATAGAGACGCGGTAAGGGTGGTAGAAGTTACAGAGCATGGCTTTGAGTTAAATGGACAAAGTGCAGTAACTATTTTTGTTGGTGAGAAGAACACCCCTAAGTTTAGTTTTACAATGTTAAAGAGCGATTTGAAAAAAGGAACCTTGTTGCAATCCACTTCTAACAGTGAGCCAAATCTAGCTGTTAGTGCAAGCGTTGGTTCTGAGTATTATACTCAGTCAGCAGACTTTGATACGTCAGCATCACTGCAGATTGTAGAGCTAGACAAAACCAATAAAATTGCGAAAATAGCTGTCGGAGCTAAACTAGTTAATCCTAAAATTAAAAATTACACTGAACTTGCAGTAACCGTTGTTGAAGTTAGCGGTGTTAATTATGATTACTTAGTTAAATAACCTGAGGTTAGATATTAAATCTTAATCGAGCCATTTACAGCTGTTGCTTTGGGCTTGTGGGTGGCTCAGTGCTTATCATTGAAGCAGCCTAGCTATTTGTGTAAAATACAGCGCTTTTAAGTCGCGAATACTAGCGATTAATTAACCTGAGGATTTTACTTTGAATAGACGTTTTTCTGTGGCCCCGATGCTTGATTGGACTGATATTTAAGTTAAACAACGCACCTAGATGTCTATGGAGCACCATTGGAACTACTTTTAATTTCTACATTATTTAAACGTGCTCCAATTTATTAGTTTTTATACACGTAGAGGTTTTATGAAAGGCTGGGAAAAGGAAATTTTGGACTGTTATCCCCGAAGAGGAAAGTTTTTTTTCTGGGTAAACGAAGACGATGCATGGCTAGATTTTTCCTATTCTGTTCTTCCCGCTTTTGAAGAAATTAAAATTAAGTTAGAACCACTTTTTAGAAGAATTAGTATTACTAAAAATAACAATGAGCATACTTTTAGTGCTACTTTATCTTTTGAAGAAAAAGATGTTGGTAAATCAGCTTTTCAAGTTGAGGCTGAGCTTTATAATTCTTATATCCATATTTCAACATATGATGGTAAGTCGGATCGAAGTTATTTTTTAAGGCTAGACTCCGATCGTTTTCTTACAAAGAAGCTTATTATCAGTGAATTTATTACTTTTCTTAATGCTAGGTCTGAAGTAATTAGGCAAAACCCGCCTATCATTTAAAAATCTTTAAGCCATTAGATAAAAACCAGAACTCTTACTGTTTTGGTTTATCTTCAGGTGTGAAATAAGTTTTTGCTTCGTGGATTTTTTTTGCTGGTTCAGGCTTTATATTCATCTCTTCCATAAGCTTTTTGTGCCTTAATTTAGCTTCATCATTGTTATATTGATAAACATATCTAAGTTCGTCCATTATTATTTCTGTGATATATGAAATGCTTATATCTTTACCAGGAGTGATTGCTCCTGTCTGTATTGCCCAAAAAATACCATCAGTAACAGATTTTCTTAGTTTATTTACTTTTTCTTCTATTGATTTGTATTACGGGGGTAGATTCCACCAATTAATAGGCCTTGAAGGGGAGAGGTCAAGCATTTGGGTTTAACTTTTGAATTTTACAGAGCTAAAGCAGGCTTTCCTTTTATTTTTTTATTATGGGAATTGCTTTAGTTCAATTAAAAACTTATGATAAAATTATTAAGAGATTTTTTCTCTAGAAAACATAAATTACTAGGATGGATTATGCTAAAAAGGTTTCGTTTAACGAATTTTTCGTCATTTGATGCTGAGCAAACATTAGATCTTACAGCAGGTACTACTAAATCATTGAAAGATCATGTGGTGAATTTTGGGTCTGTTAATCTTCTAAAAAATTGTGTGATTTACGGTGCTAACGCTTCTGGTAAGTCAAATTTAATTAAAGCTATCGATTTTTCACAGCGTATCATTACCGAAGGTTTAGATAGTACAGATACATACAAAAAACATTTTAGGTTGAAAACTGGTAATTCTCATTTGCCGACAAAATTTGAGTTTGAGTTAGAGGTTAATAAAAAGTTTTATTCATACAGTTTTAGTTGTATTTTACAAGAAGGTCTTATAACCGAAGAGTGGCTTTATGAGATAGGAACAAATAAAGCAAAAAAAATATTTGAAAGAAATCTTGATGGTATCTCTATCGGCTCTGAAATATCTAAAAGTAATAATAATACTCGATTTGAAATATATATCGATGATATGAAGAACCAAAACTCTCAACTTTTTCTTTCAGAAATTGCTGAAAAGGATTTAGATATCGTTGAAGCATCAGTTATTAACGATGTATTTAACTGGTTCGAAAATAAACTAGAGATTATTTATCCTGGCGATAGCTTTTGCGGTGTAAGAAGAGTAAATAAAGATTTAACAAAAGAGCTTACTAAATACCTAAGTAAATTTGATACTGGTGTTGTTTCTATAGATACAATAGAGGAAGACTTTGAAGACGCGTTTAAGAATTATCCAGACGGGCTCAAAGCTCAAATATTGAAGAGCTCCTCATCCGATGAATTTAAAGAAGCAAGTTTTCATGCAGCTGGAGATAACCCTGAGTTTCTAACCATATATAGAAATAAATCAAGTGAATTAAAAGTACGTAAACTTGCATTTATTCATGGGCATGATTACAAAGATACCTTTGAACTTAAGGACGAGTCAGATGGAACTAGAAGGTTGTTAGACTTCATACCTCTAATAGCTAAACTTGCTGTGGACAGTACCATTATAGTTGATGAGTTTGATCGAAGCCTCCATCCAAAGATAACCAGAGAATTCATGAATATTTTTCATGCACTTAAAGGAACCAACTCTCAGTTTATTGTTACCACACACGAATCAACATTGCTGGATTTAGAGCTACTAAGACGAGATGAAATATGGTTTGTAGATAAATCAAAAAATGGTAATTCAAAATTATTCTCTTTAAATAAATTTAAAGAGAGGTACGATAAAAAAGTTGAGAAAGCATATCTATTAGGGAGGTACGGAGCAGTTCCCGTATTCAAAAGCTTTGAAAATGTAAATTGGGACGAGTAGATGCCATTTGAGAATAGAGATTTTAATACTCCTGACTATACCGAAGAACTCGAAGAGCCGAAGAAGGTAGTAATTATTAGTTGTGAGGGTAGTAATACTGAGCCTGAGTATTTTGATGCTGTCAAAAGGAAACTATCTGATAATCTAAAAAACTTAGTTGAAGTAGACATAGTACCAAAGCCTCCCGGTGATAGTGAACCAACGGCTGTTCTCAATAACTTGAAAGAGCATGTAAAAAATAAGTATGACTTTAACGAAGGCTCTGATATTTTATGGTTAGTAATTGATAGAGAGTCTGTAGAGGCGCGGAAAAGAAATATAAAAAAAATTATTCCTGAGTGTAATCGCGATGGGTACTCTATTGCTTTAAGTAATCCCCTTTTTGAATTTTGGTTACTTCTTCATGTTACAGATATTACGGCATATGATTCAGATGTACTTATCCAAAATAAATGGGTGAATGCCTCTAAAAATCGTCGCTATATTGATAAAGAATTATCCACAATCCTGCCTAATGGATTTAATAAAAGGAAAGGAAAATTTAACCAAGACATAGTTAGTTTTGAAAATGTAAAAAGAGCGTTAGCTCAAGAAAAGTTGTTTACTACATCTTATCCTGAAATTTTAGATAGCCTTGGCTCTAATATAGGTGAGCTCATTGGTGATTTTTTAGATTTATCTGAATAGTTAGAATTTGCTTTCAATATACTTACTTGAATTCGTATAATACTAAAGGGTAATAGCATGTTTTAAACATAAAGTATCTCAGGTGGATGTTCAACTTCCATATTTTTCATGTAATTTATGTGGAAACAATTGCGTGTAGACTTGCCATAAAATATTTAAATTTCTATGTCCCGTCACTTGAGCTACTTCTTCAATGCTATAGCCTTTTTCAAAAAGTCTTGATGCACCTTCCCTTCTTAAATCATGGTATCTTAAATCTGTAATTCCTAGAGATTTCCTGACGCGCTGAAACCCTGCTGTAACAGACTTTGAATTATACGGAAATATTCTGCTTTCTGTTTGTTCTTGTTTTTTTATCAATTCAAATGAGCCTGCAAGCAAAGGCACTATCATATGATTGCCTTCCTTTTTTCTTGGATCCTTTCTATCTCGCACGATTATAGTTTTATGTTCTTCATTTAAGTCTTCCCATTTTATCGCGCAAACTTCACCAATTCTCATACACGTCAGTATTGAAAAATTAAGAATATCAACGAATGGAATATTACTCCCTTGCTTGTTTTGCCTTTCTGTTAATGCTTCGATTAGCCTTTCTAATTCATATTCAGTAGGCCTGCGTGTACGTTTTTGGCTTTTACCAACTAATTTCATTTCAATTAATACAGGTACAGCATCTTCAAATATTTTCCAATTAGCCGTTACATCAAAAACTGGCAGAGCAATTTTCATTACACTACGTAAATAGGCAATATCATGATAAACAGTTGCTCCGCCTGCACCTGCTGCTCTGCGCATTTTACAGTGATTAATTAAGTCACTACTTTTAAGTTCATTTGATAAAACTGAGGCTAAAGGACAATCACGTAGCATTTGTATAACGTATCGTTTGGTTCTTCCAGTGTTAGCCCACAAATCAACATCATTAAAATAAAGGTCTAGTAGTTCGCCAATGGTTATTACTTTATTTTGTTTTACGATGCTATTTAATTCCACAGCCTCTTTTTGTATTTTCCCCCATGTTTTTGCTAATTCTTTTTTGCTGAATGTTCGTGATTCTCTATGTATAATCACTCCATTCTTTTTTACACGCACAGTGCATCGGAAACTAAATTCTCCGTTTGCTTTTTGGCGTTTATCAATTGTTACTGATGCCATGGTATTATTCCTTAATCGTCCTACTAATAATGGGGCGCACTTGGAACACCCTATATGGAAATTGAACGAAAGTACAGGCGATTCAGAGCAGTTCAGGTAGTACAGATATGCACACAAATAAGGCTTCAACGCCAGATATTACAGGCTCTACAGTGAATCGCAGGTTTAGTGTTGCCCCGATGCTTGATTGGACAGATCGCCATTGCCGTACTTTTCATCGTAAAATGACTAAGCATGCGGTGCTTTATACCGAAATGGTAACAACCGGGGCTATTTTATTTGGTCGCGGGGATTACCTGCATTTTAACCACCATGAAAATCCTGTTGCCTTACAATTAGGTGGCTCTGATCCTGAGGCACTGGCACAGTGTGCAAAACTTGCCGCAGAGCGTGGTTATGATGAAGTAAACTTAAATGTGGGCTGCCCATCTGATCGCGTACAAAATGGCCGTTTTGGTGCATGTTTAATGGGAGAGCCGCAACTAGTTGCAGATTGTGTGGCTGCCATGAAGGCTGAAGTTGATATTCCTGTTACGGTTAAAACCCGTATTGGTATTGATGAGCAAGATTCTTATGAGTTCTTGTGTGCATTGATTGAAGCGAGTCATAAAGTTGGCTGTGAAGATTTTATTATTCATGCTCGTAAAGCATGGCTAAATGGCTTAAGTCCGAAAGAAAACCGTGAAGTCCCCCCGCTTGATTACCCACGTGTGTACCAGCTAAAAAAAGATTACCCACAGCTAGATTTAAGCTTAAATGGTGGCGTTAAAACAATTGCTGATAGTCTCGCACATTTAGCGCATATCGATGGCGTGATGATAGGTCGTGAAGCTTACAGTAACCCGTTTATTTTAAGCGAAGTTGACGAAAAAATTTATGGTGATAGCCCATTTACACTTTCTCGTCATGATGTGGTTCGCGCTATGTATGACTACATTGAAGATGAAATGCGCCAAGGTGCCAATTTTTGGCATATTGCACGCCATATGCTGGGAATTTTTCAAGGCCAACCCGGCGCTCGAGGTTACAGACGTCACCTTTCAGAAAACGGCCATGGCAAACAGGCTGATTTATCAGTGATGGATAAAGCACTTAGTTTTGTGCCTGAGTAGATAAACAAGTTAGCTATAAAAGCCACTTTTTAGTGGCTTTTTTGATCCTAAATAGTGGTTAAAAAATCATTTTTTTAGTCAAATTAACGTATTTCCATTCATGTCAAAGTCAGTTTAATTTCTACATTTAAATCCTATCATTTTGTTTTTTATTACTTAATTTATTATTTTCGTTACTTGGCACAAGTCTTGGAATCTCTTTGTTGTAATCACCCATAATCAACAGGAGAAAATCATGGGCTTAATTAATCGCGTTAATGATCTAATTCAATCGAACCTCGTTGCTGTTTTAGATAAAGCGGAAGATCCAGAAAAATTACTTAATTTATTAACTCACGAAATGCAGCAAGCATTGGATGAGTGCCGCACGACAGCAGCCACAATTTTATGTGAACAAAAAGCGTTACATCGCCAACAGGCAGATAAAAAAACGTCGATAGCACAATGGCAAGCAAAGGCTGAGGTCGCAGTGAGTAAAGGACGTGATGATTTAGCCACTGCAGCACTTAAAGAAAAACAACGTGTTGCAACTGAGTTAGCGGAGATTGAGCCAGAGCTCGTAAAATTAACCGATTCATTAGCTAAGCTACATGATGACGCACAGCGTTTGCAAGACAAACTTAGTGCGGCTAAAGCTAAGCAGCAAAGTCTAGCGCAGGTTCATCATGTAGTGAATGCACGGGTGCGTGTTAATCAACAATTAAATAGCGACAAAGTCGCGCATGCACTTTCTCGTTTTGATGTTATTGAACGACGCGTGGAATCAATTGAAGCGCAAGTTGAAGCCTATGATGTAACGGCAAAACAGCATTCAACTGCAGAGCAAATAGACGCGCTAGTAAAAGATGAAGCGTTAGATAATGAGCTTGCAGAGCTTAAAGCTAAATTGCAAAAAACTGCTTAGGAGTAATTACGATGAATACATTTAATCATGCTCGTTGGAGTAAAGATCCGTTAAATAAAAAAATATCAGGAGTATGTAGTGGCTTAGCGCGCCGGTTCGATTTTCCTATTTGGGCGACTAGGCTTGCAACGATTGTACTTTTTATCCAGTTTCCTGTTTTTATAGGTGCAGGTTACTTAATTGCTCATTGTTGTTTAGACAATAAAGCGTACTAGGGAAGAGCCATGAAAATTATTGCGTTTTGCTTATTGGTAGTGTTGTGCATAGCATTTAATCCATTTGAGGTGGTGCGATTTGATTCATGGCAATTACCTCTATGGATTGCAGACCTAAGTTGGGTTGGCATTGAGTTATTTGGTGCGTTAGTGGCGGTAATCGTAGTTATAGCGGTAATAGCACTGGTCAGCGTTGGCGTGCTTGGTGCGGGTCTTATTGTTGGGGTTGGTGTGATGTTAGCCTTGCTTTTTGGCTCTTTAATGATTGCTTGGCCATTATTACTGATCGTTTGCTTATGCTGGCTTGTTACTGATAATCATAAAGTGGCTTAATTTAAGCCACTGAAATTACCTTCGATATTAATTTAGCTGACTATTTTTTCGCAAATATGCTAAATTTAGCACTTAAAGTGATTAAATATAACAAGGATCGAAATGCCGTTTAAGTCATTACTTACTATGCTCACGCCTGCTATTTTAGCTATGGGTCTTTATTCTTCTGCGTTATTCGCTCATGCAGATCACCAACATGATACGGTTAACGAAATTGTTGTTAACAATGCTCAAATAAGAGACTTTCTACCGGGGAGTAAATCCAGCGCTGGTTATTTAACGCTGGTAAACCATGGTGACACAGCTATCGAACTAACCAAGGTAACGGTTGAGAGCTTAGGCCGTGTTGAGATCCATGAACATCAGCATGTTGATGGCATGATGAAAATGCAAAAAGTAGATACGCTACAGATCCAAGCTCATCAACAACTCGATTTTAAGCCAGGTGGTTATCACTTAATGGTTTTTGAGCCAAAAGAGCCATTAAAAGTAGGGCAAGAACTCAAACTCACGCTATATTTTAGCAATGGAGATCGTGTATTTACTCAAGCTTCTGTGGTTTCACTAGAAAGCCAAATTGAAGAAATGCCAAAATCTCAGCAGCATCATACACATCACTAGGAGGTTAAATGTCACAACATAAAGGGAAAATCATCACAGGGCTAATATTAGTCTTGGTCGTATTTTATGCCATATCTGTGTATTGGAGTGTTGAACCAAGTCGCGTGAATGTGCTCACTCAGGCTAAACAGGAAGCACAGCAGCGTGGAGAGAAATTTGTTACTGGTTACACAACAACTTCCGCGTTGATTAATGTTGCGACTACCTTGTTAAATAAGCCTGGAGGTTATTTATCTAACGATATGATGCCGCCAAGCGTGTTGATGGACAATATGCCTGCATGGGAATACGGCGCACTTGAAATGACTCGCGATTTGGCGCTATCAATGCGTAAAGATTTTAGCCGTTCACAGTCGCAGTCAACTGAACACGAAGCGTTAAAAAAAGCGCAGCCACAATTTAATATCAGCTCTGAAGCATGGGCGTGGCCTAGTGCTGAAAGTGAGTATCAAAAAGGGATCGAATATTTAATTGTTTACCGTACGCAAATAGCCGATCAAAACGACCGCGAGAGTCAGTTTTATGCACGTGCTGATAATTTACGTGGTTGGTTAAAGGAGGCTGAAAAACGCTTAGGTAGTTTAAGCCAGCGCTTAAGTGCCAGTGTTGGTCAAGAGCGTTTAAACACTGATTTAGCCGGCGATAAAGAAGCACACCAAGCCACTTATGCCCCATTACAAAACCAAGTGAAAACTTCTTGGTGGAAAATTGATGATGTTTTTTATGAATCACGTGGCGCAACTTGGGCTTTATTACATTTTTTGCAAGCGGTAGAATATGATTTTGCAGATGTATTAGAGAAAAAGAATGCGCGAGTAAGCTTACAGCAAATTATACGTGAGCTTGAGGCAACGCAAGAAACGGTATGGAGTCCTATTATTTTAAATGGTAATGGCTTTGGTTTTGTTGCGAATCATTCATTAGTAATGGCAAATTATATCTCAAGAGCCAATGCGGCTCTTATTGAACTTAGCGAACTTTTAGCGCAAGGATAAAACATGAAAAAGTACTGTTTAGCTGCCGCCCTTTCGATGGCATGTTTAGCCCCAGCGGCACACGCTGACACTTTATTAGGCTTATATATTGGTGTTGATGGCTGGCAATCTGATAACTCAGGTAGTTTTGCTGATCGAGGCGAAATGCAAAATTTTAATTTTGAAGATGAAACTTTTACTAGCTACTACGCGGCCCTTGAGCATCCAATTCCTCTTGTACCAAATATTAAATTAAAGTACACCGAGCTTGAACTAAATGGCTCAACATTGTTAGATGAAAGCTTTGTATTTGGTGATACAACGTTTACTACCAATACGCCTGCAACTACGATCACTGACTTATCTCATGTTGATTATATTCTTTACTATGAAATTTTCGATAATGACTTAGTGTCTATCGATTTAGGGGTTAATGCAAAGCAGTTTGATGGCGATATTATCGTAAGTGGTACTTCAAATGGCCTAGCAACGACAGAGACCGTTGATTTTTCAGGCCTTGTGCCGCTAGTTTATGGCCGCGCTGAAGTGGGCTTACCGTTAACGGGTTTAAGCGTATTTTTTGAAGGCAGCTTATTAGCGATTGATGATAGCAAAGTGCAAGATTACCAAGCGGGTATTGCATGGGCTTTACTTGATAATCTAGCAATCGATTTAGATATCAAAGCGGGCTACCGTCAAATGACACTTGAACTTGATGATATTGATGATTTGTACACTGATATTGATGCATCGGGTCCATTTGCAGGCGTACAAATTCACTTCTAATTTGTTTGCTTTGACGTACGTGGCACTGTTATTTAATTGCGTGCCACGTTACTTCAAACTCTTCCTCAAGCGCACTACTTAATAATTGCTTATAGGCTTTATTAATCGGTGTATTGATTAATTTTCGTAGCTCATCACCGGTTTGCGTAAATTTATAATAACTCAGTACTAAATCGTTATTTTTTGGCTTTAGTGCTACCCGCTGGGTTAAAAATGTGAGGTTTATTTCTTGGCCAGCTTTAAGCGCCGCCGATTCAATTTCTTTACGGTAGATCAGGCCAATATCCATCAAAGTTAATACATCTGGAAAGCTGATCCCAGCTTTACCTAAATTGAAAGACACTTTATTACCTTTACGAAGCAAATCAAATAACGACGGTTTCTTATAAAATCCTAATAGAATGAGATGACTGTGATCTTTTTCATTATAGCCACACAGCGCGGTGCACTTTTGTAGCGCATCAGCTTCGCGTTGGGTCATTTGTTTTAGCGTTTGTAAGCTCTTAATTGAAAATGTGCCTGGGGATACGGTTTCTCCTGCTAAAATTTTTGCCCATAGCTTTTGCATTGATTCATTAGAAGTGTCTTCGCACAGTGCAATAAATCGCTCAACCCAGTCGCTATCTGGTTGGCCATTGCTGGTAACATCAGGGCAAAAATCCATTGCCATAGCCATAATTGCTTCAATATTTTGCTGTTGTTTTACCAGTAGTAACTGTTGGCGGTGTTGCGCTCTAGCTAAGGTCGAGTTATCACTATTGACTTGATAGGGCAATTTGCTTTGCCCTTGTGGGCCATAGCTATCGTCACTGGCATTGGTAAGGCGAGTGGAGCTTGCCTTACTCATAGAGTAACCAAGCTTAGTTTCAATAATATAAGCGAGATTAATTTTTGCTTGGGCTGTTTGAATTGTCATCAACTTTCTCGCTCTGAGCTATGGTTTGTAGTTGTGCAGTCGTTTTTAAGTTATTAAGCCCAAGTCTTAGGGTGTTTTTTAAAATGTATTGACTAAATAGCGCTAAGTACCCGCCAACAATAGGGGTGGTAACCTCGCCGTATAGTGTACATGTTACTAAGCTGCCGCTCGCTTGTGGTGAAAAAGAGACTTCTCCGGCAACAATATGCTCTTCGTTGAATAAAATATTAAAATTGATTTTATTACTGTTTATATTAGTTATTGTCATTTCACCAAACCCCCAACTACTTTGCCAAAACTGGTGAGCACCAACCCCTGAGCTTGGCTCTCCAAGGGTAAACACTATACTTGGGTCTACTTTTTGCCACGGTGACCAGCTGGGCCATTTTGAAAAGTCACTGATCAAAGGAGTTATGTGTGATTGCGGCGCATGCATCACAATGCTTTTTTTGACTTGGTATTGCTGCGGCAACAGCAGCCCAATTACTAAAAGAATCAAAGTAATAAGAAAAATAAATTTAGTAACACTGGGTAAAATCTTAATGGCTATTCCTTAAATGATAAATTCCACTGTTGTACAACGAGGTATTGAATATCGACTATAATCAGTCAATCAGCCTTTCATTAATCATCAACATTAATACTGTATCATAAGCTAAATAGTGATAACTTATTAGTCAATAGTTGAATTGTATCAATATTAAATGATGGCGAATAATATTTGAATTTGAAGGATTTGGAATGACGTCAGAACACAATGATTTTTTGTTTTTTAATCATGAGGAAGATCTGAATGAGGATATTGTGCATGCAGGTTATTGGGACATTTTAATAGTTGATGACGAGCCTGAAATTCATACAGTGACAGAGCTTGCCTTATCAGGGGTTGAGTTTTGGGGTAAAACACTGCGTTTTCATCATGCTTATGTGTTGAGGCCATCGAGGTATTAACTAATACACACAATGTATCGGTATTGCTGTTAGATGTGGTCATGGAGTCGGATGATGCAGGTTTAAAAGTAGTCAAAGAAGTACGTGATACGTTGCAAAACCATAATGTGCGTATCATTTTACGCACAGGTCAGCCGGGTTATGCCCCTGAAGAAAAAGTGATTCGCGAATACGATATTAATGACTACAAAACTAAAACAGAACTCACTCGTAGTAAGTTAGTCACATCTTTGGTCACTGCAATCCGTTCCTATGAGCAAGTTTGCCAACTTGAATACCAAAGCAAAGCGTTGAATAACATCTTATTAGCGTCAAAAGCTATTTTAGGTTTTACTGATATTAAAGCTTTCACTATGGCGGTGATCAAGCAACTTTCGGTGATTTTAGATTGTGCCCCCAGAGGTGTGGTTTGTGGCAGTTTAGATGACAGTAACCAAGTTAGAGTGCTTGGTGGCTGCGCCGAGTTTAGTGCTTTTATTGGTCAAGGTGTAGAACAGCTAGATGATGGCCGAATTATTCTACAGGTGCAGAATTGTTTTGAATTTGGCGAGCATCAACACACCGAGCACGACACTACTTTCTTATTAAAAAGTAAAAATCGCCAAGCCGCTATTTATTTAGAGTATGTTAGTCAGCCAAGTTTAAACCAGCTGCAATTTGCTGAGATATTCTTAACCAATGTTAGTGTGGGGCTAGATAACGTTAGATTGTTTAATAAACTCAGAGATGCAGCTTATAAGGATGTGTTAACTGGGCTTGCGAATAGAACCGATTTTATTGAACAGGTTGAAAAATACCACCGTTTAAACAGTAATGAGTATGTATTTATTCTAATTGATGTTGCTCACTTTTCAGATATCAATAATGGTTTAGGACAAGAAGTAGGTAACTACTTACTTATTGCAATCGTAGAGCGGCTCAAGCAAGAATACCCACAAGCTAAATTACTGTCACGCATTGGCGCCGATGTATTTGGTTTCTTAATTGCACGCAGCGAATTTGATTTAAATGAATTGCATGAAAACTTAAATCTTCCTTTTAGTGCTGCAGAGCATTTGTTACCTGTTAATTTTAAAATTGGTTTGTGTGAGCAGCAAGACTTTCAAACCACAGGTATCGAAACGCTTAAACTTGCTTATATTGCACTTAATCAGTCGAAAAAAGGTCAGCTAGGTAATGCTGTTTACTACACATCTGATATGGAAGAGCAAATGGCTTGGCGTTTGGGGATCATTCGCCAACTTCGCCAAGACTTTGAAAATAATAAATTAGAGGTGTGGTATCAACCGCAGTTGGCATTTGATGATTTATCAATTGTTGGTTGTGAAGCTCTGTTGCGTTGGCCCTCGGGTAATGGTAATTATATTTCCCCCGCGGTTTTTGTGCCTCTGGCTGAAGATGCAGGGTTAATTGTTGCTATTGGCCAATGGGTGTTAGAGCAGGCGTGCCAACAGCAAAAACGCTTAGCAGCGCAAGGTGTTGATATTCGTATTGCAGTGAATGTGTCGGTACCGCAATTTAAAGTGAAAGGCTACGCCCAGCAAGTTAAAGACACATTAATAAAATACCAAGTAAAACCACAAAACATTGAGTTAGAAGTCACCGAAAGTGTGGTTATGGATGAGCTCAGCATGGTCATTGATACCTTAAACGAGCTTAAAGCGTTTGGTATTGAAGTGGCTATTGATGATTTTGGCACTGGCTTTTCATCACTCAGTTATTTGCAAAAGTTACCATTAGATAGATTGAAAATCGACCGAGCATTTATTAAAGATCTTCCTGATCAAGATAACGGCGCAATTGCTGCGTTAGTGGTTGCGTTGGGTGCTAAGCTTGGCCTAAAAACTATTGCAGAAGGGGTTGAAACACAAGCTCAAGCCGATTTCCTGAAACAATTAGGTTGCGATGAAGTGCAAGGTTTTATGTACGCTAAACCAATGCCAGAAGTTGAGCTTATTCAGTACATTGAAAGTAAACGTCAGTAGTATCGTCGAATCTGTTGGCTGCAAGCGTAAATAGCTAATATCGCTTAGTAATTTATTCGGGTATACTTTGCGACCTTTTTTAAAGCAATTGGTTACTTTTTATGAGCGCACTTAAAGCCAAACGAGCGTTATTCTCATACCCTAAATATTGGGCTGAGTGTTACGGCACCGCACCATTTTTACCAACAACACGCGAAGAAATGGATGCACTTGGCTGGGATAGCTGCGATATAATCATAATTAGTGGCGATGCCTATGTTGACCACCCTAGTTTTGGTATGGCGGTGATCGGGCGTGTACTGGAAGCGCAAGGCTTTCGAGTTGGTATCATAGCGCAGCCTGATTGGCAGTCGAAAGATGCCTTTATGGCGCTGGGCAAACCTAATTTATTCTTTGGTGTGACCGCTGGCAACATGGACTCGATGATCAACCGCTATACGGCTGAAAAACGTATGCGTCATGATGATGCTTACACGCCAGGTAATATTGGTGGTAAACGCCCTGATCGTGCCGTGATGATTTATTCACAAAAATGTCGTGAAGCCTATAAAGGCGTACCTATTGTTATTGGTGGTATTGAAGCAAGCTTACGTCGTATTGCCCATTATGATTACTGGCAGGAAAAAGTACGCCGTAGTATTTTATTTGATGCTAAAGCTGACATTCTTATTTACGGCAATGCTGAACGCCCACTGGTGGAAGTTGCGCACCGTATCGCTGCTGGTGAAACTATGGATACCATTCAGGATATCCGTGGTACCGCGGTTATCCGCAAAGAGCCGTTACCAGGCTGGCGTGGTAGCGATTCAACAGCCATTGATAAAATTGGCAAAATAGATCCAATTCCTAATCCGTACGGTGCCGATGACGTAGGTTGTGGCAAAAGCGAATTTAAAAAAGCGGGTATTGATTTACAAGCCGAAGCCGCTAAACCAATTACAATTCAGCCAGCGCGCCCAAAGCCATGGGAAAAAACCTACGTTAAACTCCCAGCGTTTGAGCAAGTCAGTGTAAATAAACCATTGTATGCTCATGCATCGCGTATTTTACACCAAGAAACTAACCCTGGTTGTGCGCGTGCATTGTTCCAACGCCATGGTGACCGTTCTATTTGGGTGAACCCACCTGCTTATCCGCTTGAAACACATGAAATGGATGCCGTGTTTGGCCTGCCGTATCAACGTATACCGCACCCAAGTTATGGTGATGCGAAGATCCCCGCATACGATATGATCAAAACCTCGGTTAATATTATGCGCGGTTGCTTTGGCGGTTGTTCGTTCTGCTCTATCACTGAGCATGAAGGGCGAATTATTCAAAGTCGTTCGCAAGAATCGATAATCGAAGAAATAGAGCAAATTCGCGACAAAGTACCAGGCTTTACTGGGGTTATTTCAGATCTTGGTGGCCCAACAGCAAACATGTATAAACTGCGTTGTAAGAGCAAAAAAGCAGAGAGTACCTGTCGTCGTTTATCCTGTGTATATCCAGATATTTGTAAACACATGGACACCGACCATACGCCAACAATCGAGTTATATAAAAAAGCGCGTGAAGTAAAAGGAGTGAAAAAAATCCTTATTGCTTCAGGCGTACGTTATGACTTAGCGGTACAAGATCCTCGCTATGTAAAAGAGCTGGTGACTCACCATGTTGGTGGTTACTTAAAAATAGCGCCTGAGCATACCGAAGATGGGCCATTATCAAAGATGATGAAACCAGGTATGGGCGCGTACGACCAGTTTAAAGAGCTATTTGATAAGTACTCTAAAGAAGCGGGTAAAAAGCAGTATTTGATCCCGTACTTTATCTCGGCGCACCCGGGGACTAAAGACGAAGACATGGTAAACATGGCGCTATGGCTAAAATCTAATGACTTTAAGCTTGACCAAGTGCAAAACTTTTATCCGTCGCCGATGGCCAATGCCACCACGATTTATCACACTGGAATGAACTCACTACGAAATATTAAAAATAATACAGAGGAAGTACCGGTGCCAAAAGGTGCGCGCCAACGTCGTTTACATAAAGCGATATTGCGTTACCACGATCCTGCCGGTTGGCCGATGATCCGTGAAGCCTTGCGCAATATGGGTAAAGCTAAATTAATTGGTAAAGGACCAAACTGCTTAGTGCCAGAGGAAACGCGTGACGAAAAATCGCTTAAAGCAAGCAAAGGCGGGCGCCCAGCACTGAGTCGCCATACCGGTTTTAGCCAGTTTAAAAAGGCCAATACTAAGCCAAGAGTAGGCGGTAATCGCCAACGAGCAAGGTAAGCTTGCATATAGTAATAAAACGCCCAGCATGTGCTGGGCGTTTTTGATTATAGCTCATTCTCCAGCTTATTCTTCAACGAAAGCTTCACCTTCAGTCATCCACTTAGCGGCAGGCTTGCCTTTTAAGTAATGATCAAAGTACTGCATCATCCGGATTGAAAAATCCACTTGGTTAGGGAATTTCTTTAAGTGATGCGGTTCACCTTCATACTGCAAGAATGTAGCGTCTTTACCAGCACGGCGCAGCGCTAAATAATACTGCACACCTTCGTGCCACGGCACAGCATCATCTTTATCACCAAACATAATTAAGATTGGTGTATTTACTTTATCTGCAAAGAATACCGGTGAGTTTTCGATGTAAAGCTCTGGCGCTTCAAACAAGGTTTTACCGATACGGCTTTGCCCAGTTTCATATTGGAACTGACGCGCTAAGCCTGATTTTAAGCGAATACCGCTATAAGCACTGGTCATGTTAGACACAGGTGCACCCGATACTACAGCTTTAAACATATCGGTTTGAGTGATCATAAAGGCGCTTTGATAGCCCGCCCAAGAGTGACCTTGCAGACCAATTTTATCAGGGTCCGCAATACCTAAATCAATCAGCTTTTGCGTAGCATTGATCATGGTTTGGGTTGATGATTTACCAGGGTGACCGATTTCAAAACGAATATCTGGTAAGAAAATCGCATAGCCATTTGAGGTAAACATAGGGAAGTTAGGGCGGTGGTTTAATTCCATTGCCGGGAAGTCATACATACGTTGGCTCATATAACGGTAAAAGTACACCACGACTGGTACTTTATCGCCTTTTTGATAGCCTGCAGGTTTAATTAACACCCCTTGTAAGTCTTCACCATCAAAGCCTTTATAGCTAATGAGTTCAGGTTTTTGACCCCATGCAAAATCTTTCACTTGTGGGTTTAAGTCAGTAATGCGTTTTGCTTTGTTAAAGCTAAAATCGCTTTGATAAAAATCAGGGAATTGCTGATATGTTTGCTCGGTAAATAAATATTTATCGGCGTGTTTCGCTTTTTTCACTACATCAAAGCGTTTTTTACCGCTTAATACTTTACTAACAGAGTTATCGGCAAGATTAAGTTTAGCTATCTCTGTTTGTTTTTGCTGTAAGTTTGTAGCGCTAAGTAATAAAGTTTCATCTTGCTTGAAGCCAACTTGGTCTTTATCAAGTTTGATAACCCGATACTGGGTATTACTTGCTTTACCATTGGTTAAGCGCGTGGCTTTTAGGGTGTTAACGTCAAACGCCCAGATATCGTATTTACTATAAACTAGCACTTGGCTACTGTCGTTTAGCCAGCCAGCATAACCATACCCAGGTTGTGCTGATGGGTAGTCATGTTTATCGTCAGCAAAGGTAGCTTGAATCGCTTTCGTTAAGGTGGTGACTTTGTTGTTGCCTAAGTCTTTAAGTTGTACTTGGCTATTTTTAAAGTAAGTGGCGTATTGACCATTTGGCGACAGGCTAGGTCGAAATGGATAATCATTGATGATTGCTTTGCGCTCACCACTTTGTACATTTACCGCATAGTAATCGGCAAAAAATCCACCGTACATAATACGTTCAAGGTAAGGTAAATTCGATGAACCAAGAAGTGCATCTCGGCTGTTGGTATTTAGTGCCACACTCGGCATATTAGTATCACTTAGCTGCGCAACTTGCTTGCCATTAAGGTGATAAACGGCTTGATAATGGCGATTCTTGTTGGTTTCGTTCCATTGTTGTTCTTCGCGGGGTTTAATTTCGGCATCGTTGTTATGCCAAACATTCAGGCCTTTTTGATCGCGTATCGTATCGTAATCAAATAACGAGGCTTGATCGGTGTATTTCTTTTCTTTAATTTTTGCCGCTAACTTCGGGTGATTCTCAAAGTACAAGCGTTCACCGTCTTCGGACCAGCTCAATTTTGCTGTTTTGCCGATAGTCCAGCTTTTTTCAGGTGAGGTTATATCTGTGAGTTGCTCGTTTTGCCACAGTTTGAGTTGATGATCGCGACGACGCATATCGTCATTCACATAATTACCCAGCGTGAAAGCGGCGATGTTCTTAGTTGGGTGCCAGGCAATTTTATTTACTACAACACCTGGTTCATCAATTAATACATTAGATTCAAAAGTACTATTTAATGTAATTAACGCCACCTGGTTATCGCTACCATCTGGGTAGCTTTGGCTAACAAGTAGCTCGTTGCTTGATGCATTAATAGCGTAACTAAACACGCTATTTACAGTGTAAGTTGTTTCATCTTGTAAATTTACAACAATCAAATCAAATGTTTTATCTTTCTTGTCTGGTTTAATTTCACTTGATTTATCTGTGTTTTTTGCATCATCGCTATCTGCACTTGCATCGTCTTTATCGGCTTTTTTATCTAAGCGATACGCTAACCAGTTACCGTCATCAGCTAGTTGATAGTCTTTAACATTCTCAAAAGTTTGCTGCTTAGCATTGGCTATATTAACCAAAACCAAATTGTTTTTTAGGGTGTCTTTATTTTTCGTGGTTTCTTTTTCAAGCAAAGTAGGGACTTGAGTAAAGGCTACCCAGTTGGCTGCTTTATTGATGGTAGGTTTAGTGCCGCGCTCAATTTCTGCGAGTAGTTTATTATTGTTTAAAGTATAAACTTGGCCTGTTGCATCACCGCGGTATGGTGTAGCGCTAAAGCTGAGTATTTCACCGTTTTCAGATAATTGTGTTGTTTTGGCGGTTTTGAAATCGAATACATTTTTAAATTGTAGCGCATCTTTTGCATCGGCAGCAGCGCTACTTAGGCTTGCAACGAGGGCAATGCTTAGTAGGGAAAGTTGGGCTTTCATTATTGATTCTCTTGTTATTTGATCATCTCCATCATAACGGGTTTGTTAAACAATTCGAGTAGAAACGATAAGTGCACTAAAAAGGAAGTTAAAAGTAGCAAGTTGAAAGTGGCAAGTTACAAAGTAGGAACTAAACTTTGTTCCTGTCTATTTTATTAAGGGTTATGATGAGATTTGAGCAGCTTCATGTTTGGCAGCGCTCCGCTGATTTGGCTTGTGAGGTTTATATTCACTTTAAAACAAGCAAAGAGTTTGGGCTTAAAGATCAAATTACTCGCTCAGCTCTTTCTATTTCTTCAAATATAGCTGAGGGGCATGAGCGTAAAACGACTAAAGATTATGCACGTTTTTTATCATACGCCAAAGGAAGTTGTGGAGAATTAAGGTCTCAGCTACAAATTGCATGTAAAATAGGTGAGATTGAAGAGGCTTCAGCCGTTAATTGGATTAATGAGTCAATAGAAATTTCCAAAATGTTGACCGGTCTAATGAATACGGTCAACTCTTGGGAACCTTGAACCTTGAACCTTGAACCTTGAACCTAACTTAAAGCCAAATCTTCTGCAGCTCTAGCCACTGCTTTTCAAATTGCGCGCTAGGTTTGGCTTTAAAGTCACTGCGTACGAATTGATTCATTTTGCCTTCGATATAGGCAAGTAAAAAGTTGGCTATGGTTAGTTCATCACTTTGAAAGGTTTTACCTTCACGCAGTTTCCGTTCACGTAGTACTTGTTTTAGCTGAGTTTCAAGCTTTTCAAACAAACCTTGTACACGCTCACGTAAACGCTCTTGCTCACCTTGCAGTGCATCACCCGTTAAAATACGGGTGATACCTGGGTTTTTTTCAGCGAAGGCCAACAATAATAATAAAATGTTATAGATGCGGCTCTGCGTCTCTTTTTCATTTTCAAGAATTAAGTTAATACGCGAAAGTAAGGTGTCTTCAATAAACTCAATTAAGCCTTCAAACATCCGTGCTTTACTCGGAAAATGACGATATAGCGCTGCTTCAGATACACCGACTTCAGCAGCTAATTTTGCTGTTGTAATACGTTGGCCTGGGCTGGTTTCTAACATCTGTGCGAGTGCTTGTAGTATTTGCTCTTTGCGATTACTTCTTTTTGTCGCAGGCATGAACATTCCTTTCTTTTATAATAATTTACTTAGCTTTTGTGGTTGAATCCCACTCACTTTTTAAACAAGCGATTAAGGCTATGTTAATGTTTTATTCAGCTTCTTGCCAGCCTTTTTACAACCGTTTCGAAAGCTCACTCATTACACTCAGTGCTAGTGCGCTCTTGGTATCGATAGTTAATTCTTTTTGCTGATTGTGCCAGAATAATGTTAAAGCATTATGATCTGAATTAAAGCCAAGACCGCTTTGTGATACGTCATTAGCGCAGATCATATCTAAGTTTTTATTCGTCAGTTTGCCTTTTGCATAACTTGCAACATCTTGTGTTTCAGCAGCAAAACCCACGGTATAAGGGCGTCCATCTGTCAGGTTGGCAACCGCAGCAATCACATCAGGGTTTTTTACTAATGTAATAGTTAGTTCGTCTCCTTGTTTTTTCATTTTTTGCTCAGCAATCGCAGCAGCGCGATAATCGGCAACCGCAGCACAGCCAATAAATGCATCTGACTGAGGGGCAAAAATAAGCGCTTGTTCAAGCAATTGCTCTGCACTTTCTATTTTAATAAGGTTAACGCCTGCAGGGGCAGTGATTGTAACAGGGCCGGAAATTAAATTAACCTGCGCACCTAATAACAAGGCTGCTTGCGCTAACGCGTAGCCCATTTTTCCAGAGCTGTGATTCGATATAAAACGCACCGGATCGAGTGCTTCGCGGGTTGGACCTGCGGTGATAGTAATGGTTTTACCGCCAAGGAGTTGCTGCTGCGCAGGCTGCGTGCATAAACTAACAAGCTCATGCGGTTCAAGCATACGTCCTGCGCCTACATCGCCACAGGCTTGTTCACCCTTACCAGGGCCCCAAATTGCGATGCCACGCTGTGCTAACGTGGCTAAATTAGCCTGCGTTGCAGGGTGAGCATACATTTGCTGATTCATTGCTGGCGCAACCGCTACTTTGGCTGGCGTTGCTAATAGCAAGGTAGTGAGTAAGTCATCGGCAATGCCAGCGGCCATTTTTGCAATTATATTGCTGGTGGCAGGCGCAACTAAAATTAAATCAGCCCATTTGGCAAATTCAATATGACCCATAGCAGCTTCAGCAGAGGGGTCGAGCAAAGAGTCTGATACCATTTCACCACTGACCGCTTGCATGGTAAGTGGTGTGATAAAGTGCTTGGCTGATTCGGTCATCACTACTTTGACATCACAGCCACGCTCTTTTAAACGCCTAACTAGTTCGGCACATTTGTAAGCGGCAATACCACCGCTGATCCCCAGTACAATTTTTTTATTCGCTAGTTCTGTAGCTAAATTGGTCATTAACTTTGTCATATTCTGCTGAAACTCTTTGTCGATATGCGCTAACGATAGCAAATCTTTGTGCGAGGGACGAAGTTTTAATATGGAATTTTATTGTTAGTTAAGCAGGCGGAATTTTATTTTTGCATTACAGTTAAATCATAAGATTACTTTTCAGGGACGAAATAATGCAATTGACCTCTTTACCAAGTAGCCAGCGGCCACGTGAAAAGTTATTAGCCAAAGGGGCTAAATCGTTAAGTGATGCTGAGTTATTAGCAATATTTTTGCGCACCGGTTTGCCGGGTATGAATGTAGTGGAACTTGCACAACATTTAATGACACAAAATCAAACCCTACATAATTTATTTAATGCATCAATTGAAGATTTTTGTGCACAGAAAGGTTTGGGGACCGCAAAGTTTGTGCAATTACAGGCTGTGCTGGAGTTGAGCCGCCGCTATATGATAGAGCGATGTCAGCGGGATGCAGTATTTAATTCACCCCAATCAGTGTATGACTATTTAACCCTTGAACTGCGGGGGTTACAGCAAGAAGTGTTTATGGTGTTGTACTTAGATAGTCAGAATCGCTTAATAAAAGAGGAAACGCTTTTTTACGGCACAATTAACGCCGCATCAGTTTATCCGCGTGAAGTACTCAAGGCTGCATTGAAAAATAATGCGGCGGCGCTAATTTTGGCACATAATCACCCATCAGGAATTGCCGAGCCGAGCCAGGCTGACAAATTAATTACCACTAAATTGCAACAAGCTTTACAATTAGTTGATATAAATATTTTAGATCACATCATTGTTGGCGGCGATAATTGTGTTTCGTTCGCAGAACGAGGCTTGATTTAAGTGCATTCAAATCACTAAGCGTGTTAAAAATGAGCGGTTTAGCACTTATTTGCAAATTAGTTTAATTTAAATGCAGTTTTTACTTTCCCTAAGGGCATTCGATCTTTATAATTAGCCGCTATCAAATTTACACATGAGCTGATTGGATTAGATCAATCACTTGATCTTTGCCTGTATAAGCTGTATAAAGAGCGCCCTTCGATTTATCCCTGGGGCACAAAATACATAGCCTAGGGGAAAATTAAGCTCGAGCGAAGTTATTGGAGATATATAGACATGTCTAAAGTATGTCAAGTTACAGGTAAGCGTCCTGCGGTTGGTAATCACCGTTCACACGCGAGAAACGCGACTAGACGTCGTTTCCTACCTAACCTACAAACACACCGTTTTTGGGTTGAAAGTGAAAAACGTTTTGTAACATTACGCACTACTACTAAAGGTATGCGTATTATCGATAAAAAAGGCATCGACACGGTTCTTACAGAAATCCGTGGTCGCGGCGTAAAAGTTTAAGGACCTGAGTCATGCGTGATAAGATCCGTTTAGTTTCTACAGCTGGTACTGGTTTTTTCTACACTACCGACAAGAACAAGCGTAACATGCCGGAAAAAATGGAAATCAAAAAGTTTGATCCAAAAATCCGTAAACATGTTCTTTTCAAAGAAGCTAAAATCAAGTAATTTTAGTTTTCTATGAATATTAAAAACCCAGCCTAGGCTGGGTTTTTTGTTTTAAGTTAGCCGTCATATTTCAAGTTTCAGGCATAAAAAAACCTTGCGGACAAAGCCCACAAGGTTGTATTTTCACAGCTTACAGCTTACAGCTTACAGCTTACAGCTTACAGCTTACAGCTTACAGCTAGTTACTTATGATATCCCAAACAGGTCTCTACTTCGTTTTTAGAGCCTAAAATCACTGCTACACGTTGGTGGATGGCATCAGGTTGAATATCCATAATGCGCTCTGTGCCAGTTGATGCGATACCGCCGGCTTGTTCGATTAGCATTGCCATTGGGTTTGCTTCGTAGAGTAAGCGGAGTTTATTTGGCTTATTTGGATCTTTAGTGTCGGTAGGGTAGGTAAAAATACCGCCGCGACATAACACGCGATGTACATCACCGACCATGGCGGCAATCCAGCGCATGTTGAAGTTGCGTGCCCGTGGGCCTGTGTCACCTGCAATTAAGTCATTAATATAGCTTTGCATTGCTGGCTGCCAGTGGCGCTGATTTGACGCGTTGATAGCATATTCGTTGGTATCAACGGGCACTTGGGCAAAATCTTGGGTTAGTAAAAAGGTGCCATGGGTTTTGTCTAATGTGAAAAAGCGTGTGCCTTTTCCTGTGGTTAGCGCCAGCACTGTTGATGGGCCGTATAATACATACCCTGCTGCAACTTGGTTTTTACCTGGCTGCATAAAGATGCTTTGATCCGCTGGATCAGACCCTGCAGGCGCTTCCATGATTGAGAAAATAGTGCCGACCAATGAATTGATGTCAGTGTTTGACGAGCCATCTAATGGGTCAAAAGCAACTATATATTTAGCTTCTGGGTTACCCGCGACAGTGTAATCTTCTTCTTCAGAGGCAATGGCTTTTACGTAACCAGATTCCAGTAATATATCTTTAAGTAGTTGGTTAGTTAGTACGTCGAGTTTCTTTTGCGTTTCACCTTGAATATTTTCATCAAGTGTTGAACCAAGTGCGCCAGATAGTGCACCTTGACCTACGCGAAAAGAAATTTCCTTACAGGCCGCCAAAACTGTTCTGATCAATGAGATTAACTCTCTAGGGCAACCGTCTTCAAGTAATACTGGAGGTAGTCTACGCATTCTATTTTCCTGATAACGTTATTAGCTATGATAATCATAAGGGTGAGAGGGATCATCAAAGCAAGCGCTGAATTTCGTCTTAAATAACTGTATTTTAGGCGCAATATCCTATACTGGAGACACCTTGAAAGTATTTAAAACGCGAATAACAAAGATAAGATTATGCAAAAAATACCATCGATACGTTACATACTCTTTACTGTGTTGCTGACTATGATAACCCAAGCGCACGCAGCAATTAAGTCAATTAATGATTTTACTGAACAAATGAATCATTTTCCGGGCTATTTCTCTTTTTATTATGATACTCAAAATGGCAAAATTTACTTAAAAGTAGATAAACTCAAGCAGCAGTTTCTATTACAACAAAGTTTACCTTACGGAGTTGGTTCTAATGATATTGGTCTTGACCGTGGTCAATTAGGCAATACGCATTTAGTGCAGTTTGAACGCTTTGGCGACAAAGTGATGCTGCGAGCAATTAATACCTATTACCGCGCAAATACGACCAATAAAGCAGAGCAAAAAAGTATTCAAGAAGCGTTTGCCTCAAGTATTTTAGCTGGTTTTAAAGTAGTGGCGCAAAACCCGCAAGCCGTACTGATTGATTACACGCCTTACTTATTAAGTGATGTTCACGGCGTAAGCCGAACACTTGCAGCACGTAATCAAGGTAGTTTTAGTCTTGATGAAAGTCGCAGTGCGGTAAACATGGATCGCTCTAAAGCATTTATGAAAAACACCGAATTGGAAGCGGTATTGACCTTTAACGGTAGTCAACCAGGTGAATATATTCGCCAAGTTAGTGCAGATCCTTATGCGTTAACTGTGCATATGCATCACTCTTTAATTGAATTACCTGATGATAATTACACGCCACGGGCATTTCACCCGCAATCAGGTTATTGGAGCATTGAACATAAGGATTATGCTGCGCCATTAGATCAATCTATGATGATTCGTTATATACCGCGTCACCGCCTTAATAAAAAAGACCCAAGCTTACCTATTAGCGAACCTGTTGAACCTATTACTTATTATTTGGACCCAGGTGTACCAGAGCCGGTAAAAACAGCATTACTTGATGGTGCAAAATGGTGGGATGATGCTTTTGCTCAAGCCGGTTATAAAAATGCTTTTGTGGTTAAAGTATTGCCTGATAGCGCAGATCCTATGGATATTCGTTATAACGTTATTCAATGGGTGCATCGCGCAACCCGTGGTTGGTCATATGGTAGCTCGGTTATTGATCCGCGCACCGGTGAAATTTTAAAAGGCCATGTGACCTTAGGTTCACTACGTGTACGACAAGATATCTTAATTGCTGAAGCCCTAGCTGCACCTTATTTACAAGGCAATGAAGTTGCTAAAACATTGCAAGCGATGGCGCTTGATCGTATTCGTCAGTTAAGCGCCCATGAAATTGGCCACACTCTTGGTATTGCGCATAACTTCTCAGCGTCAGTAGCAGATCGTGCTTCTGTGATGGATTACCCGCACCCATTAGTGGGCTTTAATGACAAAGGTGAGCTGGATGTTAGCCGTGGCTATGCACATGGTATGGGGCAATGGGATAGCCAAGTCATTAAATATGGCTATAGTGATTTTACAGGCCTAGATGAAGCCGTCGAGCTTGCTGCAATTTTAGCGGATAACCAAGCTAAAGGACTGGAGTTTATTTCTGATAGTGACGCACGTGCTGCTGGCGGCGCGCATCCAACCGCTCACTTATGGGATAACGGTAGTTCTCCAAGCGAAGAGTTATTAAGAGTACTTAAAGTAAGGCAGCAAGCATTGGCTAACTTTGGTATTAATAATATCAAGTTTGGTACTTCATTATCGCAGCTTGAAGAAATGCTAGTGCCATTGTACTTATTTCATCGTTATCAGGTTGAATCAGCTGTAAAACTGATTGCAGGTGTTGATTATGATTACGAAGTGCGTGGAGAAGGTGGAGTAAAAGGTGCGCAAGTGGTTGCTAAACAAACTCAACAGCAAGCGTTAGAGGCGCTGTTAACGACTTTGGATGCTGACAACTTAGTGCTACCAGAGTCAGTCTTAGCACTCATTCCACCGAAAGCGTATGGCGAATCGAAAAGCCGAGAAAGTGTTATTGGCCGCACTGGGCTTACCCTTGATGCAATGGCGCTGCCTGAAGTTGCAGCGCAGCATTGTTTGGCATTATTGCTAAATAGCCAGCGCTTAAACCGTTTAGCGCAACAGCAAGCGCGTAGCGAGGCATTTTTTAGTTTGGATGAATTGCTTGAAAAAGTATATCAGCAGGTGTTTTTGAGCCAGAGTAAAAAAGGTATGGCTGAGAAGATCACGCAACGAGTGCAATTGCTGACCGCAAAGCAATTTGCTGACTTAGTGGCCAGTGATAAAGTGGCTCCAGAAGTACAAGCCCAGTTGCGTTATTACTTAACAAAACTTGCTAAGGCGTATCAGCAGGAATCGCTACTTAGCAGTGCGGATGTTGGCGAAAGCGCTTTTAAGCAATACTTAGCTGATCAAGTTAAACAATTCTTAACAACGGGTAATTGGCCTGCAAACTTTAAAGCATTACCAATCCCTCCGGGCTCACCTATTTAAATGTAGGCGCGGGTTTATCCCGCGCACTTGCTCCATTTTGGCGCGATGTAAAATCGCGCTTACCATTTTTCTTGCATAAAACTGGTTTTTTGTTAACCTAGCCGCCTTCCATTTTTAGTCTTTTTGAGGTGTTTATGGCGTTTTTATCTCGTTCGATATTGGCGATGTCCATAGCACTATCAAGTCTTAATGTCAGCGCTAAAGCCGTGTGCGAAGTTGAACTAGGGCATGGTTTGATCATCACCGATGATGTCATTCGTATTGTTGATAAAGGCCAAACTCGTGTGCAGATCAACAATGATAATCAGTTGTTTATTCGCGGTTATTGGATCGATTTGAGCCCTGAAGAAAGCGAAGTTTTAATGCAATTTAGTGCCGGTATCCGCGATACTGTGCCGGAGCTGGTGGAGCTTGCAACTGATGGCGTAAATCTTGGTTTAAGTGCCATAGAGCAAGTTGTTGAAGGTATGTCAGATAAAGAGCCTGAAGTTCTGAAAACGCAATTACAATATGTAGAACGTGCGTTAATGGATAAATTTAAACGCGGTGATGACTTCTTTTTTATCGCGCCGCAATCACTTTCAAAAATTGATGATTTTTTTACCGAAGAGATCAGTAAAAAAATTCACTCTGCCGTTCACGGTTCCTTAGGTGCTATTTTAGTGTCGCTGGGCGATGCGTTTAAATCCCGTGAAGGAAATATCGAAGATCGCATTAATGACATGGGTCTGCGCATGGATATTATTTCTAAAGAAATAGATAAGTCACTACAGAAAAAAGCACAACAATTAGAACTTAAAGCCTCAGAATACTGTGAGTGCCTAAATTCGTTGGATGTCACTGAATCACGATTACAAATGATAGTGCCAAGCATGGCTGACTTTGACTTAGTACAAATTAAATCTTAGTTTATTAGATGTATCCATATAAAAAACCCGCAGACTATGCGGGTTTTTTGATTTGTAGCTAACCAATTAATTGCTAGGATCTAAACTTGTCTGTTTCAGTCTCTAGGTTGTTGGTTAACCCTTTAATTAAGTCTGTTGCTGCATGGGCTTGATGTGATACATCAGCGGTTTGTGATGCGGTATCAGAAATAGTCACGATACGTTTTGCGGTATCTTCTCCTGCATCGAGTTGCTCTTTGGCTGCAATCGCTATTTGATGGCTCATTTGCGCGATAGCGCTCAGTGATGAAGCAACACGCTGTAGCTCTTCACTGGCATCTTTAGATTTTGCTACCGTTTGTTCACTGGTGGTAATACTTAAATTAACCGATGTTTTGGCATCTTTGGTCGCAGATTGTAACTTACCTATCATAGTGCGAATTTCTTCAGTGCTGGTTTGCGTACGCTGCGCTAGTTGACGTACTTCATCAGCAACTACCGCGAAGCCTCGCCCTTGCTCCCCAGCACGGGCTGCCTCAATCGCGGCATTGAGTGCCAAGAGGTTAGTTTGCTCGGCAATACTTTGAATAACACTTAACACATTTGCGATATTATTTACTTCATCATCAAGGAGTTGGATGTTATTACCAGCGCTGTCAATTTGTTGCTCTAAAAGAGCAATAGTGTTTGCTGCCTCAGTGGTCAAATGATTTGCGCTTTGACCTTGACGCTCGGCTTCTTGCACTGAAAAAGCCGCTTGTTCGGCATGTTCAACAACGGTTTGTGCGGATGCGGTCAGCTCTGTGATAGCTGATGCTACCATGTGGGTTTCTTCATTCAAGCTGCGGGTTAGTTTATCCAGCTCAGTCGAACGTGATTCGTTATCGAGACTCTGATTTTTTAAGCTATCAGTGACATCTTTAATGCTGCCAACTACGCCACGTAAGCCTTGCTGCATATAGTGCATAGCGGCAATGATGCTTTCTGGCTGAGCATCGGTGCGAATATGTGATTTGAGATTGCCACGCGAAACTTGCTTAACAATATCAATAACTTCATTTACTTCACCGCCTAAAGCATTACTGAGTGAAATACCAAACCGAGCGATTGCAGCAGTTAAAGCAAGTGCAATAATCAGTGATAAACCAACTAACCATTTAGCGGTATTCCAGTAACGTTCATCAACTTCTTTTTCGCTGATCCCAGTGCCCACATACCAGCCAAAGTACGGAGTTTTCTGTACTACAGAGGTTAAATCAACGGTTTCACCGTCACGTACTGAATCCCAGTGATAGGTAATAATTTTATTAGTTTGATTGCCAACTAACTGTTCAACCATACGGCCAATACTATTACCACTGGCGTCTTTAAAATCATTAAAGCTGGTGTTGTGTAGCTCTGGATCGTGGGGGGTGGCAATAAAGTCGAGCTTGTCATTAACGACGTAGACATACTCACTGTCGTGGTATTTGTTTTCGCGCAACATTTGGGTGGCAAATTCCCGCGCTTGCTGCTCACTTAATTGACCTTTTTTTGCAAGTAATTCGAATTGCTCAACAATATTTGTAGTACTTTTCATCAACTGGTTGATACGAGCGATATTATCGTTTTCACTGGCGTGACGAAGAGATTGTAAGCCCAGCAATGCAATAGCGTTAAGTGCTATAAACATCGCTCCAGCAAACAAGATTATTTTAGTTCTTAATGCTAAACCTGACAGCACATTGCGCCCCTTATTATTTTTATGACCTTAAATTTCTAACATGTTTATCGGCTAGATGTTAGTTTTAATTAACAATAATAAGGGATTTTTACGTGACTTTTACTCAAGTTTCTTTTGTGGGTAAATTAGAGTTTCACTTCATTGGCTGTGAGGAGTCGGTATTCGCCACTGGCAAGTGTCTCATCAAGGCTAATGTTGGCTATTTTTTCTCTATGTAATTCAACCACTTTATTACCAACTGCCGCGAGCATGCGTTTTACTTGGTGGTATTTACCTTCACAAATTGATAACCGTAAACTGTAAGTGGCAAGTTGCTCTACGATTGCCGGGCGAGTGAGCTCTTTTTCGTTATGTAATTGCACACCTTGGCGCAGTTGTTCTAGTGCCTCGTCAGTGAGTGCTTCTTGTGTTTCAACTAAGTAGGTTTTAAATTTATTGTGTTTAGGTGAGGTGATCTTATGCGACCAATCGCCATCATTAGTGATTAGTACCAGCCCTGTGGTATCCAGATCTAGACGCCCTGCAACATGAAAATCACTCATGTTAGGTTCGTCTAGCAATTCAAATACTGTGGGGTGTAAATCATCACTATTGGCACACACATAGCCAACCGGTTTATTGAGCATGTAATAGCGCTTTCCTAAAAATGCCAAAGAGTTACCTTGGAAAATAATCGCATCAGTGGCTGTGATTTGATGATCATAAGCGGTGATCACCTCGCCATTCACTGTCGCGTCTTTGCGTTTAATGCCTGCTCTTGCTTTGGTGCGTGGTATTTCAGCAAGATGGCTAATAAATTTATCTAAGCGGCAAGGAAATTTCATTGGGTTCACATTTTTAGTCAGCTACAATGGGGGCGAGTATAACGAATCAATACAGTCTATGACAGTGCCAAGCGGGCAAATATTACAGCATTATTATGCGCAAATTAATTGCGGCAAACTTCAGCGCGATGATTCCCAACTTCAGGCTGTAAAGGCGCTTGATGAGTTAGCGCAAGCGCTACAGCAGCCACAAGCTTGGTGGCGTAAGTCGGTGAGCCCACAAGGTATCTATTTACATGGTCCGGTAGGGCGAGGTAAGTCGATGCTAATGAATGTGTTTTATGAGCGGGTCGCAATCGAGCAAAAAACACGATTACATTTCCATCATTTTATAGCCCAAGTTCACACCCGATTGGGGCAATTACAAGGGCTGCAAAACCCGCTTGAACAAATAGCCAGTGAATGGGCAAAAACATTGCAACTTATTTGTTTTGATGAGTTTTTTGTCTCTGATATTGGTGATGCGATGATCATGGCTGGGCTTTTTAAAGCGCTATTTGCCAAAGGTGTAGTATTAGTTGCTACGTCAAATTGCCAGCCAGAACAGCTTTATTACAACGGTTTACAGCGTGCGCGATTTTTACCGACCATCGAATTACTAAAAACTCACTGTCACATTATCAATATTGCTGGGGTTGTTGATCACCGTTTTCGTTTTGGCAAACACGCGACTTATTATTTTAATAGTGCAGTTGAAAACCAGTTACATAGTCATTTTTTAGCTTTTGCAGAGCAACTGATCACAGATAAAAACGTGACTATTTGTGGACGTAACATTGAATGTCTACAACGCAGTAATAATGCCATTATGTTCGATTTTATGGCGCTGTGCTCTGGCCCGCGAAGTACCGCAGATTACATTTATTTAGCTCAGCATTATCAGCGCGTATACGTGTGCAATATTCCAGTAATGGGGTTGGCTGCGACGGGAAAACAAATAGTCCATGGTGTTGAAGACAGTTATCAACGTGAACATCAAGACTTACAAGAGCATACACTTGATGATGAAGCGCGCCGCTTTATTGCGCTGGTAGATGAGTTTTATGATCGTGGCAAGCTGTTGGTGCTAAGTAGCGAGGTGGAGATTGCTGATTTATATCAAGGGCAAAAGTTAGCCTTTGAATATGCGCGTACAGAATCACGGTTAATTGAAATGCAAAACTGGCGTTAGTTAAAATTAATAAAAAAGGCACGCTCTTGCGAGACGTGCCTTTGACAACAACCTAGTAGGAATAAAACTGCTAAAGCACGATGAGCTCGCAGCAATAAATTTTAGACGCTATCATTTAAAAACTATATTGCGCACCTAAGTACACATAACGGCCTGCGCCACCGCCGTATCCACTGTAATAATTACCAGTGCCACTAGGGTAGAATGCCCCTTTATTGTCAAAAATATTATTAACCCCAGCAAACACGCGTACATCGCTTTGTGGCGTTAATGCCATAGTGTAAGATGCTGAAAGGCTGTGTTTTAGGTATGAACCATAGTCTTGATAAGCCAGCTTTTCAGGGTTACTAACACAGCTTGCTTCGCCTTCACTGCAGCGTTCATCATTAGCCGAAAGTGCTTTTTGGTAATCTAATTCATCCTGTTGGTCGGCTTTAAACGATCCTAAGAAGTTGGTACGCCAACGAATGCGTAGGTCGTCAAAACGCCATGCGATTGACATCGCGGCTTTGTCTTTACTACTGCCATAGCCTGCATATTGAGTAACAACGTCGTTACCATCTAACCCTTCATAAGTTTGTGAGTTTTCAATAACATGATTGTAATCAAGCTTTAGCGCTACGTTGCCATAACTACCTAAGTCAAAATCATAAGTTGCGACTACGTCATAACCACGAGCTGTTAACTCATCTAAGTTATATTCGCGTTGGAGAATTTTAATGATGTTACCTTCGCTGTTACGGGTAATATCATTACAAAATTCGTTGTCACTACCCCAAGCGGCTTCTGAGTCGTAACATTCATTCATTATGTTTTCGTTACTGATCTCATCAATGGCATCAACAATGGCAATATCGTAGTAATCTATAGCAAGATTAAAACCGCGGAAAAACTCTGGTGCTAATGTCACACCAAACGTATAAGTATCAGCCGTTTCTTCTTTTAGGTTAGGGTTACCTGTGCCCGGTGAATAGTTGTTATCTTCACTGTCAAACTTAAAGTCTGGATTTTCAGCAAGCTGTTTTGCCAGAGTCGGCTCTAAACGACAGTTAGCATGGCCAGGCTTAGTTGAAGTAGCCGTTAAACCATCACAAATATCATCATATGAGTCGAAATCGCCACGCGGTGGTGACATTAACTCTGTGATTGTTGGGGCGCGCTGCGCTCGAGCGTAGTTAGCACGTACCATATAGCCGTCAACTGGCTGCCATAGTAAGCCGAGTTTATAGCTGGCTACGGTATTGACGTTTTCCATACTGTAATTAGCTAAACGTAATGAGGTTTCAGCAGATAAGCTTTTTGCTAGCGGCGCATCTTGCAAAAGTGGAATTGCCAGTTCAGCGAAGGCTTCATAAACTTCAACCTCACCGTAAAATGAAGGAACCACGTTAAAGGTGATCCCGCCGACTTTCATGTCTTCACTGGTATCTAAGCTTTGTGAATCTTTACGGTATTCACCACCAAATACGGCAGACACACTACCTGCTGGCAATTCAAATAAATCGCCAGTGATATAACCCATCAAAGTGTATTGCTGAATTTTGGTATCAATAATTGGGTTACTACGGATCCAGTTAGCCATATCTGGGGTAATCGAGCCTTCACCAAACAGATTTATTGGTACGCAGCCTGCAGCTCGTGCCGCTTCATCAATGCATTGAATGCTGCCATCGGCGAGTTTTTCAGCTTGTAATGCTTGGTTTAAGTTAACTACATTTAATTCATTACTGCGGATTTGATGTTGCTTAAATTGCCCGTAGCCTGCCGATATATCCCAGTCCCATTGGTGATCAAACATGGTACCTTGTAAGCCTGCCCAAGTACGAATGGTAGTACGGTCATTATCGGTGCTGATATTACCCACCTCGCCAAAGCGGCGATCCCAATAAATACGATCTTTGTATGGGTTTGCATCTAAGATTTGTTGTGGTACATACGGGTTATTAATAGGAATGTAGCCCGGTGCGATATCTGCGATTGGATCGCCCGTTACTGCGTCGTAGCGGGGTACAAAAGCTGCTTCATAATCATCTTCTGGTGATTTATCGTTGAATGAGCCACTTTTACTATATTGCAATTGGAAGTAACTCATGATGTCGTCGCTGATATCAAAATCGATTTTTACAGCGGTTGAAAAGTTATCGCTTGGTACATCCAGCATTACGTACTGACTTGAGTTAATACCGTATATTTCTTCATTGCCTTTCCAGTCATCTCGTAGTGTTTGACCGTCATACCAAAATTGCGTGTCATTGTTATTGTTTTCTAGAAAAACGCCGCCCAAGGTGCCATCACTTTTACTCATCCAATCAGCTTGAGTAATGTCACGCATACATTGCGAGCCTGTGGCTGTGACCATTTGGTTGCACATTAATTCATCATCGTAGCTATGTGCGGCTTCAATTTTTGCACGATCGCGGTCATAGTAACTAATCCCGAAATCACGGTCCCAGTTAGCACTAAAAAAAACGTAACCTCGGTTATCTGCAAATGAATCACCGTAATTTAAATCGAGGGTGAACTCTTTGCCGCCACCTTCAGTGGTTTGACCGCCACGGGCTTGAAAATCAAAACCTTCTTTTTTTGATTGGGTAATAATATTAACTACACCAGCCACCGCATCTGCACCGTAAGTCGCAGATGCCCCCCCACTGATGATTTCAACACGTTCAACCATGCCACTTGGAATAGTATTTAGGCTTACGTAGTTACCACCATAGCTATTTGATACTACGCGGCGACCATCAATAAGAGTTAGGGTGCGGTTAGCGCCTAAATCACGTAACTGCACGGTTGAAAGACCAGTGCCAGAAATACTTGATTGACTCGTGGTATTACCAATGCTTTGGCTCAAGCCTGGCATGTTATCAACTAATACATCGGATAAGTTACCTAAACCAGTATCTTGGATTGCAGAGCGATCCATGGTGACCAGTGGTGTGGCTACAGAGAAGCTATCGCGCTTTAAACGTGAGCCTGTTACGGTAATTTTTTCAGGCTCTGCTTGCTTAGCTTCATTGATAGTTGTTTTATTTATTGTTTGTTGGCGTTCAATTTGTGCATCGTTTGCGATTGATTGGCCAGAAAAGCTTGCTGTGATCGCCAGTGCTAGTGCGCACTTTTTTGTTGATATTTTGCTCACAGATTTCCCTTATTTTTTTAATTTTATAAAGCTAATGCATTAGTCACTTTTGACGGGCAGTTCAAAGTACTTCGACTAATGCATCAGCGGATGGGGTTTATACCCAAACCATCTCATTCTGTATCTTGCGATGATTTGGGTATATTCGTGAGTTGTTTTAAGTAATCGTGAACAAAAACACAATGATAGGTATCTCGTTTATATCCCTATTTTACATCTATTTAATATCTATTCGTTTTAAATTAGATGGTTAGCGTTATTTTTGAAATATATAGAGGAAAAAATATGATGTTTTTATCGCGTTATTTTGCTTTTTGTAGCTAGAAAAGGTTAACCTTCTAGACTTCTAAATATAGGGTGTGAATACATAATTTATGAAAACTAATCAGCTATTCTTACTTGGCCAGTGTCAAGTGAATGCAATTGAAAATAAGCTGTTATGTGGTGAACATGAATGTATTTTGCAACCTAAATTTATGGAGCTACTGTGCTTTTTAGTTAGTCATTATCCTGAGCCCGTCACCCGTGAAGAGCTCATTGCAGGAGTGTGGGATGGTAATCAATTTGTTGGTGAAAAAGCCCTAACCAATGCTATTTGGCATCTACGTAAAACCTTTAAAGAGCTTGATGCTGGCAATACTTATATTGCTACGCTGCGTAAAACGGGCTATCGCTTGGCGCAACAACCCGTATTTCCCATTTCACAAAAGCAGCAGCAAGCCACGCTTAGCGTAAATAAACAACAGCCGCTACTTACTCTCAAAATTACAGCTATTGTTATGGCGGTTGTGTTGCTATGCAGTACGCTATTTTATTTCCAAAGCACCCAGCCATTATCTGAGCCATTACAATTTACACCTTTGTTTGAGCATATAGAAACCATTACCACCCATCCTGGCCGTGAGCTCTTTCCGGCAATTTCCAATGATAGCCATTTTATTACTTATTCTTGGCGGCGTCCGGGTCAGCAAACAAATCTTTACTTGCGAGATTTACTTTCTCCCGAGCAAGCTGCAATAGCCTTGACCGATAGTGCTTATATTGAAGGGCGCTCAGTGTTTAGTCATGATTTAGAAACGCTATTTTATTATCGACGAGATGCACAAAATCACTGTGAGATAGTAAAACAAAATATAGCGACGGCAAAAATAACGCTCATAGAGACTTGCGGTGATGGCAGAGGTGTTGACCTTGATCTCAATGCTGCTGGTGATCAGCTGATATTTATTAGTGATAAAAAGCATGCTTACGATCAAACCGAGCTAAATATAGTTGATTTACGTTCAAGTGAGCTGGCAATCACCCAAGTACCTTGTCCTCGAGACTGTAATTTTTATGATGAGTCTGTTGTTTTTTCACCTGATGGCGAGCAATTGCTGGTAGCGCGTAATCTGTCTTCTGGTCACGAAGAGTTATTTTTAGTTGAAATTGCCACTGGGGAAGCCAAGCAGCTAACTTCTGGGTTTGTTGATATCCGTGGTGTAGATTGGCATCCAACAAAAGATTTACTGGTTTTCTCAGGTGTTGAGCAAGGTAAGCGACGTGGTTATTTTTATGAATTAAAAACACAGCGGTTGATTGATGCTCATATCGATGGCTTAAGCTATCCAGAATATGGGCAAAATGGTGATTTGTACTTTCATCAATGGCATATTGATTCCGCGTTGATGCGGGTAGAAACTAATAATGCTGTAGCCAGTTCACCATTTCCTATTTTATCTACTCATTTTAATACCCGTTTTCCTGATTATAATGCGGTAAAAAATAAGCTGGTATTTGTATCCGATGAATCTGGTGCAACCGAACTTTGGCTTGCCAATAAAGATGGCACCGAACGCCGGCAGTTAACTCGCTTACATGCCAATGTTTATAGCCCTGTTTGGTCTCCAGATGGCCGCTATATTGCTTTTACGGTATCGAGTAAGGGGGAAAATAGCCTTCGTATTTATGATGTTAACGCAAAGACATCGTCTCAACTTCATACTGGTTTTAATTATCATGGCAAGCCTAGTTGGGCACCAGATAGTCGCAGTGTGTTAATCTCAAATACACAGGACGTATATCGGTTTACTTTAACTGGTACTAACTTAGGTAAAGTGGTCGCACAATCAACTATGTATGTGTATGAAGATAAACAGGGGGCGTTAATTTTTGCAGATCACAGTGCTCAGCAACTCTGGATCAAGCACCCCGACAGTGACAAAGAGCAATTACTTGTTGAGTCGATAAATTTATCGAACCATCTCTCTTGGTATTATGAGGAGGGGGCAAGCCAAGCCACTTCACGTGTGTATTATTTTAATGTAGAGCAGGGCGATTATCGCTTAAGTTATTATGACTTTGCGACACACTCAAAGCATGATGTGATGCGTTTACCTGAGCGGGCATTTAGCCGCAGCTCAGGTTTGAGTTATATCTCAGCGGTGGGCTGGCTTGTGTATACTTCCTATAAATCACCGCAAATAGATATTAAGCGTATTAAAGCTGAGTATTTACCTTAGCACTTACGGTAAATTTCGTGCTGCATATCATGTACGTTGACACTTAAACTGTCAGAGTCCCGACAATAAATTTGCAAGCAATGCAGTAAGCTTTCACTGAGCTGCTGTTTTTGTTCAATACTGCGCCCAGCCATAATATGCACAGCAATATGGATAAAGCCCTCCTTACCATCGCCCAGCTGATAATGGGTGTAGGCTATAGCGCGGGTTTTGATTGTTGGCAGTTCAAACAAGCCGGTCGCAAATGCTGCATTGTGTATTTTTTCAACCAATACTTGCGGTAACACGGGTAAATCTTCTGAGTGCTCAATAATAATATGCGGCATGATCTTGTTACTTCCCTTAGAAACGGTATGTGAAGCCTAAGCTTGTTTGAAATTGATTAAGTACGTCACCATCAAAATGCCATAAACATTGATTGTCTTCATCTGTGGGTAATGTACAAGAAACGTTGCTAGCATTATTAACGATAGTTGCCAGCCAGCGAGTTTCAAATAAAACCCGTGCTTGGTCGTTAAATAGGTATTCAAACCCACCATATAAACCACTGGCAAAGAAGATATCTGAGCTGGCAAAATTAGGCTTTACATAGTTCGCGCCAATTTGTGCACCAACATAGCCGTTAACACGGTTGCCTAAAGGGACTTCAACGGCACTTTGAAACAAAAAATACTGCATTTCTACATCTAACTCAGGTGATGATTGAAAGTCACTTTTGGTATTAGAGAAATAAAATCCGTAACGAGCGGAATCGATAGTTCTATCAATACTAAAAGCCAGATGATTACTATCTTCAAGTTCAATCGCTAAGCCTTCTTCGGTCTGTAATGATTGATTAAAACTTTTGCCGGTGTAAACACTGAGTGAGTAACCTGCGGCTGCGCCGTGACTTATTAGCAGTAAACAAAGTAATGAGAATGCTTTTTTCATTGTGTCGGTGCTCGTTGTTGTGATTTATTTGAGTTAGTATTGAAACATAGTTAAATGTAAGCCACAAACCGTTCTACTTATTTGGAGCAAGGAAAATTATGAAAGCGATTATGTTTGGCGTATTGGCAAGTTTACTGATCACGCTATCGGGTTGTTCTGACGATGCCGCATCAGTTAGTTTAGGGTTATTTACCACCAAAGATATTAAAGTTGTATCGCAGCAAGATCCTTTAATCACAGGGGTTACCTGCCATATCAGTCATGTTGAAGCGAATTTAGACTTTTCTGATCCATCCGATATGTCTATTTCATGTCGTCAAACGGGGCCAATTACTGCAGAGCAACTGCAAGCGATTGACCGAAGTAAATCAGGTGAAGTGGTATTTAAATCATCAAAAAGTATTTTATTCAAATCGTTAAAAGTGCGTCGCATTTATGATGCACCCACTCGTACTTTACTGTATTTATCATATTCAACTAAAGAATCATCGGGTAGTCATCATCATGCGTTATCTACTGTGCCTTTGTATAACACCCAAGCTTGGGCGTGGGCACAGCAACAGCAAGAATAACTCAATGCCATTGGTATAAGTAAAAAGAGCAGACTATGTTAGCGTTATTTAAAAGCAAACCATTATTAGAACAACAAGAGCAGCAATGGCTGATCGATACCTTTGTGTGGGCTGTTGAAAATTTTGACAGTGACTACTTTATTAATCACTCGCAATTAGTATTGCCTAACCATCAATGTTTTCCTGATGCGGTGTCGAGTATTGAGGAAATGGCGAGCAAAGTGTTTCAACGTGTAGTGGGTTATGCAGGCTTACAGGCATGGCCAATTAAGCTGGTGGCGCCGCAACAACTCCAACCGCAAGTATTTCCACATTTTGCCTTTAGTAACTCTTTACGTGGTGAACAAAGCCAATTAATTGTGCCACCAGGTCATAACGTGAATGTGTCGTTTAATCCTAATCAAATTAACCAGCCACAAGATTTAGTGGCCAGCTTTGCTGGCACGCTGGCAACGATCATGATCCATCATGTCGGTGTGTTGCCGCCAGGTGGAAAAGAGTTTTTACCACAAGCGGCAGATGCATTAGCGTGCTTTTTAGGTTTTGGGGTGATGATGAGCAACACTGTGTATCAGTTTAAAGGTGGTTGTGGCTCATGTTACAATCCCTATGCAAATAGGCAAGCAGCTCTGAGTGAAACGCAAACCGTATTTATGCATGCTTTGGTTTGTCACTTTAAAGGTCATCAAGGTTCTAAAAAGTATTTAAAACCACATTTGCGTAGCCAATTTAAAAAGGCGCAAAAAGAAATTAAAGCGTTGGTTAGTGATACGGCTAACCCGCTGTTGTTGGCACTTGATGAGCAAAAAGCAGGGTGATAAATGGCCTATTTAGATGAATTTTTATTAATTGCACTGGCACATTTTTTTGCTGTAGCAAGCCCAGGCCCCGATTTTGCAATTGTGCTTAAGCAGAGTATTCAACAAGGACGAGCGAATGCATTGTGGACCAGCTTTGGGGTTGGAATGGCAATTTTGCTCCACGTTAGTTATTGCTTGTTAGGTGTTGCGGTACTATTAACTCAATCACCTAATGTGTTTATGGCATTAAAGTATTTAGCTGGCGCATATTTAGCTTATATAGGTGTACAGGCACTTCGAAGCGCCAAACCAGCAACCCCAGAGCAGCCAGTGATGGCGGGTAATAAGGTTAGCGAATCAAGCTGGGTTGCTTTTCGTCGTGGTTTTTTAACCAATGCCCTCAACCCGAAAGCGACCTTATTTTTTATGTCACTATTTACCTTAGTGATCAGCCAATCAACACCGTTAATTATTCAAGCAGGCTATGGGCTTTATATGGCTGTTGCAACTTGGCTGTGGTTTTCGTTTTTATCTTTAGTGTTATCAAAGCCACAAGTACGCGGTTTCTTTCAAAGAAGTGGTCATTGGTTCGACCGTGGGATTGGCGTTATCCTCATTGCCTTAGCAATAAGAATTGTGGTGTAAAACGTATTAGTAATTTGAGTTTCGGATAAGTAAAGTAAGTAGGTGGGTATGGCTGTTTATAATTTTTCGTTTGGTTCAAATATGTCATCTAGTCGTTTATTGGCACGATTACCAAACGCGCGGCGTATGGGGACGGCAATATTATCAGGTTATGAGTTAAGCTTTGATATGGTAAGTAGCGACGGCTCAGGAAAAGGCAATATAAGGCCTACAGGTAATGAAAATTCCCACGTGTATGGTGTGGTATATCAACTTAATGACGATGAAAAAACAATTTTAGATGCCATTGAAGGGCCACGTTATGATTGTGTTGATATTCAGGTTACGCTGCTCGATGGGCAAGAATTAGCTGCGCATTGTTATATTGCCAATACGATAGACGCAAACATTTTGCCCTATGATTGGTATATGCAGCACGTTTATCGCGGCGCACTTGAAGCAGGCGTACCAAATGCGTACAGTGATGCCATTAAATCTCGGCCAACATGCCAAGATAGCGATATAGCCCGTGCGGCCATTGAGTTTGCTGTACATAAAAATAAAAACTAAAAATAACCCCAAGGATTGTTATGAAGTTAACAAAATTAGCGGTAGCTGGCGCATTATTAACAGGTTGTGCATTTAATAGCTACGCCGCTATCGACACTAAGCAGATTGAGCAAGTCATTGAAAACTCAATGGCACGTTTTGATGTTCCAGGTATGGCTGTTGCCGTTGTTGAAAACGATAAAGTTATTTTGGCTAAAGGCTTTGGTATTAGTAATTTAGATACCGGCAATAAAGTAAATAAAGATACTTTATTTGGTATCGCATCGAATACCAAAGCCTTTACCGCTGCAGCATTAGCAAAATTAGTCGATGAAGACAAAATTAGTTGGGATGACAAAGTGATTGATTATCTCCCTGAGTTTCGCTTATATGACCCTTATGTAACTCGTGAACTGACTATTCGTGATTTACTAAGTCATCGTAGTGGCTTAGGGCTTGGCCAAGGTGATTTAATGATTTGGCCTGATACCGATAAATCGATTGAGGATATTCTCGCAGGCCTAAAATATCTAAAACCTGCTAGCAGCTTTCGCAGCAAATACGCGTATAACAATCTAATGTTTGTCACCGCAGGTGAAGTGGTCGCGCGTGTCTCTGGTATGAGCTGGAACGATTACATAGAGAAGAATATTCTTCAGCCTTTGCATATGGATAATTCACGTGCTGGCTTTTCACGTATTCCAAAAAGTAATAAAAACTGGGCAACGGGTCATATCCCGATGGATGGTAAGTTACACCCATTTTTTGTGAACTATTTAGAAGATTTCCGCGGTGCTGGAGCCATAGCATCAAGTGTTAGCGATATGAGCCAATGGTTACGTACCCAGTTAGCACATGGCACCATGCCAAATGGTGAACAGCTGTTTAGTGAAAAACAACAAGCGCAAATGTGGCACCCGCATATCACTTCATTAGCTTCAAAAAGTGCGTACGACGCATACCATCAACAGTTTAGAGGTTATGGTTTAGGTTGGAGTATTGAAGATTTCCATGGCATTAAAAAGTTAGGTCATGGTGGTGGTATTTTAGGTATGGTGTCGCAGGTGACGTTATTGCCAGAGAAAAATTTAGGGATTGTGATCCTGAGTAATCAGCAAGCGTTTAGTGCTTTATCGGCAGTAACCTATGAAATACTTGAAGATGCACTCGATTTAGAAGATAAGGATTGGGTTGAAGACTTAGCTAAAAAGCATTTTGAAGGCAAGCAAAAAGCCCATGCAAATGCGAAACCTGAAGCACCTGCAGATTACCAACCACAACTACCAAACATCAGCTACACAGGCACCTTACATGATGATTGGTATGGCGATGTAGTGATTGAAGAGCTTGATTCTAAGCTACGTATTGATTTTACGCATACTAAGCGCTTAAAAGGCCAATTAGAGCATTACACGGGCAATACCTTCATTGTTAAGTGGGATGAAAAGTTACTTGAAGCCGATGCTTATATTACTTTTGATATGAGCACTAAAAATCGCGTTAACAAAGCAAAAATGCGGGCTGTATCTACAGCTGTAACCGATTTTAGCTTTGATTTTAGAAATTTGACCCTCAAAGCTAAAAAGTAACGCTTACTACGATTGAATTTACAATAGTAAACCAAAGTCGCAAAGCCACTGTTTAGTGGCTTTGTTATAGTTATCGCGTAAATTAGTTTTGGAGCTGGTATGCGTACTGCGATTATTTCACACCCTTTTTGTCGTAAACATAAAATGATTGATGATCATCCTGAGTGTCCTGAGCGCTTAGATGCGATTGCCGATCGTTTGTTAGCAAGTGGGTTAGATATTGCTGTACAGCAAAAGCAGGCACCTAAGGCATCCCGCGAACATTACTTATTAGCCCATGATGAAGCCCTTGTTGCGCTGGTGGAAAAAAGCATACCTGAGCAAGGTTTAGCATCACTTGATGGTGACACTTGGTTATGTCCGGATTCACTGTTGGCTATTGAGCGTGCAGTAGGGGCTGGAGTGTTAGCGGTTGATGAAATATTGGCTGATAATTTAGATGCCGCATTTTGCTCGGTGCGTCCTCCCGGGCATCACGCTAATCGCTCAACGTCTGCCGGTTTTTGCGTGTTTAACAATTTAGCGATTGCAGTAAAATACGCACAAAGCCAAGGAGTAAAGCGCATTGCGATTGTTGATTTTGATGTACACCATGGTAATGGTACTCAAGATATTTTTATCGATGATGAAAACGTGTTGTTTTGCTCGTTGTTTCAGCATCCTTTTTACCCAAATACCGCCGTTGAAAATAATCAGACTTTAGTCAATTCGCCTATGCCTATAGCAAGCGATGGTAATGATTTAAAAGAGGTTTACTTACAGCAGTGGTTACCAAAATTGAGCGAATTTAAACCAGAGTTATTGTTTATCAGTGCCGGGTTCGACGCACACCTTGAAGATGATATGGCAAGTTTGAAGTTTGTTGAAGATGATTACGCCTGGCTTACTGAACAGCTAGCGCAACTGAGTAAAAAACTTGGCTGCAAAGGTATAATCTCTTACTTAGAGGGGGGGTATGCACTCTCAGCACTTGGTCGTAGTGCTATTGCCCATGTCAAAGCGTTAGTCGATAACCAGTAAGTTAAATGCTTGCTGTGGAGTGAGTTGCTCTAGCTTGCTAAGACAGCAGTGTCCCTCATTAGCTAAATACTGTTTAACGTACTGAGTCAATGCTGCACTGCTCAGTGCTTGGCAAGGCTCGCCATCAAGGGTGTGGTAACTGCCATCGTTATCTAGCACGGTTACATACGCGTGCGTATCTTTAGTCATCCCATATAAAAAGTCAGCTACGTCACTAGGCTGAGTGGCAAGCTCTATTTCTTCATTATAAATAATGATTTTTGGGTATGGCATGCTTATTTATTGTCCTAAATCAAATTATCATTTGTAGCCTTAATTATACTTGTTGGTTCGTGTAAAGCTAGGGATGCTGTAATGCCAAAAAGTAGCCGTTACCAGAAAGTTTGTGATGTATTTACTGATAAAGTACTTTCATGTAGTAAATACACGCAACTTATCGACGCCGTAAAGTTAATGCGGGCGCATAATGTCAGCGCTATTTTTGTGCAAGAAGATCAGCAGATATGCGGTATTTGGACTGAAGCCGATTGCATTAAACTCGATTTTACCGACCGTAATATTAAGCATCTAGAGATACACAGTGTGATGTCTAGCCCCGTTTTAAGCATTTCATATTCACAATTACTGAGCGATGCTACGCTTGTTTTTCATCAATATAATGTTCATCACTTATTGGTTGTTGATGAAAATAAGTTGCCGTGCGGTGTTGTTAGTATTAGTGATATCGTACGAAATCAGGGGCTTGATCATTACCTGCAATTTAGACCGATCAAAGAGCAATACCATAAAGATGTATTAGTGGTACCAAGTCATTGCCCTCTTAATGAAGCGGTTAAAATGATGCGAGAGCGTTCAGAATACGTCATCTTAGTATATAACCAGCAGCACAATGAGCATGGCATTATTACGCAGCGAGATTTGCTGCATCGGATCATTACGCCTGATAGGGATATATCATGTTGGCAATTAGCAAGCCGTCCTTTGTATCAAGTACACTCTAAAAGTAGTTTGTTCGATGCTTATCGGTTAATGTCAAAAAACAATGTGCGTCATTTAGTGGTAAGTGACGAGCAAGAAATTAAAGGCGTGCTTACCCTAGAACACCTTATTAATGAAATAGAAAATGCGTATTGCAGTGAGCTTGAAAAAGTACTTGAGCAGCGTGATATGGCGCTGCAGCATTCACAGCGTAATCTTTACTTAGCTAATAAAATTATTGATGCATCATTGGATGGCATCATGATCACCCAGCAAGATGGAGTGATCATTCAAGTGAATCCCGCTTTTACAGTACTGACTGGTTATAAAGCAAAAGAGGTCATTGGTCAGCACTCTCGCATTTTAAGTTCAGGTAAGCACAGTAAAAGTTTCTATATAAGAATGTGGCAATCCATTACAGAGAAAGGAGTATGGCAAGGGGAGATCTGTAATCGCAAAAAAAATGGCGAAGTGTATGTTGAGTGGCTCACCATTATCAAAATACATGAGCCTAATAGTGATGACATTATCTACGCCGCTATTTTTAGCGACATTACCGAGCGTAAAAATGCAGAAGAGAAAATTGTCCAACTCGCTTATTTTGATGAATTAACGGGGTTGCCAAATCGACGTTTATTTAATGATAGATTAAGCATGGCACTCGCCGCGGCGCACCGCAGTAAAGACATGCTCGCGGTGATGTTTATTGATCTAGACCGCTTTAAAGAAATTAACGACAGCTTAGGCCACAGCGCCGGTGATATGCTGCTAAAATTAGTTGCTAAACGAATACAAAGTGTTTTGCGCGAAGACGATACGTTAGCACGCTTGGGTGGCGACGAATTTGTGATGTTATGTGAAATTAACGATATTGCAGGAGTGATCAGCTTAGCAGATAAAGTCTTAAGTCATTTAAGCGCTCCATTTCAACTTGAAGGGTTTGATGTGAGGGCTACGGCATCAATTGGCGCAGCAGTTTACCCTGATGATGGACTTGATAGTGAAACTCTGCTTAAGCATGCTGATATTGCTATGTATCGTTCAAAAGCAGCGGGGCGTAATTCGTTTCAGTTATTTAAGTCATCAATGAATGCACGCTCATTAGAGCGGCTGGCGATGATGAGTCGGTTTCAGCACGCCCTTGAAAATGATGAGTTTGAATTGTACTTTCAACCCAAACAGTGTTTAAAAACCAGTAAAATTAAAGGGGTAGAAGCGCTGTTACGTTGGCACGATCAGGCGCTTGGGGTGATCTCACCAGCGCAGTTCATTCCTCTAGCAGAAGAACTAGGTTTGATTGTAAAACTCGATCTTTGGGTACTTAATAATGCTGGTATGCAACTGGCTCTATGGCAGCAACAGGGAATTAAAGCTGGGCGTTTGGCTGTCAATATATCCGCTTGTCATTTCAGCCAGGGTAATTTATCGAGTAGTGTTGCACAGATGCTAAAACGCTATAACGTGCCAGGTCACAGCTTGGAAATAGAGCTTACTGAAAGTAGTTTTATTAGTTCATTTAGCCAAGCTAAAAAAGAGTTACAGCAACTTAAAAAAATGGACGTACACATTGCACTTGATGATTTTGGTACCGGGTACTCTGCGTTGAGCTACCTGACAAAACTGCCTATAGATACGTTAAAAATAGATGCAAGCTTTATTGCTAAAATCCCTGATGAATACGGCAATAGTGAGGTGGTTGCAGCCATTGTTGCGATGGCTAATAGTTTAAATTTACAAGTTATTGCCGAAGGAGTCGAAAAGCCTGCTCAATATAATCACTTGTTAAGTATTGGCTGTGAAGTGATCCAGGGATATTACTATTGCCGCCCGTTAACGCAGCGGCAATGGTTAGAGTTTTATCAGCTGCAAAATCAACCTACGGTGATATCGTAAGAGGTAAATTTACGAATGTTGATCACGCCAGTATCAAAGATCAAGTACTGGCCTTTAATACCGTTTAAAATACCACTTACAACGGGCTCTTTATCAAAATTAAAAGAGCTAATTTTAGTTGGGTAGGCGGTAACAGGGAACTCTAAATCAACAACCTCTTCATCTAGTTGCTCAATGGCCGTTGCGCCAAATAGCTCAGCCAGTTCATTAAGTTTACCGGCAATTTGTGGAATTAACTCAGCGGCGGCAGCTTTTAAGTCAAGCACTTCACTTTGGCCTTTGAGCATATTACGCCAATTGGTTTTATCGGCAATAAACTGTGCCAGTGCCACTTCCACTAAACCTGATTGCAAACGGGTTTGTACTTTAAAAATAGGTAGCGCTTGAGTAGCACCTTGGTCAATCCAACGAGTGGGTATTTGCGTATGGCGGGTAATACCGACTTTAAGCCCCGATGTGTTAGCCAGATAGACATAATGCGGGATCATGCAGTTTTCTTCGCCCCACTGTGGCTCACGGCAAGTTCCTTGGTCGTAGTGGCAGGTTTCTGGCTTCATAATGCACATATCACAACTTGCCAGCTTACGCATACAGACAAAACAATGTCCCTGTGAGTAACTTTTCTTAGTTTTCTTACCGCAATTAGAGCATAAAATAGCGCCATTAAAAGTCAGCGTTAGTTGTTTGCCAATATAGGCATTAAGATCGACTAACTCATCACCCACAGGTAAATGATATTGAATTGGTTGTGTTAGTGATGATTTTAGTTTTTTAAGTGTGCCTTGCATCTTTACGCCCCTAAAGATGTGAAAAAGGGGATTCTATCAGTAATCCTTAAACATGTGGCAATTTTACTTAATTAGCTTATTTATTTTCAGCTAACCAGAGCAAATAATCATCTACAGCGATGGCTTTGGAGTAATAGTACCCTTGCCCGTAGTCTGCCCCCATGGCCTTTAAAAGTCGCTGTGTTGCATCATTTTCTATGCCTTCGGCAGTTACTTTTAAACCTAGACTATGAGCCATTTCAATCGCAGCCTTAACAATGACCTTGTTGGCGCTGTGGTTAGGTAGATCGATGATAAATGATTTATCTATTTTTAAGCTTGAAAAATTATAGCTAACAAAACAATTTAGCGATGAATAACCGGTACCAAAGTCATCTAAAATTACCTCAATACCATGATCTGTTAATTGATTTACTAAGCTAATCATCTGTTGTTGGTTTTTAATTAAAGCGGATTCAGTTAATTCAAATTTAAGCTGCTTTGCAGGTACGTTATGTTTGATTAAGGTGTTTTCGATTTTTTCAATTAAATTATGAATCATCAGATTCTTAGCACTAAAATTAATACTCACTTTATGCTCGGTATAACCTGCATGATTTAATTTAGCGATATCTTGGCAAGCCTTATCGAGTACCCACAAGGTTAGTTCGTTGATAAGCCCAGTACGTTCAGCTAATAAAATTAAGGACTCAATATTGATCTGCTCGTAAGGCGCATTAGGCCAGCGTAATAACACCTCACTACCAATTGTTTTGCCATTGAGTAAATTTATTTGTGGCTGATGATAAATCGTTAATTTGTTCGCTTTTAAAGCATTTTGAAATGCCGTCGCCAAGCTTATATTCATTGTTGCAGGTATCGCTTTTGCAGGCTCGTTTGAGCGCGCGGAGGCTGTAGGCTCAATTAGCGAAAAATAGCCGTCTTGTAACCAAGTCTCAAAGCCAATCCCACTTTTCAAAGGGCAACTGCCGATAGAGTAACTTAACTGTAGATCAAAACCCTGCACGGGAAAGTGCTTGGGTAAGGTTTTGCGGATTTTTAATAAGCTGTCATATAGTGTCTGTGTACTTTGAGTTTTTACCGAAATAAACGCCAGTACGCCACCGCCTAAATCAGCGATGCGTGGGCATTTATCTAAATCGTTCTCTAAATTGATAAATTCTCGTTCTTTACTTAGCTGTAGTTCAAGAGCTTTAGCAACGCTTACTACTAGTTGACTGCTTTGGCTATGATTTAAAATTTGGCTGAGTGATTGAAAGTGCCCGATTTTAATTAAACATAAGTTAGCAGGTCGTTGGCTTAGCTGCAAAGTCATATATGCATGTTTTAGCATGGCGCTATTTAACAGTTTAGTTTGCTCGGTATGAGTGGCGTGATAGAGCGCTTTTTCTCGTTGGTAGCGCACACGATCAGCCAATGCCATGGCCATTAATGTCACTTCACATAAAATTGCCACTAATAATGCATGGCGGGTAGTAAAGCTGTACTCGATGATCCCGGTAAGCTCCAAGGGTTGCACCGCCGCGCCTATTATCAGGGGGATCCATGAAATTACATAAAATTTAGCCCACCGGAAACCACTGCGTAATTTATTATAAATTAACGTAATACAAACAAAATAAAGTACCGCAAAGACTGCAAAGAAAATCTGCGAAGAAATATACTCCACCATAAAAAAGCTGACAATTGCTAAGCAAAACATCAAAAACAGGAGTGCAATGCTCATTTTATATCGCCAGCATTTATCTTTATGGTAGCGTAAAAACATGGTGCAAAAGGCAAGCGTAAAAAAGGTAATAGCGTAATTGCTCACGACTATATAATGATTAAATAGTTTCTGTAATGCTAATGGCCACAAGTAAAAGCCAAAGCCAAGCACTGAGCCCATTAATACTAATGCCGATATAATATAGCCGATGTATATTAAATAAACACGATCGCGGATCCCGTAATACAGCACGAGGTTATATAGCGCAGCCATCACCAGTACGCCGACAAATATCCCCCAAATAGCTGCTTGCGCACGTAATAAATCTTTAAATTCAGCTTTACCATAAAGATTTATAGGGGTTTTACTGATCCCCGTAGTATCAATTTTGAAAACTAGGTAACTTTGAGTTTTAGCTGCAATTGCTATCTCAATATGCGGCACGCTATATTCAAATAAACTAAGTTGCTCTTGTCGATCGCCTAAATTAAAAGTCTGCAGTAAGTGGCCTTGGTCATCTAGTTGATAGACAGTTAAATAGTCTATCATCGGATTATCGAAGTGGGCGAACAGTTCTTTTTTTTCTGCTGAGCGATTATCTAACTTCATTGAAAGCCAATAATCTTGTGGCGCCAGCTGCCATGGAATAGTGCTAAAGGGTTCGTGAATAAGCTCATCAGCCTCATTTAAAAATGAACTTAATGTTAAAGATTTTGTAGGGTCTATACGATAGGCTTGATCGAGATAAATCGCCGTTGTTTTATCGATAGTATAGCGTGTTGGCGTGGCTAAATGATTGGCAAAGGTATAAATAATGAACACTAATGTGCTCAAAATTAAAAATGCAATTATATGATATTTAAACGGTTGCTGTTCCAAAGTATTACTTATAGGTTATCCATCACCGCTTTAGTGTAGCACTAAAAAAGCGCAGATAAACTGCGCTTATTATTTATAAATACTGGTTGGACCTATTTTTCCCGAGCAATGGCACGATAGGCAATATCTGTACGATATTCCATGCCTTGCCAGCTAATTTCATCAACTAGTTTGTAAGCTCGTTGTTGTGCTTCGGTAACTGTATTGCCAAGTGCTGTAGCACATAATACACGACCGCCAGCAGTGACTACGTTGTCGCCATCTTGCTTAGTTCCCGCGTGGAAAACTTTTTCGCCTTCTGGGTAGCTTATTTTTAGGCCATTGATTGCATCGCCTTTCGGGTAGTTATCTGGGTAGCCTTTCGCTGCCAGTACCACACCTACAGCCGCACGAGGGTCAAACTCAATGGTGGTTTTATCAAGTTCAACACGATTAGCGGCCTCAATCAACTCAACCAAATCTGATTGCAGACGTAGCATCATAGGTTGTGTTTCTGGGTCGCCAAAACGACAGTTATACTCGATAACTTTAGGTGTACCGTCGCTGTCGATCATCAGACCTGCATACAAGAACCCAGTGTATGGATGGCCTTCGCTTGCCATACCTTCTACCGTTGGGTAGATCACTTCATTCATAATGCGTTGATGGATTTCATCGGTTACTACAGGGGCCGGTGAGTATGCACCCATACCGCCAGTATTTGGACCTTGATCGCCATTGTAAGCACGTTTGTGATCTTGGCTAGTTGCAAACGGTAATACGTTCTTACCATCTACCATTACGATAAATGAGGCTTCTTCACCTTCTAAGAACTCTTCAATTACAACTCGGCTACCGGCTTCACCAAAAGCGTTACCCGCCAACATATCGCGAATAGCATCTTCAGCTTCAACTTCGGTCATGGCAACAATAACGCCTTTACCCGCCGCTAAACCGTCTGCTTTTATAACAATCGGCGCGCCTTTTTCTTTTAAGTACGCAAGTGCAGGGGCAATTAGCTCAAAAGTTTGGTAATCAGCAGTTGGAATTGCGTGGCGTGCTAAAAAGTCTTTCGTGAACGACTTTGAGCCTTCTAGCTGCGCAGCGCCAGCAGTTGGGCCAAAGATAGCTAAACCGTGTTCACGGAATTTATCTACCACACCAAGTACCAACGGCACTTCAGGGCCAACAATCGTTAGCTCTACATTATTGTTTTGGGCAAAGTTAAGTAGGCCGTCGAGGTCGTCAACGTTAATGGCAACATTCTCAAGTTTTGGCTCAAGTGCAGTACCTGCGTTACCTGGGGCTACAAATACAGTGTTAACTTTAGTGTTTTGAGCGGCCTTAAACGCAAGTGCGTGTTCGCGGCCGCCGCTGCCAATGACTAATACATTCATGGCGAATATCCTATTTAAAGCGGTTTTTTAAATTTCAGCGTCATGCGGTCGCTTTCACCAATTGCTTTATATTTAGCGGCATCTTGCTCGCCAAGTCTAAGGCTTGGTGGAAGGGTCCATACCCCTTTAGGGTGATCGGCTGTATCAAGAGAGTTTGCATTTATGTCACTGCTTGCTTCAAGTTCAAAGCCTGCTTGTTTAGCAAGTTCGATTACTACGCTTTGCTTCATATAACCTGATGACTTTTGCATTTCATCAGCTTGCGCTTCAGGTAGGCGATGCTCAACCACACCTAAAGTGCCACCTGGCTTAAGTGCTTTATAAAAAGACTTAAAGGCATTCGCTGCGGCGTCTTTATCTTTGCTCATGTACCAATTATGTACATTACGGAAAGTTAATACCATGTCTGCGCTGCCCGCAGGTGCAATATCTAAATGTGTTGAAGGGGCAAATTCAGTGATTTTTACTTTACTGAATCGCTCATCTTCGGCAACTTTCTGTTTAAAGCCAGCGAGTGAACGTTGATAGTAGCCAACTGATGAATCAGCAGGAAAGTGTGCGGCATAATAGGTGCCTTGCTCTTTCAGTGCTGGCGCTAAAATTTCACTGTACCAGCCGCCGCCTGGCGCAATCTCAACCACTGTCATTGTTGGCTTTAGGCCAAAAAACTCGAGGGTTTCAACAGGGTGGCGATATTGGTCACGTTCCGTGTTTCTCTCACTTGCTTTAACGGCTTGAGCAACGGCTGAACTTTGGCCATGATCATGGGCAAGTACGAGCGTTGAGCTCATAGCAAGGGTAGTAACCAGTAGTGTTTTTAGTGCAAATTTCATCGTCTGTTCCTTCACATTATAATTTTATAGCGGTTATAGAATAAGCAGAATACGTGAATTTGGTGCAAACAAAAAGAGCTAACTTATACAGTTAGCTCTTTGTGTGATTAGTGGCGGAAGTGACGCATGCCAGTAAACACCATTGCCATGCCAGCTTCGTCAGCAGCGGCGATAACTTCTTCATCGCGCATTGAACCACCTGGTTGGATCACAGCAGTAATACCAGCCTCTGCTGCTGCATCAATACCATCACGGAATGGGAAGAATGCATCAGACGCCATTACAGAACCTTTCACTTCAAGGTTTTCATCAGCAGCTTTAATACCAGCAATTTTAGCTGAGTAAACACGGCTCATTTGGCCTGCGCCTACACCTATGGTCATACCGTCACGGGCATAAACAATGGCGTTTGATTTAACAAACTTAGCGACTTTCCAGCAGAATAATAAGTCTTTAAGCTCTTGCTCAGTAGGTTGGCGTTTAGACACAACTTTTAAGTCGCCTTGCGTTACCATACCTAAATCACGGTCTTGAATTAATACACCGCCATTTACACGTTTAATGTCATGGCCTGTGCCTTTTGCAGAGAACTCACCACATTCTAATAAACGTACATTTTGTTTTGCAGATACGATTTGTGCTGCGGCTTCTGATACTTTAGGCGCAATGATCACTTCAACAAATTGACGTGACACAATCGCTTCAGCGGTATCGGCATCAAGCTCTTGGTTAAAGGCAATGATGCCACCAAATGCTGATGTAGGGTCGGTTTTAAATGCACGGTCATAGGCTTCAAGGATGTTTTCACCGATTGACACGCCACACGGGTTGGCATGTTTTACGATAACACAGGCCGGTACATCAAATTCTTTTACACACTCTAGGGCTGCATCAGTGTCAGCAATGTTGTTAAACGACAATGCTTTACCTTGAAGCTGTACGGCGGTTGCAACAGACGCTTCTTGCACGTCGTTTTCAACATAAAAAGCCGCATCTTGGTGTGAATTTTCACCGTAGCGCATGTCTTGCTTTTTAGTGAACTGCATATTGATAGTGCGTGGGAATTTAGTTTCCTCAGCCGCTTCATCAGTGTAGTCAGCAACCATTTTACCGAAGTAGTTAGCAATCATGCCATCGTACTGTGCAGTATGCTCGTATGCTGCAATGGCTAAATCAAAACGTGTCTTGTACGTTGTTGAGCCATTATTGCTTTGCATTTCGCAGATCACGCGGTCGTAATCTTTCGCGTTTACTACAATAGTCACGTCTTTGTGGTTTTTAGCCGCAGCACGCACCATAGTTGGACCACCGATATCAATGTTCTCAATGGCATCTTCAAGGCTGCAGTTTTCTTGAGCGACTGTATTCGCAAAGGGGTATAAGTTAACTACAACGATATCGATAGCTGAGATGTTGTTCTCAGTCATTACGTCTTCATCTTGACCACGACGCGCTAAGATGCCGCCATGAATTTTTGGATGAAGAGTTTTAACGCGACCATCCATGATCTCAGGGTGACCTGTGTGGTCAGATACTTCAGTGACTTTAATGCCATTATCAGCAAGTAATTTACAAGTACCGCCAGTTGATATAAGTTCGACACCTTGTGATTCAAGTGCACGAGCAAATTCAACGATACCGGTTTTATCTGACACACTTAGTAGTGCGCGACGAATTGGACGATGTGTATCCATTGTAGTTTGATTACCTCAGTGTTTGAGCTAGCTTAGAAAGGCGCTATTTTAACTGAATATCGCTTAAAAAACGATGTTTAAAGAGTGAGGATTTTGCAATTAGCCGCTTTTTTGAGGGTTTTTAAAGAGATAAAAAAAGCACCCGAAGGTGCTTTTTCAAACGAATGTTGTGATAATTCACAACATCGTATTAGTTCATGCCGTATTTCTTTAGTTTCTTACGTAAAGTACCGCGGTTGATACCTAGTAAGATTGCCGCACGTGTTTGGTTGCCACGTGTGTAAGTCATTACTTCTTCAAGTAATGGTGCTTCTAGCTCTGAAAGAACAAGGTCGTAAACGTCTTGCACATCTTGACCGTTAAGCTGTTTTAAATAGTGATGAACAGCTTTCTTCACTGCATCGCGTAATGGCTGCGGTTTCTCGTGTGACTGAACATGAGGGTTAGTGATAAATGGAGAAGTCACGTTTTGTTCGAACATTGTTTATATCTCTTTCTTTCTTAGTTAGCTGCTAGTGTTTTAAAGTATTGCTCTAATGTCTCGATTTGTGCCTGTGGATTATCGAGAGCATTAAATACTCGCCTAAACTGACCGTCACTGTCATGGGTTTGCAAATACCAAGATACATGTTTGCGAGCGATGCGCGCTCCCATTGGTTCGCCGTAAAACGCATGAAGGTTCACTAAGTGTTCCATCAAAATACCGCGTACTTCCTCAATAGGAGGCACAGGTAAATGTTCACCGGTTCGCAAATAGTGGTCTATCTCCCTAAATATCCAAGGGCGACCTTGGGCGGCTCGACCAATCATAATGGCATCTGCACCCGTATAGTCCAAAACCTGTTTTGCTTTTTCAGGAGACGTTATATCTCCATTTGCAACGACAGGTATCGACACTGAACGTTTAATATCCCTAATAGTGGCGTATTCAGCTTCACCTTTGTACATACATGCGCGTGTACGCCCATGTACGGCCAATGAAGCTATGCCATAACGTTCAGCTATTCTCGCAATCTCAACACCGTTACGGTTGTCCTGATCCCATCCAGTACGGATTTTCAGTGTTACAGGTACATCAACAGCGCTAACCACCGCATCTATAATCTCTTCCACTAAACCAGGAAACTGTAACAGGGCGGAGCCTGCGAGTTTCTTGTTCACTTTCTTAGCTGGGCACCCCATATTAATATCTATGATCTGTGCACCATTACTTACATTGAATTGTGCAGCCTGAGCCATAAGCTCAGGATCAGCTCCTGCGATTTGCACCGCACGTATTCCCGATTCACCACTATGATCCATACGGTTCATCGATTTCTCGGTTTTCCATACCAAAGGATTTGACGAGAGCATTTCAGACACTGCAAGGCCCGCACCTAAGCGGCGACAAAGTTGTCTAAATGGTCTATCAGTAATTCCCGCCATTGGCGCTACAATTACATTGTTCTCTAATTGGTATGTTCCGATACGCACTGTATTCAATAGGCCTCTTTTCAAGGGGCGCTAAGTTTACGGTTTTTTTTGCAAAAATCAAAGGCTATAAATTGAACAAAAGTGACTTTTTTTTGACTTTTGCGTATTGACATTTGATAACAGTTTGACGAAAGGCTTTATTTGTCTGAATTTTATACAGAGCTAATTTTCGTCAAGAAAATCATTCTGCATAACAGTGTGTAAATAATAGGTAAAGCCTGTTAATGGCAGGCTTTACCTAACGGTTTTGAGTTAATACTCTAAACCGCTAAAGTTTGCCGATTATGCGTTTTTAACACCGCTTACGCGAGTCCATTCACCTTCAACAGCTATCTCATCTAAGGCTAAAAATGGCGCATAAACATCGGCAACTGACTGTGCTTGCTCTTCTAAAATACCTGACATGGCAATTTTACCACCAGGTTTTAGCAAGCCTAATATCACACTGTGTAATTCACGCAGCGGCGCTGCTAAAATATTGGCAACCACGATATCAGCAGTAAACTCTGGCTGATTTTCTGGCAGGTATACTTCTAGCTTATCGGCAACGCCATTACGCTGTGCGTTATCAAGGCTGGCTTCAAGGGCTTGTGGATCGATATCAATACCAATCATGCGCTCAGCACCGAGCTTGATAGCTGCAATGCCTAAAATGCCTGAGCCACAACCAAAGTCGACCACAGTTTTACCGGTTAAGTCTTGGCTTTCCAGCCACTTTAAACACAGTGCCGTGGTGGCATGAGTACCAGTACCAAACGCAAGGCCGGGATCGAGCAATACATTGACTGCATCAGGATCAGGAATATCGCGCCAGCTTGGACAAATCCACAGTTTTTCACCAAACTGGATAGGGTGGAAGTTATCCATCCATTCTCTTTCCCAGTCTTTATCTTCAAGCTGTTCTATCTTGTACACTAAGGTGTCTTTTAGCTCGTCATGGCGCTTTAATAAAGCAACGACTGCATTCATATCGTGGTTAGCTTCGAATAGACCAATCACTGTAGTATCAGCCCAAAACACCACAGTGCCGATTTTTGGTTCGTAAATAGGGGTGTCTTTAGCATCAATAAAGGTAACAGACGCACTGCCTGCCTCCATTAATAAGTCACTTACTGCATCAGCGGTTGCTGCGTTGGCATTGATACGGATTTGGATCCAAGCCATGATTATTTCCTTGAAATAGAAAAAAGGCCGCTACAGCGGCCTTTTAGGTTATTACATGTATTAGTTGCTAATTACTTAGCATCTAAGAAGCTTTTCAGTAAGTCTGAACGTGAAGGGTGGCGTAATTTACGCAGTGCCTTCGCTTCGATTTGACGAATACGCTCACGCGTTACGTCAAACTGCTTACCTACTTCTTCTAGGGTATGGTCGGTATTCATATCGATACCAAAACGCATACGTAATACTTTAGCTTCGCGGGCTGTTAAGCCAGCAAGCACATCGTTGGTAGCGCCACGAAGAGATTCCATTGTTGCCGAGTCGATTGGCGAATCAATAGTGGTATCTTCGATAAAGTCACCTAAGTGCGAATCTTCATCATCACCGATTGGCGTTTCCATTGAAATTGGCTCTTTAGCAATCTTAAGTACCTTACGGATTTTATCCTCAGGCATCATCATGCGTTCTGCTAATTCTTCTGGATTTGGCTCACGACCCATTTCTTGCAGCATTTGACGAGAAATACGATTAAGTTTGTTAATCGTTTCAATCATATGCACCGGAATACGGATTGTACGCGCTTGGTCGGCGATAGAGCGGGTGATTGCTTGACGGATCCACCACGTAGCATAAGTTGAGAACTTATAACCACGGCGATATTCAAACTTATCAACAGCTTTCATCAAACCAATGTTACCTTCTTGGATTAAGTCCAAGAATTGTAAGCCACGGTTGGTGTATTTTTTAGCAATTGAGATCACAAGACGTAAGTTAGCTTCAACCATTTCTTTTTTCGCACGGCGGGCTTTTGCTTCACCAATGCTCATACGACGGTTGATGTCTTTAATACGCTCAATGCTTAAACCTGTGCTTTCTTCAATAACACGTAGTTTATTGATACAACGAATGATCTCTGGTTTGATTTCGTCTAATTTTGCTGAGTATTTTTCATTCGCAGCAATTTCATGGTCAATCCATGCGGTATCTGTTTCGTTGTTAGCAAAATGCTTAACAAAGGTTTTCTTTGGTAATTTTGCAATTTGTACAGCTTGCTTCATGACGATACGTTCTTGAACACGAACTCTATCCATCATTTCGCGCATGTTATTAACCATGCGGTCAAACTGTTTTGGCACTAATTTAAAGGTTCTGAACAGTTCACCAATTTCAAAAATCGCTGCTTGCGACTCTGGGTGTGAACGGCCTTTACTTTCAAATGTATCGCGTGCTTTATTATAAAGATCACGAAGATTTTCAAAGTGAACACGGGCTTCTTCAGGATCTGGGCCAGTATCTACTTCTTCTTCATCTTCATCATCGCTATCATTATCATCATCGTCTTCATCATCAAGCTCTTTTTCGCTTAATTCAGAACCAATGTGAGTAGCTGAAATTGGGGCTTCATCTTCATTAGGATCAAAGAAACCAGAGATAATGTCGCTTAAGCGCATCTCTTCTGCTTCAAATTTATCCCATTGCTCAAGCAGGTATGTAATTGCTTCAGGGTACTCAGCAACCGAGATTTGTACTTGGTTGATGCCTTCTTCAATACGCTTAGCGATTACAATTTCGCCTTCACGGGTCAGTAGTTCAACAGTACCCATTTCACGCATGTACATACGAACCGGATCCGTAGTACGGCCGATTTCTTTATCTACAGTAGCAAGCGCAGCGGCTGCAGCTTCTGCTGCGTCTTCATCTGTTGTTGTTTCTTGCATCATCAATTCATCGGCATCAGGCGCATTTTCGCTAACCTTGATACCCATATCATTGATCATACTAATGATATCTTCTACTTGATCTGAATCGATAATATCTTGTGGAAGGTGATCATTAACTTCTGCAAAAGTTAAGTAACCTTGCTCTTTACCTTTTTGAATCAGAAGTTTTAATTGTGACTGAGGAGTTGGATCCATAGAGATTGTTTCTTCCACTCTGATAAGTTGATACAACAGGCGCCAGCTTGCTTATTTATAAAGCCAAGCTAAGTATTATTTGACGCAGTGAATAGCACAGTATAACAGCATAAATCGTTTTTGACTAGTTGTTAGTGCCTTTTAAAGCTTGTGTTAATAGGTGACATTCGAGTCGTTCTTCACTATTTAAGCCTTGGGTCTTGTCTTTTATTAATAGGGTCTCTAGTCGATAATTTAAACACTGATCTTCAATAAATTTGAAAGTATTTTTAAATTCAGCTTCTAAACGGTCGTCGCCAATCTCATGTCGCCAAGTTGCCAGCTTGATCAACGCTTCATATTCGGGCGTTTCACGAAATGATTCAAGCAATTGTGCAGTGGTTATTGGTGATTTTTGCAGTGCGTAATGCTGTAAACGAATGAGTAACTCAATTCCTGCAATATTCATTTGTGCTAAATCAGGCAAATAGGGCACGGCATGCGCTAAATTTGGGTGCTGGATCAGCAAACCTATAGCGCGGCGCATTGGCGTTATTTTAAATTTACGTTCAATAGAGTGCTGTTGCTTGGGCGTTTTTAGGCGGTTATTAAGTTGCTCCTTAGTGCGACCAATTAAGCGTCCTAAATGTTCTAGCAGGTTTTCTTGATAAAACTCGCTAGGGATTTTTTCAACTAACGGTAATACCGCGCTGAGTAACTTAGCTTTACCTGCATCAGTGGTTAGATCAATTTCTTGGCTGAGTTTATTAAACAGTACTTTGGTAAAGTCATCAGCGTTAGCTAATCGTTGCTCAAAGGCCTCTTTGCCTTCTTTTTGTACCAGCGAATCAGGGTCTTCACCATCAGGTAAAAACACAAACTGTAATGCTTTACCGTCATTTAGGTAAGGCAGGGCGTTTTCAAGTGCACGCCAGGCCGCATCACGACCAGCACGGTCGCCGTCGTAACAGCAAATAACGCGGTCTGTGGTTCTAAATAAAGTATGCATATGCTCAGCGGTTGTTGCAGTGCCAAGTGCTGCCACTGCGTATTCAATACCTTGTTCGCTCAGTGCCACAACATCCATATAGCCTTCAACGATGAGTACATGGTCGAGCTTTTTATGCGCTTGTTTTGCTTCATATAATCCATATAGTTCAAAGCCTTTATGGAATATACGGGTTTCTGGCGAGTTTAAATATTTAGGCCCTTGATCCGCTTGCATAACGCGGCCACCAAAGGCAATAACACGACCACGCTTATCACGGATCGGGAACATTAAACGATCACGGAAAAAGTCAAACTGTCGGCCTGGGGTTTTCTCTGAGGCCAGTTTTAGCTCAACAAGTTGCTCTTTTTGTTCTTTATTTCGACCTAGTTGTTGGCACAGGCCTTCCCATTCGCTGGGAGCATAGCCGATCATAAACTTTTTAACCGTTTCACCGCTCAGGCCTCGGCCTTTTACGTAGTCTATTACGGTTGCAGAATTGGCATGATGCTTTAATTGATGTTGGTAAAAACGGGCACTGTGCAGCATTAAATCGTAATCGGAGCGTTTTTGTTCTGCAGTACGTTCGGGGCCATTGCTGGTGCCTTGCTCTCGAGGTACATCCAAATTGAGAATACTGGCAAGTTCTTCAATAGCATCAACAAATTCTAGCTTGTCATATTCCATAACAAATGAAATTGCATTGCCATTGGCGCCACAACCAAAGCAATGATAAAACTGTTTGTCTTGAGATACGGTAAATGATGGTGATTTTTCGTTGTGAAAAGGGCAGCAGGCTTGGTAATCTTTGCCCGCTTTTTTTAAGCCAACTTTGGAGTCAATTAGCTCAACAATATCGGTTCTGGCAAGTAAGTCATCTATAAAATTACGTGGGATCTTTCCAGCCATTAGTAAAATGTAGTCCTGAGATAAATAGAAAAAGGTGAACGAACTAGCTTGAGTTCTACAAATTTAGATTTGAACACAAATGCTATTTTTATTAAAGCTAAAAACGAAGAAACCGAGCGCATGGCTCGGTTTGCTTAAATCATACATCTGTATGTGGGAGTATTAGGCAGTTAATCGTTGCTTAATTAAACCAGAGATCTTACCTAAATCGGCGCGACCCTCAGCTTTGCTTTTGATTATACCCATTACTTTACCCATGTCTTGCATACCGGCTGCGTTAGTATCAGCAATAGCCGCATCAATGAGAGCTATGATTTCATCTTCACTCAATTGTTGAGGTAAGAATTCTTCAAGTGCTGTAATTTCATTGGCTTCAATTTCGGCTAAATCTTCACGGCCAGCATCAGTATACTGAGTGTAAGAGTCACGGCGTTGTTTAACAAGCTTCACTAATACTGCGGTAATACCGTCATCATCAAGTGTTATTTGCTCGTCAATCTCACGCTGCTTGATTGCAGCAAGTACCATACGAATTGGATTAAGACGTTGTTTGTCTTTCGCTCGCATCGCATCTTTTTGCGCATCTTTTAGCTTTATTAAAAGGCTCATTTATACAAGACCAATACTGATCAATATAATTTAACGCGACGTGCGTTATCGCGAGAAAGCTTCTTCATGTGACGCTTAACCGCTGCAGCTTTTTTACGCTTACGCTCAGCTGTTGGCTTTTCATAGTGCTCGCGACGACGAACTTCTGAAAGGATACCTGCTTTTTCACATGAACGCTTGAAGCGACGAAGTGCTACGTCAAACGGTTCGTTCTCTCTTACTTTAATTACTGGCATTAAAAATTCACCTACCTAAATAATGAGCGTTGCTCAAGTTGATCAAACAATGATCAAGTGGTTCAAAAATGGTGCAGTATTGTAATCCGAAGCCACACCACATGTAAAGGATAAATATAGTCTGTTCCAATAGGAAACCGAAAATATTTGTATGTTACTAATTTTACTGTAATTCATAGAGGCGGGACAATACTTGTCCAGCCGCTTTTTCTTTTATTAACAGCCAATTGCTAGGCGTTTGTAATGCCGGCATGTCGCTTTCTACTTCAACATAAATGAGGGCATTTTTATCTAACCAAGCATTTTCTGTGAGTAAATCACAGCATTGTTGCGCTAAACCTTGGCGAAATGGCGGGTCAATAAACACTAAATTAAACTGCTGTTGTTGCGAGTTTTTACTTAAATGCAGCAAGCTATCAGTACATACAACTTCAGCATTTATAAGTTTTAATGTGTCTATATTGGTTTTTAATTGCGCCGCTGCGAGTTTATCCATTTCTAAAAAACAGGCTGAGTGAGCAAATCGCGACAGCGCTTCAAAGCCTAATCCGCCAGAGCCTGCAAAACAGTCGAGCACTTTAGCATCGCGGGTATCTTGCATTAACCAGTTAAATACCGTTTCTTTTATACGATCTGTGGTTGGGCGCAAGCCTTGCACATCTTTTACTGGTAATTTACGGCCACGAAATTGCCCGCTAATGATCCTAATAACGCCATCATTGGCTTTATTACTCATTTGTTTTTGTGGTGATTTATTTCTCATTTAGCTCACTAAAAAATGGTATCTAGTATCTAGCTCAGATAATATTGCACTCATATAGCAGCGTGTCATTTTTCAACTGCACTAAAAGTGTTACTATGAGCGTCTTAGACAATATATTGTGATTATGAGCGGCTTGGCTTTAATGCAAAGCAGCTAATTCACAAATTATTACCGTTAGTTTATCAGATTTTTATAAGTGGTTATTAGCAAGTATGGCAAAAAAAAGTAAATTCCTGTCTTGGTTCGGCTTTGGTAAGCCAGATAAAAATCAACAAACAGAGCAAAACACTGAAGAGCTCAATAACCAAAATGAGGAAGCTGAGCGTTTAGAGCAAGAGCGCATTGCTGCAGAAAAGGCTGAAGCTGAGCGTTTAGAGCAAGAGCGCATTGCCGCAGTAAAGGCCGAAGCTGAGTGTGCAGAACAACAGCGCATTGCCGCAGAAAAGGCAGAAGCTGAGCGTGTAGAGCAAGAGCGTATTGCCGCAGAAAAGGCCGAAGCAGAACGTGCAGAGCAACAGCGTATTGCTGCAGAGCAGGCGGAAGCTGAACGTGTAGAGCAAGAACGCATTGCTGCAGAAAAAGCAGAGCGTGTAGCGATTGCAAATGCTGAATTAGCTGCGGCCGAAAAAGCAGAGCAGCAACGCCGCGATGAAGCCGCTCGTTTAGCTCAGCAACAAGAGGCAATGCAACTAGAACAAGAGCGACAAGCTGCCGAGCAAGCGCAACGTGAAGCCGAACGCATTGTAGCAGAAAAGGCTGACGCAGAGCGTGTAGAGCAAGAGCGTATTGCTGCAGAGCAGGCGGAAGCTGAAAGTGTCGCAATTGCAGAAGCAGAATTAGCCGCAGCTGAGAAAGCAGAGCAAGAACAACAAGCAGCCGAGCAAGCGCAACGTGAAGCCGAACGTATTGCCGCTGAAAAGGCAGAAGCTGAGCGTGCAGAACAGCAGCGTGTTGCCGCAGAGAAAGTGGAAGCGGAACGTGTAGCAATTGCAAATGCTGAATTAGCTGCGGCTGAAAAAGCAGAGCAGCAACGTCGCGATGAAGCCACTCGTTTAGCCCAGCAACAAGAGGCAATGCAGCTAGAACAAGAGCGTCAAGCAGCCGAGCAAGCGCAACGTGAAGCCGAACGTATTGCCGCAGAGCAAGCAGAAGCTGAACGTGCAGAGCAACAGCGACTTGCCGCAGAGAAAGCAGAAGCAGAACGTGAAGAGCAACAGCGCATTGCCGCAGAGAAAGCAGAAGCAGAACGTGAAGAGCAACAGCGCATTGCCGCAGAGAAAGCAGAAGCTGAGCGTATAGAACAACAACGACTTGCCGCAGAGCAAGCAGAAGCCGAGCGTGTAGAGCAACAGCGACTTGCCGCAGAACAGGCTGAAGCAGAACGTTTAGAGCAGGAGCGTATCGCAGCAGAAAAAGCGGAAACTGAGCGTGTAGAGCAACAGCGACTTGCCGCAGAGCAGGCTGAAGCAGAACGTTTAGAGCAGGAACGTATCGCAGCAGAAAAAGCGGAAACTGAGCGGGTAGAGCAACAGCGCATTGCTGCAGAGGAGGCTGAAGCTGAACGTGTAGAGCAAGAGCGATTAACAGCCGAGCTTGCTAATGATGAAGCTAAAAAAGCTGAACAACCAAAAAAAGAAGGCTTTTTTGCACGTCTTAAAAAAGGCTTACTAAAAACCAAAGTAAACTTAGGTTCTGGCTTTGCATCGATTTTCACCGGTAAGAAAATTGATGATGAATTATTTGAAGATCTTGAAACCCAGCTATTAACAGCCGACTTAGGTGTTGATACCACCATGAAGCTGATTGACCGTCTGACTGATGCAGCCAATCGCAAGCAATTAAAAGATGGTGATGCGCTGTATGAGTTAATGAAGCAAGAAATGGCAGCAATGCTTAAAACAGCCGAGCAACCATTAGAAATTCCTGCTGATAAAAAACCATTTGTTATATTAATGGTGGGTGTTAACGGCGTTGGTAAAACAACGACGATTGGTAAACTTGCAAAGCAATTTCAAGATCAAGGCAAATCGGTCATGCTAGCGGCGGGTGATACTTTCCGTGCCGCGGCTGTTGAGCAATTACAAGTGTGGGGTGAGCGTAATAAAATTCCTGTGATCGCACAACATACCGGTGCTGACAGTGCATCAGTCGTATTTGACGCATTTCAAGCTGCAAAAGCACGTAATATAGATGTATTAATTGCTGATACAGCTGGGCGCTTGCAAAATAAAGATAACCTAATGCAAGAGCTTGAAAAAATAGCTCGCGTGATGAAAAAAATCGATGCCGATGCGCCACACGAAGTGATGCTAACTATCGACGCTGGAACCGGGCAAAATGCTATTAGCCAAGTTAACTTATTCAATCAATGTGTTGGCCTTACTGGGATCACTTTGTCTAAGTTAGATGGGACAGCCAAAGGTGGGGTTATCTTCGCTGTGGCCGATAAATTTAATATTCCGATCCGCTATATTGGTGTGGGCGAAGGTATTGAAGATTTACGCGCATTTAATAGTAATGACTTCATTGATGCGCTATTTAGCCAAGATGAGGACGAAGTTTAACTTTCAAAAGGGAGCTTGCTCCCTTTTTAGCTGCGGATGATTGATAATTAAAATGATAAATTTTCAGCAAGTCAGTAAAACATATCCCGGTGGTCATCGAGCGCTGGAAAAAGTTAATTTTCATGTTAAACCAGGTGAACTCGCTTTTTTAACGGGCCACAGTGGCGCAGGTAAAAGTACCTTGCTTAAATTAATAAGCTTAATGGAACGCCCATCTGCGGGACACGTTTTCATTAATGGCGTTGATTTAAATGCAGTTAAATCGCGGCAAATACCGTACGTTCGTCGTGATATTGGGATTATCTTCCAAAACCATCGTTTATTAGAGCGTCACACTATTTTTGATAATGTTGCTTTGCCATTGATTATTGAGGGCACGCATCATAAGCAAATTGAAAAGCGTGTTCACGGTGCGCTGGACAAAGTTGGTTTGCTCGACAAAGTGAAATGCCACCCGTCAACACTCTCTGGTGGTGAACAACAGCGTGTTGGTATCGCCCGTGCAATCGTCAACTCTCCGCCACTATTACTTGCCGATGAGCCAACAGGTAATTTAGATCCTGAGCTTTCAATGGATATCTTACGGTTGTTTGAAGAGTTTAATAATCATGGCACTACAGTGCTTATTGCTACCCATGATTTAGGACTGATCTCGCGAATGAAATACCGCAGCTTAACGTTAAAAGATGGCCGCATGAGCCAAGATCCATTGGCAGAGGCAACACTATGAGCTTGTTATTTAAAGGCCGAAAAAGCCAAAATGAGCGTGCTAAAAAATCACTATTTGCAGCCGGCTATTTTTTTGTGCTGAATATTTTTCGCCAAGGCGTACATAGCTTAGGTGAAATGTGGCGTACACCCATGGCATCAATGATGACCATCGCGGTACTGGGGTTGAGTTTAACCTTGCCAGCAACCTTGTATTTAGTGGTTAAAAACGTGCAGCAAGTAAGTAGCGGCTTTGAAGAAGCGGCAGAAATATCATTATTTGTTAAAGAGTCTATGAGTGAGCAAGAAACGCAAACCTTGGTAAAACGTTTAGCGCTGTATCCCGAAATAGACAATGTCAGCTTTATTTCTAAACAAAATGCGCTCACTGAATTTAAAGAAGTATCAGGGTTTGGCCAAGCACTTGAATATTTGGATAGCAATCCTCTGCCAGATGTTGTTATCGTCACGCCGACTTCTCGCCATCGTCAGCCAAACGCCGCGCAAGCATTATTAAAAAAGCTTGAAGCAGAGCGCGAAGTTGATTTTGGTAAATTAGATATTGCCTGGCTTGAGCGCTTAAACGCATTACTAAGCTTATTAAAAGAAAGCGTTATCACCATTGCCTTGCTATTACTAACATCGGTTACTTTGATCATAGGCAACACCATTCGCTTATCAATAATGGATAAGAAAGAAGAGATCCAAGTAATGAAATTAGTAGGTGCAACCAATACCTTCATTCATGCGCCATTTTTATGGACCGGGATTTGGTATGGTATTGTGGGTGGTTTGTTTGCATTTGTATGCGTTGCTTTAATGATGTGGTGGCTAGGTTCTGCGGTATCAGAAGTGGCAGGCGTGTATCAAACGAGCTTTAACTTAATTGGTTTAAGTATAACTGAGTTTGGTGCTTTGGTATTGCTGGCAACAAGCTTAGGATTTATAGGCTCTTATTTATCGGTTAATCGTTACATTAAAGAAATTGAACCCGATAAAGTGTAACAATTAGTATCTATTATTATCGATTAAATTGGTTGCGATGAATTTTTTTCCCGCAGCCAATTGTTCACTAAGCTAGAATTCATCGCTTATTCAGACGGTTAAAGTAGAATAAAAAAACACTAAAAAACCACTTGCTTCAATCTAAAAAAAGTTTTAAATTGAAGTTAGCACTCTAAGTTAAAGAGTGCTAAGATGGTTTCAAATGTTTATCACTGAGGTGAAAAATGAGTAAAGATTTATACGCAATGGCACTCACAGTTGGACAGCAAAGCGCAAGTATGGACGGCTACCTTCAAGCGGTAAGCACGATACCTATGCTAGGTGCTGAGCAAGAAAAAGAGTTGGCGACTCGCTTACAGGAAGATGGCGATCTTAACGCTGCAAAGCAACTCATCATGTCTCACCTTCGTTTTGTGGCACATATAGCTAAAGGCTATTCAGGCTACGGCTTACCACAAGCTGATTTGATCCAAGAAGGCAATATCGGCCTGATGAAAGCTGTAAAACGTTTCGACCCATCAGTGGGTGTACGTCTAGTTTCATTTGCAGTGCATTGGATAAAAGCTGAAATACACGAATTCGTACTGAAAAACTGGCGTATCGTAAAAGTTGCGACCACTAAAGCGCAACGTAAATTGTTCTTCAATCTTCGTAAGAACAAAAAACGTTTAGGTTGGTTTAACCAAGCTGAAGTTGCCACTGTAGCGAATGAGCTAGGTGTAAGTGAAAAAGAAGTACGTGAAATGGAATCGCGCATGAGCGGCCAAGACATGGGCTTTGACCTAACCGGTGACGACAGCGATGACGCTCCAACAAGCACTTACTCACCAGTGCAATACTTAACTGATGGCAGCAACGATTTAGCTGAAGAAGTTGAGCAACAGCAATGGCAAGAGCAGTCGCATACACGCTTATTTAGCGCATTAAAAACGCTAGATGAACGTTCGCAAGATATTGTTAGCGCTCGTTGGTTATCTGATGACAAAGCAACACTGCAAGAACTGGCTGAAAAATACAGCGTATCTGCAGAACGTGTTCGTCAGCTTGAGAAAACAGCGATGAAAAAGCTACAAACAGCAATGAGCTAATACCTGCCTTGCAAAATTATTAAAACCCTGCATGAAAATGCGGGGTTTTTTGTTTTAATCCCTTGAAGAATTAAACTGCAATTTTCGTTTAGCCTCATTGTGTACCTTTAGTTGAAAAATTGAGCTGACTTCTATATCCTCAGCATTAGCCACTATTAAAGGGAGTTAATGTGCGACTTTATTATCTATCACTTATTATTATTGTTCTGTTTATTGTATTCATCCAGCTTGATCCTACCTATTACGTGATTAACTATGTCACGCTCCCAGCTTTGATAATGGCTTTATTTGGCTTTGCTTATCAGTACAGTAAAAAGAATATTTTTGGTTATATATCTATGGCAGGATTTATCGTTTTTTTACCCATTGGCGCTTTAGGCATTTTGTCTATTCGAGAGGCAATGGATAAACAAATGAAACTTAAATTTATAAGGAAATTGAATAATGACTGATATGGTAATTGAAAAGCCAACCACGGTAATTAAAGTAGCGAGTGAAAAGCTGATCCCACAACTAATTGTCGGTTTTATAATCGTCATTGCAGGTATTGCGATGATCCCAAACATTATTGGTTTAGGCGTCATGCTGATCATATTTTATTTTGTGAATAGCAGCATTGAAGTGGTAAGAATTTACCCAAAATACTCTGAAGTGAAGTTAGCAATAGTACGTCCGCGTTGGCTTATTTTAGATACCAGTATTGAAAGCGCTGAGGTGGATGGAAAAACGTTACTACTAAAAATTAATGAAGAAGATAAACAGCTGACGAGAAAAATCCCGTTAAGAGCTTTTACAGAAGATGATCAAAAGAGCATCATTAAATATTACCAAGCGCAGGCTCAAAAGAATGCGAAATAATAGCGACAATTCAATTTAATAAGCAAATCTGCTGTGTTCAATTTTAAACAGCAGATCATTAATATCGATTTCATACAGAGCGACAATTTCCTGATCACGGCTTATTACTTTTGTTTAATTTAATATAATGACTAGGAGCTACATTTATTTTAAACAAAAATATACATCTAGTATTTATACAACGCTACTCATTTACACTAGTTTTATTTTTTAAATTAACGTTTAGGTTTTTTCGGTGTCACCTCTCTTTAATTTTAATCTAATTGTTTGATTTTAATTTTTTTTTAAATTTAGTATGCGAAAATAGAACAAGGTTGAGATTGCCTCTCAATTCATACTCTAAATTAAGCTAACTCCAAGCTGTATTTATCCTCGTTTCTATTTAATTAAAATCAGTATTAGCACTCACTATGAACTCTTATTCACTCAAGAAAAAAATATTATTATCAGTCGTTCTCGCGCTGACAATCGTGGTTGCCTTATTATCGTGGTATAGCTATTCCACACAAAAAGCATTGTTGCTACAAAGTAGCGTTGCTAGTGTAAGTCAATCGGGCAAACAACAAGCGGAACGTATTGCAGGGTGGCTTGCTGATCGCCAGCGAGTTATTACTTCTGTGGCATCTAAGATTGAAGAAAATACCCTGTATGGATTACAGCAAGCACAGCGCTCTGGCGATTTTCAGTTAACTTATTATGGTAACCGTGATGGCGTAATGGTTGACTCGAATCCGAGAATTGACCGTTCAGGGTATGACCCACGCACTAGGCCTTGGTATCAACAATCACAACAAACTCGTGACAGTATTATTACCAAGCCCTATTTAGATGTCGCGTATAATCTACTCGTGGTAACGATTGCTCAATCAACCCGTGACGGTGTAGTTGGCGGTGATGTATCAATTGCGAGCATTGTTGATAGCGTGAGTAACATGTCATTACCTGCAAATGGCTATGCGATCATGATGCATAACGATGGCACAGTGATTGCCTACCGTGATGCAAATAAATTAATGGGTAAAATAACTAATATTGAGGCCAAATTAGATAACCGCCTTATTCAATTAAGTGAGCAAACAGGCCAGCTCACGCCGGTGTATTTTTCAGGCGAAGATCGTGACAAACTAGTGTGGAGTGAAAAAATACCTAGTACCGATTGGCAACTTGTTTTTGTACTCGACAAACAAACCCTAGAAGCGCCACTGCTGAGCCTAATGGTCACGCAGTTAGGATTAGCGACCTTAGCACTAATTATTAGCGTATTGGCTATTTCGTGGCTATTGGGGCTGTTACTTGAACCGCTAAGTCGTGTATCGCAAGCTTTATCACGCATTGCACAAGGCAATGGCGATTTAACCCAGCGTATTAATGTCGATAGCAAAGATGAAGTGGGAGCATTAGCAGATAGCTTTAACTCCTTTGTTGGGAGCCAACATCAGCTAATTAGTCATATTCGACAACTCGCGATTGACTTAGATTTAGACGCAGAAAAAAGCTTACTGACAAATCACTCGAGCGTTAATGAACTACAGCGTCAGCAACAAGAAGTTACTATGGTTGCAACCGCGGTCACTGAAATGTCCAGTGCCACCCATGAGATTGCAGCAAATGCAGAAAATACCGCTGCCGCATCACAGCAATCGGCGCAAAGCAGCATTCAGGGTAAAAGCTTGGTTGATAAAACCAGAACCACGATTAACTCTTTAGCCTCTGAAATAGATGAAACTACCGTGGTGATAGGTGAGTTGAGTCATCATGCACAAGCGATTTCAAGCATTTTAACCACCATTCAGGAAATTGCTGAGCAAACTAATTTACTGGCATTAAATGCTGCAATTGAGGCGGCGCGTGCCGGTGAACAAGGCCGTGGCTTTGCTGTAGTTGCTGATGAAGTGCGGGTGCTATCGCACCGAACGCAAAACTCTACCGCAGAGATTTATACCACAATCGAAACATTGCAAAATACCACTAAACAAGCAGTTAACTTGATGGACAGCAGCAAAGGGCTAGCTAACAACAGCGTTAACGACGTCAATGCAGCAGCAAAAGCGTTAGAGGAAATTACCCTAGCAGTGAATGAGATTTCCGACATGGCAGGGCAAATTGCAGTCGCAGCCGAGGAGCAAACTCAAGTGACTAACGAAATCACTCGTAACACAGTGGCTATCAAAGACGTCACGGATGAAATCACGGCATCAGCGATGACCCACTTAAGCCAAGCTAAAACACTTAAAGACCGCGCCACTGACTTAAATGACAAAGTCGCCACTTTTATCCTGTAGCTTGTTGATATAGCTAGTAGGGCGGATACAGCCCCACTAGCTTCTTTTTAGTTTTAAGTGGTAAGTTTTATGGAGTCAGATCACTATTTTCTTGCCCTATTGCGAAACATTATAGAAAAGAGCGTAAAGTGAATTATTCACAAAGAGGTTAAGAGGCGCTGCGCTTTAGAGTTATCAACGTAAGTTGATTTGATCGCAGCGAAACCCAACGAAAAAATACTCAACCAATTAGCGTCAATATTTAGCATTATCGGCTGTCTGAAGTAAGTCCTTTGCTAAAGTAAGGCTCAGTGTCAGTTTCAGGTGATCAGGAGTTATAATGTCTGAAGTCAAGATTTGACCCCTTTGGCTTGACCCCTTTGGCTTTCTGTTGCGAAACATTATAGAAAAGAGCGTAAAGTGAATTATTCACAAAGAGGTTTAGAGGCGCTGCGCTTTAGAGTTATCAACGTAGGTTGGTTTGAGCGCAGCGAAACCCAACGAAAAAATACCCAACCAATTAGCGTCAATATTTTGCATTGTCGGCTGTTTTGGATGCGCCAATTGCAGACGTTCAGGGGTAACTCGTTTCTGCCCCCAAAACGAGTTAACGTAAATGCTCTAAGGGCGGCTATGAGCTATCAGATACATTTTTATTCATCTAATGATATTGGCTCTACTCCATAATCTGATATTCCACTAACTTTTATGTTGGTGATGACATAAATAACTGTATTAATATACTGTTTTGTTGTTGTGCTCCCATATTCAAGAAAATGAGCGACGAGCGTAATTTCTTTTTCTGAATACCTTTAGTGTCATAAAAATATTAAAGTTGGCAATGCATTACGTTATTTGTTAAAAATAGATTCATTAATACATGCGCGTAACATCGGCACAAAGATGCGCGACGAGCGCACTATAAAATTGTTAGGCCCTGGGTGAATTGAGAGTGATCTTATTTAACGAAAAAATTGTTGAGCTGCTCAATCAGTACTTCGCCAAAGAGGAGGAGTATGTTGAGTCGATATTACTTGCGTCATATGGCTTCAATATTCAGTTTGTTAATTTCAGAATTCAATGTAATGAGCGGGTATTCGCTTCAATAGGTGGAAGAGAATACGAGTGGGATGATGCTCCGAATTCCGGGCCGTGGGGTGCATTAGGTAGGCAGCTTGCTAAAAAGGCAGCGTTGAAATCACCCAAGCTATTAACCATAGAGTTCGAAAGTGGTGATTCAATCGATATCGAGACTGAGGAAAACCAATTCGAATCTGTAATATTCGATTTTCCTCCTGAAGGCGAAGCCTTCGTTATGGAGATATTCTAATGAGTGATAAGCCTAACAATTTTGTCCAGCCGACGTTTTGGTCTTCGCTCCTTTTTGTGCATGGCCTACGGCCATCTTTGCACAAAAATCCACTACAACCAAAACGCGGCTGACAAAGGCGTTAAATGCCCCAAGGAAGTATGAGCATAATATTTAAGAAAGCAGTATTAATCATTTTATTTATTCCTGCTAGTTTTCATTGGTTAGGGATGTGCTTGCTTGGTTTGACTATTTTTGCGCATGGTACTTTCCGTGATTTCCCTTCATTTTTTATAACCGCAGTAATTTTGGTTGGATTATTTTCACTATCAGTCGCAGTAATAGCTGTGATTCTCTACCCTCAAATAAATAAGTTTACCATTTACTCTGTCGGCGCAGGTTGTGCTTCATTATCAATAGCGTTGTACATGGGACTATACGCAGAGCCTTGGTTTTTAGTGTCGGCAATTAGCTTGTGTTTGGGTAGTTTTTTGATTATGGTTGAGTATGTTAGGGGCACTTAACAAGCTAATAAATAAGGACAAAAAACAGTTTGCTGTTTTCGTTCCTCAACATTTTAGCAAACACTTTTTTGCCCATTATTAGGGCGTTAGGCGATATGAAGAGGATAGATGATGACTTACAAAATTCATTGCAATTGCGAAAGAGTTGAAATCTCATTATCGAATAAACCAATAGTACATGCCTTTTGTCATTGCGAAGATTGCAGAGAACTCTTGGATATTCCTTTCCATTCTGTCACCGCATGGAAAGAGGAAGAAGTTTCCATAAATAAAGGTTTGGATACAATTACGGTTTTTCAGCATCCAACGCTCAACATGCAAAAGCACTTCTGCAAACATTGTGGCGAGGTGCTATTTAACACCAACGGCATGAATTGGTGTGTGGTATCGCAGCTATTAATATCTAAGTGTAATGGAAATGAGTTGCCGCAAGAACTCATCTCAAATCGCCACTTCTTTTATGAGCAAAGAGTTACCGATATTCAAGATGATTTGCCAAAATACTTAAGGGGTACAGATGGTCTACTTTATCAGGAGGAGTAGTAGCTGCGCCTAACAATATTAGGCATAGGACTGTCAAAAGCGTCACTTAAATTGCTTTCGCAATTACGTGCCACTTCTGCCAGCCCATGCTAAAGGCGTTATATGCCCTCGAAGGATCTGAGTTGAATGGAAACGAATAGTGTAATAAAGAATAGAGAGGCAGAGCTTCCAATACCATCTAAATGGCGAAGCACTATTGCTAAAATAGTCGACGCTTTGGTTGCTAAAGATTACGTTTTACGTTCTGTTGTTCCAAATTCAGAGCTAAGAAGCCCAGATGTAGCAAGTCAGATGAGATCATATATAGAAGATTATGGCGAAAAACTTATATCATTATCTGAAAAGTGTTGGGATTCATCAGTATATATTTGGCAAGGCAAAGACTGGCTGGCATTAGTTGATTTGTCGACAGATAAAGAAGAAGTTAGCGGCTTGGTAATGCAGCTATCTATTTCCGAGCTTGAAGCTGATTTTAAATTTACTGTCGAGATGGTGTATGTGCCGTAATGGGCATATAACAAACAGTTTAAAAGCGGACAAAATTCAGTTGGCTGGTTTCGCTCCGCTTCACATTATAGCCAACCAAATTTTGCCTTTTAACTGAGGCGTTATGTTTTCTGGAGAGATCGTGCGTAAAGAAGATATTAAAGACCCTTTAAAGGATTGTGCGTTTGATTTCTTTTATTGGTTCTCACGATTTGAGTTTGCACTTAAAGAAAACAGTTTCTTAAAACGCAATGACGTTGGAGAAAATGCAGAGCCGGGGTGGGATGCGTTCGTAGAAAAGTACGCAGGGACTTTCGAACACACAGCGGAAACCAATAAGCTAATTGAACTTAACCCCAAAAGACAAAAGGTTGGGGAGCATTCAGACCTTCAGTGGCGAGAAGTAGGTTTAGCTGATTGTAACTCTGAACTCTGTAGAGTTGTTCGCTTACTTAAAACAATCAGAAACAACCTCTTTCACGGAGGTAAACACGGTGCAGAGGGCTGGGATAATCCAGCACGAACACAAGACTTATTAGTTACAGGGAAATCAATCCTAGATCAATTGGCAAGGTTGGCTGACATTGAAGCAGACTATACCCAATACTATTAAAAACATAACAAGCAAAGGCAGCATCGCCCTGCGGGCTGGACACGCTAACGCGCGCCGCTGCTTTGGGCGTTAGGATCTAATGCAAATACTTACGTTTTTCCTGCTAATTCTGCTTGCACTTCCAAGCAACTCGCAAACATATGCTATCTACGATAGGGAAACTGCTGAAGCTAAGGTTGCTCCTGTTTTGAATGCTTTAAAGGAAGGGGTTAGGACGAAAAATGTAGAACTATTTAGTAGCTATATTTTTTTCCCATTAAATATTAGTAGTGCCCAAGTAATTACAAAGGATGATGCTTTACCTATTAAGCCTCAAAAAATATTAACTAAAGAGGAGTTGCAGCAAAGATTTGATGAAATTTTTACTGATACCCTCATAGATTTAATTAACTGTATTACACCTCAAAATATGATTTACGATAAATATAAAGGGTTTGATGCAGCATATGGGGCAATTTGGTTTTTCGATATTGTCTATGAAGACTCAGGGAAAAGGCTCTACGCACTATCAAGCCTTTCCCATGAAAAAAATGCAACCAATAAATGGCTGGATCAGAATTGCAAAACTCAATAACAGATCCTAACAAGTTAAATCATCGGAAAACCACTCGCTGCGCTCGCGTTTTCCGCTGTTTAAAGCGTTATGCATCCAGATGATGCCCAAAATATGAATTTAACTAATAAGCTAAGATTAATTAATCAGAACAAAAGCAAAGAGATTTTGGTGAAACGCTACTTGCTGGACTGTTGTGTAAAATTAATACGATTTCGGTCTGGTGAGTGCTTGCCCAAAAACTTGAAAGTCGCTAGAAATTTCCTTCGGGGAGTCGCAACTAAAAAGCAAATTCATCAAAGTGAATGGGAAATTGAAGGCAATGCGTTTGGAACCGAATATTATTCTGAACAAGGTGTTCGCGTTTACTTTAGAGTCAATAAAGATGTTAAGGCTGACCTAGTTCAAGTGAGGATCTCTAAAGGATTGAATAACAGAGATTCTAGGAAATATCTAATAGAGATGGCTTATTTTATTGATTATGTATTTTGCCATATTCAATTTTCCTCAGATTGGTTGTTTGAAGAAAGTTGTGATCAATTTATGTGTCCACGTTTGTTTGAGCGTTACTTTGGGTAGGATGCATAACAAACGCATTAAAATGGACGTCTAACAGTTGGCTGACGCTCATTCTTCGCTAATTTTAGCCAACTATTATCCGCTATTTATGCGGGCGTTATGTGAAAAATTAGCATGAGCGAATCTGTAGTCAAAGAAGTATTAGCCAAAGCCATAAAAGAGCTTGAGGAGTCTGGCGATATTGTCGTGGTTAATCCTATTGAGGGTGCTGTAGCTAATAAGCTATTCAACACCGTACAACAGGTCTCACCTAATCTTCTATCGGCATCGGAGCTTGGTGGTATCATAAATGCGCTCAATGCCCACAATCTTGGCTTTGGATTAGATGATAAGGATTTTCACACTATTATCGGCTTAACCAAAGATGAACTTAAAATAGCAGCATCAAAATTGAAGCCAGAAGAGTGGTAAATCACATAACAAGAAAAGTCACGTTGACCAAATACTCTCCACTTCGTTTTTGTGCGGGACAATACTCGCACAAAAACAAAGCTCCGGTATTTGGCGCGTGCTTTAAGCGTTATGTTTACTAGGAAATTGAGTGCCGATTTACGTTAAAGACGAACAATCTAATGAGAAACTTGCCCACCTTGCAAAAGAGCACTGGGAGCTTCCTGTTCAAATTACGGAACTCGAAAATTGGTTGTTTGAAAACCCGCTAAATTTAGCTCCCTCAAAATACATAGTTGACGTGGGCTTTAGTATTAGGGAAAACGCTTGTGGCGGTGGCGCTATTCTATCGTCAGAAGCTATGGCAATAATGGGCAAGTTAGGAATTAAATTGTACTTATCTGAGTATGGTGAGTAACGTAAACATAACAAAAACATCAACTGGAAAATTACTCGCTGAAAAGCGCTCGCATTTTCCAGTTATATTAAGCGTTATATTTTCGGAGTAAGTCCAAATTGAGATGGATTTTATTAAGTTTATTATTCTGCGGTGCCTCGAACGCATCAACCTGTATTTTAACCGAGGAACAAGAGTTTCTTTGGAATCAAAAATATCGCCCACTTTTTAAAGTTAATACAGAGTATTCTGATGGCAGTTATTCAGTAGAAATTTTGCTACCCAACAAAATTGAAAATCGAGAATATGAAAGTTCAGCACTTTTCATCGACAGTCTTGAGGAGCCGTCATTATTTTTGTTGGCAGAAGCTTTTGAGCATGATGAAGGAAAGATAGTTTGGTATACAGTTGGTCCTGAACTGGTTCGCAAACATTTTTTTGTTTTCGTTTATGGTAAGGGTTGTGGTATCTCGGTAACTGTACCGGTTACTTTTAACTAAAAATATAACAAAAACATCAACTGGAAAACTACTCGCTGTAAAGCGCTCGTATTTTCCAGTTATGTTAAGCGTTAAGCGTTAAGCGTTAAGCGTTAGGCGGCAGGAGAGGGTAAGTTGATCGCAGCAGAAACGACTGGTATTTCGATTTCACTTGATCCTTTGGAAACTGAAGATCAGGTTGGCTCTATTAAATTTGATCTACATATAAAGTTTAATACTCAAAATCAAGAATCTGAGTTCACTTTAAGAAATCTATGGATTGAAGAAGCTGAACTCAACAAGTTCGAAACACAGCTTGATAAAGAGCAAGTTTCTGAGCTTATTGATATGAGTGGATTTACAATTCTTCGTTTACAACATGTTGATGATTTCACGAAGATTGAGATAAATCCGATTAATGAGCGCATGTCTCAAGAGTACGATCGAATTAATATCTCAATGTATGTAGAGTATAATTTAATCACGTACTTATATCG
>NZ_JBALXK010000018.1:0-98892 GCF_036960685.1 Pseudoalteromonas sp. | reverse complement strand
CCGCTGACCGCTGACCGCTGACCGCTGACCGCTGACCGCTGACCGCTGACCGCTGACCGCTGACCGCTGACCGCTTACTTAAGCCTAATAGCCTTAGCTTCAATATCAATTAACCCTTGCTTAAACAAACCACCAATGGCTTTTTTGTAGTTTGCTTTGCTGGTAGAGAACACTTTTTTGATAAGTTCAGGATCGGATTTATCACCTATAGCGAGTACGCCACCTTCTTGTTTTAACTTATCCATGATCTTTTCGCCAAGCTCGCTTACTTTAGCCATACCTGGTTTTTCTAGGATAACGTCAATCTTACCGTCTTCACGTACTTTTTGAACATAACCTGTTAAGCGTTGGCCAACAAACATGTTTTTAAATACCATGTTATAAAAGATCACCCCAAAGTGAGCTTCTTCAATAATAACTTTGTAACCAATGTCTGTTTTTCCAGCCACTATAAGCTGTACTTCTTGCAGTGGTGTATATGCAGGCTCTGTCTTATTTAGAAAGCGATTAAAGTTATTAGATGCACAAATACGGCCGCTGGCATTATCTAAATACAAACGCACGAGGTAAGAATAACCTTCCTGCATTCTTGGTTTTTGTTCGTTGAATGGGGCAAGTACGTCTTTTTCAAGACCCCAATCTAAGAAAGCACCAATGCTGTTTATTTCTTTAACACGCAGTAGGGCATAATCACCTACTTGGGCCAGTGGTTTTTTTGTTGTAGCAGTGGCGAGATTAGCGTTATCTAAAAAGATAAACACACTAACGCTATCACCTGCTTCAAGTTCATGTTTAATTTCATGGCTAGGTAGGAAAACTTCGCCTAGCTCATGGCCGTCAAGGTACGCGCCTTCATTGCTTACTTCGTTTACAAATAAGGTTTGGGTAGTTCCGAGGTAACTCATGTTTATTCCTGTTCTGGCTTTTTACGGCGGCGCATCGGCGCATCACCATCAATGTTTAACGGCGCTTTAATTGGAGCTTGAGGTTGCTTTGGCTTCACTTTACGTTTACTGAGCGATTTAGCTTTAGGCTTGGCTTTATGCTGCGCAGTTGCTTTTATTGTGTCTGGTTTTACTTCTCGCAATCCTTTAAATTTGCCAGTTAAGCCAGCTACTGTATGAAATTCAAGTTCATCATTTAAAAAGGATTTAATCGCTTTATAGCTTGGCCAATCTTTAGGACCAACTAAAGAAATAGCCGTGCCTTTGAAGCCCGCGCGACCAGTACGACCGATACGGTGTACGTATTCTTCAGCATGCTTTGGTAAATCAAAATTGATTACATGGGTTACACTTAATAAATCAAGACCACGGGAAGCAACATCTGTGGTGATTAAAATTTTAAAGTTTTCCCGGCTAAAAGCATCCATAATATCAAGGCGTTTACTTTGCGTTAAATCACCCGCTAGCGCTTGAGCTTTTAAACCTTTACTGATCAACAATTCGCTTAAACGCGTGGTATCAGAGCGAGTAGCAGTAAAGATAATGCATTGACCTACGTCATCTTGTTTTACAAAGTGCTCAAGCAAGGCTTCTTTATGATCTAAATGATCTGCTAAATATAAACTTTGCTTAATGTCTGAATGCTGTTCGTTCGCGGCGCTGAGCATAATTTGCTTAGGCTTTTTTAACAAATTGCGAGATAGCGCATCAACTTGTGCATGGTCTAGTGTTGCAGAGAACAGCAAGGTTTGGCGTAAGCGATGATCAGCCAACTCATTAATCATTTTAAGTTGTTCGGTAAAGCCTAAATCTAAAATACGATCGGCTTCATCAAAAATTAATAGCTCTAAGCCACTTAACTGTAAAGAGCGCTGGGTTAAGTGATCGGCTAAACGCCCTGGTGTGGCAATAACAAAATGTGGATCATTACGCAGCGCTTTAATTTGGTCGTTAAAGTTTTCACCACCGAGGATTTTAACGGCTTTGATATTGGTACCGGCAATAAGCAATCTAAGTTGAGTGAAAACTTGGGTAGCAAGCTCTCGCGTTGGAGCAACAATTAATACACGTGGGTCACGTTTACTGAGGGCCTTTTGTTTCATTACTCGTTGAACTGCGGGTAATAAAAACGCTAACGTTTTACCTGAGCCGGTTTTAGACTGAGCGAAAATATCGTGGCCTGCAAGGGCAGTAGGCACAGCATGAGCTTGAATATCAGTGGGCTGAGTGATGCCTTGATGCGCAAGCTGTGTTTCAAGGCGAGTATCAATCCCAAGATCAGTAAAGTGCAAAGTGTGTTTCTCCAAATTGAGCGAGTCGTTGGCAATTAGCCAAAAATATTGCACCTATTATAGCGTAGTAGGGTGTTGTGCTAACAGTAAAAACCAATCAATAGCGGCTTTTTTTGCATTTAATTTGAAAAAGCGTAAAATACGCGCCCCAATGCGCCGGATTTACGATTCGGTTTTGAAAAAGCAAAATAGGAATCCCCATGACAGCCATTCATAAAGATAATGTCACCAGTGCGCACTTTGTTGTGTGTGCTTTGTATAAATTTGTCGCTTTACCTGAGTTTGAAGCACTGCGCCAACCACTACTTGATGTAATGGAAGCCAATGAAGTACGTGGCACGTTATTAATCGCTGCAGAAGGCATTAACGGCACCGTTGCCGCAAAACGTGAAGGTATTGACAATTTATTAGCCTGGCTTGATAAGCAACCAAACTTAGACAAAATCGTTTCTAAAGAATCATACGATGATGAATGCCCGTTTTACCGCACAAAAGTAAAATTAAAAAAAGAAATCGTGACTATGGGTGTTGAAGGTGTTGACCCATTAAAAGTGGTTGGCAGCTATGTAAAACCAAAAGATTGGAATGCACTTATTTCAGATCCAGAGGTTATTTTAGTTGATACTCGTAACGATTATGAAATCGAAATTGGTACTTTTCAAAACGCGGTAGACCCAAATACTAAAACCTTTCGTGAATTCCCGCAGTGGGCGAAAGAGAACCTTGATCCGAGTAAACACAAAAAAGTAGCGATGTTTTGCACCGGTGGTATTCGCTGTGAAAAGTCGACGGCCTATATGAAAGAGCAAGGCTTTGAAGATGTATACCATCTTGAAGGCGGCATTTTAAAATACTTAGAAGAAGTGCCAAAAGAAGAAACCATGTGGGAAGGTGAGTGCTTTGTATTTGATAACCGCGTAGCGGTAGATCACGACTTACAAAAGGGTTCATACGATCAGTGTCACGCGTGTCGTATGCCAATCACTGAAGACGAAAAGTTAAAAGCTGAATACATGGAAGGCGTTTCGTGCCATCACTGTATTGATGATGTGACCGACGAGCAAAGAGAACGATTTGCGGAGCGCCAAAAGCAAATTGAATTAGCTCAAGCTCGTGGTGAAGGCCATATTGGCAACGAAGCCCAAGCTGTTTTACAAAAGCGTAAAGAAGCCAAAAAAGCACAAAAAGACGCACAGCGTAAAAAGTAATTTAGCGTTATTACTATCGTTTTATAAAGCCTCAGCATTGTCTGGGGCTTTTTTATGATCAATTTTGAATTATAGTCGTTTATAGTGACAACTTATATTTGAATACGTCTAAAAACTTGATTTACATAGTTCCGGCAGACAAATAAAATGATCCCTTTAGAAATTATTAGGTAATAGCTATTTTCGTTGAGCTGGAAACTTTATTTAAGTTGTTAATGATATCAATTTCAATATTACCGTTGGTTACTGTAATCTCTGTGTAATTATTGCGTTTTTCAATATGGGTTTTAGATTCGTTATAGATTTTCTTTGAAATTATTGACGTTGAGTATTCAATAGCACCAAACAGCTCACCTAATTGAAAACTTGCTTTCCCAAGTCCGAATGTTGGCCAATTAAGTGCTGAAGAAACAATATTATAGGCAACTATTTTATTCTCATGGGTAACTTGTGCAACAAAAGAGCAGTGAACATCACCAGATAAGAAAAACACATTTACTATTTGGTTGCTTTTAATGAAATCTAATATTTCTTTTCTTTGCTTGTGACCACCTTTCCATTTATCAAATGGTGAAGTTGCAATTGCTTTACCTTGTCCAATTCCACTTGGTTTAGTGTCGGGTATAAATGGCATTGAACTAATAATAAATTTAACGTCATCCTTATTGTTTAATAAAAAAGATTTAAGAGAACGCATCTGAGTGTCAGGGTCTATAAGTTGCACAAATGCATTGTTATCGTTTGCTTCTAGGTCATTATTTCTCTTATTAAAATTAGCCCCAACTATGCGTTGATATCTGGTGTCCATAGCAAAAAATTTGATATCCGAATGCTGGAATGTATACCAATATTTGAATTTACTAGAAATATAATCTGCCCCGATACGCGATTCTAGATCTTGTATGCTAAATTCAGGGTTGAGAGCATGTTGGAATGCATCGTAGGCTAGTAAACCATTATTTAATATTCTTGAGTCTTTCTTAGTTTTTAACTCTTTATGATGATCATCAGTGAAGTCACTTAATGCCCAATCATTCGTTACTTCGTGATCGTCAAATGTACAATATGTTGGTATAAGTGAAGCAACATTATTATGGGCTTGGTTATAATTTCTAAAGTAATGTTTAGCGAACCCTTTAAATGTTTTTGGTGGATTGTTATTACTTAAATAAGTAATAGGGTGGTCAGCATAAACTTGGTCTCCGCAAGCTATTCTGAAATCGACGTCTCTTTCCTGTTTCAACCTTTTATGCATTATGTTTAGCATAAGATTTTTGTTTCCAAAAGAAGCTAATTGATCTGAGTGTCTACATGAGGTAAGGATAAATTTTGTTCTAGAACCAGAACTGGGGAAGGTTTTTACTTCCAATGGGGAGATATTAGTCCAATCTAACGATGTCAAGGCTTTAGCCTTACCAATAAATACTGAGTAACTAGTAGATGGTTCTAACCCTGTTATTTCTACAAACCCAACATTTTTAAGTTTATGTAAAGTAGGTATTTGCCCTTGATAGATAAGCGAGTCGTCAGGAGCAATTACTTTGATAACTAATAGCCAGTTACCTTTTTTACTACAACATCCCCACACTTTAAACGAACTAGCTGTTTTATGTCCAAAATTAGGGCCACTAATTAATTTTTTAACTGTATGTGAGTTATGCATTGAACATCCTTATTTAATGTTTACTCATAATAGATAGTAGATAAAGTTTATTATCGCCAATAATAGAAATAAGCTTTATCGCTCAGCGAAAAAATAATCTATTAGCAAAGTACTTAAGTTTTTGTAGACGCATAGTATAAATAGCAACCGGATTTTAACGGATTTATTTTCTTATAGAATGATTAAATGGTTAGGACTAGTCAGATTTGATTATGTACTAAAAACCAAATCTGACTGGTTCTCTGTTAGTGAGGTTTTTACTAAGCTGCTGTTTTTGTGTTGCCTGAGGCGGTATTTGTTAGTGTATCAAGCGAGGCAATATCTGCAGAGTTAATGACTTTTTGAGTTTCTGACCAATGGAGTAACTCAATTCGGCCATTTTCTTGCTCAACTAACGCAGTGCAATTTTCTATCCAATCACCATCGTTACAATAAACAATGCCATCAACAACTTTTAATTGCGGGTGGTGAATATGGCCACAGATTATGCCATCAACACCTTGTTTTTTGGCTTCATGGATTGCGGCATTTTCAAATGCTTCGATGGCTTCTCGGGCTTTGTGAACTCGGGCTTTTATCCATGATGCTAGTGACCAATAGTTACCACCATATAAGCGGCGTATACGGTTAGTCCAACGATTTAAAAATAACAACAAGTCGTACCCTGCATCACCAGCAATACTAATTAACTTGTTATACCGCGTGGCGGAATCAAAATCATCCCCGTGAACGAGCAGAAATCGCTTATTGGCTTTGGTGGTGTGAATAAACTGCTGGTGAACTTCTATGCCAAATAAGCTGTTATTGACGTATTGCCGAAAAGTTTCATCATGGTTGCCTGGTATATAAATAACCCGGGTTCCTTGCTCGGCTTTAGCTTGAATACAGGCTAATACTTGATAGTGACTTGCATGCCAAAAGAAGTTTCGTTTCATTGACCACAAATCAACTATGTCACCAACTAAATAAAGGGTTTCACATTCAATACTATTTAAAAAATCGAGCAGGTAATCAGCCCTACAATCTTTATAGCCTAAATGTACATCGGAGATCCAAACGGCGGGATAGTGCTTTTTATCGCTTTTTTCGGTATCGTTCATAGGTATTTACTCACGGTGTAATAACAACAAAGTTAAGCAACTTAAATGACGTTTATACGACTGTTTGACTAAACATCTATGACAATGAATAAATGGACTAGACAATGACCATGATAAAAAATATCGGCTTAACATTATTGGCAGCTACAACAGTACTTGGTTGCCAGCTTATTACCCCAGTTAAATTACAAGTGAATGGTTTAGAGTTTGAAAATGTCGGCACCTCAGCAATGACAAATGTGCAACTGAAAGTTGGCCCAACAGGTAATCAGGTTTCATGTAGTCTCATTGAGCCACAAAATAGCTGCGGTACTGGTTTTCCATCAAAATGGTACAGTGGTGAGGATTTAACCGTTAATTGGCAGCAAGACGGGAGAAGTTATACTCAGCAGCTAGTGCTAGAGTATGCACAATTTGATGATAGTGCCAAACACTACCGTGTGATTGTAAAACTTAGTAGCGCAGGAGAAATAAACGCTGAAATTTTACCGTTTACTCTATAAGGCTCTTGGTATTGAGTGTTATAAAATAAAAAACCGCATTTAAGCGGTTTTTTATTTTAAGCTATTGCCGTCATTATTAAGCGTTCATTGCCGCTTTTATAGCTGCAACCGCTGTATCGATATCAATCATTAGCTTTTCACCAGTACGACGGTTTTTAAGCTCAACTTTGTTTTCGTCAAGGTTGCGCTCGCCAATAACTAAAGTAAATGGCACACCAAGTAGTTCCATGTCGTTAAACATCACACCAGGGCGCTCTTTACGGTCGTCAAATAACACGTCTAAACCTGCAGCTTTCAAACCATCATAAAGATTGTTTGCGATATCAGGGATGCGGTGCGACTTGTGCATATTCATAGGCACAATAGCGATATCGAATGGGGCGATTGGTTGTGGCCAAATAATCCCGTATTGATCATTATTTTGCTCAATAGCAGCGGCTACAATGCGTGATACACCAATGCCATAACAACCCATGGTCATAATTTGGTTTTTGCCTGATTCACTCAATACACCGGCTTTCATCGCTTCTGAGTACTTAGTACCGAGTTGGAATATATGGCCTACTTCAATACCACGTTTAATTTGTAAGTTACCTTGGCCACATGGGCTAGGATCACCTTCAACAATGTTACGTAAATCGGCAACTTCATAGCCTGTTACGTCACGATCCCAGTTAATACCACTGTAATGTTCGTTATCTTTGTTTGCACCTGCTACAAAGTCAGCCATCACGTTAGCAGTTCTATCAACAATTATTGGCATAGTTAAACCAACAGGACCTAATGAACCAGGTTTTGCACCAATAGCTGCAACGATGTCTGCTTCGCTGGCCATTTCAAGTGGTGAGTCAACTAATGGGTGTTTCTCAGCTTTTAATTCGTTTAGTTCGTGATCGCCACGAACAATTAACGCAACTAGGCCACGTTTACCATTTTCGTCTGGCGTACCGTATACAATCAGGGTTTTTACGCCGCGATGTGGTTTAACACCATAATGCTTTTTAAGCTCTTCGATGGTTTTAGCGTCAGGCGTTGGAAATGCTTTTAATTCTTTTGCAGCAGCAGGGCGCTCTTCGCTAGGCGCTAATGCTTCAGCTTTTTCAATATTTGCTGCGTAATCGCTACCATCACTAAAGGCAATGGCATCTTCACCAGATTCGGCTAATACGTGGAACTCATGCGATACGCTACCACCAATTGAACCTGTATCAGCTATAACTGGGCGGTAATCCAAGTTTAAACGCTCAAAAATATTGCAGTATGCTTTGTGCATAACTTGATAGGTTGCGTCTAAACATTCATCGTTCAGGTGGAATGAGTAGGCATCTTTCATGGTAAATTCGCGTGCACGCATCACACCAAAACGAGGGCGGCGTTCATCACGTACTTTAGTTTGTACTTGGTACAATGTAAGTGGTAGCTGTTTATAAGAGCTGACTTCTTTACGTACAAAATCGGTGATCACTTCTTCATGAGTAGGACCAAGTGCAAATTCGCGATTGTGACGATCGGTAAAGCGCATTAACTCAGGACCAAATTGCTCCCAACGACCTGATTCTTCCCATAAGTCAGCGGGTTGAATAACAGGCATCAGCATTTCAATTGCGCCTGTTTTATCCATTTCTTCACGAACGATGTTTTCTACTTTTCTTAACACGCGTAAACCAGAGGGCAACCAAGTGTACAAACCTGACGCTACACGACGGATCATACCCGCTCGTAGCATTAATTGATGTGAAACGATTTCAGCATCAGACGGTGTTTCTTTCAGTGTTGCGAGTATATATTGACTGGTACGCATGGTTAATTCCGATAGTTATAAAGTTTTTATTTCAATAGGCGCTAAGTTTAGCAGCGGTTGCTTTTACACTAAAGCGCTAAGTGTGTTTTTCTAGTTTTTTTCTATACTGCTGACGTAGTTATGGTCGTCATTTACCTGCCAACGAATATTAAAATCGTATAATGTCATACCATAACTTTGCTCACCATCTTGCTGTTTTTTATAAGCAGGGCGTGGATCTTGTTTTAGTACATTACTGATAAAGTCTTGCAGCTCAGGGTAGCTGTCCTGTTTGGCAATAAAATCCAAGCTCGCTTGGCTAAATTCAACGCTCATATCTGTTTCTGGACGAGTATCGGCAAAGCCTGCACTCGCATCGAGCATCGCATCCGAATAAGGTAAATAAGGCTTAATATCTAAAATGGGTGTGCCGTCGAGTAAATCAATGCCGGCAAGTAATAAACTTAACTGGCCATTTTTATATTCTATGCCTTCAAGTTTTACTGCGCTCATGCCAATGGCATTTGGCCTAAATGTCGCACGGGTAGCAAACACCCCTTTACGTTCGTTGCCCCCAAGACGTGGTGGCCTCACCATTGCCGAGTAGCCTTTATCTGCGGTTTCATGAAAACGAAAAAGTAACCAAATATGGCTGAATTCATCCAAGCCACGTACAAACTCTTCACGATTAAAATCTGCAGTGAATACCAATTTTGCTTTGGCTTGTGGCACTAAGCGAGGTTGACGGGGAATCGCAAATTTTTGTTTATAAGGAGAGTGAATATGGCCGATGGCCGTTAGTTGATAATCGCTCATGGGACTCAAATACAGTGAAAGATGCGATATTCTAACCGTTAACAACAAAAAAGGCAGCTTGAAGCTGCCTTTAACTGTTAAATAACCTGTAACGTAGCAATAAGCAATATCTAGAACATATATTGGAATGATACTGAAGCGACATCCATTTCAGGATCAAAGTCATCTTCTAGTTCATAACGCTCATACTCTAAACGCACCTGCATGTTAGTGGTAAATGCATACTCGATACCTGCACCATAGAATACATCACCGCCACTTTGATCAGCAGATATTTCGCCAATGGCTGGAAGGTCGCTAGATACTTCTGCATCCCACTCAAACCAACCCCCTTTAGCATAAACCGAAAAGCTTTCAGTGATAGGGGCAGCTAAACGTGCCGCTAATGACACGCCATCTACTTCTGCGTAGCTGTCAATATCGCTCACTTCATCAAAGTTTTGATAGGCGAGCTCTAAACTTAGGTATTTATTAAATTGTGTACCAACATAACCCTTGAGCATTTGTGAGTCATCATCGAAATCGATGTCGTCTTCAGAGTCTTCAAACTGGAATGAGTATTGGCCATAACCAATACCTGTGTAAACACGTGGGTAATCCATGTTTGTGGTGTCTGCTTGTGCAGCATTATTAAAACCAAGTAATGCCAGTGAAATTGCAGAAAGTGAAATTGCTTTAATCATTTAATAGCTCCTTTACAAAATAAAAATAACGCAATTTAGCGTTGGTTTAGTTCATTTCACTTTGTATATTGCACTACGCGTGCCAGTTGTGTTTTGTTTGAATAACATACTGCTAGAGCTGTTTTTGGTTATTAATTAGTAATAATGAGCGCTAAATAAACGCTCATTCAGTTTCACCAGAGAAATGATTTCTCAGTGCTATGTAGATTTTACGCAGCGAGCAGTGCGGGGCAGTTACGGCTCAGTTTTATGCAATAGTGTTTCGGTCTCAATGGCAATTTCTTTCATTTTAATTGCATAGTTTTCGATTTTTTTATCTTCATCGCTTTGTGCTGTGTATGCCGGTACTGCGACAGGGTAGCCAGTTTCATCCATAGCAATAAAGCTGATCACACAATGATTGGTTTCAACCAGATTGCCGGTTTTTGGGTCGCCACAGCGTACTTGAATAAAAATTTGCATACTGGTTTTACCGGTATGGGCAATTTTTGCTTCAACTTCAACAATTTGACCAACGAGGATAGGACGCTGAAATTTAACCCCGGCAACAGATACTGTCACGCAGTAATGACCACTCCAACCTGCAGCGCATGCATAGCCTGCTTGGTCAATCCACTTCATGACCACACCACCATGAACCTTTCCACCAAAATTAACATCGGTGGGCTCAGCTAAAAAACGAAATATAACACTCGACGACGGCATAAACTTACTCATAGTTATTAAACAGTTATTATTGAGCATAGCGCAAAAAAGGGGCCGAAGCCCCCTGCAATTTAGGATTTGTTTAAAATTAAAAGTAATTACATATTCGGGTAATTAGGTCCACCAGCGCCTTCTGGTGTCAGCCAAGTAATATTTTGGCTTGGATCTTTAATATCGCAGGTTTTACAGTGCACACAGTTTTGCGAGTTGATCACAAACTCATCTTTACCTTCAATCTGCTGAACTTCATACACGCCAGCTGGGCAGTAGCGTTGAGCTGGCTCATCAAACTTAACTAAGTTAACTTCAATTGGAATAGCCGCGTTTTTAAGTTTTAAATGGCACGGTTGTGATTCTTCATGATTAGTATTAGATAAAAACACCGATGACAGCTTATCAAAGCTTAATTGACCATCAGCTTTTGGATAACTAAGTTGTGGTGCTTGGCTTTTATCAACCAAGGTTGCATAGTCAGGGGTGTTGTCTTTAAAGGTAAACGGTAATCCACCGCCGAATAAATTTTGATCTAGCGTATTGTAAGCGCCGCCCAAAAACTTACCGAGTTTATGCATTACTGGGCCAAAATTACGCGATTGATGTAATTCCTTATACGCCCATGATTGTTCAAATGCGTCGCTGTAATCAACCAAGTCAGTATGCTGTTGCTGGTTTGCAAGCGCGGTAAAAATAACCTCAGCAGCAACCATGCCTGATTTCATCGCCGTGTGATTACCTTTTATTTTGGCAAAATTCAGTGTACCCGCATCACAACCTACCAGCAAACCACCCGGGAAGTGCATTTTTGGTAATGAGTGCAAGCCACCTTTAGTGATTGCCCGAGCGCCATAAGCAATCCGTTCGCCACCTTCAAGTACTTCTTTAAAGATAGGGTGATGTTTCATTTGTTGAAACTCATCAAACGGGCTCAAATGTGGATTACTGTAATTAAGATCAACAATTAAGCCAACCACAACTTGATTGTTGTCGCTGTGGTACATAAAAGAGCCGCCGTTGGTATCGCCAGTTAATGGCCACCCCGTGCCATGCACAACGGTGCCTTGTTTGTGCTTTGTAGGATCAATCTGCCAAATTTCTTTAAAGCCTAAACCATAGTGCTGAACTGATACGTCTTTATCTAATGCAAATTGATTGATTAATTGTTTACCTAAATGGCCACGGCAACCCTCGGCAAATACAGTATATTTAGCTCGCAGCTCCATACCTGGCATAAAACCATCTTTTTCGTTGCCGTCGGTATCAAGGCCCATATCACCGGTGATAATGCCTTTTACTGTGTCATCTTCAATAATCAGTGAGTGTGCGCTAAAGCCTGGGAAAATCTCAACCCCGAGATTTTCTGCTTGCTCTGCCAGCCAACGGCACACGTTACCCATAGACACAATATAATTGCCGTCATTGTGGAATGTTTTAGGCGTTGCAAAATGGGGGATAGCCGTTGCTTTATTTTCGTTATTAAACCAATAAATTTCATCATTAGTTACTTTGGTTGTAACGGGGGCCCCTAATTCTTGCCAATTTGGCAGTAACTCATCAAGTGCAGTGGTTTCAAATACTGCGCCAGATAAAATATGAGCGCCAACCTCAGAGCCTTTTTCAACAACACAGATCATGCACTCTTGATCCTTTTGTTGGGCTTGCTGCGCTAATCTTATCGCGGTAGAAAGCCCTGCAGGGCCTGCACCTACGATTACTACATCAAATTCCATGGTTTCGCGTTCGACCATAATAACCTCTTGTGTGTGACGGAGCCGTACCTTTAACCAAGGTAATTTCATACTTGCAAATGAAACGTTACAGGCTTTGAATAGTTTAAGGTTATTTTAGGTTGACGTTTACGTCAACAGGAAGTAGTCTGAATTCATAAAATAAATAGGTTGACGTACACGTTAGCTTGTAGGTTTAAATAATTATGGAGTTCCTATGAAAGTTCTCGTTCCAATAAAAAGAGTCATCGACTACAACGTGAAAGCACGCGTTAAAGCAGATAACAGCGACGTTGATCTAACTAATGTAAAAATGGCACTTAACCCATTTTGTGAAATTGCCATTGAAGAAGCTATTCGCCTAAAAGAAGCGGGCACTGCAACCGAAGTAGTTGCTGTAACCATAGGCGCTAAAGCGTCACAAGAACAATTACGTACCGCACTGGCTCTAGGCGCAGATAAAGCTATTCATATTGAAACTGATGAAAAGCTAGAATCGCTTCACGTTGCAAAGTTACTTGCCAAGATTGTAGAGCAAGAAAGTCCTGAGCTGGTGATTTTAGGTAAGCAGTCAATCGACTCTGACAATAATCAAACCGGACAAATGTTGGCAGCATTAACAGGCCGTGGGCAAGGCACATTTGCTTCAAAAGTAGATGTTGCAAATGGTACGGTTAATGTGACTCGTGAAGTAGATGGCGGTTTACAAACTGTGGCGTTAAAACTACCAGCCGTTGTGACAACCGATTTACGTTTAAATGAACCACGTTATGCGTCATTACCTAATATTATGAAAGCAAAGCGTAAACCACTTGAAGTGATTGCAGCAGATAGCTTAGGTGTTGATTTAACACCGCGTATACAACTTGTTGCAGTGAATGAGCCTACTAAACGTAGCGGCGGTATTATTGTTGACGACGTAGCGCAGTTAGTTGATTTGTTAAAAACACAAGCGAAGGTGATTTAAATGAAAACATTAGTTATTGCTGATCATGATAATGGCGTTTTAAAGCCTGAAACATCAAAAACAATTAATGCTGCGCTAAAGCTTGGTTTTCCTGTGAATGTGCTCGTTGCTGGTGAAAGTGTTGCACCGATGAGTGAACAGATTGCCAGTATCGAAGGTGTTAATAGTGTACTTATCGCAGATAACAGTGAATATGCTCAGCAACTAGCTGAGAATATCGCAGATTTAGTGGTATCACTTGCTGCTGACTATTCACATATCGTTGCCAGTGCGACCACAACCGGTAAAAACTTTATACCACGGGTGGCTGCATTACTTGACGTTGCACAAATTTCAGAAATTATTGATGTGGTTGATGCCGATACCTTTAAACGGCCAATCTATGCGGGTAATGCCATCGCAACTGTAAAATCACTCGATAGTAAAAAAGTCATCACCGTACGTGCAAGTAGCTTTGATCTGCAAGGTACACAAGCACCTGCTGAATGTGTCACGATTGATGCGGTATTTAGTAGTGAATTAAGCAGTTTTGTGAGTGTTGAGCAAACTGAATCAGAGCGCCCTGAACTAACCGCTGCACAAGTGGTGATCTCAGGTGGTCGTGGTATGCAAAACGGTGAGAATTTCTCACTACTGCATGGTATTGCCGATAAGCTCGGCGCTGCGATTGGTGCATCACGTGCTGCTGTTGATGCGGGCTTTGTACCAAACGACATGCAAGTGGGTCAAACAGGTAAAATTGTTGCCCCTAACTTATATATTGCCGTTGGTATTAGTGGTGCAATTCAGCATTTAGCGGGCATGAAAGATTCAAAAGTGATTGTTGCAATCAATAAAGATCCCGACGCGCCGATTTTCCAAGTTGCAGACTATGGCCTTGTTGCAGATTTATTTGATGTGCTGCCAGAGCTTGAACAAGCGCTCTAATCTACCTTATTCTGGTTGTTAAAAGCTGTTGTGATTGGTTCGCTGATCACACAGCTTTTTTTCTTTGTCTTGCATTATAGACTATGCATAATTCAGCACAGAGAAATCAGCAAAGTAAATTCGATTAACAAGGAGAGTCAAAATGGAACTGAGTGAGTTTGTCGCATTATTTTTTTTAAGCTTAATTGTATTTATGTCATCCGTGTGGACATTTTTTGCTTGGGGTATGGGAGTCGTTAATTACAAACAGCAGCATAGCGAGCGAATGGGGAAAGTAGCCTCATTTTGTTGGTATGGGTTATTCGCTTTGCATATTATTGTATTGTATTTGCTATGGTTTAAAGGCGCTTCGGGAGTAAGTGTGATTTTTGGTTTAGTTTGGTGTCATTGCCTGTTTTATGGATTTTTTGCACAAAATATCAGCTCACGCTAAGCTATTGCTGCTAAGGACTAGAAATTTACAGCCAAAAAATGAATAATCAGCGGGTTAACTTGTTACCATCATAAATTGGCTCGAGCCTTAAATTTATTCCTAAAACGTTGAGACCCAGCAGTGAAAACCAAAGAGATCCGCAATTTTTATATCAATGAAGAGCAGTCGGTCTATTTGCTTTCTCACCACGATGCTAAAAAACATCGCCAGTGGCTTAATATCTGTATTAAGCAGCTAACTAATTTAGGCTATCGAGACGTTGAAATGATTGGCTCTGGTGCGTTTGGTTTTGTATTCGCAGGGCTTGACCATCAAAAGCTGCCCTGGGTATTTAAATTCTCTCGTATCACCCTTGCACAAAGTGTGCGTGACCGCCTTGAAGATGAAGCATTTATGCTCTCCCAAGTTGATAATCCATTAGTGCCGAAGTTTTATGCCTTTGAGAGAATAAAAAAACAAGGCATTTTAATGATGGCCCGCGCGATGGGCGAAGACTTAGAAAAAATATCGCTCAAAAAAGGCCGTTTCAGTGCCGCGACAATCACCGATCTTGCGTTAAAACTGCGTAATGTACTGATTGATTTGCGAAGTCATAAAAACGGATTAAGCCCACAGCCGATTGTACACGGCGATATTAAACCCTCAAATCTAGTTTGGGATGAAACAGCCCGCGCATTATCGCTGGTGGATTGGGGAAGCTCTGTTTATGCCCAAATGGACAGTGACGCAAACCCAATAGCCAGCAATATTATGGATTTAATGTCTGGAGATTTAAGTACCACCAATGCCCGTATGGGCGATGTTTATTTTATTGGTGATGAACAAATGTCGGGTGCTAAGTCATCCCCTCGTTTTGATGAACAAGGCGTTGCATCGACTCTTTATGCACTTGCCTCGGCGCAATCGTGTCGTTTTGGTGCGCAAGTGATCCCCGCAAGTTCGCTAGGTTTACCGATGGAGCTGGCAAAAGTGATTGACGGCATGTTGTCTAAGGATAAAACCATTCGTGATGGCGCCGGTGATTACTTTATGCGTAATATGCCAAGTATGGCAAAAGCTTATTTACCGGAGCTCAATTTAGCGGAAGATGAAAGGGCGCAGATCCCATTTTGGTTTGGTAGTGCTGATGAACTTCCTGATACGGTGGTATATAGCTCGCGAAAACAGTTTTTACGTCAAGCCGATCACAATCAGCAATTACTTGATGTAAATGATGCGCAACTTGACCGTTATTATAAAGAATTTTTGTTTGATACCGGTGATACCGAAAAAGCATTTTTAGCTTCAATTAGCCGCTTAGCGAAATACCCAGCAGTGGGGGGCTTAAGTTTTCATTGGAAAGAAGACTCTTTATTTATTGAATCTTCCCTAATAATGCATGACGATAGTTTAGGTGCTGCGTTTACCCAAGCGATTAATAACACAGTGATGTTAGCGCAAGGGATCAGCCAGAAGGGTCTGTTTAAATGTTGCCTATTTGATGCCCGTAAAACGATTCAACTAGAGCGTGATGGCACGGGGGCATTTAAGTTTGAACAACTCCCAGAGCTTGATTACGAAGTAATGAACTTAGCCAGCTCAGATGTTACGCGCCCGCATTCATACTTTGAAGATGGTAAAGATCCCGATGAGCAATTACAGTTACCGAAAAAAGTGATCAAGTGTGTATTTGAACTAAACCAAATTCATCATACTGGCTGTATTATTTTTGAAGCCCTGCCTGATAGAATGAAAATTCACCATTACTATCGGCTACTAGATGCCAGTAAAGAAATTGAATTTAAACGTCTGCTCAATAAACTCATGCAATATGCTGTCAGTATTACTGATGTGGGCGTTGCCGGGTTTATGAAATTACCCTACAAAAACACCCGTGAATTTGGTTTATGTGACCAGCAACCTGAATTATTCTTCCCGAAAGATCCCAAGCGTTATGACGCTTAACGAATAAAGTATTAAAGATAGGAGCAGCAATGGCAAAAAATAAGCCCGAGATCACCTTACAAAGTTATGGTATTTATAGTCATTGGGACTCATCGTCAAAAGAGTTACCACAAATTCAATCGTTTACTAATAAAGTACCCGCTAAACTCGATATTGAATTTGGCTTAATCGTCAATATTAAAAAAGCCAAAGGCGAAAAGCTCCATTACTGTATTTATCACCCTGATATTCCAGATGCAGATGGCGAGGTTATGCCACCGTTTGAAGGCTACGAATACGTTAAAGATAACGACTGGCACTTTTATTTAGGCGATACCTTGTGGGAGCCAATAGCCAATAAAACCGGCAATTGGCGTATGACGATTGAGCTAAACGGTAAGTTAATAGCCGATAAGACATTCACAGTATTTGAGCAAGAATCCATGTCAGAAATAGAATTTTGGCAAAAGCGCGGGTATTGATATTTTCATAGTAAGCAAGCTTAGGATTTTAGCTAATGCGTATTTATATCTGATACGTTTTTATATGTGGTACGTTGTTATTTTTCTCTAAATTTAATTAAATGACGCTATAACGCGTATTCTCTAACACGGAGGTTTATTTACATGAATATTTGTTTGATCGTTGCGGGCACATTGAGTGCTATTGCTGCAACCCTGCATTTAGGCTGTATTTATTTTGGCGCACCTTGGTATCGATTATTCGGTGCTGGAGAGCAAATGGCAAAATTGGCTGAGCAAGGTAGTATTTAGCCTACGTTGATCACATTGGTTATTTTTATGGTGCTTGCAACGTGGTCACTGTATGCCTTGTCTGCGGCAGGGCTTATTTTAAAACTGCCTTTAGTGCGCTTGGTGTTGATACTAATAACAACAATATATTTAGTTAGAGGGATTGCTGGCTTTTTTCTTATTAGCTCGCCAATGGGGCGCTCTCCTGAGTTTTGGGTTTGGAGTTCTGCTATTTGTTTATCTTTAGGTGTTATACATTTGATAGGGCTAAAGCAGCAATGGCAAAGCCTGTAACAGGTTAATAAAAGCTTCCTATAAAAACAAAAACGAGGCAGAAATCATACCTCGTTTAACATACCTCACCAGTAATACTCTTAACCGGCTGCTAACTCTTTGCGGATGATCTCTGCGCCTGCTGTTAATGCATTGAGCTTGCCTCTGGCAACTGCGCGAGGAAGCGGTGCCATGCCACAGTTAGTACAAGGGTAGAGCTTATCTGCATCTACATACTGTAGCGCTTTACGTAGGGTGTTGGCGACTTCTTCTGGCGTTTCTATGCTGTTGGTTGCAACATCAATGGCGCCTACCATTACTTTTTTACCACGAATAAGCTCAAGCAATTCCATTGGCACATGCGAGTTATGACACTCTAATGAAATAATATCGATGCAAGATTGCTGCAACTTTGGAAACGCTTCTTCGTACTGGCGCCATTCTGAGCCTAAGGTTTTTTTCCAATCGGTATTGGCTTTGATACCGTAACCGTAACAAATATGCACGGCTGTATCGCATTTGAGACCTTCAATGGCTCTTTCTAAACAGGCAATACCCCAATCATTTACTTCATCAAAAAACACATTAAACGCGGGCTCATCAAATTGGATTATATCAACACCGGCGGCTTCTAACTCTTTGGCTTCTTGATTCAGAATTTTGGCAAATTCCCAAGCAAGTTTTTCTCGGCTTTTATAATGGTCATCATAAAGTGTATCAATCATGGTCATAGGGCCTGGTAGTGCCCATTTTATTTGCTGTTTAGTTTGGCTGCGTAGAAACTTAGCATCATCGACAAAAACCGGTTTTATACGACTAACAGGGCCAACCACTGTAGGCACACTAGCATCATAGCGATCACGAATTCTCACTGTTTTGCGGTTTTCAAAATCTACGCCATTAAGGTGCTCAATAAAGGTGGTGACAAAGTGTTGGCGGGTTTGCTCACCATCACTAACAATATCAATACCTGCGTGTTGTTGCTCTTGTAAAGAGATGCGCAGCGCATCGTGTTTGCCGTCGATTAATTGATCACCTTGTAGCTTCCAAGGTGACCAAAGTGTCTCTGGCTCTGCAAGCCATGTTGGTTTTGGCAAACTGCCCGCAGTTGAAGTCGGTAATAGGGTTTTGTTAATACTAGTTTTCATAATAAGTAATGCCGTCTCTATAATTTAATTTTGGTAGCGATTAAGCCATACGCTTAGGCGTAGCTTGCAGAGAATTGCTCAAGTACCGTTTGATATGGCTTGATAAAGTGTTGCTCTGCAAATTTGCCTTGCTGATTTGCTAATTGGCTTCGCTCTTCACGGTCATAGACAATTTGCGTTAATGAGTGATCCAAGTTCTTTAGGTTTGGCTGATAGCATTTGCCAGCAACCGCATTGGCATTATAAATTTCTGGACGATAGATTTTTTGAAACGTTTCCATCGTACTTATCGTGCTGACTAACTCAAGATGAGTGTAATCATTCAATAAATCGCCAATAAAATAAAATGCAAGCGGTGCAACGCTGTTTGCAGGCATAAAATAGCGAACCTGTAAGCCCATCTTTTTAAAGTACTGTTCAGTTAAAGAGCTTTCATTGGGCTGATATTCAACGCCTAATGCCGGGTGATGATTCTCAGTGCGCTGATAGGTTTTGTTATCTGACACACTTAGGCATATAACAGGCGGCTTGTTAAAGTGCTGCTTATATACATCAGAGTTAATAAAGTATTTAAATAGTTTGCCGTGCAACTCACCAAAATTATCAGGGATACTAAAGCTTGATTTCCCTTTATTGTGGGCTTGTAGTAGTACGCTAAAATCGTAATCACGCACGTAAGATGAAAAGTTATTACCAACAATTCCTTCAATGCGTTTATTTGTTTGATGATCAATGATATTGGTTTTTAATACTTCAATCGATGGGAAGCTGTCACCACTTCCTGCAATATCCATATCCACAGATACAATTTCAAGCTCAACAGAATAACGGTCGCCTTTAGGGTTATCCCAATGGGCTAGGGCATTAAAGCGATTATCAATCATCTTTAAAGCATTGCGTAAGTTAGCTTGACGATAGCTGCCTCGTGCAAGGTTCGCAAAGTTAGTTGTGATACGGGTACTTTGTGCTGGATGATAGTTTTCATCAAGACAAATGCTCTTAATAGTAAATTTAAAGTGTGTATTCATGGTGATCAGGTATCCATATTTGATTTAAAACGTGAGCCTTGCTCAATGTTAGAATTCTTAAGTTGCTCAGCTAATTATTAGCAACTCACTACACAGCTCAGAGATTTCTGCCTAGAGGCGTAATAACAATCTGTATAACGTGTAAGCGTTGAGATATTTATACGTGGATCAGTACATGAAGAAAAACGGTTTAATTTCACCTAAAACATGAACCACATTCATGGTTACTAAAGTTACCTGTACCTGATTAAAAATAGTGCCTGATTTTGGCTTAAAAAATAAAAATTTAACCTTTTAAGTTGGGCCATCTAGCCGTCCAGAAGTGTGTGTTGTATTTTTTTCATCTAAAACATGAGGATTATTCAGGGCTTATTGCAGGCAATAATATAAAGTGCCGTTAGTTATATTGATATACTCGCTATTGCTATAGTGAGTTAAGAGCATGTTGTTGTATCGCATAGCTAATGGCGTGCTGAGCAGTAAATTTATGAAAGCTCACTTGTAGCCTTAATAACTGCATTCATCTAGGATGATTGCCCCAATAATAAAGAGACGAACGGAATGAATGAATTACTGGTGTTAGTTGTGTACTGTGCATTATTAGGCAGTGGCGTGGGGTTTTTAGCGGGTTTACTAGGCATTGGCGGCGGATTGGTAATTGTGCCAGTGTTGAGTATTATTTTACTGCATTTTAATGTCTTACCAGAAGAACACGTGGTTATAGTTGCAATTGCAACCTCATTAGCATCAATATTATTCACTTCAACGTCTTCAGCTATTGCTCATCATAAAAATGGCAATGTACCTTGGGAGTTAGCGCCGTGGGTAATGACGGGTGTTGCACTTGGCGCGCTGATAAGCGGGTTTTTAGCGGCACTACTACCTGAACAAATAGTGCGAATTGTATTTGCGATTACAGTTGTACTGATTGCCATTAAAATGTTTTTAAGCAGTAAAGGAAATACAGCACAAGAGCGCCCACTTCCAAATAAAGGCTTATTAACTGTCTTGACGACAATCACCGGCGGTGTGTCAGCGATGATAGGGATAGGCGGCGGGGCATTGCTAGTGCCTTTATTAACGTTTTTCTCAGTAAATATGAAAAAAGCGATTGGCTGCGCATCTGCCTGCGGCATCGTGATAGCCTTATTTGGCTCCGTGGGTTATATCAGCTCAGGTAGTACTGTTTATAAGCTTGCCGATGGTTTCGCTGGGTTTGTCTACCTGCCTGCATTATTCGGTATTATTTGCACATCATGGTTTACCGCCCCATTAGGCGCCAAAGCCACCCATTACTTACCGGTTTCTTTGATCAAAAAAATCTTCGCCGCGTTATTACTGGCAACCGCTGTCAAAATGATTATGTATTGATGTGAAGTGTTTGTGTTGTGTTAAATAAAGTAAAGTTAAAAAAAGCTGGCACTGCCAGCTTAATTATTAAAATATTTGTTAGCACTTAGCACTTAGCACTTAGCACTTAGCACTTAGCACTTAGCACTTAGCACTTAGCACTAATTCCCCCAAGGATTACTCGCATTAGAGCGTTGTTTACGCGTCCGTGCTCGATCTTTCGCTTCTTTTTTAGCTTGAATACGCTTTGCATCACTAAAGCTTAATTCGCACGGCTCACCTGGTTTATGATCTTCAGGGATAACGCGGTCACGTGGAGGCAGTTCATACTGTACGTCATCTGGCTTCGGCAGGTTTTTTAAACGGTACAAGTAAAAGTTTTCCACTTTATCTTGTGCCCATTGGGTTTTTCGTAAAAATTTAACCGCAGATTTAATATCAGGATTATTTTTAAAACAGTTAAGCAGTAGATAAGCATGTAAAAGCTCCCACCCATATTGATCAACTAATTCTGATACAACTTGCTCAAGTTTTACACCTTGCAGTGGGTTATTGCCGAATAAATCTTCATTACTCATGGTTACACTCTTTTTCTAAACGCTAATGGCATAATTATAATTTTTATCACGCTAATTTGATACAACAAAAAGAGCAAAAACTAGCTAAAGCACGATTAAAGCTTCTTCTATCACCAGACATAAGAAGCTTTAACAACTGTATTTTACAGCTGACAGTTAACCACTACACGGCCGCGAATATTACCGGCCATTAGTTCACTTGCCGCGTTAACCACATCTTCTAAGTTAATTTCTGTTGATATTTTATCTAAGTAGCTTTGCTCTACTAACTCACCTAAACGATGCCACGCTTCAATACGGTCAATTTTAGGGCGCATTACACTGTCTATTCCTATTAATGAAATACCACGCAGAATAAAGGGCGCAACTGACGCTGGAAAATCCATACCTTGTGCTAAACCACAGGCTGTGACTACGCCACCATATTTTAAAGAGGCACAAATATTGGCAAGAGTGTGGCTACCTACAGAATCAATTGCGCCGGCAAAGCGCTCTTTAGCAAGTGGTTTACCTGGATTTGATAATTCCCCGCGGTCTATTACCTGTGCAGCACCTAGTTGTTTTAAATGATCAGTTTGATCAACTCGTCCTGTGGCTGCAACAACGGTATAACCTAATAAATTAAGTAAATACACTGAAAAACTCCCCACACCACCGTTTGCGCCAGTGACTAAAATATCTCCCGATGCAGGTGTGATCCCTTGCTTCTCAAGGGCGATAATACTGAGCATCGCCGTGTAGCCGGCAGTACCAATTTGCATCGCTTGTTTTGGCGTTAAGGTGTCGGGTAGGGGGATCAGCCATTCATCTTTTAATGAGGCTTGTTGAGCAAGGCCACCCCAGTGTTTTTCGCCAACACCAAAGCCATTTAATAGTACGAGTTGGTCGGTGTTGAACTCGCTAGAATTACTTGCTGTTACTTTACCCACCAAATCTATGCCGGGCACCATTGGGAATGAGCGTACAACAGGGCCTTTACCGGTAATTGCTAAACCGTCTTTATAATTCAAGGTGCTGTAAAGGACCTCAAGCATGACATTATGCTCGGGTAAATCAGTATTATTGAGCGTTTGTAATGACGCAGAATAAGTATCATCACTATTATTTATTACAACAGCTTTAAATTGCGTGTTCATGTCGACTCCATTTAGACCGATCGTCTTTTAATTGGTAAATAAAAACGCACTCTTAATTATCTAAGTAATGCGCGTAAAAACATTTCAGTATATAAAATTAATGGCTGAGTATTTTTAGTCAGCTTAGCGCGCATTACTGCACCTTCCCAACCTATCCAGAAAAACTCACTCATTTGCTCAGTATTAACGCTGGTGGCTATAACGCCTTGTCGCTGGGCTTGCGCTAGGCATGCTTGCACATGGTGTTGCCATAACTGATAACTGCTTAACAGCTTATTTTTAAATTCATCACTGAGGTGATTGAGCTCTTGGTTTAAATTACCAATTAAACAGCCACGATTAAATTCATATTTTTGCATGCCGCGAGCTGCGCTTTGCGTAAAATTAATAAGCCGCTCTAAGTGGGGGATATCGTCTTGTTCTAAATAACGACGAAGCTTCGCCACAAAATAGTCGTTATAGGCATCAATGACCGCTAAACCATAGGCATCTTTGTTGGAAAAGTAATGATAAAAAGAGCCCTTAGGGACGCCTATCTTTTTTAAGATAGTATCAAGTCCTGTGGCGCTAAAACCAAACTCAGTGAGTGTTGCGACCCCAGTTGATATAAGCAATGCTTTGGTATCGGCATTACTGCGAGCAACTTTTGGTGGGCGACCACGTCGAGGTGGATTTTGATTATTTTTTAGCATAAATACATATTAGACCGATCGTATTTATAGTTGCAAGGATTAATTATTAAACAATTTAAAAAAGTGTTGTGGAATGTGGGTAAATACTGTGCGATTGAGTCGCCGTAATCAGGCTATAAATAAGTTCAAAAATTAAACTTCTTTACAATTAATAAGTTGAAATAAAGTTGTCATAATTACACTTTTTATAGGAACTTCACCTAAAAACGGTAGTCACAATTAAAACAGGAAACTGCGTGTTAATGATTAAATAGTCGTAATTTTTTTGTACAGAAATAGGTCGCACGTTAGTTGGTACGACCACTTTACTTTTTTATATGTTAATTCATTTTTGCATCAGCAGCTTAGTTAAAGTCAATTTATTTAATTGCTTTTGTGATTTGAGTTTTACACTTTTATTAACTATTCATTAAATGTAGCTGCCTTGAGCGCTACAAATATATAAATATAAAAGGTGAGGATTTACCTATGAAGAGACAGAAAAGAGATCGGTTAGAAAGAGCTCATTCTCAAGGTTTTAAAGCAGGCTTAGCGGGTCGTTCAAAAGACCTTTGCCCTTATCAACAAGTAGACCCAAAATCAGAGTGGTTAGGTGGTTGGCGCGAAGCGATAGAAAATCGCAATATGTATAAAACCTAATTTTCATGTTTCGAATTTAAGCAAAAACGCCGCTGTATGAAGCGGCGTTTTTGTTGCAGTTTTAATTATTTAATTAGTTAGTTAATTAAAACGCACTGGTATCTTGGAATAAACCAACTTTTAAATCTTTTGCTTCATAAATAACACGACCGTCAACTTCAACAGTACCATCAGCCATACCCATGAATAATTTACGCTTGATCACGCGCTTCATTGTTAAGCGGTAAGTCACTTTTTTAGCTGTAGGCAGAATTTGACCGGTAAATTTAACTTCACCCACACCGAGTGCACGGCCAAGACCTGGACCACCAGACCAACCAAGGAAAAAACCAACTAATTGCCACATTGCGTCTAAGCCAAGACAACCAGGCATTACAGGGTCACCTTTAAAGTGGCAGTCAAAAAACCACAGATCAGGATTAATATCTAATTCGGCAACAATTTCACCTTTACCATGCTCGCCACCGTCATCAGTGATTGAGATGATACGATCCATCATTAACATGTTGTCACTTGGTAGACGACAATTGCCTTCACCAAACATTTCACCTTGACCACATAGGATCAAATCTTCTTTTGTATAGCTATTTTTAGGTTCCATAACACTTATCATCGCTTAGAAATTGCCTCGTACTTTAGCGTACACTTGTACGCTAAACAACTCGGAGCAGTTAAAAAAATAATTTTTTTGCATGAAATTGCACCGCTTAGGTGAAGAACATGCTAATTACACGATTTAATCGCGCAATTAGGAGCAAAAATCATTATAATTACCGTGATTTTTTAACCAGTATAAAGGAAGTTTATGATCCTTTTTGTTAACGCACTTACCGTAATTGATTTTTCTTATCTTTGTAACAAACGAGGCGCAGTAGGTGAAAGCTGGATTGTTGATTTAACCTTGCATGGCAAGTTGAATGAAGAGTCTATGGTGCTCGATTTTGGCTTAGTTAAAAAGCAAATTAAAGGCATTATTGACCAATGCATAGATCACAAACTCGCTATAGGTAATCAAATTAACGGCCTTATTGAAAACCATGGTGATTACACAACGCTTGATTGTACGTTTGGTGATGATCACCATTTGGCGATGAGCGCACCAAACCAAGCATATTGCCTAATTGATGCCGACGAAGTTAATGAGCAATCAGTTATAGATTTTTTAATTGCGACTATAATGCCGCAATTACCAAGTAATATAGATAAAATTGAAATTGAATTAAAGCCAGAGCATAGTAAGAGTTTTTACTATCACTACAGCCACGGCCTTAAAAAGCATGATGGTAATTGCCAGCGTATTATTCATGGTCACCGTTCGCAAATTGGTATTGCACTTGATGGCATGGCGATGCCGCGCTTACAAAAGCAATGGGCTGACAAGTGGCAAGATATTTATTTAGCGACCGCTGAAGACCAAATTTCAGCTGCGCAGTTACAGCATATCAGCGCGGCGGAAAATGACCTTTGTTTTGCATATACAGCGGCGCAAGGTTACTTTGAAATGACAATTAGTGAAGCTCGCTGTGATATTTTGCCGATTGATACAACGGTTGAATGTATTGCAGGTTATTTAGCCGAGCAAGTTAAAGCCCAGCATCCTGAAAATGATGTAAAAATTACAGCGTATGAAGGGGTCGCAAAAGGATCAATTTGTTATGCGTAAATTATTAGCACTGTCGTTTTTTGCCACGGCCAGTTTTTTTGCTGATGCCGTGCAATTACAAGGTCACTTAACCCAAGGTGGTTTAGTGACTGGCAAAATTGAAGGCGTTAAATCAATTAGCTTCAATGGCCAAGCATTAAAAACCACTGAGCAAGGTGAGTTTGTATTTGGTTTTGGTCGTGATGCTGAACTTGAACACCAGTTAGCTTGGGTTGATGCTACAGGTGCACAACACCAACAAGCAATTGTGATCACCAAACGTGATTATAAAATTGATAAAATAACCGGTGTTGCGAGTAAATATGTATCGCCTCCAAAAGAAGTCAGCGAGCGCATTAGCCGCGAAGCGGTTGCAGTTAAAAATGCCCGTAAAGTAGACTCAGAGCTGAAGTATTTTTTAGATCCTGTATACAAACCAGCAGAAGGTCGTATATCTGGAGTTTATGGTAGTCAGCGTTATTTTAACGGTGAACCACGTCGTCCTCATTTCGGTTTAGATATTGCCAATAAAACCGGTAGCCCTGTGTATGCTCCCGTAAGTGGCACTGTGGTATTTGCCGATAATGACCTTTATTACTCTGGTGGTACATTAATTTTAGACCACGGGCATAGTGTTACTTCTACCTATATACATTTGAGTAAACTCGATGTAAAAGTAGGGGATACCATTCAACGTGGCGATAAAATAGCTGAGATCGGTGCAACAGGCCGTGTAACTGGCCCACATTTAGATTGGCGTTTTAACTGGAAAGGCGAACGCCTTGACCCTGCACTTATGATGTTAGACACATTAGCGAACCAAAAGTAGAGAACATGACAACACAAGTAAACCGTGAAGAAATAATTGCTCAACGCATTAAAGATTCAACCACGTCGGTAACTAAAACCGTTTTTCCTGGGCGCACGAATCATCACAACACGCTATTTGGTGGTGATGCACTGGCATGGATGGACGAAGTTGCGTTTATTGCTGCAACTCGTTTTTGCCGTAAACCTTTGGTAACTATTTCATCAGACAGAGTAGACTTTAAAGAAGCTATTCCGGCAGGTACTTTTGCGGAATTGATTTCAAAAGTCGTGCATGTAGGTAATACAAGCTTAAGAGTGGATGTAGAGATCTTTTTAGAGAGAATGCATGCAGATGATAAACACTCTGCGATTACAGGAAGTTTCACCTTTGTAGCGGTTGATGATAACCACCGACCAACTCCAGTTGTATGCGATAAAATGATTTATGGTTTTTAAAAACTGTTGTTAAAAAAGTGAGCACATTTTTTGTGCTTTCTTTTTATAGTTAAAAGAACACATCATACTATATTTGGTTAAATATTAACTTAGCATCAACGTATAAATTGTAAATAGATAACAAAGTAGAAAGAGGGGCTTCTACTTGGTTTTAACTTGCAGGATTAAAGTACCATAGCGGCTATCCAGCCAAATATAAGTAGCGGGATATTAAAATGAATAAAAGTGGGTACCACTGAATCCCAAATATGGTCATGTTGGCCGTCTACGTTTAAGCCAGATGTTGGCCCAAGCGTTGAATCAGAAGCAGGGGAGCCTGCATCACCTAAAGCGCCCGCTGTACCAACTAATGCCGCGGTAGCCATCATTGAGAAATTAAGCTCTAAACACAAAGGCACAAATAAAGTGGCAATTATTGGCACCGTAGAAAACGAACTACCTATGCCCATTGTGATCATTAAACCAACTAATAGTATCAGCGCTGCAGCCAGAGGTTTATTGCCATCGATAACTAACGCTGCACTTTGTACTAAGCTAGTTACATCGCCGGTTGCTTTAATAACGGATGCAAAACCTTGGGCTGAGATCATAATAAAGCCAATCATCGCCATCATTGCCACGCCCTTACTAAACACGTCGCTATTTTGCTCCCACTTAACCACACCAAATAAACTAAAAATCATCACTCCAACTAAGCCACCTAAAATCATTGAGCCACTGACATTTTGTGCAACTAATGAGGCCAATACCGCGGTTATGCCCACTAGTAATACTTTTTTAGGCTGTTCAATCACAATACTGCTCGCCAGCTCTTCTTTTTCGTCTTGTTGATAGACACGGCGTTTTCTATAACTAATAAATACCGCGACAAGTAAACCGGCTAACATCCCACAAGCAGGGATGATCATTGCCAGTGGTACTTGAGTATTAATAATTTCTAAACCATTATCGACCAGGTTTTTATGTAAAATTGAGTATAAATAAATACCACCAAAGCCATAGGGTAAAACCATATAAGATGTTGCTAAACCGAACGTCAAAATACAGGCGATTGCACGGCGGTCTAGCCTTAACTTATTAAATACGATCAGCAGCGGGGGAATTAAAATTGGTATAAAAGCGATATGAACAGGCACAAGGTTTTGTGATGAAATAGCACAGACTAAAATAATAAAAAGGATAAAATAACTTAGGCTAGTTTCACTATTGCCACTATTGTTATTAACAGTTGCCAGTAATTTTGCTGCGAGTATACGGGTCAGTCCAGACTTTGAGATTGCGACAGCAAAAGCACCTAACATCGCATAACTTAACGCAATTTCAGCACCACCAGAAAGACCTGCATTAAACGCATTGAGTGTATCAGTTAAACTTAAACCTGCAGTTAAACCCGCAACTAAAGCACTCAATGTCATTGCGACTATTACATTAACCCGCGCTAAAGTGAGCCCCAGCATTAATAAAACACCGATCACAACTGCATTCATAACTTTCTCTTCATCTTAGTTTTAATCAATTTTATCAGATCTTTACTGTGTTTTTTACGATAACTACTAAATACTAACTGGCGATAACGCACATCGGAGTATAACTGTGCAAATTGTTCGATATATATTCGTTTCTCTGGCTGTTGCTCGGCGGCATAGTCTAAAAACTGTAATGGTGTTTGGTTTGGCTTAGCAACAATGCCTTGTTTTTCACACCAACTCACTAGTTTAAGATAGTCTTTGGTCAGAGCATGTTTGGGCTCCGGGGATTTTTTTGGCCACGATAAGTACACAAAATAACAAATAAATGCCATACACACTGTTGCAATCACAATCAGTGAAATCTGCCACAGTTGCTTGTTGCCAAACAGCTTATTTAACAAGGAGGCCTGTTTTTGCTGATCAAACCCTAACACCCAACTTGTCCATTGGTAATCAAGGGTTTCAAGTTTGAGTCTAAGCCAATTAAAACCAGCTATATTACTTAACCGCAGTAGTCCAAAACTTAAGTTGCTGGTAAATTCATTATTCAGTTGTGTATGCTGTGATAACGAACCATTTAATCGTTCAGGTGAAACCACTGCCGTTGCATCAAAAATCTGCCAGCCTTTGTTTTTTATATATACTTCCACCCACGCATGGGCATCATATTGATAAACACTGAGGTAGCTATTTTGTTGGTTGTATTCTCCGCCTAAATAACCAGAAACCACACGCGCAGGGATGCCAACACTTCTAAACATAAATGCAGCGGTACTGGCGTAGTGGCCACAAAAACCACGCTTATTGTTAAATAAAAATTGATCTAAGGTATCGGTACCCGTAATAGGATCCGGCGTTAATGTATAACTAAAGCCATTACTGGCGAAGTAATCGTATAAAGCAGTATAGAAAGCGTCGTCATTATTATTGTGTTGCTCATATAAACGCTGGGCAAAAGATTGCGAGCGCATATTTGTGTCTTTTGCTAAATTTAGCTGTACGTTTTGATACTGCACTGAGCGAGATAACTGGGTAGTATCCAACGGATAACTTTGTGCTGTATAACTAATACTGTTAGCTAAAAAACGCTTTCGAAGTAATAAACCATCACTGGTCGTTTTTACGTCTTTATGTGTTGAGCTCGCAAGCTGCAAGCCGTAAAGCCACGGTTTAGCTGCAGGCTCTGCAAATATCTGATAACTAAACAAAGGCTCATCAGCACGCTGAGCACTGTTTTGGCTGATTGCTTGTTTGGCTTTCAAAATGTCCGATATTAACCAGGTCTTGCCATCAAATTCATCATGTACGATGGCACGCCAGTAATAGGGCGCTGCGGGCCTTTGCTGATCAAACTTTGCTCTAAACACCAATTCATCTGAATTAGACAATTTAGCAATATCAAATGGGTCGACACTTTCGGACAAACCAGTTTTTGCTAGTTTTGGCCCAGGCAGCTGCCAAAATGCCGGCATTTTTGGTAATAATAGCAATAAGAATATAGCGATAGGCAATGCCAGCAACAGCAGTTTTAAACTACTTTTTACGGCAATTTTTAAATTATGGTTAGACTCAATCAAAGCCAATACAGCAAAATTTAGAATATAAAGTATGCTAATGATCAGTGTCGCAAACAAACTTTGAGAAAAGAGATACACCGTAGAAAGGCTAAAAAAGCTAAGTAAAGTGATGGTTTGATAATGTTTTTTTGTAGTCGCTTGGAGTAATTTAAATAAACTCGACAAAATTAGCATAGCTACAAACAAAGTAACGGTGTCACCAAAGCCAACATCGAAAAATAAAACCAGCAAACTTAACCCCGCCAAGGTGTTAGCTAGTATTGCATTGGGTTTATTTCGTTTGAGTAAAGTAATGACTAGATTCCAAATACACAAACTCACAAGTAGGGTATTAAAAGCAGGCGGCAGCTCAGTGAAAATAAAACTCAAAACGATTATATAAATAATTGATAAACATAGATTAATTGCGCTTAAATTATTAATGACAGGCATATTAACCCTTGGCCATATTGGAAAAGCGACTAAGTGCTTCTAAACATTTTTGACAGTGTTGTTTTCCTTCGTCCACCTCAAATAAGCGGGCTTCTAATTGCAAACCGTACGGAGTGCCTTGCTGACACGCATTGCTTATCAAATAGCTCAATTGTTGTAGGCGAGATTCAGTGTTGCCTTGTAACTGATTAAAATCAAAAAAAACACTTTGTGCTGAGTAATTTACAAATTCTTTAACCATCAACTGCTGGGTTTTAGCGTAGTGTTTCCATGACACCCGTTTCATATTCATACCTATTTGATGAGGTATAAGCCCATCAAACTCGTCGCTCCCATGTGTGTTCTTGTGATCACCATCATCAATGCTTTGATTAAAATGCTGATTTGCTTGTTGCACTGGTTTGAGCTGTTGCGGGTAAACAAATACACTATGTGTTAATTGCATATAGCTCCACGTTGAGACCAGACCGAATGGGTAACGGCTAATAATTTTTAAACGTTTTAATGGATACTCACCTCGTTTTTTTAGCGGTAAGTCTAAACTCACTAATTGTGAGGGGGCGGTTACTTCATCAATCGTTGTTAGCATTTTATTTTCATAACTAAACTGTAGAGAATGGCATGTTTTATCGTTTGAGAGCTGCAATTGAAGTTGCGCACAACTTGGGGCGTAGCTGGCAATATGCTTTTTGTAAGATACCGTTAAACCTTTAACATTGTTATAGCCAAGTAATAATGAAAAAATCATCACCACGAGCATTAAGTACGCCATCACTAAGATCAAATTATTTTGATAGTTAACTGCCAATATAAAATTCAGAGCAGTGATCAGTAGAAAACTGCTGCCAAGCTTAGAAGGTAAAATATAAATGTTGTTATGCGTTAATGTAAGCTGTTCAGTATTGTGCTTATTTTTAAGTAACAAACTAAAAAGCTTAGCCTTTAATTTAGAAAATAGAGCAGGGCGTGATACTTTCTTATTCTCATGCATTACAAAGGTACATTAACGTCATTTAATAATTGATTGAGCTGTTGTGCGCTGGTGTCATGGTTTAAACCTAATCGGTGCTCTGTTACGCTTGCGAAAATGGCTTGTATATCATCTGGAGTAACAAAATCACGGCCATCAATAAACGCCCAGGCTTGTGCGGCTTTTCCTAAAGCAATACTGGCTCTTGGAGAGAGCGCATTAGCAAATTGACTATTATTACGTGTTGCCCAAACAAGCGCCAAAATATAATCAACAACCGGTGTACTCAAAGTAACAGTGCTAATTTTATTTTGTATCTGAATTAATTGCTCTGCGTTAATGCGTACTGGTAAACGGTCATAATCTCGATTATTTTGGCCTAAAATCAATCTTCGTTCAGCTTCTTGTGGTGGAAAACCTAAGCTAATGCGCATAAAAAAACGGTCTAATTGAGACTCAGGTAAAGGGTAAGTTCCTGATTGATATAAAGGATTTTGAGTAGCTATAACAAAAAATGGACTGGGCAGGGCATGTTTATCGCCATCCATTGTTACTTGGTTTTCTTCCATTGCCTCTAATAAAGCACTTTGTGTTTTAGGACCTGCGCGATTTATTTCATCAGCTAAGACTACTTGACTGAAAACAGGCCCTTTATGAAAGGTAAACTCATGTTTATTGGCGTTAAAAATACTTGAACCGAGAATGTCTGAGGGTAATAAATCACTGGTAAATTGCACCCGTTGATACGTTAAACCCAAAACCGCTGCGAGTGCGTGCGATAAAGTGGTTTTTCCCATACCTGGCAAATCTTCAATTAATAAATGCCCTTGGCTAAACAAGCAAGTTAACGCAAGTTTGATTTGCTGCTGTTTACCATAAATAACCCCAGATAAATCATCAATGATTGCTTGTACAATTTGTTGCATAGTAACCTTATGGTTTTTGAATAGGCTTAAATTAGTTCTAAGCGCTTCATTACCGTATCGACTTTTTTTGCATTAAATGGTTTTGCAATAAAACCTTTAGCGCCAAGTTCCCACGTATTTTGTACATTCTCAAGGCTATTGTGGCCTGAACACATAACAACATGGGTGTGAGGGTAATTGTCATTAAGGTATCCAAGGATCTCAGTACCATCGGTGTCGGGTAATTCAATATCGAGAAAAATAACATTAGGGGATTTTTCATCAATCAAGCTTTTAGCTGATTCAAAATCGTTGCTTTCGAGAATATCCTCAAAACCTAACTCAGTTAAGATTTGATTTAAGTAGTCACGTATATCTTGAACATCATCAATTATTAGGATTGGTTCTAACGGGCGCACAAATTCCATATTGTTTACTTCTTGTGATACAGCTTAAATTGTATTTTTAATACTATGCTAAGCGATAATGAAGCTCAAGAAAGATACTTGAATTAAATACGATTATTCCAATAAAATCCCCACTAAGTCCGATACCGTCTAGTATTGGACTTAGTGGGGTTAATAATGAAAAGAAGTACGCCTTGCAGCGTAATACAGGTAACATCCTATAATTTGTACACGGCGTTATGTTTAGAAAACGCCCCGCCAAAATATCTAACTGGCGGGGCGTTTGTGGTTTTTCGTGTGGAAAATAGCGCCAGCCCACACGAACTAGAACAAAAGCCCTTTTAAGCGTAGCGGTTCTAGCCCGTCACATAATGGCAATTATGGGTTGTATTACTATCCTTGATACTTGTAACAAATATCAAAATGGAGTATATTTTGATTCATGTTACACAAATCAAGTTTGACCACTATGAAAACCTTTGAAATCTTTGTTACGCAAGTAGGTTCTTTTCACTCACTTTCATGCCCTGAAACAGGTGATAAAGCTGGATATACCGAGGGCGTTATGAAGTTTAACTGGATACCTAAAGACTCAGTGGATTTGGAATATAACATTCACTGTTCTGATTTATTTGATGCTATCAGTAAGTTTAATGAGCTTTTAAATGATACGTATGGCGGTTATTCACACGGCGGAAAACGTGAAGGTTCGGGACGGCCACGCGCAGAACCTAAGAAACCAGTTCGAATTACTGAAAGAGAAGAGCGTTTGCTTTTGCTTTTGCGCCAGTACAACTTGACCGAGGATTTTATCGAGCAGGCTATTTTTAAAGCCCATGATAGAGATAAACATGGCGACAGCCGATAGCGAAGCGGAAACCTAACCCATCTAAATCATATCGATATTGTTTTGGCTGCACTGTCTAAAGCAATATCACTAAATTAAATCGCCCCTCTGATAAACCAAACCCATATTTGAAATAAACCCAGGTGACCTGAAATAGGCACAGGTGTTTGAGTCCACATACTTTAATAGTGGACTCTAGTCCCATTAATAGTGGACTCTAGTCCCATTTTGAGACTTTTACGCTGAATCCTTTCGTTTATTTTTTAGATCTTTTACCGCTTCATCTAAATAATTATCGATTAAATACTGCACAATTGTTGATGTCTTTATTGTCTCTCTCGTTGCAATTGTTATTTCTACTGCTGCGTCCTGCAATACGTCTTTACGCTCTCCATTTATAGCAATGGTGGTGTCTTTACGCTTTTTCATCTGCAAAAAATCTTAGTAAATAATCATGCAACTATACAACATTTAAAAAATAATTATGAAATATGTTTACATGTATTAAATCTGCTGCCTATAATCACCTAAATTATTTATTTCGTGTTTACATGTAATGATTGACCTCTTAACCATAAAGATACCATTCGTTGAATCGATTGTTGCTATGTCTCCAGATGGGACTAATGGCCTAATCGATTTGCGTGAGTGTCAAAAAAGAGGTTGTCGATTAGCCGCCGGTGATGTTGATTTTACAACGAACGATTATCGTCTTGATTCTGAAAATATCTGTGTTGCCGAAGTGTCTGCACTTTTGCACCCATTCGAATCACTGCCTAGCTCGTGGTCAACACTGGCTTTTAAAATTAGGGCAGGGGGTGAAAATTACTACCCGTTCATCGAATTAAAAGCCAGTCCTGCAAAATTATTACAAGGGCATAACGTTTACGGTTCGTGTGATGTGATGTTGTGTATTGACTCACTAATCACCGCGTTTTGTTACGCAATGCCAGACATGGCCGAAATACTAGAATTTAATAATGCCGAACTTGCACAAATAGATTGCACGTTTAGCGCTCACTTAAAAACCGAGTCAGATAGTCGAAACGTAATTCACGCATTACGCAACATATCAAACGGTCAAACAAGGGGCGCTAAATCTGCATTTGACACAACTGCATACTTTGGCAAAGGCTCACGTCATAAACGACTAAAAGCCTATTTAAAGCAATTTGAGTTGCAAGACCAAATTAATAAAGCACAAGCAAAATACGACAAAACCAAAAGCCAAGCTTTTAAAAATCAGCTTAAAGCTATGACATCACCAGAAGTACAAGAATTCGCAAAAAACGCATTGCGCCTTGAAGCTAGCATTATGCCACGTATGTTAAAACGTCTTGGTATACCGACTAACTTATGGGCATTTGAAACATACAGCGAATCATTTGATGGGTGTTTAATTCAGCAATTATGGAAACAATCTTGGCAAGACATTTTTAAAACGTTCGAAGGTGCAACTATGCGTACTTACTCTGATACTGAAATACAAGAAAACTTAAGAGAGCAATTTAAAACCGAAACTAAAAATGGTTTTAGCTATTCAAAAGCCGATCGCCTATTTCGCACTTTCAGAATGATGAAACATGAAGGGTGGGATGAAGTTAAATCAACAACTCCGAAAGCTACTTTTTATCGAACTATTGAAGAGCTTACCCAAGTTGTACCAAAAGCTTACTTACAAAATTTACAAGCAACTGCATCTAATGTCGTTCCGCTCATCCGTTTTGTAAATGTTGATTTTGAAAAGCAACACCCGAGCAACTGGGTAGAACCTCAACGTCTATCCGACCAATTAGAACTACCTGAAAACCGCGAACTACTAAGACTAGTTTCATGACCACAACCAACCAATTCATTGACGGCCAACAAACCGCAATTGATACATATAACGAGGACTTATCAACTATGACTATGATAATTGAAATTTTAGGTACTAACGGCGCTAACGTACCAACGCCAAGAACGTTTGCAGCAAAGGGTGATAAACCTGCTCGTACTGTTTACGAACAAAAAGCGTATGCACACATGGGCGGCATTTTCCCTGTTGAATTTAAGATCACACATGATGATCACAACAACGCATACCAAGTTGGTAAATACGAGTTAGCAGGTTCATCGTTCAAAGTTAACCAATACGGCCAATTAGAATTAGACCGTTTTGGTATGGCATTAACACCTTATGCAGATTTTGCAGATAAAAAGGCAAGTTAATCATGGCTACTTGTGTACAGCTCGAATACGGCGAACTTAAACCAACTGCACAATCAATTCAAGATTGCACAGGCTTTGTCATGTTAGAGCCTACCGAGTATCAACAGTTTCTACTGGGTTCATCACTTTTTGACCCCAGTGAAATTTCTATCGAAGTAGCACAGGCGCTTTTTGTCAGTGGTTTTTCGTTAGTCATAATCTGCTATATGACCGCTTGGGCATACGGCACTGTAATCAACTGGTTTAAACCAGTTCACGATAATTAAACTTTTTAAGCTAAAAGGAAAATACTATGGATTTTACAGGTGTTACATCGGCGGTTGACGCCGCGATTATTGTTGCAGCTATCACTGCGCTAGCTGGAATTAAGATTTTACCGGGCGTTGCAATGTGGGGTTACAATAAAGTTATTGGCTGGTTCCGAGGCTAAAAACCTTAAACAACGTTACATGCTAAAGCCCCGTTTCATCTTCGGTTCGGGGCTTTTTTAATGGAGAATTATTATGATTTGGGGAATTTATTATGCCGTACTTGGAATTGCTTGCGCCGTTGCGGTTATCCGTGGTTTCGAAGGTGCGTAAATTAATAACTTGGCTATGTCGTGGCATTAAATACTTTCTACGCCATCCAATAAAATCTGTATTTGCATTGCTTAAACTTTGGTTTTGCTTGATGCTGTTCACTGTTTTTGCATCAGTGGTAATGGCCGCCGATGAACCAAGCGATTTATCTGATGTTTATGTAACAGAATCACCGGCATCACCTAATGAAGAAACAAAAAATCAATATGTTTGTGGTTCTGGTGATATAACCCCAAAAACTGCCGACAATGTTTATCAAGCATGTCAGCCAACATGGCTTCAAGAAGCTCAAGAATCTTTTGCATCAAAAGTTGGCGTATGCCAAGCTCCCGTTTTTACATGGGATTCAGCAAAGCCTTGGATTCTACATCAACCACACGGTATTTTAGACTGGAAAGAAGAGTGTATATATAAAGATAGCTCCCGAAGCTTTTCAGGTTCTGGTGCTACTTCCGTAGGTACTATTCCTGAATATTCATGCCCACCCGATGACTTTCCAAATCATAAATTCTTACTTTCATTAGGCTATAACCCAACCACACAAGTTTGGGAGGAGCAGGCTTCTCAACCTAAAAAGTGTTATATGAGGCGAGCACCAGTTGACCCTGATGAAACATGCAAAGGCGGTGTTGGTAAGCAAGCTGCTGTTTACAATATCACCGTTAATAAAGAAGATTATCCAAATGGCGGTCATCCCACTTGCTTATCTCGCAATAGCTACACATGTGAAGTTACTGGCGGTCCTTGGCTTGAGGTTTACTCAGATGAAACCACTTCCACTTGGACTGTAGGCTCTGGAACTTTTACTGGTTATGAATGTGACCCTTCAGGACAGCATGTTATTGAAGAACCATTTGCCGAAGATAAATTTTGCACCGCTATAAGAGCTGATGGGATTTTCCAAGTTGGCTGCCCTGAATCTTCTATCTCCATAAACTGGAATCAGGTAACAGGTTTGGCCGAACAATCAGCACGTGACAATGCGCGAATTGCTGATATTGAAGCATCTTATTTAACAAGCCAGCAAATTAATGAAGCCATTCAGTCAGCTACCCTACAGGGTGAAAAAGGGGAAAAAGGAGATAAGGGCGAGCAAGGTATTCAGGGTGTTGCCGGTGCTAAAGGTGCAACTGGTGAAAAAGGCGCTGATGGTAAAGATGGTGTTGATGGTACAAATGGTATTGATGGTACAAATGGCATTGATGGTACAAATGGCATTGATGGTCAAGACGGCGCTGATGGTGCAACTGGTGAAAAAGGCGCTGACGGTAAAGATGGTGTTGATGGTACAAACGGTGTCGATGGCCAAGACGGCGCTGATGGTGCAGCTGGTGAAAAAGGCGCTGACGGTAAAGATGGCATTGATGGCCTAGCTGGTGTTGATGGTAAAGATGGCATTAACGGTAAGGATGGTATTGATGGTGAAGATGGGGTTGGCTGCTCTGTAATTAATACCCCAGACGGCGCATCTATCGCATGTGAAAGTGGAACAGCAAAGCTTGAAAATGGTGATTCATGTACAACGGTTCAATTACCTAATGGTGATGCTCAAATATCTTGCGAAGATGGCACAATGTCTGAAATAAACGGGGTTGATGAAGATGGAATAATTTCAGCTTTAGACACTCAATTAACAGAAATGAAAAAGCAAACAACCGAACTTGAAAAGCACACTGAGTCACTAAAAAAACTCAGCGAATATGATGGTGATAAACCACTAATTGATTATGAAACTAAACCTGATGCTTACACAGAAATAGCCGAGTTTGATTGGGAAAATAATAACTTCGGAACTGTTATGGAGGAACATATAGATGCCATGCGCGGCTTGCCTTTATTTTCAGCAATAGATAATTTTTTCGTTACTTCCTTTGGTGGCTCTTGTCCTGTTTGGGAAGAAACAGTCACGGTATTTGATGCTAGTTTTAACGTAAGAATTGACCAATTTTGCTCTAGTGCTGTTCAAAATATACTCCCATACATACGAGCTATTTTAATGCTTGCTGCTGGGTTCTTTGCTTGGAGGATTGCAATTGAATGATTTTATAGACTGGCTAGCCCAACAATGGCAAGCCTTCATAGACTGGTGCTATGAAATAATAATATTCATATTAAATGGGTTGATGTGGTTAGTGCTTCAAACATTTGAACGTTTACTCGAAGGTTTTAGGTTTGTCTTTGCAATGATAGACCCACCACAATTTATACAAGGTGGCATAAGTGCTTTTACTGCTGGCATACCATCAGATGTTGGTTATCTATTGGGAGCAACTGGCTTTAGTGATGCGCTGGCATTAATTGGCTTGGGTTATACGTTCCGTTTAACTCGTAAAGTATTAACATTATTCCAATGGTAACAATATGATAATTTTCCACGAAGGGTTACCAGGTTCTGGTAAAAGTTATGAAGCACTTGTAAAACATATAATTCCAAGCTTAATCAAAGGGCGTAAAGTGTATGCTCGCCTTAATGGTTTTAACTTTGAAAAAGTAAGTGAATTAACAGGTAAAACAGTTGATGAACTTAAAGCACTTTATACTGAAATAACAGAAGAGCAGGTTCATACCGTATATGACTTGGTTGAAAATGATTGCTTACTTGTTATTGATGAGCTTCAAAACTTTTTCCCCAGTGGAAGGCAAAAGCTTAGTGATCAAATGACACAATTCATTGCTGAGCATCGACATAGAGGTATGGACATAATCTGCATGGGTCAAGCTCTTGCAGATTGCCATACTACATGGAAACGCAGAATAGAACGCAAAATTACATTTTTAAAATTATCTATGGTTGGCATGGATAAAAAATACAGATGGGAAATGTATCAAGGCTCTATCAATGGGATTAAGGGTGATGTTGTTTTTAAAAAGGTAAAATCAGGCACTGAAAACTACGATAGCAAATATTTCGGTTCATACCTTAGCCACCAACAAACAACTGGCAATACAGATGTCTATTCAGATGACCGAGTAAATATTTTTAAATCAAAGCAATTTACTTTTTTTTTACCCGTTTTTGTTGCTGTAATTGCTTTTTCAATTTACTTTTTAACAGGTTTTTTTAACGGTGATACTCAAATCGTAAATACCAAAGCTAAAGAACCTAGCAACGGGCCCGTTGCAAAAGTAGAAAATCAGCAATCAGTTTCTATTGATGAAAAAGGTAAAGCTCAAGAACCAAAACCGAAACCGAAACCAAGTACAGACCCATACCAGAATTTAAGGGATCTAATTCAGAACAATAATTCAATGATAACTTACGAAGAAATCTATAAAGGTCGTATAGCTGACTTACTAATTGTTGTTGAAAATAACGCCAAACAAGTAATTGATACTTTTACTCGCGATGAATTATTGATGCTCGGATATCGTTTAAAAAAAACACTTTTAGGTATCGAGGCATATAGAGGAGATACTTTAGCTGCTGTTTTTAGATATAAACCAACGCAACAATATTTTAATAATCAAGTACCTGATGAATCGTACCACGATTTATACACATCAAATTAAACGCTAAAACCCAAGCCTTTCAACTTGTTGAAAGCCTTGGGTTAGCGTTTATTATCTAATAAATTTATTATTCTCATCCATCACTAACAACCCATAATTTATATTATGTTAAATAGAATATAAATAACAATTAACAAGCTAATTGCCGTGATAAATAAACACTATTTCCCAACTAATATGCAAATTTAGATTAATCAAACATCCACAACTCACTTTAACCTCACACCGTACACGTCCAACTTTGATTTAAATACACTGTTTAAAAGCGATTAGCATTACATTAAACGTAAATCTGAAACCCTATTTAAATCATGAAAGCTTGTACGCTATTTTTAATTAGTCGATACACAAGTTTTTTATAGCGCCCATTACTGTACTTTTTTATTTGCTAATTGAAAGCGCACTAAAGCTAAACGCCAAAGCGTTACTTTTACCCTGTAAATTTAGGATAACTGCTACTTCTTTCAAGAATAATTAGCTTGATAGTATTTTATCTTTTTCTGGAGATATTATAACGGCTTGGTTGTCTCACTTGATAGCTACCAATTGAAACTCTTCACGATTCTCTAAGTACTTTTTAAAGGTAATGCGTGCGTGCCAAAGTTGCTCCTCAGATTGCATTTGATAAATTACAGGCCCTGAGGTTTCTTTAGCTAAATGCAGTAACTTGCTGTATTCGCGGGCATCTATTTTACCATCGTCAAAATAAGATTCGGCAACGCTGATAAATTCACTGTCGTTGTATACATCCATGTGCCAAATTAGCGATCGATACATATTGGGTGTTACCTCAACCGATGCTGTTGTTTTATTAAACAGCTGAACTTCACTGTAAATTGAGTTACCAGTAATACCTATGCCCACTAAAGATAAAGTTGTGAGTGTCATCATCCATTTCATGCTCAACGCCTCATCATTACGTATGAGTATAAGTATAGGAGATGAATATTACATTTGATGTTTATTTAATCAATTTCATAATTGACTATTATTTTTAAAATTAATGATTGTTGTTTTAACGGTGTTTTTTTATTGTCATAAACGGTGAGTTATTAGCATTTGGCAACCCTGTATTGCAATAACTCACAGCTTAACGAATTGATATATTTAGTGAAGTGCTGCGGTGAATGGAATACTTTGACAAATTTTCGCTTCGGCAATAAGTATTTCTTCTAAGCGATTATCAACGTCACTTTTATCAAAATATTCATAGGCTAATTCAACAAATAGGTTTTTATGCTTTTCTTCCGACTTGGCGATAGCAACGTAAAAATCTTTCTCTTTACCAAGCGGCAATGCTTGAGCAACCAGTGAGAAACGTTCATGTCCCCTCGCCTCTATTACTGCGCCAACTAGCAGCCTATCCATTAAAAATTCATCACGACCATTTCTAAATACGGCGCGAATTTGTTTTACATAAGGGTCTTTTTGGTCGTTGCCTAAGTTAACATCGCGATCAAGAAGTAGCTTAAGTACTTGTTTGAAATGGATCATTTCTTCCAGTGCTAAGTCGGTCATCGCTTTAACAAGTTTTCTGCGATCAGGATAATGTGACAGCATAGACATAGCCATGCCCGATGCTTTTTTCTCAGCAGCGGCATGGTCTTGTAAAAAGGTATCAAAGTCAGCAAGTACAGCTTCGGTCCACGAAAATGGCGTATGGTATTTTAATTCAAACATAAATATTTTACCTAAAAACTAATGGCGCGATTTTAACGTAATTGAACAGCAAAATCTTGTTGTTGAGGCAATTTTAAAAGCGTTAATGCGTATTATCCTCGACTGTGTGGTTGTTTTATTGTTCTGGGTATAATTGTTTATCAATTTTACCCTTTGCTGTAGATGCTATTTTAAGTGGATGCTTAATTGCATTCCAAGCTGTGACCTTGCCGCCCATATTCATTTTTTCAAACTGAGTGAGCGTTGTTTGTACCTGTAAGAATGCACACAGTGACGCAAAGCTGTTTGGGTTGGCGATATCAATGGATAAAAAATCATTAGGCCGAGCGACAAAGTAATGCTGGGCGGTATTTTTGTGCGCTTCATAGCATCGCAACAGGTCATCGTCACGTTCAATATCGTTACTCGAAAAGTCCCCAAAGGTGTTTAAATAACAGCGCTTAATATGAGGATTAAATCCGCCATCCGCTCTAGTTAAGTTTACTTGCATACGTTGTAATAGTTGGCGAATTGACGGCAGCCATTTGTCAGACGCGCGCTCTAAATAAATAAACTTAGCGTTTGGGTAAAGTTTATCAAGTTGTTGATAGTCATTAAAAATTGGCGTATCGGCTAGCACTTGTGCATTAACAAAGGTTTTTTGAGTATACGCCGTATGTGCGCAGCTAAAACCTAACTGTAAAAAGGCATGACATACACTGGTGGTACCCGTACGTGGTAAGCCAATAATAAAAATTTTAGTGTTTGGATCCATGACGACTTATTTATTGAGTTGGTTGTTTTTCAGGCGTGAACCACAAGGTACTGTTATTCACTGGTGTTAATTTTGGAAGGTGTTTGTTTTCTAATTTTATAATTTTTTTATCTGCTAGTTTTGCATTTGCGATAGTTTGGGCAAAGTAGTGATCAAATAATTTATTGAACTGGCCATTGCTGTGTATTTTTTCAAGCCCAGTTTCGATTGCATTATGTAAATCATCACGCTGCGAATTCACAAAAAAATAAATTGCTGCAGGATATGAAAATACAACATTAGGCACGACAGTGATCTCGTGGGTTTTTGCTAGTTGTGATAATTCCCAATCAACTTCTAAAATTGATCGTGGAAATGCATCACCTCGCCCTTTAATAAGCATATTAAACAAAGATTCATAACTTGTTGACGTGGATACTTGAAAGTCATTATCCTTTAAAATCTCTGTATCGGGCCAATCATGACCTTGCACAAAATAAAGTTTTTTAAGTTGAGTCGGTGTTTTTAGCGGTTCAAATAGGGGGAGTTTGTCTTTTGTCGTGAGTAATAAACGCCAGCCATACAAGCCTTTGTAAATTGGAATTCGAATCGGTTTAAAAACCGCTTCTCTTTCTATACTGGTCATTGACCACACTACGTTGACCAACTCACCTTGCTCTAACTCTTTTAAAGAGCGACTTTGCACCATTTTTATTGATGATTGTAACGTGTAAGCTTGGCCACTATGCTCTAATGCCAGTTTGAGTAACGCCAACGGATACCAATTATCCAGTTCGTGCTCTCGTTCAGGCTTAGGGTAAATAATATTGAGAGTGGCTTTTGGCTGATCATTGCTAGCAAACGTAGTAACTGGGTATACCAGCAAAGTAATTGCAAGTGCTAACCTGCCAGCCATCATATTAGAAAAAACGACCTAGTAATAAAGCAAGGGCACTCAGTGCTAATGTCGCAAAAGTAGCTAACATACCAATTACTCTAAGTTTTAATGTGTTGTCATTAATAGCAATACTGTGACAAACACGGCCAAACACCAGTAAAGTGCCTAAAATATGGCAGTAATAACTACTTAAACCTTGGTACTCGGCTAAAAATATTAGAATAAGTGCAAAAGGAACATATTCAATAAAATTGCCATGAGCACGTGTTGCTCTTAGTAATTGCGGATTGTCGTTAGTGCCTAATGATATTTGGTTTGATTTTCGCACTTTCACTACATTTATACTTAAATAAATGTACATAAAAGCTAATATAGCTGCATAGAAAGAGATGATCACATTAATTTCCCCATTATTTTTTGCCATAATAACACAAGATTTATTATCGAATAGCCCGCTGTTATGCTGATTTATATGATAACGTACTAATTCTTCACTCAAAGAAAGGATTGTCATGTTTACACCCCGTAAGATTGCGGACAACTACAGAGAAATGATTAACAGTATTGGTTTTTATCCTTCGATGATGTCGGTAGGCTTTTTACTGTTTGCCGTATTTAGTATGTCAATAGAATACACAGACATAGTGCAAGAGATAAAAAAGTTTTTATCCGTGGTATTAGTTGATAGTGAAGAAAATGCGCGAACCATTCTAAGTACACTGGCAGGTAGCATTATATCGCTGACAGTGTTTAGCTTCTCTATGGTAATGATAGTGTTAAATAGCGACAGCGCAAGTTTATCGCCTAGGGTTGTGCCCGGCCTTGTTACCCGTAAATCACATCAAATGGTGCTGGGGTTTTATCTGGGTAGTATTATTTATTCAATCATTATGTTGATCAATATTAAACATATTGATCAGGACACCGTAGCTATCCCTGCCCTTGGAGTTTTATTTGCGTTGATTTTTGGGCTGATATCATTGGGGCTATTTGTTTACTTTATTCATTCAATTTCTAAAGCAATTCAGGTCGATAATGTATTAAATGATTTATTTAATCACACCAAAAATGTCATTGCAGAAATCGTTACGCGCCAGCAGCAACAGAAAGTTGAGAATTTCCCTGACTTTGAACAATGGTATTCTATCGGCAGTAACACCGAAGGCTATTTTAAAGGCGTACACAGTGATAAGTTATGTGCCATTTTAGCTAAGCAAAACATAGAGTTGTACATTGTAGTTAACCAAGGTTTCTTTACCGTCAAAGGTTACCCATTTTTAAAATGTAATCGTGATTTAAGCCAAGATCCAGAATTACTTGAAGACCTACTTAAATGCTTTATTTTTTATATTGAGGAATACATAAGCGACCACTACCGATATGGTTTAACGCAAATTTCTGAAATAGCAGTTAAGGCGATGAGCCCTGGCATAAATGATCCGGGTACTGCCGTTAAAGCGATTGATATGCTGAGTATTTTATTGATTGAGCGGCTAAAAATAAGTGATATTAATTACTCATTTAAACACAGTGAGGGTTCACCGTTATTGTATTTGCATGAGACCTCATTTGACGAACTGCTGCATGATAATTTTACCCCTATTCGTAATTACGCAAAAACTGATGGCTATGTAATGACCAATGTTTTAGAGGCGTTTAAAAATATATTGTTTGTTGCCCATAGCAATGAGCAAGCGACAAACAGCCTATTTAATTACTTAACAGCCATAGTGGATGATATTAATGAACATATTAGTAATCAGTATGACCGTAAAGAAGTGAGTAATATGCTAAAAGCGATTGCAAGAACGAGTGAGGAGCAAGGCAATAAATTGCTGGCACGTTTTGAGCACCAGCAAACATAAAGTAGAGATTATTTGATCAAGTAAATAGCATAGCTTGATGCTGTGATCACTAATTCACCAGCGTGGTAGGCATCTGGCACAAAGTTGCCCGATTCTGTGTCTGCCATACTGGCCATTTTTACGCGCATATAAGGCTGTGTATTAGTATCCATTGGACTCATTGACGCACTGTAAAGGCCTTTAATTTTAACATCGTAATCTGTTGCAAACTCTTCGGCCGCACTTTTCGCGTCTTTAATTGCCAATTTTTGCGCTTGTTGCTGTAATTCTTTGTATCGGCTAGATACAAATTCAGTTTGATTGATTTCGTTAATACCACCGCTTACCAAGTTTTGTAATAACAGCGGGTATTTATCAATTTGTTTTAAAGTCAAAGATAAACTGCGTGACACTCTAAAACCAACAAACTCTTGTTTATTGGTTTCACGGTTGTATTGGTTTTCTCGATGAATACTGATCTGGCCTGCGTTAATATCCGTGTCTAATACACTGGCTTGTTTTGCAAGTTTAATTGCTTTAGCCATCGTTATATCAGCTTTTTGTTTCGCTGCCATAAGATCTTTATCAATTTCAACAATGCCAACGCTAAGCTTCACATTATCAGCAACAGTGGTAATTTGGCCTTGCCCTTGAATATAAATGTGTGGTGCATCGGGAGTACTGGCTGCAAAAACGTTGAAACTAAGTACCGCGGCTAACAATGGTAAATAACGCATAAATATCCTTAATAATTTTAGTATCACTATTAGATACCGTACGCGGTTAATTTAAAATGAACAAGCAAAAAAAAACAGGCCGAAGCCTGTTGTTTGATTAGTGGTTTATTAGATGCTACAACGCTTATAATTACGGTATTTAGGTAACCAGTAATTTTTATTGATAGCAGCCCATAGCATGTCATCACTTATCTCAAGTGCAGCGCCCTCTTCGATGGCTTTTTTAGCAACACCAAATGCAATGCGTTTACTCAAGGTTTCAATTTCAGTCAATGCGGGTAATAAGCTGCCTATGCCAGTGTTGGCACGCGGTGACGACTCAGCTAAAATTTCACTAGAGACCATCAACATCGCATCAGTAATACGTGTCGCTTTAGCGGCAATCACACCTAAGCCAATGCCTGGGAAAATATAGCTATTGTTACACTGCGGGATAACAAAAGTTTCACCGTTGTAGATAACAGGTGCGAATGGACTACCGGTTGCAACAATTGCGTTACCTTCGGTCCAATTGATCACATCTTCTGGTAATGCTTCTACTTGCTTAGACGGGTTACTCAACGGGAAGATCACCGGTTGTGCGCACCCAGCGTGCATGGCACGAATAACTTGCTCAGTGAATAAACCGGGTTGCCCTGATACACCAATTAAAATATCAGGTGCGGCGCAGTGCATCACATCAAGGAGTGAAGCGTACTCACCGCTGTATTTCCAATCAGCTAGTTTATCAGTTGGTTGAGCAAGCGCTTGTTGAAAGTCGCGTAACCCTTCCATGCCTTGGGTTAGCAGACCAAAACGGTCAACCATAAACACTTGGCTACGAGCTTGTTCGTCAGAAATACCTTCTGACACCATTTGCGTAATAATTTGCTCAGCAATACCACACCCTGCTGAACCGGCACCAACAAAAACAACTTTTTGCTCTGATAACTGTGCATTCTTAACGCGACATGCCGCAAGTAGTGACCCAACGGTTACAGCGGCTGTGCCTTGGATGTCATCGTTAAAGCTACAAATTTCATCACGGTAGCGTTTTAATAAAGGCATTGCGTTAGGTTGAGCAAAGTCTTCAAACTGCAGTAATACATTAGGCCAGCGACGTTTAACAGCTTTAATGAATAAATCTAAAAATTCATCATATTCATCTTGTGCGATACGTTTATGACGCGCGCCCATGTACATAGGATCGTTAAGCAATTTTTCGTTGTTAGTACCCACATCTAGCATAACAGGTAGCGTATACGCAGGGCTAATACCACCACAGGCGGTGTACAGTGATAATTTACCAATTGGAATACCCATACCGCCGATACCTTGGTCTCCAAGACCAAGAATACGCTCACCATCGGTAACAACGATTACTTTTACTTTGCCCTTGGTGGCATTACGTAGAATGTCGTCGATTTGATAGCGATCTTCGTATGAGATAAATAAACCACGGGCACTGCGATAAATATCAGAGAATTTTTCACAGGCATCACCCACTGTTGGGGTGTATATAATTGGCAGCATTTCTTCAAGGTGATCACGTACTAAACGGTAGTAAAGTGTTTCATTATTATCTTGAATAGCACGTAGATAAATGTGCTTATTTAAATTGTCTTGAAAACTTGAATATTGTTGGTAACAACGCTCAACTTGCTCTTCAATTGTTTCATAGCGAGGAGGCAGTAATCCCGCAAGGTTGAAACTTTCCCGCTCTTTTTGAGTAAATGCACTGCCTTTATTAAGTAGTGGTGTTTCGATCAGACCTGGGCCTGAGTGATGAATATAAAGATAATTTGGGTCTGTATTTGTAGTCATAAGTCCAAGCTTAACGATGTCTTTAAGTTGTGATCTGCCATTATTGCTGTTGAATATAAAAAAGCAACGACATTCAACCTTGTCAGACCATTAAAAGAAAATACTCGATGTGTGTTTAACACACGTAAAACGTAATTGTACATTAAATAACGATGTCTATTAAGGCTTATTAACTGGCATTTCATGCTCTTTAAGCACAAAATTATGCTCACTTAAAGCAACCCCTTCACGGCGCGGATCCGCGGCGCCAACTAAACTACCGTTGGTTAACTCAACGGCATGTAATCCAGAATTTAAATCAACTACTTTCACTGTATGTCCACGCTTTTCAAGATCAGCAATAATGCTTTCTATCGCAGTGCCTTTCTCAAGGCTAGTGTAGCTATTACGGTTGGTTATTCTTGGTAAGTCGATTGCTTGTTGAGCGGTTAATTGCCAATCTAATACACCAATCACTACTTGCGCGACATAATTGATAATGCGGCTACCACCGGGTGAGCCGACCACTAAGCGTAAGCTGCCATCTTTATTAAACACCATCACAGGTGACATCGAACTACGTGGGCGTTTGCCTGCTTCAACACGGTTTGCTAATAATTTGCCATTTTTGCGTGGTGATAATGCAAAGTCAGTTAATTGGTTATTCAATATGTAGCCATTAACCATCACAGTTGAGCCAAAGGCCATTTCTATCGAGCTGGTCATGGATACTGCATTACCATCACTATCAACGATTGATACATGAGAGGTAGATGGCAATTCATAGGCATCATCTTGCGCGTAGCTAAGTAAAGGTCGAGGTTGGCCTGCTTCGGCTTTTTGATCGCGTTCGCTGATAAGTTCTGCACGTTGCTTTACATAGCGTTTTTCAAGCAACTCTGCTGTTGGAATATCAGCAAAATCAGGGTCGCCCATATAGACATTACGATCAGCAAAGGCTAAACGTGAAGCTTGGCTAAAGTAATGCAACGCTTGCGCAGAATTTGGTTGATATTGCCCCATATTTTTATCTTCAAGTAAGGCTAAAATTTGCAAAACGGCTACACCACCGCTGCTAGGTGGTGCCATAGAGCATACTTTATATGCATGGTATGGGGTGCAAACTGCGTCGCGTTGCTTACTTTGGTAGTTTGCTAAATCAGTCATTGCTAAGGTGCCTGGCGCAACCACTGAATTTTTAACAGCGCTGACCATTTTTTGTGCATTATCGCCTTTATAAAAAGCATCAATACCAACAGCGGCTATTTGTTTATATAAGTCAGCTAGCGGTTGATTCTTCTTGACTGTACCGACCGCAAGCGGCTTACCATCTGGAAAAAAATAATCACGGATCACGGGCAACTTAGTCACACCAGGATTTATTTGTTTGGCTAATAACGCATGTAATCGCGGCGACACCACAAACCCTTGCTCTGCAAGTGCTATCGCAGGTTTAAATAGTTCGGCCCAAGCAAGTTTGCCATATTGTTTATGTGCATTTGCAAAGGCATGCAATATACCGGGTACACCAACTGAGCGACCGCCAACAACCGCCTCTATCCACGGTGCTGCATTGCCATCTTTATCTAAAAATAATGTTTCATCGGCATGACTTGGAGCCGTTTCACGGCCATCAAAACTAGTAAGTTTATTGTGCTGTTTGTTGTAGTAGAGCATAAATGTGCCACCACCAATACCAGATGATTGCGGCTCAACTAAGGTTAGCACCAGTTGCGTTGCGATTGCCGCATCAACAGCACTACCCCCTTGCGCGAGTATTGTTTGCCCTGCTTGTGCTGCATAAGGATTGGCCGCAGCGACCATAAACTGTTTACCAGTGACTTGTTGCTTAATTTGATGACCGGTTGCCGCTTCTGGCTCGCGAACTTCTCTTGGGGTTTGGCTGGCTAAAACGGGTAAAGCGAGCAGCGTTAAACTAAAGGCAACACTGCGCTGAAAAGGTAAATACATAAAAAAGCCTGATTTGCATTGAGATATTTGGCATCTTAAAGTTAAACGGGCACAATATGCAAAATTTTACTATGAAAATAAGAATAAAATGGTCAATTTACCCCTGCAACCGCGTTATATTTTACCTCCGCTGTGTTTAATGGCATTAAGTGCCCTATTGGCTGCATTAAACTTAAACGATGTATTAGAGTTTAATCGGCAATTAATTGAGCAAGGCCAAGTGTGGCGTTTGATCACCAGCCAATACGTTCATGCAAATTGGCCTCACTTAGCACTAAACTGTGCTGGTATCATATTAATTTGGGCACTGCATGCTGAGCACACAAAACCGGCTCAATATGCATTACATACGCTGTTTTTGGCCGCTTGGTGTGGTATCGGTATATATTATTTTTGCCCAGATATAAGAATATACACAGGTCTAAGTGCGTTACTGCATGGGGTGATTGTGTGGGGGGCAATTAAAGATATTGAAGCGGGTATGAAAACCGGAGTATTACTATTTATCGGTATTTGGCTGAAGATTGGCTATGAGCAATTTCACGGCCCAAGTGCTGAGGTTGGTAAGTTAATCGCCTCACGGGTGGCGGTTGATGCACACCTGATTGGTGCAATTGGAGGCATTGTACTCGCTTTGCCTCTTTTTATTACCTATCTAAAAAAACGCCAAGTTTGAACTTGGCGTTTTATTTTTAAACCTTAAAGTGTTTCTTTAAATAACTTATGAATACGGCGGTATTCATCTAACCAGCTTGACGGCTGAACAAAGCCATGCGGTTCTACTGGGAAGATAGCCGTTTCAAAGTTTTCTTTTTCAAGCTCAATTAAACGTTGTACTAAACGTACAGAGTCTTGGAAAAACACATTGTTATCAACCATTGGGGCATTGATCAACAGGCGATTTTTAAGACCTTCTGCATAATAAATTGGTGAGCTTTTTTCATACGCAATTGGATCAACATCTGGATGGTTTAAGATGTTTGATGTGTATGGGCCATTGTAGTGAGCCCAATCTGTTACGGGGCGAAGCGCAGCACCCGCTTGGAATAAATCAGGTTGAGTGAACAAGGCCATAAAGGTCATAAAGCCACCGTATGAACCACCATATGTACCAACCGAGCCTTTATTAACATTGGCATTTTCTGCCATCCAACTGACACCATCAGCCAAATCTTGAATTTCCGGTGTGCCCATTTGGCGATAAATGGCTGTACGCCAGTCACGGCCATAGCCTTTAGATGCACGATAATCCATATCCATTACTACATAACCTTCTGAGGCTAATAAAGAATGGAACATAAATTCACGGAAGTAACCTGACCAGCCCATGTGTGAGTTTTGCAAATAGCCGGCACCATGGTTAAAAATAACCGCTTTACGGTTTTTTCCGCTTTCACCTTCAACGTAGTCTGCTGGGTAATATACTTTTGCATAGATTGGTTGATCAGTGTGGCTTGATGGCACAGCTACAATTTTAGGAGCAATGAGTTGTTTCGCTAAAAATTCATCTGATACAGTATCTGTTAACTGAGTGGCTGTAGTATTTGCCTTTGCATCAGCAACATATAACTCTGGTGGAGACATGATTTTTGAATGCGTTAACAATAGTTTAGTTTGATCTGGGCTTAACTTATAGTCAGTCATGCCGTCTAAGTTAGTTACTTGCTCAGCGTTACCATTGCTTGGATCAACACGGTATATTTCATAAAGGCCTGGATGCTCAACATTGGCTTTATAATAAATTGCACTGTCGTCATTAGTAAGCGTTAAGTTTGATACTACAAATTGACCTTTAGTAAGTTGGCTTGCTTTACCATTAAGTGGTTTTTTATAGATATGGCTATAGCCTGTTTGTTCAGATAAGAAATACAAAGTATCTGAATTATTTAACCAACCGAAATCGTTATAAGCATAGTTAACCCAAGCATCATCATGCAAGCGATGTTGTGATACAAGCTTCGAGCTTTCCACATCCACAGTTGCTAACCAGCGATCCTTATTATCCCATGCTTCAAGCATCATCGCGACTTGCGTGCCCGCTTTATTCCATACAATAGCACTTTGATCCCAGCCCCAATCCATCATTAGGTTAATAGCACGTGGCTGTTTTTTAGATTCGTATGTTTTACCTTCACGGGCGAAATTTTCTTTTTTAACAGCTGCTAACACATCTTCATCAAAACCCGGTAAGGTATCGAATGCTAAGCTAGTTTGTTTTTGCTCTTCTAAATCGATATAAATAATTTCAGATGTTATTGGTTTTTCATCAGCAACACGACGGCGTACTTTTTCAGCTTTAACACCAGCATCGTCAGCAATATAATTTGGCATGATGTCGCTGTCATCTCGCCATGAGCGGCTTTCTTTAACTACAGCAACTAACGCTTTGCCATTAGGTGATAATTGTACGTCGGCTAATTCATTACCCTTGCCTAAATAAAACTGTGCGTTAGCAATTGACGCATTTTCAGCGTTTAGTTGTTCTTTACGTGCTTGTTTATCTTTTTTATTTTTATGAGTCAGCGCAATGTATTCTATTAGCTTATGTTGCTCTTTGGCAATATAGGTTGCAGGCTCAGCAATACCTTCGGGCGCATCGCTTAGGTGTAAATTTGCGATTTCTGTTTGCGCACCAGTTGCTAAGTTAACTTTGTAAAATGTGTTGCCTTGGCGATAAGCTAAATTACCATCAGTCAAAAATTGTGGTTTAGATTGTTTAGCACTGTCGTGGGTTATTTGTGTAATTGCACCAGTATTAATGTTTTTTACAAATACATTGCCTTCAAAAACATAAGCTTGCACTTTACCATCTGCAGAATAAACCGCATTCGCAGCACCTAGTGTATGTAACTTATTTAGTGCAACTTGGCTGGCAGCTTGGCTATTTACAGCTTGAGTGTATAAATCTCTTAGCTCATTACCTTGTTGTTTTTGTGCATAGACTATTGTTTTTGAATCAGCCGCCCAAAAAGCGCGCTCAGCTTGGCGACCTAACCAATCTGGATGAGCCATTGCTTGTTCAAGCGTGATGGCAGTGGTTCCTGTATCGGTGGGTGTTACCACAACACTTGCGACAGCGGCTTGTGGTTGCTCAGATGGCGTAGATGCGGTTGATTGACAACCCGCTAAGATAAAGCTTGATGCAACGCTCAGTGCAACTAAGGTTTTTTTAGTAGAAGATTTAAAAATCATAGGGCTTCTGTAAGGTTATTGTAATTACCTTGATTTAAGCAGAAGCACCTATGTAATAGCAATTATTTCAGATAAACCGCCAAACTTTGCTGTTTAATAGCAAGTTATTTTAGCGAAATATCTAACCACACCATACGGTGATCGGAAGAAGCATTTCGATCTTTAATTAATCGGTATAACTCACTATTTTTAACAGGCCAAAATACCCCACCGTCGTGAACGTCTATGCCATAAGTCGAAGGCAGTACGTAATCAACGCGCGCTTGCCAATAGGCTGTGTATGCTGCTGCGTATTTTTCGCTATAACTGGTTTTGGCGCCTTTACTGGTTGGTACAAACTGACAATTAATTAATGGATTTTTTAATAGTTGATCAGTTGTGTTTGGGCGCTTTTTATCACCTTCTGGGGCGGCATTTAAATCACCGACAACCACAAAACGTGATTGTGGGGCTATGCCACCTTTTACACCTTGGTCATCATATAAATAATCAGCATTGGCAATATAATCTTTTATTAAACGCACTTCATCGTGATTACGCTTGCCGTTTCTGTCTTCATCACCGTCAAATACAGGCGGAGTCGGATGAGAAGCCAGGACATGCAAGGTTTTACCTTTTACGGTTACCGGAACATCCCAAAAAGATTTAGAGCTCAACCTAAGTACTTGCCACTGCTCTTGGTTATACCAATTCTCGCCTGTTTTAGGATCAATAGGCATTTGTGCATCTGGCATATCTTTATATTTAAATGTTTGTAATGTCCTGACTTTGTCGAAATCTATTGGATAACGAGAAAGTATCGCCATGCCATAATGGCCTTCAAAAAAACCAAAGCCAAAGGCGTCCCCTTTAATACCGGTCGCTTGGCCGTCGTGATCAAGATCAAATGGGGTTTTTAAACCCGTATTTACAGGGGCAATATAGCTGTAGGGATAATCAATAGCGGGTTGTTTATTTTGACTTACAGCTAAGTAATTAGCCCGAAAATAATCAATCCCTTGCGCTTTGCTAATGTAATCAAATTCGTTTAATAGCAGTATATCTGGGCGAACACGTTGAATTATCTCAGCAATATTTTTAATTTGCGGGTGCTTGCTTTGCAATGCATTAGTCAGCGCATTTGCATCAACTTGCTGATCTTTTTCAGTGTAATTGGTTGCATCCATGCTGACATTGAATGTGGCTACTCTGATTGTATTAGCGGCCTCAGCACTGTTTGTCATACCATTGAAAAGCATGACACTCGTTAATGCGGCCATACAAAACTTACTATTCATATTATGAATCCATCTAAAATTAATAATAAAATGACACTACTTACCACTATCCATAAAATAATTGCCATTATAAAGGGCTTTAGTCCTGCTTGTTTTAATACAGAAAGTGATAAACCACTGCCAATTAAGAACAAAGTCATAACTAATAACTGTTTTGCCACGGTATTGATCAGCTGCCAAGATTCGCTAAACTGAGGCAAATAAGTATTGATCAAGGCTGCGGCTAAAAAGCCAATAATAAATAAAGGAATACTGGCTTTTTCTTCAGAGCGCCAAAATACTCCTGCAATGGTAGTGTAAGGAATAATCCACATCGCTCTAGTCAGCTTTACTGTTGTCGCAATGCTAAGCGCGACAGCACCATATGCGGCTGATGCCCCTACTACACTACTGGTGTCATGGATTGCCAAAGCAGCCCATAAGCCAAATTGTTCTTGGCTTAAATTAAAGTAATGACCGATTGTAGGAAACAGCAATAAGCCCACGCCATTTAATAAAAATACCACGCCCAGTGCAACTGCAACTTCATGATCTTTGGCTTTAATTACCGGGGCCATAGCCGCAATGGCACTACCGCCACAAATCGCAGTCCCAAAGGAAATTAGCACCCCTGTATTACGGTTTAATTTAAATACTTGCGTTAAAATTTCACCTAAGCCGATGATTGCCGTAATACTAACAATCGTTAACACCAAAGAACTGCGACCGACTTCAATCACTTGATTAAAATCAACGGCAAAACCTAAGCCAACGACTGCAGCTTTGAGCATCCACTTACTGGCTTTTTGTGATAGCTCAGCAAACGGGTTGCCTAGTAAAATTGCAAACAATGCGCCAAAGATCAGTGCTGTTCCACCACCAATCAGTGGAGTAATACACAAGATCAGTAAAATCAGATAAAAAGGTTTTTTAATGCTATCCGACAAAAGCATAATATTCCTTAAGGGCGAATAAGCTTTGCTGTAAGTTTATGAACAACGGGCGCTACAAAAATGACGGTTGGAAAAGCAACGCAAAATGCAAAAGCCCACGCAGCTAGCCAGATAGAAATTATGTTATCAATTAAACCAACATTGAAAATTGAAATAACTAATGACATAAAGCCTGACATAAATAACGCCATAAAAAAAGCAAATACGATAGTGCGGTATTTAGCACTGAACATGAACAATCTCCTATTGGGATTAATAAAAAAGCCGAGATAAACTCGGCTTTTATGACTAATTTAAAATCAGTGCGGTACTGGCTGCTAATACTCCGGGGTAATCTTCCTCCGGAAGATACTCTGTAAGCTGCGCTAGACGCTCTCCAAGCTCATGGAGGTTATTAGCTGAGACATTAATATGGCCCATTTTTCGTCCTGGCTTTGCTGTTTTACCGTACCAGTGGCTAGTAACACTCGGTACACTCAAAACTTGCTCAGGGATAGAAGATTGCCCAAGTACATTGATCATCGCTGTTACACGCTGAAGCTCTGTACTTCCTAATGGCAGACCTGCAACTGCACGCATGTGATTTTCAAATTGGCTACAATGTGCCCCCTGCTGTGTCCAATGGCCTGAATTGTGTACGCGAGGCGCTATTTCGTTAACGAGTAATTGCCCATTCACATCAAAAAACTCAATGGCTAGTACACCAACGTAATCAAGTTCATTTGCTAATTTATTAAATGCATCTTCAGCTTGCTGTTGAATTGCTGACTTCTCTTTACCTGCCACTGATAATGTTAAAACACCATTTGTGTGTTGGTTTTCAGTGAGTGGATAAATAGCTGTGTTGCCACTTTTATCACGCACACCGATAATAGACACTTCACGGTCAAATGGGATCATCTGCTCGGCTATAATTGTATGCGGGGCTTGCTCTGTACCTGAGGCAATAAAGTCAGCCATTTCAGACCAAATCTGTTCAATTTGATCGTCAGATTTTAAGCGCCACTGCCCTTTGCCATCGTAACCTGCTTGACAGGTTTTGATCACTAGAGGTTTGCCTAAAGTAGCAACAGCTTGCTCTAAATGCGTTTTTTCAGTGATTAACTGGTATGGTGCACATTGAACAGCAGTTTTGCTCAGTAAGGCTTTTTCAAGCGCGCGATCGCCACCGGTTTTGATTGCCGCTTTACCAGGGTAAAATTTATTACTTGCGCAACATAGGGTGAGTACATCGTCTGGGATATGCTCAAACTCAGCAGTGATTGCGTCGGCATCCACGATTGCTTGCGCTAAAGTCGTATCAAAGACTTGCCCAGTTAGTGGGTGAACAATTTTCTCGCTGCCCACATCAAAGGCAACCACATTTAAATTCAGTGGTGCACCGGCTAAACACATCATGCGTGCTAATTGGCCTGCGCCTAAAATTAAAATAGTCATATTACTCTGCTGGATTAGGGTTAGCTAAAATAGTCTCTGTTTGTTCTTTACGGAATGCTTCAACTTTGGCAAAAATATCAGGCTGCTGACAACCTAAAATTTGTGCAGCAAGTAGACCCGCATTTGCAGCGCCAGCTTCACCAATTGCTAACGTCCCAACTGCCACACCTTTTGGCATCTGGCAAATAGAAAGTAATGAATCAATTCCATTTAACGTTTTAGACTTCACTGGAACACCTAGAACAGGTAAAGACGTAAACGCAGCAGCCATTCCCGGTAAATGAGCTGCACCACCGGCACCAGCGATAATCACTTTGATACCGCGCTCTGCCGCAGAGCTTGCGTAATCAGCAAGAAGTTGAGGAGTACGATGAGCCGATACAACTTTAGTTTCATACGCGATGCCAAATTTCTCTAACATGATCGCCGCGTGTTCCATCGTTGGCCAATCTGATTTGGAACCCATAATAATGCCAACAGTCATAAATACTCCTCAGTAATAGTTTTTAATACTTATAGCGGACTTATGTCCGCATTTATGGTCGGTATTATACACGCATTAATTATTAAATTGCGAATTTCAAGCAACAAAAAAGCCATGACATGCATGGCTTTTCGATCTACAAACAAATTTAGCGTTAGGCTTCTTTGCTTGCTAGGTATTCAGAGTATGTGCCTCTAAAATCGATGATTTTACCGTCTTTTATTTCCCAAATACGAGTCGCAACTGACGATACAAATTGACGATCATGAGAAACAAACATTAACGTGCCTTCATAGGCTTCAAGCGCCAAGTTTAATGCTTCAATTGATTCCATATCCATGTGGTTGGTTGGTTCATCCATCAACAAGATATTTGGTTTATGCATCATAATCTTACCAAATAGCATGCGGCCTTGCTCACCACCAGAAATCACTTTTACAGATTTTTTAATATCATTTTGTGAAAACAACATACGGCCTAAGAAGCTACGAACCACTTGTTCATCATCGCCCTCTTGTTGCCATTGTTCCATCCACTGAAATAAGTTCATGTCTGTGGCAAATTCATCAGCATGATCTTGCGCGTAATAACCAATGTTATGGTTTTCAGACCACTTATACTCACCTTGTTTTGGTGCTAAACGCCCAGCTAAGGTGTTTAATAATGTGGTTTTACCAACACCATTTTCACCGATGATCGCAATACGCTCACCTACTTCAACTAAACCTTCTAGGCCAGTGAAAAGCATCTCTTCGAAGCCTTGACCTAAATTGGTTAATTCAAGGGCATTTCTGAATAACTGTTTTTCTTGCTCAAAACGGATAAACGGCGTTTGGCGCGATGACGCTTTAACTTCATCTAATTGAATCTTATCGATTCGCTTAGCGCGTGATGTTGCTTGTTTTGCTTTTGATGCATTGGCTGAGAAGCGCGAAACAAACTGTTGTAGCTCGGCAATTTGGCTTTTCTTCTTGGCATTTTCACTTAATAAGCGTTCACGCGCTTGTGTTGCTGCAAACATGTATTCGTCATAGTTACCAGGGTATACACGTAATTCACCATAGTCGATATCGGCCATGTGCGTACATACTGAGTTTAAGAAATGACGGTCATGGGAAATGATGATCATAGTGCAATCGCGTTGATTCAACACATCTTCTAACCACTTGATAGTATAAATATCCAAGTTATTGGTAGGCTCATCTAATAACATGATATCTGGATCAGAGAATAACACTTGCGCTAACAACACTCGTAATTTAAAGCCTGGGGCAATTTCTGACATTGGGCCGTAATGCTGTTCAGTAGCAATACCTACGCCCATTAGTAACTCACCCGCTTTAGATTCAGCAGAATAGCCATCCATTTCAGCAAACTCAGTTTCAAGGTCGGCCACTTTCATGCCATCCTCTTCACTCATTTCAGGCAGGCTATAAATACGGTCACGCTCTTGTTTAATTGCCCATAGCTCTTTGTGGCCCATGATCACAGTATCAATCACTGAATACTCTTCATAAGCGAATTGGTCCTGATTAAGCTTAGCAACCCGTTCATTTGGATCTGTGCTGACATTACCAGCTGATGGCTCAAGTTCACCACTTAAGATCTTCATAAATGTAGACTTACCACAGCCATTTGCACCAATTAAACCATAACGGTTACCTTCGCCAAATTTAGCTGAAATATTTTCAAATAACGGTTTAGCACCAAATTGCATGGTGATATTAGCTGTACTGATGATAGCGCTACCCTCCAACGGGGAAAATCAAAGTATTAAAATTGACAGGAGTGTAAACTAAATAGGCTTTTTTTTCTATGCAATAATAGTGTTTCTGTTCTGTACGCTGCGCATTTACGTGCGCCTAATTTAGTAAGTCTGTATCATGTTCAATATTAATTAGTTCTTAATATTTTAATTTTCCTCTATGCTTTTTAAGTGATATTTTTTCACTTTAGCGCTGCTTGTCCCTTTGTTAGGCTTGCGCGGTTTACAACAACACACATAACTAACAAGGTTTTACTCAATGAATAAAGGATTAGCTGCAACAATAGCATCTACGCTATTTATCGCACCAAGCGTGTTTGCATTGGAAATTTACAATGATGATACCAATAAGCTGTCTATTGGTGGATTTATCGATGCACGAGTCATTCATACCCAAGGACAGACAGAAATAGTTAATGGAGCATCGCGGATCAGTTTTGATTTTAGCCGTAAACTTAAAAATCAATGGACTGCGCTGGCATTACTAGAATGGGGAGTTAACCCGGTTGGTAGTAGCGATATTCTTTATAATAATCGCTTTGAATCGATTCAAGATGAATTCTTATATAACCGTTTAGGGTATGTGGGCATTGCCCATGAAAAATATGGCCAAGTAACGATAGGTAAACAATGGGGTGCGTGGTACGACGTAGTATATAGCACCAACTATAGTTTAGTTTGGGACGGCAATGCAGCGGGTGTTTACACGTATAACAAAGACGATGGCGCGATTAACGGTACCGGTCGCGGTGATAAGTTATTACAATATCGAAATAGTTATGGCGACTTTAGCTTTGCGGCCCAAGTGCAGTTCAAAAATAATGATTTTTATACCTGCGATATTGAGGCTATTTCAGAAGCTGCTTGTCAAACACTCTGGGAGAATGGCAGTAATATCGCCCAACAGGTGGAGTTTAATTCAACCTATGGTGCTGCCGTCACCTATTCAGTAAGCGATGATTTAAAACTTACCGCAGGATTCAACCGTGGAGAGCTTAACGTAAACTACACAAACGGCCGAGTTCAATCCGTTGATGATTTTATTTATGGCGCTGGGGTTACTTGGGGCAACTTTGACAGTGATGGAGTCTATTTTGCGGCGAACATCAATAAAAATGAAAATCACGATACCGATAATTTAGGCCGTTTGATCAAAGATGCGGTGGGTTTAGAATCGTTACTCTCTTATAAATTCGATAATGATATTCGTACCTTCATAGCTTATAACGTGTTTGATGCAGGAACCGATTACGTAATACAGCCGAACTTTAATGCAGATCCTAATGACAATTTTAAACGTCAATTTAGTGTGCTTGGGATTCACTATTTATTTGATGCCGATACGATTGTGTACATAGAAGCGCGTAAAGACTTTAGTGACTTTTCAAGCGCGGATAAAGAACAAGAGTATCAAATGGGATTATCTGAAGACGATGGTATTGCTATCGGGTTTCATTACACTTTATAACCGCTAAGCAGATAGGCTGATTACGTTGACCACCGAATGAATCAGCCTATCTGAATTAAAAGCATCTTACGTCTTACTCTTTCCTTGATTAATAAATGCTTGCTTAAACGCTAAATACCCTGCTTTTGGACCAAGTATGATCCACAACATTAATAGTCCGCCAAGCAATAAAATTGCTTTTAGTAGTGGCCCTAACATGTAAGAATAAAAAATAATAAATGGAACAAATAGAACGTAGCCAATAATCAGCTTAATTTGTGTCATATGACATCCTCCTTATAAAAATGAGCGCGCTCAAAAATATAATTGAGCACAGTCATTTTTACAATCTATTATTTGTTCTTTACATTGATAATAAAATTAACTTATTGAAAAATAAAATGAATAAAAAAACTCAAACGTATAACAAAATCCTTACTAGTGCTTGGCTACTGTTTTTACAACAAGGATACGAGCAAACTTCAACGCGGGAAATAGCAAAAGCAGCAAACGTTGCTACAGGGACTGTTTTTAGCCATTTCGAGAATAAAATTGATTTACTTAAGGCTGGAATGCGGCAGCAAATTGATGAAATCATTCATCAATCAAGTCTGACAGATAACCAACATGCACCACGCTTAAAACTTCGTCACTATGCCCTGCCGTTGTTTGAGTTTTATTGTAATAATAGTGAGTTCAGCAAAATATTAATTAGCGATATAATCTGGCAGAGCGCTTTTTTTGAGCAACAAATGAATGAATTTAAGCAACGATTATTTAGCGAACAACCCGAGTTTGATGATATAAAAGCAAGCGTAATGCTCGACTGTTATTTTATGACAATAATTTCAGGCTTAAATGAGCAACAACCACAGCCTGAAAAAATGCTACGACAACTTACTAATAAACTCTCTGTAATTTAAACACAAAATGATAAGTTTGGTTTTATATTAGTCGCTTTGCTAAAGGTAGCCGCTGTTAATGTTGGAACTAAGATAATCACGTCTTTATACATTGTGCCTACGATTCATGATTGTTCTTTTAAACTGTTTAAGAACAAACTTGTCCGTTAGTCATTATTTAATTAGCAAAGCCTCTATGACTTGGCTAAATAAGCACTATTACAAACTTTTAATGTGACACTCACCTTTGATAAGCCTTCTTTTTAATATGATTGATGCTAATTTTTACTTATACAAAACATGGTATGATGTGTTCTTTTAGTGGTAGTGCTAATTATACTTTCACTAAATCAGTATTAAATTAATCTAACTGCGAGTTATAGAAATCTAAAGCTGGTTTTACGCTATGCACTGGATTACTCGAATGAGTAAGCCCCTGATTAACCTCACTATACCAGGTTATGTTCGAGGCGTTCGTATTAAGTTTCTTTTGTAGCAAGTTAAACGCACTTAGCATTAAAGGGTGCTCATCCCCACCGACAGAAAGATACAAAAACAATGGTTGCATATTCATCTGCTCAGCTTTTCGCTGCACTAAGAATTGATTAAACTCAGTAACCACAGTCATGTCGTCATACCAAGCTGCAGGACTAAATGCAAAATAACTGTTAAACAGCCATGGTTTGGTACTCATTGTATATAAAACAAAACTCCCTCCTGCTGAATAGCCAGATAATATGCGGTTGTTATTCAAATTATAATGAGACTCTAAATAAGGTAATAATTCACTGTCTATAAAAGTTAAAAACTTATCCGCTTGGCCAAATAATTCAGGCGCATTTTCACTTGCAGGTCTGGGCTGAGTATTAACATCCTGTCGTGCATACGGCGGCACTAAATCACGATTTCTGGTAAAGGTCCAAAATTGATTAGGGATAGACACTAAAATAGTATCCTGCTGCGCTGGTAACTCAGTCATCACTGAATCCCACTGCGTAAGATTAAAGTTACCGTCGGTTCTAATGATCAAAGAATAGCGCTTGGTTGGCGTAAAATTGCTCGGTAAACGAATAAACACTTTCCTACTTTCATCCAATACCTGGGAGTAAATAGTGACGTCTTTAAAGTTTGACGTGTAATGTGTTGTGTATTTATAAATCACTACGGCTGCTGCGATCAGTGCGGCTAGGCTTAACAAAATAAAAATTACAGTGCGATTTAGTTTTTCTAATAAAGCCATCATAACTTCCTGTTAAATATTGTTTAAAAACAATACCCTTGTTCAGGCTAAGATTAAATGACTGTTTTGTAACAAAGTATGATTTAAAGTTTATAAATCCAATGTTCACTCGCTACATGAGTGAAGTTAAAACGACGAAGTAATTGCTGGCTTTGAGTGTTTTCTATAGCCACTTTCGCCTGTAAATTAGTAATGTTCAACTCATTATCTAAATGCGCAATGTTGCCTAACTGAGTAACAAGGGTTTTTATATTTGTTTGTATGAATGCTAATGCCTCAGACATATACCCATTCCCCCAATGATCTGGGGCTAATTCAAAACCTAACCAAGCGCTGTTGACCTCAATATCATATAAACCAACGCAGCCAATCAAGATCACCGTATTTTTTAAATATATTCCTAAACGCAGCGTATTGCCTTCATACATGCCAGTAATATCATCTTGGATCAATTGTTTTACCGCGTCACGTGTAACTGGCACACAGTAGTCATTATATTGAGCAACTAACGGATCAGACAAAATAGCCCAAAGTGCATTGCAATCTTTATGCTTAATTGGCTTTAATGTAATGCGGGTTAGTGCAAACTCAGTGTTCATAGATAAAATTAAATTACGGCATTAAAGCACGCTTTCATTGCCTTTAGATACTATTACCTTAAAATAACAGGCATCCAAGTTAATCACAAAGTAATATTATTATGAGCGATGAATTTAAAGTAATACAACCAACAACCACTGTTTATTGTCCAGAGCGTGGTGAAGGATGGACATTAACAGGTATAACAAGTATTGATGAATTTACATCTGTAATGTTCGATGGCGTGCGTTACACATTGCCAGCAAGGGAAATTGTTGAGCAACTACTGCCAAACCAAGCTGCTAGACAAAAACAAGATATAGCAGAATAACTTATCAACAAACAAAAGGAATTAACATTGCGTTAGACAATGACTATTTAACGTCATTAAGAGATCTTAGCCTTTAAGTTAATCCTCATTTGCTTCTATTTCTCTGCTCTTTGTGCAAAAAGTATTTAATTGAATTGTTCACAAAGAGGTTAAGAGACGCTGCGCTTTAGAGTAAAAAAAATTTACGCGGTTGTGGAATTACCTAATAGTCATAGCATGTGGTATCACCAGTAAACCGCCTATTTCACTTCCCGCTAATAGAAGGCATATGATGTGGGGGTTGGAAAAGACATCCGGCTGCCCGATTAGTTGCCTGACGTTAAGATCTGTTTTAATAATGATAGCGGCACGAAATTATTGTGACAGCCTGATTATCTACTACATAAATAAGTCGATTGGTATCATCAATGCGGCGAGACCAAAAACTTGATAAATTTTCTTTTAGTGGCTCAGGTTTACCTATGCCCTCAAACGGAGAGCGCTTTACATCGTTGATAAGTTTATTAATACGTTTTAGCGTCTTCTTGTCTTGAGTTTGCCAAAACAAGTAGTCAGTCCAAGCATCGTCAGTCCAAGACAGTAAACGACTACTCATCAATTAGCTCTCGTGCTGTTGTTTTGCCAGCACGATACTGAGCTATTGAACGATTTAAATGCTCTGCATTTTCAGGTGAACGAAGCAAGTGAACGGTCTCCATAAGGCTATTGTAATAATCTAAAGACATAACCACTGCATCCTCAGAATCACGGCGAGTAATTACTGTTGTATCAGCATCATTAACTACTCCGTCCAAAACAGCTTTGAGACCATTTCTGGCTTCAGTAAAAGATACAATTTTCATCAGAACCTCTACATGTATATTTGATGGACCAAGTATAGGCTTAGAAAATTAACATGTACAGCAAGTTGAACACATCACATTTATATGGCAGCTAATGAGCCTGTAGAATAACTTGTTTTAAATTTATTTTTATTAGTGGTTTAGCCATGCCAATACTAAGCGCTAAGTTTCCCTCATTTACTTCTCATTCCCTTCTCTTTGTGCAAAAGATCTTTAATTGAATTATTCACAAAGAGGTTTAGAGACGCTGCGCTTTAAGAGTAATAAAGATTCTAGACCCAGAAGTATTTACGCGGCTGGGGACACTACTACCGAATAGCAACGCTTATCAGCTAACAGTGGATTTAGATCATTGGATCCACCGTAGGATAAGAATGTGCTACTGGCGGCAATGGCGCTCTTTAGAAAGGTATAGCTCGCACCAAAAGTACGCAGTTTAATGAAACTGGGTGTCAGCGAACAGCTCGCATAGCCTGCGGTATCACCAGTACCAAAAGTAGGCGCTTGGAAGCGAAGGTCCTTTTAGAAGCTCAAAAACAAAAGGAATTAACATTGCGCTAGGCAATAACTACTTAGCTTCACAATGTTTAGTGTCATTGAGAGATATTTGGATCAATATTCATTACGGGAGATGAACCGCCCATTGCACTTCCAGCTAATAAAAAGCGCATGATGGGTGGTGTGCCTCCAGCTACCCGATTCAAAAACATTTTCAGAACACCGTTTTGATCACTTTTTACCCCCCACGAATTCAAGCGCGTCCTCTTTTGTAGGCCCCCGATCTGCAATGATCGCAAATACTCCGAAAAGTCACCTAGATGCTCAAATTGAGTAAGCATCCCATATTTTTGGAATGATCCCTAAAGTCCCTAATCTTTTGTACTAGACTGATTCCGTCCAATCTACATAATCTCTTTAACATCTTCATTACTTCCATACTCTTCTGCAACAGTTTTAATTAAACTATCTAAACTCACACTTCCTCCACCGCCAAACTTCAAAGCTCGAATAGCTTCGACCCATTGACCTTTGCCAGTTTGGCCTAGATTAATTAAAGACAAATCACCACCAGCTGCAATCCATATTTGATTATCTTTCAATCCGCCTGGATAAAGTTTACACATAATTTCAACCAGCTTTTGCTCTCGGTTTGGTTTAGTTGTGGTATCTGAAAAATCCAGTTGTTCAAGCAGACCGAACATAAAGGCAGCTACATTTGCTGAGGCGTAGGGCTGGGAGCCTTTGCTATCCATATGATTTTTGCCGTCTACTAGGTCGGAGATGCCGCGAAGCAGCAGGGTTTTAACAAGCGGACGCATACGACAGACTTCCAGAAAGCCGAGGCCTTCCATTTCGATGCCGAGGGCATGGCTAGCGTTTTGTTTAAGGAATTGATGAAGATCTGAATCGATGGAAGCATCTACCTTTTCACCAGAAGCAATGGTTCCGGTGTAAGTGCGGATGACGGGAGCAAAATCCGAGTTTAGTAGTTCTTTAATTTTTTGATTCCATGCGATACTTTTTGCGTACAGGCTGGCCAACCGTTCCAGAGCATATGAAGAAGCACCAAATTGTGGACGAGGTTTAAAATTGTTTTCTTCGGCCTTTCCTCGCTCAAAACCGTAAACGTCCCGACCAATAATAATGTCACCAACTTCTACATCTTTCAGACCACCTGCCACACCTGCAAAAAAGACATACTCCGGTTCGAAATGAGCTATGGCACGCTCTGTTTCTATAGCAGCATTCACATTGGTTTGATCAGTACGGGCGACTATCACTTCAAGGACTCTGCCGTTGCAGTTGTAATCGCCTTTGGTATAATCGGTACAGGTTGAGGGGTGTAGTACTGTCTCGATGTTATTTAAATGCTGCTCGATAGCCAGGCGCTCCACTTCCAAAGCAGTAAGAATCAGAATAGGTTTGTTCATAAAGTCCCTTGTAGTTTTTTAAGAATTTCGTTTGAAGAATATATATCACGCATTTTACTTAACAGTTTTTTACGTGTTGGATTTCCATTATTTCGCATGATTTGGACTGCATGACTCCACTTGTCTCGGCCTGTACCGGCTGTTATAAGTTGTGACTGGTCACCGCCTGCACTTACCCACAATCCATTTTGGTCTGGTCCACTTGGGAACAGCTTAATAGCAATTTCGAAAAATTCATCCATCCATTCTTCTGCGCTGATTGCATCTGGCTTTAACCCACTGGAAGCAAGTGCCATGCGTTGCCAAAACCCAAGTAAGTGGCTGCATTGTAATAAAGCCGGTAGTAGATCATTTCTATGAGAGCGTTTATTGTAAAGCTCATCAACTACCGTTTTCCAGTGGCCTGTAGTTGCAACAATCCGACCAAATTCTTTAGCTTCTGCTGGTGAAAATTGATTATCCTGTATTAACTGCCGTGCGTGATACTCACCCAAACTCGAAAACACACCGAACAACTGTAGTTTTTTGGTGAGGGGGATTGCTTTGCTGCTGAAAATATACTGTTGCACTTTTTGCGATTGCAGTTCCTTTTTTAACTCAGATTCGAGGACGTTATAGTTAAATTTACCGTTCGCATTATCAACCATTAGCTCAACAAACGTTGCACTAACGAACTCGGTACGTGCATGTTCGGGTAATACAGACCAGATAGATACGCGCTGTGGATAATCTTTCAGGTTGTTATATTTGCCAATGCTTATTGCACTTAACAAAGTACTGTTAAACGAATTTCCAGCCAGCATGTGATCAAGAATTTCAAACAGAACCTGCTGTGGTTTGGGAATGCCTTGCCAAACTTCACTGCCATGTTCAATGGCTGTTTTCCAGCAGTTCTGCCAACCTTTACTGGTAATGTCGACACCTTTCATTAAATTGCTGTTTTCGGCAATTAGTTTTCCCGCGATGCTGTACAAGCGGGCATCAGTGTGACTGGCTGCTGCGGATACAAATGAGCTGCTATTGATGCTTCTAGAAAGTGTTTGGAGCGCTTGAATATGGTTTTCATCAGTATCGATACGCAACTGGGCTTCGATGGCTTTTTCAGCAGAATAAAGCTGCACTGCCACTTGCGCGTGTAGCACAAGCCAATTCTTCTGTTCGGACATGTGCAGAACCGATTCCGCTACTGTTTTTTCCAGTAGTGGAATTTTTTCAGTTAGCTCATTTTCAACATCATCCGGCAACCAGGAATGGTGTCGGGTAATCAACATAGGTTCCTTTTCCATCCATTGCCACAAAATGGAGGCGTCGCGAGATTGCCAGTTTTTAAGCCGGTTATTCAAATAACTCAAAACCGTGCTGCTCCACCAGTTTTTCGTTTCAGTCTCCACTGCTCTTACCAGCACAGCACCACACTCTTTTGCTTGTTTTCCGTTAATAAGATGATTGGTGAGCCAGTCACGCAGAGAATCCGACAAAGAAGTAACTGCTTTCGGAAATCCTTTCCAAGTTTGGTATATGAGCGCGATTAAGATATTAATTGGGGCATTGGGAATAGCTTGAAGTATGGCATTCATCAGCCTGCTTTTCCCCTTAATTCCAACTTTTTCACTGGGACTAATCCTCGAAACAAAATTAGCCAACACCAATAAATGGTTAAGCTCAGAGGTATTGTTAATCTGATGGTAGGCTTTACCATAATCCTCAAGCTGCTTTAGCGTTTCTATGGAATCAATTATCGGACCAAAATCATCGATCAAGACCTCGAGGGAAGCTGACTTTTTAGCAACTCCTACCAACCAATTTGCGGTTAAGGACTCAAGGTTCTGCGATTCTTCCGTATCGACGACACGAAAGGAATGCCTTACCCACAGAGTTTTAGCACCTATGGGAATGTAGAGTAGGTTGAGGTTTTCTTTTTTTACATAGGAGGGGCCGAATGCCGCTCCGATTTTTAAGGTGCATTTCTCTTTGGCCGGTAACCTAGGCCAGATTCGGGCTAGCCAGTCCCAGTAGCCTTCCTCCCCCAACCAAACAAATGGCTGCTTTTCTATCAAGGCATTAGTAGCAGCTGCTTCCCTTCCATCCACTGCCCCTATTATCGTTATGGCTCCCTGCGAGCGGTAGTCTATCGAATGCATTTTCGCTTCTTTTTGAATATCAGGCAGGAGATATTGAAATAGGTTGCTGAGGTTGTGTACTCGATGTAAGTCTGCTTTTGGTATAAATAAAGCATGCGAAAAAACGCGTCCAGAACGCAATCCAGGACTTTTATCGGGAAATGTCTTAATAAGCAGAAAGTGATCTTCAGCAAATAAACCACGCATCACAGAGCTGGATAAAACTCCCCCTTCAGGTCGGTCGGCCAGATCGGTATGGCCGCTCACTCGTCTGAATAGTTCATTTTTTTCATCGGAAGCGGCTAGCAGTTCGTGCCCTGAAGTTTTCCCCTGCACTTCTCCATATATGGCCTGCTGGATAATGGTCATAGAGTCAGAGCTTCTTCGATGAGTCGGGTCAGATCCTTTTCCTTAGGATTATCGTCCAATACCAGGTAGCCGAAATTTTGAGGCATCTCGTCCAGGTATTTGTCGCGATCCTCATTGGTTTTTAAAGGGAATTCCTGTGCTGATACTCCAATGATTTTGAAGGACCCCGGCAACCAACTGGCTGCAATGAACTGTGTGAACAACGGCATCTTCTGCTGCAAGATTTCCTCCGGTGTCGAATCGGTCTTCAACTCATCCCAGCAGGTTAATGCAATGAGTAACCTAGGGGTATCAATAAGATCTTTCATTCCCGTGCCGCGCGCGTGCATCAGGACTTGCACTAGCTCGATAAATTGGGATTGCTCGGAAGTGCCGGAAATTGAGGCATTCGATTCTTTCTGATCTTTTTCAGCATACCCCTTCTTACTTAAGTCGAAGCGCTGTTCAATTTCTGAGGGGCGAATGAAAAGAATCCAACGGTCGTTCGTTTTCGCCCGTTCGATCCACGTTTTGTCATATTCCATCAATGCTATGAGGTCGCGTACCTGCTCCCCACCATAATCTTTACAATGCAACACAAATTCCAGCCCTTCGTGCATGACCGGTATTTTGACCTCCAGGTTATCTGTAGAAGGCGTTGGTTCCGTTTCTTCCCCGTCAGTAAGTCGATCGTATGCGCTTTTGATCCCATCGATATTTTCAGGTGCGGAAGCCAATTGCAGCTTTCCTTTTTTATCTAATAAGCGGCCATACAATTGGGCTAGAAAGGTAGTTTTCCCCGTTTTAGGCGGTCCGATGATCAATATTTCGTTATTTGCTATCATAGTTGCCTCGGTATAAAAGGAAGAAATCATCTGCTTGAATAGATGCAGGTGCAATGCGCAGTCGTTTCGGGTTAGCTAGTAAGTTGAGTACCGTTTCTGCCACATTTATATTATTAATGTGACATAACTGGTCGGAGTCGGATTTCGAATAATTGCTGATCTCCAGTGAGATGGCTCCGGGAAAGATTTCAGAAAGATTTCGTTTGATGGCATCCACAATGTTTTCGCGCATATTCTTAGCCAGGTCGGCTTTCGACCATAAGATCACTACAGGTCTACCTCTAAGGCTGCTTTTAACCTGTTCGGCTACTTGAACAATGTCACGTCTCGCCCTGCCTCTTTGCCCAATAATTGCCTCGCAATCAACAAAAAACAGGAAAGCATGGGCGTTGTCATAAATCCAGCGAGCATTTTCAGCTGCAGGATCGTTCACATTATTCGCCCATTTGGAAAATACTTCGCCTGATGAGTCAGCAAAAAAGATGTCATGTAAAAAACCGTCATGGCGCAAGGCTAGGTGGTAAAGGCTGTAAAAATCATTGTCGGAAGGCGTGGCATCTGGGTTTCGAACCGTACCATCGTCCTGGACTTGCAATGTTTTGGCCTGCAGTTCCCATCCGTTCAGCGTATAGCTTCCAGCAAAATCCCAGTTTTCGATTCGTCTGCCGTTGAATAGCAGCGAATACAACATGGCAAGGTAGGTGGTTTTACCTGCACCAGACGACCCAACCAAACCGATGATCCTGGGCGTCCCTCGGTGTGTCAGAATTTCGAGCTGTTTCGGCCGCAACCATTCTCCGGTCCAAGGAATGGACGCAGCCAATTTTTTTGAAGTTTTGGCCGATGGTTCTGTGGCTCCTGTCACTGCGAAAAACTGACATTGTTCGTGCAGAGGGCCAGCAAGTTCAAGACAAAAATCCTTCGGTGCATAGCAGCCTTCTTTAGTACATCTTTCGTTTGCCATGTTTCGCCTTATTTATCGGTTGCCAGTTTTTGAGCTTGTAATCCATGAAACAACCACACCGCCAGATCGGATGCCGTAAGTTTGGCTCTTTTGTCTATGCCCGTTTCTATGAAAAAACGGGTAGGTTCGCTCAAATGCAATGTATTGCCCCATGCGCTAAGCAGGGATTTACGCTGCTCTCCTTGTTCTGAATATGCTTTCAATGCTGATTGAATGTTACCATGCAGGCTAAGGCTATCCTTTAACCACTCTATCAGTGGACGCTCTTCGGATGCCATATCCCCATGCACGTCTTTCAGCGTTTCTCGCAGCAAGTAATCCAGGCTTTCTGGGTAGATTGGATCTACTTGTTCGGCAAGGTCGTGCGCCATGCAAACGGCCGCGTTCAATAGGTCAAGGCTACGATAACTAGCATTCAAAGAACCAGAATACAGCGATTGCTTCCACCACAGTAGCTCACTGCGCTTATTGTTGGCAGTGATGCTGTTGACGATAGAATCATTCACGTCTTCGAAAAACGGTTGGAGTTGGGAGAAATAATCATCCAAATTCTTTTTAATGGAGGAAGAAACCGTAGAAAGGGATTGGGCTTGTTGGGATAAGGCGGAGTTCACAACCTCAGCAATTCCTGTTGCTGAATTTTCAGCTGCAAACTGAGGCCACTGCCAGCTATTCTGAGCTGCAGATTGAGGGTTCTTTCCTCCTCCAGCTTGCTGACTCCATCCAGAGTGAACCATCGCATCGAGTAATTGTGACTTTAGTGATACTTCATCTATTTGAGCCGCTTTAACTGCTGAAATAGAAATCTCAACTCCATTAAATTTACTGGCCTGAAGTTTGTGACCAATTCCCCATGCCGCTTGTCCATTTTCCTCCACTTTGTCGGCCAGTTCCTGAAGAAGCAAACGAATCGAATTCTCCTCCGCATCAAGCTGGTAATGCCCGATCACATCACGAGCTGTCAACCAGACCAGTGCTGCCGTAGCCCCATCATCTTTCGATAGCTGGGACAGCGATTCTAAGATCACTGACCGTACGTAGGTGGTGGATGTATCATTGGTGGCCGTCACACTATTCTTAAAAGCAGGCCAATTTTTGATAATTATCTTTTCCACTTCCTGCGCCACTGGGTCACTGTCTTTTACCTTTGGGTCGAAAGCCACTAGGGTATAGGGGATGAAATCCGACTTTGTCTTTTTTCTTGTTAAATATTTTTTGACTTCTTTTACAGCCTTCGTCAGGCTATCAATGTTCGCTGGGACATCAGTTTTTATGTGCTGTTCGTTAAGGTAGGTTTGAAGTATTGATTCAGTCATTAAAAATTGCCTTTTCCCTTGTCCAATTAGGTAGAACATTAAAGATTATTATGTATTTTTAACAATTTTGCCTACGACATTTGTCGTTTTACAAACCATCAAATGTCCATATATTACAATCTGTTCATCTTAGCCAGTAAATAAACACCTGTAAACAATTAGTTAATCTATGCTCAGGTTTTATAAATGTAGCAATACACCAAAATGGTGGAGATCAGTAATATTAGACAAAACACCATTACTGTATAAATAAATAGTATCGCTAAATATGTCATTTTTCACTTATAAAACATCCAGCTCACTGGCTGGTAATTTAGCTAGGTGGTTTTAATTTTTGCTACTGATGATTATGATGAGCGCACACCCTGCCTTTTTAAATTCATTAAGGTTTTTCCGTCATTTCATTAAGGATTATCTCATGTCTCGCTATAACGAATCTCCAGAGCAAGTTGCACAGGCCACTGAGGGCTATGTGATGCAGCAAACTATGTTACGCATTAAAGATCCCAAACCGTCGCTGGCATTTTATCAAAACGTATTGGGTATGAAGCTGTTAGGTAAGTATGACTTTCCGGGTATGAAATTTACCCTGTACTTTTTAGGCTATGAGCAAGACTTGCCTAAAGGCGATGATAAACAAAAAACCCAGTGGGTGTTTCGCCGCCCTGCACTCATTGAGCTTACCCATAACTGGGGCACTGAAAGCGACGATAGCTTTACGGGCTATGTTAGCGGTAATGAAGCACCAAAAGACTTTGGCCATATTGGTATTAGCGTGCCCGATGTATACGCGGCGTGTGAGCGCTTTGCAAAATACGATGTGGAGTTTGTGAAAAAACCAGATGATGGCTCAATGAAAGGCCTCGCCTTTATTAAAGACCCCGACGGTTACTGGATTGAAATACTCTCGCCGGAGGGCATAACTGAGATCATTCAATCGCAATAAAAAACATTAAAAATATAAAAGCCTGCAAATGCAGGCTTTTTGTTTACAAGTACTGTGAAAAACTTGAATTTAACGACGTAGTGCGTCTATACGTGCGTCAAGCGGTGGGTGAGATGAAAACAATTCAGCAACTCCTTTACCACTGGCAATACCAAACGCCATCATTGAGCCTTCTAATTGCGAAGGGTGATTCTGTTTAAGTCGCTCAAGAGCTGAGCGCATTTTATCAGCACCAACTAATTTAGCAGCGCCAGCATCGGCAACAAACTCACGTTTACGGCTATAGTAAGCCACGACCATACTGGCTAAAATTCCAAATAAAACTTGGAACAACATATCAAACAAGAAGTATGTCCAGCTACTGCCGCCCTCTTCTTCATCGCTATTAATAAAGTTATCAACTATGCCAGCAAGCACTTTAGCAATAAATATAACAAAGGTATTCACTACACCTTGGATCAAGGTTAAGGTCACCATATCACCATTAGCAACATGAGATACCTCATGGGCCAGTACCGCTTCAGCTTGATCTCGGCTCATGTGTTGTAATAAACCAGAGCTTACTGCAACTAATGAATTATTTTTGCTTGGCCCTGTTGCAAACGCATTCATTTCAGGGCTGTCGTAAATAGCCACTTCAGGCATGGCAATGCCTGCTTTTTTGGCTTGCGCTGCTACGGTTTCAAAAAGCCAATGTTCGGTTTCATTACGAGGTTGTTCGATCACATAAGCGCCGGTTGACTTCTTCGCCATCCATTTTGACATGAATAAAGATATAAACGAGCCACCAAAACCAAACACTGCAGCAATCAATAATATACCGCCTAAACTGCGATTACTGATGCCAAACACACTCATTAAAATAGATAGCACAATACCTAAAACAAGCATAACGGCTAAATTTGTAAGTAAAAACAACACAACACGTTTCATAATTTCCTCAGTGTAACTTCAATTGTATTAAGTAACGGTTATACCTACGAACAAAGGTAATACTTAGAACCGTTACTTAATAAAATTATAAAGCTGAGAATAGCCAGATAGTAAACTGAGCCACTTAAAAAGCAATCATTTTTAGCGAAAAAATGACAAACTATGTCAACTAACTATTCTAGATACTATGGGCGCAACTTTAAAATATCAAGCAGGGTTTGATAAATTTTTAATTTAGGTGTGCCAGTGCTGTAGGGGCTGATCGCTAAAAGCGGAAAAGGAAGTCGTTGTTGCAGTGATTCAAGATTAGCATCGTATTCGGCCATATTTGGGTCAACTTGATTAGCAATCCAGCCAACACAATTAACACCTAGGGCGCGCATATGAGCAGCGGTTAAAAATGCATGGTTTAAGCAACCCAGTTTCATACCAACAACTAATATCACAGGTAATTGCTGCACTTTTACCCAATCATACAAATACTCATCATTGTTGATTGGTAAAGCCCAGCCACCAGCGCCTTCGGTAAGTATATAGTCCGTGTCTTTTTGCGTTAAATGGCTATAAGCTTGGCTTATATTATCAACCGTCAGTAATTCATTCACTTGTGCTGCGGCAATATGAGGGGCAATAGGTGGCGCAAACACAAATGGGTTAACCTCTTTATAAAGTGCAGAAACACTGGCACTTTCCATCAACGCTAGTGCATCATCATTAACCAGTTCGCCAAAGGCAAGCTCTGCACCTGCGGCCAGTGGTTTAAAGCCTAACGCACGTTTTTTATGTTGCGCCAACAACTTCAATAATAAACAACTAACATGTGTTTTTCCGGCATCGGTATCAGTGCCAGTAATAAAAAATTCATTCATATTTTGGTTAATTCCATTAAAACAACCTGATAGCTCACCACAGCTTGCGTATTTGTTATTGGATAAGCTGCGCACACCTGTTGCAATGCTTTGCGCGTCAATAACCCTTGGCGCTTTTGCGGCCCCAACTGATTAGTTGCACCAATTGCTTTTAATGAGCGCAGTGCTGCCATCGGGGTTTGAAAAGCATCTTGGTAACACGCTTGGTCAAAACTATTAATTTTAAACTCGGCATTAGCAATAAATTCTCTTAACTGAACGACGCTGTGAAACGAATTAACATGACTTTGTTGATCCACTTTGGCAAATGCAGAGGCTATTTCCGCAAGTGAGCCATCAACAACACAACTTAAATAAACTCGCCCTTTGCACTTAAGCACACGGTTAAGTTCTTGTAACAGCTCAGCTAAATTACTTGACCATTGTACGGCAAAATTACTAAATATGACATCTACACTATTACTTTGCAGCGGTAACGCATCCATATCAGCGCAAATTGATGCAGTTGAGTGTTCCGCCATTTTGAGCATATCAAAACTTAGATCAACAGCATAAACTTGATCAAAATGCTGCTTAAGCTGAGTAATATTAACACCAGGGCCCGCGCCTAAATCTACACAGATTTCATCAGTCACACTGGTTATTTTTTTTAGAAGTGCAGATGCCGAACGTTTTTGCACATTTGCATGTGCTGCGTAATCAACCACTGCACGAGAGAATTTATCCGCAGTGTGCCTTTTTTGTAGCTGTTGATTAACCACAACAGGAATCGACATAGCCATCATAACGCAATCACCAATTCTGCAATTAAATGCTCAATATCTGCTTTAGTATGGGCAGCAGTTAAGGTAATACGTAAACGAGAAGTGTTAAATGCCACTGTAGGTGGGCGAATTGCAGTAAGCCAAATACCCGCTTTTTTAAGGGTATTTGCAACTTCTAGGGTATGTTCTGCACAGCCAAGTACGATTGGCTGAATAGCTGTGTTTGATGGCATCACCGCTATATTATGTTTAGTTGCTAATAATTTAAAGTAATCAATATTATCAGCTAACTGCTTGCGCTTTTGCGCTCCCTGCTCTGCTGTAATTTGTTGTAGCCTTGTTAATGTCAGCTCCGCTAGTAAAGGTGACATCCCGGTTGAGTAAATGTAATCACGATTAAATTGCAACAGGTAGTCAATCACCTCTTTACTTGCTAATAGACATGCTCCACTACTGGCGACTGCCTTGCCAAAAGTGATCACCAGTAATTCAGGCTTAATAAAGTCGCAACTGCCTAGCCCGTTTTCACCTAGCACACCAAAGCCATGTGCATCATCAATCATTAGCCATGCATTAAACTCTTTAGCTATAGCACTGAGTGATTCAATTGGAGCTTGGTCACCATCCATTGAAAACACCCCTTCACTTATAATCAACTTATTTATTGCCGGTGATTTTTCTAAGTGTGATTTAAGGTGCCGCATATCATTGTGATTAAAGCGGATCATCGCAGCTTGGCTATGCAAAGCACCGTCAATAAGACTGGCATGATTTAGTTTATCTTGAAAAATAGCACTTTTTTGAGCCGTTGCTTTATCTTGGAACAGGGCTTTAAGAACACTGCTATTGGCACTAAAACCACTGTTGAATAATAAGCCACTTTCAAAACCTAGCTGCTCACATAAATACCGCTCTAATTGATGCTGGCTCTGTTTATAACCTGTTACAAGCGGCGAGCTGTGGCTCCCCAAAGGCTGCGAACTTAAACTATCAACTGGTTGCTCTGCAAAACCTAAATAGTCATTACTGGCAAAGTTTAAATAGTGTTTACCTGCAATAGTGATTTCACGTGCGCTAGCGTGACTAATTAAATGTCGCTCTCTAAGCAACGTATCTTCTCGTCGAGCCTGAAGATGCGTTTTTAAATATGAAAATGCCATTATGCTTCGTAAAACATCTCAGAGGTTGCTTTATCTGCGACCGCTGACGATAACGACGCTTCATAGGCTTCGTCAGAATAATCATGGCGCTTTTCAGGGTTCATGCCTAATTTTTTGATCAAATTCATATCCGCATCAGCTTCTGGATTTTCTGTGGTTAATAACTTATCACCATAGAATATTGAATTAGCACCGGCAAAAAAGCACATTGACTGCATTTGTTCGTTCATCGCATTACGCCCTGCTGATAACCGTACATAACTGTGTGGCATCATAATACGCGCTGTGGCAATGGTACGAATAAACTCAAAGTGATCTAAGTCATCGACATTTTCAAGTGGTGTGCCTTTTACTTTTACTAGCATGTTAATTGGCACACTTTCTGGTTGTTGCGGTAAATTAGCAAGCTGCATTAATAAACCAAATCTGTCGGCTGCTTGTTCACCCATACCCACAATACCGCCTGAACAGACTTTCATTCCTGCATCACGTACATTACCTATTGTGTCGAGACGGTCTTGAAATGTACGGGTAGTGATAATTTGCTCGTAATATTCTGGCGAGGTATCAAGGTTATGGTTGTAATAATCAAGACCTGCATCGCGCAGCGCATGAGCCTTTTGATTATCCAACATACCCAATGTCATACAGGTTTCAAGGCCGAGCTCTTTAACTTCTTTAACCATTTGCGAAATATACGGCATGTCTCGGTCTTTAGGATCAGACCATGCAGCGCCCATACAAAAACGGGTTGCGCCTTTTTGTTTTGCTAAGCGTGCTTGTTCAACTACTTTTTCAACTTCCAGTAGGCGTTCGCGCTCTAAGTCCGTTTTATAATGGCCCGATTGCGGGCAATATTTACAGTCTTCTGGGCAGGCGCCTGTTTTAATTGATAGTAACGTAGATATTTGCACTTCATTAGGATTAAAGTTAGCACGATGTACAGACGCGGCTTTAAACAATAAATCGTTAAACGGCATTTCAAATAAGGCTTTTACTTCCTGATGTGTCCAATCGTGGCGAACAGCTGCAAACTCCATAACTCTCTCTTTTTATTTTTCATGACGGTGATATTGGCTTAGTCTACGACTTGACGTAACATTGTCAACGAAGCCAACCAGCATTAAGTTTACTAATGAACAAAAAACACACGATAGACCTTAATTTTGATCGCCAGCACATTTGGCACCCCTATACATCAATGACTCAGCCTTTACCCGTTTACCCTGTAAGTCACACCCAGGATAATCGTATTTTTTTAGCCACGAGTGAAGTACTCATAGATGGTATGGCTTCTTGGTGGAGCGCAATCCATGGCTACGGCCACCCGGTATTAAAAAATGCCGCGATTGAGCAAGTTGATAAAATGAGTCATGTGATGTTTGGCGGGCTAACCCACGCGCCTGCAGTAGAGCTGTGTAAAAAGCTGGTTGCCATCACACCAAGTGCACTCAAAAAAGTGTTTTTAGCCGACAGCGGCTCAGTGTGTGTTGAAGTAGCAATAAAAATGGCTCTGCAATATTGGCTAAGCCAAGGCATCACTAGTAAACAAAAACTAATGACACCGTTAAAGGGCTATCATGGCGATACATTTGCAGCAATGAGTGTTTGTGACCCGATTAACTCAATGCACTCACTATACCAAGGCTTTTTACCAGAGCATGTATTTGTCCCTGCCCCTGTGAGCCAATTTGGCCAAGTATTTGATCAACAAGAAGCGCAACAGCTAGCAGAACATTTTGCTAAACATCATCAACAGATTGCTGCTTTTATTATCGAGCCAATTGTTCAAAACGCCGGTGGCATGAACTTTTATCACCCCGAATATTTAAAAACCGTTCGCAAGTTATGTACAGACTATGACGTGCTGTTAATTTGTGATGAAATCGCCACTGGGTTTGGCCGCACAGGAAAATTATTTGCTGTAGAACACGCAGAAATAGAACCGGATATTTTATGCATAGGTAAAGCGTTAACTGGCGGCATGATGACCTTATCAGCCACCTTAACCACAGATAAAATAGCCATTGGTATCAGCGAAGGTGAAGCTGGGGTATTAATGCATGGCCCTACTTTTATGGGTAACCCACTGGCCTGTGCTGTTGCGTGTGCAAGTATTGATTTATTAATTGAACAAGATTGGCAAGCACAAATAAGTCACCTAAATGAGGCGCTGCAAATATTAAAGCGCTGTGATGAACTTGAACACGTTGTTGAAGTAAGAACACTTGGGGCTATTGGTGTCGTTGAGCTTGATAGTGTAATTGATGTTGCCAAGATCCAAGCTTTTTTCATCAGCCAACATGTCTGGATCCGCCCATTTGGTAAACTGATCTATTTAATGCCACCGTATATTAGCAGCGAAGAGGATATAACCATATTGGCAAATGCGATTTACGACGCTATCGCGGGCAAACATTTCTGAGCATATATTACTGATCAAGTATGAGTGATAAAGCCAGCACCCAAACTACAACGAGTTTGGGTGAGTGTTACCACTCAAACATATAGGCCATTTTGCTGATCATTTTTAATGGAATATTGTGACTATTACGTTTGGCATACAGGTGTTGCATTGATTTGTCTTTAACTTCACCTACTATCACTTCTTTAACTTGGTAACCAAGAGCAATAGCTGCTTGGCTATAAGCAATAAATTCCCATTTTTTAATATTGGTGTTATCAACAATGATAAGAGGAATTTCTTGCGCCAACGCATTTATAAAACGGGCTAAATTCAAATTGTGGTATTGCGACAGCTTAAACTTATCAAACTGATAGTCACCCTGTTCATTATAAAAATAATCATCGGTCGAACAAATTAAGTACTGACTTTGATCGCCCGCAACCATTTCATCGGCTAGGTTTTGCGCATAATAAGACTTACCGCACCCTGGTAAACCACGTAAAATAAAGACTTGTTTCATAATACCTATATATTTAGCAAGTTAATTTAATTATCGTAATTTCACATAATGCCACAAAACCCGTTTTGATCGCAGTGAAAATCACCTTTAAATTATGATCTAAGTTGTTTTTTATCACAAAAATTAAAAGTTTCAGGTTTTTTAGCGACAAAAATCATAAAAATGCAAAAGAATAAGCAAAGAGTTACCTTTGAATGTTTTTTTATTTTACATTCAAAGGTAAGATACACCGTTCAAGTGCGATGGCGCACATATTAATGTAGGCAACTTATATCATTGGAGTGAAGATGAGCCACTTAGCGATTTCAGAGCTATTAAAAGGCAAGGTTGCGGTAGACAGCCAAGTAACAATTAAAGGCTGGATCCGTACACGCCGCGATTCAAAAGCAGGAATTTCATTTTTAGCCGTTCATGACGGTTCGTGTTTTGATCCTATTCAGGCGGTAGTACCTAATTCACTTAATAATTATGATGAAGTTACTAGCCTAACAGCCGGTTGCTCTGTGTCAGTTACCGGTGTTTTAGTACAATCAGCAGGCCAAGGTCAATCTTTCGAAATTCAAGCAAATAGCGTACAGGTGCTAGGCTGGGTAGAAAACCCAGATTCATACCCAATGTCGGCAAAACGCCACAGCATTGAGTATTTACGTGAGCACGCTCACCTTCGCCCACGTACCAATATGATTGGTGCGGTAACACGCGTACGTAACTGTTTAGCGCAAGCTATTCACCGTTTCTATCATGAGCAAGGTTATTACTGGATCAGCACCCCTATCATCACTGCAAGTGACTGTGAAGGTGCAGGCGAAATGTTCCGCGTATCAACGCTTGATATGCAAAACTTGCCACGAACAGATAAAGGTGATGTTGATTACAGCGAAGATTTCTTCGGTAAAGAAGCATTTCTTACGGTATCAGGTCAGTTAAATGGTGAGACTTACGCCTCAGCGATGTCAAAAATTTATACCTTTGGTCCTACTTTCCGTGCTGAAAATTCAAATACTTCACGCCACTTGGCTGAGTTTTGGATGGTCGAGCCGGAAGTTGCTTTCGCTGATTTAGAAGATATCGCCAAATTGGCTGAAAACATGCTTAAGTATGTGTTCAAAGCAGTACTTGAAGAACGTCGTGATGATATGGAGTTTTTTGCGCAACGCGTTGAGAAAACAGCCATTACCCGTCTTGAAGAATTTGTTGAAAAAGACTTTGCTCAAGTAGATTACACTGATGCAGTGGAAATCCTAAAAAGCTGCGGTAAGAAATTTGAATACGCCGTTGAATGGGGTGTAGATTTACAGTCTGAGCACGAGCGATATTTAGCAGAAGAGCACTTTAAAGCACCAGTAGTTATTAAAAACTACCCACGTGATATTAAAGCATTCTACATGCGCCAAAATGAAGACGGCAAAACCGTTGCTGCAATGGATGTTGTAGCGCCAGGTATTGGCGAAATCATTGGTGGTTCACAACGTGAAGAACGTCTTGATGTGCTTGATGCGCGCTTAGAAGAAATGGGCTTAAACAAAGAAGACTACAGCTGGTACCGCGACCTACGTAAATACGGCACTGTACCACACTCAGGTTTTGGCCTAGGTTTCGAGCGTTTAGTTGCCTATGTAACAGGTATGGGTAACGTGCGTGACGTAATCGCCTTCCCGCGTACTAAAGGCAGTGCAACTTACTAAAATGAGTTAATGCTCATTACTGTAATAGATTACTGCAAAAAGCCAACCTTAGGGTTGGCTTTTTTAATGGCAAACTTATAACCATATAAGACCTTTTAGTAATTGATTTTGTCTGTTTTATATTCAAGACTAAAAATTACAATAAAAAAAGGCCAATGGCATGAATTTAAACTCACTGTTTTACATATTCTTCTATTTCACTATTGCGGCACTGTATTTTTTTGCACAGCTGACACTCGTTAGCGCGCTACTGTTAACCGCACTAAGCGCACTGATGTTTTTTAGGGAGAAGCTGTTTACTACAAAAGCTCCAGTTAAACCTGAACCTGATCAGGATGCAGTTATTACTAAGGTTGCTGATAATATCACTAAGGCAACGTCTAAAAATGCCATTGGCGCAGCTGAAGTGGCGTTTTATATTGATAGTTTAGCCAAAGAAATTGATGGCTGTTATAGCGAAAGCGAATCAGTAAGCCAAGCAACCCAAGCGCTATCCCACAATAGTAGCGAGCTGACTAATAACATAACCACAGTTAGCCAAGCCATGATACAAACATCAAAGGCATCGAGTTCTGCTGATCAACGCCTGCAGCTAGCCACAGAACAAATAGACTCGTTATCTGGCTCAATCGACAAAGTTTCTCAGCAACTCAATCTACTATTAAAAAGCGCCACAGATATTCAAAGCATCACCCAAGTTATTCAAACCATCGCCGAGCAAACCAACCTACTTGCATTAAATGCGGCGATTGAAGCGGCACGTGCTGGCGAACAAGGCAGAGGCTTTGCTGTAGTTGCCGATGAAGTAAGAAATCTAGCCAATAAAACCAATCAAGCCACTAAACAAATTGCTGATATGCTCACCGAAATTAATGCCAATAGCATGCAAACAAATGACGACATGAAGCAAGTATCAACTCGCAGTGATTCTGTAAAACAACAATTAGAAAACGTTACCCAATCATTTTTAGCAATTAACCACGATATTAGTGAGTCATCTTCAACACTTGAAAACATGCAGCAAGCTGTCAGTTCGTTTCAACACGCAACCACACAAATTAATACCTCGGTAGGTAGCATTAGCCACCTACTCGCAGAAGTGGCCACTAAAAGTACTTCAATCTCTGATCAAGCGTCTAATTTATCGCTGGGATCTGAAACAATTTTTAGAGAGCTCAATAAAGTAGAACATAACGCATTCTTTAAACCTATTTTAGAGGCTGCACTACAGGCAAGCTCAGCCATATCAACTAAATTTACTGAGCTGCTGGCAACATCACAACTAAGTGAAAAACAGTTATTTTCTCAAGATTACAGAGAAATACCCAATAGTAACCCAACCAAGTACAGCACCGACTACGACAGCTTAACTGATAAAGTTTTACCGCCAATTCAAGAACCGATCCTTGAAAATAAACAAATCCTGTTTGCAGGAGCGGTAGACAAAAAAGGCTACTTCCCTACCCACAATAAGCGCTACAGCCAGCCACTAACCGGTAACTACCAGCAAGATCTAGTAAACAACCGCACTAAACGCATTTTCAACGATGCAACCGGCAGCCGCTGTGGCAGCCATACCGAGAGTTTTTTACTACAAACCTATAAACGTGATACCGGTGAGATTTTACATGACCTATCAGTACCCATTTATGTAAATGGCAAACACTGGGGCGGTTTTAGAATTGGGTTTAAAAGTAACTAAAAAGAAGCTGTAAGCTATCAGCTATCAGCTATCAGCTATCAGCTATCAGCTATCAGCCATTATTAACCGCCGTTTTGGTGCAAAATACCAAGCCTTGAATTTTGCTATTTTAATTACTTGTTTACAAAAGTAATTATTGGTGGAATTATCAGAATATGTAATAGATGCCGTTTTGGGGTTTATAAACCATCAAAATGGTGTTTAATAAGCTGTTAGACCTATGTGCGTACTTGGCAACAGTTAAAAATCAAGGAGATTAAATGATTGGATCAATTTGGGGTAAATGGGATTTACACATTCACTCTCCATATACTCATCAGGCTAATGAATATGGGGCTTCTACTATAGATGAGTTTGTTGACAAAATAATCTCTTCAAAACTTAGCCTAACCGGGATTACCAATTACTTTTTCTTTAAAGATAATGAATTAGGTGAAATCAGAGAAAAGTTTCAAGAGAAAGGCGTTGAACATACAGTCCTAGGAAACCTAGAATTTCGTATTGATCAACAAAATAAGGATGGTGAGTGGATTAACGTTCATTGTATATTTTCGGAAAATATTAGCACCCAGCAGATAAACAGCATTTTATCCACACTTCCCATCTCCAATACAACTTCTGACGGTAAGCATATCTATTGCTCCCAACAGTCTTTTACTGAATCCCAAACTAAAACATCTGAAGCGTTTGTAAAATTTGATTCATTGATAGCTCATCTAAATAATAACTTAAAGTTCGGAGTTGATTTTTTAATAGCTGCTTGCCCAAATGGTTATGGTGGCTTTAGACCTGATATGAAGGAAGGGAGGTCTCTAGCTGTTGCACTAGAAATAGAGAAACGGTGCCAAATTATCTTAGGCCGACCTCAAGACAGGAACTTTTTCCTTAAAGAGGATAGATATCCATCTGCAAAACAAAAGCCGGTATTTCATGCTTCAGATGCTCACAAGTTGGAAGATATCGGAACAATGTACTCTTGGGTTAAGGCTAAACCAACCTTTGAAGGCTTAAGGCAATCTATTATTGAGCCAGATTTGAGAGTTCAGCAAACTGACGACTTTGTCGAAAACACATACATAAAGCCTTGGTTTAAATCAGTTGAGTTAGGTGGAAAGGTATTTGCTGGAGAGGATATTAACTTTTTTAGTCAAACTATCCCATTAAATCCAAACCTAGTCACAATAGTGGGCGGTAGAGGGACAGGTAAAAGTCTTTTTTTAGATGCGATGCATTCAAGATTCAATCATCAATCTGAGCACTCAAATGCACGAAGAGTAAGTGGAGAAAGCCTTTGCGTTGAACTAGATCAAGGTGATGGAACAGTTTTAAAGTTCGATTCATCGGCAAATACCTACTCCTATTTGCATGTTTCACAAGGAGATGTGCAACACTTTAGCCAAAAGCCTGATGACCTAAGTGGCGAAATTAAAAGAATGTTAGGAATTCATGGTGTGGAATTTGATTCTGTTACCAGTTCTGAAATATCAAATAACCTGAGTAAATATCGCACGTTCGTTGAATATTGGGAAGATGTTGACTCTCAAAATCAGCGTGTTAATACGCAACAATATCAACAAAGCGTTATCGACAATAATACTCAGTTAATTGGAACACTTACCAATCCACAAAATAAGCTGTTAATTGAACAATATCAAAAGAACTCAAAGAATATTAACGAAAAAAATAACTTCATTGACGAAGCAAGAAGCACTTTAGCTCTTTTGAATCGGCACGCAATAGAAATAAATCAAAAAATTACACTCTTAAATACCAATCTATGCTCAACCAATCAAGCGCCATTGATTGATGATTCTTTGATTAAATATCCTATTAGCAAAAATATTGATATATGCAATAAAGAAATAGAAGCACTAACAGAATCAAATAGTGAAATAGCAAGCCAGTTTAGACAACAAGGTATCAATCAAGATATATCATCCTTGTTAAGCAAAGTGACTGAATATCAAAAATCTATTGATCTGGCGTCATCAAAATTAGATGAGATAAACCAAAAGACGATGGATTATCAAGCGTTTGTTAAAGAGCGTGGTGAACTTGCATTAAAGTACAAAGAGTACATTGATTACCAAAAAGACAATATAGATCAGGCCTTTCAAAATCTTAAGATAAAACAGCCCAATTGGAATGATGAGCAAAATGAATTAGTACAGGAGATTCTTTCAGACATACATATTAATGGTCGTGTCGTATTTAATGTAAATCATTTCTACAGTGGAATTGAAGAATGCCTAAATCGTGGAAAGTTTAGAAGCACAAGTGAAAAATCGACATTTGAACGGTTGAAAGAAACATTTTGCGTAAGATCAATTGATGACTTTTTTAAACTGCTTTCCGGGGAAAAAATTATCAACTGTGATGGAGCTCCTACAAGTATTGAAGAGTTCTTTTGGAAGCCTGAGTTCTTTAATAAGGGAGGACGATTTGAGTTGTTAAATTACCTCTACTCACCTTCAAATATTAGAAGATATCTTTATGCTAATGCAGATTTCCAGTACAAAGGTAAAACAGTAAATAAATTATCTGTAGGGCAAAGGGGTACATTCTACGTTTGTTTAAAATTAGCAACAGACCCGTTCGGTAGTCCATTTGTATTTGATCAGCCAGAGGATGACTTAGATAATGAATTTATTATGTCACAGCTGGTTCCCCTTTTTAGGAAAATTAAGAAATACCGACAAGTTATTATAGTTACTCATAATGCAAATTTGGTGGTAAATACCGATGCTGAACAAATTATTATCGCTGATAACCAAGGTGAGAGTATCCGCTACACTTCAGGTTCTGTTGAAGACGGTAATGTTAAAGAAAACATAGGGATAAGAGCAGAGATTTGTAATATTTTGGAAGGTGGGAGTTATGCTTTCGAGAAGAGAGAGCGTAAATATGGTATTCAAGAATTGGCCTAATCGGGTAGCCGGAGATCTCCTCCAGCTCCCACACCACTCATCATGCACTTTTTATTAACAGAAAGTGCAATGGGCGGTTCATCTTCCGTAATGAATATTGATTCAAATATCTCTCAATGACACTAAACCTTGTAAAGCTAAGTAGTTATTGTCTAGCGCAATGTTTATTCCTGCAAAAATGTCGATAGTTGATCAAGAACTAAAAAGGACAGGCATGTTTTAAATTTTGCCTAACATCAAAAATCGTCTTTGGACTTACTAATCCCCCAGCATTTATGCACTATCAAATTCACTATTTGATGATTATTAAAAATTTTACATTCTTGGATAGGATATTAAGCTGCAGAGCAAGGCTTGGCTAAATACGGTTACTTTTTTGATGAGGTTGTTTTTTCAATTAATTGACGAACTTAGTGCTAACCTACCCCTTTGTACCATTTGACATCGTTGGTTGCCGCGTGCAGCTTTAACCGTTGTTTACTGCCTGCGAAATTTGAGTACTGTTGCCTAAATCGCATTATTGATTCAAGCCATTGCGCTTCTTCTATATTTAAAGTGAGTAGCACTTTTGGTACAGCGTTCTTGATATGCCCTTTTTTCTTTGGATCTATGTGACGACCACTCCAATCAACTAATTCAATGTAATCAATTAAGGCAAAAGGGATTGTGTTTTTGATGTGGTTACCACCAAATGGCTTTAGCTGTGATGGCTGACTTTTATGCTGAATATTTATGATAAATTGTTTAAAAAATCAATAACGTCCTCTTGTAAATCACAATATTCATCATTGTTAAAATGCAGTACATCTAAGACTTTTGATTCTATAATACCCCACTGTGATATCGGTGAACCTCGCCTGACCGTAGTCACTAAGTTTTCAGACATTTTCAAAATAGCAAAGCAGATTTGTTCATCTGTATCTGTCACCTCAGCAAGAATAGCTGCATTGTGGTGGCTGAGGATTAACTGACATATCTCTTTTGGTAAATGCCAACTATTAGCAAAATAATAGCCAACAACTGCATGGTTTGTATTATACAAACGCTCTTCAATCTCAATAATAGTTTCTTTGTCTGTTTGATTAGCGCAGTGCAAAGCGGTTAAATAATTATCATATTTTATGGCCATAGGTGGCACACCGCAATCATGGAAAAGACCAAGCGTATACAAGGGTTCTATGGCAATTTGTTTTTTAAGACGCTGGCCTATCATCATGTTTACATTAGCAATTTCGGTTGACGTATCCCAAAATCGTTCTAAGCTAATACAGCTGTTATCGGTTGCAAACATTTCCTTTAATTTCAAGCCCTGTACAAGCGCATTGATTCCGTCCCAACCAAGAAACATCACAGCTTGTTTTATATCAGCCACAGTACGGGATAAGCCATAGGCAGGAGAATTTACTATTTTTAGTATTGCTGATGAAATCGCTAAATCTTTTACCACAACCTTGGCGGCATCAGCAATAGGCGCATCGCCAGTTGCAATTAAATTTTGTAACTCAGTTAATATTTCAGGTTTAGGGGGAATAATAAAATTTCTATTTATATCTTTCAATATTTGTTCGTTTATCTCAATCATGTATGTTCGATCCTTGAAGGTTCTTATCATTATAAGAACAAATAGATAATTAATAATAGAAGTTCATCGCAACTACGCCAACTAAAATAGAAAGTGCTAGATGATTAACAGCTCAAATAGTTAAGCTATTACTGACAAACGAATACCGCTGTCAATCTAAACAACGTGACCACTTTTGCCTTCTTTAGCTTTGATAAACATACCATCGTGTAAAATACCTGCTAAAAGTATCAACAGTAACTTGCTCGGCTATAACATTTGCTACATAGGCTTTTACGCCAAAAGCCATCTTTGCAAATACTAATACCCTTTCATTTTGTACTTTATAGCTTTAATCACTATATAAGCCAGTTTCTATAACTTTGTAGAATATGTGCCTAAACTTTTATTCTTTTAGTTTTCATTTTACACTTTAAAATTTGTCGTTATGCGCTACAGTTAACCTAAATTGCAATAGCAAATGCAAATCATGTACCGAAACTTTTTAATCGTCGCAAGCTTGTTTACCGCCTCCTGGAGTGCGGTATGCGAAGAACTACCACAACGCACACCAATTTTAATTGCAGGCTCAACTTCTGTAATACATATGCTTGAGCCATTAAAAGCTTGGTTTAATCAACAATCTACCACCATCATGCAATTACGAGCCATGGGTAGCGATCAAGGTATCAAAGCCATAGGCGAGAATTTGGTAGATATAGGTGCAGCCTCTCGCTATTTGACTAAATCTGAACAACAGCAATGGCCCTATTTAAAACAGATCGTTTTAGCCCAAGATGGTATGGTTTTTTTTACTAATACAGCAAATCCAATCACCGATATAAGTACCCAGCAATTAACCGATATCTATTCGGGGAAATATATTTTATGGAGTCAAATAAACGACGATATTGAACCGAAATCAACATTGGATGATCAAATCCAACTGTTCAGTAAAGGTGTCAAGCATGGCACATTTGATGTGCTTTTAGAGTTTTTAAAACTAGACTATATAAACGAGCCAGGCACTGATACCGTTAAATTTAAAGTGGCTGGTAACCGTGGGTTATTTTTACAGCAAGACGTATACATGTATGACGAATTCAATCAGGCGTTAGGCATAGTTCAACGCTTTCCCAATGCAATTGCCTATGATTCATTTGGTGCAATTGCACAGTTCACTGATAAAAACGCGATAGATAAAATTAGGATCCTAAGTGTTGACGGTATCACAGCTACAGAGCAAACAATCAAAAGTGGCGAGTATAGCTTTGTAAGACCTTTAGTATTAATTGTTAATACTCAATCTACGCAATCACTTGAAAAAGCGAAGTTATTAGTGGATTTTTTAAATACAACCTTCAGCCAAGATCTGCTAGAAAAACAAAAATACGTGATGCTCGATTTTGATCTCTAAAACTTATATTGCAATAAGGCCACAATGCGCTTAAGTTTGGCGCGGTTTCGCTCTAGCGCTAAATCCATTTGCAATCAGCGAGTTAAGGCCTTAACAAGTTAAGTGAAAAGAATATATACTTTTTGGCAGAGTTAAAATAAATGTATGTTAGCTGGCGATTAATCACCGCCCCCTCCACCATCTCCACCACCGAAACCTCCTCCGCCATCTCCACCAAAATCTCCTGTTGAGAAACTAGAAGCTGAGTTTGTTGATTCGACTAAAAGAGTAGAAAATGAAAAGTCGCATGCGCCGTTGAAAAGAGTGCCAGAAATTTCACTACGCATCGCAGCATAATCACAATTTTCACCTGCGTTATCATGGATCTCTTTAAACTCTTCTGGGGAGCAATACATTGCATATGCGTAGCAATTATCGGTAACAATAACAGCACCACTGTTACCTAACTTCTTACGCTTAATAGCATAATCTACTTGCGCTTTTGAGTAATGTTGTTTGTAACCATAATGAGCTTTTAAGTCTTGAGGCAACTTTCTTGCGTATTTTTTAATTTTTCGAGTTTTAAAAAAACTTTGAAACATACCACTATTCCTTATGTCATTGAACGACGCGCTTATCAGTTTGCCCGATGCAACGCTTTGTTTCCGACTACCGCTTTTCCATAATCGACTATAATTCGTGAACTAGCGCGAAAATACATTTGTCTTATTATTAAACTGACACATTACTAGATATTCCAATGAATTTACCTTATCTATTAAATACGCCTATGTAAACAATTAGTTAGCTATGGTTCAAATTTTATAAATGCGCAAATACACTAAAACGCTAGCAACAGTAAAATTTGGCAAACCACAACAACTGGTTATTTATACAGTACAGTGTAAATCTGAGACTTATTATAAGTAAACGCTGAATTGACTCTATTCAGATAAATTAATTGTTTTAAGGCAAGCTATTAACTAAGTTACTGATCCTTTCCTAGACTCTAAACTTTGGGCAAAAAAAAGCACAACTCATATGAGTTATGCTTTTTAAACAAAAAAATACGACTTAATTACAGACGAATACCGCCGTCTATCTCAACTACACGACCGGTAAAGAAGTCATTTTCAATAATGTACTGTGCAGTATGTGCTATCTCATCGGCTTCACCAAAGCGCCCTACTGGCGTGACTGCAAGCATACGTTGCTTAGCTTCTGGCTTCATGGCGTCGGTCATATTAGTACGAATAACACCAGGAGCAATAGCGCCTACTCGAATACCAAAACGGCCAAGCTCTTTTGCCCAACCTGTGGTCATCGCTACCACACCGGCTTTCGATGCCGCGTAGTTAGTTTGACCAATATTACCCGCACGAGCCACACTCGACATATTGACAATAACACCGCCTTTACCCGATTCAATCATATGACACGCAGCTTCACGCCCCGCTAAAAACACGCCGGTTAAGTTTACATCAATCACTGACTTAAATTGATCTAGGGCCATTTTAGCAACCACTTTGCCTTCTTTGGCTTTGATAAACATACCATCGCGTAAAATACCGGCATTATTGATTAACACACCAATGTGGCCAAAATCTGCATTAATGGTATTAAAGGTATCAACCATCGCTTGCTCGTCTGTAACATTTGCTACATAGGCTTTTACGGTAGTTCCTTGCAGGCTAAGTTCAGCAACGGCTGCATCCAATATATCCTGTTGCATATCAATTAACGCAAGATTAGCACCCAGTGCTGCAAATTTATGCGCCATTGCAAAACCTAAGCCTTGTGCACCACCGGTGATCACTACCGTATTATTTTTAATTTCCACCTGTTACTCCTTCGAGAATAGTTTAAAAATGGCGCTAAAGTCATCACTGCCAGCACCTTGGTGCTGTAGCATGGTATAAAGGTTTTTCGCCATTGACCCCATTGGGGTTGCTGAATTACTTTGCTGCGCGGCTTCCATCGCTAGACCTAAATCTTTAGCCATTAAATCAACCATAAAGCCTGGCTTATAATTATTGCTGGCAGGAGCCGTATCCATAACACCCGGACATGGGTTATAAAGCTCTAACGTCCAATTACGCCCTGAGCTTGCTGTCATAATATCGCTCAGCACTTTTGGGTCTAGACCATTATTAATACCCATTTGTAGCGCTTCGCTGGTGCCTGCCATTAAAATGCTTAACAACATGTTATTACAAATTTTTGCTACTTGCCCTGCGCCAATATCACCGGCATGAAAGATATTTTTGCCCATATCAGCAAGCACGGGCTGTGCTTGCTTAAAATGGGCATCATCGCCACCAACAATAAAGGTTAATGTGCCAGCAGTTGCGCCAGCAACACCACCAGAGACCGGTGCATCAACAAAAGCAATGCCGTGTTCACCTAACTCTACGCCTACTTCGCGTGCCGATGCAGCATCAATCGTAGAGCAATCAATAACCAAGGTGGTTTTAGCTAACACATGAACAAGCCCTGTCTCACCAAGATAAAGCGACTTCACATGCTTACTAGCAGGTAGCATACTGATCAATACATCAATGTCGGTTGCACAGTGTTTAGCATCCGTTGCGGCAATCGCCCCGTTATTCGCCAAGTCATTTACGACCGACTGGTTTAAATCAAACACTTTAACTTGATGACCTGCTTTAACAAGGTTGGCCGCCATTGGGCCGCCCATATTACCTAAACCGATAAAACCAATTGAAAGTGACATAACATTATCCTTGTGTGAGTTGTTTTAGTGGATGCGTGTCAGCAGTCCAACGCGGTGTGAAAAAGCTCTCTACGAGCTCTTCAGGCAGTGCTGCAATTGATTTGAACTGCCAATTAGGCACGCCATCTTTATCAATTAATAACGCTCGCACGCCTTCTTGAAATTCACCAACTTCGCCGCAGCGAACAGACATGCCTAGCTCCATTTGAAAACACTGACCTAAGCTCTTGCCTTTTGAGTTTGCCAGTTGGCGCTCAACCAGTGCACAGCTTAATGGGCAACCGTGCTTTAATGCTTTTTGTGCACGGGTAAGCCATGTATCGTCAGTTTCAAGATTTAAAATGTAGGCAACTTTATCGGCTAAATTACTAAATTCACCCAAGCGCTGTATGGTCGCTAAATTGGCTTTTACATTGCCTTTAGGCATACGACCAGACGTATTGTCTAATTCGGTCAATAGTTTAGATAACTTTTCGTGATTAAGGGCTGCGGTTTTGCCCCATTTAATATCCACTAGCTGGTTAATTAATGTGTCATATTTATCAGCTTTGACAAAATGATCAGCCAGTGACACAAACATCGCATCGTCACAATTAATCGACGCAGCGGTTAAACCCAAAAATACCCCAACGTGCTCTGGCATTTTATGTAAAAAGTAGCTGCCGCCTACATCTGGGTATAAACCTATGGTCAGCTCAGGCATTGCAATGCGCGATGTTTCAGTGACCACTCGGTGGCTAGCACCGGCCATTAAGCCTAAGCCACCGCCCATCACAATCCCGTTACCCCACACCAAAATCGGCTTGTCATAACAATGGATTAAATGATCAAGGCGATACTCTTGAGTAAAAAAGTCTTCAATTAGATTAGCAGGCTCGCCACTTTTCATGGCTGTGTGTAGGCTTACCACATCACCACCGGCGCAAAACGCTTTATCCCCGGCACCTTTGATGATGACCATGGCAATGTTACTATCTTCTTGCCACGCTAATAGCTGTGGCTCTAATAATTTGATCATCGCAAAATTAAGTGCGTTTAATGACTTTGGCGCATTAAGGGTGGCAAAACCAATTAATGAGCCGTTTGCAGCGGCCGCGGTTTCAAACACCACTGGCGCATCAGGCGAATTTAATTGTGTTAAAGCAACCATTAGCCGTTCACCCAGTTTGCTTTGCGTTTTTCTAAGAAAGCATTTACGCCTTCGCGCTGATCTTCTGTATCAAATAAACCTACAAACAATTCACGCTCAAGGGGTAATACATGCGCCATTGGCTGAGTGCGACCTTTTTGGATCAGGGTTTTACACGCTGAAACTGCAACCGGGCTTTGCTCTGCCACCTGATTAGCCAATTTAAGTGCCGCAGCAAAACTCTCGCCTTGCGCAACCACTTCTTCAACTAAACCTATTTGCAGCGCTTTATCGGCTTTTAGGCGCTCGCCACATAAGATCATCCGTTTAGCCCACCCTTCGCCAACTAACCATGAAAGGTTTTGTGTGCCACCAGCACACGGCAATAAACCAACTTTCGCCTCAGGTAAGGCCATTTGTGCTTGCTCTTCAGCAATACGAATATCACAAGCAAGGGCCACTTCTAAACCGCCGCCCATGGCATAACCGTTAATCGCGGCAATTGATACACCTCTAAAGGCGGTCAGTGCTTCAAAGGCTTCGCCAAACACTTGCGACATCGTCGCGGCAACGCCTTTATCGCCATCAGCAAATACATTTAAGTCGGCACCGGCACTAAAAAACTTCTCGCCTTCACCCGTTATGACTAACGAATAGATATTTTTATTATCGTTAAGCTCATTTACGGTATTTTTTAATGCAATTAACGTGTCTTTGGTCCAGGTATTTGCTGGCGGGTTAGACATAGTTAAAATCGCTACGTGACCCTCAATGGTTAAATCAATACTTGGGTTTGACATAACTTGCTCCTTATAAAATATCAGCGGCTGATTCGGCTAAAATACGACGTGCGATGATCACACGCATAATTTCGTTGGTGCCTTCTAAAATTTGATGTACGCGCACATCACGCACGTGACGCTCAAGTGGGTATTCTTTGATGTAACCGTAACCACCATGAATTTGCAGCGCATCGTTGCACACTGTAAAACCAACATCGGTAGCAAAACGTTTTGCCATAGCGCAATAAGTGGTTTTTTCGCTGTCACCTGCATCAAGTTTAAAGGCCGCTAAACGCACCATTTGGCGTGCAGCGACAAGTTCGGTGTTCATATCGGCAATTTTAAATTGCAGCGCTTGAAAAGCCGCTAACGGTTTACCAAACTGAGTTCGCTCTTTTAAGTATTCACGAGCGGTTTCAAGTGCCGCTTGCGCCGTACCAATTGAGCAAGTAGCAATATTGATGCGCCCACCGTCTAAGCCCTGCATGGCAAACTTAAAGCCTTCGCCTTCAGCACCTAGTAAGTTATGCGCTGGTATACGTACATCTTCAAAACTTATTAAACGTGTAGGCTGTGCATTCCAACCCATTTTTTCTTCTGCTTTACCGTACTCAACGCCTTTAGCATCAGCCGGTACGACAAATGCAGAAATACCCGCTGCGCCTTCGCCGCCAGTGCGTGCCATAACCACTAACACTTCGGTTTCACCGGCACCTGAGATAAACATTTTTGAGCCGTTGATCACGTACTCATCACCGTCACGCACAGCTTTGGTTTTTAGTGATGCAGCATCAGAGCCTGAACCTGGCTCTGTCAAACAATAAGATGCTAATAATTCGCCCATCACTAATTGCTCGCAGTACTGCTGTTTAGTTTGCTCAGTACCAAAACTTGCAATCATCCAGGTTGCCATATTATGAATAGTCAGCATCGCGGTGGTTGCTGTACAGCCCATTGCAAGTTGTTCAAAGATAATACTTGAATCAAGGCGAGATAAACCTAGACCGCCTGCTTCCTCTGGGGTGTATAAACCACAAAAACCAAGCTCACCGGCGGCTTTGATAGTGTCTTTTGGGAAAATATGTTCTCGGTCCCATTTGGCTGCATGGAGTGCAAGCTCTGACTGCGCAAATTGGCGCGCCGTATCAGCAAAAGCTTGCTGATCTTCTGTTAAGTTAAAGTCCATTAGCGACCTCTTTATAAAATGTGTGTTGTCAAAATCAAGATTAGTGAAGGGTAACGAAGGCTCAATGCTGTGGAGTGCCTTCGTTACCCCTCTTTTTTATTATGGGAAACGTATTATTTAAGATTAATGCTCATGTTTGGACCTGAAGCAATGTCATCTTCAAACCAACGTGAAGTAATGGTTTTTGTCTCTGTGTAAAAACGTATACCTTGCTTACCGTATGTGTGAGTATCACCGTAGAATGAACCTTTCCAGCCTGTAAACGAAAAGAATGGCAGTGGCACAGGAATTGGCACGTTAATACCGACTTGACCTACTTCAATTTCATGTTGGAACTTACGCGCAACTGCACCGCTTGAGGTAAATAACGACGTACCATTACCAAATGGTGAATCATTAATCAGGGCAATGGCTTCATCAAGCGAATCAACAAACATACAGGCTAAAACTGGGCCAAAAATCTCTTCTTTGTATAAATCCATGTCGGTCGTGACATCGCTAAACAGAGTTGGTCCAACCCAGTTACCCTTTTCATAACCTTCAACAGTAAAGTCAGAACCATCAATTAAGCAGGTTGCGCCTTGCGCTTTACCACTTTCAATTAATGATAAAATACGCGCTTTAGCTGCCGCTGAGGTTTGTGGGCCATAAGCTGCATCTTTGTCATCCCATACACCTGGGCGAACATTAGCAAAACCTGCTTTGATATCTTCAACCCAGTCTTTTGCTTGGCCAACAAATACCGCCACAGAAATCCCCATACAGCGCTGACCTGCCGCACCAACAGAAGCACCCACAAGGTTATTAACAACGTGAGAGCGACTAGCATCAGGCATGATCACCATGTGGTTTTTGGCACCAACACAGGCTTGTACACGTTTTAAATTAGCGGTGCCTTTAGAATAAATGTATTCACCTACGCCACATGAACCTACAAACGAAATAGCACGCACGGCTGGATCTTCTAATAAACGATCAACTTGTGGCTTAGTACCATGAACAACTTGCAACACACCTTTAGGCGCACCCGCTTCAATGAATAGCTCAGCCAAACGCATTGGCGTAAGTGGGTCTTGCTCTGATGGTTTTAAAATAAAGGTGTTACCGCAAACAATCGCCAGTGGAAACATCCACAGTGGGATCATCGCTGGGAAGTTAAACGGCGTAATACCCGCGCATACACCCAGAGGCTGCATGTATGAGTAAGTATCAATTTTACGAGCCACGTTTTCCATGGTCTCACCCATCATTAATGAAGGGGCATTCGCTGCTTGTTCAACAACTTCAATACCACGCCATACATCGCCTTTGGCATCTTCAAATGTTTTGCCTAATTCGTGGCAAATAATGGTGGCAAGTTCATCGTGATGCTCTTTTAACAGCGCTGCATACTTCATCATGATGCGCGCACGCTCAGTGATTGGTACGTCTTTCCAGGTTTTAAATGTGTTGCTTGCCGATGCAATTGCGGCATCCATTTCTGCATCTGTTGTACAAGGTACTTGGGCAAGCACCTCTTGGTTAGCAGGATTAATAACATCAATCAGTTGATCTGATGTTGATTGAACAAATTCGCCGTTGATAAGTAATGGTACTTGGTGCATTTTGCACTCCTCCCCAGAGGGTAATTAATTAAGCCGCAGCATTAACCTGTTAAGGTACGTTATTATTAAAAGAGCCTGCGGCTGTGAGAGTTTAAATTTAACTAATTTGTACAGCGCAACTTTAAATAGCTTCTACTGCTAATGCGACTGCTTCACCACCGCCAATACATAATGACGCCACGCCTTTTTTAAGGCCGCGGTTTTTCAAAGCATGAATAAGGGTCACTAAAATACGTGCGCCGCTTGCACCAATTGGGTGGCCCAGTGCACAGGCACCGCCATTAACGTTAACTTTGCTTTCATCAAGCTTTAACTCGTTGATAGCAAGCATAGTTACCATGGCAAAGGCTTCGTTAATTTCCCAAAGGTCAACATCACTAGTTGTCCAGCCTGCTTTTTCAAGTAAGCTATTCATAGCGCCTACCGGTGCTAGGGTAAATTCACTTGGTTTTTGTGAGTGTGTGCTGTGAGCAACAATACGACACAGTGGCGTCAGCCCTTGTGCTTTTGCATGTGACTCACTCATTAAAATAAGTGCGGCACCACCGTCTGAAATTGACGATGAATTAGCAGCGGTAATAGTGCCATCACGTTTAAACGCAGCGCGCAGGCTAGGTATTTTTTCAGGACGAGCATTACCCGGTTGTTCATCAATACTGATGGTCACATCGCCTTTGCGGCCACTGATTGTGTGTGGTGCAATCTCGTTGGTAAAACTGCCGTTTTCAATCGCCGCATTGGCTTTGCTTAATGAACCCAGTGCAAAGGTGTCCATTTGTTCACGGCCAATCCCGTATTCATCAGCGGTGTCTTGTGCAAAACACCCCATGGCTTTGTTATCGTAGGCATCTTCTAAGCCATCACTCATCATGTGATCTTTTATTTCACCGTGGCCCATACGTATTCCGCCACGGGCTTTAGGAATAAAATACGGTGAGTTAGTCATGCTTTCCATGCCACCGGCAACCGCGCTATTAATTGAGCCCGCTTTAATTAAATCGTGTGCAAGCATTGTCGCTTTCAAGCCTGAGCCACACACTTTATTAATTGTTGTTGCGCCGGTTGAACGAGCAAGTCCAGCTTTTAACATGGCTTGGCGCGCAGGTGCTTGACCTAAGCCTGCGGGTAGTACACAGCCCATGATCACTTCATCAATCGCGGTATCACTTAAACCTGTATCGGCTAAAGCACCGGCAATGGCGGTTGCACCTAGCTCGGTGGCAGATGCATCACTAAGGGATCCCATAAAACCGCCCATCGGGGTACGTTTTGCTGCTACAATAACAACGGCTTCACTAGTCATAAAAAGGCTCCATTTAATATCAGGTGTAATCACAACTGTTTGAGCTACACCTAGTCATTTATAATTTGATTTGTTTATGAGCATACATAATATTTACGTTTACGCCAACGTAAATCTAAAATCAAGATTTTTGCGGCAAGTAAAACTGTAAACTTATCTTTATTTTAGCGTAGCCATTTGCAAACACTGGGGCTATAACACCTGTAAATACGGGTAAACCTCCTGTTTTATACTAGAAATGCATTAGTCTAAAGTATAAGTTCTATTATCCACTTTACCTTTACGTAAACTTCACTTATATTGGAGTTATTCGAATGAGGTAACTAGACTATGAATCAAGATAATCAAACAAACTTTGCAAGCTCAGCCGCTGAGCCTGCCAGCCACGAGCAAACCTTTAGCATCAGTGAATTAGCTAAAGAATTTGACATCACTACCCGCTCAATTCGCTTTTACGAAGATCAGGGCTTAATTTCACCTGAGCGTAATGGCCAAACCCGTATTTATTCAAAACGTGACAAAGTGCGTTTAAAGCTAATCTTACGTGGTAAGCGTTTAGGTTTTACCTTAGCTGAAACCGGCCGTTTGTTTGAACTGTATGACGCGGATAAATCGAGCGCAAAACAGTTAGTGACTATGCTTGACTTGATCTCAGAAAAAAAAGCCGATCTCAGCCAACAAATGGATGACATTAAAGTTGTCTTGATGGAGCTAGTAACCGCTGAGCGTCGTTGTCGCGATACCTTAAATCAATTAGATGAATAACCCAGTTTAAACAATTAATAAAAGACTATTCATTAACAGTCTCTCACACAGGAATGAATCATGAGCACTATTTCACTATATAAAGAAATGAACTTTGGCCTTGGCGAAACCGCAGATATGATCCGCGATCATGTTAATAGCTTTGCCAGCCAAGAGATTGCCCCTTTAGCAGAGAAAACCGACCTTGATAATGCGTTTCCTAATCAACTTTGGCCACAACTTGGCGAAATGGGTGTATTAGGTATGACCGTATCTGAAGAACTAGGTGGTGCTGGTTTAGGTTATTTAGAGCATGTTATCGCGATGGAAGAAATTAGCCGTGCGAGTGCCTCTATTGGCTTAAGTTATGGTGCTCATTCAAATCTGTGTGTAAATCAAATTAACCGTAATGGCACACAAACACAAAAAGAAAAATACTTACCCAAGCTTATCAGTGGTGAACACATTGGTGCCCTTGCAATGAGTGAGCCAAACGCCGGCTCTGATGTAGTGTCAATGAAACTCAAAGCAGAGAAAAAAGGCGATAAGTACATTCTTAATGGTAATAAGATGTGGATCACTAATGGCCCGGATGCGCATACCCTTGTGATCTACGCAAAAACTGATTTAACCGCCGGTGCCAAAGGCATTACTGCGTTTATTGTTGAGAGCAACTTCCCTGGTTTTTCAACCGCACAAAAGCTCGATAAACTCGGGATGCGTGGCTCAAACACGTGTGAGTTAGTGTTCGAAAACTGTGAAGTACCAGAAGAAAACATTCTTGGTAACTTAAACGAAGGCGTTAAAGTATTAATGAGTGGCCTTGATTACGAGCGTGTAGTACTTGCGGCGGGCCCACTGG
>NZ_JBALXK010000017.1:0-99752 GCF_036960685.1 Pseudoalteromonas sp. | reverse complement strand
TAGTTAAACCATACATTCATAAATACTACATCAATAGAATGCGTAGTTATCTAATTGTCATGTCAAGAATCAGTAAAATTCAAATAATTGTAAGTGTCAGAAAGTTGTTGTTTTTTCGGACATCTGTTTGGTATGGTGTCCCAAAGTTATAATATTTGGACATGCATATGAGTGAAATTAAAGAAATTAGAAAACTATCATTCGAAGAGTTAAAAGAAATTTTAAGAGATCCATTTAGAGTAATAGTGGAAGAAGGTAATGCCACTCACATTTGTGAATATGGACAAGAAACCTATAAGGTACTTGAACGAGTGTCATTAAGTTCAGAGGCTCACAAATTAATTAAGCATTTAAGTACTAACAACATTATTTATAAATCTAAATGGGGAAGGAATATAGTTTCTGATATTCCTGACTTCGCAACGTTCTATGATATTCATCGCGGAGATATCTATGGTAATCAAACTGATGATGAGTACGAGATAGCCGCATCTTTAGAGTTGGCTGAAGCTAGATAATATATGAAAGTTGGTTTGCCAGAGTATCAACTCAAGAACAGGAGCTTGATATTCAACTTACTAAATTAACTGAATTTGGCTGTGAGAGAATCTTTCAGGGTAAACACTCTAGTACTTCAGATAAAAAGGATGAGATGCTGAAAGGGCTTATTGATTATATAAGAGCTGGTGACGAGGTTATTCTAACTCGTCTTGACCAATTAGGTCGCTCTTTAAAGTCTATTCTGGAAGCAATAGAGGATATCCATCGTAAAGGTGCAAATCTAAAAACCATAGATGTCTCACTTAATGTAAGCAGCGATAATTAACCTATGTGGAATATTCGCTCAACTAGAACGTGATCTTATCAGAAGCAGAAATGCTGAAGGCCGCGAAGAAGCAAAAGCTCAAGGTAAGTCTAGGTAGGTTACCAGTATTATATAAAAAACAAGCTAACGATATAATGAAAGCTATATCTAGAATCCATTTCTAACTTAGCAAAAAAGTACAAAGTTAGTCGTTCAACAATCAACCGAACGCTTAATCAAATTCCAGAAGAAGGCTAAGTACACATTTTTATAGATTGATTCCACTTGAACCTTCAAGTGGGGGAGCATAATGTTTTTTTTAAATATTGAAATGGTGAGAATTTTAATTTTATCTGAGAGGTTTTATAGTGAAAAATAGTTCGTTTTTAGCATGGATACTTCGTATGAACCTCATTAAGCGCTGGTCTCCTATGCACTTAATGAAAGAAGAAAATGTTGCAGAACATAGCCATCAAGTTGCTGTTATCGCTCATCTCTTAGCAACTATAAAAAATGTGTACTGCGGTGGTCAAATAAGCCCTGAGAAGGCGGCTACAATTGCTTTGTACCATGAGGTTTCTGAAACAAAACTTCAAGATATCAATCATGTTACTAAATACAGCTCTCCAGCATTAACAGAAGAATTCAAGAAAATTGAAGATTTGGCAGAGATTGAGTGCTTAAACACTCTACCCGAAAAATTACAACCTTTGTTTAAAGAACTAGTTATTCAAAAGCAGGTAGATAAAGAATATAAGAAACTAGTAAAAGCGGCAGATGTTCTTACTGCTTATTTTAAAGCATGCGATGAACTCAAATTCCATAACCCTGAATTCGTATCTGTTAAAAAACGCTTATCTGAGAAAGTTGACGCGTATAAAGAAGAAATGCCAGAAGTAGGTGTGTTCATGGACCTATTTGAACAAAACTGCTTGGCTAGTTTGGATGATCTATCTAGTTAAACTTGACTTTTGAAATTTGTATGTGGTAAATTGTATGTATAGCTTTTTGCTTAATGTTATGTTTCATAAGGCTTAAAGCTTCCTTCCTATATTAAAAGATACAAAATTGGTGTTCTCTTCCGAATGGAGGGTGACCTATGTCATGGGCTAAGCACAGAGTTTCAAGTAAACTGGGGTCAGGAAAGTGAGTAAAGTCTGGGTGTTGCTTTTCTAGATGGCGAAGTAAACCACTGCCAATTTGTGATACCTCTAATGAGTGGGTTAACCGTGTACGATGAAAATCATTTAAGCCAATGCCCATTATCTGCGTTTTAGCCTGCAAGCGTCTAAATGCTGCAGCGTGGATTATACGAGAACGGTCCACCTGCCAAGGTGAACGGTTATCATTAGGGCGGTGTTTCTTTTGATCAATAATACGGCTTTGCCAATCTAATTCCATGAAATGAATATCCAAAACTTCTTCAAGGTTTATATGAGCTTAATTGTAGCCGATTTTTTTAGATTATAAATCATTCAGATGGTGATATTCGCCTTTATTTGAGGGGTTAGGTATAATGCCCAGTCACATGCGTGTGGATAGACCATGCATATATGTTAGTTTTTTTGAGAGAATACATGCTTAAGTTCCTTTTTCGTTTAATTGTTAGCCTATTTTTTATCTGGGCGTTGAGTTACCCATTCATAGAAAAATCGACTTCATTAATTGACAGTGAAACAATTGCAACTAAACCCCCAATTAAAAAACCAGAAAAACCACTACACTCTGTAAAACTCCCTGATTTTGATGGTTTTACTGATGTGAAAGAAAAAAAACATGCTTTTTTTAATTTTATACGCCCACATGTTGAAGCCGAAAATAAGAAAATTTTACAACAACGGGCTATATTAGAAATTGCTTTAATGATGCTGCAATATGATGAACCATTAAGCAGCGCACAAACTAAGCAAGTCAAAACAATTTTAAATAGCTATAAATTACCGACAACGGTTGATAGTTTATCGTTGCGTCAAGCATTGCGCCGAGTTGATATTATTCCTAAAGAGTTAGCTCTTATGCAAGCGGCCAATGAATCTGCTTGGGGTACTTCTAGGTTTGCTCGCATTGGTTTAAACTTTTTTGGCCAATGGTGTTACAGCAAAGGCTGCGGCATGGTGCCGAATCGTCGTAACAGTGGTGCGGAACATGAAGTGGCCGCATTTAAATCAGTTCGTGCAGCAGTCAATTCATATTTTAAAAATATAAATACCCATGCAGCCTATAAGCAGTTACGCACTATTCGAGCTGATTTACGAATGCAACAAAAACCAATTTCTGCAACTGATCTCAGCTACGGATTAACGTCTTATTCTGAGCGCGGTGAAGCGTATATCGAAGAATTAAATCAAATGATCAACCAAAATAGAGCTTACTTTGATGAATAATCCAGTACGATGTGTTAACTATATGATGGCTATTGCCATTGTATTTATGGCAAGTTTTAGTGTCCAAGCAAAAGAATTTGTGGTCTCTTATGATGGTTTTTACGACCGTTTAAAAGTAGTTAATAAAGGTGATTTTCAATTTGCTCAAGTCAATTTCTACATTAATGATATTGCCACTAATGAAGTATGCACCATCAAATCAGGGCGTATCATAACTGAGCGCGAAGAGTTTCCACTCAATTACACAGAGCAAGCTCAGTTATTATTACCGTACGATAAACAACTTGATACAAACAAGGCAGTGGTTGTTATCGAGCCACAAAATGAAAACCACGATTGCCAGTTAAAGCTGCAAATAGAAGCTCGCGAGTTCACTAACAGTAATCTAAATAAGCACCAGTTATACCAGCTTGACGGCGAGTTTGATGAGTTACTTTCTGACTTGTCTGGCTTCTTTGTCAGTAAATTAATGAGCTTTTTATTACCGGAGCAAAAAGGGGTGGTACTTACATTTGCTTCAACAGTAACTATCGCGGATCCTGCTTTTGACTGTCAAGAATCGGTTTGTCATGTTAGTGTCGATGAGCAATGGCAAGATGATAAAACCTCATTTGCTATCTCTACACCATTGCTAAAAGTGACGCCATGGATTGCCAAATAATCACGATGTGATAATAGCATTTACTTAGTACGAATAGCGCCACTTATGGCGCTATTTTAAAAGGGAATACCTAAAAATAGATAAAAGCTTTCATCTCCAGTGGTTGATTGACCATACGCCAAATAAGCAGGCCCAATTGGGCTATCCCAGCCTAAAAATACACTATTGCTGTAAATCAAATCAGAATAATCAATATCACTTTCAGTTTGCCAAGCATTACCCGCTTCAAGCGATGTGCCTAAATAAAGGGGCAGGTTAATAGCACCAAAATTATTCGACACCAATTCATAGGTATAAATAACACTCATAAAGCGTACATGTTGCCCTGAAATTGTATCTAACGGATTACCAGATAAGTTTAAAAAGCCGCCCAAAGAGGATAAACCAACCAGCGCAGTTGGGTCGGTATCTAAAATACTTTGATAGCGAAAAAGACCTCTGAGGCTATGGTAACCTATTGAATAAACAGTATTGTATTCTATGCCTAAATTGGTGCTAAAGCTTGATTGTTCAAGAATATCGAAATTTAAGTATTCTATTTTTGCATCTAGTCTATTCCCTGAACGTGGGAAGCTGGCATGATCAAAACTATCGTAGTTAAGTTCAAAAACTGCGCCATATTGACGGTAATCAAGTCTATCTTTATCTGTTTGGTTATCAAAAACGCCAGGTAGTTTGAGCGTGCCTTCAGAGTACTTAGGTCCAAACAAAATATTCAGTTTGTCGTACTTGTCCCAGCCAATACCTGCACTAACATCTGTATGGCTATCGGTAAGCTCTCCTAAGATAATGTTTTCTATATAGTACGAAAAAATTTCTCTTTGAAAACTCCCGCCAACTTGCCAATAAAAACCACTGGTGTTGATTGGCCAATATAGCTCTGAGCTCAGCTCTTTTTCAGTGCCGATAATTGCCTTGGTGTACCACTGTGCACCGTATGGCGATAAATTAGTATACCGATAAGCTGCGCCTATTTGATATTCGCTGAATGTTTCAAAGGTATCCTCAAATGATAATTTAAAATCTAAGTAGCCTGGGCCCCATTCTTTTTCTTCAACTTCAAGATCGATATCCAGTTTATCTTCTTGCTGCTCTATTGCGGTATTTACCCGTACTAATGTGCCTTGGCCGTAGAGTCGATCAATGCCTTGTTGAATAGCACTGAGGCTGGTTTTTTCACCAGGCTTAACCCCAAAGCGCTCAGCAACATAGTCATCATTTAAGCGACTATTATTGGTGATTTTGACACTGTTGACTGGTTGTTCAAACAAGGTAACAGTTTTGCGCTCAACAGGCACTGCGGTATTAGCTAGCTGTTTACTGACAGTGCTGTCAGCGAGTGCAGTAATGGCAGACTGGTAACCTTTTGAAATTATTGAGGTTACTTTTTCAAAATCGAGCATTTCAACATCGTTGAGTGTTGGCTTGATATAAATATCATTACTGGTCAGTAGCTTTTTTTGTTGGTTTACATTTTTAGTGACTAAAAAGCCAGTTAATTGCATGATAATGCTTAAACTTGAATTGAGTTCATCTTTATTTAAGGTCGCAGAGCCAATATCGACAGCAATAACAATATCGGCGCCCAACTCTTTTGCCACACTGATAGGCAGGTTGTTAGCAACTCCGCCGTCTACCAGAAGCTGGTTGTTGAGTTCAATAGGGCGCAACAAGCCGGGAATAGACATAGAACTTTGAATTGCTTTGCTTAAGTCGCCTTGGCTTAGTATTACTTGTTCACCACTTTGTGCGTCTGCAGCAATGGCGCGAAAAGGAATTGTTAAATCATCAAATGAGCCAAAAATAGGGTAAATACCGAGCATTTCATCAAGCAGCTTTTTCATCCCTTGGCCTTGGATAATGCCGCGAGGTAATTTTAGTTGCTTGCCATCAAACCCTAAATCAAGCTGGATAGGAAAGTCATCAATATGTTGCTTACGCCGATTGGGTAACTCACTGCGGTTGAGATCGTCTTTGTAACCTGTGTTCCAATCTGCTTGAGAGAAAAGTTGTTCAATTTCCGTCGCAGAGAGTCCACTGGCATAGAGCCCGCCAACAAACGAGCCAATACTGGTTCCAACAATGACATCTATTTTTATGCCTTGTTGTTCAAGCGCTTTTAATACACCAATATGCGCGCCGCCACGGGCACCGCCGCCGCCAAGCACTAAGGCAACACATGGACGCTCGCTGACATGGCTACAAGGGAACTGCTGTGTTTGTTCATTAGCTTCTAAGCTAAAACAGGCTGCTAGTAACAACAAACATGGTAGACGCAATTTCACCAGTAAAAAGCCCATCTATTAAAAGTCAGTTTGAGTATAAATCCCCAGCGTGTTATGTCAATTAAGCCATTGATATTTAAACTTAGATTAAGGCTAATGGGTTACATAAATCGAAAAGCAAGGTAAAATTACCTTATCTCTGATGACGAATAGACACCATGATCAATAAAACCCACTTTATAGAGCATTTACGTTTTGCTTTAAGCGCTCAGTTAGAAACGGCTAAAATGGCGGCCAAAACAGCGCATGATACAGCAACTCATGAAGAGAATATCGCAGAAAACAAATACGACACTCTTGGCTTGGAGGCAGCCTATTTAGCGCAAGGGCAGGCGCAACGGGTGAACGATTGTTATCTGAGCATTCAACAATTTGAACAAAGTTTTAAAGAAGTTATTAGCGACCAAGTTTCTGTTGGCGCTTTGATCTGTGTTGAGTATGAGGCAGGGACGCAGGCATGGTTTTATATGGGTCCAAATGCTGGAGGTTTAGTCGTTGAACATAAGCAATTTAATGTTCAAGTGTTAACGCCCCATGCGCCATTGGGTAAAGCGTTGTTAAATAAACATTGCGATGATGAAGTGACCTTTAATATTGCGGGTAAAAGTCAGCAACTGACGATAGTAAACGTTCTTTAATCGACAAACCTAGTGCTTTTTCAAGGCGGTTATAATCGCCTTGTAAGACAGTCACTTTAGTTACCACGGTTCACCCGCCAACGAATCTGCAAAGCCCTAAAAATACAACTTTGCATTATGACTGTCATACATTAATAAATTGTTATTTATTCAATTATTTATACCAACAACAAAGCTTTCTTAACTGCAATTCAGGGGGGGAATTTAGCATCACGCCATTGATTAAATTTGCTTATCTTAACGCTAAAAATTACTCGTTGGTAAGACGAATAAAAACCCTTTATAAATCACCTGTAGATTAAGCAGTAGCTAAATCTAAAGCACCCATCCTGTTAAGTACATGTGTTATGCACAACTATTACTTAGCAGTATGGGTGTTTCTATTTAAATTGATTTTTATATATTTTTTATTTTGACTTATTTTAGGAAAAGTCGTGTTTAAAACCTTGATTGTGGTTGATAACAACGAGCAGTCTCTTGCTCACTCATTCGAAAACGTAATTACCTTCAACACCTATTTACGAGATTATCCAAAGCATAATGAGCCAAAAACGCGCATTATTAACTTATGCGACTCAAGCCAATACTTGAGTAAAGGCTATTATTGCTCATTACTTGCAGAAGCACGTAAACACCAAGTTTTACCGAGTGTTAAAACCATAAATGCGTTGCGCAGCGGGCAAACTTTGATGCTAAACATTGGCGTGCTTACAGATGCCTTATACTTTGGTCATGCTGTTAATGAATTACAAAGTAAAGCAGCCAAAGCCGTATTTAAACAGTACCCAGCACCCATTTTATTTGTTGATCAACAAGGACTATTAAAACAAGGTTCATTGGCGTCATTGAATGACCAACAGCACCAGGATTTTGTAGCTAAACTAACTGAGTTTACGCAAACGCAGTGGCGCATTAGTAGCACCCAAAAACGTTATCGTTGGGATATGGCTATTTTAGTCGATCACAATGAAAAAGTGCCGCCAAGTGATAAAGATGCGATCGCACGCTTTATTAAAGCTGCCGGTAAACATGGTATCCATGCGCAGGCACTGAGTTTTGATGAGATAGATAATATCGCTCAGTTTGATGCGTTGTTTATTCGTCAAACCACAGCAATTGATCATCCAACGTATCGTTTAGCAAGCAAAGCACAGAGCTTAGGATTAGTAGTAATTGATGACGCAGAGTCTATTTTACGTTGTTGTAATAAAGTGTATTTACACGATGCGTTTAATTACCAAAAAGTGCCGAGTTTAAAAACCCTGGTGGTGGCAGACCAAAGTGATGAAACCATCACTCAACTTGAAGATAACTTCACCTATCCATTAGTGCTAAAAATGCCGGAAGGATCGTTTTCTAAGGGGGTGTATAAAGTTGCGGATCGCACCGAGTTGGTTGCTAAACTCAATGAGTTGTTTGAATTTAGCGCTTTAGTGCTAGCTCAAGAGTATATGTATACCGAGTATGATTGGCGAGTAGGGGTGCTAAATGGTCGTGCTATTTATGCGTGTCGTTATTTAATGGCGCGTAATCATTGGCAAATATACAACCATGATGCAAAACGGTTTTTCTCTGGTGGCTTTGAAACATTGCCAACATTTGAGCTACCAAAAGCGGTTCTTGATGCTGCTTTAAAAGCGTGTAAAACGGTTGGTAAGGGCTTGTATGGTGTGGATGTTAAAGAGCATCAAGGTCGCGCTTATGTGCTTGAAGTAAATGATAATCCGAGCATTGATCATAAAGTCGAAGATGGCTACCTGGGTGATGAGTTATATATGATCATCATGGATGAATTTAAGCAACGTCTTGAAGCCCGAGGTCGGGGTTAATGTCTGATCATGATGTGGCAGTGCGAGCTGCCACAGAGGCTGATTTAAAAGCACTACTTGTAATAGAGCAACAAAGCTTTAGCCAAGATAGACTCAGTGCGCGCAGTTTAAAACGATGGATCATGGCTAAACATGGTATTTTGTTGGTTGCTGAATCAGCTAACCAATTACTTGGTTATGGCTTGGTGTGGTGTCATAAAGGCACTCGTTTAGCCCGTTTATATTCGTTAGCAGTAACACCGCAAGCACAGGGTAAAGGACTTGCTCAACAGCTTTTAAAGTCGCTTGAGCGAGCGACCGCACAACGTGGCCGCTTATTTATGCGCCTTGAAGTAGCGGTAAATAATGTTGCTGCCATTGCATTATACGAAAAGCTGGGTTATCGGGTATTTGGCCAATACAGTGACTATTACCACGATCACAGTGATGCACTGCGAATGCAAAAAAATATTCGTAGTACTAATGAGCTTGAGTTTACGCGAGAAACGCCTTGGTATCAGCAAACAACTGAGTTTACCTGTGGTCCAGCTGCTTTATTGATGGCAATGTCATCAATAAAAAAGACCACTATCACGCAAGTGAATGAACTTGATATTTGGCGAGAAGCTACCACTATTTTTATGACTTCAGGCCATGGTGGTTGTCATCCATTAGGACTGGCACTGGCGGCAAATAAACGTGGCTTTAAGGCGCAAGTTATCATAAATAGCCGCGATACATTGTTTGTCGATGGAGTAAGAAGCGACAAGAAAAAAGCGATTTTACACACGGTTCATAATCAATTTGTGGTTGAAGCAATTAACCACAAACTAGATGTGAAGTATCAAGACTTAACCCTTGAGCACATAGAGCGCTGGTTAGCAGCAAAAATGGCCGTGGTGCTGTTGATCAGCACCTATCGCTTTGATGGTAAAAAATCGCCCCATTGGGTGTGTATAACGCACTTGGATGAGCATTGTTTATATGTCCATGACCCTTTTTGTGAAAGCGATAAACAGCTAGCGATTGATTGTCAACACGTACCCATCGCTAAGAGTGACTTTTTAAAAATGGCTAGTTTCGGTAGTTCTCGTTTGAGTACAGCACTGGCTATACATAGGTAGTTATTTTAGGATTTTGAGTGACTTTTTTTGAATTAGTAGATATCGCCCCGTATTCGTGGTCGGCAATAGGCAGTGCTGCATTTTGTGGTGCTTTGATTGGTATGGAACGCCAGTTACGGGGAAAACCAGTAGGAATAAGAACCTCAGTACTGATTATATTAGGTACTTATTTGTTTTTAGCTACAGCGTTTATGCTCCATGGTGATGTGATTGACCACTCGCGCGTGGTTGGTCAAATTATTACTGGCATCGGCTTTTTAGGTGCTGGAGTGATGCTCGCTAAAGATGGTGCTGTGGTAGGAGTCACCTCGGCCGCGACAATCTGGGTTTTGGCATCTATTGGTGTAGTGATTGCAACCGATAATTTATTGGCAGCTATTAAACTATCCATTTTAGTGGTGGGTATTTTATACGGTGTCGATGTGCTTGAAGCGAAATTTAAAAGCTTGAGTAAAGGCGTGCATCGTCATGTGAAAATTTACTCAAAACGCTATTACAGAGGCAACAAAAAAGAACCAGAACGCCACGATTAAGTGGCGTTTCTTGCATTTATTAATTGCCAAATAATTTACGCCTGACTACTTTTCGATACTCACTAGGCGTTTGCGAGAGCACTTTCTTAAATACACGGGTTAAATGCCCTTGGTCGTTATAGCCCACCTCTAGTGCCACTTCTTGAATTGATAAGTTTGATGATGCTAATAACTCCTTTGCCGTTTGCACTCGTAGTTGTTGCCAGTATTCAATCGGACTTTGATTGGTCGCAACTCTAAATCGGCGCGTGAACGAACGATAACTTAAGCCAAATAATTGCGCCACCTCGGTTAGGCTTTGCTCGGCGGCTAAATTGTTTTTTAACCAAAATTGAATTTGCGCAATCAGTTCGTCAGGGTGTCTATCTACGGCTCCCTCAAGATAGCGCTGATCTTCATAAGGTTTGCGTATTTCGTGTGAAAAGTTACGCTCAACATGCTGAGCAGCTGCTTGTCCATAATATTGACTAATAATATGCACGATCACATCCGCTAACGCATTCAAACTTGCCACGCTGTATAAACGTTCTGATTGGGTGATGAAAAAGTCAGGTTTGAGTAATACCTGTGGATAATCACGCTTAAATTGCTCTGCGTAATGCCAATGGGTTGTAGCGGGGTGCCCATTTAATAGGTTGGCCTCAGCGACTAAACAGTTACCAGTACCCACACCAATAATTGAACTACCTTGCTGCCAACTGCTCGTAAGCCACTTTACTAAGCCTTGATTTGTCCTAACAACAGGGCGAGGGTTGCGCCAAATACCAGGAACAATGATCAAGTCACTATACGGAGCGTCGGCATAGGTGTACTCAGGTAAAATTGCCAAGCCACTGCGATTTTGAATCGGCTTGTTATCTTCTGCAATCAAATTGATCAGCAGTGGCCTAAACTGCATTGTTATTCCATCGCCTTTTACATGACCTTTTGCGTAGGCTTCTCCCGCTCTGAGCATTTCGATGGGCAGCGTTAAACTGGTGATCAATAAATGCTGATAGACCAAAATACTGATCTGTAACGGGCTATGTTTGAGGTTTTTGTCCATTAAATTGCTCCGACCAGTTACATTTGGCCTGTTAGGCTTGTTATTTGGCTATTTAAGCACAATGTCGGCGGTAAAATCCATCTAAACTAGCTACTTCTCCTATAACACGTTTTCTCAAGGTAAATTATGACAGCATTACCCGTTATTGTCGGCATGGGCGGAATTAACGCCGCGGGCCGTACCTCATTTCATCAAGGTTATCGTCGTATCGTGTTAGATAATTTGACTGCCGACGCACGTCAAGAAACTTTCCTAGGTTTAGCGACTTTAATGAATCTTGTATCATTACAAGAGGGCGAATTAAGAGACCAACACGGTAATTTAGTACAGCAAAGTGATGTGGAGTCACAATTTGGCGAACAAATTATTGCTGGCACCTTGATCCGTAAAATTGAAGAAAACCATTTTGATGTTGATGCAACGCCGTGGCAGCAAAAAATGACGTTAACGCTTAGCGATGAGCAAGCTATCGTATTTGAAGCACGACGTCGTGACTTACCGCAGCCAATTCCGTCAAGCTGGTTAATTGAAGATTTAGCCGATAAAAAAGTAAAAGTCACCATTAGTGCTGAGCTTGATATAAAGCACGACAGCACCCGTGACAACCCAATAAAAGCGGCAGGACAATTACCTACTGGTTTTGATCCAGCAAATATGTATAACAGTCGTTACCAACCGCGTGGTTTACAAGCCACCATTTTTGCGGCAACGGATGCTATTCGCTCAACTGGCCTTGATTGGCAACAGATCATGAACAGTGTTGAACCAGATCAAATTGGTACTTATTCTGCGTCTGTTGTAGGGCAAGTGAATGATGAAGGGCTTGGTGGTTTAATTCGTTCGCGCCAGCAGGGCGAGCGTGTTAGCACTAAACAGTTAGCACTTGGTTTAAATACCATGTCTACTGATTTTATCAATGCTTATGTTACCGGTAATGTGGGTACTACGTTCACGACATCAGGGGCTTGTGCCACGTTTTTATATAATCTACGCGCAGCTGTGAATGATATTCAGGCTGGGCGCACTCGTGTCGCTGTTGTCGCGTCTTCAGAATGTGCTATTACACCTGAGATCATTGAAGGTTTTGGCAATATGGGCGCATTGGCTAACGAAGAAGGTCTAAAGCGTTTAGATAACACTGAGACGGTAGATCATCGTCGTACCAGTCGTCCATTTGGTGAAAACTGTGGCTTTACCATCGGTGAAGGCGCGCAAGTCGCGATTCTAATGGATGATGCGCTCGCATTATCGCTAGGTGCCGATATCATGGGCTCAGTAGCGGATGTGTATGTAAATGCTGATGGCGTGAAAAAATCGATTACAGCACCAGGGCCTGGTAACTACATCACAATGGCAAAATCTGTAGCATTAGCGGCTAATATCTTAGGTGCGGAAGCTGTTCAGCAACGTAGCTTTATTTTAGCGCATGGCTCAAGTACACCGCAAAACCGTGTAACTGAATCACTTATTTATCATCGTGTAGCGCAAACCTTTGCAATCGATAACTGGAAAGTCGCTGCGCCTAAAGCGTATGTAGGGCACACCATTGCTCCTGCAAGTGGCGATCAGCTAGCTATGGCACTCGGTGTATTTAGTCACAATATTATGCCGGGCATTACCACCATCGATAAAGTGGCTGATGATGTGTATAGCCAACATTTAGACATTCGTACTGAGCATTATCAATGTGCAGATATGGATATTGCTTTTATTAACTCCAAAGGCTTTGGTGGTAATAATGCAACAGCCACAGTGTTATCAGCCAAGGTAACTAAGCAAATGTTAACAAAGCGCCATGGCAGTGATGTGATGAAAGCATACGCCGTGACAAATCAGACTGTTACCGCTGCACAAACAACTTACCAACAGCAAGCTGATCTAGGCCAGTATGAGCTAATTTATCGCTTTGGTGATGGCATGATTGATGAAAATGACATTGTTATTTCACAAACCGATATGCAGATCCCAGGTTTTGACAAAGCAATTGCATTTACTAAAACGAATCCTTATCAAGATATGTTTTAAGCACATAATTCTTGTTTGGCAAGGCGCTTCTATAGCGCCTTTTTTAATGCTCGCATACTACTGCTTTAAACTTTACGAATTGTCATTGGCTGCATTTTTTTGTTGAATCACCGCAGTTTACGCGATCTGTCATTTTTCCTTGTTATAATTTCAAACTATTAAAAAGGCCAACGTTTGAGAGTCCTATGATCGCCAGTTTATTATTGTTAAGTGCTACTGCCGCCACATTAGATAGCCATTTACCGCCATTACTACCTTGGCAAGGGCAAAGTTTGACACTGATACAACAAAAAGGCCCATTAACCACTGACTTCGAATTAAGTGAAGGACTAAAATCGCCTAACTATCAGCAAACAATGGCGTTTGTTGACCGCCTTGTCGCGGCAAATCCGACTCAATTTCAAGTACAAACTATTGCCCACAGTACCAGTGGCCGCGCGATTAAAATGTTAGTTGCCAGTGAAGAAGGGGCTTTTACACCGACTCAGTTAATGCAAAATACAAAGCCGACGATTTTTATTCAAGCGGGGATCCACGCGGGTGAAATTGACGGTAAAGATGCCATGTTTATGTTGCTGCGTGATATTGCAACCGGTAAGCGCCGTGATATTTTAAGCCAAGTTAATATCTTATTTATTCCCATTTTGAATGTGGATGGTCATGAGCGTAGTAGCCAGTTTAACCGCATAAACCAACGTGGCCCAGTAGAAATGGGTTTTCGCACCAATGCTAACAATCTTAATTTAAACCGTGATTACACTAAGCTAGATACCCCAGAAGTGCGCGGCGTATTAAAGGTGATCAAACAGTTTAACCCGGATTTATATATTGATGTGCACGTCACCGACGGCGCAGATTATCAGTACGATGTAACCTATGGCTACAACCCGGTGTTTGCAAGTGAATCTCCCAGTGTTTCAGATACGCTCAATCAATATTTCAAACCGGTAATTGACGAAAAATTACAAGCGCAAGGCCACCTTCCTGGGCCGTTAGTATTTGTGATGGATAAGCGTGAGTTTAAAAAAGGCTTAGCAGGGTGGGTTGCGACTCCTCGCTATTCCAACGGTTGGGGCGATTTACGTTCTTTACCTACAATTCTTGTTGAAAACCATTCGCTTAAACCCTATAAGCAACGCGTGCTTGGCACCTATGTATTTTTAGATGGGGCTATATCAGCATTAGCACAGCACCACCAACAGTTAGCTGATGCAGTTAAAAAAGAGCAGGCATTTGTCCCAAGTAAACTGATTGTAGAGCGTAGCTACGCTAAACAGCCCGATACCGTGGCATTTGAAGGCATTAAATATACGCGCAGTCAAAGTGCCTTAAGTGGTCAGATGGAAGTGAAATACTTAGGTGAAAAACAACATTATGATGCGTTGCCAATCTATTGGCAAAAAGACGTCAAAACCACCATTACTGTTCCTAGCGCGTTTTATATTCCGCCTGCGTATCCACAGATCATCGAAAAACTTAAGTTACATGGCATTGCGGTGCAAACTGTTACGACAGATGCGTTACCTGCAAATTTAAAAGTGGCCGTAGTGACAAACCATGAGTTTGATAAAGCACCGTTTGAAGGTCGCTTTAGAGTCAGTGCTGATTTTGACTTTGTTGATGTAACCGATAACAATTTGACTGGTTGGTCTAAAGTAGATACTGCACAACCGTTAGGTGAATTAGCCACCCATCTTTTACATCCAAAGGCACCTGATTCGTTTTTTGCATGGGGTGAGTTCAATACGATTTTTCAACGCACTGAGTATATGGAAAACTACGCATTAGCACCGTATGCTCGTCATATGCTAAAAGATAAACCTGCGTTAGCACTAGAGTTTGATAAAAAAATTCGTGAAGATGCTGCGTTTGCAAAAGATCCCCAAGCACGTTTAAACTGGCTTTATGAACAGACACCGTTTTATGATCAAGCCTATTTAAAGTATCCTGTGCTGATGACATTTGCAGACACTTCAAAAATAAAGAACTAACGTATGGAAATTATTACTCTACCGGTCACTGCTTTTGCGCAAAATTGTCGGATTGTTATTTGTAAACAAACACGCCAAGCTGCTGTGGTCGACCCAGGTGGTGATGCTGAAAAAATCATTGCTGAACTCGCTAAGCATGCGCTTAATCTGCAATGTATTTTATTGACTCATGGTCACCTTGATCATGTTGGCGCTGCCAAAGTGCTCGCCGAACATTTTGCCGTTGATATAGTTGGCCCACAGCAAGATGAGTTATTTTGGTTTGATGCATTAACAATGCAAGCACAAATGTTTGGCTTTGCACCTGTTACTCCTTTTTATCCGCAGCATTGGCTAAATCATGGTGATATTTTCCCATTAGGTGAATTGCGCTTTGAAATCCGTCATTGTCCGGGTCACACCCCAGGCCACATTGTCTTTTATGAAGCTAAGCATCAGATTGTTCTTGTTGGTGATGTGATTTTCAAAGGGTCAGTAGGACGTACTGATTTTCCGAAAGGGGATGCGCAACAGTTACTCAACTCAATTAAGCAACAAATTCTCACTTTGCCAGATGAAACTAGAATACTCTCAGGGCATGGACCTGACACTAAAGTAGTTACAGAGCGCATATCGAATCCATTTATTAGTGGTAAATTTGGTTAGTTACGCATAAAAAATGCATAAAAACACAAGACTCGATTGCTAAAGCCATGTATAATTTAATCAATTTAGTAAAATAAATAAGAAATAAAATGTCTCTAAATCACGTAGATCGCCAAATATTGGCACTGTTACAGCAAGATGCAAGTCTTTCGACCGCAGATATTGCTGATAAAGTAGGCTTATCTCAGTCACCTTGCTGGCGTCGTATTGCTAAGCTTGAGCAAGATGGTTACATCAAAGGTAAAGTTGCTTTATTAGATGAAAAGAAACTTGGCTTTGATATGTTAGTGTATGCGCATGTTCGTTTATCGAATCATGGCCGCACTAATTTAGCTGAGTTTGAACGCCTGATCTTAAGTTATGACGAAGTAACTGAATGTTACAGTATGGCGGGTACCATGGACTTTATGCTGCGGATCATTTCTAAAGGTATTGAAGGCTATGAGCAGTTTGTCCGTGATAATTTACTAAACCTTGAGTTTGTTCAAGAAGTTCATTCAAATGTAACGATGACTTGCGTGAAGCGAAGTACGTCGCTGCCACTTTAATACCTGCTATTTCAGGTTAAAGTTTTATAGACTTTAACCTGTTCCCCTTACTACAATTGTTAACCTTAGCTTAATTTGTTAGAATTCAGCGCTTTTTTGATCCCACATCCGCAAGAGGAATTCAATGTTTAACTTACTAAGCAAGGCGCCAAGCTCTGCTAAAAACGATATCTTATCAGGTATTACGGTTGCGCTTGCGCTCGTACCTGAAGCTGTTGCATTTGCCTTTGTTGCAAATGTAGAGCCTTTAGTTGGTTTGTATGCAGCATTTATTGTTGGCTTGATCACCGCTATTTTTGGTGGTCGCCCAGGCATGATCTCTGGTGCAACTGGGGCACTTGCTGTAGTGATGGTAAGTTTAGTGCTGGATCACGGCGTTGAATACTTATTTGCAACCGTACTACTGATGGGGTTGCTGCAAATACTTGCTGGGGTGTTTAAGCTTGGTAAGTTTATTCGCATGGTACCGCATCCTGTTATGCTGGGCTTTGTAAACGGACTCGCGATTGTGATCTTCCTCGCCCAACTTGGCCAATTTAAAGTGTCAGATGGCGAAGGTGGCGTGCAATGGATGACCGGCACGCCGATGATGATAATGCTCGCACTTGTAGCACTAACAATGGCTATAATTCATTTTTTACCAAAGTTAACCACGGCGGTGCCATCGACCTTAGTGGCAATTGTAACTGTTACTGCCATTGTGATGGGCTTCGATTTAGAAGCGCGTACAGTCCTTGATTTCCTAAAAGACATGACCGGCGACAGCGCCGCGACTATTGCTGGTGGTTTACCACAATTTCATATACCTATGGTGCCGTTTAGCTTAGAAACGCTAAAAATTATTCTGCCATATGCGCTTATTCTAGCGGCGATTGGTTTAATTGAATCGTTATTAACATTGAGTTTAATTGACGAAATAACTGAAACGCGCGGTCAAAGTAATAAAGAGTGTATTGGCCAAGGTGCTGCAAATGTAACCTGTGGTTTCTTTGGTGCGATGGGTGGATGTGCAATGATTGGTCAATCAATGATCAATATTAATTCGGGTGGTCGTTCGCGTTTGTCGGGGATTACTGCTGCATTGATGTTACTTGCGTTTATTTTGTTTGCCGCTGGCTTGATTGAAATGATCCCACTTGCAGCACTGGTTGGTGTAATGTTTATGGTGGTATTAGGCACATTTGAATGGGCTAGTTTCAAAATGATGAAACGTGTACCAAAGTCAGATGCGTTTGTGATTGTGTTAGTGTCAGGCGTGACCGTCATTACTGATTTAGCTATTGCGGTATGTGTGGGTGTAATTGTTTCAGCCTTAGTTTTTGCTTGGCAACATGCAAAACATATTTTCACAACCAATTACATTGATGATCAAGGTTCTAAAGTCTATGAGCTACACGGGCCATTATTTTTCGGTTCAGTGAAAAAGTTTGCAGAGTTGTTTGATGTTAAAAACGATCCGAAAGACGTTATCATCGAATTCAAATACAGCCGAGTCGCTGATCATAGTGCTATTGAAGCCATTGACGCGTTAGCTGATAAATACACGAAAGCAGGCAAGCAGTTACACCTTCGCCACCTAAGCAAAGATTGTGCTCTGTTACTGCATAAAGCACGTGATTTAGTTGAAGTGAATGTAATAGAAGATCCAACTTATAAAGTCGCCTCAGACAAACTTGCTTAAGCGGTTTATTTGAGTAAAAAGCGAAGGCAGTGCTTTCGCTTTTTTGTATTCACGATTTTATTGTGTTCTTGTATCTACGTATTAGCATCATCCAGATACAGCATTATTTATTGATTAGCACTTATTGGTTGTCAATAAGTGAGACTAAGCTCGACTAGTCGCCAAGCTGCCTGTATAATTCGCGTCCTCTTTATACCGTCTTATTGCCTGTATTAACTTTTCCTTACTTACGAATCGTTAACTTGCCAGTAATTGCTTAGGAAATTCATCTTGATCTCTACCGCTAATATCACCATGCAGTTTGGTGCCGAACCTTTGTTCGAAAATATCTCAGCTAAATTCAGTAACGGTAACCGTTATGGCTTAATTGGCGCAAATGGATGCGGTAAGTCAACCTTTATGAAAATCCTCAATGGCTCGCTTGCGCCAACGTCAGGTAATGTGTCAATCGGGCCTGGCTTAAAAGTGGGTAACTTGAGCCAAGACCAATTTGCCTTTGAGCAATACACAGTCGTTGATACGGTGATCATGGGTGATGTTGAGTTATGGAAAATAAAGCAAGAACGTGAGCGCATTTATTCACTCCCTGAAATGAGTGAAGAAGATGGTATGAAAGTGGCGGAGCTGGAAAGCATTTTCGCTGAAATGGACGGCTACAGTGCAGAAAGTCGTGCTGGCGATATCTTGTTAAAAGCGGGTATTGAAGAAGAGTTTCATTTTGGGTTGATGTCGCAAGTGGCGCCTGGTTGGAAACTGCGTGTGTTACTTGCTCAAGCCTTGTTTGCAAATCCAGATATTTTATTACTGGATGAGCCTACTAATAACTTGGATATTCATACTATTAGCTGGTTAGAGCATGAACTTAACCAACGTAAATGTACTATGATCATTATTTCTCATGACCGTTATTTCCTTAATGCTGTGTGTACGCACATGGCTGATATTGACTACGGTGAGCTGCGAATTTACCCAGGTAACTATGAAAAATTCATCGAAGCATCAACGCTTATACGTGAACAGTTGCTTGCAGGCAATGCCAAGAAGCAGTCGGAAATCGAAGAGTTACAAGATTTCGTAAATCGCTTTGGTGCTAACGCATCAAAAGCCAAACAAGCGAGTTCACGTGCTAAACGCATGGATAAAATCAGTTTAGATGAGGTTAAATCATCAAGCCGTATGGCACCATCATTGTATTTTGATGAAGGTAAAAAGATGCACCGCCAAGCATTGATTTTAGAAGATTTCGGCCATGGTTTTGACGGTGAAGTATTGTTTGAAGGCGGCGAGCTGATTTTAGAAGCGGGTTCAAAACTTGCCATTATTGGTGAAAACGGTGTGGGTAAATCAACATTTATTCGCTGTTTAGTGGGTGAACTTGAAGCGAATCACGGTGTTGTGAAGTGGTCAGAAAATGCCTCTATTGGTTATTGCCCACAAGATAGCAGCAAAGATTTTGATAACGATTTAACTTTATTTGATTGGATGTCACAGTGGCGCACAGCTAAACATAACGATTTAATGGTGCGTGGCATGTTAGGGCGTTTATTGTTTACTGCCGATGATGCGAATAAAAAAGCCCGTAATTGCTCAGGTGGTGAGAAAAACCGCCTATTGTTTGGCAAGTTGATGATGCAAGATGTCAATGTGTTAGTTATGGATGAGCCGACAAACCACATGGATATGGAAGCCATTGAAGCGCTAAACAATGCTTTAAAAGGCTTTGAAGGGACATTGATTTTTGTCAGCCATGACCGTGAATTCGTGTCATCGCTAGCAACTCGTATTATTGATATTCGTGACAAAGAAGTAGTTAACTTCCATGGTACCTTTAATGAGTTTATGGCAAGCCAGCAAGAGCAAGCAAAGCTGTTGGCTGCAAAGTAAGCTAGTACGCTTTAAAAACCGACTTAGGTCGGTTTTTTTGTGTCTAGTTTCTCCCTAAATAAATACTAATTTGATATCAATCTAAAAGCACCGTATTGTTAGCATTGATAATTTTTAAGGTATCAGTGTGGCCATTCGACCCCCTTTTTTTAAACTCACCGCCAATCTTGAAAAATTTGCACTTATACTGTGTCTTATATCAGTAGCAGGGGCTTTTTTATTCCCAAATACCCTGACTGCGACTATCCAACCTTTGATTATTGATGTGTTAGCTGTTCTGGGTGGACCGTTTTTTTTGTTGGTAAACTTTTTGTTGATCAGTGTCATTGTGCTGGCGATAAGTCCACTTGGGCAACGAAAAATTGGCGGCGAGCAAGCAAAGATTGAATTTTCAACCTTTGGTTGGCTTTCCATGTTGTTTGCCGCAGGTATGGGCTCTGGTTTAGTCTTTTGGGGCGTAGCAGAGCCTGCTATGCATGTATTGCAACCGCCCTTAAAACAAAGTTTATATCCTGATCGCCAAGCGGCAGCACTGGCTATCACGCTAGTAAATTGGGGGGCACATGCATGGGCTTTGTATGCAGTGTTTGGTTTAGTGCTCGGCGGTTTAAGCCGTAATAGCGGTAAAGCGGGTGATATTAGTGCCCCTGTATTGAGCCTAACACGGCCATTTTTAAATAGAGTCGAACAAATTAGACTCAAATTTTTGATTCAATTACTGGCCATTTTAGCCATATTTTTTGGTGTAGTTGGCACGATTGCTAATTCTACTTTATTACTGCGTAAAGGCATTGAACTGAAACTGGGTGTTGCTTCGCCATGGCTAGTCGGTTTAATAATTATTGTGCTATTGGCATTACTGTATAGTTTGTCTGCCCGATTAGGATTAAAAAAAGGGGTGCAGACATTGAGTCAATTCAATGTATTTTTAGCATTTTTTGTTCTTGTTTGGCTGATGATGATGGTGCCATTGCAACCGATCATTGATGTGGCGTTAAAAGGTAGTAAGTATTATATCCACTTATTAGTGACGGGTACTTGGCAATTTTCAAGTCAATTAAATGAGCCTAAATGGGCAAATAGCTGGACCTATAATTATTATTTTTGGTGGCTAGCATGGGGGCCCTTTGTTGGCGTATTTTTAGCTAAAATAAGCCAAGGAAGACCAGTATGGCAGTACATTTTCGGTGTGGTCGTTGTGCCAACTTGTGTGACTATCTTATGGTTTAGTGTTTTTTCTGGTTCTGCAATTGCTTGGGACAGTGGCCATAGTAGCGGCATTATGGCCGCCATTAAAATTGACTATACCCAAGGTTTATTTGTATTTTTAAAACAGCTCGGCTGGCAAGGGGGCGTACTTATTTGGGCGAGCTTGCTGTTATTACTGATTTTTGTCGCAACCTCAGTAGATTCTGCCATATTAGTGATCCGCAACTTAGCGGCAGCAAAACACAGTCATCGGTTAAGTTTATACACTTGGTCATTTGTACTTGCTTTGAGTAGCTGGGTATTGCTATTAGAAAATAATGAACTGCTCAACCGCAGTCTGGCGGTCATTGGTGCTGTGCCATTTTTCTTTATTTTTATTTTGCAGCTAATTGGTTTTGTGAAAGAGTTTATAACTGAACTACAAGAATAAGCTGAGCGTTAATTAGTTTTGCATGTTGAATTAATTGCCATGTTATTACAGTTTTTTACAGTGTTTCTTATTGTGTTAGTTATAGTAAGGGTTAGGAATACAGCAACAACCGACAGGGAATTTTAAATTATGCATAAGCAAATTATTTTGGCGCTATTTGTAAGTCAGTTACTCACAGCATGTACGGTTGCAGGTGTGCTTGTTGATAGTACTATCTATACAAAAGCGGATGAAAATTACGATGCAGATTTGGCGCTTTCTCCAGCACATGTTACGCCACAAAATGCAGTGCCAGTTGCTGAACAACAGACTTTATCGTTTACTGATTTGGGTATTGAGGTAGATAGGTTTTTGGTTGGCTTAGTGCAACAGCAATCACAGCCTCAAGTAATTTGTAAAAGAGTGACTAAAACACTTAAAGAATGTGAGGAAGTCACCGCAGACAACCTCACACAAAAACAGGCTATTGAGCCTGCAAATACGCTTGATGAAATAATAGGTGTTCGTCAATAAAGCTACTGATGAAAAAGTAACTATGATCGTAACCTGCATGCATATTTATTTCAGCAGGATAGCCTTTCTCATTCACTTGTTGGAATAAGTTTTCAGTTTTTAATTGCTCAACTAAAAAGTTATCCGCTTCACCTTGTTCAACACGCATTGGCAGGTAATCATTTTCATTAGCCTGTTTCATTAACTCACAGGTATCATATTGGGCCCACGTCGATTTATCACTGCCTAAATACTGGCTAAACGCTTTTTGACCCCATGGGCAATCAGTCGGGTTCACAATTGGGCTAAACGCCGACACACTGGTGTAACTTTGAGGATTACGCAAGGCAATCATCAACGCACCATGGCCACCCATTGAATGACCACTAATTGCTTTTTTATCAGTCACTGGAAAGTGTTGCTCTATCAAAGCGGGTAGCTCATTTACCACATACTCATACATATTATAGTGAGTGTTGTAGGGCGCTTGTGTGGCATTTACATAAAAACCTGCACCTTGGCCAAAGTCATAGCTGTCTTCATCCGGTACATTATCACCGCGAGGGCTGGTATCTGGGGCAACAATGGCAATACCTAACTCAGCAGCCATTTTAAAGGCACCGGCTTTTTGCATAAAGTTTTCATCCGTGCAAGTTAAGCCTGATAACCAATAAAGCACTGGTACCTTATTGGTTTGGCTTGCGCCTGGCGGTAAAAATATCGCAAATCGCATTGTACAATGTGTACTACTGGCAGTATGGCTATATTGTTTGTGCCAACCGCCGCTGACTTTTGCGGCACTTAAATTATCTAACATAATATCCTCGCTAAAAAGCCACACTTTAAGTGTGGCCACTTTGATCAGTAGTGGATAACAGTACGAATACTTTTACCTTCATGCATCAGATCAAATGCGTCATTAATGTCTTCAAGACCCATGGTATGAGTGATAAAGTCATTTAATGCAAATTCGCCGGCCATGTAACGTTCAACAATTTCTGGTAGTTGTGAACGGCCTTTCACGCCACCAAAAGCACTGCCACGCCAAACGCGTCCGGTCACAAGTTGAAATGGACGGGTCGAAATTTCTTGGCCAGCTCCTGCAACACCAATGATCACCGACTCACCCCAACCTTTGTGGCAACACTCAAGGGCTGAACGCATAACATCAACATTACCAATACATTCAAATGAGAAATCAACGCCGCCATCGGTCATCTCAACAATTACTTCTTGGATTGGTTTGTCAAAATCTTTTGGATTGATCAAATCTGTAGCGCCTAACTTAGTTGCCAGATCGAACTTAGATGTATTAATGTCTATGCCGATAATACGTGAAGCGCCAGCCATTTTCGCACCGATAATTGCTGATAAACCAATACCACCTAAACCAAAAATAGCAACCGTATCACCAACTTGTACTTTTGCAGTGTTTGTGACCGCGCCCATACCCGTTGTAACACCACAACCAAGTAGGCAAATTTCTTCTAACGAGGCTTCTTTATTTACTTTGGCTAAAGAAATTTCTGGCAGCACTGTGTACTCAGAAAACGTTGACGTGCCCATGTAGTGATAAATTGGTTGGCCATCTTTGAAAAAACGGGTGGTGCCGTCTGGCATTAGACCTTTACCTTGGGTTTCGCGTACTGCTGAACACAGGTTTGTTTTACCTGATGTACACATTTTACACACGCCACACTCAGCGGTGTATAGCGGGATCACATGATCGCCCACTTCTACACTTGTTACACCTTCACCAACAGCATAGACAACACCTGCGCCTTCATGGCCTAAGATAGCAGGGAAGATCCCTTCAGGATCCGCGCCTGATAGAGTAAACGCATCGGTATGACATACACCCGTTGCAGTGATCTTAACCATGACTTCGCCTTTTTTCGGCATCATCACATCCACTTCTTCAACAGATAGTGGTTGATTCGGTCCCCAAGCTATTGCAGCTTTTGATTTAATGAACTCTGACATGGGCTCTCTCTTTATTAATTACATGGATGGTTTAAAACAATAGCGCTATTTTATTTGTTTCTCAAACAATGATAATCTCCATTTCTATAAAACACTTTTACAGTATGGTAATAATGAGTCGTTGGTCAGGTATAGATGAGTTTATTGCAGTGGGGGAAGAGGGTAGCTTTACCCGGGCTGCAACCGTATTGGGTGTATCGGTGGCACATATAAGTCGCCATGTTACACAACTTGAACAGCGCTTAAACACGCAGCTGTTGACCCGCACAACACGAAAAGTAGTGCTAACCAAAGAAGGGGAAGTGTTTTTACATCAGACCAAGCACTTACAGCATGCACTAGACGATGCCACAGGGGTACTTGCACAACAACAAAGCACGCCAAAAGGGAAAATCAAACTCACAGCGCCAGTCATGTATGGCGAAAGTTTTGTGATGCCTGCTGTACACACATTTATGCAACAACACAGCGACGTAGAAGTGGAGATGGCATTGAGTAATGAGCAAGAAAACCTATTAGAAGGTGGGTTTGACTTGGCTATTCGCTTGGGTCATTTAAAAGACTCTAGCTTAAAAGCACGGCGCTTAAGCGAGCGGCATTTTGTAATTTGCTGCTCAAAAGCCTATTTAGCACGTTTTGGTGAACCACATACCTTGGCAGAACTGCAGTATCATCAATGCTTAGTGGGAAACAGCAGTTACTGGCGGGTATGTGAGCAAGGGCGTGATAAACACATTAAAATAGCAGGCCGATTGCAGTGTAACAGTGGTTGGGCGTTGGCAGACGCAGCTAAAAAAGGGCTGGGTATTATTCAATTGCCCAATTATTACATTGAAAGCGATTTGGCTTCGGGAGATTTAGTGCCGATTTTAACCAATAATCAGCCGAAGCCAGAAGGTGTTTGGGGCGTGTATCCACCACGGCAATTTGTGGCAACCAATGTGCGTGCATTACTTGACCATCTGATTGCTTCACTGAACTAACGATTATTGAAAATATGCCAGTAAATTAGCGTCGGCATCTGATTTGTCATTAATTTTTACATTTTTGCGCATACCCAATCGCACTTTATCTATGCTAGTATGAGCCCAGAATTGGCCTTAAATGTAACCATAAATAATTATGTTTCAACCTGTTAGCCTGTTTATCGGGCTGAGATACAGTCGCTCCGCTAAAGGGAACGCATTTATCTCGTTTATTTCGTTTTTCTCCATTGCCGGTATCGCCATAGGGTTAATGGCATTATTTACTGTAAGTTCTGTGATGAATGGGTTTGAAAATAACCTTAAAACTAACATGCTCGGCCTTATTCCCCACGTTGAAATTGCAGCTGAGGGGCAAACACAGGCACAAATGACGCAACTACAAAATGATATCCTTGCATCTAAGTTTGTAAAACATGCCAGTTTATATCGCCACGGCGAAGCTATTTTGCAAACCAACCGTGATCTACATGGCGTGTTATTGCAGGGTTTGTACGACGATAACGCGTCTTTATATAAGATCAGCGATAAAGTTGTGCAAGGGAATTGGCAAACGGTTATGTCATCGCGCTATAACATTGCCATCAGCCGTTACTTAACCAGAAAGCTAGGGATTGGTTTAGGTGATAAAGTGCGGGTGATCATGCCGAATGCATCAACCTACACGCCGCTTGGCCGTGTACCAAGCCAACGCTTATTCACGGTTGCTGCAATTTATGAAACTGGCTCTGAAATAGATATGAGTTTGGCGTTTACCAGTGGCCCCTCGTTACAGCGGATCTTAAAGTTACCCGCAACGAGCGCACCTAATTTAAGTATTTCACTTAATGATCCATTTGAGTTAGATGCCTTTATTGCATCTGCAAATACTATGTTAAATCAGCATAACGTGACCGATTGGCGCCAATCACAAGGCACCTTGTTTGCTGCGGTGGCGATGGAAAAACGGATCATGTCAATGTTACTCGGGCTTATCGTATTAGTGGCGGTATTTAATATTGTTTCAGCGTTGACCATGATGGTGAGCGAGAAACAAAGTGAAGTCGCTATTTTACAAACGCTTGGTTTAACTCCCGCACAAGTGCAGCAAGTATTTATGATCCAAGGTTTATACAATGGCTTAATTGGTACCAGCATTGGCGCAGGGCTTGGTCTATTACTCAGTGCTTATATAAACGAAGTGTTAGCTGGCATTGGTTTAAACCTATTAACCGGGATTGCTTTACCGGTTAAGTTTGACGTAATGAGTTTATCGCTTATTGCCTTCGGTAGTATCACCATGAGCTTTTTAGCCACTTTATATCCGGCGCGTAAAGCTGCCAATGTTAGCCCCGCAGAGGTATTGCGTTATGAATGATTTAGTTATCCAGTGTCAACAGTTAAGCAAAGTCTATCAAGATGGTGCCAATCAAGTTGAGGTATTAAAAGGCATAGATTTAACCTTACAACAAGGCGAAATGTTGGCAATTGTTGGTAGTTCTGGTTCCGGTAAAAGCACCTTGTTGCATATTTTAGGCACCTTAGATTCACAAACTGCCGGTGTTGCTAAAATCAAAGGCCAGCAAGTTGCTAAATTATCTCGTGCAGAGCAAGCTAAGTTTCGTAACGATCATTTAGGGTTTATTTACCAGTTTCATCATTTGTTGATGGAATTTAATGCCGTTGAAAATGTTGCGATGCCTTTATTAATAAAAGGCCTCAGCGCTAAAGAGGCCAATGTTAAAGCTCTCGCAATGCTAGAAAAAGTTGGCTTATCTCATCGTAGTACTCATAAACCATCAATGTTATCGGGTGGTGAGCGCCAACGCGTGGCAATCGCTCGTGCATTAGTAACAGAGCCTGATCTGGTATTGGCTGACGAACCAACAGGCAATTTAGATAAACAAAATGCGATTAAAATTTACGACTTGATCAAAGCGCTTAATAGTAGTTTAAACACCAGCTTTGTGGTTGTAACCCATGATTTAGAATTAGCCGATAAACTGGGCAAAATTGCTTACCTTAATGATGGAATATTGGCAGTCAAAGAGGCTGGCTATGTTGCTTAGTGCTTATTTGAGTAAACGTTTCAGAGCAAGTTCTGGCAGTAGCGATGAAAAAAATGGCTTTGTCAGTTTTATTGCCAAAGCATCCACCATTGGTATTTTACTCGGTGTTGCTGTGCTCATCGTTGCTTTATCAGTGATCAATGGATTTGAGCAGCAACTAGTACATCGTTTATTAAGTGTTGTACCACAAGTTGAATATGTTGCACCAAATCGTGCAATTGATAACTGGCCTGAAAAAGTGGCAAAACTCAAACAACAACCCGGTGTAACCGGTGCAGCCCCGTTTATCAGTGTAAATGGTATGGCGCAGTATAAAAGTGAACTTAAAGCGGTTGAAGTACGCGGTGTAGATCCCGCTTTTGAAAGCGAAGTCTCTGCGGTTAACCAATTCACGCATGGTAAGTTGGTAAGTCAAATTAGCGAAGACGAAGTAATATTAGGCCAGCAAATTGTAAAACAGTTAGGTGTAAAACAAGGGGAGTTAGTGACTTTATTGATCCCCCAAGTCAATCAAACCAGTACTGAAATATTATCGCCAAAAAGGGTAAGCTTAACCTTAGCCGGTATTATTGAAATGGGTGGGCCAATTGATAGTAGCGCGGCATTTATTCATTTAAGAAAAGCGCAATCTGTGCTTGGTTACGAACAGCAGCAAGTAACCGGGTTACGCTTAGCGGTAACTGATGTATTTCAAGCGCACCAAATAGCATTACGTGTTGGGCAAACGATTGATGATTATGTGTATATCTCTAGCTGGTTTAGAACTCAAGGCAGCTTGTACCAAGATATACAAATGGTCAGAACTATTGTTTATATTGTGGTATTTTTAATTATTGCGGTGGCGAGTTTTAATATCGTTTCGTCGCTGGTGATGGAAGTGCGAGAGAAGCAAGCCAATATTGCAATTTTAAAAACCATGGGCGCAAAAGACAGCACCATACTCGCAACCTTCATTTTACAAGGGTTAAGCCAAGCTTTTATTGGCGTAGTGTTAGGCAGCTTTATTGGGGTAATGCTAGCGCTGAATATCAGTGAGTTGTTTACTTTGGTAAGTCAGTTACTTGGGGCTAATCCGCTGGAAGGGGTTTATTTTATAGAATTTTTACCCAGCAAACTGGTTTGGCAAGATATTGTGGTTACTGTGATAGTCACATTTATTCTCGCGGTACTGGCAACCATTTACCCCGCATGGCAAGCAACCCGTGTCGATCCTGCTAAGGTGCTTGGTAATTGATCTACTTGCCAATTACCTTCACACAATGAGATTTTAGGCCGAGCCACAACGCCAGCACCGCGTGTTTTTAAGTCAGTTTGGCTCGCGTTTTTAATTTTTCGTATACAGTAACTGGTTGATATGTTCAGCCAGATCCACTGTATTTGGATCATCCTGCTGTTTTATATTTTCTATTGTAATGTCTGCTAAACAGTCATTACTGGCGATAAGTACAATATTTTTGTACTGCTTAAACTCAATGACAATAAACTCATGAAACAATGGACGCAGCAATAACAGCAAGTTGATCACTTGTTGCTCGTTGTGAGGAGCGAGGTTGATAGCTATCTTTCCCAAACAAGTAAGCTGTTTAAAACAAGCATGCCAAAATCCGTGTTTTTGTAATAGAGCTTGGTGTGACTGCGCACTAAAAATATCAATTAAAATCACATCAAAACTCTGCTGACACCGAGTAATAAAATTTTCGGCGCAATCATTAATAATTGGGGTTGTCTCGTCAAGTAAAAAATAGTGATGCGCAGCTGCAATAATATCGGCGTTGATTTCGACAGACGTAAGTTGAATTGCTTGATTTTTTAAGACACGTTCAAAACAGCCACTGCCAGCGCCTAAATTGAGTACGCGTTCATTTGCTGATAGCGGCAATAGGCTCAAAAACATGGCTTGATTAACCGGCGCACAGAGTAAATTTGGCTGTAATTTATCCATAACGCCTTGTATAACGTGATTATCACCTAAGGTAAACCAGCGATGCTGGCTGTTTTCCACGATGCGTAAAAGCCCGTACTGACTACGTATACTTGCTATTGTGCTGTCATGGCTAGGCTGTGTTAAATCAAGCATCAGTGGTGTAATGTCGATATGGGCATAGTGGCGTGGGGGTTGCGTAAAATATCAATAGGGGTGCCTCATTAACTCTGTTAAACTGTACGGCTTCTAAATAAGCCAGCAATACTTGCTTGGTTGTCTTATCTTACTCTGGAATTTACTTTGACTAATAATGATATTTTACGTCGTCTGCGTTATACCTTTAATTTAACTGATACTAACATGATTGAAATTTTTGCAGCGGCGGATCATGTCGTCACACCACTGCAAGTGACAGGTTGGCTGACGAAAGAAAGCGAAGCCGGGCATGTAGAGCCAAGCGATACTGAGTTTGCGACTTTTCTAAATGGCTTTATTAATACAAAACGCGGCAAGCGTGATGGCGAGCAACCTGTTCCAGAGAGCAAACTAAATAATAATATTATTTTAATGAAATTGCGTATCGCATTAAATATGAAAGCTGAAGATGTGATTGAAGTACTTGCCTTGACTGATTTTAACTTAAGCAAACATGAGCTAAGTGCTTTCTCGCGTAAAGCGGAGAATAAACACTACCGTGTCTGTAATGATCAAATCTTACGTAACTTTTTAACCGGTATTCAGTTGCAAAACCGCCCAACAATTAGCGGCGAATAATCTAGCAGATCATATTCGCAGGAGTTTAGCGCGGATATGATCAACCCCCTTTAATAAAACCTCTTTTAAAATACGCCAAGACTCATTTTGCGCTGTGCTACTTTTCTCCACAATACTAAATTTAATTACTTTTTATAGATTTATATTCACTTACAGTGGGTAATAATTTAGTGGGCTATATGCTAACTCAAAAATAATTCACGTTGTTGGGCGTTAAATAGACTGCAATAGCATGCTACAGTGGTGAAATTGCCACTACTTTAAGGTTCTTACTGTATGAAACATAAACTTGATCATGTCTATTTCAATATTTGATAAAACAATAACAATTAACACGGAAGCATAATTATGAATTATATCCACAATACTATTGCACAGTTAAAACACACCAGCCCCGCACAATGCGAATTTTATCAAGCCGTTGAAGAAGTGCTTGAGTCTCTTGAACCCATACTCGAAAACGTTAGTAAATACCAAAAAAATGCCATTATTCAACGCTTAGTCGAGCCTGAACGGCAAATTATGTTTAGAGTGCCTTGGCTTGACGATAACGGTAATATTCAGGTTAATAAAGGTTATCGGATTGAATTTAACTCAAGCTTAGGGCCATACAAAGGCGGTTTACGGTTTCACCCGAGTGTTAATGCCAGCATCATAAAATTTTTAGGGTTTGAGCAAATTTTTAAAAACGCATTAACCGGCTTACCTATTGGCGGTGGCAAAGGCGGCGCTAACTTTGACCCTAAAGACCGCTCGGATGCTGAAATAATGCGCTTTTGTCAGTCATTTATGAACGAATTATATCGTCATATTGGCCCAACAACTGACGTACCAGCGGGTGATATCGGTGTAGGGGCACGAGAAATAGGCTATATGTTTGGCCAGTATAAGCGTCTAACGGGTCGTTACGATGGTGCATTTACAGGTAAAAGTTTATTGTGGGGGGGCTCATTAGCGCGCAAAGAAGCCACTGGCTACGGTGCTGTGTATTTTGCAAATTATATGCTGCAAGCACGCGATGACAGCTTGCAAGGTAAGCGCTGCTTAGTATCAGGTGCTGGCAATGTCGCAATTTATGCGATGGAAAAACTCTATCAGTTAGGGGCAACACCCATTACTTGCAGTGATTCAACGGGCACGCTTTATCATGAAGCGGGAATTGATCTGGCGCTTGTAAAACAACTCAAAGAAGGTGAGCGGGCAAGTTTATCCCGTTATTTGGAAAAACACAGCGATGCACAATATATTGCAGTTGCAGATTACCCAAGCGATGGCCATGCGGTGTGGCGTTTTGCTGCTGATGCGGCATTTCCCTGCGCGACACAAAACGAGTTATGTGGATCCGATGCACAAGCACTCATTAATAATGGCTGTATTTTGGTCAGTGAAGGCGCAAATATGCCAAGTACTAAAGCGGCAGTCGATGTGTTTATTGAGGCTAAAATTGCCTACGGGCCGGGTAAAGCTGCTAATGCCGGTGGTGTTGCAACCAGCCAATTAGAAATGGCGCAAAATGCCAGTATGCAGTCATGGACGTTCGAAGAAGTTGATACTAAGCTGCAACAGATAATGAAAAATATCTTTGAAACAGCAAGCAATACAGCTGCTGAGTTTGGTGAGCCTGATAACTTAGTGCTTGGCGCTAATATTGCAGCGTTTCGCCGTGTTGCAGATGCGATGATAGAGCAGGGCGTTGTGTAATTAACCCACTGCTTTATTAAAAACAGTCATTAGCGGTCATTTAACTAAACACCGTTCACATAGCTCACTATTATAGTGGGCTTAAATGATTGTACAGTTTATCTCACTAATTAGTGATTAAACGAGTTAATCAGTTGTTAGTCTCAAAATTATTTGCAGCATTTATTCACTCACGTATTGTTGTTTGGGTATTCATCAACAATAAAAGAGCATCAACCATGTTTGAGCAAAAAAGCCACCTTTTTACATCCTGCAAACCTGCGATACTTATCAGTACACTGTTTATTGCAACCAACACATTGGCTGTCGAACCAGATTATCAAGATCAAGCCAAACTTCATGAAATCGCCGCGTCGGTATCGGCCAACCGGATTGAAAAAGATATCCAAACCTTAGTTAATTTTGGCACTCGTCACACGTTGTCCGAGACTAAATCAAATACCCGAGGGATTGGTGCTGCGCGTCGCTGGATAAAATCAGAATTTGAAAAAATATCTGCCGAGTGTGGCGGCTGTTTAGAGGTTTTAGAAGTAAAAGACACCATATCAGGTGAAAAACGTATTCCAAATCCTGTTGAAGTAGTCAATATCATTGCCATACAACGAGGCAGTGATGCACCCAACCGCATGGTAATGATGTCCGGGGATATAGATTCACGTGTGAGCGACGTAATGGATTTTACCAGTGATTCCCCCGGTGCGAATGACAATGCATCAGGCGTAGCGGGCGTGATTGAATCGGCTCGTGTGTTATCTAAGTATAAATTTAATGGTTCGATTGTTTATGCGGCGCTTTCTGGTGAAGAGCAAGGATTATTTGGTGGTAAAATACTCGCTGAATATGCCCAGCAAAAAGGCTGGCAAGTTCATGGTGTACTCAATAATGACATGATTGGCAATATCACTGGCATCAACGGAGTAACTGACAACACGACAGCACGTATATTCTCTGAAGGTACACGTGTTATTGAAACCAAAGAGCAAGCCCATAAGCGCCGTTTTACTGGTGGTGAGGTTGACTCTGCGAGCCGTAACTTAGCCCGTTATATTGATACCATAGCCGATCGTTACATTCCTAACTTAGATACCATGTTGGTTTATAGGCTCGACCGTTTTGGACGAGGCGGACATCATCGTCCATTTAACGACATGGGCTATGCCGCAGTACGAGTCATGGAAACTAACGAAAACTATAATCATCAACACCAAGACCTACGCACAGAAGATGGCATTGTTTATGGCGATACAATCGACGGCGTAGATTTTGATTACACAGCAAAACTAACCTCACTCAATGCCGTGAGTCTTGCCTCTATGGCGTGGGCACCCGCTCCACCAACAGCGGTTGAAATATCTGGCGCAGTGCAACCAAGCACCACCTTAAAATGGCAAAAGAACAGCGATAAAACCACCGTTGGCTACAGAATTTACTGGCGTTACACCAGCGAGCCACAATGGCAGTTTAGCCGTTATGTGGGTAATGTAACGCAAGCCACTCTTAAAAATGTGGTGATCGACAACTATTACTTTGGTGTCGCCGCTGTAAATAAAGATGGCATTGAATCACCCGTGGTATTCCCTGGTGACGTAGGTGCATTTGAGCAGGATATAAAATAATTAACAATGCGTAGCGCAAGCCTCTCTTGCGCTACCGCCATGCTGTTTTAAGCATAATAGAAGAGGGGCAGCGATAATGAATTGTAACTGTTTATTTATACAGTTATAATTCATTGCAAAGATATTGCAGCTAAATTCTCGGTAAATACCCGATGTGAATTCTCGCTTTATTTTTTTATTAAAGTTAAGTAATTGACTTTAGTCATGTTTAATTTGGTTGTTCTCGTATAATAAAAATGTTGATTCTCGATTAAGTAAGTTCTCGCTATTGTAGTGGCTAGTTTTTATTGCCATCTTCCTCATAAGTTAGTAAGTTAATAATATTATTATAAATTTTAAAGTGTATTTACGTAGAATAGGATAAACACTCGCGAGTGTTTATCGGTATTCTTGGTAAAACACTGTTATGTTTTCGGAGGTTGTTGTTGAATAGTGGTGAATGGGATAGCGCCATAATTAAAAGTATTTTATACGTTGGAATAGGTATTGCAATTTGGCCTTTATTCACGGGGATGGCACCTTCATCATTGAATGATGTCTTGGGGCTAATTGTTACTTTTTTGCTTTACATCGGCGTATATATTCTTATTTCTATCGTTGGCTGGTTGGTCATTGGCTTTCCAATTCATTGGTTAGTAAAAAAGTATACCAATGGTTCCTACTTGTTTTACGCGGCACTTCCATTAATATTTGTAATTGCTTGTTTGTTCAATAATGCCCCTACAGTATTAGGTATAGCTGCACTTTTTCAGGCTGTTTTGTTTCGGTACTATGTGTACAAAAAAACATAACAAACCAAGTCAGCGGGAATTTTGCTCGCTGAAAAACACTCACAAAATCCCCTGCTTGGGGCGTTATAAGCCAGGGGGGTAGCGTGGAAAACAATTATTGGTTAATCACTTTAGCTTTAGTAGCTCTATTAAATTTAGTTGTTTCTATTTACTTGGCTAAGAGAAGCGATTTAGAAGCTTTTCAAAAAGTAGCTCAAATTATTCTTGTCTGGCTAATTCCAGTATTTGCAGCTATTGGGTTGTGGTTATTCCACTGCTCACAAGATACACCCCTTAGTTCATCAAAGCCTTTCGGTGGTGGTTCAGGCGATAGTTCAAATATCTCTGGAGGCGGTGATTAAAAGGCTTATAACAAGTGCCTAAACCAAAGGACGCAAAACAGCAGGCTTGCGCTCCTTCGTCGCTAATTTTAGCCTGCTATTTTGCGCCGGTTAGGCAAGCGTTATGTTTCAGGGAAGGTTTGGTGTGAAAAAAGGGTTAATTTTAATATTCGTGATTGGGATCATTGGTGCCTTTTTAGTTAATACGTCAACAGATGCTCTAGCTTTAATGACAGCTCCCCAAAAAGCTACATTGGAAACCTTACGAAGCTTTACATCCAATTCTTCTAAAACGGACATTTCAAACGAATTTGGTGAACCTGTTAAAGCTGCAATTGGCGAAGTTACCGTATCTTGGGAACTGGTTCAACTTGATCAAACTACCAGAATTAAGGCTTATTTTCTTACTGGTAAGCTTAACAAAATTCAATTTTTATCATTGGAACCTTTCTGGGGTTATACCCTTTACTATTCCAAGGAAGGGGTGTCTAATGAAACATAACAAGCTAATAAATAAGGACAAAAAACAGTTGGCTGTTTTCGTTACTCAACATTTTAGCCAACAATTTTTTGCCCATTATTAGGGCGTTATAACTCACAAGGAGTGTCATGAAAAATTTATCAATAATTTTGGGTTTTATTTTGTTAGCTGGTTGTTCTGTTGTGCCCAAAAATGAAAGTAATTTGGTTACGGAGGCGAAGCCTGCTCTACTAAAAACTAAAGTAGAGCAACGTACAATGATGCTTGGTAAGTGGTATGGAGACCTTCCGACAAAAGAAGGTGGGCGTAAACAATGGACTATCGAACGTTCGACAGATGGAACGTACAGAATTGACTTTTTGATCACGAAAATCGATGGCTCCACTCAAAAATTTTCTGAAGCCGGTCATTGGGGAGTAGCTGGAGATATCTATTTTTCTATGTATCGTGGGGCAATCGATAATGGTCAGTTTTACCCGTCTAACCCAAGCGACCCATATAACTATGATGCGTACAATATCATAGGATTAACAAGTGATAGCTTTGAATATCAGAATATTGATTCAAAAAACAAGTACATAGTTAAGAAAGTGTCATCTAACTTTTTGTTGGGTGAAAGTGAGTTATAACAAGTTAAACCATCGGAAAACCACTCGCTCAGCTCGTGTTTTCCGCTGTTCAAAACGTTATATTTTCAAAGCAGGCGAGCATGCGAATTCTTTTAGCTTTATATTTCTTTTCATTTTTTACCAATGCAACTAGCTGTTTTCAATCTGAGGAACAAGCTGCTAAATGGGATGCTACTTATGCAGGTCAATTCAAATTAAATAGTGAGTTAAATAAAGGGACTTATAGTGTTTCAGTTTCAATTCCCAAAACCATTGAAGGGCAATCGTTTAATGTAGCGGGGATCATTATCGGTGATGAAGATAATCCTAGTTTTTTTGCCACATTAAAACCTTTTAAAGATGAAAGTGAAACCAAAATATGGTTTCTGGTTAAAGCCAATCCTATTGAAAAGAATAGCTTAATTTTTAGCTATGGAGACGGATGCGGTATATCTATAACTGTACCTATTGAATTAAAATGAAAATATAACAAGTCATTAAAGCAGGACAAATAACAGTTGGCTTTTGCTCCTGCGTCGCTTATTTTAGCCAACAATTATTTGCCTCTTAATGAGGCGTTATATTTCTACGCGAAGGAATTATGAGTAAGCAAAGAAGATATGATTTCAAAGTAAAATATTATTTTTATACAGAATCTGAAGGCGGAAGAAAAACTTTGCCCTTCAATGGATATCGTTCAGATTGGTTTTACGATGGCGATGATTTAAATATTGAAGGTCTAAGCATGATTTGGCCTACATTTGAAAATAAATCTGGTGATATCTTTGAAAATGAAATAAATGTTCAACGTGAAGGTTTCGCAAGAATGACAGTCGTTGTACCTGAAATCAGAAAATCGATTCACCAAAAAAGAATTAAAATTGGTACTAAAGGTTTCTTTATGGAAGGTTCAAAAAAAGTGGCTGAAGCTGAAGTGGTTGAAATTTTAGACTTACATAAAGACGAAATATAACAAAGTTAATCAAAACTGACGTAAATTATTCCGCATTTTTGGCATGAGGGCTTCGCCTTGATTGTATGCCAAAAACACTCCATAATTTGCGCAGTTTATTAAAGGCGTTATGTTTACAAGGAAATTCGGCGTATGTTTAAAAAGCTATTTATATTATCGATATTGGTGTCATTATTCGGTTGTCAAAGTACCAATAATTCGAGCGGGGATAACGTAAATATTTACGGAGTTATATTTGCAGTTAAAGTAGATAAAGACGGTAAATTATCAAATCTACGCTTTTCAAAAGCAACTAACCCAATAAAAAATACCGATGTTAATTTTCAGCCACCTTCTAACTATGTTAAAAAAGTGGAAGCTAAATTAGCTAAGCGCCAATTCCAAGTACCTAAAGATGGTGCGGATTTAAATAAAGAATCATTTATTCCATGTTTCTACGTTAAATCAAATCCATCTGACATAAAGTGCTACGGTGATGAGTAAACATAACAAGAAAATAAACAAGGACTTAAAACAGTTGGCTTTTGCTCCTTCGTCGCTTATTTTAGCCAACAATTTTAAGCCTGTTATTTAGGCGTTATGAATCATAGGAGAGTTGCGTGGATAATCTTCATAAACAATTCATGAGTTCTCTCAATGAAAAATTGACAGATAATCCTGAAATTGCAGATGAAATTGATATTTCCGAGTTGATTTCTGAAGTAACACCAGACGCTGTTCGTTTAATTAAAGCTTCGCTATTGGAATCATCAACGGAAATGTTGAAAGAACGTCGAGAATTATCCGAGGGCTTTGTTCAACGTAACAATGAAAGATGGGCTAAAGGCTTTGACTCCCTTGAGACCTTAATTGTTACGTGTACTGAGGCTGGTGAAGATGTTAATAACTCCTATCGAAATGAAGCTGTTACTGAGCAAAACCTAGTATTTGATTTAGTTGTAAGGCTTCACGCAAGAGCATGTCAAATATCCCAAGAAATATTATGCCTTATGAAATCAGGCTTTGCTGATGCCGCTCATGCAAGATGGCGGGCGCTTCATGAGGTAAACGTAACAGCCATGTTCATTGCTAAACACGGTCAAGAATGTGCTGAAAGGTTCTACTTTCATGATGTTGTCGATTCTTATGATGGCATGCGTGAGCATAAAAAATATGAAGATAGGTTAAACGAAAAAGCACCAGAGCAAAAAGATATTGATGAATGTAAAGTTGAATATGAGAGATTAATTCAGCATTATGGTAAAAAGTTTTCTGGTCATTATGGCTGGGCAGCATACCTATTTCCTGATCACAACCGTGTTGGGTTTGGAGCCATTGAAAAAGACGTGCAGTTAGAGCACATGCGTCCTTATTACAAATGGGCTAGTCAAAATATTCATTCAGGCTCTAAAGGAACAAGAAACCGACTTGGTCTCAATGAAGCTACAGAAGATATACTTCTCGTTGGGCAAAGTAACTCAGGCATGACAGATCCCGCACATGCAACGGCTATTAGCCTAGGTCAAATAACATGTACAATTTTAATGCTACATCCAACGATTGATCATATTGTACTAATGAACATCATTAGTGATTTCCAAGATCAAGTTGGGGAAGATTTTCTAACAATAGCGAAAATGAATTCATAACAAGTCATTTCAGCAGGACAAAAAACAACTGGTTTTTGCTCGTGCCTCGCTTATTTTAACCAGCTATTTTATTGCCTCTGAATGAGGCGTTATGTATTACTTGAAATATGGATGTATCTAAAAAACTTCAGCAATTAAATGCTGACCCTAAAAAGCAGAAGCAGATAAAAAAATACTTGTTAGCTTGCTGTCAAAAATTGATAAAGTATCGCAGGAGCGGCAACCTTGAAAAAGGTATTATGTTAGCTAAGCAATATAATTCAGGGTTTATCTCATGGAAGAAGTTTCATGATATTGAGTATGTTTTGGAAGGCGAGGCTTTTCGAATTGATTTTTATACCAATGAACCATACTTTGGCGGACTTACAGTTGATTTAAATGACCTTGCAGATCTAAAAATGGTCCGAGCAAGCAAAGCTTTGAAAGCTAAAAAGGCTAATGAATATCTTGTCGAATTAACTTACTTTGTAAATACAGTTTTTAGTTATTGTTCGCACCCGAATAACAGCTTACCGTCGGCCAAAGAGTCAAAGTTTCTTTGTCCGCTGCTGTTTAAAAGGCATTTTAGCTAACAGTATGTAATACATAACAAAGTAATTAAACAAAGGACACAAAACAGCAGGCTGTGCTCCTTCGTCGCTAAGTTTAGCCTGCTATTTTGTGCCGTTTATTACGGCGTTAGGCTAATTTTTCGAATTGTGAGATATATGATGAAGAACATCTTTTTTCTAAGAATGGATAAGGATATTGTGGCCACAGATCCCACGTTTTCACCACAATATCCTTATATTCACAGTGTTCACGGTACTTGCGGTAATCAAGAGTTGATTAAACAACAAGCAAGTATTATTTTTCCTAGATTAGAGCTTTCTGAACGTGAGTTACTCGACCGCATCTATAAACTCAAGCAAGAGCTGATCGCTAATGATGAGCTAGATGAAAAAGCACTAGGAAAACAACGCTGTGATTTAGCAATCAAGTATTGGCTAAAAACGATGCAAGTTGGAGATGTTGTGTTTGTTCGCAATCAGGCTAATCAATTGTACTTATGCCAAGTGGCTAGCTACGTGCAAAAAGACTTCTTCGATGAACATGGCTGCTTTCAACGGAAAGTTGAAAATGTACAGTTGATCGATGAAAGCTCAGTTCCTAGTGAAATCATAAATAGAACCTATGGGCGTAAAACTATTGAAAAAAATGCCTGTGAAGCGGTTAAAACTGTATTTAGAAAGCACTTTGGTAGTACGAGTACATCATTAGCCTAACAAAGCATTTAAGAGTGATTCCCAACGCTTGGCATTTTTAGTTCAAGGTTGGGTTTCGTGTTTACGGCGCAATGGTTTAGGTTTGGTGCTAGCGTTGCTCACACCTTAATGCGGCGTTAGCTTTCTTATCGAATCGAGCGTATGGAAACAGTCTACCAAATTTCTTTTTTGCCTAGTTTTGAACAAGTGAAAGTCTTACTAATATTTTCAGTGTTGGGACCTGCGGCACTGTTATATGCATATAAAAATAAAGATTATGCGAAAAGACGTTTTACTATATTTTGGGGTGGTACAGTCTCAATTACGGCTCCACTTATTTTGCTTTGTTTGATTATTAATCATGTCTCAACATACATGTCCTTTCAGTCAAAAGAGTTTGAGGTCATTAAAGGAAAAGTTAGTGTGTTACGCACCCAACCAAAAGAAGGGCATGCTCCTGGCGATTTGATTAAAATAGCTGATAGAGAAATCGAAATTGATTATTACGTTAATTCTCCCTGCTATCATCAAACAATTTCAAATGGTGGTGTTTTACAAGCGGGCAAATTAGTGGCGTTATATGTATCGAATAATTGCATTTTAAAAGTCGAAGTTAGTAAAGAAAGCTAACAAACGCATTAACACTCGCTGCGCTCGCTAGGGACAAAAACACGCAGGCTCCCTCGCTTCGCTCGTTATTATAGACTACGTATTTTTGCCGTTATGCGGGCGTTAGCTTTCTTGGAGACATATGGATTACTCGAAGTATTCAGTCAATGAATTAATGGATTGCCTCAATAATATAGATAAAGATGCACATCCGGAAAATTATAAAAAATTAGTGTTGGAAGTTGAAAACAGAAAACCTGAAATTGAGGTTGCTCAAAAACAAGACCAAGAAGAATTTACTTTCTCAACTGAAAACAGGGTCAAACTATTGAGTTGGCTGCAAATAGCAACATGTGTTGGTTTTACTATTGCCTTTGCTGATGTGCTAATTGGCTCCATGGAATTATTAGACTTAATTGTTTATGGAGTCATTGCTGTTTTTAATGGGGTAGCCGGCTATAAACTCTTAAAAAGATCACGCTACGGGTATGAGCTATCTTATCTTAATCAAATTCTTCAAATTTTAACTATAAACACCGGCACTTTGTTTTTTACCTATACAGGCTTAGGCAGCTTTTTGATTGGGATAGAAGGTGAATTATTCTTTAGGGCTAACATATTAAGCACCGATTTTAGATTCTATACTGGTGAAAACTTAGGCCAACTTGGTTTTGGCTTAGACTTAGTGGCTATTTTCTTTTTGAGTGTACTGCATTCATGTAGAGAGTTGGGGCTAGATGCGAAAGCTAACAAGCAAATTAATCAGGACAAATAACAGTTGGTTTTTGCTCCTACGTCGCTTATTTTAACCAACTGATATTCGCCCATTATTTGGGCGTTATATGGCAAGGGATATGTTTGGCACTTCAACTGTAATTTTAGGCTCAGAAACTGATGATCAACTATTCGAGGCACTTAAAATTGTCTTGGCTAGCTTTGGTGCGACAGTTAAAGAAAAGAATTATAACGTCGTAGGTTCTCAGGAAATATCGGTTTGGGAAGCAAATATCAATTCTAAAAAAATTAGGATATATTCCGAAACCTATGAAGGTTTATCAATCAAAGGTTCAACTGAATTGGTAAATAAAATTCAGGCAAAAGTGGCTGAGCAAGTTGCCATATAACACATATGAGCCTTAACCCTTTCAATAGGCACTAGTATTTCTTTGACCGTTTTATACAGTGACGGTCAACTTCAAATCAATAAACGCATTCGCTTACTTCGTCTGTGGATGTGGCTGTTAAGCACGTAGCTTACGGCAAACAAATATAAGGTGCACTACGCAATTATTAGCACAGCATTTGCTTTTATCCTCTAAAGCGCAGCATCTTTTGACCTCTTTGTGAATAATTCACTAAATTTTTTTGCACAAAGAGAAGGGAGTGAGAAGTAAATGAGGATTAACTTGAAGGCTTATATTAGCATGCGTAATACACACTACTTTAATAAAACTAACCCTTCTCTCCTTAAATAAGCGACTCAAACACCGGCAAAACGCCAATTAAAGCAACAGCAAATCCTCTTTTTATATTTTACGTAAAATCGAAGTAACTAATTGAATCAAAATAGGCTCTAGGTTATGGTTAATACATTAATAAAAACAAATTAAAAACGAGTGATCTTACAAGCTCGTTATATGCTTAGGGATAATTATGCGCAGTATCAAGAGTCGTAGATTACGTAAAAAATTATATTTAGATGAGTTTGCCATTTTAGGTTTTGAAATTTCATGCTCAATAGATGTTGCAAGTTCAGATGAGTTTGACTTGTTTTTAAATCAATTAGTATCTTTTGTTGAAGACCATGAACTAATGATTGGTGGTGGCGGAGACACTAAAGAATTTAGTGCCTTTATTTGTTCAGAGCATCGTTATGCATCAGCAACTAATGAAGATAAAGACAAAATTACGGCTTGGCTTAACAATAATAAAGCAGCAAATAATATTGTTGTTGGTGAGTTGGTAGACGCAAATTACGGCGTATAATCGGGTAGCCGGAGGTTTCCTCCAGTCCATCATGCGCTTTTTATTGGCTGGAAGTGCATTGGGCGGGGAGCCTGTAATTAGTTCAGTTATTTCTCAATAACGCTGAGCCTTGTTACGCTTAATAGTCACAAGGTTCAGTGTAATGTTAATTCCTTTTGTTTTCGAGCTTCTACAAGGGCATTCGCTTCTAAGTGCCTACCTTGGTGCTAGAAGCTAATGCTATGACGAGTCGTTCGCAACATTCCGTTAGCTTATAAACGTAGGCTATTAGGGAATAGTATCCCCAACCATGTAAATAGTTCTGGGTTTAGAATCTATATTCCTCTAAAGCGCAGCGTCTCTTGACCTCTTTGTGAATAATTCAATTAAATTTTTTTTGCACAAAGAGCAGGGAATGAGAAGTAAATGAGGATTAACTTGAAGGCTTATATTAGCATGCGTAATACACATTACTTTAATAAAACTAACCCTTATCTCCTTAAATAAGCGACTCAAACACCGGCAAAACGTCAATTAAAGCAACAGCAAACCCTCTCTTTATATTTTACGTAAAATCGAAGTAACTAATTGAATCAAAATAGAAACTCGGCTATGGTAATACATCAATAAAAATAAATAAAAACGGGTTATTCTACAGGCTCGTTAGATGTAAGAGACATGCGAAGCACAGTTCTTATAATACTTTTATCCATAATGCTCATATCATGTGGCTCATCATACAGCGTCCCACGTGCCACGTTGCATTTCGATGTTACTGATGCAAATCAACTCAATACACTGCAGGGCAGTATTAGAGACTTTCTTCAGGCTAAAGGTTTTGTCGATCTGGGAAAAGATGAAGAAATGCTTGATCTACTAAAGTGGAGTAGTGGAAAGCATAAGGGTAATTCCATCGCTAATACTAATAACGACCTAATAAGTAGAATCCATCGAACAAGGCGTTTTAAGAGCGAAGAATTAGAAGTGGATGTGGTAATAATTGATTACTCAGACCTTACGATCAAAAAGCGTTTTGTAAATTACCCGAGCTCAGAATCAGTAATATCCGATTCTCCAGCTTTGGAATTGAATATCTACAACTACAGGCCAGGAGGTTTTTCAATCGAGGGACATAAGTTATATGAAGAGATACTTTCATTTGTAGAATCAAATCATAATATGCCCATAAATATTATATTTTCACCCCCTGAAACAAACCAAAAAGAATTTTACAAGGTCTCTGCTATAAATTTTCTTACTGGCGGGGTGTGGTGGCTAATTGTTTATACGATTTCGATTGGAATTTTTGGGTTTATAATAATAAAAACACTAAACCGTACTAAGTTTACAGTTGTTAACAAGCGAGCAATATTTGCTTTGTTTGCAACCATCTTGGCTACACCACTACCTTTTCCAGCTGCAACAATATTTGTGATAGTACTGCCGAGCGTCATGGCTTTGCCTGCAATTGGGTCAGATTATTTCTCACGAATTCAGGCTTTTGCTATACCATCATTTATTGTTAGCGCCGCTTTGTGTGTACTCTTATCCATCTATTTCATAAAAGGCAGCAAAAGTAAATCCACCTAACGGCAAATACATATAAGGAGCGCTACGCAATAATCCTTACATTATTAGCACAGTATTTGCTTATATTCCTCTAAAGCGCAGCGTCTCTAAACCTCTTTGTGAATAAAATACATTTAAAGATTTTTTGCACAAAGAGCAGAGAAAGAGAAGTAAATGAGGATTAACTTGAAGGCTTATATTAGCATGCGTAAAACATATTACATAAATAGGCATATGCGTAAAAGCTGATACTCAATGTATCACTTTACTGTCTCTCGACTTAACATAACGAAAATGGTTAATACGCCAATGAATAAAGTTCCGATAAATAGAAATGAATACTCGCAAGAATCAAAGCGCTCTGTCGGCCACGAATTTCTCGCAGCGTATTATGAAGATATTAAATACGTTTGCATCAAATGTAATTGTGAGGCTGTATTTCTTGCTGAAGAGCAAAAGCAGGCTTATGAAGTAAGAAAAGAGTATATGTGGACTGAGCGTCAACTATGCTTGAGCTGCTGGAAACAAATGCGGGCAATCAAGGCTGAGTTATATAGAGTCGAGCGTGAATACTGCGAAAATAAACCTAAAGCACTATCAAATAGAGAATTTCTTACTCAATGGTTGGGGATGTTGGAGCTTTATCCAAAGTTCGGAAAAAAGGCGAATCTTGCAAGGATAGATTTCGTCAAAAAGCACCTGAAAAGTAATGTATAGTGAAGTTATGGAAACAATTAGGTTAATTTTACTCATTAGTGGCTTTAATTGTATGATAAATTAGTTATTTACTTCATGTAAAAACAGTGGAATGATAAAAATACAATTACATCACTAATAAAATAACAATATGAAACATTTATTTGTCATCATTTTTAGCCTTGTGCTTAGTAGCAACGCAGTTGCATTTGAAGTTAAGAGCAGCACTTTCGTTGGGCAAAAAACAAAGATAGAACAGCCGATAACGGTAGTCCTGCCGGATAATTATTCGAGCGATAAACGTTACAATGTGATCTATGTATTACATGGTTTTAGCGGTAACCACACTGATTGGACTAAATTAACTGATATAGAACAATTAGCAGATCAGTATGATGTGATAGTTGTAAACCCAGACGGTAACTACGGCGCTTGGTATTTAAATTCGCCAGTGCTTAATGATTCACAATATGAAACTTATATAGCAGAAGATGTAGTAAATTATATAGATAACACCTATTCGACCAATCGGTCTAAAGTGGGGCGGGGGATCACTGGCCTATCAATGGGAGGTTATGGTGCATTGAACGTTGCTATTAATAACCAACAGGTATTTGCCGCGGTTACGTCTATGTCTGGTGGTGTGGATTTACGGCCCTTTGCTGCTGAGTTTGGTATTGAAAAGGTATTAGGTGAGTATAGCCAATATCCACAGCGCTGGGATAATGCATCCATCATCAATAATTTACATAAACTGGCTGCGGGTAATACACGTTGGAAGAAAACCGCTGATAACCTGCCTATTATGCTTGATATTGGTGTTGATGATTTTTTTATTGAGCAAAACCGTGAACTTCATGACGCGTTATTAGCACTTAGGATCCGCCATGATTATGTAGAACGCCCCGGTATACATGACTGGCACTATTGGCAAAAAGTTATTCCTTATCAATTTTTGTTTTTAACTAGCCACATGCAAAAGATAGATAAATGAGTTTAATACTCGGGCGCTCGATTATAATTTTTACATTATAAAATATAAATACAATCGGTGAGGGAATTAGGCTGTGAAGATGCAATGCTCAGATAAACTATTCGTGTATGAAAAATCACTATAAAGTTAAACTGAGCATTGTATTGATCTATCCTGTAACACTATGGGCTATTTTAATCTTTATCAACTGTTGTAATAGCATTTAACTCAGGCATCAAATTGAGCCTATTGTGAATAGCGTGATGAATAAATGACAGTTTAGTTCTTACAGACTGCGTTAATACAAACGGGTAAGCATCTGCTAAGCCCATGCTGCGATTTAAAGAGTTTAAAATAACTGAAAATTCCATCCAACTATCAAGCAGACTATCTATCGATGTTTGGGCATAAAAATAATATGAATTTTGCGGCAATCTTAGCTCATCCGCATCTTCTATATCAAATTCGTTACCAGTGGTTGAGCCTGTAATAGAAAAGTTTTTTGCTGTTTCCAATGTGTCTATTATATGCATGTAGTGAGCCCATGTTTCTGCCCAATCTTCGAAAGGGTGCATAGTGGCATATTCACTGATGAAATGTTCGTGCCAGTTAGCTGGCGCGCCATTTTTATAATGGGCATCGATTGCTAGCTGGTAATCCAGTGAGTCATCACCAAAGTATTGTTTACACAAAGCATGCTTTTTAGGACAACCCACAATTAATTGATCAAAATAGTAGTGGCCTAATTCATGGCGAAAATGTCCAAGCAAAGTACGATAGCGTTCACCCATAGCGAGCTTGGTTTGTGAGCGTGCAACATCATCAGCTTCCGCTAAATTGATGGTAATATGTCCGCAATCGTGGCCTGTAAAAACATTGTCTTGGCCTTCAAGTTTTGTGGCAAAGTGATCAATTACACTACGGTCAGTGATAAAGTCAAAACTAAGTCCGCTTTGTGGATCTTGAACAAGGTTATTTAAAGGCACGCCGAGTGCTTTTAGCGTATACAGAGCACGACGTTTTGCCGTTTCCATTTTAGTCCACAGCGGTATATGTTCATTGATGCTTAAATCTGGAATTGTTTCGTTAAATTTACAGGCAAAACATAGCACTTCTTCAGAATCAGCTTTAGGTATAAAACTATCCATATTGACCATACCATTGCATGCACCATACTGAGCATTATTATCACATTTTTTGTAATGCGACTGGGGGGCAGATTGTTTGTAGTATAGCCCGGTACTTTCATCAAATTCATAGGGCTCAACAGCAGAAAATTCGTCATCTATGCCCACTGTTTTTTGACAAGCAATACAATGACTACTTTCAAAAAATAAAATTTGGTCGTCTTTACAATTACACTTGAAGGTTTTCATACATCATGCACTCATTAATAAACATAAAGTAATTAACTACTGATCTAAATACGATTTAATAAATCTGATTTTTTGTCATTAAACTCAGACTCGGTTAAAGCACCGCAGTCATAGAGCTGTGCAAGTTTTTCAATTATTTCAAGCGTTTCTGTGACAGAGTATTGTGCTGCATTAACATTGGATGGTGATACTTGCTTTTCTGTTTGTTGTTCAAAAGCCTCCTCAGGTTGAAAAGAAGGATGTTGAATGAAAGCCTCAGGTTGAGCAAAGTTAGTGTTTTGAACTGGTGGCGTGTTAGCCGCACTATCATTTGAGATAATCGGTAAACTAGTAACGCTGATATTTCCCCATTGACTGTTAAAGGTAAGCGAGGCGTTGCCTCCTTGTTGTTGGCTAACGCCGCCAATTTGATGATCGAGCGTATCGTACAAGGTTACTTTGCCATTTTGTTCAACAGCTAAACGATTATTAAAAACAGCATAGCGGGTATTATTCTGTGCCCCTGTACTTGAAGGAGTCCCTAAGTTATTCGGCCACCATTGATTACTGCCCGGCGTGCCAGCGGGTATTACAGGAAAAACTTGGTTATTGCTTAATACGGTTGCAAGCTCATTACACAAGTTATCAACGGTGTTCTTTAAGCCATTATTAAACATGTCACCGACCATTGTCATTCCGCCGCGCATCCATTGACCAGACCCGCCAAGTTCAGGGCAGTTAAATTGCGCCATTGAACAACCGCCATTATTAACCGCAACTAACATATGCACAACAGCCTCATAGCTCAAACCATAACGCGCAGAAATGCCTTTCACTAAGTTGTCACCAATGTCTGTTAATGTTTGCATAATAAGAGTCCTTAATAGGGGTCGATAAGAGTGAATTACGATAACGCTGCTTGATATAAACAATTTATCTTACACAGTGGGACTAATAAAAAGCATAATTCACTGCCGACTTTGCTTGTTTAAACGCACTAAGCTTGCTAGTTTGCATTTAAGGATGATTAAAAATCAAGCTACTATACCATTGTTATAGCCCTTAGATAGGGTTTAATTGTGAACTATTTTTTAACTGTGATTCAGTTCAACAACGTACTGTAACTTTTCATCGTGAGCTACCTATAAGGTGATGAGGTTTCCTACGTTTTATAAAAAACTTATCTAACTTGGTGCACCTTGTTGCACCAAATAGTTTAACAAATGCTCTGATTTTTATTGGTTGTGTCAGCAAACAAGGCTTTTGCTTGATTTTTACACTAAAATGCTGATTTGATTATATGAATTAAATGGAATGTATATTGCTTCATAACTAACCAGGTAGTTTTAGTTACTACCCAGTCAAGCGATAAAAAATGGCTATACAAAATTAAAGAGGATTTAATAGATGACGATTACTGTTGGTATAGCGCACCATACTCAATATAAATACGACCGTTCTGTAAATATGGGACCACATGTTTTTCGCTTACGCCCAGCCCCCCACAGTCGCACAAAAATAAAAAGTTATTCATTAAAAATAATTCCAGAAGACCATTATATCAATTGGCAGCAAGACCCTTTTGGCAATTACCAAGCAAGGGTGGTGTTTAATAAGCCCACTACAGAATTTAGTTTTACTGTGGACTTAGTTGCTGAGATGACGGTGATAAATCCGTTTGACTTCTTTTTAGAAGAATATGCAGAAGAGTTTCCGTTTGAATACGATAAAATTTCTAAAGCTGAACTAACTCCATATTTAAAAAAACGTAAGCCAAGTCCTAAGTTTCAAACGTTAATTGAGTCGTTACAACCAGAGCAACCAATAAGAAGTGTTGATTTTTTAGTGGCCGTTAATCAAGCCATTTATAACTTGGTGGGCTATGGCATACGTTTAGAGCCGGGAGTACAAACTGCCAACGAAACACTGACTAAAAAAACAGGCTCATGTAGAGATTCAGCCTGGCTTTTGGTACAGCTTTTTCGTCATTTAGGCCTAGCAGCGCGTTTTGTATCGGGTTATTTGATTCAGCTTACCTCAGATCAAAAGTCACTTGACGGCCCAAGTGGGCCAGAAGAAGACTTTACAGATTTACATGCTTGGACTGAAGTTTATATACCTGGCGCTGGCTGGATTGGACTTGATCCTACCTCTGGTCTATTTGCTGGCGAAGGACATATTCCACTTGCTTGTACCCCAGAGCCTAGCTCAGCGGCCCCGGTGTCAGGGGGAATAGACGAGTGCAAATCAGAGTTTAGTTTTTATAACAAAGTAACCCGTGTGCATGAAGACCCACGTGTAACTAAGCCCTATTCTCAAACACAATGGGCAGCTATAAACCGTTTAGGTCAACAAGTTGATGATATATTCGACCAAGAAGGTGTTCACCTTACAATGGGTGGTGAACCGACGTTTATTTCTATCGATGATATGGAGCATCCGCAGTGGAATACAGAAGCGGACGGCAAAGAAAAACGTGTCTTGGCACAAAATCTATTTGTAGCCATGAACAAAGTATACACAAAAGGTGGTTTTACTCATTACGGCCAAGGTAAGTGGTACCCTGGTGAACCGTTACCGCGTTGGCAATATGCGTGTTATTGGCGTAAAGATGGTAAAGCGTTGTGGCACGATGCCAGTTTGTTAGCTGATCCTAATAAAAATTACAAATTAGAGCACACCGATGCTAAGCGCTTTATAGAAAAGTTATGTGGCGAGTTTGGCCTTGATACAAAAGCAATCACAACTGCCTATGAAGATATCTTGTATCATTTATGGCAAGAAGCATCCCTCCCTAAAGAGGTAAGCCCTAAGCAACCAGAATTACTTAATGCCATGAGTCGAAAAGGCTTTTTAGCTAAGATGGAGCAGGGGTTAGAAAACCCCATTGGTTATGTTCTACCGCTGCAATTTAACGATTCAAAATATTGTTGGCAGTCTTGTATATGGGAATTTAAACGCGAATATTGTTTTTTATTACCGGGTGAATCACCACTTGGTTATAGATTACCCCTTGATAGCCTTCAGTGGTCAGGCAATATTATAGAACGTGATCCGTTCGATATTCCTGAAGGTTTTAGTAAAGACAAAAAAATTAAAAAGGGCTTTATTGGCCAGCAAATGATAAAGACCGCAATGGCATTGGAGGTCAGAGAAGGGCGTTTATATATTTTTATGCCACCAACGAGCCATTTTGAACACTATATTGCGCTGTTAAATGCGATTGAAAATACAGCAAAAGCATTAAAAATCCCTGTTATCATCGAAGGCTACAGTCCACCCAAAGACAGCCGAGTTGAAAAATATGCGGTGACGCCTGATCCAGGTGTGATTGAGGTAAATATTCATCCATCTACTTCTTGGCAGCAGTTAGTTGAGCGCACAACAACACTGTACGATCTGGCAAAGCAAACTCGCTTAGGCACAGATAAATTTATGGCTGATGGCCGGCACACAGGTACTGGCGGCGGTAACCATGTAACACTTGGTGGAGAAACACCAGAGCAAAGCCCATTTCTGCGACGTCCAGATATATTAAGAAGTTTTATAACGTATTGGCAGCATCACCCTGGTTTATCGTACTTATTTTCAGGATTATTTATTGGCCCAACGAGCCAAGCACCTCGGGTGGATGAGGCTCGCGATGAACTATTGTATGAGCTTGAAATTGCATTTTCACATATGCCAGAGGGAGAAGTACCTGAACCTTGGTTGGTTGATAGGTTATTGCGTAACTTGCTCGTTGATTTAACAGGCAATACCCACAGAGCAGAATTTTGCATTGATAAACTTTACTCGCCAGATTCAGCAACCGGGCGATTAGGTATTGTAGAATTTAGAGGCTTTGAAATGCCCCCTCATTCGCAAATGAGTTTAGTGCAAATGTTGCTGCTGAGAACTTTATTAGCTTGGTTTTGGAAAAAGCCATATCACAAGCCATTAGTACGTTGGGGAACTGAGTTACATGATAAATTTTTATTGCCTGAGTATGTTGAAAATGATTTAGCTGAAGTTGCACGAGATTTACAAGAAGCGGGCTTTGCTTTTCAATTAAGTTGGTTAAATCCATTTTTTGAATTTAGATTCCCTGTTTGTGGTACCAGAGAGCTAGATGATGTCACTTTAGAATTAAGAACGGCAATTGAGCCTTGGCATGTATTAGGCGAAGAAGCGAGTGCCTCTGGCACAGCCCGTTATGTAGACTCATCTTTAGAGCGGGTGCAAATAAAAGTACTAGGGACAATCAGCGACCGTTATATCGTTTCGTGTAATGGCCGTCGAGTTCCTCTTAAGACCGTTAAAGGCAAAGCCAAGGATGAAATGGTTGCTGGCATTAGATACCGAGCATGGCAGCCTCCTACAGCGTTACACCCAACAATTGGTGTGCACGCACCTTTGGTATTTGATTTAATTGATACGTGGGAGGGGCGTTCACTCGGTGGCTTTGTATACCATGTTAGTCACGCTGGTGGGCGCAACCCTGAAACGCTCCCTGTAAATGCATTTGAAGCAGAAGGTAGGCGTGTAGCACGTTTTTGGGAGCATGGTCATACTCCTTCATTATTAGCGACGAGTGAACCGAGTTGGAGCCCTTCGGCAGTGACACGCAGTTTTGAGTCAGCTGAGACGGTAAGTGAGTTTGTCGTGCCTGATGAAGAGAGCATCAATAATGACTACCCAAACACGCTTGATTTAAGAAGGCAGCCAAGATTTAGGTAATAAAGCAATAAACGATTTTAATTTAAATATACTTAAGTTGAAGACGTTATTTCTAAGCAATTTGGCAAAATATTGAACTACAATGGTGTTTAATTCTATCTCTGCGGAGTGCTTTTAGTTTGTACATTAATAATAATGCGATGCCACAATTACCTACTTGGTTGTCTTTATATCTTGAGAAAACTCATAACCATGATGAGCTGGCAAATCACAGTGGCCTGAACCCTGAGCATTGGGATACACTTTTTAATCGTCTGGCTAATCTTAGCGCAGACGATGTGAGTAGTCGTGCTATTGAAATAAGACAGCTTTTGCAAAATGGTAATATAAAAAGTGAGCGGGATCAGCAATGGCATTTTGATCCGTTACCGTTTATGTTTTCTCGCGAAGACTGGAATACACTTGAACAGGGCATTAAGCAAAGAACACTATTACTTAATCATATTCAACAAGATATTTATTCGCAGCAAGACCTGCTTATTAGTTGGCAAATTTCAGCTCAGCAATTGTATCAAGACAGCCATTATTTACGTGAAGGATTTAGCTTACCAATTGATGAGCTAAAATTGTTTTTTACTGCCGTGGATATTTACCGTACCCCCTCGGGTGAATTTAAAGTGTTGGCAGATCACTGCCAGTGTCCGCTCGGCTTAGGCTTATTACTTAAAAATCGTATCATTGCTAGGCGAGTGATGGCTGAGGAATTTGCCGAATGTAATGTTCAGCAAATAAAAGAGTTTTTAAACCTGTTTCAAAAGGGGATTAACGATTTTATCCATTATATGGATGACCCGCGTATCGTTATTTTAACGCAAGGGATTGATGACCCAAATTATAATGAGCATGCATTTATATCTACTTACTTTGGTTACACATTAGTTCAAAGTGCTGATCTAACTGTACGCGGCGGTGAGGTTTGTTTAAAGTCACTGCAAGGTTTGGGGAAAATAAATGTCATTTTGCGCTGGATACCTGATAAAAGCATCGATTCATTAGAACAAACAGAGTATTCATTACATGGTATACCCGGTTTATTGCAAGCTGTACGTCAAGGCTCGGTCAAAGTATTAAATCCTTTTGGCAGCGGTGTACTGTCATCAGTTGCAATTCAGTCTAATTTAGCAGGTTTATCAGAGCAATTTCTACAGCAACCTTTATTACTTGATGGACCAAAATATTACAGTATTGAACAAGTTAAAGTCTCAGACTGGCCATTATATGAACTTGGTAGTTATAAGGATACTAATCTAAAATTAGATGGTGATATAGAAGCTGATAAAATTCAAAAACTTATTAATAAACAATCGAATGATTATTACTTTAAAGAAAAGCCAGTATTTAGTAGTGCGCCATTTTGGGATGATGGTAAGTTAATTGCTAAACCCGTTATATTTAGGTGTTATGCATTATCAACTGAAAGTGGTGTTGAAGTTTTGCCCTCAGCACTGTGTTTTTCTGCCGAATATAAAGGTTTAAAAGCTCAAGGCGGCTGGCTTAAAGACACATGGATCAATACCAGTCAGGACTTAGATTTGATTGAGCAAAGCCCGCCTGTTCCGATCAAAAAAAGAATGGATGTTACTTTACTCGAAGGTGTCGTTTCTAGTCGGACAGCGGAGCATTTATTTTGGCTAGGTCGCTATTTAGAGCGTTGTGAAAACACTATAAGAATATTGCGTATATTTATTGATAGGTACACTGAGCTTGCTATTTACCCTGATTCAATTCGCCGCAACACGGTCGCTAGGTTAATGACGGCAATTGGTGATCAGCATATTGTTTACCCTTATGTCGAGCAGGCAATGCAGCTAAAAGAATGTGAACCGTCAGAATCTAAAGAAACCGCGTTTGCTCTTTTAGCCGATGAGTTACGTGGGGGAAGCATCATAAATACATTACGCTACTTGGCAAATGGCTCAGTGCAAATTCAAGAACTGTTATCACATGATAGTCGTCGCATTCTTGATGAAATCAATGATCAAATTAAAGTACTAAAACATGTAAATCTTAATATTTCATCTCGTGCTATGCAAAGTATTCTCGATAAAGTGATTGGTTTAATTATGGCATTTAACGGCTCCTTAATGGACTGTATGCCGAACAGTAATGGCTGGTTTTTACTAGAAATGGGACGCCGCATTGAACGCAGTTTACAAATTACCTCTTTAACTGCGTCTTTACTCACTCAGGAACTTGAACAGGCTGAAGAGCTAGGTCTACTCGAAGCCGTTTTGAGTAGCCAAGTTAGCTTAGTGACGCATAAGCGCCGTTATCGTATGTATCAGAGTATTGGTACTGGGTTGGAATTATTGTTGCTTGATGCCGAATACCCGCGTTCATTACTTTTTCAATTAGAGCAAATAAACCAGCTCTGTCAGCATTTACCTACGAAGCGAAGACAAGGTGTTATTGCTGCACACGAAAAAGCAATTTTACTCTCTAAAACAAGTTGTTACGTAACAGAAAAAGATTATTTGCAATTAACAGATTCGGGTGTGCGTGAACAGCTCATCGAGTTCACCCACAATATACGCGTAAACTTGGAAACGGTTTGCGATGTATTGTTATTACAGTACTTTTCACACACACAAACCGCAAATAAATTAAATTGGACTAATATTGAGCAAGCCCAATCGTGAAATATAAAATAAAACATAAGACAACATATCGCTATGCTGACTACGTTAGCTTGTGTCAAAATCAAGCTAGATTAACGCCGAAGAGCAATCGTGCTCAGGTATGCCATAGCAGTCGTATTGAGATTGAACCGGCGGCACATTTTATTCAAGAGTTTACCGACTACTTTGATAACAAAGTAACGGCTTTCGAAATAGCGACACAACATAGAAAACTGATAGTGACAATGACCAGTGAAGTAGAGCTGTTAGTTTCAGCTAATAGTAATTTACATGACGCTGATATGCCGTGGCACGAAGCTCGCAGTCTTTTAGAAAAGCCAAATACCACTGCGTTATTAAAAACATCTGAGTTCATTTTGCCATCCCAATTGACACCGATTGTCGATGGTATACAGGAATATGCGCTCACCTCTTTCAAACCTGATATTGGTTTAATTGAAGGGTGCAAAGATCTCATGGCACGAATATTTCATGAGTTTAAGTATGATCCTGGTTTTACCACTATTAGCACACCGTTGAGCGTGGTATTTGCACAAAAAAGGGGCGTTTGCCAAGATTTTGCACATTTCGCGTTAGCGTGCTTACGAAGTATTGGTTTAGCAGCTCGCTATGTAAGTGGCTATATAGAAACTTTACCTCCAGAGGGCGAAGAAAAGTTAGAAGGAGCAGATGCAACACATGCATGGTTCTCTATTTTTGTACCTCAGCTTGGTTGGGTCGACTTTGATCCGACCAATAATGTTCTCCCTAAAGAGCAACATGTTACTTTAGCTGTTGGGCGTGACTTCTCAGATGTAACCCCTTTAAAAGGAGTGGTATTTGGTGGCGGATCTCAGTTGCTAGATGTGGCAGTGGATATGATTCGATTGGAGTAATTAAAACAACTTCGTATTTAAAATGGACAAGGCGGAAGGATGTATGAAAATTGACTGGAAAGCGTATAAAACTAATGGCTTTTTTGACGAATTAATAGACGCGCAAGGCAATGTTCGATCCCATGGTAAGCAGTTAGCAGAGTTTTTTTCCAGCTTATCTAAACAAGAATTAGCTAAAGCCAGAGCCGTAGCTGATCTAGCCATTAAAGAAATGGGGATTACGTTCACTGTTTATAATGAAGGTAATATGATTGATCGAGCGTGGCCGTTCGATATTATCCCAAGAACGATTGGTAAAAAAGAATGGCAAAACGTTGAAGTTGGTTTAAAGCAACGTGTTGAAGCGCTTAACCTATTTATAGATGATTTATACCATGATCAAAAAATAATTAAAGATGGTATTTTTCCTAAAGGGTTACTTGAAAAGTCGGTTAATTTTCGCCAGCAATGTGTCGGAATAACCCCGCCAAATAAAATTTGGGCGCACATTTGCGGCTCAGATCTGGTTCGTGATGGTAAAGGCACCATGTATGTGCTTGAAGATAACTTGCGGGTCCCCTCAGGCGTGTCTTACATGCTCGAGAACCGCTCTGTTATGAAGCGAGTATTTCCGGAGCTATTTGAGGAAGTGTCGATTTTACCTGTTGATGATTACCCATCACAGCTATTTGATATGCTAGCTGCCATGTCACCGCGCCCAGACGATAAACCAGAAGTTGTGGTATTAACACCGGGTGTGTTCAATTCTGCCTATTTTGAGCACTGTTATTTAGCTCAAGAAATGGGCTGTGAATTGGTAGAAGGTCGTGATTTAGTTGTTGAAAAAGATGACTGTGTTTATATGCGCACAATTACTGGCTTACAGCGAGTCGATGTAATATATCGTCGTATCGATGACTTGTTTTTAGATCCAGAAGCCTTCTTACCCGAATCACAGTTAGGTGTGCCTGGTTTAATGCGTGCTTGGTCTAAGGGCAATGTGGCACTTGTTAATGCACCTGGCGCTGGCGTTGCAGATGATAAAGTGGTTTATGCTTACGTGCCTGACATTATAAAATATTACTTGGGTGAAGAACCAAAAATAGAAAATGTACCAACGTATAAATGTTTAGACCCTAAAGAATGTGATTACGTTATTAAAAATATCGACAAACTAGTCGTCAAACCTGCCAATGAATCTGGCGGCTATGGTTTATTAATTGGTCCAAAATCGACTAAGAAAGAGCAACAAGAAACCATTGCACAAATAAAAGCAGACCCTCGTAACTGGGTTGCCCAACCTACACTTGATTTATCGACAGTACCAACCTTTGATGGGACTGAACCACAGGGTCGTCATGTAGATCTGCGACCGTTTATTTTGTCGTCAGGCAATGATACACAAATCACTACTGGTGGTTTAACGCGCGTAGCCATGATCAAAGGTTCTTTAGTGGTAAATTCATCACAAGGCGGTGGCAGTAAAGATACATGGATAGTTGACGAAGAGGCTAAATAATATGTTATCAAGAGTAGGTGAAACTTTGTATTGGGTAGCACGCTATGTTGAGCGTGCTGAAAATGTTGCTCGCTTAATTAACGTCAACAATATGCTGATGATGGATTTGCCAAAAGGTGTATGCACTGGATGGGAGCCCTTAATTGACATAATAGGTGCGCGAAAGGCTTATCAAGAAAAGCACGCAGACTATTCTGAGCAAAAAGCACTTCGGTATTTACTGGTTGGCAGTGAAAATGGCTCGTCTATTTTAAATTCCATTATCTACGCAAGAGAGAGCGCCCGTACGATACGTGACGTTATGCCACGTGATGTATGGGAGGAAATAAATTCGTTATATTACTATGTTAAAGACAATCAAAAAGAGGGGCTTGCTAAGCGTGGTCGATTCGCTTACCTAAAGGCAATTATAGAGTCTGCTCATCAAATTTTTGGTGCTATCGATGCGACACTTAATCATGATCAAGGCTTTACGTTTATCCGCTTTGGTTCGTTGATTGAACGAGCTGATATGACATCACGTATTTTAGATATACGCTCAGAGACGTTGATAACCAGTGATGAAGCAAAGCCTTATGAGAATATTCAGTGGATCAGTTTGTTGCGTTCATTAAGTGCATATCAAATGTATAGGCAACAGATGGGCGTTCGAGTGCAACGAGCTGATGTATTAGAGTTTATAATGCATAGTGACGTGTTCCCACGTTCAATTTTATTTTGTTTATTAGAATTAAAGTCCCTCATTATGCCACTTGAAAGTTCTACTGATATTATTAAATTAATTGATATAGCTATTGATGATTTAAAAAATAAAGATGTCAGATCTTTGAAAAATGGGCATTTGCATAATTATATCGATCAAATACAAATAGAATTAGCTGGTATTCATAACGCACTTGCGCAAACGTACTTTTTAAAACCAGTTGAATAAAGCAAGGTATACGCCCAACAAATACTGACGTTGGGCGCTTACAGTTTAAGAAAATGCGCTTTCTTTTATTTCTGCTTGCATTTGTTCACGCATTTTAAATTTTTGTAGCTTACCCGTCACCGTCATCGGGTAGTGTTCAACAAACCGTATGTGCTTCGGTACTTTAAAGTAGGCGAGTTTATCTTTTAAGAAAGTGCGTATTTCTTGCTCTGTTAATATCGCATCTTCTTTGGGTTGCACCCAGGCACAGACTTCTTCACCGTATTTTTCATCACTGATACCAAAAATAGCGGCATCTTGCACGCCCGGATAAGTGTAGAGTACTTCTTCAATTTCTCGCGGGTAGATATTCTCTCCACCGCGAATAATCATATCTTTTATCCTCCCTACAATGGCAACAAAGCCTTGCTCATCCATTACCCCTAAATCACCCGAATGCAGCCAGCCATCTTTATCAATCGTTGCGGCGGTTTTTTCTTCGTCATTCCAATAGCAGCGCATAATACCAGCGCCTCGGCTACATACTTCACCGGGCAGGCCGATTTTTTGAATATTGCCCACTTCATCAATTATTTTTACTTCGGTATGGGCGAGGGCGCGGCCAACTGTGGTGACTTGTTTCTCGATAGGGGAATCAATTTCAGTGACATTATTAATAGGGCTGCATTCAGTTTGACCATAGCCAATTACCACTTCTTTCATATGCATTAGTGAGTGCACTTTTCGCATTACCTGCTCTGGGCAGGTTGATCCAGCCATTATGCCGGTGCGTAAACTTGATAAATCAAAACGGGAGAAATCTTTTAGTTCAAGCTCTGCGATAAACATAGTAGGCACGCCATGAAGCGCGGTGCAGCGCTCTTGCTCAACCACTTCTAAGGTGGTGGTTGGATCAAACGATTCGCCGGGGAACACTGCAGTGGCACCTTTGCTGATACACACAAGGTTTCCTAGTACCATGCCAAAGCAATGATACAAAGGCACGGGGATACACAGTTTATCTGCGGCAGTTAACCCCATGGCATTAGCCATTAAAAAACCATTATTCAAAATGTTGCGATGCGATAAAGTCGCCCCTTTTGGGTTACCCGTCGTGCCAGAAGTAAACTGGATATTGATATCTTGGTCTGGTTTTAGTGTTGCTGCAATGCTCTTGAGTGCTTGTTGTGTTGCATCGTTGGGCAGTGCCATAACGTGTTTAAAACTAAACATGCCCGGTGCAGGTTCATCGCCAATACGAATAATATTCTTTAAATCAGGTAAATTTTTTGCGCTGAGTTGCCCAGGAGTTGCTGTTGCAAGTTCTGGCAGTAACTCATTAAGCATATCAAGGTAATTACTGGCTTTAAAATTAGAGGCGGTAATAAGGGTAGAGCACTGTACCGAGTTAAGCGCATATTGTAATTCATTAGGGCGATAGGCTGGATTAATGCAGACCATAATGGCCCCGATCTTAGCTGTTGCAAATTGCGTTAAGCACCACTCAAGATTATTAGGTGACCAGATACCAACCCGATCACCTGGTTTCACCCCTAAAGCGAGCAAGCCCATTGCCAGTTGGTTGATTTGTTGTTGATAATCTTTATAACTTAAGCGAATATTTTGATGATGAACGACTATTGCTGGGTGATGTGGGTTATTGTCGACAATATCGTCAAGGTAATTACCAATTGTTTTATTGATCAATGCAGGACTCTGAGCCCCCTGATAGTAGCTTTTTGATAACCCTATTGGATTTTTGACTTTATTATTTGTGTCGCTTGCAGTTTCGTTAATCTGTTCTACTTGCATCATCATTCTCCGTGTCAATGTTGTGAGAGTTTACATTGTTAGAAAAACACAGATTGTCGACAAAGGAAAGGGCTATACGACCAATGTAGCAATAAAAAGCAGAAATTATAGGCAATAAAAAACGCTAGTAGTATGTGCAAACATGGTCGCAATACGCACTAGCGTCACGCTCAGTGGTAGATAGAGGGTTAATTAAAAATTAAAGCTCTTCACTACGGTAGGTTTTTTTCATTAAATAGACATAAGCGTTAACAAATGCATTCTCTTGGTACTTTTTCAGCCCCGTTTCTGCAAAATCAATAGGGATTGGATTGCGCTTTAATTGCTCTTTAACTTCAGTCACTGTGAATAAGTGTACATCGAGTTCTTTAATTAATTGAATCGCCGTTTCCATTTTGAAGCCATTGGCACTGCCTGCAAACTTACCTTTTGGGGCACGTTGACGAATAGCAACAGAATCAATCTGATAATCTTGCATCAGTTTAGCAAAATCAAACTGGAATTTACGCATTACTTCTGTGTCATTGCCATTGCCTAATGTAAAGCGAGTTTGGCGAATATCGCGTATATCAAATACGTCTTTATCTTTTGTTAAAATACACAGTAGTACGTCACTACCGGTAATTTCTACACCGCATGTTCTCATTGTCATTCTCTAAATAACTAGTTTGCTACATTATACCCAAGTCACCTCAAGATGCGAGCGTCGTTGGCATTAAAAGCGATTTCAATGCCAACGCCACCGTGATCGCTGATGCAAATATCTTCATCTGTTTGCTCAGGATTTAAATGTTTGTCGAAACTTAAATAACGCAACGAGTTTATACGCGATAACACGCAGTCAGTATTAAAGTGCCCAGAGACTAAAATATAATCTAATACATTGCCACGGCCTTGGTAATAATGGGTGGCAGGCTTGGTTTTGCCTTGAATCGCTTCAGTACTTAATTCAAACGCATCAGTAAGCCCAACGATTGGTTGCTCAAGCTCTAAGCAAGGTTCGCAGCGAGTCGGGTGAAAACCTTGCGTCATAAATGATAATGCCGGGCTTTGTATATTGTCGTTAAAGTCGCCCATAACTAAGGTTGCGCAATTTTTCTCACGCTGTGTTTTAAGTGCGTCGTAGTAGACAATTGATGCTTCCAGTGACCGAGATATATGTGATTGCATCATGCCAACCGTTTGCTGCAGTAAATTAAGTAGTGGATCGTCTTGATTGTGAATGTTTAGCATATGCGCCATGGAATGCACTCGTTGTGATTTAAAATGCACCACATAACAGGCTAACTCGCCAAAGCCAGGTATATCAAAGTGGCACTTAATTGGCGTGCGGTTAAATTTAAACTCATTTTGATTATTTAAATACTCAAGTAACTCAGGGCAAGGGGTTAATTCATGGCAGTATTGAAAAGGAATTTTTGCAGCAATAGCGACCACAGGATTAAATAGCACCTGTGGATATAGATTATCGCTGCGAGGTGTAGCGACGGTTGCAAAATAGTCATAGCCTCGCTCTTTACACAGTATTTCGAGTTGTTTGGGGCTAAACACTTCTTGAAATGCGATAACGGTCGCTTGGCTTTGCTGTAGAAAGTCGGTAATAAACTGCTGTTTTTGCCGCCACTGAGTTGCATTGTAGCGTTCGTGCAATTGGTAAAAGGAATAAGGCGGCGCCGCATAATTAAGTAAATTTAAGGTGGCAAAACGGATACTTTTAAGAACGCTCATTCGATGATCCAACAGCTGAAATTGCATTAAGTATGAAATGCAGCAGTTATTTGTCAATTTGTCTGGCTAAATACTTGTATTTAGTGGCTTCAACCGCGACAATAACCGCTTGTGTTTGGTAAGACTCAACAAATGCATTAACCGAAGACGGTTAAAATTAGCAATGCTTATTCGTAAAAGCGTTGTCGAGTTACTCATTTTACTTTAATAAATACATGTGATGCATTGTAGGCGTCACCACTGTAGTAAGGATTTATAATGCCAGTTATTACTCTCCCTGACGGCAGTCAGCGTAGTTTTGAAAACCCAGTAAGCACTCTTGATGTAGCCAACGATATTGGCCCAGGCCTTGCCAAAGCAACCATTGCTGGTCGTGTTAATGGCACCCGTGTTGATGCCTGCGATTTAATTACAGACGATTCTCGCCTTGAAATCATCACCGCAAAAGATGATGACGGTCTTGAAATTATTCGTCACTCATGTGCTCACTTGATTGGTCATGCAGTTAAGCAATTGTTCCCTGATGCAAAAATGGCAATTGGTCCTACCATCGATAACGGTTTTTACTATGATATCGATATGGAACATTCCCTGAGTCAAGATGACTTAGAAGCCATTGAAAAGCGCATGCTACAGCTTGCTAAAACAAACTACGACGTGGTTAAAAAAACCGTAAGCTGGCAAGAAGCCCGCGAAGCATTTGCAGCTCGTGGCGAAACATACAAAATTGAAATCCTTGACGAAAACATCAGCAAAGATGACCGTCCAGGCTTATATCATCATGAAGAATACATCGACATGTGTCGCGGCCCACACGTACCAAATATGCGTTTTTGCCAACACTTCAAAATAATGAAAGTGGCCGGTGCTTATTGGCGTGGCGATTCAGATAATAAAATGCTGCAACGTATTTATGGCACCGCATGGGGCGATAAAAAACAGCTTAAAGCGTATTTACAACGTCTTGAAGAGGCTGAAAAGCGCGATCACCGTCGTATTGGTAAAGCACTCGATTTATGGCATTGGCAAGAAGAAGCGCCAGGCATGGTGTTTTGGCACAACGATGGTTGGAGCATTTACCGCGAATTAGAAGAGTTCGTACGTGAAAAACTCCGTGAATACCAATACGAAGAAGTTAAAGGTCCGATGATGATGGACCGTTCGTTATGGGAAAAATCAGGGCACTGGGAAAAGTATTCAGAGGCAATGTTTACCACTGAATCTGAAAAGCGTGAATACGCAATCAAACCAATGAACTGCCCAGGTCACGTACAGATCTTTAACCAAGGTTTAAAATCGTACCGTGATTTACCACTGCGTATGGCTGAATTTGGCTGTTGTCACCGTAATGAGCCATCAGGTGCATTGCATGGCTTAATGCGTGTACGTGGCTTTACTCAAGATGATGCGCATATCTTCTGTACTGAAGAGCAAATCATGGATGAAGTATCAGCTTGTATCCAAATGGTCTATGATACATACGAAACGTTTGGTTTTGAAAAAATTGTTGTTAAGTTGTCGACTCGCCCAGAACAACGCATTGGCGAAGACGAAATGTGGGATAAAGCAGAGCTTGCGCTTGCTGAAGCACTGAAAGCAAATAACATCGAATTTGACTATTTACCGGGTGAAGGTGCCTTCTACGGTCCAAAAATTGAATTTACTTTGTACGATTGCTTAGACAGAGCGTGGCAGTGTGGTACAGTGCAACTAGATTTTGCATTACCTGGACGTTTAGGGGCAACATATGTTGCTGAAAACAACGAACGTCGCACACCTGTTATGATCCACCGTGCAATTTTAGGTTCGATTGAACGCTTTATTGGTATTTTAACTGAAGAGTATGCTGGTTTATTCCCAACGTGGCTTGCGCCTAAGCAAGTGGTGATTATGAATATCACCGATAAACAAGCAGATTATGTGCAAGAAATTGTACAAAAATTAAATAAACTTGGAATTAGAGCCGCTGCTGACTTGAGAAATGAGAAGATTGGCTTTAAAATCCGTGAACATACATTAAAACGTATCCCATATTTACTGGTTGTTGGCGACAAAGAAGTTGAACAACAAGAAGTAGCAGTACGTACCCGCACAGGTGAAGATCTGGGCAAATTTAATGTTGATGAATTTGTCGCTAAAATTAGCGATGAAATTAAAAATCGACTATAAAAATCCAGCGTGTAGGGCATAGATTAATATGCTAACTACACGCTTATTATTAGATATTCTTGGAGGAACGTACCATTAGAGGCGGCAAGAAAGGGCAACAAACAGCCCAAAAAAATCGTATTAACGAAGAAATTACAGCTCAAGAAGTTCGCTTAATTGACATTGAAGGCGAGCAAGCTGGAATTCAGTCATTAAAAGACGCGCAAACTATGGCTGATGCCGCTGGTGTTGATCTAGTTGAGATTAGCCCAAATGCTGAGCCGCCTGTTTGCAGAATCATGGACTACGGTAAGTTCATCTTTGAAAAAAGCAAAGAACTAAAAGAGCAGAAGAAGAAGCAAAAGCAGATCCAGATAAAAGAAATCAAATTCCGTCCTGGCACGGATGAAGGTGATTATCAGGTTAAGTTACGCAGCTTACGTAAGTTCTTAGAAGGTGGCGATAAAGCTAAGATAACCATCCGCTTCCGTGGTCGTGAAATGGCCCACCAAGAAATTGGTATCGAATTATTAAACCGTATCAAAGATGATTTAGAAGAACTTGCAGTTGTTGAGTCTTTCCCAAATCGTGTTGAAGGCCGTCAAATGGTTATGATGATGGCGCCTGTTGCTAAAAAGCAATAAACAGGTTAAGATGCGCACCGAATTTAGCTCAGGTCACCAAGTAATATGAAAATATTCACCTGTGCTAACCGGTATTAAAGTAAAACTGCAGCATTTATGTTGGGTTTTCACCGGACTATGGCAGTAAGTTAGGCCTAAAAGTGGAGCTATAGCAATATATCTCACGCCTGCTTACTAATTTTAAAGCAATACATTTGGAGTTATTGCAATGGCTTATAAGCTAAAAAGTCACAGAGGCGCTGCTAAGCGTTTCAAGAAAACTGCTTCAGGCGGTTTCAAGCGTAAACAAGCGCATCTTCGTCACATTCTGACTAAGAAAACTTCTAAGCGTAAGTTACACCTACGTCCTAAGATGATGGTTCATAAGAATGACCATGGTCTAGTTTCACGTATGTTACCATTCGCTTAATAGGGGTTTTTAGAAATGGCAAGAGTTAAACGCGGCGTTGTCGCACGTGCACGTCACAAAAAAGTTTTAAAACAAGCAAAAGGTTACTACGGAGCACGTTCACGTGTTTACCGCGTAGCTTTCCAGGCTGTTACTAAAGCGGGTCAATACGCTTACCGTGACCGTCGCGCGAAGAAACGTACTTTCCGTCAATTATGGATCGCACGTATCAATGCTGCTTCACGTCAAAATGGTCTGTCTTACAGCCGTTTTATCAATGGTCTTAAAAAGACATCTGTAGAAATCGATCGTAAGATCCTTGCAGATATCGCTGTTTATGACCAAGTTGCATTCGCAGCGCTTGTTGCAAAAGCAAAAGAAGGCCTAGCGGCAGCTTAAGCTTTTACAAATAAGTATTGAAAAGGAGCCCATGGCTCCTTTTTTTGTGGCTAAAATAAAATGCATACATATTTTTATTTTGCGGTAAGGCTCGTGAAAAGCGAGATAGTCGGTAGTGATCCCACCCTAACTAACGCTATATAATAATTACAAATAAATGAGGTAATTAACTATTTTGAATTGGCAATCCTTAGTTGATAACCGCCAACGGTTCTTTTGGGTCTTACAGATCGCCGGTTGGATAGGTTATGCACTTGTTAACTACATTGGCTCTAAAGTGTTTGAAATGCGCGATATCTATGTATTTGTTATCGTGCTCAATGCTTACGCCGGTTGTTTAATGACTGTGCCTTTGCGTTATATGTATCGCAAGGCCTGGAATGCAGCACCTTGGGTTTTAATGCTGGTGGTGTTCAGTGCGTCTTATGTTACTGGCACTTTATGGGCGGTGATCCAAAAGTTTAATCTATGGGAAATTTATCGCCACGGTTATCGTCCAACAGAGTGGTTTTATTATCTTCAACAAGGCTTAGATTCCGTTTATATTATACTTTGTTGGAGTGGTTTGTATTTTGGTATTAAGTATTATCAACTTTTGCAAAGTGAGCGCCAGAAAGCTCTAAAAGCCACTACTATGGCACATGAAGCGCAATTAAAGATGCTGCGTTATCAGTTAAATCCACACTTCTTATTTAATACTTTGAATGCTATCTCAACGTTGATTTTGGTTAAAGAGAATAAAGATGCTAATTTAATGGTGTCAAAATTGAGTGATTTTTTACGTTATACACTCAATACCGATCCGATAAAAAAAGTACCACTTGAACAAGAGTTGCATGCACTGATGCTCTACCTAGAAATAGAGCGAGTGCGTTTTGATGAGCGACTACAGGTGAATGTACAAGTCAGTGATGAAGCAAAAAATGCATTAGTACCAAGTTTGATTTTGCAACCGATCATCGAAAATGCGATTAAGTATGCGATAGCACACCTTATTGAAGGCGGAGTGATTGATATTAAAGCACAAGTTTTTGCTAATGAACTATTATTGGAAGTAGGCGATAATGGCCCAGGTACTGAGTTACTTAATGGCCAACTAGTTAATTCGCAAGGAGTCGGTGTGGCCAATACCAAAGACCGTCTAAAAACCTTGTATGAAAATAACTATTCGTTTGTGTTGTCACATAATACGCCAAGTGGATTGAAAGTGAATCTGCGCGTTCCGTTTGAAAAGGCTGTGAAGAAATGAGCAAGATTAAGACCCTGATTGTTGATGATGAACCGTTAGCCCGAAGAGGCTTAGCAGTAAGATTAGAAGAATTTGATGATATTGAAGTCATGCAACTTTGCAGCTCTGGACAAGAAGCCATTGATGCCTGTAAAGCAGGGAAAATAGATTTAGTTTTTTTAGATATTCAAATGCCAGGAATGAATGGATTTGAGGTTGCCAGAGCACTTAGTGAAAGTGTCAGAGCATTACCTGCTATTGTATTTGTCACCGCATTTGATCAGTTCGCAGTCAAAGCATTTGAAATTCATGCTTTAGATTATATCCTTAAACCAGTCGATGACAACAGACTAAAACAGGCGGTAGAAAAAGTGCATACCTACTTGAAGACGCAACAAGACAACGCCCATAAAAAGAAATTGGCAAGTTTTGTCGCTGGAATTACTGGCAATAATTGTGAAGAGATTTTGAAAAAACTGGCCACTGGCGATACCCTAACAGATCGTCGCTACCCAGAATCTTTAGCTGTGAAAGAGCAGGGTGAAATAATCCGCGTGCCTGTAGCGACAATTCAATGGGTTGATGCAGCAGGTGACTATATGTGTTTGCATTGCCAAGATGGGCAAACCCACATTCTTCGCAAAACCATGAAAGAATTAGAACAGGAACTTGATCCACAGCTATTTGTACGTGTACACCGCAGCGCGATTGTAAACACTAAACAAATTAGCAAGCTCGTCACTCAGGTAAGCGGTGAGTATTTGTTAGTGCTAGATAACGGCCAAGAACTAAAAGTAAGCCGTAGTTATCGCGATAAAGTAAAAGCTGCACTAGCGAGTTAATTTAGACACGGTTCTATTTAGTGATTTAGATTTAACCCAGTGTATTTTAAATAAAAAACGCGAGCCTAGGCTCGCGTTTTTTTATGACTGCTTTTTAAACCGATTTAATTAAACCTTTATAATTAAGCAACAGTAACAATTTTCATCGTGTTGGTTGCGCCAACAGTTTCCATTGCATCACCGTGAGTGATAATAACGGTATCACCAGATTGTAATGAACCTGCCGCAACTAACGTGTTTAGGGCATCTTTTACCATGTTCTCTTTTTCACATTGTGTAGAGTCAAAGAATACTGGGTAAACACCACGATATAGAGCAGTTTGACCAAGTGTACTTGCATGACGAGACAATGAATAAATAGGTAAACCAGAGCTGATGCGTGACATCAATTTAGCTGTGCTGCCTGATTCAGTTAAAGTAATAATCGCTTTCACAGAATCTAAGTGGTTTGCAGCATACATAGCAGATAAAGCAATTGATTCAGCATTTGATGAAAAACGGCTGTCTAAGCGATGCTTAGAAACGTGCGTTTCTTTTTGCGATTCTGCACCTAAACAAACACGTGCCATCGTTGCCACTGTTTCTTCAGGGTAATCACCGGCTGCAGTTTCTGCAGAAAGCATCACAGCATCAGTACCATCTAGTACTGCATTGGCAACATCCATAACCTCTGCACGTGTTGGCATTGGGTTATCAATCATTGATTCCATCATTTGCGTTGCGGTGATCACTGTACGATTTAGTGAACGAGCGCGGCGGATAATTAACTTTTGCTTACCCATTAATGCAGCATCGCCAATTTCAACACCTAAGTCACCACGGGCAACCATCACAGCATCAGACGCTAATACGATGTCATCAACGGCTTCAACAGTCTCAACCGCTTCTGCACGTTCAATTTTTGCTAATAACTGTGCGTTTGAACCAGCAGCTACTGCAAGTGAACGAACATAACGCATGTCATCGCCGCTGCGCGGGAATGAAACAGCGATGTAATCTACGCCAATTTCAGCGGCGGTGATTAAATCTTCTTTATCTTTTTCAGTAAACGCTGGTGCGGTTAAACCACCACCTAAACGGTTGATACCTTTATTATTTGATAATACGCCACCAACAGTCACTGTGGTATAAACTAAGTGGCCTTCAACACTATCAACAGTCAGTTGGATCAAACCATCATTTAATAGTAATAAATCACCTGGCGCAACGTCTTGTGGAAGCTCTTTGTAATCAATACCAACAGCACTGACATCGCCTTGGCCTTTTTCCATTTTTGCATCAAGAATAAATTTAGCGCCAACAACTAAGCTTACTTTGCCATCCTTAAATGTCGATACACGAATTTTTGGGCCTTGTAAGTCGGCTAAAATTGCAATGTGCTTGCCTAATTTCTTGGCTATATCACGCACCGCTTGGGCACGATCTTTGTGATCTTGTGCAATACCGTGTGAAAAGTTCAAACGCACTACGTTTGCACCAGCACGGATTATTTTTTCTAAGTTATTATCTCGATCGGTTGCAGGTCCAAGGGTCGCGACTATTTTTGTGCGTCTAAGCATCAAATTCTCCTGTAGGCTTACTAAATGGTAAGCAGGTTGACGGTTTTTCGTTATTTATATATGCCGTTTTAACTAACACGCATATTACAGTTTTTATGCTCAGCCAATACATTATTCAATGCAGTGTTACTTATTAGGCTGTCATAATTTTATACAAAAAATATGACCACATTATGACACCGGTGTCAGGTCTCGTCAATGCTCGGCTCAGAAATCCATACAAGGAAAATTCCCCTGTGGGAGGCGTTGTTTGATATAATTTGCTCTATCTTGTGTGTTTTGCTGCGTATAGCGCGGTATCTGTTGTCTAAGCTCGCATTTTTAAGTGGCTTGGGTATATAATGCGCGCGGTATTATTTTCATTTACTAACCAATAGTTGTTACCGAGGAGGACACTAAATGCAAGTTGCATTAGTCGGGTTAGGCGTTATGGGTAAAAATCTTGCTCTGAACTTGATAGAACAGGGTATGACGCTAGTAGCTTATGATAAAAACCCAGATGCGGGCGAAGAGCTATTAAGCTGTGCTAAATTACAAGGCATGGCAGATCGTCTGCACATTGTGTCTGATTTAGCTGATATGGTAAAACGGTTAACGCCGCCTCGCTCAATCTTGTTATTAGTACCAGCAGGTGAGTTAGTTGATAAAGTGTGTAACGAATTAGTTGAAGCGGGCGTTGATTGCGACGACATTATTGTTGATTGCGGGAATAGTAATTATAAAGACGGCATATCGCGTAAACTGAAATATCAAAATAAATTTGAATTTGCCACTATGGGTATTTCTGGCGGTGCCGAAGGCGCTCGACATGGTCCTGCAATGATGGCAAGTGGTTCAGAAGGTGGCTGGGAGCGTGTCGAGCCATGGTTTGAGAAAGTTGCTGCTAGCTACAAAGGCGAATCGTGTTTTGCACGGGTCGGTCAATCAGCCAGTGGTCACTTTGTTAAAATGGTGCACAACGGTATTGAATACGCATTAATGCAATTAATTGCAGAAATGTATCAATTACTACGTTTAGGCACAAACCGTACACCACAAGAAGTTGCTGAGATTTTTAATCAATGGTCTGAAGGATCACTAAATAGTTATTTATTGTCTATTTCAAGTCATATCTTATCGTTAGAAACCGATGCGGATGAAGCGCTAGTTGATTTAATAGATAACAAAGTCGGCGCCAAAGGCACGGGTTTGTGGACCGCACAAAATGCACTAGAGCTTGGCATTGCGGTGCCATCACTTGTTGCTGCTGTGCAAGCACGTCATTTGACCAATACCGGCGACACTCACGCCGCAAAAGAAATGACCTACGCCGCTAAATCAACGTCGCAAGTTGAGCTTGATTTAGACGAACTTAAAGATGCTTTCTTGTTTGCAAGCTTATTGGCATATCGCCAAGGCCTTGCGCTTATTAAAGGTGCATCGCGTGCCCATCAATGGAAAGTAGATTTGTCTAAAACGCTACAAACATGGCGTGCTGGCTGTATTATCCGTGCTGATTACTTAGATAATATTGCTGATGGTGTTGAGTTTATCGATACACTTGAGAAAGAGTCGTTAGCACTGCGTAAGATAGCAGGCCAAGCAATGATGACTGGTTTAGCATTTCCGGTGTTAAGTTCAACGCAAACCTACTTTGCAACGCTTACTACGCCAAGTAATGGTCATTTAGTACAAGCACAACGAGATTACTTCGGCGAGCATGGTATTAAAACCCACAGTGGTGAAGTTTGTCATTTAACTGATTTAGTCGATATTGACGCGAAAGTTCGTTAATTAGACCAAGTGGTTTAAATAAAAGGCACGCTAATTAGCGTGCCTTTTTAGTTTTAAATTCTTACCTACTTAACTCACCACGTAAGTTATCCTGCATCAGATGGCGAATCGTTTCTATTTCAAGCTTTTGGCTGAATAAGTAATGTAATTTTGTGAGACATGCTTCCAGTGTCATATCGTAACCACTGATCACACCAATGTTTAGTAGGGCATTACCGGTTGCATAGCCGCCCATATTAACATGACCTTTTAGGCATTGCGTGAGGTTGATAATAACCATGCCGCGTTTGCTAGCGCTTGAAAGGATCTCTAAAAAGTCTGGATCTTGCGGCGCATTGCCGACACCAAAGCTTAATAATACTAGGGCTTTGATATTATCGTTTACTAGACTTTTAACCACAGCATGGCTTATCCCAGGATATAGGTATAACACCCCAATAGGTTGTGGTGTGATATTGGTTACCTGTAGTTCATTTTCAACGTAGGGGCTTAACTGACCTTTTAATAATTGAATGTTAATGCCTGATAGCGCCAGTGGCTCTAGGTTTGGTGAGGCAAAGGCATCAAAGCCATCAGCATGTGCTTTTGTCGCACGGTTGCCGCGAAATAATTGATTATTAAAAAATAAACTAACCTCAGCAATTGGGTAATTAGCCGCTAAGTACATGGCATTTAGTAAATTGACTTGGCCATCAGAACGCAATTGTGACAGTGGAATTTGTGAGCCTGTAACAATCACGGGTTTTGTTAAGTTTTCAAACATAAATGACAGTGCCGAGGCGGTATAGGCCATGGTATCGGTACCGTGCAATACGACAAAACCATCATAGTCTTGGTATTTACTTTTAATATCTTCTGCAATTAATTGCCAATGGGCAGGGGACATATCTGACGAATCAATAAGCGGACAATACTCGTGAATATCAAATAAAGGCATTTCATCACGATTAAATTCAGCATTGTTTGCTACGGTTTGCGTTAAAAAGCCTTCTGCAGGAATATAGCCTCGGCTTGATTTTTTCATGCCAATTGTACCGCCAGTGTATGCGATATAAATACGTTTACGTTTCATAAAAAAGCCCAGTAAAAAAACTGGGCTTAGTATAACGATTAGTGGCTGCGATTACAGCTTATACACTATTTATTGCGAAATATTACACACTAAGCAGCGAGCATAAATGCCTTGCGGATCGTTGTAATCCTGCAAGCTTTCAACCTCCGAGGTTAACTGCTTAACTAAGCCATTGATTGATGCTTGGTTAGACAGGGCATTTTGCAAGGTACTTTGCGAGCCTATAAATGCTTTTACTGATGCGTTACCAAAAATATCTTGCATTAATTGCTCTTGCCCAGAAAGGCTATGCTTAATAGTTTTGACTTCGTAAAAATCAAGTTTAGCAAGTTCAGCAGCGGCTTCTATAGCGTCTTGTTTATTACCAAGCTTATCAATTAAGCCCAGCTCTTGCGCTTGACTTGCTATCCACACACGGCCTTGGGCAATATTATCAACTTGCTCAGGTGTCATGTTACGTGCTTCACCAACCACTTCTAAAAAGCGCTGATAGGCATCTTCAACACTCAGTTGGATAACTTGCGCCATTTTCTCATTCAATGGGCGGGTGACTGATAAGCCTGCCATTTCAGTGGTGGCGACACCATCAGAGTACACACCAATTTTAGCCATGGTGTTTTCAAAGGTCATAAAGTTGCCAAACACACCAATTGAACCGGTAATAGTGCTAGGTGCGGCCCAAATTTCATTGGCTGCAGAGGCAATCCAGTAACCACCAGAGGCAGCCACAGAGCTCATTGAGGCAATTACTGGCTTTCCAGCTGCCTTAAGTGCCAGTACTTCAGCGCGAATAACTTCAGAAGCAAACATACTGCCACCGCCTGAATCAATACGCAGAACCACTGCTTTAACTTTTTCATCTAAGCGTGCTTTACGAAGTAATGCGGCTGTAGAATCACCACCGATTTCACCGGCTTTGCGTTCACCGTCAGAAATTGTACCGCGAGCAACAACAACAGCGACTTTTTCGGTTACTGGGTTATCAAACTCAATAGGTGGCTTAATTAATGACAAATACTCGTTAAACGAAACTTGATTAAAGGTTTTACCGGTTTCTTCAGTGCCAACTAATGCAATCAATTCTTGGCGAACTTGCTGATTGGTTTTTAATGAATCAACCCATTGGTGTTCTAGAGCATAGCGACCTGAATCACCATTGACTGCTTGCATTTTTGCAAGGAATACATCCATTGTTTCATCAAAGTTAGATTCATCGAACGGGCGTACCGCAGCAACATCTTGCTTGTATTCTTGCCATAATGCACCTAACCATACACTGTTGGCCTCTTTTGCTGCATCAGACATATCATTACGAATAAACGGTTCAACAGCGGATTTGAATGTGCCAACACGGAAAATATGCTGAGTGATGCCAAGCTTCTCAAGGGCATCTTTAAAATACAGTGGATACATAGCAAAACCTTGAATTTCAACGCCACCGTATGGGTGCATTGATACTTCATTGGCGTGAGCAGCAAGGTAATATTGCGCTTGTGAATAATAATAGCCAGATGCAATGACTTTTTTATCAGCTGCTTTAAAACGATCAAGCGCTTGTGTGATTTGCTTTAATTTATTTAAATGCGCGTTTGGCATTTTTTGTAAATCAAGCAAAATAACACTGATACGTTCATCTTTGGTCGCTTGATCAATTACTTCGATAATGTCATCGAGTAAGATTTCAGCCGGTTCATCATTACCCATTGTTGCATCATTGATGGCCGCTTCTACCGGATCTACGTAAGTTTTTTCTTCTACGATAGGGCCATTGAGATTGAGCCTGAGCACGGATGTGTCAGCAACTTTAATTTCATCACCATCACTGGCTATCGAGACAATGAAAAGAATCACAATTAGTATAAATAAAAAATTGAGAACTAAACGACGAGAAAAGTTAATTCCTGTCCACAGTCCTTTAAACAGCTTTGCAATCAAAATAAATCCTTAGTCTGGTACAACTTATATCTAGCACCATCTTAGCCTAGAATAAAAATTTATTTAACTGTTAAATCGTAACGAAGTGTTTATCAGCTACCATGTTAGTGAGCTTAAATGCTGAAATAGTACATAATTTAGTGCTTTTGTTGCTTATTACTTGCCAATCAAGCAGAATTCGCTAATGTATAGAGGTTAGACCAGTTAACGGGGCAGAGGATGTTAGAACAACAACTACAATTAAAACACACACAATTACGCAATCGCTTAGTGATGGGCTCAATGCACACAGGGCTTGAAGAGGGCTGGCACAACAGAAAGCGGCTGCGTGCTTTTTATGAAGCACGTGCAAAAGGCGGCACTGCAATGCTCATCACTGGTGGTTATAGTCCTAATTTACGTGGTAAGTTAACCCCCATTTCTTCCTCTTTTAATAGCTATTACGATGTATTTAAGCACCGTGCTTATACTGAGGCTGTACATCAGCATGGCGGAAAGATTTGCTTACAATTATTACACGCTGGTCGCTATGCCTATCATCCATTTAACCAAGCGCCCAGTGCAATTCAAGCGCCGATCAACCCTTATAAACCTAAAGCGATGTCTGTTGGTGCTATTAAAAAAACCATCAAAGATTTTGCTCATTCAGCCTATTTAGCGCAAAAAGCAGGCTATGATGGTGTTGAAGTAATGGGCTCTGAAGGCTATTTGATTAATGAGTTTATGGCGCCGCATACAAATAAACGCACCGACGAATATGGTGGTAGCTTAGAGAACCGCATGCGTTTAGCGTTAGAGATTGTCAACGCGGTACGTGCAAAAGTAAATAAAGAGTTTTTAATTATCTTTCGTTTATCCGTGATGGATTTGATCCCAAATGGTTCAACACCAGAAGAGGTCACTATCCAAGCTAAAGCTTTGGAGCAAGCCGGTGTTGATATATTTAATACCGGTATAGGTTGGCATGAAGCGAGAGTGCCCACAATTGCCAGTATGGTGCCACCAGGTGCATTCAAAGAAGCCTCAAAACGTTTAAAAGAAGTGGTGTCTGTTCCTGTCATCGCTGTAAATCGTATTAATACTCCTGATATTGCCAATGAAATTTTAAACGCAGGGGATGCCGATTTAATTTCGATGGCACGTCCACTGCTTGCCGATCCTGAGTTTTTTAATAAATACCAAGCACAACACAGCGAGCAAATTAATATTTGTATTGGCTGTAACCAAGGGTGCTTAGATCATGTGTTTAAAGGTAAGCGAGCAACCTGTTTAGTTAATCCGCAAGCCGGCTTTGAACTAGATTACCCGCTTGAGCACACAGCAAAAGCAAAACGTGTATTGGTTGTTGGCGCTGGACCTGCAGGTTTATCAGCCAGTTGTTACTTGGCGCAAAAAGGCCATACAGTCACCCTTATTGATAAAAATGCCGACATGGGCGGGCAATTTAACTTAGCGATGCGAATTCCCGGCAAAGAAGACTTTAATCACACCTTGCGGTATTTTATAAATGAACTTGAGCGTCTTAAGGTTACAATAACACTTAATACTGCATTTACGGATGAGATGCTTGAGCAATACGATGATGTGGTTTTTGCAACGGGGGTACGTCCGCGTGAAGCAAACTTTACTTGCGCTGATGATAAACGGGTTTTTTCTTACGATGAAGTGATCCGTGGTGAGGTTGAATTAGGCCAATCGATTGCGATTTTAGGTGCCGGTGGCATTGGCTTTGATATGGTCGCTTTTTTAAGTGAACATAAAAATCAAACTATCAGTGAATTTAAAACCCAGTGGGGCATTGAGTGCGAACCAAGCCCACATAAAGACAGTCGCCAATTATTTATGCTCAAACGCAGTGCAGGGCGCTTTGGTAGCGAACTTGGCAAAACTACCGGTTGGATACATCGCCAAGTTGCAAAGCAACACGGTGTAAAACAAATTGCTGATTGTCAGTACCATCACTTTGATGCACAAGGTTTGAAAATTACTGTCGCAGGGGAGCAGCAAGTTTTACCTGTTGATACGGTTATTGCTTGCATCGGTCAAGTGTCTAACAATGAGTTAATGTCGCAATTAGCAGATAACCCAAAAGTGCATGTGATTGGTGGGGCTAAGTTAGCAACAGCGATTGATGCTAAACGAGCTATTTTTGAAGCGCTACAAGTGGCACGTAAAATTTAACTGAAATAAACTTTCCATCGTAGCGGTCTTTATTTAATACATTTTAAAAGATTAGACTGCTACGATGAATAAAGTGATCTCACAATATAAAACCTTACTGCAAAAAATAGCCATATTTGATGGTATTCCTGCTTTACTATTTAGATTGATACTGGCGCCTGTCATGATCATCGCAGGCTATAATAAGCTGAATATAAGTGGTGGTGATAATGGCTTTTTTGAATTTTTTTTAGCTTCACCTGATGTTGTTGCTTGGTTTGGCAACGCTGATTGGGGTTTGGGCTTACCTTTTCCTGATTTACTGGCTTTCTTAGCTGGCTGGAGTGAGTTTCTAGGTGGCTGGCTGCTCTTAGTGGGTTTATTAACCCGCCTGGTGAGCATACCGCTGATGTTTACTATGGTCGTTGCCGCAACCTCCGTACATTGGCACAATGGCTGGTTTGCGATTGCGCCGACAGATCCAGATACCAGTGCTGCGCAAGTACTTAATTGGTTAGCTGTCCCCGGTGCCCAAGAAAGCCTTGATAATTCCCTCGCTGTACAAGAACGTATTGGTAAAATTCGCGCCCTAGTAGAAGAGCATGGTTTTCCAGATTATCTGTATGAAAAAGGTAAACCGTCTATTTTAAATAATGGCATTGAGTTTTCAGCCATCTATTTTGCTATGTTACTAAGCTTGTTTTTTACTGGTGGTGGACGCTTTGTGAGTGTGGATCACTGGTTACGAAAAAGGCTCGAATAATCGCGATATTTGTTTGTAAGTTTGCAGCACTCACTGCAAACTTTCTAACTTTCTAACTTTCTAACTTTCTAACTTTCTAACTTTCTAACTTTCTAACTTTCTAACTTTCTAACTTTCTCAGCGATCCATATCAATGCTATGCTTGTTTCTTTTTCAAATAGAGAATTGTTATGGACGCTATTGAGCTGTTATTAACTCGTCAATCTGATCCCAAATTAAGTTTCCCTGGGCCCAATCAAGCACAATTAGACAACATCAAAAAGGCTGCCTTAAAAGTTCCCGATCATGGTGGCTTAGCGCCTTGGCAATTTTTTATAGTAGAGGAAGCCGGGCGCGACCGCTTAGGTGAAATTTACTATCAAAGTGCTATTGCAGAACAACAAGATGAAAAAACGATCAGTCGTGCAAAAGAATTACCACAGCGAGCACCGATGATCATTATTGCAGTGGCAAAATATCAAGCACACCCAAAAGTACCTCGAATTGAACAAGTGCAAAGTGCCGGTTGTGCCGTATTCGCAATGCAGCAGGCCGCGTTTGCACAAGGATTAGCTGGTATTTGGCGCACTGGGTATTTTGCTCAAAGTGCAGCTGTGAAAAAGGCACTTGGTCTTGCTGAGCAAGATGAAATAGTGGGTTATCTATATCTAGGCACTGCGGTTGTTGATTGCACTAAGCCTGCGCGGCATAAAGCAGACGACTTTTTCAGTATGTTATAAATTTAAAATGAACTTGTCGGCGCTATCACAGTCATACTAGATTAAGGTTGCTTTTGCTAACTTAACTTAGCTAAACGTTGGCTGTGAGAAGCGCTAGGATGCAGGCAATTATTCTTCTTCGGTTTGTTTTTTAATCTGTTGTTTTTTGTTAGTGTATGGAATGTCTTATAACAATAACGATAAAAAAGACGAGAACAATGGGAAATTTATTTTTACGTGAAAAAGAAAAATGGCTTACTTGGTCTTTATGGGGCTTTGTAGGTGCCGTGATCACTCTGTACACCGCATTTAGTACGCAGACTCCTCATCTAATCGCAATGTCATCAATAGGTATCGTCTTTATATTAGCGTGGTGGATGCAACGTACCAGACGATTTGATTTTGGTAGAGCATTCAAAGTGTGCTTTTATGTTTTAGTGCTGAGTATTTTGCCTGCCTTTGTATTGGTCTTGGTGCCAAGTGATGATCTCAATCGTTATGACTTAATATTTCAAGGTTTAAGTTTTGTGACTTTTAGCTTGTTAGTGTGTTTATTATGTTCGTGGATAGCAAAACGACCAAAACAGTACTATTGAGTTATTTTTCGCCGCAATAGTGGCATAGCTGCAATTAATTTAGATTTTTTACTTTTAGGGCTTTACAACAAGGCGAGTAAACCCTATTATCCGCGCCGTACGGAGAGATGGCAGAGTGGTCGAATGCACCGGTCTTGAAAACCGGCATGGGTTTGTAGCCCATCTAGGGTTCAAATCCCTATCTCTCCACCATATTTAAAAAGCCGCCTTATGGGCGGCTTTTTGCTATCTGGAGTTTACCATGTCAGAACAAAATCAATTAACGACAACTCAGCGGGTACTCAAGCATGTGTTGTTATGGACTGTATTTGGCTATTGCTATCACAGCGCTATTAATTTGTTAGTTAAAATGGCCATTGATTCACAACCTGAGCAGGTATTAGTTACGGCTATGGCGTATTGCTTAGGCTTTAATGTGTTATCAGCCCATTTGATCACCAAATATGATAAGCATTGGCCTGAAATTGCAGCAATTTATATCGGCGTTTTTGGCTTGTTAGTGGTTCCCGTTATACTCGTTGGTCCGCAAGCATTACTGAGTCGCCCATTACTCGCTGGTATTTTAATCAGCTTGCCAGTATTTACTTTCGCGATGCGCTTTATAAAGCGAAAACTCCCTAAAAACTAATCTTAAAGAAGCCCAAAAGGGCTTTTTTTTATGATAGCATAGGCGCGTCTTTTAACTGATACCAACGTTTTTAAGGTTGGTATAAACAAAACGTGAAACACATTATGTCAGATAATTTTACTACAGATGCTGAAAAAGCAAGTTACGGTATTGGCTTACAAATGGGTGAGCAACTTAAAGCTAACCCTTTTGAAGGCTTAAACTTAAATTCAGTGTTTGAAGGCATGAAAGATGCTTATGCAGGTGGCGAATTCCAAGTTGAAATCCCAGAGATCCAAGCTGCATTTGAAAAAATCAACACTGAAATTCAAGCTCGTCGTGAAGAAGAAGCTAAAGTATTAGCAGCTGAAGGCATTGCGTTCTTAGAAGAAAATGCAAAACGTGCTGAAATCACGGTTACTGAGTCTGGTCTTCAATACGAAGTACTTGCAACAGGTGAAGGCGAAAAGCCAACTGCAGAGTCTACAGTGCGTGTTGATTATCACGGTACACTTATCAACGGTACTGTTTTTGATAGCTCTTATGAGCGTGGTCAGCCTGCTGAATTCCCAGTTGGTGGCGTTATCAAAGGTTGGACTGAAGCATTACAAATGATGCCAGTAGGCACTAAATGGCGTATTTATGTTCCTCATGAGCTTGCTTATGGTGAACGTGGTGCCGGTGCTGCGATTGCACCTTTCTCGACGCTTGTATTTGATGTTGAGTTACACGCTATTCTTTAATAGTTATTTACTTTTTAAGTAAATAAAAAGCCACCTTAAGATGATTAAGGTGGCTTTTTTTATACTTGTGTTACGGTAAATTAAAAGTATCCACGAACACCAAGTCTAAAGTTTCGCCCTGGTAATGGCGCTTGATCTTTAATGAAGGAACTGTGTACAAAACCTAATTCATCGGTGATGTTATCAATGTTGACATAAAACTGCGTATCGACAGGGCCAACAGTTAATTGATAATTTGCTTGTGCATCAATTAATGTGTAACCATCAGTCGCTGTTTCATAGGCTGTAATGTCATTTTGCTCAAAGTAGTGAGTGCCCGTTAAGCTAAATTGCCAATCGCTAATAGTATATTGTAATTCAGAGCCTAATTTGTTCGCAGGAATACGCGGTAAATTCCCTTCATCATCAGCAAGTTTTGCTGTCGTTGAATCACCAAATAATTTAACCATGGCATTGGCGTTAAGTTGATAATGTGCGTCAAACTCAATCCCGTATAATTTTGCATCTTTACTAACAAATTGATAAACAGCCATACCATCATCGTGACCAGGCTCTGCAGCCTCAAGGCCATGCTCTTCATCAAACACTAAGCCTGTATTTTGCTGATAGTAAAAGTTTTCAATGTCGTTATAGAAAAAGTTAACGGTATAACCAAAATCACCGCTAAAACGTCTAAAGCCAAAATCAATATTGGTTGATGTTTCTTGTTTGATATTCTCTGGTTCGAAGTGAATTTCACCGTCTTCTATCACGTAGCCTAAACCGAGTTCATAGGTTCCAGTGGCAATATGCACACCATTTGAAAGCAGTTCTGCTGATAATGGAGCACGCTCAGAATGTGACACGCTAAGAGACACACTTTGGCCAGGTGTATATTGCCAAATGGCACCTGCCGAAGCGCTTAGATTTGTAAAACTTTTACTGTAAGCTGTTACTTCATTTTCGTGCTCATCAGCATGCTCATCAGCATGGCCATGGTCGTGGTCATGCGCTGAAGCATCAACGTTGCTATCAATATTATAGTCTTCTAAACGGGCACCAAGCTCAACAGTTACGTCGCCAAACTGTTGCTCTTCTAAAATAAACAATGCATTAGTCGTGGTTTTACTTGCAGGTGTAAAGGCTTCTTCACCATCAGCATCATAATTTGACTCGCTAAAATGGTAGCCCGCCATCCCGTGCCAGTTCCCTAGTTTATGCTCAACATTAAAACGTGCTTCAGTGGTTTCATTACTAAAGATTGTACCAATCGCGCCATCTTCAATTTCAGCATGGCGATAGTCAGTATAACCAAGACGTAAATTAATGGTTTCAATCCAATTGTTATGCAATGCATAGCTCATTAAACCTTGCCAACGATCTTGCTCAACACGTGCATAAACAGCTTCTTCTTCACCATCTTCATGGGCATGTTCGTGCTCGTGATCATGACCATGTTCATGGCTATGTGCTGGAATACCATAATCTGTTTCTATACGGCCATAAGAGACGCCTAACGTTAAATGGTCACCTACATAGCTAGTACCAAAGTTTACGGTTTGGCTATCGATAAAGGTATTTTTAACTGACGTTGCTGTTTCATGCTCTTCTTCGTCATGACCTTCATGATCTTCGTGCTCTTCCTCAGGTAAGTTAAAACGCGGAGTTTGGTAGTCATCACCAGTGCGTTTGGTACCATCAAAATGGAAATTAAAGTTGTTATGGCCTGTTTCAAGCTTGGCAGCATAGGTGTTGGCGTTTGATACCGTATCGTGACTGTATTCAACTGCACCGGTCAATTGTTCAATATTATCGGTAGGAATACGGTTATCAACCACATTAACAACACCTCCGATTGCACCTGAGCCATAAAGTAGCGTCGCAGGGCCTCGCAAAACTTCAATCTGTTCAGCTGCTAGGCTGTCATTAGAGGTTGCGTGATCAGGTCCAATTCTAGATGCATCGCTGCTGTCTAAACCATTTTGAGTGATTTTTACACGGGGGCCATCTAAACCACGGATTATAGGGCTTGAAGAAACTGGGCCAAAATAGCTGGCATTTACACCTGGCAGACCTTTTAAAGTTTCGCCTAAAGTTGGTTTTGCTTTATTGCGTAGTTCATCACCACTGAGTACGCTGACTGGTGAAATCATTTCTAAACTATTTTTATGTAAGGCAGAGGCGTATACCACTACTGTTTCAACAGAGGTTGGAATAAGGGTAACGTGTAATGCTGGGCTTGCTTCATTAACTGCAATGCGGGCATCAACATAATTATCTTTACTAATATGTAATTGACTATTCGCGTCGATATTAATACTAAACTGGCCATTGTTATCAGTTTTTATTGTTTGAGCTTTACCATGTACATGGACGTCGGCTTGGCTGATCGGTTGATTTTTGTCATCTAAAACTTGGCCTGTTACAACCGCGGCATGAGCAGAAAAAGAACTTAAAGCAGAGATAATTGCAGTGGATACTAAAGAATGTCGGATCATGGTTACTACATCGTGGTTATTATGTTGTGATATAATATAACACCATCATTTGTGCCGATCAATAATGTTATACCATAACTTTAAAATAAACACATTTTCATTACTTAGCGCTATACTCTAGTAGAAATAATCACTAGTTTGGTGAGTGTTATGTCTGATAAAGCCCGGATCTTTAAAGCACGATTTAGCATTGCAGACTTACGTCAGCAGCGTAATCATCAAGAGGTATTTACCACAGCTTTAACAAAAAATGAAACACTCGAGCATTTTGTTTTAAAGCTAGTAGGGTATTGTCTTTTATCTTACGACAGCCATGCAGTGCTCAATAAACTCTCCGATAGACTACAACCAGATGTCGGTATTCAAGCACTGGATGAGCATTATAAAACGTGGTTAAGTGTCGAACAGCCTAATCTTGAGCAACTGCTAAAAATAGCGAAGCAAGTTGACGAATTACTAGTCCTAACGATTAGTAATAGTCAGTGGCTAATTGAGTCAGAAGCACGCTTAAAGTTATTCGCAAATAGTCATATTATCGAAATTGATCAGCAGTTTGTTGACGATATTCAAATGGATTTAACGCGCAGTTTAAATTGGGATGTCATCATTGATGAAAGTAGTTTAATGATCAGTGATAAAGTGCATTGCTATGAAACCAAACAATTTGATTGGCACTAATAGCAATCGACTTAAATATTTACCTATTTTAGCGGGTTTATTTAAAGCTCAGAGTAATATCACCATCGGGTTTACAGCAGCATAGCAGCACTTCGCCGTCACGTACAAACGCAAGTGGCTCTTCATTGTAGATCACTTGTCCTTGGCTAAGAGTTGCGCGACAAGCACCGCAATAGCCTTCCCGGCATTGAAAAGGGATATCATATTGCTGTTGTTCAAGGCAGTCTAAAAGGGAATGGCAGCCAGTGTTAAACTCAACACACTGGCTGTTATCTGCAAAGTGAACCTTTGCAGTTTTGTCGCTGCTCATTAGAGATCAAAGTCACCAAAGTCAGCAGCATCAACTTGCGAATCAATTTGGCCTACAAGGTAAGAGCTGATCTCAGCTTCTTGTGGAGCAACTTGTACATTGTCTGATACTAACCATGAGTTGATCCATGGAATAGGGTTACTGCTAGTTTTAAACTGGGTTGGTAAACCTACCGCATTCATACGTGCATTAGTGATGTACTCAACGTATTGACACAAAATATCTTTGTTTAAACCAATCATTGAACCATCTTTAAACAAGTATTCAGCCCATTCTTTTTCTTGCTCAGCGGCATCGACAAACATCTTAATTGCTTCTTCACGACACTGCGCCGCAACAATAGCCATTTCTGGATCGTCTTTACCATCTTGCATGATGTTTAAAATATGCTGAGTGCCAGACAGATGAAGCGCCTCATCACGGGCGATCAGCTTGATTATTTTTGCGTTGCCTTCCATCAATTCACGCTCAGCAAATGCAAATGAACAGGCGAAGCTGACATAAAAGCGAATAGCTTCAAGAATGTTGACTGACATCATGGCAAGGTATAACAGCTTTTTAAGTTCAAATAAGCTGATATGTACCGTTTCACCATTAAGAGTATGTTTACCTTCACCGTACAAGTTATACACAGCCACTTTATTGATTAACTCATCGTAATATTTAGTCACGGCATCAGCACGTTCGCTGATCTTGTCGTTACTAACGATATCATCAAAAATAAGCTCAGGTGATTGCGTTACGTTACGAATGATATGCGTGTAAGAGCGGCTATGGATCGTCTCACTAAACGCCCAGGTTTCAATCCAAGTTTCAAGCTCAGGAATAGATACGATAGGAAGTAGTGCCACATTTGGTGAACGCCCTTGTACACTATCAAGCAAGGTTTGATATTTTAAGTTACTTAAAAAGATATGCTTTTCGTGCTCAGGCAGGGCTTGGAAATCTAAGCGGTCTTTGCTTACATCGACTTCTTCAGGACGCCAAAAGAACGACAATTGTTTTTCAATTAACTTTTCGAAAATAGGGTACTTCTGTTGATCATAACGCGATACGTTAACGGTTTGGCCGAAAAACATCGGTTCTTGTAATTGGTTATTATGGTTTCGGCTAAAAGTAGTATAAGACATAAGATCACTCAAAAAACGAACAGGACAAAGCGGGCTTAAGGCCCGCTTGCAATTTATATTTATTATCGATTAGATTTTACACGCGCCGCCTGCACAATCATCATCTTCCACTTCAGGTGTGTCATCTTGTGCATCAGACGCACCATCGCGGGTGTTGTGATAGTAAAGGGTCTTAACGCCAAGCTTATATGCGCCTAATAAGTCTTGTAGTAATACCTTCATCGGTACTTTACCACCTTCAAACTTATTTGGGTCGTAGTTAGTATTTGCAGAGATTGTTTGATCAACAAACTTTTGCATTATACCAACAAGCTCTATGTAACCTTTATTTGATGGGATATCCCACAATAATTCATAGTTATCTTTTAAACGCTCATACTCAGGAACAACCTGTTTTAAAATACCATCTTTACTGGCTTTAACACTGATATGACCGCGCGGTGGCTCAATACCATTGGTTGCATTAGAAATTTGCGACGATGTTTCAGAAGGCATCAATGCAGATAACGTCGAGTTACGCATACCATGCTCTTTAATATTGGCACGTAATGTATCCCAATCTAAATGCAGTGGCTCATCACAAATTTTGTCTAAATCACGCTTGTAAGTATCAGTCGGCATAATGCCTTGTGAGTATGTAGTTTCGTTAAATTTAGGGCACGCACCACGCTCTTTAGCAAGCTCATTCGACGCTTTCATCAAGTAATATTGAATCGCTTCGAAGGTCTTATGCGTTAATGCATTGGCACTGCCATCAGAATAACGCTTACCATTTTTAGCGAGGTAGTAAGCGTAGTTGATAACACCGATACCTAAAGTACGACGACCCATCGTTGCATTATGTGCAGCAGGAACAGGGTAGTCTTGGAAATCTAATAAGTTATCTAAGGCACGTACCGCAAGCTCTGCTAATTCTTCAAGCTCATCCAGTGACTCAATCGCACCTAAGTTAAATGCCGATAGCGTACAAAGGGCGATTTCGCCTTCTTCGTCATTGACATTGCTAAGCGGTTTTGTCGGTAAAGCAATTTCTAAACATAAGTTAGATTGACGAATAGGCGCCACTTTAGCAATAAACGGGCTATGTGTATTACAGTGATCGACATTTTGTAAATAAATACGACCTGTGCTGGCACGCTCTTGTGCAAACATTGAGAACAATTCAATGGCTTTAATACGCTTTTTACGAATTGATTCATCTTGCTCGTATTGTACGTAAAGACGATCGAATTCATCTTGATCTTCAAAAAAGGCATCGTAAAGCCCCGGAACGTCTGACGGGCTAAATAAGGTGATATAATCATCTTTAATTAAGCGCGCGTACATTAGTTTATTAAACTGCACACCGTAATCTAAGTGACGCACGCGGTTATCATCAACACCACGGTTGTTTTTAAGCACGAGTAAGTTTTCTACTTCTAAATGCCACAGTGGGTAGAAAAGGGTCGCTGCACCGCCGCGCACACCACCTTGCGAACAGCTTTTAACCGCTGTTTGAAAGTGCTTATAAAAAGGAATACAACCGGTGTGGTACGCTTCGCCATTGCGAATAGGGCTACCAAGTGCACGAATACGACCCGCATTAATACCAATACCTGCACGTTGTGATACGTATTTTACAATCGCAGAAGAAGTAGCGTTGATTGAATCTAGGCTATCACCACATTCAATTAGTACACATGAACTGAATTGACGAGTAGGCGTACGTACCCCCGCCATGATTGGCGTAGGTAATGAAATTTTAAACATTGATACCGCATCATAAAAACGTTTGATGTAATCTAAACGCGTTTCTTTCGGGTAATCAGAGAACAAGCTTGCGGCAACAAGAATATATAAAAACTGTGCACTTTCATAAATTTTACCTGTGACACGATTTTGCACTAAATATTTGCCTTCAAGCTGCTTAACTGCGGCGTAGCTGAAGTTTAAATCGCGTGCGTGATCAAGGTATTCGTCTAGTTGATCAATTTCTTGCTCGGTGTAATCAGCAAGTAAGTGAGCATCGTAGCGCTTATCTTCTACCAGCTTGACAATGTGGTCGTATAAACGCGGCGGCTCAAACTGACCATAAGCTTTTTTACGTAAATGGAATACAGCTAAACGGGCGGCTAAATATTGGTAATCAGGTGATTCTTTTGAAATCTGATCAGCGGCTGCTTTAATAATCGTTTCATGGATGTCTTCAGTACGGATGCCATCGTAGAATTGGATGTGTGATTTTAGCTCAACTTGTGAGACAGACACATTATTTAGACCTTCGGCGGCCCAAGCAATAACGCGATGGATCTTATCTAAATCAAGTGACTCTTTACGGCCGTCACGTTTGCTTACAGATAGCTGTTGGTTCATAGTTTTGCCTGTATTCCTTGGGATATAAAATTTTTTAGTGACACATTTTTCTTAAAATAAATATTTTATTGTCATAAGACTGTTCTAGCGCGAATTTAATTGAATAACATTTAGCCACAACATCTGGTGTTCATCAAACTCTGGATCACAAGATAGTGTGGTATGCGATCATTTGCAAGGGGCATAAATGCCCCACATTGTGGATAACGTCGGGATAACACGTTTGTGTTAGTAGCCATTAACCTTTGACCATTTGATTAAAATGAAATTTATAAAAATCAACTGATGATCTATTAAATTTAACCATTTTAAAAATAAATTTAGGCTGCTTTTTTTATCAGCAAACAATGTGCAAAAAATAACACGATCACAATATATAGTGTTTAATTATTAGCAAGCCACTATATATGGTTAAATGCATCAATAGGTGACTGCCAATTAAAGTCAGCTTGCCAGCTCAACGCTTCTTCTTCACTGGGGATATATCCCCACAACGCAGTTGCACTGTGCATGTTCGCGGCTTTAGCTGCGATAATGTCGCGCTCGGCATCACCTACATACAAACAGCGACTCGGGTCGACATCTAATAGTTGCGCTGTGTGAAGTAAAGGTAACGGTGAAGGTTTTGCCACGTTTAGTGTGTCACCACAGACAATTGCTTGCGCATCACTTAACTCAGAGATTGCAGCCACTAAGGGAGTGGTCAAAAACTCCGGCTTGTTGGTCATGATCCCCCATTTGATCTGTTGCTGCTCAAGCGCAATTAATAATTGTGCGATACCCGTGAAGCATTGGCTATGAGTGGCAATATTATCAGCGTAGGCCGTGAGTAACTGTTGGCGCAAAGCATCTTGTTGCGGGTGGGTGGGCCAGTGCTGGCCAAATCCCGCCTCTAGCAGTGCTACTGCTCCATTTGATGCCGCTGGGCGGTAAACATTGGCGCATACCGTAGGTTGATCATGTGCTGACAATACACTATTTAGCGCAGCACCAAGATCGTCTGCAGTATCAAGTAAGGTGCCATCAAGGTCAAAAATAAAGGCGTCGTAGTCAATTGCTGATGCTGCTGTGTTAAAACCAGCCATTACGCAAGTTTCTCAAAGTGAAGAATATAATTAACGCTCACATCGGTATTTAAGCTGTACTGCTTTGATAGCGGGTTATAACTGAGCCCAGCACTTGCACGTACTTTTAACCCTGCTTGCTCTGCCCATGCAATGAGTTGCGCTGGTTTGATAAACTTTTTGTGGTCGTGTGTGCCCTCTGGCACCATTTTCAATAACTTCTCTGCACCAATAATGGCGTACAGATAGGCTTTAGGGGTTTTGTTGAGCGTAGAAAAAAACACATCAGCGCCAGGTTTAGCTAATGCCGCCACTGCATGAATGATAGAAGCAGGATCTGGAACGTGCTCTAACATTTCCATACACGTAATAGTATCAAAGCGAGCAGGGTGCTCTTGCGCATACTGCTCGGCAGGTACTTTGATGTACTCGACTTTCACACCGGTTTCTAAACTATGTAGTTTAGCAACGGTTAATGGCTCTTGGCCCATATCGATGCCAGTAACCTTTGCGCCCATTCGCGCCATGCTTTCACTGAGGATGCCACCACCACAGCCTACATCTAGGGTTTCTTTATCAAATAAGCCGTTGGCTTTATCGGCGATAAAATCTAATCGTAACGGGTTAATTTCATGAAGGGGTTTAAATTCCCCGTCGCGGTCCCACCATCGCTCGGCAATGGCTTCAAACTTTGCAATTTCTGCACTATCTACATTCTGATGTTCGGTCATAAAAAACTTCCTCGTCAATCTGAGGCCATTATATAGGGTGAAATTGATAAATCGCAAAGATTTAGCGCCTGTAAATTTAAATTAATTGTGGTAGCATGACTTGGTAATAATAACTAATATCCTCGCAAGCGCCCGTATGCGGCACTTTGTGGGGAAATACTGAAGGAATGTGATATCAAATGACTGATTTCGCCAACGAAATTCTGCCAGTCAATATTGAAGACGAGTTAAAAAACTCCTACTTAGACTACGCGATGAGCGTAATCGTAGGACGAGCACTACCAGACGTACGTGATGGCTTAAAACCTGTTCACCGCCGCGTTTTGTTTGCTATGAACGAGCTTAATAATGATTGGAATAAGCCTTACAAAAAATCAGCCCGTGTGGTTGGTGACGTAATTGGTAAATACCATCCCCATGGCGATAGTGCAGTGTACGACACCATTGTTCGTATGGCTCAGCCTTTCTCTTTACGTTATATGTTAGTTGACGGCCAAGGTAACTTTGGTTCAGTTGACGGTGACTCGGCAGCAGCAATGCGTTATACCGAAGTCCGTATGGCGAAAATGTCTCATGAGCTATTAGCTGATCTTGAGAAAGAGACGGTTGATTTTGTGCCTAACTACGATGGTACAGAACAAATTCCTGACGTATTACCAACTAAAGTACCTAACTTATTAGTGAACGGTTCTTCGGGTATTGCGGTAGGTATGGCAACCAATATCCCTCCTCATAACTTAACTGAAGTTGTGAACGGTTGCTTAGCACTTATTCAAAACCCAGATCTAACGATTCATGAATTAATGGATTATATTCCGGGTCCAGATTTTCCAACTGCAGCAATTATCAACGGTAAAAAAGGCATCGAACAAGCCTATTTAACAGGCCGTGGTAAAGTGTACATGCGTGCTCGCGCAGAAATTGAAGTCGACGAAAAGACCCATCGTGAGACGATTATCGTTCACGAAATCCCTTATCAAGTAAATAAAGCCCGCTTAATCGAAAAGATTGCTGAGCTTGTTAAAGATAAGAAGATTGAAGGTATTAGCGCATTACGTGATGAATCAGATAAAGACGGTATGCGTATCGTTATCGAGATCAAACGTGGTGACGTAGGCGAAGTGATCTTAAACAACCTGTATGCACAAACTCAGTTACAAACTGTGTTTGGTATGAACATGGTTGCGTTAATTAATAATCAACCGAAGTGTTTCAACTTAAAAGAAATGCTTGAAGAGTTTATTATTCACCGCCGTGAAGTGGTAACCCGTCGTACGGTATTTGATTTACGCAAAGCCCGTGACCGCGCGCACATGCTAGAAGGTTTAGCAATTGCACTTGCTAATATCGACCCAATTATCGAGCTTATCCGTAACTCACCAACACCTGCTGAAGCTAAAGTCGCACTAGCAAGTCGTCCGTGGGAATTAGGTAATGTGAAAGCCATGCTTGAAAAAGCGGGTGAAGCAAACGTTGCACGCCCTGATTGGTTAGCAGATGACTTAGGTATCCGTGATGGTCAGTATTATATTTCTGAGCAACAAGCCCAAGCGATCCTTGACTTACGTTTACACAAGTTAACCGGTCTTGAGCATGAAAAGATTCTAAGCGAATACCAAACGTTATTAGATTTAATTGCCGAGCTTTTATATATTCTTGCTAATCCTGAGCGTTTAATGGAAGTTATCCGCGACGAGCTAGTCGAAATTAAAGAGCAATACGGTGATGAACGTCGTACTGAAATCAACGCCGCGGCTCATGATATTAGTCTTGAAGACTTGATCACAGAAGAAGACGTTGTAGTAACGCTTTCTCATGAAGGTTATGTGAAGTATCAGCCATTGTCTGATTACGAAGCACAGCGTCGTGGTGGTAAAGGTAAATCAGCAACCAAGATGAAAGATGAAGATTTCATCGAACGTCTACTGGTCGCCAATACCCACGATACAATCTTGTGTTTCTCAACGGCAGGTCGTTTATATTGGCTTAAAGTGTATCAATTACCACTGGCCAGTCGTGCAGCGCGCGGTAAACCAATCGTTAACTTGTTACCACTTGAAGCTGACGAGCGTATTACTGCAATATTGCCGGTACGTGAATACGAAGAAAATAAATACATCTTTATGGCAACTGCATTCGGTACCGTGAAGAAAACACCACTTACAGCTTATAGTCGTCAACGTGCCAGTGGTATTATCGCTGTTAACTTGAATGACGGTGATAGCCTAATTGGTGTTGATATCACCGATGGTAGCAACGAAATCATGCTATTTACTGATGCTGGTAAAGTTGTTCGCTTTAAAGAAGCGGAAGAATCACCTGTTTTAGATGAAAATGGCAACCCAGTACTTGATGAAAACGGTAACCCGGAAATCAAGTTCAAAGGTGTACGTCAAATGGGTCGTACTGCAACCGGTGTTCGTGGTATTAAGATGCCTGAAGGTCAACGTGTTGTATCGTTAATTGTACCTAAGACTGATGGCGCTATCTTAACTGTGACTGAAAACGGTTACGGTAAACGTACGCTACTTGAAGACTACCCGTCTAAGAGTCGTGCGACTCAAGGTGTAGTATCAATCAAAGTGTCTGAGCGTAACGGCGCTGTGGTTGGTGCAGTACAAGTTGATGAAAACGACGAAATCATGATTATCTCTAATCGTGGTACGCTTGTTCGAACGCGAGTTAAAGAAGTTTCTACCGTTGGGCGTAATACCCAAGGTGTTATTTTGATAAGAACTATTGACGAAGAGCAAGTAGTTGGTTTACAACGTATCGAAGAAATTGAAATCGATGAGCTTGAGGCTATTATCGAAGGCGAAAGCGTCGAAGTAGTTGAAACGGTTAATGATGAAACTGGTGATAATCCACCGGTTGAATAAACCAATATAAAGCGGCTTCGGCCGCTTTTTTTTATACATAATTAAAAAGCAAAGTAATTACTGGAATGAGGAAAGGTAATGAGTAAATATAATTTTTGTGCAGGGCCTGCAATGTTGCCGCCAGCTGTGATGAAAAAGGCACAAAAAGAGTTTGTTGATTGGCAAGATTTAGGTGTCTCGGTGATGGAAATTAGTCACCGTAGTAAAGAGTTTTTAGCGCTCACCGCGAAGTGTGAAGCAAGCCTGCGTCGACTAATGAATATTAGCGATGAATTTGAAGTGTTATTTATGCACGGTGGTGGCCGCGGTCAGTTTGCTGCGGTGCCATTAAACCTGCATGTCGATAATAAAGCCGCCGTATATTGTGAAAACGGTGTTTGGTCTAAAGGCGCAGTTGACGAAGCGGTAAAATTCACCACAGTCACTGAGCTTGATGTACGTAATGACACAAACGAGCAATTTTCTATCAAACCGGTCAGCGAATGGCAATTTCCAGCAGATCCGTCATACATCCATTATTGCCCAAATGAAACCATTGATGGCATAGAAGTATTTGATGTACCAAGTCACCCAACAGCGCCGATCGTTGCTGATATGTCATCGACGATTTTATCGCGTGAATTTGATGTTGATCAGTTTGATTTAATTTATGCCGGTGCGCAAAAAAACATTGGCCCATCAGGCCTTGCCATAGTGATCATTCGTAAAACCTTGCTTGAACGTGAAGGGGTCGCAAAACCAGGCATATTCGATTACGCACTCGAAGTAAAACAAGGCAGCATGTATAACACGCCACCGACATTTGCTTGGTATTTAGCGGCAGAAGTATTTGACTGGCTTGAGCAAAATGGCGGTGTAAAAGCCATGGAGCAGCAAAATATTGCTAAAGCAGAACTGCTTTACGGCTTTATTGATGAATCATCATTTTATAATAATAAAGTGGCAAAGCACTGTCGTTCACGTATGAACGTACCTTTTTGGTTAAACGATGAAAGCTTAAATGCAGCGTTTTTAGCACAAGCTAAAGAAGCAGGTTTACTGGCACTTGAAGGGCATCGTATTGTTGGCGGTATGCGTGCGAGTATTTATAACGCCATGCCACTTGAGGGCGTACAAGCGTTAGTTGACTTTATGGCACAATTTGCCAAGGAGCACAGCTAATGGAACAGTTACGTTTAGAGCCGATTAGTAAGGTAAATGGCAGCGTTACGTTACCGGGATCAAAAAGTCTTTCTAACCGCATTTTACTATTAGCAGCCCTTGCTAAAGGGACTACTGTGGTCGAAAACCTACTCGATAGCGATGATATTCGCCACATGTTAGGTGCGCTTAAACAGTTAGGCGTACAGGTAAGTTTAAATGACGATAAAACGGTAGCCACAGTACAAGGCGTAGGCGGGCAGTTATTAACGCCCTCAGAGCCGTTATTTTTAGGTAATGCAGGCACAGCTTATCGGCCACTTACTGCGGTACTTGCCGCCGTTAAAGGTGACTATGAATTAGTTGGTGAGCCACGTATGGAAGAGCGCCCAATTGGTCATCTAGTGGATGCTCTGCAAGCGCTAGGTGGTGACGTTCGTTATTTAAAAAATAAAGATTATCCGCCACTTAAAATTGTTGGCGGGCAAATAAACGGCGGCAACGTTGAAATTGATGGCAGTATCTCGAGCCAATTTTTAACAGCCTTATTAATGGCTGCGCCGTTATTTAATGGCGATACCAACATCACCATTAAAGGCACTTTAGTTTCAAAGCCTTACATTGATATCACGCTAGATGTCATGGCGCGATTTGGTATCTCTGTCACACACGATGATTATAAAACCTTTACCGTGAAAGGCGCGCAGCAATACCAAGCTGTTGAGCGTATTATGGTTGAAGGGGATGCGTCATCGGCTTCTTATTTTGTTGCAGCTGCTGCAATTGCCGGCGGTGAAATAGAAATAAAAGGCGTTGGTGCAAAATCAGTCCAAGGTGATATCGGGTTTGCCAAAGTCATGGAGCAGGTTGGTGCTAAGATTGATTGGTATGACGAGCGCTTAGTGGTACGTAAAGGCCAATTGAAAGGCGTTGATATCGACGCAAACGCCATTCCTGATGCGGCAATGACCCTTGCAACTGTGGCGTTATTCGCCGATGGCCCAACGGCTATTCGCAATATTTACAATTGGCGCGTAAAAGAAACTGATCGCTTACATGCTATGGCCACCGAGCTTCGTAAAGTGGGCGCTGAGGTTGTAGAAGGTGAAGATTTCATCGAAATAACACCGCCAAAACACTTTAACGATGTGGCAATTGATACTTATGACGACCACCGCATCGCCATGTGTTTTGCCATGGTTGCAGTGGGCGGTAAGCCTATTACCATTAACGATCCTAAGTGTACATATAAAACATTTCCAACGTTTTTCAATGTACTAGCATCGGTTAGCCAATGAGCAACAGGGACTGAAATATAAAAAGTTACATACAAAAAGCGGATCTATTGTAATAAGTAACGTATAATGTCGCAGTTTAATTTTGGTGTGCATTGCAGGAGGTTTAAATGCAGGCGTTATTAATGCCGGTGATCACCGTTGATGGCCCAAGTGGTTCAGGTAAAGGAACTGTTTGTCGCTTGTTAGCCGAGAAATTGGGATGGGATGTACTGGACAGTGGCGCAATTTATCGCGTATTAGCACTGGCAGCATTGCACCATCAAATTGCACTAGACAACGAAGAGGCACTCGTGCCTTTAGCTGCTAACTTAGATGTGCAATTTTTAGTAGATAGTCAAGCAAACGCTGGTAAAGTTATTCTTGAAGGCGAAGATGTATCAACAACAATTCGCAATGAAGAAGTAGGGGCTGCCGCGTCGAAAGTAGCAGCCTTACCACGTGTTAGAGAAGCATTATTACGTCGCCAACGTGCATTTCGTACTGAAAATGGCTTAATCGCCGATGGCCGTGATATGGGCACTGTGGTATTTCCAGATGCACCATTAAAAATTTATTTGACCGCCAGCGCAGATGAACGTGCGCGTAGACGATTTGTTGAGTTGAATGAACGCGGTCTTGATGTTACACTAAGTGGTCTATTAGAAGATATTCAAGCACGTGATGAGCGCGATATGAATCGTGCCGTTGCTCCGCTTGTGCCAGCTGATGATGCCATTGAGCTCGATACTAGTGAGCTTAATGCGCAGCAAGTGTTTGATAAGGTTATGACTTTATTAGATGCTGCGATTGTCGAAGGTAAACTTCCAAAGCGACGATAAACTATTTTATGCGCCAGCAGGATGCCAGTGCTATTTTAACAACCCCATGCAGCATGGTTGCTTATTGGTATTAATATATGAGACGTATATTCGTATGTCAGAAAATTTTGCGCAGTTATTTGAAGAAAGCTTAAAGGGTTTTGAAGCAGAGCAAGGCTCTATCGTTAAAGGTACAGTAATCTCAATCGAGAACAACATTGTACTTGTAGATGCTGGTCTTAAATCAGAAAGTGCTATCCCTGCAGAGCAGTTCAAAAATGCTGCTGGTGAACTAGAAGTTGCTGTTGGCGACGAAGTAGATGTTGCACTAGATGCAATCGAAGACGGTTTCGGTGAAACTATCCTTTCTCGTGAGAAAGCGAAGCGTCACGAAGCGTGGATCCGTCTTGAGAAAGCATGTGAAGAGCAAGAGACTGTTACTGGTGTTATCAACGGTAAAGTTAAAGGCGGTTTCACTGTTGAAGTTGATTCAATCCGTGCTTTCCTACCTGGTTCACTTGTTGATGTTCGTCCAGTACGTGACACAACTCACCTTGAAGGCAAAGAGCTTGAATTTAAAGTAATCAAGCTTGACCAAAAACGTAACAACGTTGTTGTTTCACGTCGTGCAGTTATCGAATCAGAAAACTCACAAGAGCGTGAAGAGCTTCTTGCTAACCTTGTTGAAGGTCAAGAAGTTAAAGGTATCGTTAAGAACCTTACTGACTACGGTGCATTCGTTGACCTTGGTGGTGTTGATGGTCTACTACACATTACTGATATGGCGTGGAAGCGTGTTAAGCACCCTTCAGAAATCGTTAATGTTGGCGACGAAATCGCAGTTAAAGTTCTTAAATTCGACAAAGATAAAACTCGTGTATCTCTAGGCCTTAAACAGCTTGGCGAAGATCCATGGGCAGCTATCGCTGGTCGTTACCCAGAAGGTTCTAAACTTTCTGGTCGTGTAACTAACCTTACTGATTACGGTTGCTTCGTAGAAATCGAAGAAGGCGTTGAAGGTCTAGTACACGTTTCTGAAATGGATTGGACTAACAAGAACATCCACCCTTCAAAAGTTGTTTCACTAGGTGACACTGTTGAAGTTATGGTTCTTGAAATCGACGAAGAACGTCGTCGTATTTCTCTAGGTCTTAAGCAATGTATTGCTAATCCTTGGCAAGAATTTGCTCGTCTTCAAAACAAAGGCGACCAAGTTACTGGTAAGATCAAATCAATCACTGACTTCGGTATCTTTATCGGTCTTGACGGTGGTATTGACGGTCTTGTACACCTTTCAGACATTTCTTGGAATACACCTGGCGAAGACGCTGTACGTGAATTCAAGAAAGGCGACGAAATCACTGCTATCGTATTGCAAGTTGACCCAGAGCGTGAACGTATCTCTCTAGGTGTTAAGCAAATCGAAGCTGACCCATTCAATAACTACCTTGATGCAAACAAAAAAGGTGCTATTGTTAAAGGTAAAGTGACTGAAGTTGATGCGAAAGGCGCAACTGTTGAACTTATCGAAGGCGTTGAAGGTTACATCCGTGTAGCTGATATCGCTCAAGAGCGCGTTGAAGATGCAACTACTGTTGTTTCTGTAGGCGACGAGATTGAAGTGAAATATGTTGGTGTTGATCGTAAGAACCGCACTTTAAGCCTTTCTGTTAAAGCTCTTTTCGAAGCAGAAGAGAAAGAAGTACTAGAAAAGCTTAAGAAAGAAGAGCCAGTGTTCGAAAACGCAATGGCAGCTGCATTCGCAAATGCACAAAAAGACTAATTAATCAGTCTTAATTGGAAGGGCAGTGTTGCCCTTCCTTTATCTCTTTTTAAGGAAACGTTATGACTAAGTCAGAATTGATAGAACAATTAGCCGAGCAACACGCACATGTACCTGTGAAAGATGTTGAAAATGCTGTTAAAGAAATTCTTGAACAAATGGCCGGCTCATTATCAAGCTCAGATCGCATTGAGATCCGTGGCTTTGGTAGTTTCTCACTACACTTTCGCTCACCACGCACAGGTCGTAATCCTAAGACTGGCGACACAGTTGAGCTTGAAGGTAAGCACGTACCACATTTTAAACCAGGCAAAGAGTTACGAGATCGCGTAAACGCGAGCATTGCCTAGTTATTTAGTTGGAGTAGTTACTTGTTTAGGGTATTAAAAATTATCCTGGTAGCAATATGCTTAATTTTTGCATTTGTACTTGGTTCGCAAAATCCACAGTTAGTGCAAATAAATTATATTATTGCCAGCAATACTTTACCCCTCGCAATGATAATAAGTATCTGCTTTGCTTTAGGTGTCGCAATTGGTTGTTTTATTAGCTTTAAATTGTTTTCGCAATTGAAGTGGCAAAACTATCGGTTGAAGAAAAAGTTAGCGCCTGAAAAAGATAATAATAAGCTTGTTGCTAATAAAGACACCTAACTATGATTGAGCTTTTGTTTTTACTTTTACCTGTTGCGGCTGGTTATGGCTGGATCATGGGTAAAAATAGCGCTAAAAACCAAGCTCATCAACTTAATCGTCAGATCACTTCTGAATACAGTAAAGGCTTAAAGTTTTTACTTGATAGAGAAGAAGACCAAGGTCTTGAACACCTTATCAATTTACTTGAAGTTGCAGCAGATTCTGTCGAGCATTATTCTACACTCGCAACGATGTTTCGCCGCCGCGGTGAATTAGATCGCGCAATAAAAATCCACGAATTACTCCTTAAACACCCAAGCCTTAATGAACAACAAGCTGCGACTAGTCGCCTTGAACTTGCTGAAGATTATATTATGGCAGGGTTACTTGATGGCGCAGAAGAACATCTTGTTTGGTTAGTTAAAGCAAATCACAGTGATGCATTAGAGCCGATACTTAATCTATATTCACAAACGCGTGAATGGGAAAAAGGTATCAATATGTTTGAAGCACACAGCGATTTATTTTCTAAACCACAACACTTCAAGGCCATAGCTAACTTTTATTGTGAAGCGGCATTAATCGAAAATGATCCGCAAATTATGCGCAAAGCTATTAGCCTCAATCAAAAAGCAATTAGACCCTTATATGAGCTTGGTAAATCAGCGTTTGCAAAAGAAGATTATGTAAAAGCGATTTATTATTGGCGAGAGCTGATCTGCAATTTTACCTTCTTTGCGCCCTTGTTTATTGATGACTTAGCGCATAGTTACGAGCAATTAAACTTAACCCACCAATTTCATGAATTACTGCTGCAATTGCTTGATAAAGGCGGTGTACTAATAAAAATAAAACACTGTAAAGCATTACTAGAGCAAGGGCATACCGAGCAAGCAATCAAATTTTTAACTGATAGTTTAAAACGCCAGCCGACTATTCGCGGCTTTAGTTTTTTATTACAGCTATTAGCAAAACAAAATAATGATATTAAAGAAGTGTTAGATCAAATAGATAAATTGGTAACCTCTTATATTGCAACAAAGCCAGATTTTCAGTGCCAACACTGTGGTTTTACTAGCCATACCATTTATTGGGTTTGCCCGTCGTGTAAACATTGGGAAACCATAGTCCCAAGCCGTGGCTTAGACGGTTTTTAATTTTACTTATATTCAATTCGTTTTAGGAAAGTTATGTCTCTCGAACAATCAAAAAAAGTTCTTATAGCCCTTGATTATGATGATCAGCAAACAGCATTAAATTTTGTTAAACAACTTTCTCCTGACACGTGTCGATTAAAAGTAGGTAAAGAAATGTTTACCTACTTTGGCCCTGCGTTTGTTAAAGAGCTGATTGATTTAGGCTTTGACGTATTCTTAGATCTTAAATTTCATGATATTCCAAATACGGTTGCCAAAGCGGTTACTGCCGCGGCCAAAATGGGTGTTTGGATGGTTAATGTTCATGCCAGTGGTGGTGTCGAAATGATGACTAAAGCCAAACAAGCGCTTGAGCAATTTGGTGATAAAGCGCCACTGCTAATTGCGGTTACTGTTTTAACCAGTATGGATGCCGCAGAGCTAACTCGTTTAGGGGTTGATAAAACCCCAGAAGATCAGGTTATTTATTTAGCAAAACTTGCCAAAGAATCAGGCCTTGACGGGGTAGTGTGCTCAGCACAAGAAGCGAAGAAATTGAAAGCAGAGCTAGGTGAAGATTTTAAACTAGTGACCCCAGGCATTCGCCCTGCAGGCAGTGATGCAGGGGATCAAAAACGTATTATGACACCAAAGCAAGCGATTGATGATGGCAGTGATTACCTAGTTGTTGGACGTCCGATCACCCAAGCTGCAGACCCTGTTGCGGTTCTTAAAGAAATTAATGACTCGATAAAATAAACAAGCGTTATTTTTAACTATTACTAATACAAAGAACAAAGAGCAAAGTATTTACTTTGCTCTTTTTGTTTCTAGGTATACAAACTTAATAAGTTGGCGATGAATAGGCTAGAATTTGGAATTTGGCAGTTGCAGATGGTCGGCACGAGCCTGTAGAACAACTCGATTTTAATTTATTTTTATTGGTGGTTTAACCATGCCAATACTAAGCGCTAAGTTTCCCCTCATTTACTTCTCATTCCCTTCTCTTTGTGCAAAAAAACTTAGTAAATTATTCACAAAGAGGTTAAGAGACGCTGCGCTTAAGAGTAATACAGATGATAGACCCACGGAGTGTTTATATGGCAATGGCGCAATAGCCCGCACCAAAGTACGCAGTTTTTAGATCAATATTCATTACGGGAGGTGAACCGCCCATTGCACTACCTGCTAATAAAAAGCGCATGATGGGTGGTGCGGGGGCTGGAGGTTAGAGACCTTCGGCTACCCGATTAGGCCTTACTTTGCCCAAGGTGCCATTTTTATTAAGAAAGACGCGTTATTGAACTTATACTTTCGGGATAATTTGCTAGTTATAAAGAAAACCAATGCCAATGCTTTTTTATAATAATCCACAGCTTCATCAACATTATGAACTAATTCGGAGTATCGAAGCTGGATAGCATCTTTGTCACTTGGCAACGATTTTATCATTGATAAGTCAATTTCTGGAATATAGTCCCTTGCTTTATCCCCGAGTGTGTTCAAATTGTGTCCAAAGTATTTCTTTCCATCGGCCTGCTTTAGATACACTTTTAGCGTTTTTTCTATTGCTAGATGTAACTCCCAACACCCAATAGACGCTTGATGATTTTTAAATGAAAGGATATCCGTAATAGCTTTTTCAAAATGACTCCATATTCCTTGTGCCATATGAGTAGTTTCTGCATCAAGTTCGCTAGCAGACATTATATTTAGGTTTATCGATCGCGTCATAGATACAACTTCATCGAACTCAGAAAGTAGTACCTCTTGTTCATTTGTGGGTAGCTTATCCAGTATCAATGGAGTTTGAATCATATCGGGTAATGACTCGCTTTCTTGCAGGCAATCTGGAAAAGTAAGCCATGCTGTTTCATTTGGTACTTCAACTCTACTAGTTGTAGATGGGATTTTTACTAGTACAGGTTGCCCATAGGGATTAACAATTCCCGAATAAATTATATCCTTTGGATTTTTCGCGAGCTCGCCATATTTCTCAAAATACCAGTCGTTTACCAATGGAATTATTCCCTTAAAAAAAGCTTCACTTTTAAGAAGCTCTTCTTTGCTTCCAAAACTAGAATCAGTTATTGCAACATCAACAAAAATTGAAGCAGCTCGCATAAACCGATCAAATATAGCTACTTTTGACTCTTGGAGAATTTCATCAATAAGCGGCATATGTTCATCAATAGCATCTTTCAATTCATACTTACTCATTAATGCCCCCCAATAGGCTTAACGCTTAGCTAACAGGAAAAATTGAATAAGCTAAAATCGAGCGAAGCGACGAGCTTATTGAATTTTTTCCTAGTTTAGCGCCTTGTTATAAGCCATTTATTCAATCTAAAGATTCAGAAACAGCCACTTCCGCCTCTATAATTGCTCGATGAGCCTTTAAGCCAACATTACTAGAATAAAAATCTGCTGCAATTTTTAACTCTTCGGCTGTTAATAACGAGAGAAGTTTTGTTTTAAATACAACTTTAGCAGCATTTATATTGATAGGATCAGTCATTATTTTTGAAGGCATAGACTCGATGAAAATTCTTTTTTGATTTTCAGGTAAATCACTCAACTTTTCTGAAAGAAATTTTTCAGGACTGATATTAATTTCACCGTCAAATGAACTTAAGATTTCTTCCATTCCAAGTGCGACATAGAGTCGTTCGAATTCTTCGTTTGCATCAAGCCTAGGGTTCGGAGAGCATGCGAATAGCGAAAGAGTCATCAGCAGTAAAAGAGTTTTTTTCATCATTTTCCTAAATTTAGTACCAAACTAGAGTGGCTTATAACAATTTTATTGAACACCATTTTGGTGGTTTATAACACACCAAAACGGCGTATATTACATACCCTGATAATTTCACCAAAAATTACCATTGTAAACAAATAATTAAAATAGCTAGGAATTGAGCTTGTTATTTTGCACCAAAACGGCGTTTAATAATGTTACCGGACAAAATTAGAATTCTACTCATCAATACAGGTTTAAGTTTAACTTAACCAATGAACAGTTATCACTCATAGTTGCCATTGAAGCTTATAAAACAAAAAAGAGCAAAGCTTTCACTTTACTCTTTTCTATATCATTTTAAATTGACCGCTGACCGCTGACCGCTGACCGCTGACCGCTGACCGCTGACCGCTGACCGCTGACCGCTGACCGCTGACCGC
>NZ_JBALXK010000016.1:0-103273 GCF_036960685.1 Pseudoalteromonas sp. | reverse complement strand
GCTCAATGAATTCTGAATTTATTTAATATCTTTCGATATTGAATTGACTGTGCTGCAATTCTTTTCTTAAGTAAAACCTAAGTAAGTTATTGCTGTTGGTCACTCAGTTTCAATTGAGACTCTAAATTTTTTGCCTCGCTTAGCGAACTAAGTTTGGCTGTTAGAACTCAATCTGTACGAGTGCCCACACAGATGATTGCTTTATATTGTTAAAGAACGTTTGAGTTGCCTTAGCGACTCAAGGGAAGCGAATCTTACGCTTTCCTATTTTTTTGTCAATACTTAATTTTTAGTTTCTTAATAAAAGATTTCAAAGCTAAGTTTTACTCGACTTACTTACCGTTTGTTCAGCGCTTTTCATTGCTGCCTGCCGGGTCAGTGGATGCGCATTATAGGGATATTCTTGAGGCCGTCAACGCTTTATTTCAGTTTTATTAAATTAATTAAATATTTGTTCAAAAGGCATACAAACAAGGCCATACAGCTCTATTTTCGCTTAAATTATCAGCTATGAGAACAATCAAGCTGCGCATACAGACCCGATCCATCTCATAGCTAAATAGTAATTATTAAATAATTACACTGTTATCTTTTTTAATGGGATTAAATACAGCTATCGGATTGATTAGTTTTCCTTCAAACTTTAGATTTTTTGCCGGATCAGCCAAATCTATCATTTGTTGGTTATTGCTTAACTGCAACCGGTTTAAACAAGACAGTGTAAAATCAGCACTAAATAGGTCGTACTTAGTAAACTTCTCTTTTAACTCTGGATGAGATTGCTGGTAACTAATTACACACTCTGAAACTTGTTGCCAAAAGTCTCGTTCTGAATAGTCGTTTTGCTGATCAAGGATATCGGCCACGAACCTAAAGAAACAATCGAACACATCAGTAAAAATTGACAGCACCTTTAATTCATCGGGCACATCGACTGTTAAACGTTGAATATTGTCAGCCAGAACTAAATCTTTATTTAAGATAGCTATTTCTTCGGCAATATCTTTCATGATTGCTTTGACTGGAATATTGTCCTCAAGTAATAGAATCAAGTTTTCACCATGAGGCATAAAGACTAAGTCATGGGAGTAAAAACAATGAAGGAGTGGATCTAAGTATGATTTTAAATATTTAGCAATCCAAGTATGGGTATCAATCTGTGCTGATTTAATTAAAGCAGGTAATAGTGCTTGGCCTTGATTATCGATATGCAGCAGCGACGCCATGGTCATTAAGCGTTGGTTGCTCTTTAAGTTAGGCATTGGGCTCTCACGCCAAAGTGCAGAGAGCATTTTTCGATATGGACTGTATTGATCGGTTGCGGCCTCTAAAGCGTGATTATAATAACCAATAGCAGCCACCTCTCGCAGTATCGTAAATCCTGAGTCAGCTAAATATGGATCTTGTGATACAACCTGCGCCACCCAATCATTTATGGCCGGTGTTGCACTCATATAATAAGGTGATAGGCCTCGCATAAACCCCATATTCAAAATAGACAGTGCGGTCTTAACATACCGTTTATGTGGGTGTGTTTTATTGAAAAAAGTACGAATAGACTGCTGCGGTTGATATTCATCTTCACTGTATCCTAAGCAGACCAAATGTTGATCAGCAATATCGTTAGAGAATAACGACGCGAGTTTATTAAACCACTGCCAAGGGTGAACGGGGAAAAAGAAGTAATCATCACTATTCACTTCACGCGCTAATAGCTTTTGTTTAAATGACTCTATGGTGTGCTGTGATAGTTCTTGCGTTATGAGTATTTGATAATCTAAATCATCGGTGGTCGAAAATACCACTCTATCTTTATGCGCACCTAGCCAAACCAACTGTAAGTGCGCGCCAGTCTCAGGCGCATATTGGCGATAATCATTGGTATCAAAACCGATCCGACCATTATTTGCGATAAAGCAAGGATGACCTTCCGTCATCGCACTCTCTACTTGTTGAAAATCGGCGGTGGTGAGTTGCTCAGCAGTCAATGCTGGCAGCTGATGCTTGTAAGCACTGCCATATAATGTACTGGCTATTTCTTCTAAATAAGTGGGCAACATAGCTTGGCTGATACCTAAACTATGTTGTAACTCACAAATAAAGGCGATTGAATCAAGCTCGGCCACTTGGTTATCGATTTGTTTCTCGATTGAGTCTGCTGCTATATGCCAGTGATTCAAACTACCCAACTTGGCTTTAAAGCGATAAACGATGTTTTGTTTATCTGTACTTAGCTCAAAATATTGCCAATCTGCATCTTCATTGGTCAATTGTGGTTTTATTAATCGCTCATGGGCAAACTCACTTAAGGCTTTGCGAACATGCAACCTATTTACATGTCGCCATAGCTCTGGGGTTAAATGACTTACGGCTTGCTCTGGGCTCAAGGGAATGTGCTTCATAGTAGTATTATCCTTATTTAATGCGTGATAGAAGTCATCACGAGTACAAAATGCGAGATGAGCGGTTTTATGCGTTAACTTCACCGCTGATTGATAACGAAAACCGGCTTTAGTATTTAAAGAATGGATTTTGTTATTGCGAATATCGGGTTCAACAATAACGCGCTGATTTTTGTCATTAGCAAAAATGAAATTCATCACCAATTGAAACACCGACCAAGTAAAGCCATGCACCTTGTTATTGCTTTGAGCAATCAGAATGTGCATACCAATATCACCTGCTTTGACGGGGTAATGATCACCTATTTCATCTAATTGAGGTTCATATAACTCAACTAAAAAACACGCGCTATTGTTTGCGTAGCCGATATAAATATCGCTGCGCGCTAACAAGCTTTGATACTCTTGCTGTAACTGAGCAATAGTGAACTCTTGCATCCCCCAAAACTGGGCATGAGATTGAGTAACCCACTGATGGATCAATGCTAAGTCTTGCTTTAAGTTAAGCGGCCTTAAACTAAGCATGGCTATATTAGTAAATTGCTGACAAAAAACGGGGGGTGAATTAGACATTACTGAGCCCTCGATGTTGTGCCTTGATAGGCTGAACAGACATGGCGTTTAGTTTGCTTACTTAGTAACCATAAGCACAGAGCGGATAGAGTAAGCCCTGCAGCGGCAATCCAAAACGGCATCACTAGGCCATAATCTTTCACCAGTACACCAGCAAAGTAAGAGGCCAATAGCACACCTAAACTTTGGCAAAAGCTGACTTTGCTAAAGTCTTGGGCATATTTGTCTGGCGTACTTACTTGGTAAAGCAGCAGGTCAAGACGCACAATGATGATAAATAGTGATAAACCAAACAGACAACGCCCAGCAATCACCACCAAATAGGCTGGACTTGCTTGTAATGCAACACCGGTGATGATCAATATAAAGACAATTAATAAGTTAATGGGTCTGGTATTTTTCTTTTGTCGCCACTGATCAAAGCAAAGCGCAAGCAATGCCATAAAAGCAGGGATAGAAAACACCATACTCGCGAGAACGATATTTGCGTTATCGCTCATACTTTGCCAATACGCAGCAAAAAAAGGTCTGATCAAAAAAGCACTGAAGTAAAAGCACAGCATAACAATGCCAAGCTGATAAATAGGCCAGCGAGTTGATGGCATAGCCGATGCGACTACAGGCTCAGGCTGCTGTTTACTCGGTGCTAACTTGATAAGATAAGCGCACACTAAGACCTGAGTAAAATCACTCAATGCCATAATTAAAAATGCCGCCTTAGCTGGCAATGCCGATAACACCACACCACCAGCAAGTGCGCCAAGTATGCCGCCAAAGTGCACCACCACACTGAGCGTTGCAATAGTGGTAACGTGCTTGGTTTTTTCTTCTAAGCTCATTAAGTACGGATAAACTAATAAGTAACTCGCTTTAAAAGCAAACATTGCCATTGAGGTAAACCAAAACCAACTTAAGTCGTTTGCAAAAAAACTACTTAAGCTGAATATACCCGCCGCGATTTGACTGTATACCAACAGTGGTAACACATGAATATATTTGCTAATGAAAGCCCAAATAGGGAAGCACACCATGACTACAAAACAGCTAGCAGCAAGATAAGTACCCACATAAGCAGGATCGTTGATAGCAAACACAGTACGAAAAAATGTAGGATAAAACGGTAGCAACATTGAATCACTGATCACTGCAAATACCGTTATCGCAATCAACAAGATTTTAAATTGCTTACTCATGCGCGAAACTGCTTTATTTCATCGCAAAACTCAGAGTTAGGTGCAGCAAATTCCTGAAAAGCAATTTTGCGTTCAATCGGGTAATGCTCATGTCCGGTGATCGCGCGAATAATGCAAGAATTTCGATAACACGCCATGCCTAAATCGGGTGTGACAAAACCATGAGTATGCTGTTCAGCGTTTTGTACAAAAATACGTTGATGCTGTTTATCAATAGAGTAATTACGGCCTACTTGATACAGGCCGTCGGCATCACTATCAATACAATGGCTAACTCCAGCTAGAAAGCTTGGCTGATAAGGCTGATAACCCGTGGCAAAAATAATGCTTTGCGTGTTTATTGAATAACATTGCTGTTGCTCGGTTTGCTCTAAATTCAGCTCATAACCTCCTACATGGCTGTGGTGCGTCATATCGATAAGCGCAGAATTTGTGTGTAGGCTAACAGGCAATTTAGCTGTCAGCCGTTTGCTATACAGTAAATCAAAAATATTGTTGATCAGCTCGCTATTAATCCCTTTGTAAAGGTTATGCTGGCGGCGGTTTAACTGCTGACGTTTTTGCTCAGGTAATTGATAAAAATAATCAACATACTCTGGCGAGGTCATTTCTAGCGTTAGCTTAGTGTATTCCAGTGGGTAAAACCGCGAAGAACGAGTAAGCCAATTAAGCTGATAATTATGTTGATCGATGTCTTGCAACAAATCATAAAAGATTTCAGCGGCACTTTGCCCGCTACCAATAATAGTAATCGATTGCTGCTGCTGTAATTGGCTTTTATTCGCAAGGTAATGACTGGAATGAATAATTCCCTCTTGCTGTATAAACTCCTGCGCACACTGTGGGTGGCGAGGCACAGGACCAGTACCTAATACTAAGTGTTTGGCCAAATAAACTTGATCGCATGTTTGTACTATATAGATATCACTATCTTGGCTGTACTCAACATGCTGAACCTCTGAATTAAAACGTAGATTAGGCAACTGCTGAGTAGCCCATTGGCAATACTGATTATATTCTTGGCGTAGTAAGAAAAAGTTTTCTCTAATATAAAAAGAATACAATCTACCTTGCTGCTTTATGTAGTTTAAAAAACTATAAGGGCTAGTAGGATCGGCAAGCGTTACCAAATCAGACATAAACGGCGTTTGTAAGCTGACCTCTGGAAGCATCATGCCTGGATGCCAATTAAATTCTGCATTTTTATCTAAAAAGAGGCTACTTACTCCTTCAAGCGGTGCGGTTAAACAGGCAAGGCTTAAATTAAATGGCCCAAGGCCAATACCAATCACATCATAAATAGGCTTATCCATAACTAACTTCCTCCAGTTTAATACTTAAAGAAGTTGACTCATTGGCTAAATCACTCGCTAGATATTGATACCCATATTGCTTTATAAGCCGAACAACATGCTGAATATCACTGATAGTCGTTGCACAGTTTAGTAAGGTGAATTTTAAGTATTGCTTATCTGCCACCTTAGTTGCGGCTATTAAAGCATCGCCTTGGCGGGACAACTGCTTACGAATGAATTTATTTACGTCGTCCAAATCTGGGTTGCTGCTACCGCCATCACCAATAAAGCGAAATACCAAGGTACTTAACTGTGGCTGATGAATAATTTCAATATGCGCTTCAGAGGCTAATAATAGATAAGCCTGTCGTGCTAAATGCATCACTTGCTCAAATGCTAAGCCAAGATTTTTTGCCCCGACTGTACGCAATGAAAACCATAACTTTAATGCGTCAAAACGTCGTGTGGTTTGGATGCTCTTATTGCATAGGTCTGGCGTGCCTGCTTGCTGCTGGCTCAGTGGATTTAAATATTCAGCATGATAAGTGACAACCGACAGGTGCTGTTTATCTTTAACAAAAAATGCACTGCAACTTACCGGTTGAAAAAATGATTTATGGTAATCAATCGTCACTGAATCCGCATATGCGATCCCCGCTAACTTATGGTTGTTATTAGGTGTTATTAATAAACCGCCACCATAGGCCGCATCAACATGAAACCAAGCGCCGGTTTGCTCAGCAATAGCGGCTATTTGCGCTAACGGGTCTATACTGCCAAAGTCTGTAGTGCCCGCAGTAGCAACTATGGCCATAACAATATCGCCCTGTTGCTGACTGTGTTCGATTGCCTGATTTAACGTAGTAATGTCCATTCTAAAATATTCATCACACGGTACGCTTACCACGCTATCGTAGCCAAGTCCTAAAATAGCTGCCGCTTTTTGAATACTAAAATGACTAACTTCTGAGGTAAAAATTTTTAACCGTTTAAAGTCCTGTGGTAGCCCTTGCTGTTTATTTATATGTCCGCTGTGTTGCTGACATTGAAAATCACGTGCGAGCAACATCGCCATTAAGTTAGATTGCGTGCCACCACTGGTAAACACGCCATCTGAGAGCTCACCAAGGTTCAGTTTTGATAACGTCCAATCGACAATGCTTTGCTCGATGAAGGTCGCGCCACCACTTTGATCCCAGGTTTCAACGGCTGTATTTATCGCTGTAGCCATTAATTCAGCAAGAATGCTTTGATAAACAATAGGACAATTTAAGTGAGCGAGGTAACGAGGATTATTGAAATAAACAGCATCTTTGAGATACAGCTGAGTCACCTCAGTAAGCGCTTCTTGTATATCAAAGAGCGGCTGATTTAGATCAATATCAGCAAATTGTTTGGCCAGCTCGTGAGGAAAAACCCCGCTAAATGGCTTTTTTTGCTCACCAATAGTTTGCGCCAACAACTGTACGACTTGCTCGACACCTATTTTAAACTTATCTAGATTTTCTTTATTAAACATTGAATTAAGCATTGAGTTAGCTTCGTGATTAGAAGCTTGTTGCTGTGCATCTGCGAGCAACACATTTAACTGAACCATGAGCACGATCACCTTTAGTTGAAAACAATTGATAAATCTAAATGAGAATGTATACTAATCGCGTTTCTGATTCAGTGTCAATGTTTAAATAACGTAAAAATTAAGGAGTGATTGTGTTAAAAAAATCAATGTTTGGGCTATCAGCCATTTCATTATGCATATTCAGCAACAATGGTGTGGCTGCAGAAGTAGCGATAGACGATGACATAGAAAATATAGCCGTGTACGGCAAGAGCTATCGTTCAACAGGCACTAAATCGAGCTTAACGCCGATTGAATCGCCTATGAGCTTTGAAGTATACGACAGTAAATTACTAGAGTTACGCCAAGTAGATACAGTGAATGAAGCACTGCGCTATGTATCAGGGATCACGCCTGAAAATCGCGCCACAGTGACTATTTTTGATCAATATACGATTCGTGGTTTTGAAAGTTATCGTAATTTTTACGATGGTTTACCACTGCAATACAACCTGGTTTATAACTTAGCGCCGCAAGTCGATGCATATGCGACGCAAAGTGTCGAAATTTTAAAAGGCCCAGCTTCTGTTTTATATGGCTCTGCACCTCCTGGCGGTATGGTTAACCAAACGGCTAAAACCCCACAAGCTCTTTCTGAGCATAACTTTAGAGCCCGAATTGGTACTAATAATTTGGCGGAGCTGGCTGTAGATAGCACAGGCGCTATTACCGATGGTGTGAATTATCGCTTTATTGCCCTTGCTCGTAGTCGCGATGGTCAACAACAAACCACAGAAGAAGAAAGAATTACCATCGCCCCTTCCGTAACTTTTGATATTAGCGAGCAAACTAGCTTAAACCTGAATTTATATTATCAAGATGATCCGAAAATGGTGCCATCAACAACGCTTCCCGCTAGAGGAACTCTTTACGATGCTAGTTATGGAAAATTGGATTCGAATGCATATGCTGGCGATAAAAACTGGGCCGAGTTTGCCCGTGAAGTGACGATGATCGGTTATAAATTGAATCATGAGTTTTCAGACTCAATGTCATTTTTACAAAACTTCCGCTACACCAATGCAGATGCCACGCAACAAAATAGTTATGACTTCGGTTTAGCTGATGCAGATAAAGTATTAACCCGTACTGCGTATAAAACCATTGAGGACGGTGAAGGCTTTGTAGTTGATAACCAACTCGCTGTGCAATTCACTTTAGCAAACACAAATCACAACTTATTAATTGGCTTTGAATACCAAACCCTTGATTCAACGTTTGACTATGCCGATACCTTTGGTGCTAGTACCCCAAGCTTAGATTTATCAAATCCTGATTACACACAGTTTAATGATGATACCACTGGCGCTTTAGATACTTATCGTCAATTTAGTCGTTTAGAGCAATCACAACGCGGTTTTTATTTACAAGATGAAATAAAAATCGATGCACTAACAGTGATTGCGGGCCTACGCTATGATAATTACTACAGCTTAACCGACACCTTGATAAGTGGTGCCACCAGCAACCAAGAGATCGATCAAAGCGATACCACTTTCCGCATGGCGGCGATCTATACCTTTGACAATAACCTTGCTCCTTATGCAAGTTACTCTGAGTCATTCGAACCAACGTCTGGAGTCGATACGTTAACTGGCCAAGCATTCAAACCAACTACCGCAGAGCAAATTGAAGCGGGGGTGAAATATCACAATAATGATTCAAGCACTAAAGTAACCGCAGCATTCTTTGATTTACGCAAACAAGATGTAGTGGTCAATACTCCTGACTTTATGCAGTACACTCAAAATGGTGAAGTGCAATCTAAGGGTTTTGAGATCAGTGTTTATCAGCAACTCACCGACACGCTTGATGTTACTGTAAATCTAACGGATATGGATGTTGAGGTAATAGATAATCCACAAAACCCAGCATTAGAAGGTAAAACACCTATTTGGGTAGCAGAACAACAAGCCTCAATGTGGTTAAATTACTTCTTTAACGATGCACTGGAATTTAATGGCGGCGTACGTTATGTCGGTGAAAGTCAGTTAGATGCCTTAAATTCCGAAACAGTACCGGGTTATACCTTGTTTGATGCTGCCGCTAGCTATCGATTTAACGACAGCTATAAAGTCGGTTTAGCCGTCAGTAATTTAACTGATAAGCGCTATGTGGGAGCCTGTTTTGATATTACTAAATGCTGGATGGGCGCAGAGCGAAGTGTAGAACTTAGTTTAAATGCCTCATTTTAAGATTTACTTTTATAATGAATCTTGAGCAACCCGCCCTTAGCAAGCTGTTAGCGCTTGCTAAGGGCTACCACAGTGCTTTAAAAACACCTGAACTGAATGACAACAATCAAGCAAGCCATTGGCTTGATAAAGAATCGAGCACTGCGCTTATCAAACAATTGCACCAGTATTGGCAGCATCAATACCCCAGCGCTGGGCGTAGCTATTGGGCAATAAAAAGTTGGGGCATGTTATATTGGCAACCGCTCTATTTAGCAATCATCAGTGTACATGAACTCACTATGAGCTTTTCTTTACAGCCGGTGCAACAACACTACCAACAAGGCGTTATCGCAGGGTTACAACTACCCTCTATAAAAGCGCAGCACCATCAAAGCCAGCAGCAGGCTATAACAATTATGGCTGCCCACTTAAAGCGCTATGTTGTTAAATTACTCGCTGAATTAAACTGCGTTACACGGCTTAATGAGCGTTTGGCCATGTCCTTACTTGCTGACACACTATTAGCAATATTACTAATTCATGCACAGCGAAAGCCGCCGTTTAATATTCAAGTCATGGCAGCGCACTGGTTGCGTGCTCTTGATATCCCAGAGGCGGGAGAGTTTATTATGCTTACAGCTTGCTCAGACTCATTAGCGCTAATGCGAAAAACATGTTGTTTGCACTACCAAATAGGTGATGCTGCAAAATGCGCTAACTGCCCAAAACAGCCTCAGCAACTTAAAGTTCAACGGATGCAACAGGAGTTAATTACAGCATGCTACAACTAAATAAACAGCAAAAGCGAGTATAAACTCGCTTTTCTAATCATTTGAGTTTACTCAATGATATTAAGCTTGATTAAATATTAACGACTTTGTTCAGCTCTGGTTTTTTGTATAAAAACTTCTAGAGTGTTAAGAGTTGGCTCAATGCCTTTTTCATTATGCATTTCAAACCAATCATAGATATCACTAATGATTACAGAACCATCTTGTAAACATAACTCATCATTTTTTAACCAAACATCAGGAGCAATCGCTGAAGGAGCTGTATACCAATTACAAAAAACATAACCTTTATCTTCTAATGTTGATTCTACAAAATAATTAAAAGGAATAACTCCAAGAGCCATAAATAAACAACTTAAAATTCCGCTTTTCATGGTCAACTTCATGGACAATTTAAAGCTAAAATTAAGTAAAAATTGAAATGTCGCGATCAGAAAATAAAACCAGAAAGGAAGGAAAGAAGCCAGCAATATTCTTCCACTGCTCTCTTTAAGAAAAAAAGAAGTACTGTCATCATCTAAAAAAAGTAACCGAAACTCAGAGTAAAATGTAACTGTTACTAGATAGATCCCCCCTAAAATCAAAAAAAACAGACATATCTTAGAAAGTATCTCCTTTCTTCGTGCCTCTTTGAACTTGAGTTCCAAAGGCTTCCACTCTAAAAGCTTCATTAGTTATAAGTCTTATTAAAGTTTAAAGTTGGCACACCAAAAAGTCCCTTTATAAAATCGACTGGACTATCTTTATAGTCTTTCTCTAATTTTTGTATTTGATTTCTAATTCTAACCTTACCTGCTTGAATGTTTTCTTCACAAATATGTAGATGTTGAGCTAAGTAGTCAACATAAACAGTCGTATCACGAAAAATCCACGCAACTAGAAAACCAACAGCAACAATAATTACCAATGGAGCTATTGCAGATCCAGCAATCAATGAACCCCCCAATGCTATTACTCCTGAACTAATTCCAATAGCAGCTCCAACTACTGCCATATCAACAGCAATTCCAGCAACTAAGTCATGCCATGTTTTTTGGTCATTTAAAACCTGGTCGATTGCATGAAATGTCACTGAAATAATTAAACTAATAACGAAGCCGGTTTTCATCGCTTTGGCAGCTTCGAGCTTACCCACTCCTATAGTGAACAGCTTAGGGTTACTCGCCAAATAACGGGTACCTGTAAGGTGAGCGCGTATTCCAGGATAAGAGTCAATTATGACTGTGGGTAGCCATTGCAAAATTTTGGCTGTAGACATCTCGAACATATAGCCGAATTATTAGGTCTGCTTTATTTTATCTACCAAGTTCCATTCTTGTCTTTTTAATAAAAGCCTCTAATTCATTTAGAGTCGGTTCAGTTCCTTGCTCATTATGCATTTCAAACCAATCATAGATATCACTAATGATTACAGAACCATCTTGTAAACATAACTCATCATTTTTTAACCAAACATCAGGAGCACGAACTGAAGCACCAGTGTACCAATTACAATAAATATAGCCTTTGCTCTTTAAATTAGCCTCTACAGCTAAATTGATCGGGATTGATAGAATTAAAAAAGCAATTAAGCCTACAACTGCACTTTTAAATGCATTAATTAAAGTTAATTCTATATCAAACCCCAAAAAGCGTTGTAAGGTCGATAAAAACGTTAAAAATAAGCAAGGTAATAATAAAAAAGATAGAAGTATAGTGGCTTGCTCTTTTATAAAAAATTGAGGCTGACTAACTAAAAATATAGTTTCCACTTCGGAAAAAAAGTTTAAGGCTATTTTATAGCACAGTCCTCCACTAACAATTAACAAGAAAAAAATAGATGCGATTTCTTTCATATTTGTAAGAGATAACTTTTTATCTGCTTTTTTCCATGCTAAAAATTTCACAAGTTATAAGTCCTAGCTTTTTGAAAATAGCCGAATTATTAGGTCTGCTTTATTTTATCGACCAAGTTCCATTCTTGTCTTTTTAATAAATGCCTCTAATTCATTTAGAGTTGGTTCAGTTCCTTGCTCATTATGCACTTCAAACCAATCAGCTATATCACTAATGATTACAGAACCATCTTGTAAACATAGTTCATCATTTTTCAACCAAACATCAGGACCTCTAAAAGATGGACTAGTATACCAATGACAAAAACTATAACCCTTTCTTACTAATTTAGACTCGATATAAAAACTATTAGCAATAGATAAAACTATATATAGCGGTATTGCCCAAAGCATAAGTTTTACCATTAGCTTAATTGTTTTCTCGTTGCGATAATTCAACACCCTTTGAAAACCGGCAATTGTCATTAACACAGGAAATGGCGCCATTGCTATTATTGGAGCCAACAAGCCAATTTCTCTAATATAATAAAGCGAATCATCAAAATAAACATTTTCAACAAACCCGTAATAAGAAAAATAAAATAAAGTCGTCGAAAATAAAACAAAAATAACCAAGCCAATAACAACTGTTAACTTATGTTCAAAAGTTTGCTCTAAGAAGCGTTCTTCAGATTTTTGCCATTCTAAAATAGACATTAATTGTACTCATTTTTATTGCGATTGATATTTATTGTTGGGACTCCAAACAGAGAATTAAAAAAAGCATAAGGATCTTCACTAAAACCCTTCTCTAATTTTTTATTAACCTCAATCATCTCAGAGCGAAGATTGCTTTCAAGTTCTCGCAACTTATAAGCAATGGCATCCGCAATAGGATCTGTTGAAAAAACCATAGTTAAAGCAGTAAAAGCTATACCTACACTGACAACAATAAGGAGAGGTATTGCAGCAGTAGTAACAATCACGGCCCCAGCAAAAGCGGTTGCAAAATACGTCACTGCAAATGTTGTAGCTATAGCAGCTCCAACCACAGCCATATCAACAGTAATTCCCGCCACTAAGTCATGCCATGTTTTTTGATCATTTAAAAGCTGATCAACAGCATGGAATGTCACTGAAATTATCAAGGTGAGAGCAAAGCCGGTTTTCATCGCTTTGGCTGCTTCGAGCTTACCCACCCCTATAGTGAACAGCTTAGGGTTACTAGCCAAATAACGGGTACCTGTAAGGTGAGCGCGTATTCCAGGATAAGAATCGATTATGATCGCGGGTGAGCCATTGTAAATTTTTATTTTAAACTTACCAAAGCATTACCTTGGCGCTGCATTGCAGCCGCTATTATGGCTAATGACTTCATATCATCAAATAAAGGGTAAAGACCTGCGCCTGTTTTTAAAGGATCTTTTATTCGCTCCCAAATACTCGATGCTGAGTTATGCTGTGCTAATACACCATCAATCCAGTCAACCGCTTCAGAACGAGATTTACCTTGTTTCATCTTTACAGAAATAATGTAATCAGCAAACTCTGCTGAATTCATTAGTAATAGAGTATGGTTGTTACCAGCAAGAAGCGTTTTTATTTGGTGTTGGCGTTGTCTTTGCGCAATTGCACGACGAGCATGAGCAGACATAGTAAATCCTTATTGTCTATTGTTAATCCATTAATTAGTCATTCTAGCGGCTTTAAAAATTATGACAATAAAAGCGAGCTAATAAAACTCGCTTTTAGGTACTTAGGCTTACTTTTTAACTGGGCGTTTCCAACCGGTTAAGTTACGCTGTTTTGAACGCGCGATGGCTAGCTGTTCATCTTCAACGGTGCTAGTGATCACTGAACCTGCACCAATGGTGGCTGTTGCACCAATATTCACTGGGGCAACCAGTGATGAGTTAGAGCCAATAAAGGCATTATCACCTATGATGGTTTTAGATTTATTCACGCCATCGTAGTTACAAGTGATAGTACCGGCGCCAATATTAACTTTTTCACCAATTTCCGCATCACCTAAGTAAGAAAGATGATTTGCTTTAGAGCCTTTGCCTAAACGGGTTTTTTTCATCTCAACAAAGTTACCAATGTGCGAGTCTTCTTCCATAATCGCACCTGGGCGCAGGCGAGCATAAGGGCCTAACGTACACTTATCGGCTACGCTAGCATCCTCAATTAAGGTATTAGCTTTAATAATTACGTTATCGCCAATAGTACAATTTTTAAGTACACAGTTAGGGCCCACTTCAACGTTGTTACCAAGGGTAACTTTACCTTCAAAAATAACGTTTACATCAATTAGTACATCTTCACCCGTTGTCACTTCGCCGCGTACATCAATGCGAGCAGGATCAGCCAGTGTTGCACCGTTTAACATTAATTCTTCTGCTTGCCATGCTTGATAAGCACGCTCAAGGCCTGCAAGTTGTACGCGGTTATTTGCGCCCTCAACTTCCATCGGGTGATCTGGTTGTGCTGAGCTGATCTCAACACCTTCACTGTGCGCCATGGCGACTATATCTGTGAGGTAGTATTCACCTTGCGCGTTTTCGTTAGATAAGTTGCCTAACCAGCTTTTTAATAGCTTGCCATTTACAGCCATGATGCCAGTGTTTACTTCGTTAATAAGTAACTGCTCTGGGGTTGCATCTTTTTGCTCAACAATCCCTACTAGCTTGCCATCAACACGTAACATGCGGCCATAACCATTAGGGTTAGCTAAATTTACAGTAAGCACGGCTAAGCCGTTTTCAGGTGTGGCAGCGAGTAAACGCTCAAGGGTTGATTGCTTTGTTAATGGTACGTCACCGTATAAAACCAATACAGTGTCTTCATCATTAATATGTGGGTTTGCTTGTGCCACTGCATGGCCAGTCCCAAGCTGCTCAGCTTGAAGTACCCATTTTACATCGTTGTCAGCAAGTTGTTGTTGTAATAATTCACCGCCATGACCAAAAACTAAGTTAGTCGATGTAGCACCGAGTGCTTTAGCATTATCGATAACATGTTGCACCATAGGTTTACCGGCAACTTTATGCAATACCTTAGGTAAAGCTGAACGCATACGAGTACCTTTACCCGCAGCAAGAATCACTGTAGTCAGAGACATTAAAACAATTTCCTTCTTTCTTTGTTTTATGAAATGAGTAAGCGTTTGTAAATTCAAAAAAGATTGAGTAAGTCACATCATGTGCACTTACTCAGCAGCAATCTAGCAGTAGCCACTGAATCTAAGCTGAAATCATTATTCGCTTTATTTGTGACTATTGTAACGAGGATTGGTGAAGGATATAAGTAAAAACAAGGCTAAATACCGCTTAAAGTAAATAAAATCAATTTACGTAGGGTTAATCAAAAAATGACAACGTAATCATATTAATAATTTTTACGGTACTCATAAAACAGACACAAAAAAGCCCACATAAAGTGGGCTTTTAATAAACCGGATAGGCTTACTTATTACGTAATTGCTGAATAACGCGTAGCTGAGCGATTGCTTCAGCTAGTTGCATTGCTGCTTGGCTATAATCTAGCTCAGCAGAGGCACCTTGTGCCATTTGTTGTTCAGCGTCACGTTTAGCTTGTTCTGCAGCTTGCTCATCAAGGTCTTCACCACGAATTGCAGTATCTGCAAGTACGGTCACTATGTTCGGTTGAACTTCTAGTGTACCGCCAGCAATATAAATGAGTTCTTCTTCACCAAATTGCTTAACTAAACGTACCATACCAGGTTTAAGGGCAGTTAGTAGTGGAGCGTGACCAGCATTAACACCTAGTTCACCTTCACTACCACTTACTTGAATAGATTCAACTAAACCAGAAAATAAACTCTGCTCAGCACTTACTACGTCAAGATGTACAGTCATAGCTGCCATACTACCCTCCTAATTACATGCTTTTGGCTTTTTCTTGAGCTTCTTCGATAGAGCCAACCATGTAGAACGCTTGCTCTGGCATATCATCAAATTCACCGTTTAAGATGCCTTTGAAGCCAGCAATTGTGTCTTTAAGTGACACGTATTTACCCGGCGCTCCTGTGAATACCTCTGCCACGAAGAATGGCTGAGATAGGAAACGTTGGATTTTACGTGCACGAGATACAAGTTGCTTATCTTCGTCAGAAAGCTCGTCCATACCTAGGATTGCAATGATGTCTTTAAGTTCTTTATAACGCTGAAGAACTGTTTGAACGCCACGTGCTGTATCGTAGTGCTCTTGACCAATTACTAATGGATCAAGTTGACGTGAAGATGAATCAAGTGGGTCTACCGCTGGGTAGATACCAAGTGATGCGATATCACGTGAAAGTACTACTGTTGCATCTAAGTGAGCAAAGGTAGTTGCTGGAGATGGATCCGTTAAATCATCCGCAGGTACGTATACCGCTTGGATTGAAGTAATTGAACCAGTCTTAGTTGAAGCGATACGCTCTTGTAGTACACCCATTTCTTCAGCAAGTGTAGGCTGGTAACCTACCGCTGATGGCATACGACCAAGTAGTGCAGATACTTCTGTACCAGCAAGCGTGTAACGGTAGATGTTATCTACGAAGAAAAGTACATCGCGACCTTCGTCACGGAACTTTTCAGCCATAGTAAGACCAGTTAACGCTACGCGTAAACGGTTACCTGGAGGCTCGTTCATCTGACCGTATACAAGCGATACTTTATCAAGTACGTTTGAATCGTTCATTTCATGGTAGAAATCGTTACCCTCACGAGTACGCTCACCAACACCTGCGAATACTGAGTAGCCGCTGTGCTCGATTGCGATGTTACGGATAAGTTCCATCATGTTTACGGTTTTACCAACACCGGCACCACCGAATAAACCAACTTTACCACCTTTAGCAAATGGACATACAAGGTCGATTACCTTGATACCAGTTTCTAAAAGTTCTACTGAACTTGATTGCTCTTCGTAAGTAGGCGCTGCACGGTGAATAGACATACGGTCTTCTTCGCCGATTGGGCCAGCTTCATCGATTGGCTCACCAAGTACGTTCATGATACGACCAAGTGTTGCTTTACCAACTGGAACTTGAATCGCTTCACCTGTGTTTGATACTAATGCACCACGACGTAAACCGTCTGTAGTACCTAGTGCGATAGTACGTACCACACCGCCACCTAGCTGTTGTTGAACTTCTAGAGTCAAACCCGCTAAATCGCCATCTGTTACTTTTAGCGCGTCATATACGGCTGGCACGTTGTCTTGTGAAAACTCAATATCCACAACGGCACCGATAATTTGGACGACCTTACCTAAACTCATGTCTATTCCTCTCGTTAATCTTTGCCAGAAGCATTAAACTGCGGCTGAGCCAGAAACAATCTCACTAATTTCTTGTGTGATTGCCGCTTGACGGGCCTTGTTATAAACAAGCTGTAACTCATCCATAAGGTCGCCAGCGTTATCAGTTGCAGCTTTCATTGCAACCATACGGGCGGCCTGTTCAGAGGCAGCGTTTTCAACTACACCTTGGTATACTTGAGACTCAATGAAACGCACTAACAAAGACTCTAAAATAGCCTCTGGGTTTGGTTCATATAAGTAATCCCATGTGTAAGCAGATACTTCTTTTTCAGCTTTTGGCAAAGGGAGTAACTGATCTATCATTGGCTCTTGCTTCATGGTATTAACGAAGTTGTTATATACCAAGAATAAACGGTCAATTTTGCCTTCAGAGAATGCATCTAGCATTATTTTTACAGGACCAATAATGTCTTGTACTGAAGGTTTATCTCCTAAACCCGCTTTTTTAGCGAGTAGTTGACCACCAAAACGTTGGAAGAAACCAGCAGCTTTGCTGCCCAAAGTTGCAAACTCAGCGTTTACACCTTTTTCTTTCCACGCTTTAACATCTAGTGCAACTTTTTTAAACTCGTTAGAGTTTAAACCGCCACACAGACCACGGTCAGTAGAGATAACAATATAACCAACTCGTTTTACTTCACGCTCTTCTAAGAACGGGTGAGTAAAATCAAGATTTGCTTGAGCAACACGACCAATCACTTTACGTAATTTGTCAGCGTATGGACGGCTTGAAGCCACTCGTTCTTGCGCCTTTTTCATTTTAGACGCAGCAACCATTTCCATTGCGCTAGTGATCTTTTGAGTATTTTTAATACTGCCGATCTTGCTTTTAATCTCTTTTCCGCTGGCCATGACTCTCTCTCCGAATCAAGGTGTGCTTTAGCTAACTAAAGCGCACCATTAATAACTAAATTACCAAGTTTGCGTAGACTTGAACTTCTCTAGAAGTTCTTTAAGTTGCGCTTCGATCTCGGCGTTGTAGTTACCAGTTTCATTGATTTGAGCCACAAGCTCTGCGTATGTGCTGTTTGCATAAGAAAGTAAAGCTGCTTCAAAATCCATGATTTTAGGGATTTCGATATCTTTCAGATAACCTTTCTCAGCTGCAAATAACGACAAAGACATTTCAGCAACAGACATTGGCGCGTACTGTTTCTGCTTCATTAGCTCTGTTACACGCTCACCATGCTCAAGTTGAGCACGTGTTGCATCATCAAGGTCAGACGCGAACTGCGAGAACGCAGCTAATTCACGATACTGAGCTAGGGCTAGACGGATACCGCCACCTAGTTTCTTAACGATTTTAGTTTGTGCAGCACCACCAACACGCGATACCGAGATACCAGCATTTACTGCCGGACGGATACCTGAGTTGAATAAGTCAGTTTCTAAGAAGATCTGACCATCGGTGATAGAGATAACGTTAGTCGGTACGAACGCAGAAACGTCGCCGCCTTGAGTTTCAATGATTGGCAATGCCGTCAATGAACCAGTTTGTCCTTTCACTTCACCATTGGTGAACTTTTCAACGTACTCAGCGTTTACACGCGATGCACGCTCAAGAAGACGAGAGTGAAGATAGAATACGTCACCTGGGTATGCTTCACGACCTGGTGGACGCTTAAGTAGCAATGAGATTTGACGATAAGCAACAGCTTGCTTAGATAAATCATCATATACGATTAATGCGTTTTCACCACGGTCACGGAAGTATTCACCCATAGTACAGCCCGAGAACGGAGCTAAGTACTGAAGTGCCGCAGACTCAGAAGCAGATGCAACAACTACGATTGTATTTGCTAGTGCACCGTGCTCTTCTAATTTACGTACTACGTTAGCAATAGTAGAAGCTTTTTGACCAACCGCAACATACACACACTTAACGCCTGTGTTTTTCTGGTTGATGATTGCATCGATTGCTAGTGCAGTTTTACCTGTTTGACGGTCACCGATAACAAGTTCACGTTGACCACGACCAACTGGGATCATAGCGTCGATAGATTTATAACCAGTTTGTACTGGCTCATCTACTGATTTACGCTCGATTACACCTGGTGCAATTTTTTCTACAGGTTCAAAACCGTCGTTATCTAGAGCGCCTTTACCATCGATAGGTGCACCTAGTGTGTTTACAACACGACCAAGTAGACCAGCACCAACAGGAACCTCTAAGATACGACCAGTTGTATAAACTTTTACGCCTTCAGTAAGGTCAGCGTATGGACCCATTACTACTGCACCAATTGAGTCACGCTCAAGGTTTAGTGCGATAGCATAACGGTTGCCAGGAAGCTCAATCATTTCACCTTGCATACAGTCAGCTAGACCGTGAATGCGGATGATACCGTCTGTAACAGATACGATAGTACCTTCGTTACGAGCTTCACTTACAACTTCGAACTGCTCAATACGTTGTTTGATCAGATCTGAAATTTCAGTGGAATTAAGTTGCATGCTCTTTTTCCCAATTACGATTGTAGTGTTGTGGCTAAGCGGTTTAATTTACCGCGTATTGAGCCGTCGATTACAGTGTCACCAGACTTAATAATAAGCCCACCAACCACTGCTGCGTCTTCACTACAATTCAGCTTAACTTTGCGTGCGAAACGTTTTTCAAGTGCCGCTACCAATGTATCCTGCTGCGCTGCAGCAAGAGGAGTTGCCGAAATCACGTCTACTTCGATTTCTTTATCGTATTCTGCTTTAAACTTAGCAAATAACTCTGCAACTGCTGGTAGGGCTATCAAACGTCCATTTTCAGCCATCACCTTAACTAGGTTCTGACCTTGTTCGTTGAGCTGCTCGGCACAAATTTTGTTAAATAACTCAGCTTGTGCTTTAGCAGTAGGCATACCAGCTAAAACGCTTGATGCTTGTTCGTTGCTGGCTACTTGGCCAGCAAAGAACAACATGTCGTTCCAACTTTCAATGGTGCCTTTTTCAACGGCAAGTTCAAAAGCCGCTTTAGCGTATGGGCGAGCGATAGTAGTCAATTCAGACATGCTCATACCCTCCTAATTACAGCTCAGCGACAAGTTTTTCAACGATGTCACTATGTGCGGCTTGATTGATTTCGCGCTCTAAAATACGTTCAGCACCAACCACTGCCAGAGTAGCTACTTGTTTACGTAGCTCTTCTGTTACGCGGTTGCGCTCTGATTCGATTTCAGAATGCCCTTGAGCAATAATTTTTTCACGCTCTTGCTGACCACGAACTGTTTCTTCGTCAACAATTAGCACGGCACGCTTTTTAGCTTGATCAATGATATCAGCCGCTTGAGCTTTTGCATCTTTAAGCTGTTCAGCAGCTTTCTTTTGCGCAAGTTCTAAGTCTTTTTCGGCTCTATCAGAGGCAGCTAAACCATCTTCGATTTTCTTCTGGCGAGCTTCAATTGCACCGTTTAGTGGTGGCCATACGAATTTCATACAAAAAAGTACGAACACCGTAAATGCAATTAGTTCACCGATAAGAGTGGCGTTTAAGTTCACGACCGCTCCTCCTTAAATAGTAAGCTGTTCAAAAAATAAAATTAAAGTACGAACAAGATTACCATCGCGATACCAACACCGATCATTGCAACAGCATCGATTAGACCAGCAAGGATGAACATCTTAACTTGTAGTGAAGGTGCAAGCTCAGGTTGACGCGCACATGCTTCAAGGAATTTACCACCCATGTTACCGAAGCCGATTGCAGTACCGATAGCACCAAAACCGATAAGTAAAGCAACTGCGATATACTTAAGACCTAATACTAGTTCCATTTTTTTCTCCAAAGTTTCAATTGTAAATTAAAGTTAAAAGTAAATTTGTAAAGCTATAAATTAGTGATTGTCTGAACTTGCCATGCTTAGATAAACAACCGTTAGCATCATAAATACGAATGCTTGTAACACGATTACTAAGATGTGGAAAACAGCCCAAACAAAGTGCAACGGTAGTTGCATTAAACCAACTGCGCCGATCAAGATGAATATCAACTCACCAGCATATAAGTTACCGAACAAACGCAGTGCTAACGAGAAAGGCTTAGACACAAGGGCAATTAGTTCTAGTAATAAGTTACAAGGGATTAAGAAAATCATTGCAATCTTATTGTTTGAGCTAAACGGATGAAGTGTAAGCTCAGCAATAAAGCCAGTAATGCCCTTGATTTTAATTGAGTAACCGATCATCAGAATAAACACGCCTAATGCTAGTGCAGCGGTTAAGTTGATGTCAGTTGTCGGTACAATTTTCATGTATACATCATGAGAATCCATACCAAACGCATTTTCGCCAACAAAGCCGGCAAATGCAGGTAAGAAGTCAACTGGTATTAAATCCATTAAGTTCATTAAGAATATCCAAACGAATATTGTTAATGCTAATGGTGCAATAAGCTTGCTCTTACCATGGAAGGTATCGCGTACGTTGTCACCAACGAACTCAACGATCATTTCAATAAAACATTGAAATTTTCCTGGTACACCAATTGTTGATTTTTTAGCGGCACTACGGAAGATCCATAAAAATATTAGACCTAGTCCGATAGACCATGCGAGGGTATCTATATGCCATGTCCAGAAACCACTGTCCGCACATGCTTTATTGAAGGCTAGACCGGTATCGGTCGAGCACATCTTAGCATTGGTTAAGTGATGCTGGATATGGCTTGATATAGTCACTTCTTCAGCCATGTTATATCCCAAAAGTTAATGTTTAAAAAAAACGGGTGCAAACAATCCACTAAATAACGCCAGTACATAACTACTAAAGAAAGGTAATAAAATTACCGGAAAATGCTTTAGTACTAGCGCAAACAATACGATTGTCAGCATAAATTTTAGTCCGTTACCACGTTTTAACGAGGCATACGCTTGATCTGCTCTGCTTGCACCCATATATCTGAATGCATAGATGGCAAATACACAGTGAGGAAGTACGGCTACAGCGCCTCCAGCTAATGCTGAGAGACCGGCACTTACTCCCCAACCTAAAAATACTATAATGGCAGCAACTACAGCTACACAGCCTTGCAAATAGATTATTTTTAATGCAGCCAAGCGATAAGGTGCTGCTAACTTATTTGTCACGTCTAGTTAACCTTATTGGCGTTCTATTTGTCAGGGCATGAAAACTGGCGAAATTATACTGATTCCTGCCAGTTTTGCAACTTGAGTCGGTGTAATGTGGTGCAAATTTACGACGAATGTCTCTTTTTGGACATGATATTTATTAATGCTCAGAATTTTCAGCGTTTATACGGTTTAGAATTCCGTCCAACTCTTCTAAGCTAGTGTACGAAATAACTAGATTTCCTTTGCCTTTTTTATTGTAGTTAATTTCCACTTTAGCGCCTAAGTTATCAGCCAATTGCTGTTCTAACTGTTTGACATCTGGATCTTTTTCCAAAACTTCCTTTTTAGGAGCAGGCTCTAAAATTGAACGTACTAGTTTTTCAGTTTCACGGACGGTGAGAGCTTTAGCAACAGCCAGTCGGGCAGCATCAGATTGCGCTTCACCTTCAAGGGCTAAAAGGCAACGCGCATGACCCATTTCAATGTCACCATGTTCCAACAATATTTTAACATCATCATTAAGATTATTTAGTCGTAATAAGTTGGTAACGGTAGTGCGAGATTTGCCAACTGCATCTGCTACTTGTTGATGAGTAAGTTCAAACTCTGTTAATAAGCGATGTAACGCAACCGCTTCTTCCATTGCATTTAAATCTTCGCGCTGAATATTCTCAATCAGTGCAATAGCCACAGCCGCTTCATCAGGTACGTCTTTAATTATACATGGCACTACATCAAGCTTGGCTATTTGTGCAGCGCGCCAGCGACGTTCACCGGCGATAATTTCATAGCTGTCCTTTGCAACCGGACGCACTACGATAGGTTGAATAATGCCTTGCGAGCGAATTGAACTGGCTAGTTCTTCGAGCGCTTCTTCTGACATGTCTTTACGTGGCTGATATTTACCTGAATGTAAAAATTCAATGGGTAGCTTTTGCAACTCACTACTGGTTGGCTGAACTATAACATCCTGCTCACTCGTATTGAGTTGTTCTTTGTCGATACTCGGTGCAGGTTTAGACGAACTTAATAAAGCATCGAGTCCTCGGCCTAAGCCACGTTTTTTAGCAGACATGTTCTTTTTACCTCAAGTTAGGCGACGATTGGGGATATTTTTTCTTTTCTGCGTAACATTTCACCAGCTAGTGCTAAATACGCTTTAGCACCACTTGATGCCCGATCATAATACATTGCGGGTGCACCAAAACTGGGCGCTTCTGCTAAACGTACATTACGTGGTATCACTGTGCGGTATACTTTATCGCCAAAATGCTGTTTAAGCTGCTCTGATACATCATTGGCCAAACGATTACGTGGGTCGTACATAGTACGTAAAATCCCTTCAATCTGTAGTTTTGGATTAACTAACTTGGCTAATTGGGTGATGGTGTCCATTAATGCGGTCAAACCTTCTAAGGCGTAATATTCGCATTGCATGGGAACTAAAATAGAGTCGGCGGCTGCCATGGCGTTCACTGTTAACATATTCAGTGAAGGAGGGCAGTCGATAAAAATAAATTCGTACTGATCCTGAATTTTTTCAAGCGCGTTACGTAACCGCACTTCACGGGCATAGAGTTCCATGAGTTTGACTTCTGCTGCGGTTACATCACCGTTTGCAGCAATCATATGGTATTCGCCTGACGTTTCTTTGATAATAACGTCATCTATTGGTTTATCTTCAATGAGTAAGTCGTAAATAGTTGGCACGTCACCATATTTATCTACGCCACTTCCCATAGTCGCATTACCTTGCGGATCAAGATCAATTAACAGCACTTTGCGTTTGGTTGCAGCCATAGACGCAGCGAGATTTACAGCGGTCGTAGTTTTACCCACACCACCTTTTTGATTTGCTAATGCGATGACTTTTGCCACAGTGTCTCTGATCCCTAGTCTTTAGATAAAATAATTAAATGCCTTTGCGCATCTAACTTAGGCACTTCCAAGGAGATTTTTTGCTCGAATTTAATACCCGCAGGTAATGATTCTAGCTCTTCACTTGGAAACACGCCTTTTAAAGCAATAAATTTACCTGAATGATCAATCAAGTGCGAACACCAGTCAACCATATCTTGTAAAGATGCAAATGCGCGACTTAATACACCATCTAATTTAACACTTGGTTGATAATCTTCAACTCTAGACTGCACTGGGGTTACATTTTTAAGGCCTAGCTCATGTTTTACCTGCATTAAAAAACGCACTCGCTTGCCTAAGCTATCTAGTAAAACAAATTGTGTGTCTGGTAATGCAATCGCTAACACGATACCAGGAAGGCCAGGACCTGTTCCAACATCAATATAATGATGACCGGGTAGGTGAGGAGCAACAACGAGGCTATCCATAATATGCTTAATCATCATATCCTCAGGTAAACGTACAGAGGTTAAATTATAAGCTTTGTTCCATTTATTAAGTAACTCAACATATTGAACAAGTTGTTGCTGTTGTTTTTCGGTTAGCGCAATATTAGTTTGCGCTAACAATGTGGTTAATTGTTGCTGTAACACAGTATTCCTTAATGGCTACGCAATTTTGCGTAGCAAGCCTTGCTTCTTCAGATACACTAATAATAGCGAAATCGCCGCAGGCGTGATACCTGAAATACGCGATGCTTGGCCTATAGTATCAGGACGCGCTTCAGTTAATTTAGCTACAACTTCATTTGATAAACCTGAAACAATCGAATAATCATAGTCTTTTGGTAAAACAGTTAATTCATGACGCAGCTGTTTATTGATCTCATCTTGTTGACGAGCAATATAACCTGCGTACTTAGTATGGATCTCAACTTGCTCTAATGCAGCAGCGTGATCAAACTCTGATCCTAAGCCATCGATCGCCATCAGATCATTATAACGGATCTCAGGACGACGTAATAATTCTTCTAAACTCGCTTCACGCGTTAATGGTGTTTTTAGTAAGCTATTTACTTGTTCAATAACTGCGTGATCTTTATGGATCCAAACGTCTTTAATACGTTGTGATTCTTTAGCAATAATGTCCATTTTGTCATTAAATGCCTGCCAACGCTCGTCATTAACCAGACCTAACTCACGACCTTTAGCGGTTAAACGGATATCAGCATTGTCTTCACGTAATAATAAACGATATTCAGCGCGGCTTGTGAACATACGGTACGGTTCTTTAGTGCCTAGCGTCGTAAGATCATCAATTAGTACACCAACATAAGCTTCATCGCGACGTGGTGTCCAAGGTTCTTTACCTTGTACCTGCAATGCCGCATTCATACCTGCAATAAGACCCTGTGCACCGGCTTCTTCATAGCCAGTAGTACCATTTATTTGGCCTGCAAAGAATAAACCGTCAATAAACTTGGTCTCTAACGACTTTTTAAGATCGCGAGGATCGAAGAAGTCATACTCAATAGCATAGCCTGGGCGACAAATATGGGCATTTTCAAAACCAGTGATCGATTGCACAATTTCTAATTGCACATCAAACGGTAAGCTCGTTGATATACCATTAGGGTAGAGCTCATAAGAAGTTAAACCTTCAGGCTCAACAAAAATTTGGTGTTTGTCTTTATCAGCAAAACGAACAATTTTATCTTCAATAGATGGGCAATAGCGCGGGCCAATACCTTCAATTACACCTGAGTACATAGGAGAACGGTGTAAATTATTGCGAATTACTTCATGAGTTTTTTCATTAGTATAAGTGATATAACAAGCAATCTGTTGTGGATGATCGGCTTGTTTACCCATAAATGAAAATACCGGTGTTGGTGCATCACCTGGTTGTTCTTGCATTTTACTAAAATCAACAGTGCGTGCGTCAATACGTGGTGGCGTGCCTGTTTTTAAGCGATCAACGCGAAATGGTAATTCACGTAAACGATTAGCTAAAGCTATTGAAGGTGGATCACCAGCACGACCGCCTTTAAAGTTCTCTAAACCAATATGGATCTGTCCACCAAGAAACGTTCCGACTGTTAGCACAACTGATGGGGCACTAAAACGTAGTCCCATTTGGGTTACAACACCGGTTACTTTATTATTTTCTACAATTAGATCATCACATGATTGTTGAAAGATCTTTAAATTGTCTTGATGTTGTAAAATATCTTGGATAGCGGCTTTGTACAATGCGCGATCAGCTTGCGCACGAGTAGCTCGTACAGCTGGGCCTTTAGAAGAATTTAAAGTGCGGAATTGGATACCACCTTTATCAATAGCTTGAGCCATTGCGCCACCAAGGGCATCAATTTCTTTTACCAAATGACCTTTGCCAATCCCACCAATTGCTGGATTACATGACATTTGACCAAGGGTATCCATATTATGAGTCAGCAGTAGAGTATTCATACCCATACGTGCAGCAGCTAACGCAGCTTCTGTACCTGCATGTCCACCACCTACAACAATAACATCAAAATTTTCGTGAAAAATCATTTCGGGATCCTACTTAATCAACCAGCAAACTTCCAAGGGGGAGCGTATTCTACCTATAAATTGTCAGAAGATAAATGATTAAACTATGGGCAAGATCTAAGTAAATGATCTCTAATAATATAAAGGATCTTTTAAAGAGATCTTTTATTACTGTTACTACTACTGAGCAACATTTCTGTTGATAAGGTTTAATTCACTTATTAAAACATAAAGTTAGATCGGATCTAAAGGTGTTAGTATGATCGGATCTAACTGATTATAAGCTCTGATCAAAAAGGCTATTTATACACAGGGGGTATTGGATCAGATCTTATCCAATGGATAAGATACCTTTAAAACGCAGTTAGATCATAGTTTATCCACAATCCGATCTAAATACTCAGTAAATTGTGGGTAACTTTTATTATGGATCTGTTTTGTGATCTTAATTAAATACTGCTGACTTTTTCGATCCAGCTAGGTAACCAAGCTAAAGCAGTGTCTTCTGGCAGTTGTTCATCAAGAATATTCAACTCTAAGCGATCAGCGATACGGTTTGCACCTTTGCTTAGTAATAACTGCTCTAGGTTACGTCCAGCTAGGTTGTAAGTATCGTAACTGGTATCACCTAAGCCGATCACTGAAAAATTTAAACCTTTTAAATCATCAGCTTGATTAATATCTTCCACGAAAGCTAAGAGGTTCTCTGGATAGTCTCCCGCGCCATAAGTAGATGTACAGACTAACCAAATAGTATTTTCTTGATTTATTTCAGAAAAGCTAGGTTGATCATGAACTTCGGCACTGATCCCTTGAGTAATTAGCTGCTCTGCAAGTTGTTCACCTACATACTCAGCAGATCCCATTTGGCTACCTATAATGATATTAACGGAGTTCATATTCGATCTGATCACACAACTGCTTATTAGTGCGCTTATGATAACTGAGTTTACTCAGCAGTAAAGCCTTGAATATACTTTTGTATAAGTTTTTTAGGTACAAATGTTTTTATTTTTAATTTTTTATCTGTAAGTTTTTGATATTTAAATAAATAAATAAAATATTCCAATGTGTAATCTTCTGATCAAGCTGTTGATAAAAAGTGGGAAAGTAAGATCAAAAACTCAAGTGTTATTATTTTTATGATGCTAACTAATTGATTTTACTTTTTATAGGTGGTGAATTACGCGATTGCTTTAAATTTATAAATTGGCGATCTAAATGTGGATAGATCAGTTGTTGATAACGATCATTGATGCTGCAAATTAATTTTGAAAAAGTTAAGAATGATGTCAAAAAGAGCACGGATCAGAAAATAAAAAGCAATTAACAATGTTTTTGTCGGTTTATTGTACGTAATCGGTGATTAGATCTAAAAAATAAGATGGTTTTTATTGATCGTTTTGTTAAAAATGCACAAAAAAGCCCAAATTGTGGATAACAATTTAGGCTTGCATTGATCAATTTTCAGATTTGCTGGTATTTACGCCACTAATTTGGGTTTTAATTTTGTTTAATTCCCGTTGAAAAGCCATTACTCGAATAAATGATCGCAACTTTTTGTGGTATTAAAGGCAGTGCTGGCTGTTAAAATAAAGCGTTTTGTTGCATCAAATAGAGTGTTTCCAAGCGAGAATCGCTGCACACCATAGGTAAATAAGCGTTGTGGATCGGTTAGATCAACGTCTGCCATTATATTTACAGGAACTCTCAGCGCCGGCTGTTTGGTAAGCCTGAGCTCTGGTTATTGTGGAGGCTAATTCGGCTGTTTGCAGGAAACAATCGGTTCGTGCATTTATGAATAATTGCGAAAACCCATGCCGATTTAAGATGTTTTTAATGGCGACTAGTATCGCTATTTGTTGTTGTTGAGTGCGTAATTTGCCCGTTTTTTTATCAGAATCTTCTATATTTATACCCACAGCCCCCAATTTAGCCACGGCTAAAACATGCTGAAAAATGGTGTTTATATCATTACTGTATCCTGATTCAATATCGACAGAAATAGGGATACTAACCGCATTTACAATTGGTTTTAGTTGATTTAAAAATTCTGCAAATGAGCATTGCTCACCATCTTGTTGGCCACGTGCTTGTGCCATTCCCCAACTTGTTGTGGCGATTGCTGCAAAGCCTGCTTGTTCTAATAGGCGAGCGCTGAGTGGATCCCATGCGTTTGGCAGTAAAAATGGCTGTTGTTGTACATGTAATTGCTGAAATATTTTATATTTGTTCATAATGATCTCTAAAGTGAATCTCATCATGACTATAAAAGATCACGCTAACTTTGCTGGCCGTAATCGGTATTGAACACTAATTTAAATAAAAAAAAGCCTTTGCTGTATTGCAAAGGCTTTGTATTATTTATAAATGATAATTTGAGCTGATATTGCTTAGTTACCGTAAAGTTGCCACTGTTTTTTGTAGCCTGTTGAATCAGGGATACTTAATACAGCTATTAAGCGTGTATCACGTCCTGCAAGGTTTTTAGGCATATGGATAGGGTACTCGTAGGTTTCTGTTTGAAAACGGCTGCTATTTACTCCATTAGCAATCAGAATATCGGTTACCGTTTTTACGCGGCGTTGAGCAAGTTTACGGTTGTATTCATCAGTGCCTTCAACACTGGTATCGCCAATTAAATATAATTGGGTTTGCGTATTTTGTTTCATTTCTTCTGCAAGTTCGATCACTTTAACTTGTTCTTGCGGAGTTAAAGTATCCTTATCAAAACCAAAATCAATAACACGCACATCAGCGTGCGGAATATTGGTAGCTGCAGGACAACCATCGTTATCGGTTACTGCTTGATCTTGCGTTTGGGCGCAGTTATCGCGGGCATTGATCACCCCATCGACATCGCTATCATATAGATCGCGTGATTGTTCTTGTGGGCCATAGATGACTGGATCAGACGCACAGGCACTGAGGCCTAGAATGGTCGCAATTACTAGTAAGTTTTTCATAGTGATTATTCCTTATCGTCTTCTATTTGCCATGCTTCGGGCGTATCAACACGCAGTGCTTCCACCAGCTTTCCTGTTGCATTAATTAACCGATAGCTTGCTTTACGTTCATCGAATGCGGCATTTAAATAGTTACGACGAGCAACAAAGAGTTCTATTTTTGAATCCAGTACATCTAAGAGTGAACGGCGTCCTAGATCAAACTGTTTGTCATAGCCTTGCTGTGCTTGGCTAGCAAAATCGACATTTTGTTGATAAAAGTTTTTCTGTTCGCCTACAAAAGTATAGGCATTCCAGGCCAATTTTGTGCCTTCTGTAACTTGGCGCAGGGTATTATCGCGCACTGCGGTGGCTTCTTGATAACGCCATTTTGATGCTTCTGTTTTGGCATTGGTGCGTCCACCATTATAGAGATCATAGCTCATGGTCAACATGATACGAGCGTCATCATCAGGGCCCTCAAAACCGCCAATATTCTCGTTATCATTTACATCCAGCTCAAGTGCAAGCTTAGGCCAGTAACCACTTTTATCACGTTCTATTTGTTTGTTTGCTGCGTTGATATCCAGGTTCGCTGCACTTACTTCAGGGTGTGAGGTGACAGCAAGTTGGATTGCTTGCTTTAGATCCTTCGGTACATAGTTGGCATCTGGTTTTGGCACCATTAAGTTATCAGGGTAGCCGCCGACTAAATCATAGTAATTAGCTTCTAAATCGAATTGATTATTTTTAGCGGCTAATAATCCTGATTGTGCTGTTGATAACCTAGCTTGTACTTGGGCAACATCGGCGTCACTACTGAGCCCTTTGGATTTTCGACTTTGGATATCTTTTAAGATGTTTTGGTGATCGACCACATTTTGTTGTTGTAATTTAACTATTTCTTGGGCTTTGATCAGATCTAAATAGACTTGGCTTACTTCCAAACCAATATTTTCAGCTTCTGATACTAAACTTTGCTGATCTGCACGCATTTCATAATCAAGGCGAGCAACATCTGATGAGGTTTTAAAACCATCAAATAGCATTTGCGAGATCCTAAGCCCTAGTTCACGGCGATCCATTTCAGTATCGACGGAGTTACCGCTATTGTTGGTAACATTTTCATAGCCATAAGCAGCGTAAAGCCTAATTTGTGGTAAATATTCGCTAAACGCGGTGCGTTTATCGCGATACTTAGCCTCAAAGCGCGCATATTTTTGTAGTAAGCGCGGATTCTTGTTGAGTGCCTCAGCAACAGACTGTTCGAGTGTTAAAGCATGAGCAGTACCACTCAATGCTATTAATGGGAGTATAGCTAAAATACGCATTCCGTGTCCTTTTTATGGTTCTCTCATGGCATTGGCTTTGGCACGCAAAAGCGGCTTTAGCCAATACTGTAAAACGGTTTTTTTACCAGTCAAAATATCTACACTGGCTTGCATGCCGGGTATTATTGGCTGCTGAGCCAATATATTCCCATCGGTTTTTATATGGGCTTCGTAATAGGTTGTGCCATCTTCAAGTTGTGAGGCATCAGGACTCACATAGATAACTTCTCCTTTTAGTCCGCCGTATATGACAAAGTCATAAGCGCTAAATTTCACCATGGCAGGCATGCCTTGGCGAATAAAGCCAATATCTTTAGGTGCTATTTTGGTTTCGACAATCAGTTTGTCGTCCAAAGGTACAATTTCCATAATGACTTGGCCAGGCTCGATAACTCCTCCCACTGAGCGAGAGGCGATATTTTTTACAGTGCCAGTTAATGGCGATTTAATCTGGGTTTTTATTAATCTGTCTTCTAGCGCTTTACTACTTTCGTTAATTTTAGCTAAGTTATTAGTAACTTCATCTAATTCATTTTGCGCGTTGGCAATGTAGTCTAGGGCAACTGACGTTCGCTCTTCTTTACCTTGTTCTTTTGCTGCCATTAATTGTTGTAATAAAGCATTGGCACGATTAACTTCACCAGAGAGCATCACCTCTTCTCGTTGTAATTTGACCAGCTCCATTTCCGCCACAGCGCCATCATCAACGCCTTCAGAAGTTAGTTTTACTTCACGGGAAATCAATTTTAGGCGTTGTTTTAATGAATCAATATTGGCTTGTTGTTCAATAATAGCTTGGCTTTGTTGCAAAATCATTTGCTGGCTTTGTTGTAGCAAAGAACGCAGTTGCGATAAACGCGCTCTGTAGCTATTGCGGGCACTGTTTGCAATGTGGGCAGGAATGTCGCTTACTGATAAGTTGACCTCTGTGATTGCAACGCCGGTCACTGTATCACGGTCGATGACGATGGTTTCAAGTTCAGCTGTTAATCTAAGTTGTTTCGCTATTAAGGAGTCACGTTCTTGATTAGATTCAGCAAATGCAGCGGCAAAGCGAGTATCATCTAATAATAATACGGGTTGGCCTTGTTGCACTAGCTCGCCTTCTTGTACTAGTACTTGTTTTAAAATGCCGCCATCGAGGTTTTCTACCGTTTGTACTGTTTGGGCGGGTACTACATTACCTTCGCCGACAATCACTTCGTCTAAGGTAGCAAAGGTTGCCCAAGCGATAGTACACACTAAGACTAAAAATACGATTAGGATTAACCTTTGTGCTTGGCGTGCCGCTTGAAGTTGCGATATCTCTAAGTTACTCATTGGATGTCGCTCCATGAGGCTTTACTGTGATGCTACGTAAGCGGCGGTTACTACCAGTAAACAATTGTTGTGGAGTTTGAATACTGGTGAGCTCACCTTTCTCAATCACAATAATCTTATCGCATAGTGAAAGTACCGCGGCTTTATGGCTTGCGATCACCATAGTGGTATCGGTAATATTTTTTAAACTACTTATGATATGTCGCTCACTGATTTCATCCATTGCACTGGTAGGCTCATCCAGCAGTAACAATTTAGGGCTTTGCAGTAATGCGCGCGCTAAAATAACTGCTTGGCGCTGACCGCCGGATAAGCAGCGGCCAAACTCACCAACTTGGCTTTCAAGGCCGGTTTCAAGACGATCAATAAAATGATGAATACCTGCCATGTGGATCACTCTTGATAGCTCTTTAGGATCGACTTGTTGGCAACCGACAGTAATATTTTCTAATAAGCTGCCATAAAATAAACTCGGACTTTGTGCCATCCAACCTGTGTGTTTACGTAAGGTTTTTAGTGACCATTGCTTTATTTCAATATCATCAAAGAATATTTGTCCTTGAGTGGCTTGATATTGCCCTGCAAGTAGCGCTAATAAAGATGATTTCCCCGAGCCTGCGGCTCCATAAAGACCAACTTTTTCACCTGCTTTAATATCAAAATTGAGTTGCTGTAATACCGCTAGTTTTTGTTCCGGGTAGTTAAATGTGAGGTTTTTAACACGAATATTACCGCTTAGTTCACTGTGGCTGCTAAGTATACTTTGTTGATTTTCTTGCGGTAGTTCAAGTACTGCTTTGACAGATTCGATGGCTGATTCTGTTTGCTTATACTTTAACAGCAATGACGCTATTTGACTGATTGCGCCACCAGCACGGCCGCTGATCATCACCATGGCAATTAAAGCGCCCATACTGACTTCGCCTGCTTGAATTAAATATACCCCTGCAACAATTAAACCTATGGTGGTTACTTGCTGTAGTGCGGCAACTGTATGGCTGAGTGTGTTGGCACTGTGGCGAGATTTATTTTGCCAGGTAGCCATTTGAGCCATCGTTTGCTCCCAGAGTCGCTGGGCTTTTCCTTCACTGCGCGATTGTTTTAATTCAACAATTTGATTTAAATATTCAATTAAATAAGCTTGCCGTTGAGTGCTAAGTTTAGCTGCTTCTTCAACACTGTTGGTGAGCCTGCCTTGTAAGAATGCACCGGTAAGTACAATTAATAACATAGTGGTGATCGGTATCAATACGATTGCACCACCTAACCAACCTATTAGCGCTAAAAACATTAATGTAAATGGTAAATCGATAGCAGAAACTAAAGTGGCTGAGGTTAAAAACTCTCTGACACTGTCAAAATCTTGCACTTGTTTTGCGTAAGCGCCTGCTGATTGTGGGCGGTGCTCTAAGCGCATGCCAATGACTTTGCTAAATAAGGTGCTTGATACTTTGAGATCAATACCTTTCCCCGCGGTGTCTGTTAGTTGCGTACGGGCTTGCTTTAAAAACCAATCAAAGCTGATCGCAATCATTGCGCCAAATGCGAGTACCCATAACGTATCAAGGGCGGCGTTAGGCACAACACGGTCGTACACATTCATAGTGAATAGTGGGATCACCACTGCAAGCAGGTTCACGGTGAACGAGCCTAGTAATAATGAGCCATAAAATGGTTTTACTTCATTAAATACAGGTTGCAGCCAATGGGGAATTTTTGAGTGAATAGAGCTACTGCGCTTATCGATCACTTGGTCAATGGTGAGGTGCCAACTGACAAGCCAGGTTTGTTGCTCAAGTTTAACGGTTGTTATTTCAGGATCGGCAGTTTGAAATAACACGATGATTTTATCATTTTGTTTATCGAGCAGCCAAAGGTGTCCTTGTTGATCAATCGTAGCGGCAGGAAACAGCATTTGTGATAATTGTAAGACTTGTTGTGTGCCAGCAATATTGCCATTGCTTAATGCACGCTCTATATGATGTGGCGCTAGCTGCCCATCAGGTAGTCCATCACTGAGTTGATCTCGATTGCAGCGCTGTGCAAACGCAGTGTTCGCACAGCTTACAAATTCGACTACTTGATCATGAGTGAGTGTTAAATTCATGGTTCGATAGAGTCCATATTATCCATAATTTTCATTAAGTCTTGCTCAAATTGACCGCTGTCATGACTGGTACCTAATTCGCTGTCAGCGCTGCGCATTGGGTCAGTTGGCTCTTGCGAGAGAATATATTGTAATTGTTCTATCGTGAGTGATCCCGTTGCATTAGCTTCTTGAGCTGTGCTGGCTACGCTTACTGAGATCTCTTGTACCGCACCGCTTTGGGTTTCGCCATTAAGTTCGGCATAAGGGGTCATGATCAGGGTAAAGTTATCGCCAGCTTCAGCGCCAATGATTTGTAAGTTGGCAACATCGGCTAAGTCAATGACCCAGTTATTACCGTCTTTGCTTCCTGCATTTAAACTTAAATCATCAGGGATCCCGCTAATTGTTAAGTAACCAGTTTCTGTTGCTGCTGGGTTTTGCAAATCTAGACTGAGGTTCAGCGGTATATTATCAGGGTCTGTTACTGATATATCGCTAAAGCTGAGCCAGACTGGCGCATCGACTTCAGGTTCAAGCGTTAAAGTAAAGTTGGCTGTTTTAGAGTCGCTGGTATCTGACATTACAGTACCATTGACTGTTGCGGTATCTATGCTCGCAACATCAACTTGCATGTTTAAGTTGCCCCAAGCAAGAGTACCAGCGTTAAAATCAAAGTTTTGTAGTTGATTACTAGCCACAACTAAAGTGGCAATATAGCCACCCGCGCCATCGCTGGTAAAGTATACTTGTTGGCCATCTACTTCAATATAAGCGCCGTTTAGTCCAACTAATGCTGAGGCATCTGAATCCGCGTTAATTTTAACAGTAAGCTGAATTTGCTCGTCTTCATTGGTATCTTCACTTATTGCTAATAAATTGATGGTAACAGTTTCATCCTCATTTGCTGCGTAGGCGCTATCTGGCGATCTAACTAAATCAACACCATCACCAATAGGGCGAACACCGACTACAAACTCAGCAGTGGTGCTTAAGTAGGTAGCAGGGTCTTGATCTTTAGTGATAGCTTTTAGCGTGAGTGGAATATCACCATTAAAATCTTGTGGTGGAATAAGCACTACATTGCCACTAGCTAGTTGTTCAGGGGTAACACTCCAGTTATAAGTTTCTAAACCTCTAAAATCTCCGCCGTCAGTGCCATTATTTGCAAGAGCTGTATAGGTACCATCACCATTGTCTATGGCTAATACACCATTATTTGGCACTCCTGAAATACTTAAGTACATTATTTCAGAGCCGTCATTATCAAATAGTTCAGCACTGATCCCGGTCAGTTTTATTGCTGTATCTTCGTCACCTAAAATATTAGCTACCGTTAATGTTGCGTAATCGGTAACCGGTTTTATATCCAAGGAAATAGTGGAACTAAAGCTGCTAGTATCAGTTACTGTACCAGTCGATATCAGTGCCGTATCAATCACTTGACCACTAATTTCTAATCGTAGTACGCCAGAACCTGAGACATTTAGTGGTGGCGTAACACTAACGTTTGTAAGTGCTTGGTTGAGTTCATTGCTATTGCTGCCAGTAAATACATAACTATTACTGGTACCATCAACAAGTACGAACAAGCCTGATGGGTCATTCAATGTGCCACCATCTAGCAAGGTGATAGTTAAATTGTTTGCCGTATTTTGAGTATCGATCACCACACTCTCAACACCGCCGGTAGTTGCTGAGCTGTCATTATCAATAAAGCTAAGTGTTATACCTAATGGTTGCGAGGTATCTTCTTCAATTGCAGTAGTATTGGCACTTACAGTAACACCATCAGCGATTGGACTTACGTCGACACTAATTATTTGACTATCATCAATGACAGTATCACCACTGATTGGGTCGACAGCGATAACGCGAATTGGTATATCGAGTATGCCTGCAAAGTGAGTTCCTGCAGTCGATATTGTAATTCCCTCTAATGCGCTAGCTGGGAATACATATTCAATGACTGATTGACCGCTGGCATCGTGAATAACCTCCACACCAGCGCCACTGACAACAGCACCTACTGGTAAATCGGATGCTAATATCCTAAAGCTAATTTGATCATTGCTGTCATTGGTAAATGTATTGGTAAAGTGACCGCTGAAGTCAATTACGCTGTCTTCTTCGGCATCAATAACGGTTTCTTGGATTTGATTAACTGGGCTTGCTGCAGAGTCTGCGGCTCCTTGAGTAAATTCAACTTGGATTGTGCCAAAGATCGCATCGTCATCAGTTAAGTCTGTGACTTTTGCCGCAACAATGATTTCTATTGGGCCGTTGGTCGCATTATCACTTATTAGGGTGACGCCACTTAACACATCAACAATATCAACAGTTGATGCAGTGGTACCAGCATCGGTTGGTATTAACCAACGACCTTCACCGTCAGGTAAAGCACCTGGGTAATCAACGTAGAAACCATCGCTGTCTGGCAGAATTAAAACTATGTAATCAATGGTTTCTGAACCATCAATATCCGCTTCACTAAAGTTCATTGCGCCGGTTAAATCTAGGCTTCCAGTATTACTAACTAAAATACTGCTTGAGGTGGTCACCAGCTCACTACGGTTGCCATCAATTTCGATTTCTTTGTCAAAATCAGGGGCAATAGTCACTGTGCTGGTGGTCGCAATATCTACTGGTGTGGTGTTACCGGCATCTGAGGTATCGATGACTGTGTAAGTTATATCAATCACAAAATCACCAGAGGCATCTTCAGGTGGCAAGATTGCTAACCGGCCACTGGCTAAGAAGCCTGCTAAGTCACCATCAGCTAGTGTTGCTAAATCGAGTGAACCATTAAATTCAATGGCAACCCCATCTAGTAGAAGTATCACTGAACTTGGGATATTGGTGATCACAGCACCGGTGATTATTTCGCTGTTATCAGCATCAGCTGTAGTTGGGTTTATATTTAGTACAGCGGCTTGATCTTCAATACCTGTTGAGCTGGTGGCAAGGTTTGACTCATTAGAATCAAGGATAGGCGTAAGATCTATATTTACGTCCATTGTAAACTCACCTGCATCGCCGTCAGGTTCTGTGGTGACAGTTATAATATTGAAGTTAATGCCGCTGCCGCTAAAGTCACCTTGTGGTTTAAGATATAGAGTTTGTAATTGTTCCGCAGACACGCCATATACGGGTTTGCCATTTTCTGCTCGAATAATCTCAAGTTCAACAGGGTTGCCATTGATATCGACGATGGTGACACCATCTGGTAAGTTGGAGATTAGTAAGTTTATAACCTCAGAGCCATCATCATCAGATGTTCTTACTAAGAAGTCTAAGGCGATCAAGTCATCTTCATCAAACTCAGCAACGTTAGTTAATAGCGCCTGTTGTTCATCAAAACTCCAGTTGGCACCAGTGTCTACAGTTGGCGGGTCAATAACCCCTTTAACTATAACTGTTAAGTCTTTTGCTTCGCTGCGTGCCGATTCACTGCCTGGTTTAATTGCAACACCATCAACTTCGGACTCGTAAGACACAGCGACCACAGAGATAATAAAGTTATTATTAAATGAGCTTATGTCGGTTTGCGGAATAAGTTGAATATTTCCGGCGGTAATATCCTCACTGCTTGCGCTATAAGTACCGTTACCTAAGTCGGTTAACTGTGCACCATTGAGGGCATTCATACTCCAACCATCTGGAATTGTGAACTCATAATACAAGGTTTCAGAGCCGTCCGTATCAGTAAGTTGCCCTGCAACAAGCTGACTAACATTGATAGCTTGATCTTCATTAGAGCGAACATTTGCTACGATCAAATCTGGTATATCTGCAACAGGTTGTAAATCAATGGTGACTGTTTGTGTTACTTGTTCGGCGGTATCGTTATTATCTTGCTCTGTGGCAATTGCGGTAATATCAAAATCAAACGAGCCGGCAAGATTTACGTTGCCTTCAGCTGTTAGAGTTGCTATATCTGCGCTCGATAAAATATCGCCATTACTGACTATATTGCCATTCACCTTTAGAATTAAACCATCTTCAATATTTTCAATTCGATAGCTAATTATTTCTGAGCCATCAGTATCTTGAAGGTTGGCTAATAGGTTTAGTTGTATTGGCGCGCCGTCTTCTTCACCCAAGTAATAAAACTCTGTATTGTCATCCCAAAGTGGCGTGTCTGCAACAGAGTTAATGGTGACATCTAGAGCGCTATTTATTTCACGGCTGCCGTTTTCATCGGTGATTTCAACAGTAACATCAAGTGTTACTTGCTGACTGGCAATTGCATCAGAAGTATTAGCAGCAGGTGTAAATAATAAGTCGCCATTAGGTAACGCTGTACCTATATGTAGAACGGTGTTGTCAGGCAGAGTCAACTCTTGCTCTAATATGCGCATGTTAGAGCCTGAAATTATTACGAAGCCATCAACAATTGGCAGAGTTATAATATTGCCAGCACCGTCATCTAGGGTCAGTACGCCGCCGTTTAAAGATGCTTCGCTAATTTTGATTTCGGTGATCACATCGCCACTATCAAGGTCACCAGGGTAAGCCGCGAGTTGTACTAAAATCGCTTCGTCTTCATTACCTTCTGGTTGATAAAAAGCAATACGTCCTTCGCTATCTAAAACATGTAGATTAAGGTTATTGGTGACTGTATCGCCATCGCTATCTGTAACTTGATAACTTATCGTGTCGTCAAATATGTTTGTATCCGAAGCAAATGGGTTAGTAGAAATAGATACGGTGCCATCACTGTTAATGGTTAAAGTGCCATACTCTTCATCCCCGTTTCGTAATGTAATAGTGTCGCCTGCATTGTAATTAACACCTAAATAAGTAACTTGTGTTACTACGGCACCATCGGCACCCTGTTTAATACCATCTAATAGATCGGCCGTTAAGCTATCGCCTTCAGAGAAAGTTAAATCTGTATCAATTGCGACAGGGATATCATCTTTTACAGAGACTGTTAAGCTTTGAGTCGCTGATTTATCACCATCAGCATCGATAGCTTGGATCTCAAAGTTAATATCTAATTGGTTAGTGCCGTCACCAGTTTGATGATCAAGTGCTGCTGTTTGTTTATATTCATAGGTGCCATCAGCGAAGAAGCGGATTCTAAATACTTCGCTATTATCAGCTGTTGCTATATACCAACCATTGTCATTGGCAGTTTCAGATAAACTGACTGTATTGCCATTTTTGGAAATGCCAGTAAGCGTAAATCCATCTGCTAGCGCGACTGCAACAATAGCATCACTGCCTGTGGCCAGAGTAAAGCTGCCTGTTGTGGATATTGAGTCATTACTGTTTAGGTCAAATTCATCAACAATACTATTTGGTATCCCCGGAGTGACAATTTCTGGGGCTAAACCATCATCCACGTTTACGGTTACTTCATTTAATATTGAAGTATTATCGGCATCAATAATAGCCACCGGTACAATCAGGCTGAGTTGTGTATCTTGCGCTGCTAAATGATCGATGGCGCCAAATAATTCAAAATTTATGGCCGCGCTGGTTGTTTGCCCTGCATCAATAGTTAAGCTTGATGGTAACGTTACTTCAAACACAACGGTTCCATCAGGTAATTGACCTTGTGCTTTGCCATTACCTAAGTTTATCCAAGAGATGGCTTGGCCATTTTGGGTCAGTGCATTACCTTGGCTATCGAGTACGGCAGCACCGCTATTAAACTGGTAGCCAATGGCAACAATAGCATCATTACCGGCCACGATAGTGATTTCACCGTTATCTGAATTAGTATAACTACTATTATCTTTAGGTAATTCAGTTACATTAAGTATTGGTGTATCGCCGTCAATTGACTCATCATCAATGATGGTTATGTCTAAGTTAGCGGATACAGTATCACCATCAAAGTCGGTCATTTCAATTTTTAAGTTGATAGCATCTGTGACATCTTGATCCAATGCCCGATAAAGAGTAACGATATAATCTTGGGCCAATGAGTCTGTGCTACTGCTAAAGTCACCGGCAAGTTCAACTTGGAAAACAGGATCATTAACATCACCCGTATGACCAATAATGGTTTTTCCGTCGGCACTAATAGCATAAATAATGGCGAGACTGTTACTCGTTAGCTGTGGTTGCTCATTGCTTGGAGAAAAGATAACTTCAACAATTTGATCAGAGCCAACTAATGTTGATAGCTGACCAGTTGCGACTTGGGTGCCTTGAGTTAAATTATTTTCGTCTAAAGTGACCGCTGTAATGCCGGCAAATTGTGGATCATTACCATCAAAAATTGTAATAGATGCATCGCCTTGGGAAATTTGCGTTCCATCTAAATCCTCAGCAGTAATGGTCAATACAAGCTGTAGCTGTTCCGACACTTCATGATCGATAGGACCTTGCTGTTGATATACTGCCGTTGCTGATAAATCATCACCATTATTTACTGCCGTTAGGTTGATCGTAATAATGGTATTTCCACCTGCAGTTGCTGTCAGGATTTTACCATCATCAGATAGAGTAAACGTTAGCGTGTTGCCATCGCTGCTTAGGTTTAACGCATTTAAGCGAGCTAATGTTGTATCACTAAAGGCTATTGAGTCAGCTAATAATGTGTCGGAGCCAGAGTGAACGGTAAAGTTTATATCTCTATTTAAAACTTGGTCATAATCAGGTTCAGTAAGGTCTAAGTTTTGATTATCTACATAGCCTGCATTACCATCTAAAATATTAATAGTGGCAGTTGCGCCGTCTAAAGTACCGTCTATATCTGAAACTGTGTAATCAAAACTAAAGCTTTGTGGCAGGGTATGGTCTAAGTTATCGTTCGCGGTAAATTGCCAAGTGCCGTTGCTATTAACAATAAGTTCGCCGTAGCTCAATGTGACCGTTGCGGGTGTGTTTGCAGTGACAGTATAAGTTTGTCCTGCAACTTCAATCTGGGTGACAACTAAGGGTCCTTCAATGGTGTAATCATTACCTAATACACTGCCTGAACTTACGGTATCTTCTATAACGTCATAGTTATCATCACGAGCAAAAGGGGGTGTATCATTGATAGTAATGTAGGTAGGCAATAGTACAAGCTCTGAGGTACCATCATCATCAGTTTGTAATGCTTCTATTATCACTGACGTTGTTAGTGTATTACCTATAGGTTGATCGAAAGGCTGGAATTGGGTGATCCGTACCGCATTTGGAATAAGCTCAATTGTCATTGCAATGGTGTTATTACCATCTTCACGGATCACATTAAGAGATTGGCCATCTGCTGCTACTTCAATTCTGACCGCATTACCACCTTCATAGGTCAGGGCTGCAAGTGCGTCTTGTACGTTGGCAAAGGCTAAATCTGCATTGCTGATATTTAACGCACTGGTATCTGATGTTGAAGCTGATACATCTAAAATATACTCATAAAGCTCTTGGCCACGTACGACATCCAGTGTTGGCATGTCATCGGTAGCTGTATTACCTGCTATATCAGTAACGGTGGCGGTTAACTCCCATGCAGTTGCATTATTCAAGGTACTGACATTGATATTATTGACCTGCCAAGTCCCGTTACTTCCCACACTACCAGTAAAGTAAAGAGTTTGCCCGCCATCAAAAATTGCAATAGTCACTAGTTGGCCACTTTCGGCGTCGGTGCTCCCATTAATTGAGGTTAGTTCACCAGAGCGGAAAGCCTCTAAATCAAAACCATCACCGGTATCAATATCAATATTTACCGTGGTGTCTATGGTTGCATCATCGGAGTCAGTAACATCATTTCCTGCTAAATCTGATGCTTGTGCTGTAACTGTAATACTTCCATCACTCCAGGTTGATAAATCAACCGTGGTTTGGAATGATAAATCGTTTTCTACTAGTGCTGTTACTGTGATGGTTTCATTATTTGCACCTACCAAAGTTAAAGTAACAGTTTGGCCAACTTCTATATTAGTAACATTACCTTGTAGCACTAATTGACCTAATTCATCAGCAACAAGGTAGTTATCGCCACCAGAGATTATCTCTACATTAATCGCAGCTAAGGTATCTTTACCTGTGGTGGTGCTTGCATCGGCTGGATTGCCTGCTATGTCACTTACGGTCGCGGTATAACTTAATTCGCCATCAACTAAGCCGGTTAGATCTTGCGTTATTTCCCAAAGACCTGCGGTGACCATGGCGGTAAAGGTCAGCTCTTTACCATTTTCATCTGTAATGGTGATGGTCACTAAGCGGCCATCTTCGACATTATTAACAGTACCAAAAATACGTGTCGCAGGCGCTTCTGCGGCGTTGATTACATTGTCAGTGAAATCAGCATTGGTATCGACTTCAATAGTTATACTTGCCTGTGTATCTTTTATAATAGTCGTCGTATCAGTGGCATTATTCCCAGCGATGTCTTGGGCAGTTGCTGTAATATCGATATTTCCTTCAGCAAAGCCTGAAAAATCAACGTTCTCGACAGACCAATAGCCATCGACCACTGTGGTGGTAAATGTTTGTGTATTACTACCATCTGATACGGTTACAGTGACTGTTTGGCCATTTTGGATCCCCAGTACTGCACCACCTAAATCGACACTATTTTGTTCGCTTTCATTTATAACCCCATCAAGATCAAGTGTGGTAGCGGCGATGATTGCCAGCGTATCTTTATTGAATATAAGTGTATTAGAGGCTGGGTTTTCCGCCTGATCTGCCACTTCGGCTTGTACTTGAATTTTACCGTCAACTAAGTTGCTCAAATCAACGTTATCGATACTCCAAGCGCCAGCAATCACCGTGGTTGTTGCGGTTGCGGTGTTACCGTTTCTGTCTACAAAATACAGCGTCACTGTTTGACCATCTTGTACATCCGTCACGGTGCCAGAAAAGTTATTGTTGGCGGTGACTTCATTCTCATTGATAACTTGATCTGCTAGATCTGTATCGCTTAGCGCTATGGTGATCCTTGCTACGACATCTTTTTGTGCCGTATCGGTTGCTTGATTACCATTGCCAGCACGATTTTCCACACTGGCAACTGCGGTAATTTCACCATCGACTAAAAAGCGTGAATCGAAGTTTTCAATTAGCCATTGGCCATTTTCAACGACCGCTGTTAGCTCAATGGAGGTTCCTTGAGAATCAGTAACGACGACCGTTACAATTTGACCGTTTTCAGCGTCGGTGGTGCCACTAATTCGTACGGTGGGTGCTTCAGCGGCATTGATGGTGTCATCTTGTACGGTATCAATCTCAACCGTGATTGCTGGTGGTTGAGTGTCTTTAGATACCGTGTTTGTAGCAACAGCAGGGTTACCAAAGCTATCAATACTGGTTGCAGTGAAGGTTAGATCGCCATCCAGTAAACTCGATAAATCGCCATCTTCAATAATAAAGAAACCATTTTGCACTGTGGTATTAAAAATTAAGCGGTTACCGGCTTCATCACGGACAATAATTTCAACCGGTTGGCCGTCTTCAATGTCATTGGCAACCCCACCAAACGTAGCGGGATTAACTTCGATGCTATTTAAAATACCGTCGCCATTGGTTTGTATCTGCATCGAAATAGTGGATAACGTGTCTTTAAATGTTTGCGTGTCTGCGTTGGCTGGGTTACCTGCTGCATCGCTGGCGCTGACAGTAAAGCTTAGCTCACCTTCTGCAAAGCTTGTGAGGTCAAGCTCCCCTAAACTCCATGCGCCATTGGCGACAGTGGTGGTGTATTGCTGATTAACGCCATTTACATCGGTGATGATGATGGTCATTGTTTGACCATCTTCAATATTAGTGGCGGTGCCATTGACCAGAACCGCACCGACTTCACGAGCATTGATTGAGTTATCGCCGCCATCATCGACACTGATGGTAAGGCTTGCTTGGGTGTCTTTTACCACGGTGGTGGTATTGGTTGCCGTATTGCCTGCGACATCGGTGCTGCTGGCATCGACGGTGAGTTCACCTTGTGCAAACACAGTTAAATCAAGGTTATTCAGGGTCCAGGCACCATTGACAACAGTGGTGGTAAATTCAAGGCTGCGGTTTTGGCTGTCTGTGACCGTGATAGTGACTGTTTGGCCTTCTTCAATACCGCTTACGGTGCCTGATAAATCCACTGCGCTTTGCTCAGCGTTATTGATAACTTGGTCGCTATCAATCACGTTCACGGTGATTGTAGCGACGGTGTCTTTAGTAAAGCTGACGCTATCAGTCGCGGGGTTTTCCGCGACATCGCTGATACTGACAGTCGCTGATATTTGGCCATCAGCTAGGTTTGTTAAATCTACATTATCAACCGCCCACAAGCCGCCGCTAACCGTGGTTGTTACTTGGCTTGTGTTGCCATTAATATCAGTGAAGATAAGGGTAACGGTTTGCCCATCTTCGACATTAGTGACGCTACCAGAGAAGCTATTTGCGCTGCTTTCTGCGCTATTTAAAATCTGGTCAACGTCATTGAATGTCACGTTAATATCAGCGATTACGTCTTTTTGTACGACTTCTTGGTTACTGCCTGAGTTGCCTGCTTGGTTAGTAACGGTTGCCGTGCCGGTAATATCGCCATCAACTAATTGTTGAGTGTCAACATTATTAATTGCCCATACGCCGCCATTAATAGTGGCTGTGCGGGTAATGCTATTTCCCGCTGAATCACTAAGTACCACAGTAACGGTTTGGCCATCTTCAACATTACTGACGGTGCCAGTGATATCTACCATCGGTGACTCTGCATCATTAATAATGTTATCTTGAATGGTGTCGATATCAATGGTGATCTCTACTGGCGCGGTGTTTTTTATCACGGTAGTGGTGCTAGTGGCAGGGTTTCCGTTTTGATCCGTTGCTGTTGCAGTGAAGGTAAGCGTACCATCGGCAAGGCTACTTAAGTCTTGCTCATTTATGATGTAAAAACCGTTTTGTACTGGGGCTGTAAAGCTTAATGTTTGGTTATTTTCATCAGTGACGGTTACCGTAACTATTTGACCCGTTTCAATATCGTTAGCTGATCCACCAAACGTCACAGTGTCAACTTCAGCGCTATTAAGTATGCCATCGCCATTGCTACCAACTTGAATCCCTAGTGCCGACAGAGTGTCTTTAAACACACTACTTGAAGCGTTGGCTACATTGCCTGCAGCATCAGTGCCTGAAACGGTGAGTGTTAGCGGCCCTTCAGCAAGGCTTGATACATCTATATCGTCTAAGGACCAGGCTTGGTTGGCTACTTGCACACCATAGCTTAGTGAAATCCCGTTACTGTCGGTGATCACCACAGTAACCGTTTGCCCGTCGTTTATGTTTTTAGCTTGGCCAAAGAAATCAACGGCGCCAACTTCTAACGCATTGAGCGAGCTGTCACCTCCATCCGCGACATCTATAGTTAATGAGGCGAGAGTATCTTTAACAACCGTTGTGGTGGCGCTGGCTTGGTTGCCCGCTACATCAGTGCTGGTAACGGTGACGACTAAATCGCCTTCGGCCAAGTCGGTGATATCTACATCACTAAGCGACCAAGCACCATTAATCAGTGTTGTTTCACCCGTTCGAGTAAATCCATTGCTGTCGGTCACCGAAATTATTACCGTTTGTCCGGCTTCAATCCCTGTTGCCACGCCACCTAGATTCACTGCTGTCTGTTCGTTGCTATTAATTACCTGATCGCTATCATCGATGCTAATAGTGATGGTCGCTGTGGTGTCTTTAGTAAAGGTGATGCTGTTATTGGCTGGATTTTCAGCCACGTCAGAGACTGCCACGCTTGCCGTGATCTCACCATCAGCAAGGGATGATAAGTCCACATCTCCCAGCGTCCATAGACCGTTAACAACCAAGGTTGTTGCTGTAACGATTGCACCATTTTTATCAGTTAACGTGAGAGTGACTGTTTGGCCGTCTTCAACATCTGTAACTGTTCCCGAGAAGTTGTTTTCTAGGCTCTCGGTTTGGTTGATTACCTGATCATTGTCATTTAATTGTACGGTGATATTGGCAACGACATCTTTGCTGACGATTTCTTGCGCTGAGCCACTATTACCTACGTTATTAGTGACGCTGGCGGTACCTGTTACTGTGCCATCTAATAAGCTCGAAGTATCAACGTTATCTAAACGCCATGCATTGTTGGCCACGGTTGTAGTAAAGGTCAGTGTGGTGCCATTGGCATCGGTTAATACCACAGTAACAGTGGCACCATCTTCAACATTGACGGTAGTCCCGGTAATATCAACCTGCGGTGATTCTACATCGTTGATCACATTATCTTGAATGGTGTCGATATCAATGGTGATCTCCACCGGTGCAGTGTTTTTCACGACGGTAGTAGTGGCAGTTGCTGGATTGCCATTTCTATCAATGGTGTTGGCGGTAAAAGTTAAGTCTCCATCGGCAAGGCCTGATAGATCGCCATCTTCCACAATGAAGAAGCCGTTACGTACCACAGTATTAAAGATCAGCGTAGTGCCTTGGCTATCGGTGACGGTGATCTCAACCGCTTGACCGGTTTCAATGTCGTTAGCTACACCACCAAAGGTGGCTGGATTGACTTCTAACTCGTTAAGAATGTTATCACCATTGGTTTTGATTTGCATCGAAACGGTGGATAACGTGTCTTTAAATACTTGATCTGTGTTGGTTGCGGTATTACCAGCAATATCCGTTGCTGTAACCGTAAAATCAAGCGGGCCTTCAGCAAAGCCGCTCATATCGACGCCTTCAATCATCCAGCGCTCGTCCATGACTGTGGTGGTCAGTGTTTGCGTTTTACCCTCGCTATCAGTGATGGTCACCGTTACTGTTTGACCATCTTCGATATAAATTGCATCACCAGCTAAATCGACACTGCCGACTTCAGCGGCGTTAAGTAAATCATCGCTGCCGCTGTCTACCTCAATGGTGACAAGGGCTTGAGTGTCTTTTATCGCCGTCGTACTGCCATTGGCACTGTTACCTGCATTATCTTGGGCGCTGGCGGTAACGGTGAATTCACCTTGTGCAAAGGTGCTGATATCAATACCTGTTAGCGTCCAATTGCCGTTGACTATCGTTGTAGTAAGTTGTTGCTCACGCCCTGTATTATCGGTAAGTGTAATGGTTACTGTTTGGCCGTTTTCAATGCCAGTAACAGAGCCTGATAGCGACACGGTTGTTTGCTCCGCGGAGTTGATCAATTGATCAACATCATTCACGCTGACCGTGATCTCTGCGGTGGTGTCTTTTAAGAAGGTAATCGTGCTGCTTGCAGAGTTCTCAGGTTGATCACTGACACGGGCTTGTGCAGTAATTTGACCATCAACAAGGTTTGATAAATCGACATTTTCCAGTGTCCAAGCGCCTGCTACAACGGTTGTTGTCGCGCTGGTGCTATTACCATTTTTATCAAGAAACAGCAGTGTGATTGTTTGACCATCTTCCACATCAGTCACAGTACCTGAGAAGCTATTAACCGTGACTTCGTTTTCATTAATAACTTGGTCAGCATCGTCCAGTTGCAGAGTGATTTCAGCCAGCACATCTTTTAGTACGGTGTCGGTTGCGTCACCGGCATTACCTGCGCGGTTTTCCACACTGGCCACTGCGGTGATATCGCCATCAACTAAGAAGCGTGTGTCGACGTTTTCTAGTATCCACTTGCCGTTAATTACGGTGGTGGTGAGGGTAATTGTATTACCGGCAGTATCGGTTAATAACACCGTCACTACTTGGCCGTTTTCGGCATCGGTGGTGCCACTAATACGCACGGTGGGTGCTTCAGCTGCATTGATGGTGTCATCTTGTACGGTGTCAATCTCGACGGTTATTTCAACTGCGGCAGTGTCTTTTGTTACAGTGTTTGTAGCAACAGCAGGGTTACCAAAGCTATCAATACTGGTTGCAGTGAAGGTTAGGTCGCCATCCAGTAAACTCGATAAATCGCCATCTTCAATTATAAAGAAACCATTTTGCACTGTGGTATTAAAAATTAAGCGGTTACCGGCTTCATCACGGACAATAATTTCAACCGGTTGGCCGTCTTCAATGTCGTTGGCAACCCCACCAAACGTTGCAGGGTTAACTTCGATGCTATTTAAAATACCGTCGCCATTGGTTTGTATTTGCATCGAAATAGTCGATAACGTGTCTTTAAATGTTTGCGTGTCAGCATCGGCAGGGTTACCTGCAACATCGCTGGCGGTGACCGTAAAGCTCAACTCGCCTTCTGCAAAGCTTGATAGGTCAAGCTCACCTAAGCTCCAAGTACCATTAGCGATAGTGGTGGTGTATTGTTGGTTTACGCCATTTACATCGGTGATGACGATGGTCACCGTTTGACCATTTTCAATATTAGTAGCGGTTCCATTAACCAGTACTGCGCTGACTTCACGGGCGTTGATTGAGTTATCGCCGCCATCATCGACACTGATGGTGAGGCTTGCTTGGGTGTCTTTTAGCACTGTTGTGGTATTTGTTGCCGTATTTCCTGCGACATCGGTGCTGCTGGCATCGACGGTGAGTTCACCTTGTGCAAACACAGTTAAATCAAGGTTATTCAGGGTCCAGGCACCATTGACAACAGTGGTGGTAAATTCAAGGCTGCGGTTTTGGCTGTCTGTGACCGTGATAGTGACTGTTTGGCCTTCTTCAATACCGCTTACGGTGCCTGATAAATCCACTGAACTTTGCTCAGCGTTATTAATAACTTGGTCGCTATCCAGCACGTTGACGGTAATAGTGGCGACGGTGTCTTTAGTAAAGGTGACGTTATCTGTGGCGGGGTTTTCAGCAACATCGTTGACCGACACAGTGGCGCTAATTTGGCCATCGGCAAGGCCTGTTAAATCAACATTATCAATCGCCCATAGGCCACTGGTTACGGTAGTCGTTACTTGTTTGGTGTTGCCATTGATGTCCGTGAAGGTAAGGGTAACGGTTTGCCCATCTTCGACATTAGTGACGCTACCAGAGAAGCTATTTGTGCTGCTTTCTGTACTATTTAAAATCTGGTCAACGTCATTGAATGTCACGTTAATATCAGCGACTACGTCTTTTTGCACGACTTCTTGGTTACTGCCCGAGTTACCTGCTTGGTTAGTTACGGTTGCCGTGCCGGTAATATCGCCGTCTTTTAAAATACGGGTATCAATATCATTAATCGTCCACACACCACCATTAACGATGGCAGTACGGGTGATGGTGTTGGTGCCATCAGTGAGTGTCACCGTGACAGTTTGGCCATCTTCAACATTACTGACGGTACCTGATACATCGACTTTAGGCGCTTCGGCGGCATTGATGGTGTTATCTTGAATGGTGTCAATATCAATGGTGATCTCAACAGCCGCTGTGTTTTTTATGACGTCAGTGGTTGCTGTAGCAGGGTTGCCGTTTCTATCAAGTCCTTCGGCGGTAAAGGTCAGCTCGCCATCAACAAGCGTACTTAAATCTTCATTTTCAATTAGGTAATAGCCATTACGCACTGTGGTGGTAAAAGTCAGTGTGGTATTGGCGCTATCAGTTACTGTAACTGTGATAACTTGACCGTCTTCGATGTCACTCGCAGTGCCACCAAAGGTGGTAGTGACAACCTCTTCACTATTGAGAATACCATCGCCATTAGTACCCACTTGAATAGAAATAGTCGAAAGAGTGTCTTTGAAAACAGTGGTGTTAGCGGTTGCTGGGTTGCCTGCAACGTCTGCTACGTTAGCTGTAAACGTTAAAATACCTTCAGCAAAGCCAGATAGATCAGTATTTGTTAACGACCAAGCACCGGCAGTAACGCTCGCAAAGTATTCTTGAGTTTTACCTGCGGAATCGGTCACTAAAATAGTCACCGTTTGGCCATCATCAACATTAAGTGCCAGACCGGAAATAGCAACGTCGTCGACTTCTGCGGCATTTAGTGAATTATCGCCGCCATCAGCCACATTAATCGTTACACTTGCTAAAGTGTCTTTTACTACGGTCACTGTGGTGGTTGCTACATTACCAGCCACATCAGTACTGGTTACGGTGACCACTAAGTCGCCTTCAGCGAGGTCGTTAATATCCACATCACTCAGTGACCATTTACCATCAACGATAGTGAGAGAGTCATTTGTTCGAGTTGTGCCACGACTATCAGTAACAGAGATTGTGACCGTTTGGCCATCTTCAATGCCATTTACGACGCCGGATACACTCACCGCACTTTGTTCTGCAGCATTAATTATTTGGTCTGCATCTTCAACAGTAATAGATATCGTCGCTGTGGTGTCTTTAGTAAAAGTGATGCTGTTATTCGCTGGATTTTCGGCCACGTCAGAGACCGCTACGCTTGCCGTGATCTCACCATCAGCAAGAGCTGCTAAATTAACATCACCAAGTGTCCATGTACCATTTACCACTATGGTCGTTGCTGTCACTGTTTGACCGTTTTTATCGGTTAAAGTGAGCGTAACGGTTTGCCCGTCTTCAACATTGCTAACAACGCCTGAGAAGTTGTTTTGTTTAGTTTCGATTTGGTTGATTACTTGGTCGGCATCGTTAAGCATCAAGCTGATGTTTGCGACTACATCTTTACTTACTATTTCTTGCGCAGAGCCTGAGTTGCCCACGCTATTGGTAACAGTAGCGGTGCCATTGATACTACCATCAATTAAAAACCGGGTATCAATATTATCGAGGCGCCATTGGTTATTAAATACTTGGGTAGTAAAGGTTAAACTATCGCCATTGGCATCGGTTAGTACCACAGTAACAGTGGCACCATCTTCAACATTGACGGTAGTCCCGGTAATATCAACAGTCGGAGATTCAATATCGTTGATCACATTATCTTGAATCGTGTCGATATCAATGGTGATTTCCACCGGTGCGGTGTTTTTTACTATGGTGGAGGTGGCAGTTGCAGGATTACCATTTCTATCAATGGTATTGGCAGTGAAAGTTAAATCGCCATCGGCAAGGCCGGATAGGTCACCATCTTCCACTATAAAGAAGCCGTTACGTACCACAGTATTAAAGGTCAACCTAGTACCTTGGCTATCGGTAACGGTGATCTCAACCGCTTGACCGGTTTCAATGTCGTTAGCTACACCACCAAAGGTCGCCGGATTTACTTCTAACTCGTTAAGAATGTCATCGCCATTGGTTTTGATTTGCATCGAAATCGTGGATAAAGTGTCTTTAAATACATCAGTTGTATTGCTGGCTGAGTTACCAGCTAGGTCACTAGCCGTTACGGTAAAGTCTAAGTTACCTTCGGCAAAACTGGTAAAATCAAGATCTGCCAATTGCCACTGCTGATCCATCACTGTGGTGGTATATTGTTGGCTGTTACCGGTTGAGTCAGTAACGGTAATCGTGACTAATTGACCATCTTCAATATGGGTGGCCTCACCATAAAGCGTAACGGCATTGACTTCATTGCTGTTGATTAAGTTATCGCCATTTGATTCAACAATAATTGTTACTTCCGCGAGGGTATCTTTTATATGTTCCGCGGTTGCAGTGGCAGTATTACAGCTTAAATCTTCAACTTTAGCTGAGAAGGTAAGTTGTCCTTGCGCTAAAATGCTTAAATCGGCATCGGCAACCAGCCATTCGCCCGCCATCACAGTGGCAGTAAAGGTAATCACTTTACCGTTTACATCTTTTACTGAAACTGTGACTATTTGCCCATCTTCAACATTGGTAACAGTACCAGAAATGGTTGTAGCAGGGGTTTCTGCGCTATTGATTACCGCGTCTTCGCCTGTATCTACGTCTATGGTAATTTGCGCTACTGTGTCTTTTACAAAGCTAATATCGGTTGAAACAATGTTACCACTTAGATCTGTGGTGTATGCACGAATATTTAAATCACCATCGACTAAACCAGTTAAATCGGCATCTGTATAAGCCCAAGCGCCGTTATTGCTAGTAGTATCAAAACGTAGGGTATTGCCTTCACTATCTGTGATGATTAGCACCACCGGTGCACCATCCTCAACGTTCTCAACAGTACCAAATAAATCGATTATCTCAACGCCGTCATGGCATTGCTCTGCGACTTCAACAGTGATGTTTGACTGTGTATCTTTAAAAGCCATATCGCTTGCGGTTGCAGGGTTACCAGCTAAATCGCTAACAGTTGCAACAGCATTAATAGGGCCTTCAGCTAAGCTACTTAGATCTAAGTCAGCCAGTGACCAACTGCCATTGATTATTTCTGCTCTGAAGCTTAATTGGTTATTTTCACTGTCTGTGATAGTGACCAAAACAAATTGACCGTCTTCAATAGCGGTCGCGGTACCTGTAATGCTTGTGGCGAGAATTTCATCTTTATTAAGTAACTCATCACTACCAGTTTCGATTTGTATGGTAACAGTTGCTTGTGTATCTTTTGTGGTTGTAGTGCTTGCTTGCGCGGTGTTATTGCTTAAATCAGTTACGCTGCTAGTAATAGTTAATGTGCCATCTGCAAGTGTTGATAAATCAGCGTTATCGACCTGCCAGCTACCGCTATTTACTTGCGTAGTAAAAGTAACACTAATGCCGTTATCGTCGGTTACTGTAATTGTGACTAGTTGACCATCTTCAACGTCTACCACATCACCAAATAAAGTGCGGTTAGTTGATTCTACTAAGTTTACAACGGCATCATCACCGGTCTCAATGTTGACCGTGATAGCGGCGCTGTTATCATAATCAACTTGCTGATTAGCTGTGGCTGGGTTTCCTGCGTCATCTTGCGCATTTACAGTGATTGTAAGTGGACCATCTGCAAGCGTCAGTGCAATGCCCTGTATACTATAGCTGCCATTGACAATTACAGCGTTTAATACTTGGTTTTGACCATTTCTATCAGTAATGGTGACTGTCACCGCATTGCCATCTTCAATATCAACAACGCTGCCGTTAAAGTTATAGAGTAGGCCGTTGCTTGAGGCCGTTGTTGTGGTGTTGACAGTGATTTCAGCTAGTTTATCGTGTTCGGCAGTGTCTGTTGCATTCGCTGGGTTACAATTTAAATCGGTGCTATTGGCGGTCGCTGTGATGGTGCCGTTATCCAAACTTGAAATATCTACATTATTAAGCTGCCATGCTTCATTACTGACTATTGCACTAAGTTCGATAGTATTGCCATTAATGTCAGTTAGGGTAATAAATACAGTTTGACCGTCTTCAATACCGACCGCCGTGCCAGAAATTGATACGTTGTTATCTTCAGCGGCATTAATAACGTTATCATCGGTATCGTTAATATTAATTGTTAATAGTGCTAGCGAATCATAAATAAAATCAGTGTTGGCAGTTGCTTGGTTATCTGAAAAGTCACTCACAGTTGCTGTAACACTGATAGGGCCATCAGCTAAGCCAGTCATATCCGCATCGATTAAAGCATATGCGCCGTTTTGCACTGTAGCTTGAAATGTTTTACTTGTGCCATTGCTATCGGTTAAAACAAGGGTAACAACATTGCCATCTTCTACATCGTTGACTGTACCAACAACATCATAGGTTTCACCTTCGGTACTACAGTTCTCCAAGACATTAACAGTGATCTCTGCCAAAGTGTCTTTAAATACAAAGCGTTCAGCTGTTGCAGGGTTACCTGCTAAGTCATTACTAGCAACAGTTACTAAATAATTACCATCAAGTAGTGGGGCTGTGCTGATATTTTCCAGACTCCATTGACCATTAATTACGGTTGTTTCTGCGCTGGTTATTAGGGTGCCATCGGGGAAAAACAGCTGAACAGTAACAGTTTGACCATCTTGAATATTGGTTACATCACCAGAAAAAGACACAATTAATACGTTATCTGCGGTTTTTTCTATTTTTTGTACAGATAAGCTGATTTCAGCAAGGGTATCTTTAACACTCGTATCTTGCGCACTAATATCGGCATTATTTAGGGGAGTGGTAAGCTGGATATCAGCAACAATTTGCCCTTCGGCAAATGCACTTAAATCAATATCGTTAATTTGCCAAGCTTGATTTTGTGCCGTGGTAGTAAAAGAGAGTGTTTTCCCATTAATATCAGTGAGTGTGATTGTTAAGCTCTGGCCGTCACTGGTGTACAGGGCTTCACCAAATAAATCAGTGCTAGGGGTTTCAAATTGATTGACCCATTCATCGCCGCCATCAGCAATAGTAATTGATAGCTCAGGTAATAAAACACCATTGTCTTCACCGGATGCGCCAGTTAATACGATGTTTTCCTCTTCGCTATCAATGTCGCCAGTCGTATCAAAGCCCGATTCCGGTACCGTTGATTCAGCACTTCGTTGAATAAACTGGTAAAAGAAGTTATTACCTTGTTGCCCTTCATTGGCGCTTTGTTGATTGCTTGATTGTGGCTCGGTTGGCGGTTGGCGGTTGGTTGTTTTCGTTTATTGTTGTTATGGAAGTGATGACTTGTGAGGGGAGAGTTAACCATTGACCGTTTACAAATACTTGGGGCTGCTCTGCATTTAAATCTATTTGCTCTGCAGTTAAGGTGATGACTTCAATGTTAGCAAGGGAGCTTGTTACCTCTTGCGCTGGTATCCATTGTCCGGAGTTTGTGATTACCCATATTTGGCCTGAAATTTGAACGATGGCAGCTATATCTTGTTTTGCTATATCCATTGGTGAAACCTTAATCCTGTAAAGAGTCGCAATTTAATAATGTTTCGCAGCAGTATTTATTTTTTAATGAGTCAGTTATTTTCTTAAGTGCTTTAACTAAGTTACTGCATCACAATTGGTGCTATAAGTTTAGTTCGTTTTCTAGAATATTCATGGAAAATACTGATATATCTCTATAGCTTACTATTCACGAGTTTAGTGGATAGGTCAAGAGGATAGAAATAGCAAAGTGTGAATTATAACCAGTTTTTAAAGGTGCTTAATTGTATTGATAAAGGGACGGAAAAGCCAGTTTGAGTCATAATGATGAGGACAAAAGGCGCGGGGAGGTTGCGCCTTATTATGAAAAATTATTATTTACCGATACAGAATGAGCTAAATATTTTGCCTAGTAGATCGTCAGAGGTAAATTCGCCGGTGATTTCGTTTAAGTAGTTTTGCGTTAAACGTAGTTCTTCAGCAAGGATCTCTCCAGCGATATGCATCTCTAATTGGTCTTTACCTGTTTGTAAATGATGAGCTGCGCTATCGAGTGCATCTAAGTGACGACGACGAGCCATAAAACCGCCTTCGGTTGCGCCTTGAAACCCTATACATGCCTTTAAGTGAGTACGAACTAACTCTATACCATCAGCATTTTTAGCACTTAAGCTGATCACTGGATATTGCTGGTTTTCGCTCATACCAACTTCGTCGCCCGATAAATCGGCTTTATTACGGATCACAGTGACCCCCATACCTTGCGGAAGCTTGGCCATAAACTCTGGCCAAATAGCGTGCGGGTCGGTGTCTTTGGTATCAGTGCCATCAAGCATAAATAGTACGCGATCAGCTTGGTTTATTTCATCCCACGCCCGCTCAATGCCGATTTGCTCAACTCGGTCTGGGCTTTCACGAAGGCCTGCAGTGTCGATAATATGTAGTGGCATACCATCAATATGAATATGTTCTCGTAGTACATCACGAGTGGTGCCGGCAATTTCGGTTACGATGGCGGCTTCTCTTCCTGCAAGAGCGTTTAGTAAACTCGATTTACCTGCGTTAGGGCGGCCTGCAATCACCACACGCATACCTTCACGCATGATGCTGCCTTGCTTAGCTTGGTTAGTGACATTATTAAGTTGTTCAATAATGGTATTTAGGTCACCAGCGACTTTACCGTCGGATAGAAAATCGATTTCTTCATCAGGAAAATCAATGGCCGCTTCAACGTACATACGCAAGTGAATGACTTTTTCGACTAAGGTATCAATATGCTTTGAAAACTCACCCTGCAGTGATTGTAAGGCACTTTTAGCGGCTTGTTCACTCGTTGCATTAATTAAGTCGGCAATGGCCTCTGCTTGGGTTAAGTCCATTTTGTCGTTCATAAAGGCGCGCTCAGAAAACTCACCTGGCTTGGCTAATCGTACGCCTTCAATCTGGCTAATTTCTTTAAGTAGCATATCCAGTACAACAGGGCCACCATGACCTTGTAGTTCAAGTACGTCTTCGCCAGTAAATGAGTTAGGCCCGGCAAAATAAATAGCGATACCTTGATCAAGTTGCTCGCCAGCAAGATTGTTAAATGGCACGTAATCGGCGTAGCGCACTTTAGGGCAGCGACCAATAATCTGCTCGGCAACGGTTTTTACTAAATTGCCAGAAACGCGAATAATACCAACGCCACCACGACCAGGGGCGGTTGCTTGTGCTGCAATTGTATCTTGATTGATCATGCTAGTAATTTACCAACTTTATGAATAACGATATGTGCGTATTGTAACCTATGCAGTTATTTGTAGCGAATAGCTGCGGCTAAAAACAGGCAATAAAAAAGGCGACCGAAGCCGCCTTTTTCTAAGTAAAAGAGCTATCAGCCCCTAACTTTTATTCCTTTCTTTTCCATACCGCGGTAAATGATCAGCATTTGCGCGATTGAAATCAGGTTAGACACTAACCAGTAAAGTACTAGGCCAGATGGGAACCAAAGGAAGAACACAGAGAAGATAACCGGCATAAAGGTCATCATCTTTTGTTGCATTGGATCTTGAACCGTCATTGGTTGTAGCTTTTGCGTCACAAACATACTTACACCAAATAAAACGGGTAATACGTAGTATGGGTCCATTGCTGATAAGTCAGTTAACCATAATACAAACTCAGCATGACGCAGTTCTGTTGATTCTAAGAATACGTAGAATAAGGCTAAGAAGATTGGCATTTGTAGCAAAATAGGTAAGCAGCCACCCATAGGGTTTACTTTCTCTTTGCGGTACATTTCCATAGTCGCTTGACCGAATTTTTGACGGTCATCGCCATACTTTTCTTTTAGTGCAGCCATTTTAGGTTGTAGGGCACGCATTTTCGCCATTGACGTATATTGCGCTTTAGTCAGTGGGTACATTAGTGATTTAATGATAATAGTGATGGCAATAATTGCTACACCCCAGTTACCTAAAATGCCGTGTAACCACTTCAATAGCACAAATAAAGGCTGAGAGATAAACCATAACCAGCCGTAATCTACAGTTAAATCTAAGTTCGGGTGAAGTGCAGCTAGTTTGTCAGACTCTTTCGGGCCCATGTAGTAAGTAGCACCAAGCGTTGCTTGCTGGTTAGCTTGTACATTTACCGGCTCACCTTTAGCACCAATAATTGCTGCGTTGCCCTTAGCTATTAAGCTGTAAAGGGTATTTTGCTGTTCTTGCGAAGGCACCCACGCACTTACAAAGTAGTGCTGAATAAAGGCAATATAACCACCTTGGGTATTAATGCTAAGGTTTTTGTCGGCCATATCAGAAAAACTGTATTTTTCGTATTTTTCATCGCTTGAGCCGTAAGCCGCACCTAAGTAAGTTTGATCAACTAAGCTGCCTTTTTCTTGTACTGTGCGCTTTACTTGCGTATACAGCTGTACTTGAATTGGCTCGGCGGTGGTGTTGTTTACTGTGTACTCTAAAGCTACATCGTATTCACCTTTTTTGAATACATATGTTTTAGTAAAGGTAACACCTTTGCTATCCGTAAACGTTAAAGGAACGCGTAAGTCATCACCCGTTAGAGCAAATGTTTTTTGCTCAGTGTGATAAACAGGGCGACCTTCTGCTGATGCGTCAGGGCCATTTAAGCCTATTAAACCACTTTGCGAGAAGTATTGGTTGCCATCTAAGACACCCAATAGCATATAAGGTATGCCACTATCTTTTTTATCTTCGTATTGCAGTAAGTCGGCTTCAACAATATCACCACCACGGGTGTCAATTTTAACTTTGAAAACGTCAGTGGTAATTTCAATAACCGAACGTTTCGCGGTTGTTGCTGCAGTTGGTAATTCACCGTCAGTTGATGATGGAACATAATCATCTGAGTCAGGGGAATTTGTTTGTAGTGTTTGTGTGTTGGCACTAGGATCGACTTTTGGTGCGTTGTAGTCATTATTCCACTCTTGGAACAATAAAAACGATACAAGCATCAAGCCGATGAATAAAAACGTGCGTTGCGATTCCATAACAGCTCTTATTTCTCGTGTTGGTGGTTAATATGGGTTAATTTTTCAGGTACGGGATCATCCCCACCTGAATGTAAAGGATGACATTTTAATATGCGTTTAACCGCTAACCAACTCCCTTTTACTGATCCATGCAAATTAATTGCTTGAATAGCATAACTGGAGCAGGTTGGATTAAAACGACAATGCGGACCTAACAGCGGACTAATCCACTTTTGATAACCACGAATTAATAACACTAAACAGCGCTTAGGAAAAGCAACAAGTGGTTTTAGTAACCTCATGATGTTCTAGCCTCTGCGTAATATTTAGTGAATGGATACCATGAATTTAAACGCCCAATATAGAATTTTAAATGCATGATTAAAAGGTGAGCTAAAGATACCTTAATTAACCCTATAATTCTATTGCTATTGGCTTTGTTTATTGGATTTAGCCGATTTGTTGGGGCGTTTTTTAAACGGCGGTGGTTTTGGTGCACCTGGTTTACAGCGTTCGTTAATTTTACGCCATAATTTAGTGAGTTGTTTGGTTAGCTCTTCATTTGACTGTTCATCGATACCACTTTTAACCATCAGCACAATATCGATATTATCAATAGTGTGTTGGTTTAAACGAAAACTTTCGCGAGCAAGACGTTTAATACGGTTTCGTTGGCAAGCTTTTTTAACCCGTTTTTTAGCGACTGTGAGTCCTAAGCGAGGTTTTGCTTGGTCATTGGGTTTTGCTAATAAGGTAAAGAAAGGAGTTGCGGCCCGAGCGGGTTCATTAAAGATGCGAGAGTAATGCGAGGGAGTTAACAGACGTAACTCCCTGCCAAAGTTAAAGTCTTCCACTTATATATTAAGCAGAAAGAACTTTGCGGCCTTTAGCGCGGCGACGAGCTAATACTTTACGGCCATTTACAGTTGCCATGCGAGCACGGAAACCGTGTGCACGTTTGCGTTTTAAAACGCTAGGTTGAAAAGTTCTTTTCATAACAATTCCATCCGATCGGTTAAAGGTTAAAACATCCTATGCAGGTCGCGATCCTGGCACAGGTGCCATTGCGAGCGCGAGATATTATCGATGAAGCGCCTTAAAGTCAACCATAATCGCACTTATAATAGAGAGGGGATAATAGATAGAGCTGCGGGATCTGCTAGGATCCTTATATTTAAGAAGTTTTCCACAGGCTCTGTATAAAAAGTGCATAAAAGCTTGGGGTAACTAAAATAGATCACATTATTTGATCGCGATCTAAGCCCTTTTTTGCTATGATCATGGTTTCGAGTTAAAAATAATTGTTGTTTAAAATCAGTGTATTGATTGTTTTTTATGGCGAGATCATATTTTTCAAAAAAATCAATCTTGTACTTGTGGATAAAGTGCCTTCATAATACTCGGTCTTGGGTTAATAAATTGCCTAAATAATAGTAATAAACGTATGATTTTCCATCATTAAAGATGAACGGGAATAAATACTAAATCCTTGGGAGTTTAACTGTGTATCTGTCGGTTTGGCAAAGTTGTTTATATGTATTGCAAGATGAACTGCCTTCGCAGCAGTTCAGTATGTGGGTAAGACCACTTCAAGCAGAAAGTACCGAAGATACCCTGACGATTTACGCACCTAATCGTTTTGTACTCGATTGGGTGAGAGAAAAGTACTTAAACCGCATTAACGAGCTACTCGTCGAAATATGTAAAGATGAAGCACCAGAGCTACGATTTGATGTTGGTAGTAAACCAATTTTGAATACACAAGTTGCAGCACCAACTGGAGCCAGTGTTTCTTCAGCGCCTACAAACCAGTCTGCCTCTAATAAACAGCAACCAAAAGCAGCTAAAGTTGTGGTTGAGCCAGCGCCTAAATCTGGTTATAAATCAAACATTAAAGAAAACTACACCTTTGATAGTTTTGTTGAAGGTAAATCTAACCAGTTAGCTAAAGCCGCTGCAACTCAAGTGGCTGATAATCCAGGTGCAGCCTTTAACCCGGTATTTATATACGGTGGTACTGGTTTAGGTAAAACGCATTTATTACATGCGGTTGGCAATGGTATTATGGCAAATAAGCCAGATGCTAAAATTGTTTACATGCATTCAGAGCGTTTTGTGCAAGACATGGTTAAGGCATTACAAAATAATGCCATTGAAGAATTTAAGCGTTATTACCGCAGTGTTGACGCATTAATGATCGATGATATCCAATTTTTTGCTAATAAAGAACGTTCTCAAGAAGAATTCTTTCATACTTTCAATGCGTTACTTGAAGGTAACCAACAGATTATTTTAACCTCAGACCGTTATCCAAAAGAGATTGAAGGGGTTGAAGACCGCCTTAAGTCACGCTTTGGCTGGGGTTTAACCATCGCGATTGAGCCGCCAGAGCTTGAAACGCGAGTGGCTATTTTGATGAAAAAAGCCCAGCAGAGTAAAATTAATTTACCGCATGAAGTGGCCTTTTTTATCGCCAAAAAATTACGCTCAAATGTACGTGAGTTAGAAGGGGCACTTAACCGTGTCATTGCTAATGCGAACTTTACTGGTCGGCCAATTTCGATCGACTTTGTAAAAGAAGCACTGCGAGACTTGCTTGCTCTACAAGATAAGTTGGTCACCATCGACAACATTCAGCGTACTGTGGCAGAGTATTACCGCATTCGTGTTTCTGACTTGCTATCAAAGCGCCGTAGTCGCTCTATAGCAAGGCCGCGTCAAGTCGCTATGGCATTATCTAAAGAACTCACTAATCACAGCTTACCTGAGATTGGCGATGCCTTTGGTGGGCGTGACCATACTACGGTATTGCATGCGTGCAGAAAAATAAAATCACTACGTGATGAAAGTCACGAAGTAAAAGAAGATTACCAAAACCTAATAAGAACATTGTCATCTTAGGGCTGACTTTATTATGCAAATAACTATATCAAGAGAACAATTTTTAAAACCTTTGATGCAAGTGTCGGGTGCAATTGAGCGCAAACATACCTTGCCTATTTTATCTAACGTTTTGTTAGAGGTTGAAAATGGTGAACTTTCAATGACAGGGACAGACCTTGAAATTGAACTTGTCGCAAAGGTTTTTGTTGGCGATGATACCGCCGATGCTAAATTGACTTTGCCAGCTAAAAAATTACTCGATATTTGTAAAAGTCTGCCAGACGGTTCAGATTTAACGTTGAGCAGTCAAGATCACCAATTATTATTGACCAGTGGTAAAAGTCGTTTTTCATTAACCACACTTGCTGCTGAAGATTTTCCTAATCTTGAGCAATGGGATGGTGAGGTTGAGTTTCAACTTACTCGCTTAGAACTACGTAAGTTATTAGAAAGCACTCATTTCTCAATGGCTAATCAAGACGTACGTTATTATTTAAATGGTATGTCGTTTGAAGTTGATAATGCGGATATTAAAACAGTGGCAACAGATGGCCACCGTTTAGCGATTGCGCAAAAGCAATTACCGCAATCATTAAATACTCAGCGTCAGCTAATTATTCCACGTAAAGGCGTGCAAGAAATTATGCGCTTGATGGTTGCTGATGATGAATTGGTAACCATTCAATTTGGCGCTAATCATATTCGTATTTTAGATACTGAATTTACTTTTACTAGTAAATTAGTCGATGGCCGTTTTCCTGATTACCGCCGAGTATTACCGCGTGGTGGCGATAAAGTGATTACTGCTAATCGGGAATGGTTACGCAGTGCTTTTCAACGTGTATCTATTTTATCAAACGAGAAGTTTAGAGGTGTACGCTTAAACTTATCGAACGGACTATTAAAAATTACTGCCAACAACCCAGAGCAAGAACAAGCTGAAGAGGTGGTTGAAGTTAGTTACCAAGGCGATGATTTAGAAATTGGCTTTAACGTATCGTATGTTTTAGATGTATTAAATACATTAAAAACAGAAGACGTTTTATTTACGCTTGCTGATTCGAATAGTAGTGCGTTGATTGAAGGTGCCGGCGATGAAGAAGCCATGTATGTTGTTATGCCAATGCGCTTATAAGGCACTATGAGTTTAAGTCATTTGAGCCTCAATAATTTTCGTAATATTGAGGCGATCACTGTAGAGCCAGTGAATGGTATTAATGTAATTTATGGTGAAAATGGCAGTGGCAAAACCAGCCTTTTAGAGGCTATTTATTACCTTTCTCATGGCAAGTCTTTTCGTACGCCAAAGCACAAAAGTATCATTCAACACCAGAAAGAAAAATTTACCATTCATGGTCGCAAGTCACTTTATAACTTATCGATACCGATTGGTATTAGTAAGACATTAAGTGGCGAGACTGAATTAAAAATACAGGGTAAGTCCAGTCGTCGCGTGTCTGAACTTGCCCAGTTAATGCCAGTACAAGTGATCACCCCAGAAAGTTATTCATTATTTTTTGGTGGTCCAAAAGAGCGCCGTAAGTTTTTAGATTTAGGATTGTTCCACGTGGAACAAGATTTTTTTTACTTATGGCAATCTTTTAATAAAGTTTTAAAACAGCGTAATGCATTGCTGAAAAGCAAGCCTAAGAATTATTTTGACCAAATCAAGTTTTGGGATAAAGAATTTGTTAGACTGGCAGAACAAATAAATAATTTACGAATTGCGTATATAAGTAGGTTTAAGCAGCAATTTTTTGATAAAATGTGTGCAGAATTAACGCTTATACGCGATTTAGAAATAAGTTTTTATGCGGGCTGGAAAGAGAGCGAATCTCTAACTGAGGCGCTTGAGCAAAGCTTTGAGCGCGATAGTCGCCAAGGCTTTACCAACAAAGGCCCACATAAAGCAGATTTCAGTTTTAGTGTCGCTGGCAACAGTGTGGAAAATACCTTTTCACGTGGTCAATTGAAACTATTGCTTTATGCGTTAAAAGTAACGCAAAATAGTTTGATTGAGTCAGAGACAGAAAAGCAATCAATATTGCTAATAGATGATCTACCTTCAGAGTTAGGGGAAGATACGAAAGAGAAAGTAGGACAATTATTGTCACACTGTAGCTCTCAAATATTTATCTCTACAATTCAATCTGAAAGTATTTCTGCTGTGGTGGAACCCATGCAACGAGAACTACAAATGTTCCACGTGAAACATGGCAACCTAATAACAAGATAAGTGGGATTAACCATGTCTGAGAATTACGATTCGTCGAGTATTAAAGTACTAAAAGGATTAGACGCAGTAAGAAAGCGTCCTGGAATGTATATAGGGGACACCGATGATGGCACAGGCTTACACCACATGGTGTTTGAGGTCGTTGATAACTCTATCGATGAAGCTTTAGCAGGTCATTGTGATGACATCTACGTTACTATTCATTTAGATGGTTCAGTCTCAGTTCGAGATAACGGCCGTGGTATTCCAACTTCAATTCATGAAGAAGAAGGTGTGTCAGCTGCTGAAGTAATCATGACGGTACTGCATGCCGGTGGTAAGTTTGATGATAACTCTTATAAAGTATCAGGTGGCTTACACGGTGTTGGTGTTTCAGTAGTAAACGCGCTTTCAGAAAAGTTAAAGCTTACAGTACGTCGTGAAGGCAAGCTGCATGAGCAATTTTACACTATGGGTGTTCCTGACGCGCCATTAGCTGTAATTGGTGAATCAGAAACAACAGGTACTGAACTACGTTTTTGGCCAAGCGGTGAAACATTCACAAACCTTGATTTTCATTATGATATTTTAGCTAAACGCTTACGTGAATTATCATTTTTGAATTCAGGTGTGAGCATCATTTTAAATGATGAACGCGAAGAAAATAAAACTGACCACTTCAAATATGAAGGGGGTATTCGTGCCTTCGTTGAGTACTTAAACCGTAATAAAACGCCAGTTCATAAAGGTGTTTTCCACTTCACTCACGAGCGTGAAGAAGATGGTATTAGTGTTGAAGTATCAATGCAGTGGAACGACGCATTCCAAGAAAACATCTATTGTTTTACTAATAACATTCCACAACGTGATGGCGGTACTCACTTAGCCGGTTTTAGATCTGCGCTTACTCGTACGCTAAATAACTATATGGAAAAAGAAGGCTTTAACAAAAAAGCTAAAACAACCAGTAATGCAACAGGCGATGATGCCCGTGAAGGCTTAACTGCAGTTGTAAGTGTTAAAGTTCCAGATCCTAAGTTCTCTTCACAAACAAAAGACAAGCTAGTATCTAGCGAAGTTAAGTCTGCTGTAGAGCAAGCAATGGCTGAAAAATTCACTGAGTTTTTATTAGAAAACCCAATGGATGCAAAAATCGTTGTAGGTAAAATCATTGATGCGGCACGTGCCCGTGAAGCGGCTCGTAAAGCGCGTGAAATGACACGTCGTAAAGGCGCAATGGACTTAGCCGGTTTACCGGGCAAGCTAGCCGATTGCCAAGAAAAAGATCCAGCGCAATCAGAACTATACATAGTGGAAGGGGACTCTGCTGGCGGATCAGCCAAGCAGGGTCGTAACCGTAAGAACCAAGCGATTCTGCCACTTAAAGGTAAAATCCTAAACGTAGAAAAAGCACGTTTTGATAAAATGTTGTCTTCACAAGAAGTCGCAACATTAATCACAGCTCTTGGTTGTGGTATCGGCCGTGATGAGTATAACCCTGAAAAGTTACGCTATCACCGCATCATTATCATGACCGATGCTGACGTCGATGGTTCGCACATTCGTACGCTACTATTGACCTTCTTCTATCGTCAAATGCCAGAAATCGTTGAACGTGGTTATATTTATATTGCTCAACCACCACTTTATAAAGTGAAAAAAGGTAAGCAAGAACGCTATATCAAAGATGATCCTGCATTAGTAGATTACCTAACCTCATTAGCCTTAAATGGTGCAGCACTTTATACCAGTGCCGATGCTTCAGCTCTTGAAGGTGAAGAGTTAGAAAAAGTTGTTCACGATTATCAAAATACAGTTAAGGTCATTGAGCGCTTAAAACGTAAATATCCGAACACGGTAATGGAGCGTTTAATCTATCAAACAGAGCTTAATGAAGCTGACCTAGCTGATGAAGCGAAAGTAATAGCTTGGACTAAAGAGCTTGTTGATGATTTAGTTGACCGCGATGAAGATGCAACAATCTTTGCTGCTGCAACTGAGCATGACACTGAACGTAACTTATTTTACCCAGTGATCAATATTCGCCAACACGGTGTAGATAAAGCACATGTACTTAATCATGACTTTATCTCTTCACGCGATTATAAGCGCATTGCAGTGACAGGTACTAACATTGCAAATATCCTTGAGGAAGGTGCGTATATTCAGCGTGGTGAGAAAACATTAGCTGTTGATAACTTTGTGGATGCATTGGAATGGTTAATTGCTGAATCTAAGCGTGGACTCTATATCCAGCGCTATAAAGGACTCGGTGAGATGAACCCAAGCCAGTTGTGGGAAACTACCATGGACCCGTCAGCGCGTCGCATGCTGCAAGTAACCATTGAAGATGCGGTTGGTGCAGACCAATTATTCGCAACCTTAATGGGTGACCAAGTAGAGCCGCGTCGTGAGTTTATTGAAACTAACGCACTACGTGTAGTGAACCTTGACGTTTAATTCTCGTTAAGAATAATGAAAGGAGCCAAATGGCTCCTTTTTTATTGGCCGCAATTGCACAAACTGCTTAAAACATGACTACGCACAAGGTATACTGAGGGTAATTTTCACGCTACATCACAGCAGATACTAAAAGCCAAATATGCAAAAATATGACGTTAAAACCTTTCAAGGTTTGATCCTGGCTTTACAGGATTACTGGGCACAGCAAGGTTGTGTCATTATTCAGCCACTTGATATGGAAGTTGGCGCGGGTACATTCCACCCACAAACATTTTTAAAGTCGATTGGCCCAGAGCCGATGTCGAGCGCGTATGTACAGCCATGTCGTCGTCCTACTGATGGTCGTTACGGTGAGAACCCAAATCGCCTGCAACATTACTATCAGTTTCAAGTAGTATTAAAACCATCGCCAGAGAACATCCAAGAGCTTTATTTAGGCTCTTTAGCCGCTGTTGGCATTGATACCCTAACTGACGAAGTACGCTTTGTAGAAGACAACTGGGAGTCACCAACATTAGGTGCTTGGGGTCTTGGTTGGGAAATTTGGTTAAATGGCATGGAAGTAACACAGTTTACTTATTTCCAGCAGGTCGGTGGCATAGAGTGTTCGCCAGTAACAGGTGAAATCACATACGGTCTTGAGCGTTTAGCTATGTACATTCAAGGCGTAGATAGTATCTATGATCTAGTTTGGGCTGATGGTCCAATGGGACGTGTTACTTACGGTGACGTATTCCATCAGAATGAAGTTGAGCAATCAACTTACAACTTTGAACATGCAAATGTAGAAGACTTATTCGCACAGTTTGATAAATGTGAAGCCGAAAGCCAAAAGCTAATTGAAGCAAGCCTACCATTACCCGCTTATGAGCAAGTAATGAAAGCATCGCATGCATTTAACTTATTAGATGCACGTCACGCGATTTCAGTGACAGAGCGCCAACGTTATATCTTACGTGTTCGCGCGTTATCTAAAGCGTGTGCACAAAGTTATTATGATAAACGCGAAGCGCTTGGTTTCCCGCTGTGTAAGGATAAGTAAGCATGTCAGCACAAAATTTATTAGTAGAAATTGGCACTGAAGAGTTGCCACCAAAATCATTGCGTAAGCTTGCTGAAGCATTTGCAGCAAACTTAACCGCTGAGCTTGAGAGCTTAGAGCTAGCTCACCAAGGTGTGAGTTGGTATGCATCGCCACGTCGTTTAGGTTTACAAGTAACCGCGCTTGAAGCACAACAACAAGATAAAGAAGTTGAAAAACGTGGCCCGGCAACTAAAGCCGCATTTGATGCAGATGGTAATCCAACTAAAGCAGCAATAGGTTGGGCACGTGGTTGTGGTATCGAAGTAAGTGAAGCGCAAACACTTGAAACCGACAAAGGTGCTTGGTTGTTACACATCGCAAAAGTAGCAGGGCAACAAACAACGGCATTAATGAATGACGTTGTAAATAAAGCGCTTGCGAAATTACCTATCCCTAAACCAATGCGTTGGGGTGCGAATAAAACACAGTTTATTCGTCCAGTTCATACCGCAACTATTTTGTTTGGCAGTGAGTTAATCGAAGGCGAAGTGCTTGGTAAAACGATCAGCAATCAACTGCAAGGCCATCGTTTTCATCACCCAGAAAAAATTAGTATTAACCATGCTGATGATGTTTTTGAGGTGCTTAAATCTGCCTACGTTGTTGCTGATTACCAGCAGCGTAAAGCACAGATCCGTAGCCAAATTGAAGCCGCAGCAAAAGCAGTAAATGCAGTTGTTGCAATGGACGAAGATTTACTTGAAGAAGTAACATCGTTAGTTGAATGGCCTGTCACATTGACAGCTACATTTGAAGAAGCGTTTTTAGATGTACCAGCCGAAGCGCTGATCTACACCATGAAAGACGACCAAAAATACTTTCCGTTATTAGATCAAAACGGCAAGCTACTTAATAAGTTTTTATTTGTTTCAAACATCGAAAGCAAAAACCCAAGCGTGGTGATCTCTGGTAACGAAAAAGTAGTACGCCCACGTTTAGCGGATGCACAGTTCTTCTTTGAAACTGATAAAAAGAAAACCCTAGAAAGCCGTTTAGAATCGCTGGATAGCGTACTGTTTCAAAAGCAGCTTGGTACACTTAAAGATAAGTCTGAGCGTATCAGTGAATTGGCAGGTTACATTGCTGAGCAACTGGGTGGCGATAAAGCACTGGCTGAGCGAGCAGGTTTATTGAGTAAAACAGACTTAATGACTGAAATGGTCATGGAGTTTACCGATATCCAAGGCGTAATGGGAATGCATTATGCACGCCATGATGGTGAAGCCGAAGACGTTGCGGTTGCCCAAAACGAGCAATACATGCCACGCTTTGCTGGCGACAGCTTACCAACAAACGTGATCAGTTGCGCCGTCGCAATTGCTGATAAGTTTGACACACTGGTGGGTATTTTTGGTATTGGCCAAGCACCAAAAGGTGATAAAGACCCGTTTGCACTTCGTCGTGCTGCCATTGGTGCACTACGTATCATGGTAGAAAAAGAGCTATCACTTGATATTTTAGATCTTGTTGCCAAGTCACAAACTCTGTTTGGCGATAAGCTAACTAACTTAAATGTATCTGCAGATGTATTTGAATTTATGCTTGGTCGCTTCCGCGCTTGGTATCAAGACGAAGGCATCGAAATCGATGTTATTCAAGCCGTACTTGCACGTCGTCCAACGAAACCTGTTGATTTTGATCGTCGTGTTAAAGCGGTAAGTCACTTCCGCACATTAGACGCCGCAGAAGCGCTTGCAGCGGCTAATAAGCGCGTAAGCAATATTCTTGCTAAGAACGACATCACCAGTCAAGGCACTGTAGAACAGAGCTTGCTAAGTGATGATGCTGAAAAAGCCTTAGCATCACAAGTGGCTAAATTTGCTACCGAGCTAGCACCACTTTATGCCGCTGGTAATTATCAAGAAGCACTGACACAATTAGCAGGTATCCGCGAAAGTGTAGATAACTTCTTTGATAATGTGATGGTAATGGCGGACGACGAGGCCGTGAAGCAAAACCGTTTAGCATTACTTAGCCAATTAAGTGGCTTATTTTTAGATATTGCTGATATTTCTGTATTGCAGAAGTAAGTTCAGCTTAGCTTAAAAAGCCAGCAGCTATGCTGGCTTTTTTTTATAAGGGATAACCGATGAAACGTATATTAACAGTGGCTATGGTTGCGCTATTAAGTGCTTGTTCAAGCCAAATACAATTACCAGATATTAGCGACGTACTGCCAGATCAAGAGCTTGATCGCAGCATGTACTTACGTGGTGATTTCAATTTATGGGATGCGGAAACGCAATACGAATTTGCCCAAGTTGCACCTGCGCTATACCAAGCAAATGTAAAATTCTCAACACCAGGCAAAGTATACGAATTTAAAATTGCCGATATGGATTGGAGCGCAGGTTATAACTGTGGATACAGCGAACAAGATCCGTCTGGCCAAGCGTTGACTCTTGGACAAAGTGTTATCGCCGATTGTGACACGACCTATAACTACTTCAGCTTCACCCCAGCAATAAAAGGCAGCTACATTGTTAGCATCGATTATAGTGACTATGATCAACCGAAAGTGACGATAACCAAGAAGTAAGAGCTGTAAGCTATAAGCCGTCAGCTTTCAGTTGCCCGAGTGAATTGATAGATTTGTGACAAGGACGTTAGAATGAATACTAAGCAGTGGAAAGAAGAAGTAAAAATTGATGGTGTTACTTATCCTGCAGATCAGTTAAATAGAAAGCAAGATGCTGAACTTCTGACTAAAATTCTTGTTCGCCGCTCAAACTCGAATAGAGAAAAGCCTAATAAATCTTCTTATGTAATTAACGTTAATGCTGAATGGGGCGCAGGTAAAACTTATTTCGTAAAACGTTGGGCTGAAGACTTAAAGCACGAGCATCCTGTAGTGTATATAGATGCTTGGTCAAATGACTTTATGGATTCACCCATTATTACCGTTCTTGCTGAAATTCAAGAGCAACTATTAGAAACAATTAACAAAAGTTATTTAACTAAAGCCAAAAGAAAAAGCTTTAAGAATATTGGTATATCAGTATTACCTAAAATTCTAGCTGCGTTAGTTAAACGCTATGGTGGATTTGATATTGAAGATTTATTTGTTGATGAAAGCTCTGACACAGAAGCTACGCCATCAACACAAAGCAGTAAGTCATTAGATTTATCTGCAGCAATGGAAGCTATGGCATCTCAAGCATTCAAAGAGCATAGTGATTATAAAAAAGGCGTAAAAGAACTAAAAGCGACAATAAAAGAGTTAGTTAAATACTCTATTGAAAAACCTAAAAATGGACTGCGAGCAATAGCTCGTGATTATCCAGCTTTCATTTTTATTGATGAATTAGACCGCTGCCGCCCAACTTATGCAGTAGAAATGCTAGAAGCTATAAAGCACATCTTCGATATTGAAGGGTTAGTAATAGTTGTTTCAACACATACAGAAGAACTGCAGCACACAATCAAAGCATTATACGGGAGTGATTTTAATGCAACTGACTACCTTAAGCGGTTTTTTGATACTAAGTATCACCTTGACGTTAGCGTATCTGCAAGCTTAATAAAAGCTAACTGTGATATTTCAATACTTAATGATGGTGGATTGAATGGTCGAGGGGTAATTTTATTTCCTTATGTTCTTAATGATAATAATGAATTAAAAGAAAATGTATTGCTTTTAATTGCCTCCATTGCTAGCTGGCAGGAGTTGTCTCCGCGAACGGCTATTCAATTTGCTGAACGATTGCTCACTTCAATAGAGTTAGTAGAGAGCCATAAAACTATAGATATTGTACTTTTATCTGTCCTGTTGTGTCTTTATGTAACTAGCAATCCTGAATATGATGACATTATTACAAAATTAAAATTAGATAATCCAAATTTTGATATGCAAACTAGGAGCTCAAAGTTACGCCTTGCTGGGCAGAACTTCGATTTAGAAAACTCACTAGAGAGCCTAATAACTAATAGTGAAAAAACAAGTCTATTGGAGCAACAGCTCTATTTATCAGAGTATGAAACTAATAATTTTAAGTGCAAAAGTGCTAGCTTTAAAGGCTTCAACTTCTTGTTATATGTAAAGGCAATTAAGAGAGTTCTAAATCGTAAAGAAATTAATAATACTGGCTATTTAAGGAGCTTTGGTTATGACGGAAGAGGTCCAATTGACAACAGTAAGTTGTTGGAAGCCTATATGACATATTATGGTTTAAATAAGTGTCAAATTACCTATTACTTGAATTTAATAAGCTTAACAAATAAATTTGCTGATAGCTGATAGCTATTACAACCCTTTCTTCACTAAGTACCTATACGGCAAGGCATCTACTTCTTTAGCTATTAGGGTGTGATCCATAAACCGGCAGAAGCTGGGGATGTCGCGGGTGGTGGAGGGGTCGTCGGCGATAATTAATAAGGTTTCGCCATTTTCCATTTTGCGTACCGCGCTTCTGATCATCATTACAGGCTCTGGGCAGCGTAGGCCGATGGCGTCTAATTGGTGATCGGGGTTATCAAAACTCATGGCGGTGACCTTAAAGATAGTGGCGCTTAACGATTGATTTAAGGTTGCTAGTTTAACGGCCTAATCGCAATAAATAAAGTCACATCACGAATGCATATTCGGCCATAAAGGTAATTTGAAAAAGCACATAAAAAAGCCGCGTTGATTTATAAATCAGCGCGGCTTTTTATCACCAAGAGATGGTTAACGTGTTTCAGCTAATTAATCTTGAACACGTTCAAAAACGGTGGCGATGCCTTGGCCTAAACCAATACACATTGTCGCTAAACCATAGCGTGCGTTTTTGTCTTCCATTAAGTGAATCAGTGAGGTGCTAATTCGCGAGCCTGAACAACCCAGTGGGTGGCCAAGGGCGATTGCGCCGCCGTTAAGGTTCACTTTTTCGTCAACGACATCTGCAAGACCTAAGTCTTTCAATACTGGTAATGATTGTGCTGCAAACGCTTCGTTAAGTTCAGCTACGTCGATATCATCAATAGTGATACCAGCTTGTGCAAGTGCTTTTTTACTCGCTGGTACTGGGCCGTAACCCATGATTGATGGATCGCAACCAGCAACCGCCATTGCTTTAACACGTGCACGAATTGGCAAGCCTAATGCTTTAGCTTTTTCTTCGCTCATTACTAACATTGCTGATGCGCCGTCAGAAAGTGCAGAAGAGGTTCCTGCTGTTACTGAGCCCGACGCCGGATTAAACACAGGGCGAAGCTGTGACAAGCCTTCTACGGTTGTTTCTGGGCGAATTACTTCGTCATCTTCAACTAAAATCAGTGAGCCGTCTGCGTCATGACCTTCCATCGCAAGAATTTCACGGCGGAAACGTCCTTCAACTGTTGCTGCATGAGCACGCTGATGCGAGCGGTAAGCAAACTGATCTTGCTGTTCACGGCTAATACCGTGAATAGTGGCAAGGTACTCAGCAGTTAAACCCATAGATCCTGATGCTTGTGCAATTGACGTTGCTAGGCCTGGGTGAAAATCATTACCGTGAGTCATTGGCACGTGGCCCATGTGCTCAACACCACCAATTAGGTAAGTGTCACCGGCGCCGGTCATAATTGCGCGAGCTGCGTCATGCAATGCTTGCATTGATGAACCACATAAACGGTTAACGGTTACCGCAGGTACAGTGTGCGGAATGCCAGCAAGTAATGCGGCATTACGAGCAACGTTAAAACCTTGCTCTAATGTTTGTTGTACACAACCCCAATAGATGTCGTCAATCGATGCTGGATCAACCGCTGGGTTGCGATCAAGTAGGCCCTTCATTAAGTGAGCACTTAAATCTTCAGCACGCTTATTTTTAAATACACCGCTTTTTGAACGGCCCATTGGCGTACGGATACAATCTACAATTACTGGAATATTCATGGTCTTATCCTTCCACCTTATAGAAAACACGGCCTTCTTCAGCCCATTTACGAGTTTGTTCTGATACTTGGTAAATCGCACCAAGATGAGCGTATTTGTCTGCCGTAGCAACAAAGTTAGCCAGTCCTGTTTGATCTAAGTAACGGAACGCGCCGCCTCTAAATGGAGGGAAACCAATACCGTAAATAAGCGCCATATCAGCTTCTTGTGGAGAAGCTATAATGTTCTCTTGCAAGCAAAGCAGTACTTCGTTGATCATTGGCACCATACAGCGGTCGATAATTTCTTGCTTATCAAACTCTTTTGGAGCATCTGTGATTGAGCTAAGTAATTCAACTGCTTGCGGGTCTTGGGCTTTTTTCAAGCGACCACGACGATCTGGCGCATATTGATAGAAACCTGCTTTGTTCTTTTGGCCAAAACGTTTTTCGTTAGCAAAAACAGTAACAGGATCTTTCTCTGCACGAGACATACGCTCAGGGAAACCATCTGCCATTACACCAGTACAATGGTAAGCTGTATCAATACCTACAACATCAAGTAGGTAAGCCGGGCCCATTGGCCAGCCAAATACGTTTTCCATCACTTTATCTACTTTGGCAAAGTTAGCGCCTTCAACAACTAATTTACTAAAACCTGCAAAGTATGGGAATAAAACGCGGTTTACAAAGAAGCCAGGGCAGTCGTTCACAACAATTGGTGACTTACCTAGTTTTAATGCGTAATCAACAACTGCATTAATGGTTTTTTCAGACGTTTTCTCGCCGCGGATAATTTCCACTAATGGCATTTTTGGCACTGGGTTGAAGAAGTGCATACCACAGAAATTTTCAGGCTTCTCAAGGGCTGTTGCTAACTCGTCAATACGAATAGTCGAAGTGTTAGAGGTTAAAATAGTGCCTGCTGGCATGTCTTTTTCAAGTTGTGCTAACACTGATTGCTTAACTTTAGGGTTTTCAACAACCGCTTCAACGATAATATCAGCACTTTGTAAGTCGCTATCGTTAAGGGTTGGTTTGATTTTACCTAAAGTCGCAACCATTTTTTCCATAGCCATATGGCCACGTTGTACTTTTTGGCCAAGTAGCTTAGAGGCTTCACCCATACCTAAATCAAGCGCATCTTGTTGGATGTCCTTCATGATAATAGGCGTGCCTTTATACGCAGATTGGTAAGCGATACCGCCGCCCATAATACCTGCGCCAAGTACAGCAGCTTGATTAATTGTTACATCACTGCCTTTAGCTTGCTTACGAGCTTTACCTTTGATGAACTGATCAGCAAGGAATATACCCGTTTGAGCGGCCGCTTCAGGAGTACGAGCAAGTTTAGCAAAGTTGGCATTTTCGATTGCCATTGCTTCATCTCGAGTACAGTTAGCCGCTGCTTTAATAGTACGTACAGCCATAACCGGAGCAGGATAATGGCCTTTGGTTTTACCCATTACCATACCTTCAGCCATTGCAAAGCTCATACCTTGCTCAACGCGGTTTAATTTAAGCGGTTGTAACTTAATATTACGTTTTGCTTGCCAATCTAGCTTGCCAGCAATTGCTAATTCAAGTGTTGAAATACCTGACTCTAAAAGTTTGTCAGCACTAACTACCGCGTCAACCGCACCTACTTTAAGGGCATCTGCAGCGCGGTTTTCAGTACCTGATGTGATCCAAAGCATGGCGTTATCGGCGCCAACGATGCGTGGCAAGCGGACTGTGCCACCAAATCCAGGCATTATGCCAAGTTTTACTTCTGGAAGGCCAATTTTAGCGTTAGAGCTTGCAACGCGATAATCGGTAGCAAGTACCCACTCACACCCTCCGCCAAGTGCTAAGCCGTTTATAGCGCTTAAAGTTGGGAATGGTAAATCTTCTAATGCATCAAAAACATCAGTAGCATCTTTAATCCAAGTTACTAATTCAGCTTCAGGCTTGGTAAACGTTGGTAAAAACTCGAAAATATCGGCACCAATAATAAAGTGGTCTTTATCACTGGTAAAAATCATGCCTTTGATATCGTTGTTTGCGGCTAATTCTTGTAATGCGCTGGCGCAATCTTTCAAGGTTTGCTGAGACAGTGTGTTTACAGAACCTGCAACACAGAACTTGAACTCGGCGATATTATCCTTGATGAAAGCAACTTCAAAGGAATCGCTTTTATATAACATTATTATTCTCCCTAGTGTGTGAACTAAGACTGGTACGATGAGTTTGCATTTCAATCAGTGTGCTTGCTTTAAATTAAAAATGCAACGAAAAATTTACCCACCAAGCTTTCTACTGGTTAAAATATAGCTTGTTTGGTGCTAAGGTGTAGGAGAAGTGTTTGTCTTTTATTTACCTTTAATATTTAAGGTCATCATGAAAAAACAATTTTTAAGCTTTGCGGCAGCTGCATTATTATTTCCTTTATTTTCTGCCGACGCTAATACAGAACATGACGCATTTTTAGATGCGGAGAAAACAGCTAGATATGGAAGCTATCAAGAGTTTAAGGAAGCTGTTGAGCAACTCGATCACCCATTAAAGCCTTATGTTGAAAAAGCATATTGGCAACGCCATCCAGATATTGAACACCAATCTGAAATTGAGCGTTATTTAACTATTTATCAAAATACGCCTTTAGAATGGCCTGTGCGCAAAGCCTGGTTGCTGAATTTGCAAAAGCAAAATCGCAAAGCGGCTTTTATTAATAATTACCGCGAAACTTCAAACAGTGAATTAACCTGTACTTTTTTGCAATACCAGCTTGATCTAGGAGCGCCTGAAAAAGCCATTATGAATCAAGTGACTGATTTGTGGACTGTTGGTAAGTCACAACCAGAAGAATGTGACCCACTATTTAATACCTGGCGCAAAAAAGGTTATATGAGCCAAGCACTAATATGGCAGCGTATTACTTTGTCTGCGCAAGGGGGATCACAGAGTTTACTGCCTTACCTAAAAACATTATTGCCTAAAAATGAGCAATACCTAGCTGATTTTTATCGTAAAGTACGCAGCGATCCAAGTGCTGCTGCGGGTATGTATCGCTATAAAAATAAAACAGCGAAAGAAGGTGAAATTGCGCATTACGGTATTAAGCGATTAATTTGGCGAGATAAAACCTTAGCGCTTAAAGCATGGGAAAAGCTGGATAAGATGTTTGATTATTCAGACGAGCAAAAAGCCGATGTTTATTATACTTTTGCGTTAGCGCTAGCATCGAGTGGTCACGCAGAAGCACGCTTTTGGTTAAATAAAGTCCCGAAAGATCGTCAAGATCGAAAGTTAATGCAATGGCAATTGGGCAATATGCTGAAAACCCAAGATTGGCCAGGCATCATTGCGTTTTTTACTGGTAAAGAAAACTTAAGTCTCGGTCAGCAATATTGGTTGGCGTACAGTTTAGCGCAACGCGGCGATAATGAACGCGCTAAAGTAATTTGGCAAACCGTAGCGAAAGAGCGCGATTATTATGGCTTTTTAGCCGCTGCACGATTGGGTTTACCGGTTGAGCTTAATAACCAACCCTTGCTTGTTAGTGATAAATTAGTGGCTGATGTAGCGCAGGCGCCTGGTTTTAAGCGTGCAAAAGCCATGTATGAACTTGAACGCTTTACTTCAGCTCGTAGAGAATGGAACTATTTAACCCGCACCTCGAGTGAAGAAGAAAAATTAGCGGCATCAAAACTTGCAGCAGAATTGGATTGGTACGACAGCACTATTTATACCTTGGCGCAAATTAAAGCATGGGATTATGTAGAATTACGTTTTCCATTTGCTTTTCAGGATCTGTTTGAGCGCTACAGTAAGCGCAATCATATTGATGTAACCTGGAGTATCGCTATATCTCGTCGAGAAAGCTCTTTTGCGCCTGATGCGCGCTCTCATGCTAATGCGCGTGGACTAATGCAGCTACTGCCAAGTACTGCAAAATATGTAAATAAAGGCACGGTCTCCAGTAAGCGCTTAAATCAGCCGAAAACTAATATTCGCTTAGGTACTGAGTACCTAGAGTATTTAAAAAAGAAAAATCAGGGTAATGAAATTTTGGCGACGGCTTCGTATAACGCGGGCTACCATCGAATAAAGAAATGGTTACCCGATGAAGCTATGCCCGCTGAGTTATGGATAGAACTTATTCCGTACCGCGAAACACGAGAGTACGTAAAAAATGTCTATGCTTATCGGCAGGTTTACCACACGCGATTAGGTCGTGAGGGAAATATATTGGCACCAATATTGGATATGAAAATGGGTGGCTAAACGGGTGACGTTTAGCACATATATGCGAGTCTATGATAGACTCAGTGCATGTTAAAATTTCAAAGATGGGTTTTCTATGGATAAATTAGCCGTTTTATACGCCGAACATATTGCAACACTGCAGCAGCGTACTCGTACTATTATTGAGCGTGAAGGATTAGAAGGTTTAGTGATCCACTCAGGACAAGCTAAACGCCAGTTTTTAGACGATATGTATTATCCGTTTAAAGTTAATCCGCATTTTAAAGCGTGGTTGCCGGTCATCGATAATCCACATTGCTGGATTGTTGTAAATGGCAGTGATAAACCAAAGCTTATTTTTTATCGCCCAGTTGATTTTTGGCATAAAGTCCCTGATGAACCACGTGACTTCTGGGCTGATTATTTTGATATAGAGCTATTATTACAGCCTGACCAAGTTGAAAAACTGTTACCTTACGACAAAGCTAATTACGCTTATATTGGTGAGTATCTAGAAGTTGCTCAAGCTCTTGGTTTTAGCGTGATGAATCCTGAGCCGGTATTAAACTTTTTTAATTACCATCGTGCTTATAAAACGCAATACGAGCTTGAGTGCTTGCGCCAAGCAAACCGTATTGCCGTAGAGGGTCATAAAGCGGCTCGCGATACTTTCTTTAATGGTGGCTCTGAGTTTGATATTCAGCACGCCTACTTAATAGCAACTCGTCAAAGTGAAAATGAAATGCCATACGGCAATATAGTAGCACTTAACGAAAACTGCGCTATTTTGCATTATACCCATTTTGAGCCGCAGACTCCGCAAACACATCGTTCATTTTTAATTGATGCGGGTGCTAACTTTAATGGTTACGCTGCTGATATTACGCGTACCTATGATTTTAAAAAATCAGGTGAGTTTGCTGAATTAATTGCAGCGATGACGCAACATCAAATAGCCTTGGGGAAAGCATTAAAGCCCGGTATGTTATACGGTGAATTGCATTTAGATTGCCATCAACGTGTTGCGCAGGTACTAAACGATTTTGATATTGTTAAACTACCAGCGGCTGAAATTGTTGAGCGTGGCATTACGTCTACTTTCTTCCCACATGGTCTTGGCCATCACTTAGGGTTACAAGTACATGATATGGGTGGGTTTATGGCTGACGAGAAGGGCACTCATCAAGCGCCACCTGAAGGGCACCCGTTCTTACGTTGCACTCGTTTAATTGAGAAAAACCAAGTGTTTACGATTGAACCTGGGTTATACTTTATTGATTCACTATTAGGCGATCTAGCACAAACCGACAACAAGCAGTTTATTAACTGGGAAAAAGTTGAAGCGTTTAAGCCATTTGGTGGGATCCGTATCGAAGATAACATCATCGTTCACGAAGACACCCTTGAAAATATGACTCGCGATCTCGCATTAGATTGATCGTTTGTCAGGGTTAGAATTGGGGCCTGTCGGCCCCATTTTTGTATAAGTACATAAAATAATGTCTGAATATAATTACCCAGCAGCACCGGTTTTTTATCAAGAAGAGATAAAAAAAAGCACGTTTATTGTGCACATAGCCCACACACCAGATTTAGCATCAGCCAAAGCGTTTATCCGTGAGATTGAAAATAAATACAGTGATGCGCGTCACAATTGCTGGGCACATGTCGCTGGTAATCCCGGTGGCAGCCATGTTTATGGTTTTTCTGATGATGGAGAACCTAATGGTACTGCAGGCAAACCTATGCTCAATGTGTTAATGGGATCTGGGCTCGGCGAAGTGACCGCAGTCGTAACTCGTTACTTTGGTGGCATAAAATTGGGCACTGGCGGCCTCGTTAGAGCATACGGTGGCTCGTTGAATAATGCTTTAGCGCAGTTAACAACGACAGTAAAGGTACCGAGTGTTGAGTTGATTGGCTATAGTGATTACAGTGCTCAAGGGGCAATCGAGCAGTTATTAAAAACACAATTCCAAGTTCTTAATATAGAAAAGCAATTTACTGCTAATATTGAATGGGTTATCACTATTGATAGTCGCCAAGCTGCGCAAGCGATTAAAGATATTTATGATTTGAGTCATGGCGCGGTTGAGTTAAGTATTAAACAGTAAGACAATAACAATACATCAGAACGATTAACTAATAATAAAAGCGATAGCTGCATGCAATTTCGTACCATCATTAAAATTCTCGGCCAACTGGTTGTCCTATTTAGTATTACTATGGTGCCGCCGGCAATTGTATCGCTAATTTATAAAGATGGTGGCGGTGTCCCTTTTGTATTAGCGTTTATCTTTAGCGTTATTATTGGCTTAATTGCTTATTACCCAAATAGGCAAGAGCATGGTGATTTAAAGGCGCGGGAAGGCTTTTTAATCGTGGTGTTATTTTGGTTGGTACTGGGCGCGTTCGCATCACTGCCTTTGATTTTTCTACAAGAGCCTAATTTATCCTTAGCCGATGCGGTCTTTGAGGCCTTCTCTGGTTTAACCACAACTGGTGCCACTGTGCTCACCGGTATTGAGTATTTGCCAAAATCAGTATTGTTTTATCGCCAGCAACTGCAATGGCTCGGCGGCATGGGAATAATCGTACTTGCCGTTGCGGTACTGCCAATGCTTGGTGTGGGTGGTATGCAGTTATATCGTGCCGAAACCCCAGGGCCAGTTAAAGACTCAAAGATGACGCCACGGATTGCCGATACAGCCAAGCACCTTTGGTATATTTATGTATCGCTCACCATAGCCTGTACATTGGCATACTGGGCTGCAGGAATGGATTGGTTTGATGCGATTTGCCATTCATTTTCTACTGTCGCGATTGGCGGGTTTTCCACTTACGACGCTTCTATGGGGCATTTTGATAGCCCATTAATTAATTTTATTTGTGTGGTGTTTTTGATAATTGCAGCGGTTAATTTTTCTCTGCATTATGCCGCAGTATCAAGTCGTAATTTACGTGTGTACCTGCGAGATCCTGAGTTTAAAGTGTTTTTGTTTATTCAATTGGCGCTTGTGGTGGTATGTTTTACCGTGCTGTCATCGAATAATATTTATGCCAATGGCGATGAAACGCTTGATCAAGCACTGTTTCAGGCGGTATCAATTAGTACAACCGCAGGCTTTGCTACCGATAATTTCTCAGCTTGGCCGTTATTCCTGCCAATCCTGCTGATATTTTCTAGCTTTATAGGTGGTTGTGCAGGCTCTACGGGTGGTGGTATGAAAGTAGTGCGGGTGTTTTTACTTTATCTACAAGGAGTACGTGAGCTTAACCGGCTTGTGCATCCTCGTGCTATTTACTCAATAAAACTGGGGCGTAAGGCGTTACCAGATAAAGTCGTTGAAGCTGTTTGGGGATTTTTCTCTGCTTATGCTTTGGTGTTTGTGATCATCATGCTGGCTCTAATGGGCACTGGGATGGATAACATAACAGCATTTTCTGCCACTGCGGCCTGTTTAAATAACTTAGGCCCAGGCCTTGGCGACGTTGCTGCGCATTATGGTGCAATTAGTGACGGCGCTAAATGGTTATTAACCATTGCTATGGTGTTTGGGCGGTTAGAGATATTTACGTTATTAGTGTTGTTCACACCGACATTCTGGCGTGGCTAATAAAGAGTTAGCTATGGTGTTGTATAGCTTGTTATGTGTTCTTAATTAATTATTTGTAGTTGGAAAGGAAAATGCCAAAAACAAGACACCAATTAAATTTAGAAAATCTTGCACTGATCACTGCTGGCAGTATCGTTGATGTTGAAATATTAACGCCAACAAACAGCAAGCGAATTAAAACGGAGTTTGTTGGCTTACTGCATGACCGCTTTGTTATTTTAAATTACCCAACCGCAAAGCGTTTAAGTAATGCTGCAGAGTACTTAAAAGATGGTGCGGTAGTGATTGTTAGAGCCGTACTTGAAAGTGGCGGTGGGCAAGTTATCGCATTTCGACAGCAAGTTATGTCGGTATCATCACACCCCGCACGGCTTATTTATGTAAACTTCCCAACTCAAGTACAACTATTTAGTTTACGCTCAGAAACCCGAATCCCTACTTTATTACCTGCAAAAATAAAACTCAGTGACGAACGTGAGCTGCATGGTGTTATTAAAGATATCTCTGTCACTGGGGTTATGTTTGATGTAAAAGGCCAAGATGATCTCAGCGCACTAAAAAATACCCAGTGTAATATTGTGCTCGATAAAACAAATAAAGGCATCACTGAGTTTAGTGGACAAATATGTAGTATTAAAAGCCGAGCTACAGGCGCGCAGTTTGGAATTCAATTACTTGCCAGTGAAGACGAAATGAAAGCCTTTATGAAAGATCATTTTATAGACCTCTCAGTGCTCGAGCCACTCGTCTAAATCAGAAGATAGTCGCTATTTTGCAACAAAATAGCGACTATCGCGCAATTCAACCTAACCCCTCGCAAATTTATTTTTATTTTCATTATTTATCAATGGCTTAAATGTTTCATTTTGTTTTTGTATTTGCTTCCAGAAGTATTAGTTCTGCTGCTTGTTACTTTACTTCTCTGCAATAAAATGAATCTTATTTAATTTGCGTCTTTTTGATTTCTTTTAATCTATTGATTTTTAATGTGAAAAGTTTCAACTTGCATTCTGTGTTGCTAAAAAGCAACAAAAAGCAGTGAAAATCTCTGCTGAAAAATAATATTTACATTTAAGTTTCTGATTTTAAAGCGTTATAAAATTGTGGCACCGAAGTTGTAATAGTCTAGTTGTACTGAACGAAATGGTGATTATCACTAACGTTCGAAACCATAAACATTGAAGGAATATTAATTATGAACACACTAAATAAAACATTAGCACTAATCGCACTAGCATCTTCATCAGCAGCATTTGCAGGTACTGACTTTGACACGTTAGATATTGATGGCAGTGGTGCAATTAGCCAAAGTGAAGCATCAGTTGATGCTGAGCTAATGAGTAAATTTGCTGAACTTGATACTGACCAAAACGGTGAGCTTTCAAAAGAAGAGTTTTCAAAAGCGTAATTATGATTTTTGACAAGGAACAATGAAAGGGACTTCGTAGCACACAATTTATCATCTCAGGTGAAAGGAGAGAAGTAATGAACACACTAAATAAAGCGCTAGTACTTGTAGCATTAACTTCTTCATCAGCAGCATTTGCTTTTGAAGCGTTAGACTTCGATACGCTGGATGTTGATGAAAATGGTGCAATCAGTCAGGTTGAAGCAGCAGAAGATGCTGAACTTTTAAATAGATTTGCAGAACGTGATACTGACCAAAACGGTGAGTTATCAAAAGAAGAGTATTCAAAAGCTTAATAACTTAATACAGAGTTTATCCTGAGTTGCCAAAGACAACCTAAGTGGGAAAGGAACCCATGATAAAGGATAACAAGGAAGGCTTTACTCGCATTGAAAACCAGTATTGAAACCAATTTTTTGATAGTACATTGAAGGAATATTAATTATGAACACATTAAACAAAACATTAGCATTAATCGCACTTGCATCTTCTTCAGCTGCATTTGCTGCAACAGACTTCGATACCTTGGATGTTGATGGTAGTGGCACAATCAGCCAAAGCGAAGCGTCTGTTGATGCAGAGCTTATGAGCAAGTTTACTGAACTTGATACTGATGGTAACGGTGAGTTATCAAAAGAAGAGTTTTCAAACGCGTAATTCAACCTTCGCGCACAAGGAATCTCGAAAAGGATTTTACATTGATTACGTTCAAAAGCAGCCACCACCCCCGGGCTGCTTTTTTTCTGTTGGTATAATTTGCCAGCAATTTACAGTTTAACTAAATCAGCTTACTATCAAGTTCTTGATTCAAGGATGGACGTTGATTATGTTAAGTTACTTTGGCTTATACTGTGCATTAATTGCCAGTGTCTGGATTGTTGCTGGGGTGTATACCGCAGGCAAGCTTTATCCTGGCTATAGCCATACAAAACAGTTTTGCAGCGAGCTCGGAGCTGCTGGTAGCCCTACAGAAAAACTCTCTCCTATTATTAATAACTACCCACTTGGTTTATTGTTTTGCTTGTTTGGCTGGTATGTCTTGCAACTAGAAAATACCCCTGTATTAATTACATTGGTTGGTTTTCTTGTCATTATTCATGGTGTGGGTACGTGGGTTGCCGGTTATTACCCTATGGATGCGGATCCTCAAACCAAAACACCGACCTTAAGTTGCCAAATACATTCTTGGGCAGGCTTGGTAATGCTGCTGTCTTTGCTGATTGCACCAGTTCTTGTTGCTGCAAGCTCATATGCTAGTATTTCATTTCGGCTTTTTTCAATTTTGTGTGTGGGTATTAGCGGCTATCTTGTAATTTTGTTGGCAAGTGCTTTTAAGCAACAAGCTAATGCCGGCTTGTATCAACGGCTTGCCTATGGTGTGCAATTACTATGGTTAAGCGCATTTTCGTTAGTGATTTAATTTTAATATAAGATTTCAATGACAAGTGTTACTTGGTGAAACACTTACACAAAAGTTAACCAGATATTGAATGACGGAGGTTAGGCTTAGTGAGGAGTATTAGATATACCGTGGAACTGAGCTGCCCATCTTTAGAAGAATTTCTCTTATTAAGAGAAAAAGTCGGTTGGGGTAAAGTCGATGCTGATTTGGCACAGACTAGTTTAAACAGCTCGTTATTTCATGTAGTGATCCGGCTGGAGGGGCTACTTGTTGGTATGGGTCGTGTAATCGGTGATGGTGGCTTATTTTTTTATATTCAAGATGTTGTTGTCGATCCAGAGTTTCAAAGGCAAGGTATTGGTGCGTTGATTATGAATAATATAGAAATGTATTTGGCGGGGGCAGCAAAAAAAGGTGCAACCATCGGACTGCTCTCAGCTAAAGGTAAAGAATCTTTTTATGCTCGTTACGGATATTTAAGTAGGCCGGATAAAATGCTGGGCTGTGGAATGTGTAAATTTAACTAGAGTGGGGAAATTGAAATGTCTGAGTATGTAGCAAGTGTTGTCTGGTCTCGCCAAGCAAATGAGTTGTTTATCGATAATAAATATAGCCGAGCTCACCAGTGGCAATTTGATGGTGGAGCAAGGGTTGATGCATCTTCTGCTCCTGATATAGTGCCATTGCCGTATTCAGTTGCAGAAAATGTTGATCCAGAAGAAGCGTTTATTGCTTCGCTATCCAGTTGTCATATGTTGTTCTTTTTATCTATTGCAGCGAAAAATAAACTTACGGTTGATAGCTATCAGGATGACGCGGTTGGTTTAATGCAGCAAACTAGTAATGGCCGTATGTCGATGACGCAAGTCACTTTAAAGCCTTGTGTGCAATTTGCAAATAATGAGCAACCTAGCATAGTGGATTTGGAGGCCATGCATCATCAGGCTCATGAATTGTGTTTTATCGCCAATTCAGTGAAAACCGCTATTGTGATTGAAATTGTCTAACCTTAACTAAATCCTGTCATATCGTTGCTATTGTTTTCGCATAATGGCAACAATTTCCTCTTTTTAAATTAAAACCTCTGCTTTTTTTACTTATTTCGCGAAATTTGTTTTTATTTTTATTAAATTTCAGTCGGTTATAAATTAAAAAATATTTATTTTTTATCAATTAAATTTACTGTTCAGTTGTGGTTTGGGTCTCGGGGCTAGAAAATTCAACTGTTTTTGCTAGTGCAGCTGTTTGTGTGTCATTTTAATTAATTTTAACTATCTGATTTTAATGTATTTATTAATCCTCATAAAATCTGCGTTGCTAAATTGCAACAAACAAAGCCGCAGAAATTTCAAAAAACCACCAATTAACAGTGTAAGTTATTGATTTATAATGGCAATTAAATGTTGGCATCGAAGTTGTAATACTCTAGGTGTATTGAACGAAAAGGTGATTATCACTACAACGTTCACCACCATAAACTTTGAAGGAATATTTATTATGAACACATTAAATAAAACATTAGCACTTATCGCATTAGCATCTTCTTCAGCCGCTTTTGCTGCTACTGACTTTGATACTCTTGATGTTGATGGCAACGGTGTTATTAGCCAACAAGAAGCAGCCGCTGATGCCGCTATTTCGGCTAAGTTTACTGAACTTGATACTGACCAAAACGGTGAGTTATCAAAAGAAGAATTTTCAAAAGCCTAATGGTACTAAACCAGGCTTGTATAAAACGCTGATCAATTCTGAGTGCCAAAGACACCTAAATAGGCAAGGAGCCTGTTAAGAAGAATAGCAAGGATAGTGCGGTCAGCGAAAACATTGGCAATTTTTTTGATAGTACATTGAAGGAATATTAATTATGAATACATTAAATAAAACATTAGCACTTATCGCATTAGCATCTTCTTCTGCAGCATTCGCTGGCACTGATTTTGATACGTTAGACGTTGATGGTAGTGGCACTATAAGCCAAAGTGAAGCGGCCGTTGATGCTAAGCTGATGAGCCAGTTTGCTGAGTTAGATACTGACCAAGACGGTGAGTTATCAAAAGAAGAATTTTCAAAAGCGTAATTTCAGTTTCCACAAACAGGGATCTCTGAAAAGGATTTCTCTCATTTTAAATTATTAGGAATAACACTATGAAACACATTAATACAGCACTTGCAATTATTGCCCTAGCGGCTTCATCAACTGCGTTTGCAGCAGTTAGCTTCGATACTTTTGATACAGATGGCGATGGCGTTATCAGCCAAAAAGAAGCATCAGTAAATGCACAATTAGTTGAAATTTTCTCTGATTTAGATACTGATAGCAACGGTGAATTGTCAAAAGAAGAGTTTGCCAAAGTACAATAAACTGATAGAAATAACACTCCTACATAAAAAAGCAGCTTAGTTAAGCTGCTTTTTTTTGGTTAACTTGAATGGCTATAAGCTGTAGTCAAACTGCAGGGAGAATTTTCGTGGGCTGCCGTAGCGATATTGGTTATAAAAACCAATTTGGTTGTAATAAGTTTTATCAAATAAGTTATCAATATTTACGCTAACAGACATTTGCGAGTTAATTTGATAACTACTCATAAGGCTTGCGATGCCATAACTTGATTGCTCTACTTCAACTTGACCGTGTACTGGGTTTTTTACTTCATCATAGCTGCGACTTTGCCAGCGATAACCGCCACCGACTTTCAACCCTGTTACGAGGTGATCTAATTTATAAGTGGTAAATAACTTAAATTGATTTTTTGGGTTTGTGGTATTGAGATTGTCACCTTCGGGCGTTTCACCTTCGCTATAAGTGTAGCCAAAATAACCGTTCCAACTATCAGTAAATGCACCATTAAGTTCAAACTCAAGCCCTTGGGTGAGAGTACCATCAATTGGTTGATAAATTGCCTGCAGGGTGCCTGGAATTGTTTCGCCAGTGTATTCGCCCACATTGTCTTGGTGAATTTCAAACCCCGATAGTGCAATGTCTAAACGCTCGTCCAATAATGAGCCCTTGATACCCAGCTCATAATTCTGACCTTGAATTGGGTCAAGGTAATTACCATTTTTATCGACGCGGCTTTGCGGGGTAAATATATCGGTGTAGTTAGCATAAAGTGCCCAATTATCTGCCAAGCTATAAGTAGCACCTAAATAATTGGTCAGCTCGTTATCTAATTTATAATCATGTTGGCTGCCAAAGTTATCTTGGTTTGTTTGCCATTGATTTAATCGGCTTCCTAAAACTAATGAAAGTGAATTTGTTAGATTAAGTTGTGAAGCAAAGTACAAAGCATTTTGCTCTGTTGTGCCATAAGAGCCAAAGGCTGGGGTAGCTTGCCAAGTAGGTTTTGGGTAGTCATAGTTTGGGGCTGTAAAATCGCCGATGATTTCTGCCTCTTCTTGCCCCGGGAAGTAGGGGGTTGTAAAGTCTTGCTCTTGGCTATTGTAACCAAACATGACTTGGTGGCTTTGATCTAACCAGTTAAATCTACCGGTAAGCTCTATCTCGTAGGTGCGCTGAATCCGCTTGGCATCGATAAAGTTTAATGAACCTGGTGTCATACCTATATTGGTTTGTGCATCAGGGTGGCCAGTTGCCCAAAATACATCGTATTCTAACTCGTTGTTACCATATATATAGCTAGCACTGAGCTGCCAGTTTGCATTGAAGTAGTGTTCAATCTTTATAAAGCTATTGAGGGCGTCGGTTGTTGATGATGACCAACTAGGCGCTGTTGAAATTTCTCGGTCATAGTTAGTACGGCTGCCATCGCTATAAAAAATAGGCAAACCGCCAGACATCGTGCCTTTAGGCGTTGTTTTTTGGTTATCAATAGCCACCGTTAATAGCGTGTTATCGGTTAAATCAGCTTCAACAATACCGTATAACGTGGTTTTTTCTTGGCTGAACCTGTCTTGATATGATTGCTGATCTTGATAGGCGAGTACGGCACGGGCACGCACTGTTTCACTGCTATTTAAACTACCCGACACATCAAAAACACCGCGATAATTCTGCCAAGATCCCACGGATGCAGTGAATTTTACTTGGTTTTGTACGGTAGGGCGCTTACGTATTAAGTTAATTGCTGCTGATGGATTACCTGCACCGAGCATTAAACCTGTGGCACCACGAACAACTTCAATCCGTTCATAAATAGCAGTATCTGTTAAGTTATCGCCGTAATTAAATCGGGTATCATAAGTAGTTGCTATACCATCATATAAAATACTGGTAACGCTAATCCCTCGGGCTGAAATTGAATATTTACCGTTGTCGGCTTCTCTGGCGTTGATGCCGGTTACGCTGGTGATGGCTTCAATAGCGCTATTTAATTGTTGATCGGCCATAAATTCACTGGTGATAGCGATAACCGATTGCGGGGTTTGTAGGTGGGACAAATCTAACCCCGTCGCTGAGCTCATTGAGCTGACCTTATAGCCGCTATTTTGCTCGCCAACCACGGTGAGCTTTTCAATGTCTTTTTTTACTTCGGCATTGGCATTAGCCGAGAGTCCGCACAAAAGAATGCTAATAACGCTGCAATATAGAGTACAAAGAGGGGTGTTTAAAGCTGGGTGCATCATCTGAAGAAATCCATTTAATGTTAAATAAGGTGAAATTAATTTTTCACAGAAGTTGGTGCTTGATTATCAAACAGCGTGAGGGTAATGGATTTAGGTACAGAAGTAAATGCTTTTGAGATTGATTTTCATTTGCATGTGTTGGAGGTGGAGATTCACCTTTCGATACAGTTGCTTTGTGTCGAAAGGTGAGGCGTAATTTAGAGGAAAATAGCGCTAACTTGGAATAGTTTTTCCACGACATTAATATGTTTTTTATCGATCAAAAACATAATAACGTGGTCGCCAGAGTGGATAATGGTATCGTCGTGGGCAATCAGTACATCATCGTTACGTACAATTGCGCCAATGGTGGTACCGGCAGGCAGCTTAATATCAGCAATGGCACGGCCAACCACTTTTGAGGTGTGTTCGTCGCCATGAGCTACTGCTTCAATGGCTTCTGCTGCGCCTTTACGTAATGAATACACATTAACAATATCACCGCGGCGAACATGGGTAAGCAGGGCTGAAATCGTGGCTTGCTGTGGTGAAATAGCAATATCAATTTCGCCACCTTGAACTAAATCAACATAGGCGCCGCGCTGAATAAGCACCATGGTTTTTTGCGCGCCCATGCGTTTAGCGAGCATGGCTGACATAATATTAGCTTCATCGTCATTGGTCACCGCGATGAACACATCAACTTGCTCGATATGCTCTTCTGATAACAACTCTTGATCCGAGGCGTCACCACAAAATACTACTGTGTTATCAAGCATTTCCGAAAGCTGTTCGGCACGCTCTTTATTACGCTCAAGCAATTTTACACTGTGGTTTTTTTCCAGAGAGCGAGCAAGCCCTGCGCCGATGTTACCACCACCTGCAATCATAATCTTTTTGTATGAACGTTCTAGCTTTTGCAGTTCGTTCATTACAGCGCGAATATGCTTGGTCGCGGCAAGGAAAAACACTTCATCATCTGCTTCAATGACAGTTGTGCCCAGCGGCTTGATGGCTTTACCTTGGCGGTAAATCGCGGCAACACGAGTTTCAACGTTGGGTATGTGCTCTTTTAATGCTGACAGTGCATAACCGACTAATAAGCCGCCGTAATAGGCTTTAACGGCCACCAGTGAGAGCATACCATCGCCAAACTCTAAAACTTGTAACGCACCAGGGTAATCAATCAAGCGACGAATATATTTAGTCACCAATTGCTCTGGTGCAATATAGTGATCAACTGGTAAGTCGTCATTTTGAAAAAGCTTTTCGCGGTACTTTAAGTATTGCTCTGAGCGAATTCGCGCAATTTTAGTCGGTGTATTAAAAATACTATAAGCGACCTGACAAGCGACCATGTTCACTTCATCTGAACTGGTCACTGCGATGATCATATCGGCGTCTTCCGCACCGGCGCGGCGTAATACATCAGGGTGAGCACTGTGGCCTGTCACACCCTGTAGATCGTATTTATCTTGTAACTCACGTAATCGGTTGCCATCAATATCTACAACCGTGATTTCGTTTTGTTCACCTACCAGGTTTTCAGCGAGTGTACCGCCTACTTGCCCTGCACCGAGTATGATTATTTTCATGGTTTACTAACAGCTTCTTATGAGTGTGTTTTTACAAGCTTGGCATAATAAAATCCGTCACTCTCGCCTGGCAGTAACTGCAGCCCAGGGTTGCTTGGGGTATCGTTATCATGAAGCGGAATATGTTCAACATCGTTATTATTCACTAAAAACTTAGCGACTTGCAGTTGGTTTTCTTGCGGTAACACTGAGCAGGTTGCATAAATTAGTGTGCCGCCTGGTTTTAATAACGGCCAAATGCTATTTAAAATATCGCCTTGCAACGTTGCTAGATCATTAATATCAGACGCTCGACGTAGCCATTTAATATCTGGATGACGACGGATGACACCGGTTGCTGAGCAAGGCACATCGAGTAATATACGGTCAAACTGACGTTCATCCCACCATTTATGTGGCTGTGACGCGTCGGCGCACTGCAAATCGGCTCCTAAACCAATACGTACCAAGTTTTGCTTAACGCGTTCAAGACGAGTGGCATCACTATCTAGTGCAAGTACATCGGCATCTGCTAATTCTAAAATATGACACGTTTTACCGCCAGGTGCGGCACAAGCATCTAAAATATGCTCGTCAGCTTTTGGCTCTAAAAAGCGCGCTGCAAGCTGTGCTGCGGCATCTTGTACTGAACATGCACCGGTATCGAATTCTGGTAATGAAAATACATCACGAGGTTTATCTAATTTAATACCATCAGGAAAGTCTGGGTTTAGCGTATGTTCAATATCATTTGCGCTAAGCATTTCACTATATTCAACAGTGCTGTATTGCGCCTGATTGACTCGCAACCACATTGGCGCTTGTTGTTGATTGGCCTCTAACAGTGCTTGCCAAGACTCAGGGTAAGCCTCAGTGACTTGCTTAATAAACCAGTTTGGGTGATTGTATAAGCACACCGGTATTTGTTTCGCTTTTTCTTCCAGCTCAGCCTGTTGGCGCTGAAAGCTACGTAAAATAGCGTTAATCAACCCCTTTAAACCTAATGCACGTAGTTGTTCTAAAGCATTAACCGTTTCACTTATAGCTGCATGCGGTGGAACTCGCATATGTTGTAGTTGGTAAATACCAACATACAGCAAAAACTGGAAGATACGGCGTTTGCCTTTAAGTGGTTGCTCAACTAAGTGTTGGCAATAGTTATCTAAACTTGGTAAATAACGTAATACGCCATAGCAAATTTGTTGTAAAAGGGCTTTATCTTTAGGCGATAAACCTTGGCTCGCAAACGGCAGCTCTTGATTGAGAGACGCGCCTTTATCAACCACGTTATATAAAGTTTCGGCGGCCAGCGCCCTGACATTACTCATTGTGTTCGCCTATTAATGTGCCAGGGGTTACCCAGTCTGCTCGACCATTTAAAAAGTCAGTAATGGCCATTGGCTTTTTGCCTTGTGGCTGTAGTTGGGTGATATTCAACGCGTTAGTCCCGCAGGCAATCACAATACCGTGTTTATCACTTTGTAGCACAGTACCTGCATTACCTTGTTGTTCAACCACATTTGCTTGATAGATTTTAACCGTGTTGTCGCCCATTTGTGTAAAACACACAGGCCAAGGATTGAATGAGCGGATATTACGCTCAATCTGCACTGCATCCATATTCCAATCTATATTTGCTTCTTCTTTAGATAGCTTTTTGGCGTAGTTTGCTTGCGCGTCATCTTGCACTTGTGGGGTGATCTCGCCATTGGCTAGTTTAGCAATAGTGTCGATTAACGCAGCTGGGCCTAAATCAGCGAGCTTAGTATATAAACTAGCGCTGGTCTCAGCTGTATCAATAGGGCAGCGGCTAATATGCAGCATATCGCCAGTATCTAAGCCTTCATCCATTTGCATAATGGTGACGCCGGTCTCTTTATCGCCAGCCCAGATAGCGCGTTGAATCGGCGCAGCTCCACGCCAGCGTGGTAAAATTGAGCCATGTACATTCAAACAACCTAGACGCGGTGCCTCTAAAATAGCTTTAGGTAATAACAGACCATAGGCGACTACAATCATGATATCGGCATTTAAACTGCTTAGCTCGCTAAGTGCGTCGTCGCTTTTTAATGAAGCGGGTTGAAAAACGGGTAAGTCGTGCTGTAAAGCAAGTTCTTTTACTTCACTGGCTTTGAGTTTTTTACCGCGACCAGCGGGGCGATCTGGTTGGCTGTAAACACCAACTATTTGATGCTCAGAATCAATTAGAGCCTGTAAATGGCGGGCAGCAAAATCGGGCGTACCGGCAAAAATAATGCGTAATGGTTGTGTCACTGAGTTTTCCTAAGGTGCTTATTATTGTGCTGCTAGCTTAGCTTCTTTTTCAAGCTTTTTACGAATACGTTGGCGCTTTAGTGGCGATAAGTAATCGATAAATAACTTGCCTTGTAAGTGATCTAATTCATGTTGAATACAAATTGCTAATAACTCATCGGCATCTAAGCTGAACTCTTCGCCCTGTTCGTTTAGTGCGGTCACAGTGACGGTTTCTGCACGGTCAACTTTTGCATATGAGTGAGGTACCGATAAACAGCCTTCTTCACTAACAGTGTTGCCATCTTGTTTAGTGATAGTGGGGTTGATCAGCACTAATGGCTCATTGCGTTCTTCAGAGACATCAATGACCACAATTCGTTGATGAATATCAACTTGTGTGGCAGCTAATCCAATGCCGTTTTCATCATACATAGTTTCCAGCATGTCTTTTACAATTTGGCGAACTTGATCGTCAAATTGTGTGACTTCTTTTGCTATAGTACGTAAACGCTCATCTGGAAATCTTAAAACTTCTAACCTAGCCATAGTAACCTTTTTCACTTGTGCTTAATTTAGGGTATTGTATGCTCTTATTTTAGCCATTCGCGTTCACCTTTAACAGGTTTTGGTTGATAATAATGAAAAAACACCACAAGGAAGCTCAATGAGATACCCATTATTCGCGGCAATGTTGGCATTAAGTACTACTTTTCCATCGTTAGCTGATGTATTAACAATAAAAAAAGATGCGCCTAAACAATACGTTGTAAAAAAGGGCGATACGTTATGGGATATTTCTGGAATTTATTTGGAGCAGCCGTGGCAATGGCCTGAGCTTTGGCAAATGAACCCGCAAATTAACAATCCGCACCTGATTTATCCGGGTGATGCGCTATCTTTGATCTATGATGAGCATGGTAATCCGCGTTTAGTGGTTAATTCTGGCTATAAAAAGCTTTCTCCACATGGTCGTATTACGCCAAAAGGTAAAAATGCGGTCCCGACCTTACCACTTGAGTTATTACGTCCTTACCTGACCTACGAGCAGGCAATTGACGCTAAAGAAATTGCCGAGAAACCGTATATCTTAGGTGCTAATGTTAATACTAAAATGAACACCGAAGGGCATATTGTTTACGTAAAAGGTGATTTAGAGCTTTATGAGTCATACGCTATTTATCGTAAAGGCCAAGAGTTTGTTGATCCAAACACCAATGAAGTGCTTGCCAATAATACACAGTTGGTGGCTGTAGGGCGGGTATTTAGAAAGGGTGACGTTGCTAACGGTGTGCCTGCTTCAGTGAAACTTGAGCAGGTAAAGCAAGAAATCAAACCGGCTGATTTTTTAATGCCGGCAATGGATGGTCAGTTATTACCAGCCTATTTTAATATTCACCGTCCTGAGCAACCAGTTGACGGAACAATCATATCATCAGTCAGTGGTTTGCGAGAATTCAGCACGATGGACATTGTAGTGCTAAACTTAGGGTCAGAGCAGGCAATTGAAGAAGGTCATATTTTGGATATTGAGCGTCAATCACCAACGGTTTTTGATGGTCGTAATGGTCCGCGTTATAAAGAAGATTCAAATAGCCTTGAAAAATTAGTGACAAATACCAACGAATTTTTTGGCACAGAACCAGATGAAGACACTAAAGTATGGCATATGCCAAAAGAAAAAGTGGGTGAGTTAATGGTGTTTAAAGTTTATAACAACGTTAGCTACGCTTTAATCGTAAAAAACCAGCACCCAATCCGAGTCGGTGATTTTGCAGTTATAAATTAAATCAGGTTTGAGTGCTCTAAGGAGGGAGCATGAAAGATTCATCAGGCAAGCTAAATCATTGGCTTGCCTTTTATTTATGCAAAGGGTTAGGGGTAAAAACTCTACTTGCATTAGCGCAAAAGCAGCCGCTTGATACTTTATTTAAGCTCACTCATAAGCAACTCACTGAATGTGGTTTAAGCCCGCAAGTTGCCAGTAATTTACTGGCTACAGATTGGCGGCAGGTTGATCATTACCAAACCTTAATTAAGCAATCACAGATAATCGCAATAGATTATTTCGATCCATTATACCCTGCGCTACTGAAAGAAATTGCTACTGCGCCTTTATTGTTATTTTGCCGTGGTAACGTGGAATTATTAGCTAGTCCGCAAATTGCGATTGTTGGTAGTCGTAATGCGACGCCCATCGGGCTGGAAATTGCAGCTGAATTCGCTCACCAACTCACGCTGGCTGGACTTACTGTTACTTCTGGCATGGCGCTTGGTATTGATGGTGCTGCGCACAAAGGGGCGCTGGCAGGTAATGGTAATACCATTGCAGTGTTAGGTACTGGTGTGGATGTTTATTATCCTAAGCGGCATAAGTTACTTACCGATCAAGTCTGTGAGCGAGGGTTATTAGTCAGTGAGTTTTTACCCAGTACTGCCGCTAATGCGAATAATTTCCCACGCCGTAACCGTATAATATCGGGGTTATCGCTTGGGGTATTGATTGTTGAGGCGCAAATTAAAAGTGGCTCGCTTATCACTGTACGCTATGCGCTGGAACAAAATAAAGAGGTGTTTGCGGTACCCGGTTCAATCAAAAACCCACTCTCAGAAGCCAGTCACTTTTTAATTAAACAAGGAGCAAAATTGGTTGAAAATGTCAGTGATATTCTCGATGAAGTGAGCTTTTTCTGTGAAAGCAGTCTATATAATATAGAAGAGCTAACAGTTGAGGAGGCTAGCTGTAAAGTACTCAACAGTGTTGGTTATGAAGTGACAGCAGTAGATCTAATTGCTCAACGTAGCCAGTGGTCAATAGATAAAGTACAAGCTCGTTTGCTTGATCTTGAGCTAGAAGATAGAGTAGAGCGTGTTTTAGATGGCTATATTCGAATTCGATAAGCGTTAGTGTACTAGTTTGGAGGAAAGTAACATGTTCGATATCCTCATGTATTTATTTGAAAACTATATTCACAGCGAAGCAGAGGTCTTTGTTGAGCACAATGAACTCACTGATGAGTTATTACGGGCTGGCTTTAATAAACCCGAAATATACAAAGCACTTGATTGGCTTGAGCAACTTGCTGATTTACAGCACAGTGATGAATTTCCTTATTTAAATGCCCATCCACAGCATGCCGTACGTATTTTTACTGACAGCGAATGCCAAATGCTCAGCACTGAGTGTCGCGGTTTTTTGATGTTTGTTGAGCAAGTAGGAGTGATCAATAGCGCCACCCGTGAGATGGTGATGGACCGTTTGTTCGCGTTAGATAAGCCTTACATATCACTTGATGATCTTAAATGGGTGGTATTGATGGTGTTGTTTAATGTGCCAGGGTCAGAGCAGGCTTATGCGCAAATGGAAGAACTCATTTTTGATGAGCCAGCAGAGGTACTACATTAACTTGTATCTTTAATTAGTTTGGGTATATTAGGCGAAAATTAGCCAGCTGCTTAGGAAAAACATGAGTAAAATCGACCAATCGCTTTTCTCTGCAAACCAACATGCCTTAGAAAAAGAATACGAAGTGTGCCCGCAATGTGGGTCAGAGCTTGTTATTCGTAATAGTAAGTCAGGTCCTTTCCTTGGTTGTGCAAGTTACCCTAAATGCGACTTTATTCGCTCGCTTGCCCAGCATGATAATCACCAAATTAAAGTGCTAGAGGATAGCCCATGCCCAGATTGTGGCAATCCATTGGTGGTTAAAAATGGCCGCTATGGCATGTTTATTGGTTGTACTGATTATCCTAATTGTCATTATATTGCCCATGATGAGCCAGAGCCTAATGAGGAAACCCTGCCAGCTTGCCCTAAATGTAAAAAAGGCCAGTTGGTCGCTCGTAGCAATAAATATGGGAAAACTTTTTATTCATGCAACAGCTACCCAAATTGCAAATATACCTTGAACTTCAAACCCGTTGCACATAGTTGCCCTGCATGTCAGTGGCCGGTGATGATGCAAAAACAAATGACTAATAGTGTTGTGTTACAATGCCCGCAGAAAAACTGTTCGCATAAACTTACTGTCGATCAATAATTACCCGCTTATTATTAGTTTTGGAGATTTCTTGTGGCTGATTCAACCTCAGTTCCTGTCACGGCCGTTGCTGCGTTAGAGCAAGGTGGCGTTATTGTTTATCCAACCGAAGCCGTTTATGGTTTAGGTTGCGACCCTGATAATCAACAAGCGGTTGAGCGCTTGCTAGCAATTAAACAACGCCCAGTCGAAAAAGGCCTCATTTTAATTGCTGATAATTACGGGCAATTATTAAAATACGTTGATGACGCAAAAATTCCTATGGACAAGCGCGCTGATATTTTTTCACAGTGGCCTGGTGCTATAACTTGGGTTATGCCAGCGGCTAAAAACACGCCAAAATGGTTAACAGGTCAGTTTGATACCATAGCTGTACGCGTTACCAATCACCCAACAGTAAAGCAATTATGCCAACAATTTGGTAAACCGTTAGTGTCGACTAGCGCGAACTTATCTGGCCAAGATACTGTAACCAGTATTGCGATGGCGAAAACAGAGTTTGGCCAACAAGTGGCGTTTTATGTTGATGAAGCGCTCGGTGGTAACACTCAGCCAAGCACTATTAAAGATGCCATGACAGGCAAAGTATTTAGAGGATAAACATGCACAGTAATTTACTAGAGCAAGTAAAAACCTACCTTATGGCCTTGCAAGATATAATCTGCCAAGGCTTAGAACAAGCCGATGGCGAAGCGCAATTTGTTGAAGACAGTTGGCAACGTGCAGAGGGCGGTGGTGGTCGTACTCGAGTAATTCGTGATGGCAATGTAATAGAGCAAGGTGGGGTTAATTATTCTCATGTTTTTGGTGCTTCAATGCCCGCATCAGCAACAGCGCACCGCCCAGAACTTGCAGGACGCAGTTTTCATGCCTGTGGTGTCTCTTTGGTTATTCATCCAAAAAATCCACATATACCGACCAGTCATGCCAATGTACGCTTCTTCATTGCAGAAAAAGCCGGTGAAGAGCCAATTTGGTGGTTTGGTGGTGGTTTTGATCTAACACCGTTTTACCCAGTTTTTGATGATGTTAAACATTGGCACCAAGTTGCCAGCGATCTCTGTGCGCCGTTTGGCGATGAAGTTTATCCTAATTATAAAAAATGGTGTGATGAGTATTTTTATATCAAACACCGCAACGAAACCCGTGGTGTCGGCGGTTTATTCTTTGATGACTTGAACGAACACGGATTTGAAAAGAGCTTTGCCTTTATGCAAGCGGTAGGAAATGGCTTTTTAGATGCCTACCTACCTATCGTTGAGCGACGTAAAAATGACGAGTACAGCCAACAACAGCGTGACTTTCAGTTATATCGCCGTGGCCGTTATGTCGAGTTTAATTTGGTTTGGGATAGAGGTACCTTGTTTGGCCTGCAAACAGGTGGCCGAACTGAATCTATTTTAATGTCGATGCCGCCACTGGCCCGCTGGGAATATAACTATAAACCCGCAGCTGACAGCGCTGAAGCGAAGTTGTATCAATATTACTTGCGTCCTCAAGATTGGTTAAGTGTTGAGCCTAGTAACTTAATTGCCAGAGAGTGGCAATTATAATTTAATAAATTGCAAAGGCGCTGATAAAGCGCCTTTCATGTTTACACGACATAAGCCTTATCAAAGAGAGTCTTATATCTGTTGAGCTATTACCGCTCTTATTTCGTTAAGAGTGGTTTCTTTTAATAATTTTCCATCTTCAAAGACCACTTCTAATAAGCCTTGTTGTTCTTCTTGCTCGGATACATTATCAAATAAGGTTAGCTCATCATCCACACGTTCTATTTTTAATAGTCCTTTTGATGATTTCTTTTTAGCGTCAGTTTTAGGATCTTTAAATATTGCAACACGTTGACCATTCTTCATTACGCTTGTTGCTTTGACCGCTGAGCCATGCGTATCACGGGTGACATATTGATAACTATATGAGCCAATACCTAATACCACTTTAGATGCAAAACCTTTATCCATTAGTCTTTGCAATATCTGACGTTGACGGGTTAGAGTGATCGCATCCCCATAAATTGCGCCAATATGCTCATCAAGTAACTTGTAGCCTTGAGAAGTGATTGTGCCCCCGAATGTATCCCACAGACATTCAATAAGCCCTTTAACTTCGCAGTCCATTAGTTTAATTGTTGAACTACTTTCGAACCCAAAGTATTCACCGTTAAACCTGTAAGCTTCATATCCTTTTTGAATGACTTCTTCTTCTGCTTCTTTTTGTGTTTGAAATAATTCACTGTAATCAGAAACTGGAGAGGCCTTGAAGCCTGTGAGTATTTTTACAGGATCTCCAGAGTCTGGACGAATAACTAATGTACCGTCACGTGTCATAATTTCTTCTTTTAGTTGTGGAAGATAATCCGTTACTAAAGTCCAGAAATCCCACGTATCAGATACAACACTTAAAATACCTTTTGGTGATTGTTCTTTCATTAAGTATTTAAAAAACTCAATTTCCCCCTCCATGATCCAAGAGCAAGTTACAGAGTGCTCTGTTGCATCAACTGAGCAACCAACAAGTTCTTTGTCTACATTGGCACCATAATACTTTTCAGCAAATAAAACGGCTGGAATAGTGTCTGTTCCTACTAACCCTGACGCTAAGTGACCAAAGCCACTCATGGCAGCGGCATGTTTACCAAACATTCCTCTAAAGCTAAAATCATGTCCTTGAAATGGCACGAAATCCTGAGGTAGTCCAGTTTTAAGTGCAAATTCTTTAAATACTTTGAAATAAGCAACCGAGGTGGTCGCACTTGTTTGAATTGGCCAGTTCTCACAACTCAAAACGGTCTCGATCATATTGGTGAGCCACTGAAAACCCGCTTTAGTATTAACGATAGTAATCGGAGGAACCAAGTAAGGAACTAAAGAGCCCTCTGGTAGTGCTTTGATCTTGAGTGGCAAATAGCCTAAATCATGAAGGTCTTCTAAGTATTTAACATCGACTGAGTAACCAAGCATTGAGCTCATAATTCGCTTGTGAGTTGCAACAGCGGTTGCTTTATCTAGTTTAAAAAATTCATCCCACTCTTCCTGCAAGTAGCTCTTTATAAAGTATTGCAAGCCGACAAAAGCTACTTTGTCGTTATTTTCTATATTACTAAGCTTGCCACTTCTTGAAGTATAATTTGCATATACTTCGGTTACGTCAGGGTGGTAAGCACGGCTGTGGAATTCTTTATAAACATCTTTTTGCATACTAGCAGCTATAATAGTCATGGTGTTTTCCTTACATCTCAATTATTTGTAAATTTATATCGGTGTTATTTTTAAATTCATTTGCAGCTTTGAAGGAGTCGGTTGTGTAAATGTGTTCAATTAGCCCAGTAAATACATCAAGCCCTTTTGAAAAAATACCATGGGTAATGAACAAAGAAACTTCCAAAGCTCCTTCATTTTTAAGTACTTTTGCTAACTCAATAAATGTTCTACCACCGTCACAAATATCATCTGCGATTAATACGTTTTTACCTTCTACATTACCGAGTACTTCAGTTTTAATTATTTCGCCGGTTTTTAAATTTCTGACTTTATGGGCTTGTATAACCTCGGGCACCCCATTAAATTGCTCGGAAATTTTAAGAGTTTTTTTGCTTGCACCAGCATCAGGGGAGATAAGTGTTAATTCACCATTTGTTAAGCGACTACTTAACTCTTCGCATTGCTTAAGTAACGCTATTTGCTCAATATTGATTACTCTATGTATTAAAGCTGGTGATACATCACTGTGTGCATCCCAAATAGTTACTTTTGAAAAATTTAAACGGTTAATGAAGTTTGCCATAACAACTGCACCAGATGCCTCTCCTTCAACACATACTCTATCTTGGCGAGCGTATGGGAAGTAAGGGATAACAAGCTCGATAGGTGTGTTTTCACTTGTTAGTCTTTTTAATGCATCTACGGCCATCATTAGCCTAATTATTTTTGATGAATCAGTAAGCCGTTCAAATATTTCTATTTTTACAACTTCAAGCAAAGAAGGGGAGTGAAATCTTATATGTTCTTCTCCACCAGAGAAGGTGAAGTTATCATAATTGATAAGTGATTTATTACCTGCGGAGTCATGGCTAAATACTTTCATTTTGTGTCCTTTTAAATGTTTGTGTCTTAACGACACAAAGAATTTATCAAATGTACCTAAAGTAAGCAAGCTATTTTTTAACCTAAAGCGCAAATTATGTTCTTGATTGGTTAATTCTGCCGCTTGAAATTGTATGGTCTACCATATATTGTGTCGCTAAGACATTAATGTGGACAGAAAAGTGACTGATAATTACGATATTGCGGAGTTTAAAAACCCATTATTTACAGTTGATAGTGTATTGTTCACTGTAACAGATGGGGAATTAAAGGTTTTACTCGTCAAGCGAGCAAGCGAGCCCTTTACAGGTCAATGGGCTTTACCTGGCGGGTTTATTGATATGGATGTTGATCATGATGCCGACATGACTGCGCTGCGTAAATTAAAAGAAAAAACCAATGTCACTCCTCAATATTTGGAACAATTGCATACCTATTCTGGTTTGGAGCGAGATCCACGAGGGTTTAGTGTGACACTGGTCTATTTTGCTCTTACCGCACAAATGAATACATCAACACATATAACAACAGTCGATGATGCGCAATGGATTGATGTTGGGAAGTTAAAGACGTTGTCAGTAGCTTTTGATCATAAGTACATTATTGAACAGGCAAGGCAGCGGCTAAAACAAAAGGCCTTGTATTCAATGGTGCCAATATATTGCTTACCTGAGCATTTTACAGTTGGCCAATTTAAGTCCGTTATTGAAACAATAATAGGCAAAACGGTGCAACGTAAGAGTATTATTAGGCGTATAGAAGCGGCTGATATGTTGGAAAAAATGGATGAAAAAGTTAAGTCTGGTGGCCGGTTTGCTCAGTTGTATCGAGTTAAGTCTGGCGTGGATATCGTTAATTTTGAGCGTAATTTAAGTGTATAGTTTATTAGAGAGTATTTTATAGCGACTCTCAATTCTAAGTTGTAAGAGTCGCAAGTGATTAAAACTAATTTGTTAATGTTGATTGATCATATGGCTGGCTAATTGTGCCAGTGATTTTCGCAGCCCTTCACGCAGTAATGGATTATCAATTTCAGCATCTAACGCCTTGTTCATGCAATGCATCCATTGATCGCGTAAGTCCTGATCAATAGGGAACGGCATATGGCGCTTTCGTAACATGGGGTGGCCGTGCTTTTCTACAAACAGGTCTGGGCCGCCTAACCAACCGGATAAAAACTCAAAAAAGACTTGGCGTATACGATCTAATGGTTGAGGATGCATATCATATAACGGTTTAGCGTATTCATCTGTTGCCATAATATCGTAGAATCTATCAGATAGAGCACGTGCACCTTGTTCGCCACCCATCATCTGGTAGGGTGTTTTTTCTGGCGTTGGTGCTTGCTGTGGTTCAGCTGGTTTCGATTTTGAGAAAAGTCGTCTAATCATAATTTTATCATCGTTAATTAACAGTGTTTACTGTACAAAGAGGTTGCTTGAACATGGACAAATATGCGGTTTTTGGAAACCCAATCGAACACTCAAAATCACCCGCAATACATACGCAATTTGCAGCCTCATTAGGTGAACAAATCGACTACCGCGCAATATTAGCACCGATTGACGGCTTTAAAAAATCAGTCACTGATTTTTTTGCTCAAGGAGGCCTTGGTGCAAATGTGACTATGCCATTTAAAGAACAAGCCTATGAATTAGTCGATGAGCGTACTGAGTTTGCGACTATCGTTGGTGCCGTGAATACCATTAAATTACTTGATGATGGCCGCTTATTGGGTGATAACACAGATGGAGTCGGCTTCGTTAATGACTTATTAGCAAACAAAGTTGCTATAAAAGATAAGTGCATCTTATTAATTGGTGCTGGCGGTGCAGCCCGTGGCGTAGTGTTACCACTATTAGAACAGCAGCCAAGAGAGATTATTATCGCAAATCGTACTGCGGCAAAAGCCAAAGCGCTTGCTGAATTATTTACTCAATACGGCAAGGTAACTGGTTTTGGTTTTGATGATTTGCCAAAAAGTGATTACTCGCTAATCGTAAACTCTACGTCTAGCAGTATGCTAGGTGAACTCCCTGCGCTTGATAAAGAACACCTTAGCGGCTGTGACTGCGTTTATGATATGTTTTATTCACTAAAAAGCACCTTGTTTATGCAGTGGGCACAGGACAATAAATCAGATATTTCAGTATTAGATGGCAGTGGTATGTTGGTTGGTCAAGCAGCTCAAGCTTTTTATGTATGGCGTAATAAAATGCCTGAAATATTGCCAGTGGTAAGCGCTTTGAGGGCGGGAGAGCTTAAATGAATCAAGCTATTCAGTTTATAGATCGCGTTGAGTTCAATGCACAAAATCAGTTACTCACATTTTACGCGCAAGTGAGCGGCTTAATGGTGGAATGCATTATTGATACGCAAAGCTTAGCTATTTCAGATCTTGCAGCTGCAAAACAATATTTTGAGTCACTGCGCTTTGATTATGAAGATCTTGCTGAGCAACTAATTGAAGACGAAGAGTATAACTCAGCAGGAAAAATTGAAATAAAGGCGTTAATTTAATCTTCTGCTAGGTATTCGTCTTTTAACTCAACATAATTATTTGCAGAGATTTTTAAAAAGCTAAGCTCTTGCTCCGTTAAGGGGCGAGCTTGTTTTACTGGACTACCAACATAAAGGTAACCTGACTCTAAACGTTTATTTGGCGGCACTAGTGAACCACCGCCAATAATCACATCATCTTCGACAATAGCGTTATCCATCACTATGGCACCCATGCCTACTAATATACGGTTTCCTAAGCGACAACCATGTAGCATTACTTTATGCCCTACGGTTACATCGTCACCAATAATTAATGGATAACCATCAGGGTTGCTTTTACTGGAACGAGTTAGATGCAATACGCTGCCATCTTGTATATTTGTACGTTCACCAATACGGATATAGTTAACATCGCCCCGTGCAGCAACTAAAGGCCATACACTACTATTGTTTCCCAAAGTTATATCACCGACTAAAACAGCAGACTCATCAACATAGACTGATTGATTAAAGGTAGGAGTCATTCCTTTATAAGAACGTATTGTCATTAGAGCACCTAAAAATATTGGAGTAAATAATAGTGAGTGTATCAGTAGAGCCTACAAAATGGCCAGAGGAGAGCTGGCCTGCTCAGAAAACTATCACTTTTGATGCCTTTAGCTCGTAAAACAGACGAACAGCACTTTATTTGAAGTTTTCTTTAAAAAACGCTTGCGTAAAATCCGCGGCGCCCTATAATGCGACCCCACTGAGACGGCAGAGCGCAACGCATAGCGGGGCACTAGCTACTTAGTAAGTCGAGTAAAACTTGAGTTTAGATTTTTTAG
>NZ_JBALXK010000015.1:0-105039 GCF_036960685.1 Pseudoalteromonas sp. | reverse complement strand
TAAATCTTCTAAAGTGAATGTTGCGGCAGGACCTGTTCCACCAGACATGCGGCTAATTGCACGACCTGTTACTACGATTTGTTCGATATTAGATTGTGGTTCAAGCGTTACGTTTACTGGGTAATCAGCACCTACTTGTAAGTTGATGTTATTAAATGATTGGTCTGCAAATACATCAGAATCTACTACAACACTGTAAGGGCCGCCAACACGAAGGCCTTTTGCAGTAAAGTAACCAGCATCATTAGTTTCAGTTTCTTTAGTTGAACCTGATGGAATGTGAACAATAGTAATTTTTGTGCCTGCAGCAGGGTTACCGTTAGGCCCTTTGATCTGACCTTTAATTGCAGAGGTCGTCTCATTTGCAAGCGCTGCGCCACTTACGCCAACACAAGCTGCGATAGCGAGTGAAAGTGCTGTTTTGCGTAGTTGAATTTTCATTATGTTGTTTTCCCGTGTTAAGGTTATGTTTAGTTTAATGATTTTAATTTATGTTAGCGGGCATCTTCAGTGCCTTTACTAACGGTTGTGCTGAACTGTCAAAAATTAAGTTTAACAATCCGGCAAGTCTTATTCCGCTTTGCTGTAAGCGGGTTTTTATAATTGGCATATTCTTATAAATATATTGATAACTGATTTTTGTTTCATGCTGATCATAAATAGAGTTTGCTATGTTATGTGATTCCTGTAGCCACTGAACTGGTGTACTTTGTAAGTACTCGGCAATCAACTGTTTATTATCTGTGTCTATAAAACCAGCAAATTCAGTGTAGGATAAATTTTCGTCTTCGATAAGTTTTGAATCCCACAAACTATGCAGATTGGTATCCTGCCCGAAGAATGTGACAGAAATATTATTGCCACCACGATCATCTTTTCTTCCAGCATGAAATGGTTGATGGCTGTCGCCGACTAAGTGTACAACAAAACGTAAACTGAATCTTTTTGCGTCTATTGAGCTGTTTGTATCTTTGAGAACGTCAATATTAAAAAGTAAGGCATCAAGGATATTAGAGACGGACTCTTTTGAAGAGTGATGAGAAGAAGGGTTATTTAAAGTGGCAGCATCAGCGTTGATATAGTGCCAGCGAGATGATTTTTTTTGCCAAAATTCACCGGGTGCAGAGCGCATTTCGTCAGCCCATGTCGCTATTTGCGGTAAGCTTTCGCCTTCAAGTAGCGGTTCTAATGCTTTAACTGTGGCTGGAGTTAAATGGGAATTGGCTACTTGCGCAACAATTCTGTGTCCATTTTGGCCCCACGCAAAAACACTATTACTGGTGAATAACAAAATCAAGCTACCCGCACTGATCAATAAGTTACCTATTTTTTGTAACATTTGTCATTTTCCAAACTGTAGTTCATAACTGAATCAATATTTCTAAAACCAATTGTCCTGATTTTCTAGCAAGATAGAAAGGACTCAATAAAATTCATAATTTCTTATTCTAATTATTATAAAAACAATCGCTTAACTTTATTAGGTAAAATTACTTGTTGTAATAAGTAATTTAAATTGGTCAAATAGAAGGGAGCTAAATAACACTGGCAGTAAACTTTGAATCGAGTACGACTAATTTCTTTAAAAACTATAATTGTTACAGTTTTGTTTCTGTTTGCCAGTTTGTTTTGGTGGGCAGGTAGTATCAGCGTCCCTAGTGGTAATGAGCCAATTCCAACATTTATAGATACATCAGTGCGTTGCCAAACAACGTCAGCTGCAAATCAAAATGTGTTAATTGTTTATGTGCCAATTAAATCAATGGCTAGTGATGTCACAAATGTTCTGTGTGATGATGCTGTAGTGGCAAAACAATATGGTGAAGTTACTACTTACTGGGGAAATAAGTCATCGGATACCATAGACTTTTTAGGTAAAGGTATTGCTGATCTGATCCTTGCGAAAGAAAATTTAATGGATGCGTTTATGGCGCAAACCACCTACAGCTATAAAGCAGTGGTTGGCTTTCCTAGTTACACCGCGTTTATTATTTCGAGTAAAGAAAAACCAAAAATAGAAAAACAGTACTTTTTAGATAAACGCATTGGCTTACTCGATTATCCCACCAGTCGCTCTGGGCATATACTACCAAAACAGATGTTTAAACAGTTAGATATTAATATTAATAACTTAAACATTACTTATGCCAGTTCCCATCAAGAGCTAAGGGAGTTATTAGCAGCAGGCAGTGTTGATTTGATTTCCTCTTATTGGCAAGAAAGCGATCAAGTACTGTTTTCAAAAAACTACATTACACCTATCAGCGATAATATCAGTGGTAGTCGCTGGTTTTTAAAAATGCAGTCGGAAAATACCGATTTATTGTGCGCTGTACAAGATCGATTAATGTCATTGTCGAAAGAACAAAATTCAAAGTATTTCAATCATGTTGAATCCTATTGGCAATGCAATGGCCAATCAGCACTGTTTGTTGGTAATCAAAGATGAAAAAATATATTAGCTTATTTTGTAGTGTATTTAGCTTGCTGTTAGCCGTCTTTTTTGTTGCAAATACAGTGCAAACGCAGCAGCAGGAGAAGCTCGCTCAATTACAGATTTTAAATCGCATTGCCTTAGATTTACCGCACATCAACTTGGCAAATGCATTTTTGAGTCACTCTGGTAGTGAAGATGATATTAAGCAATATATAACGCAACTTAACCAGCAATTAAAAATTAGCAACTTAGTTGTAGTGATCGCAATCGACGGTATTTCAATAAAAGCGATTGATGAGAGTATGGTTACAAATCAGCTGGTCACGCCAAGTAGAGATATTACGGTGGTGTTTTCACAAACACATCACTATACCGCAGCTTTTTTTATGCTAGTGATATTGATGGGGGCACTGGGATCTGCATTTATTGTCTGTTTAATTAGAATGCGCGACATAAAAATAAATTCATTGTCAGCGCTTAATAAAGGTAACCAAGAGCAAGTAGAGAATATTGTTTCAATTGTCAAAATTGATCTCAATAATAAAACGTTAGGCTTAAATACTAACCAAGAATTAGCGATTGCGCTTGCTAACAAGCCACTGTGTTTTTATTTAGCTTTAATCGAGTTTTGTGTTGAGCATCCTGCTGTAACACTCAATCAAAACAAAGATGTACCGGATGAGTTAATTGAATTGGCAAACAAGTATTTTTACCGTCTAACTCAGCTTGGTCACACTATTCGTAAGCGTCCTAACTTTACCAATAGTTTGGAAAAGACCTTAAGTGAAATTAGAGCCGCATTGGATGAGCTACTGATTGAACACCCTGAGCTGAAAGAGATCTATTATCCGCCTAAGGCGCATGGGGAAGGATCTCGCTCGCGGTTACACAGCTATGGCTTATCGAATATTAAAGTATCTGATATTGAAGTAATTGGTAAGTAATAGTGAGCAGATCTCACTCAATATAAGTGAGATCAGCTTTTAATTATTGTGGGGTAAACTCAATCGCTTTAACTGGACTATTTTCAGTAAAGAAACGTTTCAGCGCTTGCGCATCTGTTTCATCAGTACTGACAAAACCTTTACGTTTCAGCAAAATAGGGTAACCATCGCCGCCAGAGGCATTGTAGCTATTAATACTCATACGATAGGTTTTGCTTTTATCGAGGGGTTGTTTGTTGATCATCACTTTAGTCAACGTGTTATTACTGCGCTCAAAGCTTAAGTGATGGTATTGCAAGTATGCACCTGAGTCAGGTGGAAAGCTGGTGACCGTTTCTAGGTAATCCCAAAGCTCTTGGCCTTGCCAATCAATATAGGTAATGCGATTTTTAAATGGGTGTACTTTTAAAATATCTTTATAACTTACGTCACCAGCAGCAATACTGTCACGTACGCCACCACCACTGATAATGCCAAAGTCAGCGCCTACAACATTCATTTGTGACTGCACAATAACACGCGCTAAGTTGGTTTGTTGATAACGTACTTTATTACGATCACCTTCAAGCTTGGCATCAACATAACCAATTTTACCTTCAATCTGCTTTGCACCTATAGCTTGGTAATCAGCCAAAAAAGCCTTTAATTGAGGATCTGGTGTAATATAGTCATTGGCAAGTACGGGTTTTGTAGTGCCGTCTGCTTGTTCTTGATGAATGTATAAATTTACCGGCAGTAATTTATAGTCAAGCAAAGTGAGTTGGCCATTTTCGAGCTTAAATTCTGCTTTACCAACGTATTTTCCCCATTCATGAGCTTGCATGATCCAGGTGCCATTTTGTTGATCGGGTTTACATGCCATACCGGGTTTAAAGTTATCATCGTTTTTATTCTCGCTTGCCATACACACTGGTTCTTGTGAGTGGCCACCGATGATCATATCAAGGGTGTTTTTTTCAAGAGAGCGAGCTAGAGTAACATCGCCAGGCGCATTAATACCAAAATTGGCATCAACATAATGGCCCATATGAGTTACCGCAATGGTAATATCCGGCTGATATTGTGTTTTAATTTTGTCCGCTAATGCTTGTGTTACCGCAACAGGCTCCTCAAATTCAAGGTCGCCGATATATTGAGGGTTACCAATTTTAGCTGTGTCAGTCGTTGTTAGGCCAATTACCGCAATTGTTAGCCCTAGCTGCTGAAATATTTTATATGCTTGAAAGGCATTTTTGCCGGTTTTCTTATCAATAATATTGGCAGAGAGTAGTGGGAAATTTGCCCATTGTTGTTGCTGTTTTAAAACACTTAATGGATTGTCAAATTCATGATTACCAATTGCCATGGCATCGTAACCAATTAACGACATACCTTTAAAATCAGGCTCTGCAAATTGTAGATCAGATTCTGGAATGCCTGTGTTTATATCACCACCGGAAAGTAATAACACAGCATGACCATTTTGCTTTGCATCCGCGCGTAATTGGTCAATCAAGGTTTTACGTGCAGCCATGCCGTATTCGCCTTTTTCGTTATGCCAAAAACGGCCGTGATTATCATTGGTGTGTAAAATAGTGAGGTAGTGAATATCATCGGTTGATGAATGGGTATCAGGGGAAGGTTGGTTACTAGTGCATGCACTGATGCTTAGTAATAGAAAAAGAGAAATTAATATGCGCATAATGTGACCCGTGTTGTCAGTGTTCTGCTGTTCATTAAGCGCATAGTTTAAACTAGTTTTATTACTAAATAACGCAAATAACGTAATTATTCTATTTTCATATCGTCTTGGAAATTTAGTTTTCCTGTTGCGGCTAATTGACGTCGATGTAACTCTTGCTCTGCCAATGCTGATTTTTCATGGTTACTACCCACCATCCAGTTCAAAAAGCTGGCTGGCAACTTAGTATATGCTTCGCCCTGATGTAAGCCGAAATCGCATATCTGCTGTTCATTATTAGACATGGCAATGAATCCTGTTGTGTGTGTTTTTGTGTTGAAATAATACTAACAAAATAAATCAGTCTATTAAGACGATTTCGTTTTAAATAAAACTTACTTATAACGTGAGTGAATAACAATGAAATGTAACTACATGTAATTTAAATGTAATCAATTCGGTCTGATTTGTTTAAAGGTACGTTTTGCTATCGTATTTAGTTCATTGATTCTTTACTATTTGCATTGTATTTACATTAACACAACATTCTTCAGGACAAAAAAATAATGAAAAAACTATTACTGGGCACCTTGTTAGCTACAGCTGCGTTTGCAAGCAACGCGACTGTGGTTGAAATGCAGACTTCACAAGGGACAATTAAAATTGATTTATTTGATCAACAAACACCAAAAACAGTGGCAAACTTTTTAAGCTATGTTGAGAGTGAAGCATACAACCAAACGGTGATCCACCGCTCGATAGAGAAGTTTATCATTCAAGGTGGTGGATTTACTTTTACTGATGATTTTGAAGCGATTGAAACATCCCCCGCAATTATCAATGAGCCTGTGTTATCGAATGTAAAGGGCACAGTATCGATGGCCAAGCTAAGTAATAACGCAAATAGTGCTACAAGTCAGTGGTTCTTTAATCTTAAAGATAATAGCGCTAATTTAGATGTACAAAATGGGGGGTTTACTGTTTTTGGTCAGATCACTCCAGACAGCTATGCGGTGCTTGATAAGATTTCGGCGTTAGTACATTGTGGCGAAATTCCTGTAGTGGATATTACCAAAGAGCAGTGTGCAAATGCGGATACGACCTTAACCATCGCCAATTTAGTGGCTATAAACAGCGCGGTTATACTGGACGATGATCCTAACTCATCAGTAAATCTATCACCGAAAGAAAATACGCTAATCGATAACGTGAACCCAACGGATCCTAGTTCTGGTGATAGCTCAAGCGGTAGCATGAGCTGGTTATTACCATTATTATTATTAGGCTTTAAACGTCGTCGCGTAGCTTAACAAGAGTATGTACTGGCTATCGGGTTTATACCCGATAGCATCGGTTAGCTTTATTTAAAGCGCAAATACTCGCATCACTAATAAAACCCACATAGTTAAAACCAACAAACAGCCAAGCAAAAAACTATAATAACGCGGTTTTACGCTATTACTGCCTAGATGAATAATGCTGTGAATGACGCGCGAAATAACAAATCCCCATGCTAAAGCGACAAACACGTAACCAGCCGCATTGAGTTGTAGCCCTGTTACACAGGCAACAAAAAACAGCACCGGTATTTCGAATTGGTTAATATAGTTACGCCCGGCAATATGTACGTCATCGCCTGCCTTATCTAATTGCATAGTCGCAAAATCCTGCATCGAAATAGTTTTGTTACGTGCTGCACTAAAACGTCGGCGGCCCATCACTATCATTACGGTAAAGGTCAGCATGACTTGAGCGAACATAGCAAGTAATAGATATTTTTCCATTTTAGTTTCCTTTATTAATTATTTTTCTGTGTAGGGCTATTCAATTGCTTGTTTAGACTAACAGTTTGTTTTTGCAATTTACAATGTGTTACAAAGTATATAGGAAAATGATTGCATGCATTTTGATATTTACTGATCATTCAAATAATAAACAAGTGATGGATTAACTCTCGATATGAAAAAAATAATTACTCTAAGCGCGATTGCCCTTGCGGTACTAAGTGGTTGTGGTACTACAACTACATCAGTGCCACCACAAAGCGCATTATTGTCAGACACTCTGGTAATTAGCCCAAATGATACTCGCCAATATAAAACCCTAAAATTGGCAAATGAAATTGAAGTGATTTTAGTCTCAGATCCAAGCGCTGAAAAATCAGCGGCAGCATTAAGTGTGGGGGTTGGTTTATTACACGATCCAATGAGTCAACAAGGCATGGCGCATTACTTAGAGCATATGTTATTTTTAGGTACTGAGCGTTACCCTGATACCAAAGGGTACTCTGATTTTATGACCAAAAATGGCGGTGCACACAACGCGTATACTTGGCTTGATATCACTAACTATATGTTTAAAGTAAATAACGATGCCTACGACGAAGCGCTTGACCGTTTTGCTGACTTTTTTAAATCGCCAAAGCTTTACCCAGAATACACAGATAAAGAGAAAAATGCGGTAAATGCTGAGTGGTCAATGCGCCGTGAAATGGACTTTTTTGGTCAGTTTAAACTTGCCCGTAAAATGATGGGGGATCATCCAGCCAACCGCTTTTTAATCGGTAACCTAGAAACTCTCGGTGATAAAGAAGGCAGTTCACTGCATAAAGAAACTGTTGATTTTTATAATAAATATTACTCTTCTAATATTATGAAAGTGGCAATGATTTCAAACCTGCCACTTGGCGAGATGGAAGCCAAAGCACAAAAATACTTTGCTGATATAGAAGATAAAAAAATCGAAAAACCAACCGTTACTCAAAAACTAGATTTTGGTAACGTTGGCGGGAAACGCGTACATTACGCGCCAAATGAAGATGTAAAACAGTTACAACTTGATTTTACTATCACTGATAACAGCGACGAATTTGCCGTTAAACCTAACCGTTTTGTCGCGTATTTATTAAGTAATGAAATGCAAGGTAGTCCGGCCCAAATTCTGCGTGATAAAGGCTGGGTATCACAACTTTCTGCAAGTGCGACACCAACACACTACGGTAATTATGGTGCGCTGACAGTCGATGTACAGTTAACAGATGAAGGCATGAAAAACCGCGAAGCAATCGTCGCAACGATTATGCAATACATTGACTTAATTAAAAAAGAAGGCGTAGATAGTAAATACTTTAATGAAATTCGCACTTCACTCAATAATGAATTTCAATTTTTGGAAAAAGGCGATGAGTTCGGTTATGTTAGTAATCTAGCTGGCAGCATGCAGGATTATCCGCTTAACCATGCGATCAATGCGCCATATCATTATGCTAAATTTGATGCCGCTGCGATTAATAAAGTACTTAAGCAGTTAAATGCTGACACTTTACGTATTTGGTATACCTCTAAACAAGAAGAAACTGACTCACAATTGCATTTCTACGATGGTAAATACCGCATTGAAGATATCAGCGATGCAGAGATCGCCAGCTGGAGTAAGCCAAGCCAATTTGCGTTAGCATTGCCAACTGTTAACCGTTTATTACCAGAGAGCTTTGCTATTAAAACAGCACAATTTGCTGAGCAAAAGCATCCTGCTTTGGTGTATGACAAAAATGGCGTAAAAGTATGGCGTCAAGCAAGTCAAAACTTTGCCGAGCAGCCTAAAGGGTTGGTTGAAGTTTATTTAAACACGCCAGATGCGTTGACGGATATAAAAGCAAAAGTACTTTACTCAGTATGGGCTGATTTATACAACCTACAACAAAGTAAACTCAGTACTGAAGCCGCGGTTGCCGGTATGAGTGTTGGTCTTGAAGCGAGCAATGGCCTTATTTTATCTCTGAGTGGCTTTACAGATAAGCAAGATGCATTGCTGGCGCAAGCGCTGGAAAATATAAACGTACAAGTGACAGAGCAGGGCTTTGCCCAAGCTCTTGATCGTTACCAGCGCGCTTTGTTAAATGCACAAAAACAATTTCCTTTCTATCAAGCGTTTGATGAATATTCAAAACTGATTAGAACGGGTAGCTTTGATACGGATGCATTAGTAAATACAGCGGGTACACTAACTATTGCCGATTTTGAGCAGCTCAAACAACAGACATTTGGCAATAACGAACTGCGCGTATTTACCTTTGGTAACTACAATCAGCAAGATGTTGACTCAATTGCTAAAGAGCTAACGACAGTCTTACCTAAAAACCATCAATCTACCGCGTTTGCACGCAGCAAAGCCTGGTTGCCGCAACCTGGTGAAACTATCGTGTTGCAAAAAGACATTGATGTAGCCGATGTAGCGATTATTGATATGACCGTGCACCCAGTTGCAGGTTATAAACAAAAAGCACAAGCGCAAGTGCTACAAGGTCACTTTAGTACTATCGCATTTGATAAATTACGTACCGAAGAGCAACTGGCTTATGCGGTAGGCGGATTAGCTCGTCCAATTGAAGACTTCTCTGCAATTGGCTTGTTTATTCAAACACCGGTTAAAGATGCACAAGCAATGCAAGCGCGTTTTGAAGAGTTTAAAAAGCAATACGCTGTAGAGCTTGATAACATGAGTGAAGAAACCTTCGCGCAGCTTAAAAACGCAGCCTTAGTATCACTTAAAGAGCAGCCAAAAAATCTCAGCGATGAGATGGGCCCGTTAATTGGTGATTGGTATCGTGAAAACTTTGAGTTTGATTCAAAAGAAAAGTTAATTGTAGAAGTTGAAAAAGTAACCCTTGCGGATATTAAAGACTACTACAAAAAAACCATGTTAAACCCACAAGCTGCGCGTTTAAACGTGCAACTGCGTGGTAGTAAGTTTGCTGACAAAGCGTTTGCAGATTTACCTAAGCAAACTTTAGTGACTGACTTACAAGCGCACTTTGATGGTATTAAATTGCAAAAGTAACTGAGCTGTTTAAGCATTGATTTATAATGAGCCCAAGCAATTGCTTGGGCTTTTTTTGTGAAAAATAAAAAATTGCGAACCTTTTGCTTAGCAACACCGTCTTGTAAAAAAGATATTAAGGAAATGCATGAATTCGACGCAAATAGCGCTTGCTGTAATTAATGCGCAGCAGGGGGATGAGCTGGCTTTTAACTCATTATGTAACTGTTTATATAAACCAAGCTTTCTCTTCGCGATGAAGCTGTGTAAGCAGACAGACCTAGCAAAAGATATTACGCAGGAAGCGTGGGCTGTGGTGGCAAAAGATATTCGCAAACTAAAAGAGCCAAGTGTATTTAAAGCATGGTTGTTTAGGGTGGTGTATCACAAATTTATAGATACAACTAGACAAACTAAGGGCTTCGAGAGTTTTCAGCTAGATAAACATGAACAAACAAGAGATATAACAAGTAGTACTGAGCAATCTATTGATTTACTGAAATTGATAAATAACCTGCCGGATAGTGAGCGACATAGCATCTATCTATTTTATTTAGAGCAAATGTCAATTAGTGACATCGCCTTAATAACGGATGTAGCGGTTGGCACAGTAAAGTCACGCTTGCACCGAGCGAGAGCACAAATGGCAACATGGTTAAATGAATAATTGGAGATAAAAATGAACTTAGATGAGAAAATAAAACAGAGCTTACAAGCAGAGCAACACAATTTAGAGTCTATTTTGGAGAGTGATCCTGGCTTATTTAAGCAGCTTAGCGGTGTATATAATGGAAATATGCGACGTTGGACTATTTTAGGGACGTTTTTCGCTTTTATACTTACAGCCATTTTTATACTATCAGCGTATCAATTTTTTAATTCCGAGCAGCAATTGTTTTGGGCAGTGTGTTTTGTCAGTAGTTTAATGATGCAAATTGCCATAAAGCTGTGGCTGTTTATGGAAATGAACCGACAATCAATCATTAAAGAAATTAAGCGAAGCGAACTTGAAATTAGGCTGATGCTCAGTGAGCATTTAAGCTCCAACAGTCAAACCTAAGTTAAAATGTAAAAGGAAAATACAATGCAGTTAAGATCTTTAGGTATTAATACTAATCGCTTCTTGTTACTCACTCTCTTTTTATTGTTTGCTGCAAATGTTAAAGCGGCAGTTGTAAAAGTGGGAGAGTTTGAGTTGGAATATGAAGTTGCAGGTACTGGCGAGCAAGTTGTATTACTAGAGGCGGGGGGCAGTGCAGGCTTAGACGATTGGAACTCGGTTTTTAGTTCCATAGCTGAGCAAACTAAGGTTATTCGTTACTCGCGTGTAGGTAATGGCAACTCAACAGCAATTAAGCGGCATTTTACGTCAATGGACTATGCCGATCATTTGAGTGAGTTCTTGTTGGCGCTGGACATTTCAAAACCAGTAATACTAGTTGCGCACTCTTATGGTGGCAGTGTCGCGCGAGATTTTGCTGCAAAATATCCACAACAATTAAATGCATTACTCATGCTCGATCCTTCCTCTGAGCACGATGTAGATATACTGCGTGCCATAAATCTAGAGCAGGGTAATAAAGAAATCGCGCAAATAAAACTAAGTGATATGGCAAATGGGATGTCGAATCAATATTTAGACTTTTGGAGTAAAAGGCCCTTACCAGATTATCCGCAGATTAAAGATATACCCGTTACAGTTATAGCGTCAGTGCGAAAAGTAGCTGAACCGAGTAATTTGTTTTTTACAGACAAGGGCCGAATGATGTGGGGAGAAATGTGGCAGAATTGGGCTGCTGAATTTCCTCAAGGGCGCAGTGTGTTAACAGAAAAAAGCGGTCACTTTATTCAAAATGATGAGCCTATGCTGGTGCTACGAGAGTTAAAGCGACTAATGAAGTTTAAAGAGCGTTAGAATTTACAAGGAGTGATTATGAATTATGTACTTTGTTTTTTGCTGTTATTGTTTTCTGCTTTTAGTTATAGCAATACATTTACTGATGGATTGGTAAACGCCGCAAATGATAGAACAACGCACAATGTCCGTTATGACGGTGCATATCATCGTATTGCTTACCCAAACGGTGACGTACCAGCCAATATTGGCGTGTGTACTGACGTAATTATTCGAAGTTATAGAGCTCTAGGCATTGATTTACAACAGTTAGTGCACGAAGACATGCGCGATAACTTCTCTTCTTACCCTTCAAAAAGAATATGGGGTTTAACTAAAGCCGATAGTAATATTGATCATCGTAGAGTACCCAACTTACAAGCTTTTTTTAAGCGTCATGGCACAGTGCTGCCGATCACTAATAATGCTGACACTTATAAAGCAGGTGATATTGTCACTTGGATGCTACCTGGCAATTTGCCGCATATAGGTATAGTGGTGAATGAGTTCGCGGTAGATAACAAAACGCCGCTTATTGTGCATAACATCGGAGCCGGGCCGCAACGAGAAGACGTGCTGTTCCGCTATAAAATCACCGGACATTATCGCTATGAGACAGAGGATTAACGATATAGTGAAACTTTAAAGTATAAAAAATGCCAGTGACATGAGGCACTGGCATTGGTTACAACTAATTACGTTGTTAAGGGTTCGTTAGGCTGCGCTGTGAGCTACAGCGCAGTAAAATAAGCTTATCGCTTAAGTTTACGACGAAGTACGGCTGGAATTGCCAATAACATCAGTAGTAAACCTGAGGTTGAGCCTGAATCTTTGTCTTCTTCAGGTTCAACAGCTTCATCAACCATAACGGTAACACTTTGTTGGCTTTGTAATTCGCCGTCACTGACTGTAACGATAAATTGATATTCACCAGCTTGTGTTGCATTAAAGGTTGCAATAGCTGTGCTACTGTTAGCAAGCATTACGTCTGTACCTGATGTCTGTTCCCATTGGTAAGTTAATTCATCAGATTCGGCATCTTTTGATTTACTTGCATCTAAAGTTACAAAGTTACCAACAGTGGCATTTGTTCCTTTAGCGATGACTACAGGTGCTGTGTTCTCAATTTCAACAGGTGGTGCTTCTTTTTCAACCACAGTGAGTTTAAGTTCTTTTGCTACAGTAAACTCGCCGTCTGTTACTGTTACATTGAACACATATTCACCCATCTCAGCAGCATCAAAACTAGCAATGGCTTGGTCGGTATTAGCTAAGGTAGCTGTTGGGCCAGACACTTGTTGCCAAGTGAAGCTAAGTTCATCATGTGTATCGGTTGAGCCGCTGGCGTCCAGTGTTACAGTCTCACCTAAGAAAGTATTCTCAGCTTGAACCATTACAGTGGGTGCTGTGTTTACTTTATTTACCGAAAGAACGAATGGTTGGCTCGCTACATCACCTGATGCTACGCTGTCACGTACATGTAGAACTAGGTCTAGGTCGCCATAGGCACCGATATCAGGTGTTATTGTTACTGTGCTGCCACTTTCGTTACCAGACACTTGGTAACTGATATGCTCACCTTCAACTTCAATCAGGTTGCTGACTTTGTTTTTGTCGGTGTAAGTGACAGTGAAGCTAACTGGTTGGCCTGCATCAGAGGTCATATCTGCAACAGGTAATAACTCAAGGTTACCAGCCACTTCCAGATCAAGCGTTAGCGTTTCATTTTCAGCGCCTTCTAGGCCATTACTTAGTTCAAGCGTCTGTGTTTGACCGGCAGCAGTTTGCGTAACATACCCTTGGAATGCCACGTTAAATTGTGATTCCTCAGGACCGGTGTAATCCATACAAACAACTAACTCATCACTAAGAACATCAGTTAAGTCATTGAATGCAATTCCTTCACCGTAATAGTGTTCAACGGGTGAACCATTAATAACAGTACGTCCAGCATATGATTTAAAGCCGATACTACCTTTTTCGTCAGCCATTGAAAGATTGTCGTAGGCAAACATCATTTCATACTCACCTGGCTCGTAGTTGATGTTTGTTCTTAAAAAAGCTTCAAAATCAACAGATTGACCTTCTGTATTACGACGTTCTACGTTATCCCATTCAAGTACTAACCATTGACGATCGGCTGTGTAACTAGGTGTAACACCCGCATTGAGGTCATATTGCCCTGATAACGCATCAAAACGAGTTAACATGTTATCACCAACCCAGTATGGCGCAATCATGTGCTCAGGGGTTGGGATCGTTGAACCTGTAGGGAATGGAGTGTGCGCTGAAGGCAGACGACGGTTACTCCAATAGATAGCACCAGCAGGGCTTATCTTTAATGATGTATAGTTTTCAAGGTTAAAGAACGGGAAACTAACATCTAGATCAGTGTACATTAGATCTTTAAGTGAGTACTCAAAGCTATTTGAGTATCTACCTTCAACATCAACGAGCGTACGCCAACCATATTGTCGAAGATCTAAATAGCCAGGATGTGGTGAACCTGCAACACGCAAAGAACACATTTCATCAGTGGTACTTGTGGTAACTTTATAGTTACGTTCAACATTTTTCGATGATTGTTGTGTTCCTGCAACATGCCATGCTTGATCATTTACAATCACTTCGCTAGGTGTTGAGTGTGATGCAATTACTGAATCAGCAACTAACTCAATGCCTTCTGGAAGTGCTAAATCAAGGGCAAAGTTTCGCGCTTGTTCGGTGTTGTTGGCAATAACCTTAACATTGAAGTCAACGATATCGCCCACTTTTGCTTTGCTTTTACTGGCTGTAAAGCTTACATCTTCATCGACTTGCGATAAGATCAGTGGAATAAAGCCAACATTTCCTATGTCATTTGGGTTTGAGCCAATATCGACGCCGCCAAAGTAAATATCGCCTATTTCCATATCTGGGATGTTGTAACCAATATCAATGGTGTAATCTTCGTAACCTGATACTTTTTCAGGTGCGCTCACAGTCATGTTACCGGCATCGGTGCTTAATACAGCAGTCGCGACACTTGTTTCACGTGGGTCTGAGTTATATACATTTGATATCACAGTCCAATATTGGCCCTGCGCTGGATCATGAATAGCACATGTATTTGTTACTGTATAAGCAGTTGACATACATAGCATTTCATCCCATGACGGAATACCGTCGCCATTGCTGTCTTGGCCCATGAAAATAAGCTTACGCTGAGTATCATCGCCAATAATTTGTGAAATAATAAGCGGGGTATTCTCAGGCACAGTACTGAAAGTAACGAGTACTTCATCTAAATTATCAAATGGTTCACCAACTGTTGAATCTATAGACAAGGTTTTAGTTGCAACCTCTGCTTTTTGGAAACCATAATTTTTACTTGCAAAATCAGAGATATCACCAGTGATCATAGGTCCAATTGTTGCTACACCAGATGTACGGTGTGCATCAATAGTGACAAAATCAGGAAGACCTGTATCACCATTGTAAGTCCATACTGGTAACTCAAGCGTTGGTGATGCTGTATTTGCTGGCGTTAGTACGAGTTGCCCTTGATTGCCGATATAATCAATTTGCCCTGTAATGCCAGGTGCACGAACAGTTTTTGCTTTTACAACCAGAGCAACAGTTTCACCTTTTTTAACTGTAAATTCGCTTGGAGTAACTTCAATTTCAAATCCGTCAGTAAAAGTGTCAGATGTAGCTGTCCAGTTGCCATCTTCAGTCGCTTTAAAAGTACGGATCCAATTACATTCATCAACACACTCGGTGTTAACCATGTAAGCTGTATTCAAATTTTCGACAAAGCCACCTAGATTTGGATTAGCTTCTTGCATGTTTTCCATATTTTCATCAAGTACAAGGCCCACTTTATCAGCAAGATCAACATGCATTCGACCTGCGCCTGACTCACCCATAGAAGAGTTGTAACCACTTGATTCATAATTAGCTAAAAATTTAGAAGAATACAGATCATTACTCGCAGTCATCAATAATGCCGATTGTATTTCCAGTGGAGACCAATCTGGGTGAGACTGCTTTAATAGCGCCGCAGCACCCGCAACATGTGGGCTTGCCATTGAAGTACCCGACATCATCATCCACTGGGCAGTTCCTGGATTGGCAGTGAATGGCTGATCGGTTGAACCTGGTGCGTAGATATCAACACCCGGCGCTGCAATATCTACAAACAAGGTGTTTAGACCATAATACGAAGGACCTTGACTTGAGAAGTAAGCCAAATTATGGCCTTCAACATCTTCAATTTCAGCAGCGGTTGAGGTGATTGTCGCCATGTGACCTTTACCTGAAGATAGCCATGTAAAAATCTCTTGCGCATCTGAGTTTTTAATATGAATTGCAGGAATAGGATGTGGTACATCTGGTAAATCAGCTGAATCATAGAAACTAGATTGATTATAGATGATTAACCCTTCAGCGCCACCGTTAGCAACATTAATGCCTTTGTAATATAAAGGGTTAGAACTACGTTTACACACGACAATAACAGCTTGCTCTGACTCGTTAATATCTGGTGTTTCAGGGTCATCAGCAAAATCAAAAGTGCCTTCTGGGAACTCGTTATCACAGTTTGGTACCCAAGATGAGATAGGTTCATTTGGATTGTCAAACTCAGCAGCATTAACCACTAAGCCTGTTATTTCTTCAAATGTAACTGAGCGGCCAGTCATATCCAAAGGCGCAGCTGTGTCTCCACCGGTCATATTGCTTAACGTTTTTTCAGAGTACGCGATACGACTACTTGGCGTGCTTGCAGCTACTGTAGTTAACCAAGGAGATGAGTGGTCAGCACTCATTATTTCAGGGCCATTATTACCCGCTGCGGCAGCTATAAATATACCGCTTTTCGCGGCGTTGAAAAAAGCTTGCTCAATTGGATCTGTCCACGGGTCTTGTTCAAGGCCACCGATTGAGAAGTTGATCACATCCACATTATCAATCGCGGCTTGCTCAATGGCTGATATGATCGCGGTTTCAGGACAACCTGAGTATGGATCGCCCGCACTACCAGCAAAACATGCTTGGTAGGAAATAATATTTGCATGCGGAGCCATACCTGATAACTGTTCAAACTCAAGGTTAGTTGGAAGACCATCCCCTTGTACCAGAGCTTCTGTTAGTAAGTACTTTTGATTATATATAATATTACCCGCGGAAGTACCCGCAACATGCGAGCCATGGCTATGATAATCTTCACCATTTTCTGGGCGAGATTCTGCATAAACGGGGTCAGAATAAGTCGAAGTAATTTCAGGGTATGAGTAAACACCAATCAGTTTACTATTACAAAGTGATGCATCAGCTTGACAATCACCTAAAAAATTATCAGCACCTAGTGGGTTTATATGCTGGTAACCGTCATCGCCTACTGCTGCAAATGAAGGGTGATCAGTATTGATACCGGTATCAATAATACCAACAACAATCTCTTCACCTAAGTTTTTACCTGTGCCAGAAGCTGGGGTGTTCCAAACAGCGTGTGCGCCAGTGTCACCCACTGAATTAAAGGTTTGCAGTTGCTTCATGGTTGAGCGTTTGATGTGTTTTACACCCGGAACTTTAGCAAGCTGTAGTGCTTGTTGCTGGGTCATTTGAGTTGTAAAACCATTAAGCGCTACAGTGAACGAACGCTCAGATTGCACACTTAAACCTTGTAGCTTTTGCGCGTTACTTAGCACACTGGTTTGCTGTTGTTGTAAATAGTTTTGATATTGAGCCAATGCGCTTTGTTTTAAGTCTAAAGGACGATTTGACGAACGCGCAGCTTGAACAAGACTTTTAGTTGCAGTGTGACCGGCAACACCACCGTCATAAGAGGTTAAAGGCGCATCTTCTAATTGCACTATGTAGGTATGTGTACCCGAGATGTTTTGTTCTGCCTTGAAAATAGAGCTTTGTTTTTTTACTTGTTGATTAAGTTTATTAGGCCAGTCTAATTCAGGTTGTGCTTTAATTTCAGCTTGGTTTGCTGGTGCTGTCCACTGGCTATTATTGTTATTAGTATCGCTCGCAGTGGCCGCGGATGCAGCATATAGTGCACTCGTAACTACAACGGCAATTTTAGTTTTGTTAAACATAGAAACTCCAAAATGATAAAAGGGTGCTATGAATCTATTCAATAAATAATCTGTTGATGAATATTCAAGCAGCTGCATTATCACTAAAAGTTTTCAGTCTGGCATCACTGTGGCAACAAATGATACACAATGCTACATTTGTTTCGGTTAGTATTCGCCCTTATATTATGGGATTAGTTGTTTATTGGAAGGAGGCTTATTGATGGATGAACATGTAAAAAAAAAGTTTATAACCTATCCAGCAGCGGTCTCGATTGTTTTAAAACAAGTTAGAGCGCTGATACTCGCTGTTGCCGAGCAAGATGGCATCACAGATCTTGAAGAAACCCTAAAGTGGGGTGAGCCGAGTTATATCTCAAACAGTGGTTCCACAATCAGGTTTGATTATAAAGACAAAGCACCGCAGCATTTTTGTATTTATTTTAACTGTAATACTAAGCTGGTGGAGACATTTAAAGAGTTGTACGGCGATACCTTTGTCTATCAAGGCAATCGTGCGTTGGTATTTGAGCTTAGCCAAACACTGCCAAATAAAGAGCTCGCGCATTGTTTGTCGCTGGCTCTGCGCTATAAAAACATAAAGCACCTGCCATTGCTAGGTGCTTAGATTTAATAGTGAGTGTAGGCGTAAGTTTACCTCGCGCTCACACTTTTTACTTAGCCTTTGCAGCGCGTGCGGCGTGTAGTTTTTTATAGCTGTCAATTAAGCGTTGATGACGCTCTAACCCTTCAAGTTGCATGTTGGTTGGTGTTAAACCATAAAACAATACATCGCCATTGATAGAGCCGACCACGGCATCCATGACCTCTTGGCCAAACATGCGGGTAAAGCTATGAATGTAGTCTTCAATCTCAAGGTCATCACTGAGTGCGACTTCGAGTGTTGCGTGCATTGCTTGATAGAACAACCCGCGTTCAACGGTGTTATCGTTGAATTGCAAGAAGGTTTCAACCAGTTCCATTGTCGCTTCTAAGTCACCCAGTGCTAAGTAAATTAACAGCTTAAGTTCAAGTATCGTTAACTGACCCCAAACCGTATTTTCGTCAAACTCAACACCAATTAGGGTAATAATGTCGATGTAGTTATCAAGCTGGCTGTCTTCTAGGCGCTCAACTAAATCGGCAAGCTGATCTTCATCTAAGCTGTGCAGATTTAAAATGTCTTCACGGTACTTAAGGGCTTTGTTGGTGTTATCCCAAATTAAGTCTTCTACTGGGTAAACTTCAGAGTAATCAGGCACTAAAATACGACACGCTGTGCCTAGGTCTGAAAACTCAGCAATGTAAGCTTCTTTACCTAAGTCTTTTAAAATACCGAACAAGCTTGCGGTTTCTTCTTCGTTAGTGCCGGAGAAATCCCATTCAACAAAGTCATAATCGTGCTTCGCACTGAAAAAGCGCCATGAAATTTTACCTGTTGAGTCAATAAAGTGCTCAACAAAGTTTTCAGGCTCTGATACGGCCATGCTGTTAAAGGTGGGTTTTGGTACGTCATTTAAGCCTTCAAAGCTGCGACCTTGTAATAGCTCAGTTAAGCTGCGCTCAAGGGCGACTTCAAAGCTTGGGTGTGCACCAAATGAAGCAAACACACCGCCGGTTTTTGGGTTCATTAAGGTAACGCACATCACTGGAAACTGTCCGCCAAGGGAGGCATCTTTTACCACAACTGGAAAGCCTTGCTCTTCTAAGCCTTTAATACCAGCAACAATACCTGGGTATTTAGCAAGTACTTCTTCCGGTACATCAGGCAGTACAATTTCTTGTTCGATAATTTGGCGTTTAACCGCGCGCTCAAAAATCTCAGATAAACATTGTACTTTGGCTTCTGCAAAGTTATTACCGGCACTCATACCGTTACTTAAAAATAAGTTTTCAATTAAGTTTGATGGAAAGTATACGGTTTCGCCGTCAGATTGACGCACATACGGGATAGAGCAAATACCGCGCTCAATATTACCTGAGTTTGTGTCGATAAGGTGCGAGCCGCACAGTTCATCTTCAGGATTATAAATGCTTAGCGTGTAGTCGTCTAAAATGCCTTCTGGCAGGGAGTCGTCATCGGTAAGCGCAAACCATTTTTCATTTGGGTAATGAACAAACTCACTGTTGGCAATCTCTTGTCCAAGGAATTGGTCATTATAGAAAAAGTTACAGTTTAAACGCTCGATAAATTCACCCAGGGCTGAGCATAATGCACTTTCTTTAGTGGCACCCTTGCCATTGGTAAAACACATGGGTGATGCGGCATCACGAATATGTAATGACCATACGTTTGGTACGATATTGCGCCATGATGAAATTTCAATCTTCATGCCTAAGTCGGCTAAAATCGCCGTCATATCAGCAATAGTTTGTTCTAGCGGTAAATCTTTACCAAGAATGAAGGTGTTTTCATTGCCTTCAGGCTTTGCCATTAACATGGCTTGAGCGTCATTATCTAGGCTTTCTACCGCGTCAATTTTAAACTCGGGCGCAGTTTGAATAACTCGCTTAACCGTACAGCGGTCAACTGAGCGCAAGATGCCAGTGCGGTCTTTTTCAGAAATGCTTTCAGGTAGCTCAACTTGAATTTGGAATATTTGGTTGTAACGATCTTCCGGGTCAACAATGTTGTTTTGTGCAACACGAATACCATCGGTCGAAATATCACGAGCATTACAATACACTTTTATAAAGTACGCAGCGCATAAAGCTGACGATGCTAAAAAATAGTCAAATGGACTTGGCGCAGAGCCATCGCCTTTATAACGGATTGGTTGATCCGCAATGACTGAGAAATCGTCAAACTTAGCTTCTAATCTAAGGTTATCGAGAAAATTAACTTTAATTTCCATTGAGTTGGTCCACCTTCATGCGCACTAATAAGTAAGGCTGCTAAGTGTTTGCGCCAGACTTCGTCAGTGTATTTTCATTTAGCTGCAATTATCCGCTTTTTAGGGGAGTACATACAAGTAATAGTCGCGGTTAATTTTAAAAGAGTGAAGTTAGTGAGGGTAAAGTTAGCGAGGGTGAAGGTAAGGTTGTTACCTTGCTAGTTTTGACACTTGGTATTATAATTAACGACAATTGTCGCTGGAGGTGTTTATGGAAACTTTAAAGTTTGATTTTATAGAAGTAGTGAGTGGTGGGTTAATCACTAACAACTCTAATGCATTAGAAGAAATTACTGTTGCTACTACAGGCTTGAAAGCTTCTTCCATCTTCCTTCTTAGTAAATCGCTTGGATGGGAACAAAAACTAATAGCTAAGACTATTGGTACTACTACGCGAACATTAGAGCGACATGTAAAAGAGCGCAAACGTTTAGGTATTAACTTAAGTCAAAATGCATTGGAAGTTGCACGTTTGTCATCTATAGGTATTTCATACTTTGGTGATGTAAAACGTTGGAATGAGTGGTTGAACACCGCTCATACGCAGTTCGATGGCAAAGCGCCAAAAGAGTTTTTGCATACCATTCGCGGCCGTGAGTTAATTAAGCGAATTATTAATGGGCTAGAGTATGGATTCACTGCTTGATGATTTGTTATAGAATTGCCCCAACTGAACATAACAATTCAAATAACGCGCTATCAGGCCTAGGTGGGCTTTATGCAGAAGGTAGATGGCACATGGTTGGTAAACCTGTTGTTTACACAGCAAGTAGCCGTTCACTTGCAATGCTTGAGAGGTTAGTGAACGACTCTACGGATATACTTAACAAGCAGTTATCAGTCACATCGATATTAATACCTGATAAACTGAAAATTAAACGCTTGGTTGTATCTGATCTACCAAGTGACTGGGATGATCACCCTTATATATTAAAAACCCAAATAGTGGGTAGCGACTGGTTAACGAGTATGGGAGAAGCTGTACTGCAAGTTCCTTCCTCTGTTTGTTCAGATGAATATAATTTTATAATAAACCCCGCACATACTGATGCGCATGAAATAAAATGCGTTGAATGCCAACCATTTAGCTACCCTAAAAGATTAGCTTTAAAGCTTTAGTGATTTAGTAAGCGGCTGATTCGACCACTTACTATCTGGTACAAAGTTGCTTGCTCAATTAGAGTGGCTGGCTAGTTAAATGAGTTTTTTAACCTTAACCTTAACCTTAACCTTTAACCTTGCCAACTTTCCTCTTCAATCTATCTGCCTAAGCTATCACTAGAAATCCGACAAACGCGCAGGCTGCTGCAATGAGTGTATACGGCAATTGGGTAATTGCGTGGCTCATTAAGTTACAACCTGAGCCTTGGGCTGCAAGCACAGTTGAATCAGAGTAAAAGCATGCTTGGCTACCAAATGATGAGGCAGATAACAGCGCACCAATCACCAGCGGTATATTTGCATCAACCGCGACGGCAAGTGGCATTACAATCGGGATGGTTACTGCAAAAATTCCCCAGCTTGAACCCGTTGCAAACGCTAAAATGGCCATGGCTAAAAATACCACCGCAGGTAAATAGCCAGCAGTCATAAATGGGCTAAGTGACTCAATCACAAACTGTGGTAATAATAATTGGTCGCAGACATCTTTAAAAATGAACGCGGCAATCACCGTACCAATTGCTGGTAGCATGCTTTTAAAACCATCGAGCATTTTTTCAATCATTTCGGCAAATGGCATTAGCTTTTGCAACATATAAAAGGGGATTGTCACGGCAAATGTGGCTAATAATCCTTTGTATACATCAATATCGAAATACACAGTAAAGGCAACGAGTAATAAAATAGGCAGTAAAAAGTTATACAGTTTACCGTGGCTATCTGCGCTTTCAAAGCTTTCTTCAACGGCTTTTACCGCGTATTCATCGGCTGTTTGCACTTCGTTGTATTGTGCTGGGTCGACTTGTGGCTGCTGTTGCATTGCTTGTAATTGGGCTTTTTTCATCGGCCCAAATAAAGGAATAACGCCTAATACCACTAACGGTACGATTAACATGGCAAACCATGCGTACAACATGTATGGAATGGCTTGCATATACACAGCAATACCTTGGCCTTCGTCGGCAATGTTATTATCAACCAATAATCCGCCAAAGAACACGGCCCAGGTAGATAGCGGCACTAATACACAAATTGGTGCTGCAGTAGAGTCGACCACGTAGGCAAGCATTTCGCGGCTGATTTTAAATTTATCGGTAATGCGTTTCATGGTTTCACCCACAGTGAGCGCATTAAGGTAGTCGTCGATAAAAATCACGATACCGAGCAAGAAGGTCATGATCAACGATGAGCGTGGGCCTTTACAAAAACGCAGTGCAAAGCTGCCAAATGCAGCTGCACCACCGGTGCGCACTAACAATGCGATTAACGCACCAAAGCCACCGCACACGAGTATTAGCCAGCCGATGGTTTCATCGACCATCACTTTTAACGATGCCGCAGCAAAGTTACTCAGCATGGCAGCAGGGTTTAGCATCGCAAGGCCAACTAAGGCACCGATCAGCAAAGATAAAATAGGACGACGTAACACGATCGCCAAAATTACCACCACAATTGGCGGCACAAGACTTAACGCAGAAGGTTCAAGCATTTAAGTATTCACAAAATAAAAAGCACTTGAGTGATTGGCTCAAGCTACTTAACAAAAACAAAGAATGTTAGCCACATGGCTGATATTCCAAGTCACTGCTTTTGCACGCAATCATTACTGTTGGCTTTCGCGGTGGGATGAGCACAAGTGCGACACAGTAAAGTGCGTTGGCTTGGCGCCAGACGGTGCAGGGGATGCATGCCGCTATTGTTTATGCCGATAAAAACATCAGCGGGAAAATAATCTGCAATTGCGTTTGAGTCAACAAAAACTTTTAATTTAGTTAAAAATTCTTGGTGTTTGCATATTAATGCTTGTAGTGCTTAGGTGGTACGCCAAACGTTTGTTTAAATAAACGGCTAAAGTGACTCGGGTTGGTAAAACCGAGTTCATAACAAATTTGAGTCACTTGCTGGCCAGATTGCAGCAAGTGTCGGGCTTTTTTCAATCGTAGTTGTTGTTGGTATGTAGCAGGGCTTTGTCCAAAGGCGAGTTTAAATTGTTGATAAAACTTACTGCGACTCATACAGGCTATTTTGCATAACTTATCAATATCGAGCGTTTGGTTTAGGTTTTCAGCCATGTAATTGAGGGCCTGATTAAGGCTGCAGTTAATCATAGGTTGCTTACAGCTTGAGAGCATTAAATCGCGGCTTTGTTGTTGTAACAGGCGAGTGATTAATTCATTAACTGAAAGCTCAATTAAATAATGACGATCTTGCTCGTTTTCACTGAATAAACCAATCATACGTTCAAGTAACTGTTGGGTTTGTTGATTATGCTCGGTATGGATAAGTTTAGGGATGTATTGAAAAAAATCATCACTGCTTATTTGTTGCTGTATATTAAGTGCATCAGCCACTTGGCTAATTTTATCACGGCTAATTTCAATCGCTAAACAGGTGGTTGGTTGTTTAATTGACGCTTCTGGAAAATCAATCAACACACCTTGCTCCGGTGCTAGTACAAATGACTGCTGTGGTAAAAATTCTTTGTGGTAATCACTGTCGCCAACATGCATGATTTTTTTACCGCTGATCATGCCGCAAAATAGTAGTTCGCTGGAGTGCAGCGCCACTTTTTGTGCATCTTGGTAGGTATCATAAATACTCAGCTCAGCGTTATCTGAGGCAAAAGTAACTTTGTTTTCGATAAGTACATCAACCGCTTGGCGCTTTTTGGTGAGCTTTTCTTTGCTTAAATAAGCCGCCATTTTACCTCACTTGTAAGTCTGGACACACAGACACGTTTTTTGGACAGGTAATCAAGTTTGTATGCCTGTTATGCGCTAATGTCAATAAACGACGGATAAATAACCAACAATCTCCCGTCAAACTTAGTCAATCTGATTAAATTAAAAAGCAACATTTTGAATAAAGGACACACACAATGATTTACGCAAATCCTGGCAGCGACGGTGCGCTAATTAACTTTAAATCTCACTATGGTAATTATATTGGTGGGCAATGGGTCGAGCCAGTTAACGGTCAGTACTTTGAAAATATTAGCCCCGTTAACGGTAAGGTATTTTGTAAAATACCACGCTCAGATAAAGCGGATATTGAGCTTGCGCTTGATAAAGCCCACGAAGCAAAAGCGGCATGGGGCACAACCTCAGTGACGCAGCGTAGCAATATTTTATTAAAAGTTGCTGATCGTATTGAACAAAACTTAGAGCTACTTGCTGTGGCTGAAACCTGGGATAACGGTAAAGCAATTCGCGAGACCTTAGCGGCCGATATTCCGCTAGCAGCAGATCACTTTCGCTATTTTGCCGGCTGTATTCGCGCCCAAGAAGGGACAATAGGTGAGATAGATGAGACCACCGTTGCCTATCACTTTCATGAGCCGCTAGGCGTAGTAGGGCAAATTATCCCCTGGAACTTCCCAATATTAATGGCGGCATGGAAGCTAGCCCCAGCGCTTGCAGCGGGTAACTGCGTAATATTAAAGCCGGCTGAGCAAACACCTGCATCAATATTGGTGTTAATGGAAATCATCGGCGATTTACTGCCTGCTGGCGTACTTAATGTCGTGAACGGCTTTGGTAAAGAAGCTGGCGAAGCACTGGCAACCAGTACTCGTATCGCTAAAATTGCCTTTACTGGCTCGACTCCTGTTGGCTCGCATATTTTAAAATGCGCCGCAGATAACATTATTCCATCCACTGTTGAGCTTGGGGGGAAATCACCCAATATATTCTTTAACGATGTAATGGACAAAGATGATTCATTTCTAAGTAAAGCCATTGAAGGGGCTGTGCTTGCCTATTTTAATCAAGGTGAAGTATGTACCTGTCCGTCGCGTTTATTTATTCAAGAAGATATTTACGAGCAGTTTATTGAACGTATTTTAGAGCGCACATTAAAAATTAAACGTGGCAATCCGCTGGATAGTGAAACCATGGTGGGCGCGCAAGCGTCAAAAGCCCAGTTTGATAAAATTCTTAGTTATATAGAGATTGGTAAAAACGAAGGGGCGCAAGTTCTTACTGGCGGTAATGTTGAGCAATTAAGTGATGAGCTAAATGGCGGTTATTATATTCAGCCAACGCTGTTAAAAGGCACTAACGATATGCGCGTGTTCCAAGAAGAAATTTTTGGCCCGGTTATTTCTATGTCGACTTTTAAAGATGAAGCTGAAGCACTTGAACTTGCAAACAGCTCAGAGTTTGGTTTGGGGGCAGGGGTGTGGAGCCGTAATATGAACCGTGCTTATCACTTTGGCCGCAAAATAGAGGCAGGCCGAGTGTGGACTAACTGTTATCATATGTACCCAGCTCATGCTGCATTTGGTGGCTATAAAAAATCAGGCATTGGCCGCGAAACCCACAAGCTCGCACTTGATCATTACCAGCAAACTAAAAACTTGCTGGTTAGCTACAGTGAAGATCCACTCGGTTTTTTTTAAACACGGTTTAAGCGAAGCTGTAATTTAATTGAGTAATGTAAAGCGTGGCCACTGGCTGCGCTTTTTTGTATAAACTAGTTACATTTTAGAGCTGAGTTTGGTTTACTTAAGTATCAGTAAGTTAGAATATAATAATTAAAAAGGATTTATATGAGAAAGGTGATTAAATCATCCCCTAAGATACTTGTGGTCGTTATGTCTTTAATGGCACCAAATGTTTTTGCACAAGATGATAAAAACAGCTCTTCGCAAAGCTTACCGAGCACAGCTGCGCAGTGGCAAGCAACAGCGCAGCGCGACATTGAAGCCGCATATCAGCAATCAGTTGCCAATCACCCGGGTATGTATGACAGCTATAACCCAGACTTCCCTAAGCTACTTGAAAGCGCTAAACGAGAAGGATTAGCGCTTGCACAGCAGATCAATAATGCGCAAGGTTACGCAGCTGCAATTGCGCGTTTTAATACCGTTTTGCAAGATGGTCATGCCGGAGCTGTGGCGCTTTTACCTAAAGAATTAAAGCAACCACGCCGCTGGCCTGGGTTTTCGGCAGTATGGCGAGGTAATGGCTTAAAAGTGTATTACTCTGAGCATAGTCAAATTGCCAAGGGCGATAAAATAATACGCTGTAATAACACGCCAATTGAGCCATTAATGCGCAGAACCATTTTTACTTTTCGTGGGCAGGTTGAGCAGCCAGGCCATTGGTGGCATAACGGGCGGCGCTTACTTATTGATGATGGCAACCCTTTTTTACCCAAACTTAAAACATGTGACTTTGCCAAAGCGAATGGCTTCACTTACAGCGTGCAATTGCAGTGGGCTGAGCGCCCCGAAAGTGTAAAGCAGCATTTGGTTAATGCATACAATGGCGATGAACTCCCAATAGGTCTTCATTGGCCAAGCAAAGATATTGCGTGGATTGCAATGCCAACATTTTCGCCTAATGAGCAACAAAAAGCAGATTACCAGCAGCTGTTTGTTGATTTAGCAAAACAGCGCGCCCAGTTATTAACGGCCAAAGCTGTAATACTTGATCTTCGTCATAACCAAGGTGGTTCATCTTTTTGGAGCTTAAAAGTTGCAGAGCAGTTATGGGGGCAACAAGTTGTTAGCTATCGTAGAGCGCAAGCAGGCGAAAAAACTCAAGTTTGGTGGCGCGCCTCAAAAGACAATACCGAATATGTAGAGTCATTAAAGGTAATATTAAAAGACCAACCTGAAATGTACGAAATGGTTAAAGAAGTATCTGCGGGTATGCAGCTATCGCTAAATGAAGGAGCCCCGTTTTACGTAGAGCATAATCAGCCTCCTGAGCAAAGTTTAGCTGAAGTAACAAGCAGTGATTTTCAAAACAAAGCTATGGTGATAGTACCTGGGCAATGCGGTAGCGCCTGTCTTGATGCAGTTGACACCTTTAAGCTGTTTTCAAATACGGTATTATTTGGCGCGCCAAGTAGCTCTGATTCTACGTATATGGAAGTAAGGTTAGTCGATACACCATCTGGGTTGAGCAAGGTGATTATTCCTAATAAAGTATATGTAGATAGACCCCGTGCAAACGGATTCTACTATCAGCCTGATATTCCATACTATGGACTTGAATGGACAACAGAAGCCTTGCTTAAGCAACTTAAAAGCACCTTAGAGTAGCTGTATTAGCTTGTTTTGTAGGCATATTAAACAAGCTAGTTAATTTAAGCTTAGATTATTTACAGCGTATTTCACAAATAAAACACCGACAGGAGCTTCATTTATGAATCAATTAACCGAGAAAACTATTGCATGCCCGTATTGTGGTGAGCATATCGAAGTACTGCTTGACCCCGCTGACGTAGACCAACAATATATAGAAGACTGCCAAGTTTGCTGTAAGCCGATTAACTTTTTAGTTTTTGAAACGATGGATGAGGAACTCTCTGTCACCGTTTTTAGCGATGACGAGAGTTACTAGCTTTAACTTTTAATTATTTACTTGCTAATGCTTTTATAAACACGGCTTTAAAGCGATCAAAGTCTTCAATATGCGGTAAATGTCCTAAATCGGCCAGTTCAAATAGTTCAGCGTTAGGGATTACTGCTGCAGCCGCTTTACCTAATTTATCGTAACGGCCAAGCTCATAATCAACGCCTGATTTTTTCCAATTACGGCCAGGGCCGGTTCTATCTCGGGTGCCAATAATTAACTTAACCGGCATAGTGAAATTTTTAAACTCAGTGATCACCGGCTGGGTAAAAATCATGTCGTAGGTTTTGGCGTTAACCCATGCCACTTGCTCTTTATCAGGGCCTTGAATTTGGCCAGTAATAAAGTCGGTGAGGGCGGCGTAATCACTATTCCATTTACCGTCATAATAGTTCTTTTGTTGATACGCTTTAACGCCAGCGGGTGTTTTAGCAAGCTCATTTTTATAGAAAAAGTCGGTGTCTTTGTATTGCACAAATTGCAAATAATTTTCAAGGCCGATGGGGTTGAGCAAAACCAGCTTTTCTGTGCTTTGCGGATACATCAGCGCAAAGCGACTAGCCAGCATCCCGCCCATAGAGTGACCTAAAACAATTGATTTATTTATATTTAATGACGTCATTAAAGCGTGAGTATGCTGCGCTAAAGCTGCAAATGAAAACTGATAATCGGCTGGTTTTGACGATTTACCAAAGCCAATTTGGTCCGGTATAAATACACCATAGCCTTGTTTTTGTAAGTAGTTTGCAGTTGTACTCCAGTAATGGCCGTTAAAGTTTTTACCATGCAGTAAAGTTACAACCGGTTTGTCGCCTTTGGCGGGTAAGTAAGTGTAGGCCATTTTAAGTTGTTGGCCTTGGGATGAAAAATTATAATATTTAACGTCAAAGTCGTAACGATAGTTAGTTAGCTGCGCGTCGTAAGCGAGTGTATCTTTTGGCTCTGCGAATACGGTTGATGTAAAAAACATCGCGCATAGTAATATCAGTGTTTGCTTCATTGTTATACTCCTTTAATCGCTATTGTTGGCTACTAGCTTAACACGATAGTTTTTTATTTTGTAAGTTAGACCGCAGAGTTAAGTCACGTTTATACCCAAATACCTATACTCAAGAAGAAGTCAGCAATAAAAAAGCCGCTCAATAAAAAGAGCGGCTAAGTTGGGCTTCAAATCGCTGTATTAAAATGTATAACGCGCGCCGAGTGTATAGCGTGGTCCGTACTGGCGAGCAAATAAGAACTGCTCTTCATAACGGCCATAACCTTGCTCGGTTTCGTTCGTTAAATTTATTCCTTCTGCGAATACGGTGACATTTTCTGTCACGTCGTAATTCACACTCATATCCCATTGCGCATACTCTTTAGCATACTGTGGCGGTGCATCAGCTGAGCCTTGTGCTTGGCCTACACCAATTAAGTACGCGTCGCGCCATGCGTAAGTTATTTTAATTGATAAGCCATCCATTTCATAAAATGCTTGAAAGTTAGCCGAGTCACTTAAACCTGTTAGAGGTGCTTGTTGATCTAAGCTGTCGCTATCAAACTCGACATCACCATCAACAATGGTTGCATTCACGCCTAAGCCAAACCCCGTTTCACCAAATAAGTGTTGCACGGCAACTTCAAAACCATCAACTGATTTACTATCTGTATTGGTAGGCTGGCTAATGTTCCACAAAATTAGTGGATCATTACTGCTCGGTTCTATTTTGCCGTCAGCGTTACCATTACCGTTTGCGAGCATTTGCGCAAAAATAGCATCGCTGGTGGCTTGTTCGCCGCGCGCTTCTACATCTGACACAGCTTGTTGGTAACGAGGACCGTTGAGGATATCGTGTAAACCTTCAATGGTAGTTTCAGTTATGGTTGTTTGAATAAAGTTATCGACATCTTTTTTGAAATAACCAATTGATGCGTAACTGCCTTCGCCATAATAATACTCTAATGATAAATCAAGGTTAGTTGATTCATACGGTAAAAGATTAGTATTACCTTGGCTGCCAGTACGTGAGCCAGGTTTAGGGCTGCCTGTTAAGCTGCGACCGCCTGCAAGATTACCAAGTGGTGCCCGTGACATAGTTTTACCCCAAGAGATACGAGAGACTAAGTCATCGGTGATATCAACACGAATATCAATATTAGGTAGTAATACGTCGTAGTCGCCTTGTTGGGTTAAAAAGTTATCTGTACCACCAGCTTCATATTGCATAATCCATTCTGAGGCACTTTCCCAATTAACTTGTTTTTCTACGCGTTGGCGCACGGTGCTTTCTACATCAGTTTGCTCGTAGCGTAAGCCTGCATTAACTTGGACATAGAAATTTGAAACATCAAATTCCCACTTGGTATTTAGATAAATACTATCGGTTATTTCTTCTACACTGCTTTGGCTGTCGATACCATCAAAGTAGGCATCAGTTGAATAAACATCACCACCCATTACATCTTCTGTTAGATAAGCGAGTTGACGCGCAACGGCTTCGTCAAAGTCATAGGTGTAATAGTAATTAGGTTGTAAATCACTACCACCACCAGCAAATGCATCGAGTAAGTCACCGGTATCGTGGCGAGTAAACATACTGTCTGGGAATATCTCTGTAAACGAAGGGTTGAAGCCTGGTCCGCCACGCAGGCCACTCCATGCTTCATAGCCGCCAGTGGTTTGTTTGGTTCGTGCTGCGCCGAATTTAATGCTGTTTAAACCAATATCAAAGCTGTCGTTATACCAGGTTGTATCAAGCTGAAGTTGCTTAACTTGTGATTCACCCGGTGAGTGAATAAACTGGCTAAAGTTAGAATCTATTTCACCTGGGCTGAGCTCTGAGGTGCCATTTTTCCAATTTACAAGTGCGCTTGGGATATCGCCAGTTCGATAATCATAAAGTTTATTAACCAGTTGATCAGAACCTAATATAACTTGGCCAGCACTTCCCATGCCTTTATCTGCACCATTATCGGTCTCATTTTTTGAGTCATGATAGTCCAGTTCAATTTCCCAGTTACTGCCAATTTGCCACTCTAGGTTTAAGCCAATTGAGCGGGCTGTTACTTCAGTGGTATTGCGGTTAGCGGTGAATGAAGCGTCATTACCACCAATATCGGCGTATAATGCTGTGCCGTTTTCATCCAGCTCATAGCTATTAATATTGCCACCAAACTCGTTCCAAATACCCCAGCCAATGCTGTTTGAGCCTGTAACCGCTTCACTTGCAGTATAATCAACTGTGGCTACAAAGTTATCGACAGGTGCAAATTGCAAGGTTACTTGGCCATTTGTACGCTCGCGTTGTAGGTCTTCAATGCTGTAGTTCATATCTTTAGGGAAGAAGTGATTACCGACACGGTTGCCTTCTGCATCTACAGCGCGAGGGTCTACAAACGTGCCTTCCTCTAAGCTGGGTAAGTCAACGTTAGCTTGCCAGCCTTGAATATTAGCCGTTTGTTTTTGAAAATCACGACGTTGATGTGAAAATGAAAAGCCAACACCAAACATTTCATCATTAAAAGTATTGCTATAAACTGCTGATACTTCAGGCGTTACATCATTGCCTTGCTCATTTGAGCTGTCATAAATAGCTTTAGCAGAGGCACTGAAATGTTGGCCAGGTTGCTGTAGTGGGCGCGTAGTTACAATATTTACTGTGGCACCTAAACCACCGCTTGGAATATCTGCTTTAGCTGTTTTATAGACTTCAAGGGCGCTAACACCTTCAGATGCCAAGTTTTCCATATTAAACGAACGGGTGTTACCTGTGCCTGGCATCTGACGGCCGTTCAAGGTAATTAAGTTATATGATGGGCCAAAACCACGTACCGTGATTTGGCTACCTTCGCCGTTAGCACGACTCACTGATACGCCGGTAATACGTTGTAATGACTCAGCTAAGTTCGTATCTGGGAACTTGCCCATTTCTTCGGCTGAAATAGCATCCATTACACCCGTTGCATCACGTTTTAAATCCATGGCACGAATAAGCGAGCCTTTAATCCCTTTTACTTGGATCACTTCAATATCAGGGCTATCGTTTTCATTTAAGTTTTGTTCTTGAGCGTAAACGGGTGTAGCAGTTGAAATGCCTGCTGCAATGACAAGCGACACCGTTGCTGCAATATGACTCTTTTTAAAATTAATTGTGTTCATAATAGTCTGCTTATATACAAATTTGTTGCCAAGGCTGGCAAGCGCACTTACCAACCCGATTAATTGACGCTGTTATTGTTGCCCGATTATGGCGTTATCAATGCGATAGACCGCGCCGTTACCTGTGCCCCACGCAGGGAACACCATAACAACATTGATAGCACTAATATCAAGGCCTGCGTCATACAAGTCTTGTACATTAAAGGTAAAGGTTTGCCATTGGCCAACAAGTACGTCTTGTCCTTCATTACTGGCTGTTAAAGGAAATTCGGCAAAGTTATCATCAAGTGTTGATTCTATTTTAAATAGCCATTGCGAGTCAGGGTTTGAAGGCGCTGAGACTACCTTCATATCAAATTTCACAACACCATCGGCTAATAAATGTGAGGCATCAAACGATACCTCGTCATCGGCTAAAAAGCCCATAACAGTTGGCTCGCTACCAATCATAAATTGGGCAACTGTACCGTGATCGCTATCGTCAGCTTCTTCAGTCGGTTTAGAGCCACCACAGCAGTCCCAAATACTCCACTGCTCAGGCGTGCTGTCTTTAAATAACACTAAGTCACTACCGGTTGGCATAGCTGCTGGGTCGTAAATTTTTACGTTATCAACACGATACACAGCGCCTTCTCCTGTACCCCAAGCAGGGTAAATCATGACTACATCAATAGCGCTTACATCTAAGCCAGCACCTGCTAAATCAGTTAATGAATAGCTATAGGTTTGCCATTCGCCCAAAACAGGCGCATCACCTACGTCTGTTAACGGTAATTCAAGTGCTGTATCACTATCATTTGACTCTATTTTCATCATCCAAGTGGCGTCTGGACTGCTAGGACTAGAGATAACTTTTAAGTCAAAACTAAACACACCACTACTTAAAATGCTGGTTGCATCAAATGCTTTACCACCGCCGCCAGCGGATGTACGGGTATTAAAGCCCATTACTGTAGGTTCGGCACCGATGCTAAATTCTGCTGTTAAGCCATGCGCTTCATCGTCCATTGCTTCAACGGGCGTTGAGCCTCCACAGCAATCCCACATCGGCCAATCTAGGTTTTGTTCATCAGTGAAAATAGTGAGTTCTGATGACACTACATCGCCTTCAATCGTAACATTAGTGATTAAGTATTCTGCACCTTCACCTGCGCCCCATGCAGGGAACATCATTAGTACATCGATAGCACTTAAATCTAGGCCTTTTTCTTGCAGTATGGACAGTGGGAAAGTGTAGGTTTGCCATTGACCCGTAACAGGATCCACGCCTTCCATGCTTTCATTTAGTGCAATTTCACCTGTACTAGGATTACCATCACCGGCTTCGGCCTTAAATAGCCAAGGTGTACCTGCTGCTGGTGGAGTCACTACTTTCATGTCAAATGTTAGACGGCCATTTAATTCAAGTAAGGGTGAAGCATCAAATGGCGACGATGTTCCGCTAAAGCCTTCAGGTAAATGACCACCACGCGTTGAAAAACCTAAAACAGTGCCATTGTTGTCATTAATATTAAATTTAACAACTTCGCCTTTATCTGGATCAGCAATGATCTCTGGTGTTGTACCGCCACAACAATCCCAAGCAATCCAGTTTGCATCCAAGCTGCCATTAAAGATATCAAGATTTTTTGCAACGCCATCACTCGGTGGGGTAGGCACGGGTGCTGCACCTTCTACTAATGCATCGTCTAAGCTATCGTATCCTGGGCGAACGGTTTCACAACCTTTGCCAGTATCTGGGTTTGATGCACATTCATAAACGCGTACATAATCAATCGTGTAGGTTTGACCTTCAGTAAAAGCGCCTGCGTCTACGCCAAGGTTATTCACGTTTTCAGGCCAATCACCACCGACAGCAAGGTTAAGAATAATAAAGAAGTCTTGATCAAATGGGGCACTGTCCCAGTGAGTAACCAGTTCACCTGAGCCTTGCTCATAATATTCAGCAAACCAGCCGCGGTGTTTTAAACCAACCGCTTCGCCCTTTGAATTATAACGTACTTCAGATTGGCGTTGTGTTGCATACAGTTCATTATCAACATACCAACGAATTTCACCTTCTTGCCATTCCACCGCATAAGTATGAAAATCGTCGGCTGGGTTCATATCTTGCGGGAACTCAAATGCTTTACCTGTGTGTGCATTGTTTGGCCATTCTCGGCCATAATGCAAAGTGCCATGGACGTTTGATTCAAGTGAACCGTCTTCATTAGCTACTTTAAGGTTTACCGCCTCAAGAATGTCAATTTCTCCTGAGCGTGGCCACTCTCCATAGACAGAATCTGTGGGCATCATCCAAAATGCAGGCCAACTGCCTTGACCGGATGGAAGCTTAGCGCGCATTTCAAAACGACCATATTTGAAATCGGCTTTGTATTGCGTAGTCAATCGAGCTGACGTGTAGGGAAGGTCTGCACCTTCTTCTGCAGGTAGCGCAACGATGTTAAGCATACCATCGCTTAAAAAAGCATTTTCACTGCTGTCGGTATAGCATTGTTTTTCGTTATTACCGCCGCCGGCACAGTTAATTTCGTAGTTCCACTTGGCAGCGTCAATATTTGAGCTGTCAAATTCATCACTCCATACCATTTGCCAGTCAGAAACAGGCTCTGTTGGATCGACCTTAGTAAAGTTTGATTCGGTCTCTGCGCCACCACCACACCCTACAAGGGTTGCCATAGAAATAGCGACGAAGAGTCGGCTTAATGTGATTGTTGTCATGTTCATTAGTTGAACCCCAGTTCGACAAAAAATTGTAAGAACATCGTTGATGATTATAATTGTGTATTCCAACGAATCCTGTAAGCGCTTACATTGCGAAGTAAAAAATATATACCATCAAATGTAAGCGCTTACAAAAGCGTATGCCAATGTTCATAGTTGGTCAACAAAATTAAGTGTTTTTTTTAACTTATATTTAACGCTAGTGGTATTTTTGGTCTTTTAGTATTGGCTTTTATTATTTTTCTAATTATTTACTGTTGAGTAAAAAGCTGGACTTGCTCCGTTAACCATTGCATAAAAACACGGTTTCGCTTAGGAACATGGTCATGAAAATCGCTGGATGACTGCGCAGCGCTTAGAAGTGTCGGGCGGTATGTTATTGTAATAAGTGATTTGTGCGACGAGGTGCTCGACTTGTAGCATTTCGTTGTACTGTTATCTGAATCACCAAGACCAGGTTCACATGGCAATTATATAAGCGGGTTACCACGTAGAGCCTGCTTGAATATATACAACATCTTGCTCAGGGCCGTGGGCAACGTCTAAGCCAATATTTATTCCATAATGTTCATCGATTAAATATCTAAAGCCCATGCCAACAGTGTTTATTGTTTTTGTGTCAGCCAGTGTTGAAAAGTGTTCCGCTGCCCAACCCATGCCGGTAAATGCACTGAGTTTAATTTTTTCAGTGATTTTATAACTGCCTTCAAGTTCAGTGACTAATACATTGAGCCCTTGGTAGCGAGAGGCTGATACTCCTCGTAAACTAATGCTCGGCGGGATGTAGACAGGCAGCTTTCTATCGTCTTTATTATTTACGGTGTCAAATTCTACGCGCAACGCTAAGTTAGTTTGTGCGCTCACTGCCCAATAGTTTAGAGCTGAAAGCTTAAAGCTGGTGTAGTCTATATCACTGCCAATTGCTTGGTTATACATCATGTACTCGGCTTTATAGTTTAAACCTTGCTCAGGATTTAAGGGGTTATCGCGGCTGTCATATTCCATAAGCGCACCTAAGCCTGAGGTGTTGATATCAGTTTTTAGTTGCTCATTTAATAGTCCCTCCGGGATGGTCAAATTTTCAAAAATAGGTTCCGCTAAACTAAGATCAACATGACGATAAAGCTGTTTAGCACCAAAAAAGAAATTACTGTCTTTATAACGTACTTTTACATTTTGCAATAACGCGGGACCTTCAATATTAAGTGACAGCGGAGTAAGTAAATCGATGTCAGAGAAGGTGTAAAAATCCAGATTAATACTGGCGTAGCCGATAATGCCTTGATAGCGAATTCTGTCTTCATCCCAAAACGTGACATGGCCAAGGGCAGCGCCTTTGGTGCCATTTTTTGTTGCCAGTGCGCCGACAATACTGATACTTTGCGGTAACGTTGCACCTTCTTTTTTAGGCTTTTTATTTTTATTATCATGAAAAAAAAGCCCGACAACACCTAACCCTGGACCCACTGCGGGTTCGGTTATAAAAGTCGGAATTGGTAAAAATGAAATCGGTTTATCCGCTTTAGGCGTTTGATTATCTAATTGTTTCTGTGTGGGTGTTAGCACATGATCTTCATAGGCATTGTTGGCAAAGCTGTGAAAAGAAATACACATAAAGCTGATACAACAAAGTGTAAACATTCTGATCAATGTAGTTGTTCCTAATTAGATATGAATTTCGCGTTTAATAGCATTAGTGTAAGCCCTTTAGTTGTTAATTTAAATGGTAGATTTTCAGTAAACTATAAATAACAAGTAAAGAGCCTATGATGCAGGCAATAAAGATCCAACCAATGTACTTAAGGGTTGAGTGGACTTAGTACATCTTTTTGCTGTTTATTTTCATTTTTTAGTGCAGCTCTAAATTGTTTCAACAGCATAGTAAAGTCATGAGGCACAGCTTTATTGTTATACAAAGCTTGCTCAAAATATAGTGTTATTGATTGGTTTTGTTGTTGTAAGGCCTCACTTTTCTCTATCGCCGTTTGCCAGCTGTTTCGCCAAGCAATAAAAGCACCATAGTGTGCTTTATTCACGCCAGTATGCTGAATTACTTTTTTAAAGTGAGCGTACTCACTTTGTTGGTAGCGCAGCCAGTAAAATTGCCCGATTCGATAACCACCCCACACAATAGCTAAGCCAATGAAAGCGAAAAAAGTTCGCCATAACCATGTTTTTAAACTTGCGGGCGGATCAGCAACAATCACTTGGCTGCCTTTGACTTCTGCGGTTTGAATACTGTTTGTGCTTGGCTGGAAATAACTTATGGTAATGCTAGGCAGATTCAGGTTGCCCGCTTGCTTGACGACAATATCTTGTTGTTCGGTACGTAGCCCTGTGAGTGTGCCGGTTCTATCATTTAGAGTGTCATTACTAGTAGCAGTAATAGGGTAGCTTTGTTGTTGTTCGGTATTAGCTGTATTCATCATTTGCGGAATAAACAATGCTGAGCTATCTGTGATTGTCGCGCTAATTTTGCGTTCTATGCTTTGCCCTGCAACTAACTCGTCAGGTATTTTAACTTCTTCTTGCAAGGTAATGTTTTGTGCAATTATCACGGGCTTAAGCGTTTTCGCGAGTTCAGGCAAAGTGGCATTAAAAGTAACTGGGGAAGGCGTCACCTCACGTTCTACAGTTTGGTTATTTTCATCCATGAAGTGAATTTTCAATGTCGGTAGTTTTAGCTCAAAACGGCCATTGGTCATCGCGATCACAGGGTATTCTTTAATAACTCCTGTCCAAGTTGAGCTGCCTATACGCTCAGAGGTTGGGTAAGTACTTTTATTGCCTTTAACACTAATGACATTCACAGTGTCAACCTCATCAAAATACAAAGGCTTAGCAAACCACGTTGGCACTAAGACTTTTATTTTAACGGTCGTAACTTGGCCTACTAGTGGGTTTTCATTACTAAGGCTGACCGTGACTTTAGGTTCCGCGGCTAAACTGGGTAATGAACAAAAAGCCAGTAAACAAATGAATAGAAATCGCATTATTGGCTCCTTTGATTATTTGCTTCAGTGGCAAACTTATTTTTTAAAAAATCGCCCATTTCAGAATCCACACTGCGCATCCATTGTTCTTTTGCATCGGGGGAAAGGGTGTCAGCCACTTGGTAATCTTGCGAGTTACCATCTTGTTTTTGACTTACCTCATTACCATCGACCTCTGTGGTGATGCTTTGCTCCGCATCAACGCCGCCGGCTTGTGCCATGACTGCTGCAAAAGCATGTTCTGCAATGGCTAGGTTTCGCTGCGCATCTAAGTATTCAGGCTGTTGTTTTAACACTTGTTTAAAGCCAGCAATTGCTGCTTCATATTCTTGTGCTTTTAATAGTGCAGTCGCGCGATTATAAAAGCCTTCGATACTACTCAATGAGCCGTAAATTTGCGCGGCTTGAGTATACTTACCTAGTTCAAATAACGCTTTTGCTTGCCATTTTGGGTCAGAGAACAGCACTGCTGCACGGGCAAAATCTTGGTTATTGTAGGCCATCATCGCTTGCTGATCGCGGCTAAAGAACCAATCAGCGGTACTGGCATAGGTTGTTTTTGGAAAGCTAAATAAGCAAGCGGCTAAAAGCAACACGGCTAGGTGGCTGGTGGTTTTGATAGAGCTGGCTGACTTTTTATCAGTGTTTATTGATGTCCATCCTTTACGAAACCACAATGCACTTAATAACAACACCGGCCAAGTGAAATACCAGGCCATATCTTGATAGGGGCTGGTATTATTGTCGTCACGTTGGCGTTGATAGTTTTGCTCGACTTGCTCACCTATAGCAATAACATCTTGCATATCAAGTGTCAGCGTCTGGTGTGTTACTGCTTGCAACGATGAAAGAGTGTTGGAGTTAGGTTTAATGATTAAAGCTTGGCCTTCGTCGTTGGAGCGCAGTTGACCATCAGCAGAATTTATTACGCCGCCATCATCCGTGGCTATTTGCCACCAAATAAAGGGCTGTTTCAGTTTATTAAGCGCGGCAACTTGCGCTTGACTGATATCGTCAGCAATTATAACAATGCTTGCATAAGGTTGCTTTTCCATCAGTAAGATTGCTTGTTGCATTGCAGTGGAGGCATTATCAGCATTAACACTATGATTGCCAGGCATTACGTCGGGAGCTAAGGCCACTAAAAATGGTTGAAAAACGCTACTGTCTTCGGTAAATGGCAAGACATTATGACTGGAGCTTGCATAAGCAAACAGTGCTGTTTTAGCGCCATTGCGATAGCTGAGTAAATCAGCCACTTTTTGTTTAGCGCGGGTTAAACGGGTGGGTGATACATCGTTTACCTGCATGGCTTCGGTTACTTTTAATAAAATAATCAGCGGTGCTTTATCACTATTATCATCGGTTTGTTTAAACCATGCAGGGCCTGCGCAAGCAATCACTAACAGCACAGCACAAGCTAAGGTGAAATCAATGGGTTTTAATTTATCAAATAAACGCTGTTTGGGTGTCAGCGCTAATGCTAAGTGTCCAGCTATGGCGCTGGTGTGATGTTTACTGCTTTGCTGATTTTTTCGAATGATGTAGCAAAGTACCACAACAACGGGCAGTAGCAGTAAAAACAATGGCCGCAAAAAATGAAACTCAAACATGTTTAACATCCTTTGTGTGTTGTCTTTGCTTAGTAAACTCAACAATTACTTGGCCAAGTAACGCGATTACAAAGACTAATAAAGCAAAATACAGCGGTATACGCACTAAGCTGGTTTCTTTACGTGTTGTTATTACAGGGGTTACTACCGCCGCTATTTCATCGATTTGTTGATAAATTTTTTCTAACGATTGACTGTCTTGCGCACTGTAAAATTGCCCATCTGCAGTGCTGGCTATTTTCTTTAAAGTCGCAAAATCAACTCGGTACTGACCATCCGCATGTTCATCACCAATACCAATTGTAAAAATCTTTAATTGCGATTGCTTGGCAATTTGCGCGGCATTTAAAGGTGACATTCGTGAGCCAGTATCTGCGCCATCGGTTAATAAAATAAGTACTTTATTATCGACTTTAGACGATTCAAAGGTTTTCAATGCAAGTCCAATTGCATCACCGATTGCAGTATGTGGGCCTGCCATCGCAACTTGGGTGTTATCGAGTAATTGCTCGGCGCTTTGTAAATCTTGAGTAAAGGGCACTTGTAAGTAAGCTTGTGTGCCAAACACAATAAGCCCGATACGATCGTGTTTACGATCTTCTATATACTGACTGACTACATTTTTTACTGCTTGTAAGCGTTGAATTTTTTCGCCGTTAGCAGTGGGAAAGTCTTGTTCATCCATCGAGCCGGATAAATCGATTGCTAGCATAATATCACGACTGGTGGTTTCGCTTTTCACGCGGGCTCCCAGTTGCGTGGGGTTTGCCAGTGCCACAACCAGTGATAACCAAATTAAAATGGCACTTAGCCAACAAAAAAATCGACGTTTTCATTCCAGTTAGCGAAGTAACGTAAGTTCATTCGTGGGTTTATCTGGTAACTAACCACAAATTCATGGGTTAAAATATGGCTTTGATCTAGACCATAGTAGTTATCTTTATAGTTATCGGAGCCTGCAATAGTCGATAACCAAAATGGGTTGTAGTTAATCCAAATTTTATCTGTAACGGTAAATTTTGAGTACATACCAATAAGGCCATAAACCCCCATGGTTGAATAACCACTGTCGATTGAACCATCATCTTCTAACGCATTTTCACCCACTGAAACACCGACACCAGCAAGTGGGTAAAAGGTGAATTTTCCTTGAGGAGGTAGGGCTTTAATAAAGCTATATGAGACATCTAACGTTTCTTCTGCTGCGAGGTTGCCTCGCAAATTATAGTTGGCATCAATTTGTGTTGCAGTACCGTTGCTTAAATTTGTGGTGAAATTACGAAAGCGAAATGAATCGATAGAATCAGTGGTTTTATTATCTCCTCGCCAGCCGAATACATCACCATAAATGCCTTTAACTTCAATAATATTCATCCCAGCAGTGGTGGGATTGCCAGTATCATAAGTTTGACCTATTTTTAAATTAATGCCTTTGTCGGTAACGCCAACACCAGCTTGAGTGTATACGGCAAGCGGATCTGACATATCTTGTACTTCTTTTTCCTCAGCAGCGCAGATAGACACAGGTAAAATTAATGCTGTTAGCAATGTATAATTTGATAATGTCATGGTGTTTTCCTTACATCCTATTAATAATGCTACGAAAGATAGCTTTTTGTTTTATAAACGAGATTAGCATAAATTATAGTTGATTAAATTATAGTTGTTATGAAGTTTAAAATGAATGATTAGCGAATAAGCATAAAAAAACCGATCACAATATAAATTGTGATCGGTTTCAAAGTATTTAATAGCTACTTAACGCACTAAGATTAAAAACTATAGCTCATAGATACCCAAAAGCTACGGGCTTTTTGCGTGGTATTGTAATCAGAGGTACATTCATATTCTTCTTGTGATGTTGCTAACAAGCATGTACGGCTTGATAAATCGTCATCCAATAGATTATTAATACGTGCATTCAATGCGAGGCTTTCATTAATTTTATAGCTCGCAGCTAAATGATATAAATCATAGGCTTTGTAATATAGCTTTTGAGTTTCAGGCCCTTGTGGACCAGATACATTAGCTGTACCGCGGTATCTGTCACTGCGAATTTCTGAAATAAGTGAAATGCTCAAATCATCTAAAGGCTGCCAAGCAAGGGTTAGGTTATACATATTTTTAGGTGTATTCACGAGCGGTAAGCCTTCATCGCGGCCACTTTTCACTTCGCTGTCGGTGTAAGTAAAGTTACCGCGCAGTGCTAAGCGGTCGATAATTTGCCAGTTAGCAGCGACTTCAACACCGCGAGTTGCTGATTTATCAACGTTTGCTGCTTGTGTAAATGAGGTGCTACCAATGCCTGCCCAGCCTGCGCCAATCTCAACGCAAGGTTCATCACCAATGGCCACTTCACAGTTTGGTAAGTTATCTTGGTTAATGATTTTGTCTTTAAAATCATTGTAGAACACCGTTACATTACCGCTAAAGTTATCACTACCATTAAAGTAAGCGGCCATTTCGTAGTTTACACTGGTCTCTGGCTGTAAGTCTGGTGTGCCCACGAAAGGGCGCGTACCTTGGCCACCAAAACCGGTGATCCCTGGGAATAACTGATTTGGCTCTGGGGTTTTATAACCTGTGCTAACACCACCTTTAAACGTCCATTCATCGGCAGGAGAATAGGCTAAATATGCACGAGGACTCACTTGCGAGCCAAAAATATTGTGGTGATCATAACGGGCGCCAAAAGTCGCAGTTAGCTCTGAGGTTATTTCCCAGTTATCTTCTGCAAAAATCGCAGTTTGGCGGTGATCTTGAGTGGTACCTTCACGGAAACCATCACCGTACATACCAAATACACCATCTTCCATTTCAGCATCAAAATATTGTGCGCCAATTACAAAGTAGTGGTTATCAATATTTGATTCAAACTTAGTATCAATAATTAGGTTATCAAGTTTTAGGGTACGCATTGGGCGAGGTAAAAAGGTCTCATCCAGTTGCGCGTATATTGCATCAGTTAACTCTGGCTTATTACTGTCTTGATCTTTTACTGCTTGGTCCCAAATTGCTTGCACACCTAAACGCTCTTGTACATTAAGCGGTAGTGAGCGACCAAAGTTTTCGCTGCTACTTTGAGTGATGCTGCTGGTAAGCGTGCCAGCGTCATATCGACCAACATGGGCGAGTACAAATTGTTCCCGCTCAACACGTTGATAAGGAGTATACCCTACGCGAGGTTGGACATTACCACCACTTGCACGCCATAAGCTAATGGGGCTGTCTAAAGTACCTGTTTGACCTTCTGTGTTGTCGTAGCGCTGTTTGGCTACATCGTACTCAAAGGTAATTTCGTTTTGTTTATTTATTAGGTAGTTTATTGTTGCACCAGCATTCCAATTACGTGCTGCAACAATTTTTTTATCGCCAAAGCTGCCGTCATCAACCCACATGCTGCCATCTGGTAATGGTAAATTTTCGCTGTATGTTGGTTCACTTTCTTGGCGGTCATAGAAGCTACCACGAATACCATATGTTAACCCTTCAATGCCGCTTGGACCGGTTAAATATAGGTCGATTTTGTTATCGTTACCGTACTGGTCGTCAGTTTGAATATTGCTGCTTACAGTCACGCTACCATGTGTGGTATCAAGGTTTTTACGAGTGATGATATTAATAACACCACCAATGGCGTCTGCACCATATAGCGTAGACATTGGCCCACGCACAACTTCAATGCGCTCAATGGCCTCAAGTGGTGGCATGTACATAAACTGGCTGTTGCCGAAGTTATTTGGGCCAATGTTACCTACATCACTTTGACGACGACCATCGATCAGCACTAGCGTATAGTTAGCTGGTAATCCACGCATGGTAATGCTGATATTACCGTTTTTATCTTGTCCCGCACCGACATCGATACCTTCGATATCGCGAAGTGCATCTGCGAGGCTGGTGAATGGCTTGTTTTGTAAATCTTCGCGAGAAACAACTGAAACACTCGCAGGCGCATCTATTAATTTTTGTTCGTAACCTGATGCGGTAACAACCATAACTTCCATATTTTTAGCAGTGTTATCATCAGCAATAAGTGTTGTTGATGTTAATGCTGCACTGATCAATGAGGCCAAATAAAGTGGGCGGGATTTCATTGTACTTCCTTCATGAAAAGAATAAAGATTATAAATCTAATTAGTAACCGAGGTCGGCATGATAACAATTATCAGTTGCATGTTCAATTGTGTAAATGAAAATATTTACATTTAGTGAATAATATTTACTTTAAAATCAGTAAGGCTAGTCAATGTTAAATGGCCGGTGGCAATGATATGAGTAAAAAGCCCAGTGCTAGGGAGGTGGGCTTTTCACTCAGTTACGAAAATGTTTAATGAACAAAACATATTCGACACTTGGTGTGTTATAGAGTTGGGGGGCAAAATTCCCTCTAAAGTTTAATTCATCGCATTGTTATATTTTTCCGCTAGACTTTGTTTTTGCGATTCGGTTAGCGCTTTTCCAGCCAGCTGAAATATTTCATGTTCTTCTTCCGCAAGATGATGATGCACGAGATGGTGTAGTTTTTTTGCAGTCACCAACCAAGCTGGTGAGCTCATCTCGGTTTCTTCTAATTGCTCAATTAACTCGTCAAGCTCATGATGTTCGGCTATCCCATGACGGGCTTTTTCGTGAGTTAAATCATCAAACATTAAGGGATTATAAAAATAACGCTCTTCAAATTTGGCATGCTCTTCTAGCTCATGTTTTAAATTATCCATAAGCGATTGACGATTCGGTGAATCTCCATGTGTTTCAATAAGTGCATCAACCAGTGAACGTTGTTTATCGTGATCGTGACGTAGTGCTTCAAAAATATTCATGATTTATCCTTGCTTAACCTATTTACAGTTAACAGAAGCAAGTGGCGAGCCATGTTTTAAGGTATTGTTTTATATTGAAATTGAAAGAGCGAATAGCAAGAGGATATAAAAACAATGTAAAAGTTACAGGTTAAAATGAAAAAGGCCAACACTGTGGCTGGCCTTTCAAGAAGTAATTTTAGATGCTATTTATTCGCGTCTTTTACTGCTTTTAGCTTAGCTGCGTGGTCAATCTCAAATGCTGGCATATCTTTGTTGCCATCAATTAAGTAATTATCCATCCAACGCATTAGACGTAAGCTGTAATCATATTGTGCAGCTACTTTACGGTTACCGTGTCCTTCACCTGGATAATATACAAGGCGTACATCTTTGCCTTGTACTTTCATATAACGGTATAGCTCCATTGATTGTGCAGGGTGTACGCGAGGATCATCTTTACCGTGCATGATAAGCAGTGGTGTTTTTGATTGACCAGCCCAGTAAATAGGGCTGCGCTCTAAATACCATTGCCATTTATCCCATGGGTAAGAGCGGGCATGTACGAGGTTCATTTCATTGGAAATATCAGTCGTACCAAACTTTGAAAGTTGATTAGTTACGCCTACAAACATAACACTCGCTGCAAAGTGTTCAGTTAGTTTTGTTGCACCCCAGGCTGAGGCATAGCCGCCGTATGAACCACCGGTGATGCCAACACGTTTTGCATCAACTAAGCCTATTTCAACAAGATGATCTTTAAAATCAACTAGATCATCAAACTCTTTACCAGCGTAATCGTTTTGGCCTAGTTTAGAGTAATCCACACCTTTACCGGTAGAGCCGCGATAGTTAGGGTAAAACACTGCATAGCCGCGTGCGGCACCCATTTGCCCAGGACGAGAATAGTTAGTTACCCAGCCATCTTTATCATGGCTTTCAGGACCGCCGTGCACAGACATAATTAATGGATAACGTGTGCCTTCGCTGTAATCAAGCGGGTAAACCAGTACCCCATCAATCTCTACACCGTCACGGGCTTTAAGTGAAATAGTTTGTTGCTTCGCAAAACGTTTGTCATTCAACCATGAGTTTGAATCGGTTAAACGCTGTGCTTTAGAACCACGAACAATGAAGACTTCATTTGGGTGCTTAGCTGTATTGCCGCGCAGTGCGATGGTTTTATCTGAATCTGAAATGCTCAGGTTTGAAGCAATAAATTCACCTTCTTTAATTAGCTTCTTGTATTTGTTTGAACCAGTTTTAATACTCGCTACAAAGCTTTGCGTACCAACATTGGCAATAAAGTTTAATGTATTACGTTTATTAGACCATTCAAAATCAACAATATGACCCATAAAATCGGGTAACCAGTCGGTTACTTCACCGGTTTTAGTATCCGCTAGAAATAAGCGTCCAGTCGCAGGATCGTGCTTATCTTCTGCACCTAAAATTGCGATATAACGGCCATCATGAGATAACTCAGCGCCATCAAGTTTACCTTCGGTGGCAAATGACATGGTTACTTGGTTGCTGGCAATATCAAATAAATGCCATTGTGATTTAGTGTATTTATCGTCAATCAGTGCCGTAGGCTGAGTTTTAACTAATAATTTGTCGCCTTGTGCTGCCCAGTTAACGTCGCTGACGTAATTGGCAACATTCAGGGCTTGCGGGGTTAATGGCTTGTCAGCTTTGGCTAAATCAACAATAAACAGTTGTTTATTCTTTAAGCCTAGCTCGTATACTTCTGCCATAAAGCCGAGTTTTTTCAGTTCTTTTTCAGACTTATCAGCCGCTGGCATAGCTAAAATAGCAAGTTGCTTGTTATTAGGGCTTAATTGATAGCTTGAAATAGATGTGTCTTTTAGCGATAGCACTTTTTGCGCTTGACCACCATCAACCGGAATTTGGTATAAAGCAGTAAACTTGTCGTCTTCTAACTTAGCTAAAAAATAAATGGTTTTGCTGTCGTTTGTCCATTGAATACTCTTGATACTTACAGAGCCGGTAATGAAAGGCCGCTCAACACCTTCATCATCAACAACATAAAGCTCGCTGTAATTCGTGCCATTTTCATCTACGTATAATTCACGTGGTACAGAGCGGGTAAAGGCCACAGTCTCGCCATCAGGGCTGATACTGGTTTGTAGCACAGATTGAATTTTTGGAATATCTTCAACGGTTAACGATGTGGCAGCAACCGCCAATGAGCTTGAAAGCCCAATGGCCAGTGCTAAGCTAGTTTTTAGCATGATTTTTCCTTCGCTTGTTTTAATTATCGAAGGATTATAACAGCACGTACCTTAAATGTTAAAATATGCGGCTAATACGCAAGCGTTAACGATTAATGACTGTAACGTACGCCAAAATAGAAGCGTCGACCATTTTGGTAAATACCTGTTGGCGCATATTCATTGCGCTCATACAGGTAAGTGATTTCATCGGTGAGATTGATTGCTTCAATTACAAAGTCAAGCTTGTCAGATAGTTTGAAGGTAATGCTGCCGTCAAGTTGTCCAAAGTCATCCATCATGGTCTCTCCTACACCGGTGGCAAAATGAGTACGATAGTTGTAGGCCAAACGCGAACTTAACCAGTCATTTTCATAGTAACTGGTTAAATTTATTGTGTGTTTTGAAGTGCCAGGTACATAGTTATCACGCCCTGAAATGCTATCAGTGCGATCGCCATCGACAAAGGTATAGTTAGTGATCAAACCAAAACCATATATAAGCTCTTGTTGATAGCCAATTTCTACCCCTCTGATAGTACCGCCGCTGCCATTGATTGGCCTGTCAATGGTCATATCAATGCCTTCGTGTCGCTCAATAGTGCGTTTAAATTCGACAAAGGATTCAACGTCTTTGTTAAACAATGCCACAGAGAGCAGCGCGGCATCATCAAAGTACCATTCAACGCTTAGATCAAATTGATTAGCGCGATAAGGGTCTAAGTCTGGGTTGCCACCTTGGCCTTGCGCTTGGGTGACATTGTAATTAGTTGATGGCATTAAATGATTGTACTGCGGACGAGACATAACCCGCGCGGCACTGACTCGGGCAATTAAGTCCTCACTTAAATCAATGCTGATATTGGCACTTGGCAATATATCGACATAGTTTTTGTTATGCTGCTGCCAGACAAAGCTTTGTTGTTGCTCAACCGGTGAGCCAATACGTTTATAAGCACCGGCGTCTTGCTCGGTATTAACAACGCGTACCCCCAAGTTTGCTCGGTAATCATTGCCATCAAGCATTAATTTAACATAACCTGCAGTTGTGCGTTCTTGAATATCAAAACGGCTGGCTTTTTCTTCCTGTTGTACAAAGTCGATCGTTTTAAAATCTGTAGATAATGCGTTGATATCGACATAACTGTAATTTTTGAGAGTGTGTTGATCGCCAATTTCGGATAAAAATCCACTGGGGAAAGTTGCCGGGTAGTCGGCTAAGGTCCAATCAAGTTGTTGGGCTATGCCATCAAATGCGCCGTTAAATGAACGATAACGAATAAAATCACGTTGATGATCGCGGTACTTTGCGCCAACTTTTATAGCGCTGATAATAGAATGATCAATTGCGCGTTCAAAATCACCTTGCAAATAGAACTCTTGATCGTTTGAATCTTGGCTGTCGTTACGTGCTTCTGTAAGTTGCCAAGCCTGTCCATCAAGCGGGGATACATCATAGTTGGCGATTATATTTTTACGCTCAGTGGTATCAACCGTATAGGCGGTATTGGCTGAAAATTGTGAGGTGTGATCTTGCTTGGAACCGCCACCGCCTTTGGTCAAACCAATTTGGTATTGGTTTTGCCAAAGATGTGCTTGCTGACTAACAATTAAATGCACACTGCTGGTATTTATTTCAGATTCTCGCCAAATAGCTTCCATGGCAGTACTAAATGGTAAATTTTGTGCGTTTTGTTCTGGGACTGTTGAGTAGCGGGCAAAGGCGAGGGTGTTATCAATAATCTTCGCATCGCTGATATGACCGCCACGGGCAAACACACTACTGGGCTGCCATAAAAAGTTTTGGTTACTGTTATCAGCGTTAAGTACTGAATACAAAGTATTCAGTTGAATATTCCAATCTAAATTAGGTTGGTATTCAAAATTTGCGGTGGCACTGGTTAACACTCGCTGTTGCTGGAATATTGCTGAGCCACCACCACCTGGTGTCCAAACGTTTTTAATATCGCCAGTGTCGCTGTCTGTCGCTGATAAACTGCCATCGTTGTTTTGTTGAAAGTTTTGTTCATGCCAACCCCATGACTCAAGCCCATCACGACGTAATGAGCGTTGATTACGGGTAAAGGTAACTAATGCGCCAACGTCTTTGTCTAGGTTAGTCCAGTTATAAAATACGGCCAACTGTGGGTCAAATTCACCTGATAAATCATTGTATTGCACTTGTGCATTAGTAACAAACTGATTACTTTGCGTATGCAAAGGTCGTTGCGTTTTAATATTAACAGAGCCGCCTAATGAGCCTTCGTTGTGATCTGCTTGCGGGGTTTTATATACTTCTAAAGAAGATACTAGATCAGCGGGTAGCAATGTGTAATTAAAACCACGATTAGGTTGGGTTGAGATCCACCAATCCGCAGAGGCAATTGCTTGCCCATTTAAAAAAGTGCGATTTTGTTCTGGCGTGGTGCCGCGCACACCCACACGTTCCCCTTCCCCTTGGGCACGCGAGAGTGAAATGCCGGTGATGCGTTGCAGTGCTTCTGCGACATTTTTATCAGGGAATTTACCGATATCTTGCGCGGTGATTGCTTCTATGATTGACTGGCTGTCGCGCTTATCACGTAGTGATTTGATAGCGCTGTCATGAAAGCCCCTAATTTGAATTGTTTCTAATTGGTTTTGGTCTGTATCCGCGGGTGTTTTAGCACTTGAGTAAAGCGAATTGAATGCGCTGGCAATGAGCATTATGTTAACAAGTTTTTTTATTTTTATTGTCATACTCAACCCAACTAGAACAACATGAGAAAAACTAGCAGTGATAACTACCTATAAAATAAGAACACACAAATGGAGTGTGCTACTATGTACCGTATTTGCTTATAGTACGCTTTCTTGACTAATTTAACCATAGATTAACGTGTGTAAAAACAAACGATGCCAACAACCGAATTAAAACAGTTACTCCTCAACGATGTACTCGTTGACTTTGCTGCCTTAAAAGTAAAGGTATCAGGGCGTTGGTTTGCTGTTGAAGCCAAGCAATTGGTGTTATTAAAGTTGTTACTCGAACACCAAGGCAACGCAGTATCACGCGATATAATTATGGATACACTGTGGCCCGATGTAGTCGTGAGCGACAATTCAGTCAGTCAACTAGTGACGCAACTGCGTAAAAGCCTCCATGATGATAAAAACACTGCAACGTTTATTCGTACCGTACCGCGAGTCGGTTATCAGTTAATCGCAAAGGTAAGTGATGCACCGACCTTATTAGACAAAGTGACTCCGGCTACGCCACGTACATCAGCTTTATATATTGCACTGGGTTTAATGCTCGGGGCCATAACGACACTTGTTAGCCAGTATTTACTTGCACCTACAATTCCTAGTTTGAATTATGAATATCAATCACGGATCACCTCAGCACCAGGGGCTGAAGTCTTTTTACGTTATTCTCCCAATGGCCGGTATTTAGCATTTAGCCAATCCAACGATCAACAAAGCCAATTTGATTTAGCGGTGTATGATCAGCAAAGTAAGACCGTGCACAGTATTAAAAACTCAGGTTATTCAGAAGAGGCACCAGTGTGGTCGCCAGACGGTAAATGGCTAGCTTATTTTAGGTATGATCCGCTCAGTTGCGACATTCGTGTTATTCCCGTCTCTAATGCCATTGAGACATGGCGCTTGAGCCCTGAATTTAAACTCACTCGCTGTCAGCAGCGTCATGGTCCAACCAAATTACACTGGGCTGACGACAACACTATTTACACCACACATTGGCAAGATGAACAACCCCGATTAGTAAAATATACGCTGGCGTTTTCACCTACACCGACTTTAATAGAACAGCAAATCGTGGGCGATTTTAAACCACTCACGTTTGATATTAATGAGCAGCAAAAAATGCTCATACTTGAAAAAGATCAAGGCTGGTTTAGCGTCAGTGAAGTCGATTTAACGCAATCACTAAAACGCACAGAGATAAAGCGCAGTCGTCACAGCCATGCGCCGTTATTATTTGACAGTGAACAGGATTATTATTGGCTCGGGGATGATGCACTGCGTCGTTATGACTACCAAGGTAATGAGCAGCTCGTACATCAGCCACTGGGGTTTGTCGCTGATTTAGCAATTAACCCGCAAACGGGGGATATTGCTCATGCTGAGGGTCAAGCACGGGTTAATTTGTACCAAATTGAATTAGATTTAAGTGCCGATGCCCCTAAAATTCGTAATACGATGCAACTATCGTCGTCTGCGCGCATGGACATTTTACCCGCTGTATCGCCAGACGGACAACAAAGCGCGTTTATTTCATTGCAGCGAAGAGGGATCACAGGCTTTACGCATATCGAAGTATGGCTTAAACATAAGCAGCGTAAAACCGCGAACTTAATTGCCACGTTACCGAGCGACATTACGCCAAAGTACCTACTTTTTTCACCTAATGGTGACAATGTATTATTGGCGGATGAGCAACAAAATGTGTATTTGATCAATACCTTTTCACGTCGTTTAGTACCAATCATATCTGGTTTCGAGCAGCTCAATGGCGTACATTGGTCAGCAGATAGTCACAGTATTTTCTATCAAGCTAGCAATCAGCAAAGTGACGATGAGCAGTTACAATGGCAAGATTGGCGCTACGATATTCAACTGACGAGCAATACGTTAGTTAAAGATAATGTAGCATTTGAGACGCTAGATGAAGAGCACCCACTTTGGCAGCTTAATAGCTCGTATTTAGAGCATGATTTACACGTACGAACCTATTTATCGGCAGCGCTGGAGCAACAGTTTCCACTGGCGCAGTTATTACCTTCTCTTGAGCTGTTCAAACCCGCGGTATTTAAACAGGGTATTTATTATGTACTGCGCCAAGGTCATCAGTTATTGTTGTATTGTTATTTAACGGATCAAAAGCGTAATGTGTTCATAAAAGAGCTGGGGGTGTACGGCTATGATATTGATATTAATCTAAATATAAGTAGTTCAGTGGATGGTCGTCAGGTGGTGTTTAGTCAGGTGGATGGCATTGAAACTGATATTTTATTACACAAAGTGATTAAGGCAGGGTCGCCATAAATTGTTTAATATTGCTTTGATCCCAATTGCGAGTGCGGGCTTCTTGCAGAGCGTTGCTGGCTAATTTTTTTGCAGCTTGGGGTTTGTTATTAGCCGCTTGAATTTTCGCTTTAAGTAATAATAATTGTGGGTGTTCACTATCATCTGCTAATGCAGAGTCTAAAGCTTGTGTGATTTGTTGTGGTGGCTTTTTTAGCTCAAAAAGTAATAAGGCCAGTTCCCGTTTAGCACTAAATAACCCTTGCGCAGCGGCCGCTTTTAGCCAAGTTAGGGCTTTATTGGGAGCATAATCGACATATTGACTGTTTAATAGCTCTCGTCCCAATCGATACTGCGCATTGGCAAAACCACTTTGAGCTGCAAGTAAAATCCAATTCAAGCCTTTTTCTCGATCAACCTTACCATATTCACCGCGTAACATATTAGCACCAATACGATATTGCGAATTGGCGTAGCCGTTGACGGCTGAGCGAAGTAATAACTCACTATTGGCGTTGGTTTGTTGCCAATGGTATTTTAATAAGCGGGTTGCATTGTATTCATCTGAACTCAGCCAATTAGCAATATAATACTGCACTAAGGCGTTACCTTGCTCTGCTGCATCAATTAAGTCAGAAATTTTCTCATTGTACTCACGTTGCTGACTTTTAAAGCTTTGCTCATATTGTTTCCCTTTATAGGTGGTGAAGTGATACAGCAAAGAACGATTATAGTAAGGCAAGGTTTGGCTATCCCCTTGATATTGCCAGCGTTTCACTGCATTGATTATAGCTTGATCAAAGGTTTTTTCTGGGTATGAATCTATGAGGGAAATATCGGTTACAGCGCCGCTTTTATCAATATCAAACTCAAGCCAAACCCATCCTTCAATGCCATTTTGATAGGCATGTTCAGGGTATTTAGGCTCAACAGTATAGCTTCGCTGTGGACTTGAATGTGGGGCAGGGCTGGCGGTTAACTCTGGGCGTAATTGTTGATCATACCATTGAAAACTCAGCTGCTTTAATAGTGCATCATAGGCATCATCAAGGGGCTGCTTATTATCACTTTGGCTGGCGATGAGCATTGCCGTATCACGGGCATCGAGCAATCCAAAATCAGCGGCTAAACTGAACCAAGCATAGGCTTGTGCTTTGTTTTTCTCAACGCCTTGGCCATGTAAATACATAACAGCAATGTTATAAATTGCATCTGCATTACCTAAATACGCGAGTTGTTGAAATTCCTGTTGTGCTTTGTTGAAGTTGCCTTGGTGGTAGTCAAGGGTTGCACTGAGTAAATCTGCTTTAGTTAAAGGCGCAAACAGCAGGCATAGCAATACTAATAAGAATTTGTAGCGACAAAATCTTGTTGTATGCTTACTGTGATCAATAACTGTGTGTGCTGACACGTATTATGCTTCGCCAATGTTGTTCGACTATATTATTCGAGTAACGTTTTTACCTATTGATTGTACTTGTTTTGTTTATTATTACTAGCGCCTTAACGCGACTTATTTATAGTACTAATATCACAAATGAAAAAAAGCAGGCAGTCAAATGACTGCCTGCTTTAAACCCCTGGGCATAGGGGCTGCCATCCTTGGCGAGAGTCGAATACCTGTGTTAGCTTGGAGTTCGACAAATGGGTAATTAAAAGTTAAAGCGCACTCCGGCAACAAAGCGACGACCATCGGCGTATACACCCGTTAAGGCTTGTTGCACACCTTCTTCTTGGTAACTAAAAGTGTGTTCGTCTGTAAGGTTTATTGCCTCTAAAACAAGTGCTAAATTATCGTTTACGTTGTAGGTAAAGTTTGCATCTACTTGACCATAATCATCAACATAACCATGACCTTGGCCTGAGTTGTAACCTGTACGGAAGTTGTAGGAGATACGTGTGCTAAAGGCATCTGTTTCATAGTAAGTGCTTAAATTGACAGTGTGTTCCGAGTTACCAGGAATAATCGTATCATTACCATCGGCATCCTTTGCTTCACCATCTACAAAGGTGTAGTTAGCATTAAAACCAAAACCTTCAAGTATCTCTTGCTGATAACCTAGCTCTAAACCTTGGATACGACCAGAACGGCCATTTGTAGGGCGGTTTACTAAGATTTCTACACCTTCGTGAATTTCTAGGTTAGGTGTTACATCTAAGAAAGATTGAATATCTTTATAAAATACAACCGCTGAGAATAAACCTGCATCACTGAAATACCATTCAACCCCAGTATCAAACTGCGTTGCACGGTATGGGTCAATATCCGGGTTACCGCCACTGCCTGTTTGTGTTTCAAGGTTATAAGAGGTTGAAGGTGTCATCGATGCATAATCTGGACGTGACATTACACGGGCTGCACTGAAACGCAGTAGTACATCGTCATCTAAATCAATTGCTAGATTGATACTAGGTAGAATATCAAAATAGTCGCGGTCATCATTGGTCCAAACTTCAGAGCCACTTTCACCTACGTAAGCTGCCGTTGATTGCTGAGTTTGCACTAAACGAACCCCTAAGTTACCGCGCATACCTTCAACATCGATATCTGCTTTGATATAACCTGCAGTAATTTTTTCTTCAACTTCAAAAGTACTGGCCTTGAGTACACGGTAGTTCCAATCAAGGGCATCACCTTCGCGGCGTACTTTCTCAGAGTCGGTGATTGCATAATCACGTAACGTACCGTCTGAGCCTAGCCCTGATAAGTAATCAGATGGCATTGATAGTGAATAGTCAGCTAAACTCCAGCCTAAATCTGTGCGGTTATCTGTGGTGTGTTTAGTATTAAAACGAGAGTGATCGCGGTATTTTAAGCCAAATTTCACTTTACTAAAGACAGCGATGTCAACTGGGCGCGTAAAATCAACTTGTAGGTAAGTTTCGTCATCTTTGGCATCATTACTGTCGTAACGTAAAAAGCCTAAATCCCAATTTTTACCATCTGCTGGATCTGCGCCATAAGTAGTACGTACATCTTCAACAGCAGATGTATCAAAGCTATGTACATAATTGCCTTCCCAGCCAACGCTGCGATCAGCTTGCGAACCACCACCGCCTTCGGTATAACCAACATGCACACTGGTCAGCCATAAATCGCCTTGATAATCGGCTTTTAAATCGTACGATTTGGTTTTAATTTCTGAATTACGTACCTTGGTTTCATCTAGAATGTTATTCGCAGTTGGTGATAACCCTAAAGTCCCGCCCACTAGCATAGTACCAACTTGATCGTTCTCTATTAACGTGACGTCAGTATATTGTGAGCCACCATAACCTGGCAGCCATAGGAAGTTTTGATTTTCATTATTCGCTTCAAGAGTAGAATCAAGGGCGTTGAAGGTTAAATCGAGTTGCTCGGTAGGGCGGTACTGTACGGCTAAATTGATACCGGTACGAATACGTTCTTGTAAGAACATCGCTGAGCCACCACCGCCTGGACTGTATACATCTTTATATTCAGTGCCGTCTTCTAAGGTGATATCACGTTTAGCCCAGCTCCATGACTCTATCCCATCGCGGCGTAGGTTACGCTGTTGGCGAACCAATGAAATAAGCGCACCGAAGGTTTCATCTTCAGTTTTAAAGTTATACATAGCAGAGAGTTGCGGGTCGGTTTCACCCGAAATTTCACTGTGCTGGGCAAGCACTGAGCCCGCAAATTTATTTGCTTCTAAATCAAGCGGTTTACGCGTTCTTACGATAACCGTACCACCAATAGAGCCTTCATCAATATCTGCTTCCGGTGACTTGTATACCTCTAACCCGGATACAATTTCAGACGGCAGCATAGTATAGTTAAAACCACGACTGGCAGCAGAGTTTGTCCACCAATCGGCAGAGCCGACAGCTTGGCCATTTAATAATGTACGGTTTTGGCTCTCGCTGGTACCTCGGATACTTACGCGTTCACCTTCACCAAAGTTACGGCTAATTGATACACCTGTGATACGTTGTAATGATTCTGCCACGTTTTGATCGGGGAATTTACCGATATCCTCAGCAGTTACTGCATCCACAATCGCATTTGAATAGCGCTTCGTGTTCAGTGATTTAACAACGCTGCCACGAATACCGCGAACTTGAATCACTTCAACTTCGTCCGTGCTTTTAAGTTCAGCACTGTGGGCTACCATAGGTAAGCTCAATGCCGATGTAATAAGAGATGCACTCACTGCTAGATGCAGTTTATTCATTTTTACTTTTAACATCCTCGATTCCCCTTGAATCAAAACTTTATTTTGTTGTGTCAAATGAGTCCTACCATTCGTACATATAGTCATTATTAATCGTCGAACTTGGTAAGACCGTTGTCTAAAAACAAACATTGGCGACTAAGTGATTAACTTATTACGGCCACTACGCATACAAAAATAACCGTAGCTGTTTTGTTTGTGGCTCTATTAAACGCCTTTTAAAAAATAGAGTCTTGAATCTGAGTGAATAGTTGTGAAAGTGATTAATTTGAAAGAAAATAATTATTTTTCTATTTAAAATTGTTTAATATCAACTGTTTTATTTTTGTCAGTTCTTGTTTTTGTTTAATAAGTTAAGTTTACTTAATGATTTTTACGTTTTTAATTGTTGTAATTCACAACTAGTGGATTAAAAAGTGAAAGGTAAAAGGTGACTGGGAAATAATCAATGGCGAATACAGACCTCCCGATGGGAAAAGTAACTTCGCTAGGCTCTTTTCAATTAAGAGCCTAGAAAATTAGGTGTTTTATTGTGTTACAAACTCTTTTTCGGTGGTAGGGCGACATTGGCAAAGATTAAGCCTGCCACTAGCGACATAAATATCAGGAATGTTTGTTGACCAATGTGCTCAGCGTAAACAAAATCTTGGCCTTCTATTAAGGAATTTAAACCGATATAGGTTTTACTTCCCGGTACTAATACAATCAGTCCTTGCATAGCAACAATTGATGCTGGAGCATTGGCAATACGATTAAATAAATTGCTAAATACGCCCACTGAAAATGCGCCAACAAAGGTTCCTAAGGTGTAATCTAAATACATGGCCGAGCCGATACTGGTACCGTAAGCAATAAAGCCTGAGGCAATTGACCAAGTCGCATGTTTGAGTTTGGTTCTAAAGATAACAATTAAGCTGCTACAAAGTAAAAATATCGCCAACCATGCCGTCCACTTTGGTAACGGTTCAGGTTGCACGAAGTCAACTTGACCAAACAGTGCAAAACCAATAGCAATACCAATGAAAGCACCAAAATAGAGCTTAAATAGCAACATAAACGAGTCCATTACCCTAGCTGTTCCTGATACTAAGTGGCGAGCTGCAAGTTCAGCTAAACCAAGCGCAAGGGCAAGCCCAGGTATAAATACTATGATGGCTGACAGGACAATTAATCGAATATTAATGTGTGCATCGATATAAACACTAATCGCACAGGCCAGTATTGCTGAAATAATTGCAACGAGTGGCTCAAGCATATGGGCAACCCGTTTTGAGCGTGTTGACCAAAGAACAAATAAATACACAATAAACGTAAGCAAACCAGACCAGAGGACGTCGTTCCAGCTGGTACCCATAAGCATTGCAAATGCGCCGCCAGAGGTGGCAAAAGCAATACCAGTGAGTACTTTGTTGTAGGGGTTTGGTGCGTCAAAAATGATATCAAGTTGTTTATCAACCTCTTGTAAGGTTAATTCGCCGTTGAGCATTTTATTAACTAAATCATCAGTATCAGCTAAGGAGCCTAAATCATGATCACCAGGATCAACGCGAGCAACATGGGTATATTCGTCTTCGTGACCGTCTGTCCAGATCACAAAAGTGACCGAGGTAGGTGACATGACAAACGATGATTTTAGATCAAGATAAGTTGCCACTTCCATTAAGTGGGCTTCAAGTCGATACGCTGGAGTGCCATATTTATGGAGCATTTTGCCAAGCTTAACGATAAATTTGCGTTTTTCTGTAAAGGTTGCGGTTTTCAAATCGGCATTGAACCAAAGGTTAAATTGTTCAGTTAAAAAATATAGACAATATATCTAAATTTGCCTAACTTTGTGGCGGCGATTGTAAACACAAATCACCGCCTGTCTAGTATTTTTTTAACCTAGTTTACTTATTTTTTGCTTCTATCCATTGCGCCATATATTGGGTGCTGCGCATGGTGTGATGTTTAAGCATTTGGCCGGTAAAATTACTTTCTCTGTGTTGAGCTAAGTTAGCCGTAATAGTAACAATTTTATTTATTAAATCACTGGCTAATTGACTTTTATCATATTTCACTTGTAGCAGCGAATGAGCATACTTTTGTGCATTTATAAATTGCAGTGGATCTTGGTAAAGGGCGACAGCAGCTTCTGCAAAACCTTCAGAAGTGTTATTAACCGCACCTGGCCAAGGTAACTCATCATGCATGCCTTCGCTACCAATTGTTGTGGTGACACTGGGTGTTTGCATGATCATGGCTTCAAGTAGTTTCCCCTTTATACCTGCACCAAAGCGAAGTGGTGATAAACAAACACGAGCATCTTCCATAACTGTATAGGCATTATCAGCCCAGCCTTTAATTAAAAAGCCTGTTTTAGGGTTATTGAGTGCGGTTGCTTTGGGTGGCGGGTAAGAGCCGTAAATGTGCAGTTCTGCTTTTGGTAGCTGTTTTCGTATCAGTGGCCAAATTTGCTGTAAATATAATACAGCATCCCAATTTGGGGCATGACGAAAGTTGCCAATGGTCATAAAGTGTTGGCGCTGCTCAAATGATTTGGTTTGCGCTGGTAGTGCAGCCAAGTCGACCATAAAAGGTAGATGGTGTAGTAACTGACTATCGACCTTAAATACATCTGTCAGTAGTTGCATTTCAAAGCTGGAAATAATGAGGCTTAAATCACAACGTAATATGGCGGCAATTTCGCGTTTTGCGATATCAGAATGTAAATCACGGTGGTTAAATTCACGATTGCCTTTATGTGCTTCATGGCGGGCATTGCGTAAGCATTGTAAATCTTCGGTGTCGAGAATTTTTAATGCACTAGGGCAATGTTTATCTACTCGCCAACCAAATTGCTCTTCCATCATAAAGCGGTCAAACATCACCATATCTGGCGCATAGTTACTAACATATTCATCAAAACTTGAACAATTAAGGGCGATTGTTGCGCTACTGATCCCGTAGTCATCAAGGTTAACCATATGCTCGGTTTTTTGCGCCGGGCTGGCAAATTCAACCTGCCAATTTTGTGCTTTAAATGCGTTTAACAGTGACATCATATGCGTGCCCGCAGCAGATGAATTTGGCTCAGGCCATACATAGCCAATTACTAATACTTTTTTCATTGACTTGAATCTCTTATCTGTAAATGAACATCAACTAAGGTACGTACCGCAGGCACGGTTTGATTGAGTAACTCTTGTAATACTTGGCATGTGCGCTTACCGATATCATCGGCATTTATAGTGACACTGCTCAGTGATGGCGACATTAAACATGAGTCGGCTAAATCATCAAAGCCTACTACTTTTATATCTTTACCCGGCACTAAGCCTTGTTCACGTATCGCTTCAATAACCCCATAGGCGATAACATCATTAAAACAGATTATGGCTTTAGTGTTAGGGTGCTGTGCGTATAGAGTATTAAATGCATCCCGCCCGCCTTGGCGATTAGTGGCGGCGGTAATGATTGGTTTATCCAAAGGCAAATTAAATTGTTGTAGGGCGCTGTGAAAACCACTTAAACGTTCATGGTGATCGGAAATATCCTCAGTACCACCGACAAATGCAACCTCTGCAATGCCTTGTTGTAAAATATGGCAGGTCGCTAAGTGAGTGCCTTTTTTATTATCGGGCAATATAGTTGGCGCGCTGCAAAACGGCACTTCTCGCATTATGTGAATAACCGGGAAGCCGCTCTCAATGAGTCCGTCAACCCATTGCTGGGTTGTGCCAGGAGCAGGGCACATTATAAACGCAGCAACATTATATTCTTTGAGTGTTTTTACCACCTGTGTTTGACGTTCGACACTTTCAGCAGTATTAACCAACATGGGTAACATACCTAGTGCATGAATGTGGTTTTCAAGGCCAACAGCAAGTTGCGCTGAATAGGGATTGGTTAAATCGTTGATCACTAATGCGACTAAGTTGGAGCGACGGCTGCGCAGTGCGGCCGCATCACGGTTATAAACATACCCTAATGCATCAATGGCTTGTAACACTTTTGCTTTGCTTTTATCACTGACTTTGTCACTTTGGGTAAGCACTAAAGACACTGTTGACTTTGAAACCTCGGCTTCTCTGGCAACGTCAAAAATAGTGATTTTATCGGTTTTTGTTTTCATTTTAATCTATGCGTCAGCAATTACTTGAACTAAGCCGCCAGTTTAACGCAGTTTGGGTATATAAACCTAATACTCGCAAAAACTTTATGAAGATTGCAAAACATGTTTAGATACAGCCAGTAATAATAAAAACCAAGGATAAACCATGAAAGGTATTAAGCTTTTATTCGCGTTAGTGCTGAGTGTAAGTGTGACTGGCTCGGCACTTGCTGCACAAGGCTATCAAACCCCCTCCAGTGATTTGGCTGCACTCGTTGACGCAAAACTTGCGCCTAGCAGTTATTTATCGGGCGACGGTCAATGGTTGGCGCTATTTGATCGCAAACGTGTAGAGACTTTGGATGATTTAGCCAAGGAAGAACTAAAACTCGCTGGCATAAAGCTAAATCCAGCTAACTTTTCCCGCTCACGTCCTCGCACTAAATTTAGTGGCCTGCAATTAAAGCACATTGATACGGGGGCTGTGATTGAAGTTAATAACTTGCCAAACGGGGTGATCCGTTCACCTAAATGGTCAAGTAACAGTGAATACCTCGCGTTTATTGTTGAGCAGCCAACACAAGCAAATTTATGGGTTTATAACACGCAAACTAAACAAGCACGGCAGTTGTCAGACGTCGTGCTTAATTCTGTGTTAACCGCAGCTCCCTATCAGTGGTTGCCAGATAGCACTGCTATTGTTGCCAACGTAGCTGTTAATTTGGGTAAACCAAGATTGACCAATGACAGCAACACCGTAGTGCCGGTTATTCAACAAAGCAGCGGTCAAAAAGCACCTGCCCGCACTTACCAAAACTTACTAACCAGCCCATTTGATGAACAACAATTTAAGTTTTATGGCCAAGGGCAGTTAAGCTATATTCCAATGAGTGGCGTTGCCTCAGCAATTGGTCAGCCTGCATTGTTTAAATCATTTTCAATCTCACCAGATTCGACCAATATTTTAGTTGCGAGTATTGATGAACCTTTTTCTTATCAAGTGCCATATAGCCGTTTTGCAACCACATGGCAGGTGTGGGGAATGCGCGGTTATGCGTTGGTCGAGCTTGCTAAACAGCCGCTTGCCGATAATATCCCGCAAGGTTATGACAGTGTGCGCACCGGTCGCCGTGACTTTCAGTGGCGTGATGACCAAGGTGCTGAAGTGATTTGGGCGCAGGCGCAAGATGGCGGTGATATGAAAACCGATGTGCCTCATCATGATTATTTATATAGCTTACGCTCGCCATTTAAGCGTGAACCAAAACTATTTGCTAAAGTTGAACGTCGCTTTTCGAGCATTCAATGGGCTAATGAAAACGTTGCTTTATTGAGTGAATGGCGCTTTAGTGATCGCCAAGTGCGCACTTATGTTATTCAACCACGCAATGCTGATCGCAACCGGGTATTATTTTCTGAGCGCAGTTATAACGACGCTTATAAAGATCCCGGTGATGTCATCTATGAACATAATGATCTGGGCGCAAACGTTATTAAAGTCGTTGGCGGTCGTTATATATTCTTGCGAGGCAATGGTGCCTCAGAGCAAGGCAATGTGCCGTTTTTAGATCAGTACGATATAAAAACCAATAGCAGCAAACGTCTATGGCAATCTAAAGCGCCGTACTATGAACGTGTACGCGCTATGCTTGATGATGAAGGTGAGCGACTAATTACTATTCGTGAATCTAAAACGCAGCAGCCTAACTTTTTTATTCGTGATTTAGGCGATGATACGCTTACACAACTCACCACCTTTGAGCATCCGTACCCAGCGTTTAAAGGCGTTACTAAAGAGTTAGTGCGTTATAAACGTGATGATGGGGTAGAGCTTTCAGGCACGCTTTATTTACCACCGGGCTACGATAAAACCCAAGGCCCATTACCGGTATTAATGTGGGCATACCCACTTGAATACAAAGATAAAGCGGTTGCCTCACAAGTGCGTGAGTCGCCTTATGAATTCACCTATGTTGGTTATTGGGGGCCGATGCCATACCTTGCGAAAGGGATTGCAGTGTTTGACGACCCGAAAATGCCCATCGTCGGCGTTGAAGGCAAAGAGCCAAATGACTTGTTTAGAAAACAGTTAGTGGCAAGTGCGCAAGCTGCGGTTGATGTGCTGGTTGAAAAAGGCATCGCAGATAAAGATAAAATCGCTATTGCAGGCCATTCATACGGTGCATTTATGGTAGCAAATTTACTAGCGCACAGTGATTTATTTAAAACCGGTATTGCACGAAGTGGTGCTTATAACCGCACTTTGACACCGTTTGGCTTTCAAGGTGAAGAGCGTGACTTTTGGCAAGCACAAGATGTATATGCAGCGATGTCGCCGTTTTTCCATGCTGAGAAAATTAACGAACCTATGCTGATGATCCACGGTCAAGAAGACCCTAATTCAGGCACTTTCCCAATGCAAAGTGAGCGTATGTACGCCGCATTAAAAGGTTTAGGAAAAGAAGCCCGTTTAGTGATGCTGCCGTACGAAGCCCACGGTTATCGCGCTCGTAAAAGCTTACTGCATGTACTGTGGGAGCAAGAGCAATGGCTGGATAAATATTTATTAAGTGATGATAAATCTTCAGAGCCAGTTACGGTAACTGAGTAATTCAGGCTTGTTTAATCTATTTTAATTAAAACGCGGTTTAATACCGCGTTTTTTATTATGTTCTAAACTGTGCTTGAATATCTTCTAAACGGCGTCCGCGGGTGTCTACACCATATTTAATTAGCAGCATTGCACAAATAATTAAAGTAATGGCTATCATTAGCGCTGATAAACCAAGTTTTGCAAATATACCGGTTACTCCCAGCATGGCGCCTAAAATACCACCAAATTTAGAGCTGGCAGCAATCAGCCCAGCACCACTGCCACGATGCTGCACAGGATAAATTTCTGCGGCATAGGGGATGAGCATTGCAATCACACCGCTGGAGCTTATCAATAACAGCGCAGTTGAAATAAGAATTATGCTATTACTCAGTTGCTGTAATAAATCAAAAACTATAAATAAGCCTAAACTAGCCGCAGTCATTACAACAAAAAGCACCAACGTTTTGATACTGCTCCAACTATGATATAGCCAAACGACTAATAATATTCCGGGTAAAGCCAATAAACCAGATTGAGCAAGTAAAGTATTGGTGGTGTCTGCGCTCATACCCATGTTTCGTAAGTTTGTCGGTAGCCACAGTAAAAACCCAAAATTGGCAATACCCCACGCCGTACCTGCACCCACTAAAGCTAACGTGATCCACGCATAAGGGCCACGCATTAATTGGTAAAAGCTATTTTTATTGGCTGATACATTGTCTTCAATTGGATGATTGTGATGGTTATCGAGTTTGCCATTATATTTAGCAAGCACTGCTCTTGCTTGCTGTGTAAGTCCTACATTAGCTAAGAAGCGAGGTGATTCGGGTATATAGCGATTTAGAGCAATAACGATCAGGCCTGTTGGTAAACCTAACATCCACAGCATTCGCCAGCTAAATAGCGGCTCTAAAATTGCTGCTGCGCCAGAGGCGACTAAATAACCCGCTGAGGTGCCAATACCGCCAAGTGCAACTAATAACCAGCCTCGGTGGCGGGCAGGGATCATTTCAGCCATTAGTGTAAAGGTGATGGGGAGCAAGCCGCCTGCGGATAAGCCCATCAAAAAACACATCGCAAGGTTCCACTCGAAGCTTGGCATCGCACCACAAATTGCAGTACCAATAAACATTAGTGCGGAAAGTAATATGGCCGCACGCCGACCAAGCATGTCAGCCATTTTCCCCCATAAAATTGAGCCAATAGCAGTGCCTGTTAACGCGATTAAGGCCAAGCTGCCTACCGCCTCATTGGTTATTTGGTATTCTAACGTCATCCCCGGCATAACAAAGCCTAATGTAGCGGGTTTCATCACATCGACAATGACAGCGACTAATAAAGCAAATACTAATTTCAGGTGCTCACTAGTAAGTGGGCTGTTGTCGGCAATGTGAAAATTTAGCACTTCGACACTGTTATTAAGGCGCAGAATCGCTAATCGTGGCATTAAACCATAGCAAGCAAGTGCTAAACCAAACGGTATCAAAGCCATACCTATCATCATGGTCATATCCATTGGCATACCAACCATCTTGTAATTCATAGCTGAAGCATGGATAAACATAGGGATGTGTGATAACACCCCAAGGGTGATCAGTAAACAGCCTAACCAAAAAGCCAGTGGATGATGAAACAAATACTCTTTTGCGCGCACTGAGTTTTCCTTGGTTTGCCAAAACGATGGTTTTTCATGGCAATTAGTTATTATTTTTATGCTGTAGATTATATACCTAAGTTTTATCAAGATACGAGTTTGAAACTGCATTATGTGAATTTATATAAATCTAGTTGTCACATCAGTGACATTTAATTTACATTCTACTGTCAACATTGGTCTATAGGGTGTTGCCGACAATTAAAAATATAATGATTACCAAGGAAAAATCATGAAATTAAAACCAATTGTAGGCAGTTTATTGATATTAGGCGCACTGAGTGGCTGTGATGAGCTAGACAATAATGATTTAGAGCCAACACGCTATCAACTTATGTTAGAAATTACCCCACAAAGTGCCGGTAATGTTGTTATTACACCAGCGCGCACAAATTATGAACCAGACTCAATAGTAATGTTAAGCGCTGAAGCCACACAAGGCTATGAATTTGTATCATGGAGTGGCGACATTGGCGCAGCTGATTATAGTGCGACAACACTAACACTGACCATGGATAATCATAAAGAAATAACAGCCACATTTGCGCCTGTTATTGAACCACCCAGCGCAGGCCAAGTTGTTATCAACGAGGTACGCTCTGACGGCGGTGGTTTTGATTATATTGAACTATATAACAACTCAGATGAAGCCTTTACCTTTGCAGATGCAAGCTGGGCTGTGAACGACTTAAAAGGTTTTGACGTTGATTTAGAGCCTGGGATTAAAATTCCCCAAGGTACAACAATTGACGCTCGCGGCTTTTTATTGATCGCAACGGATCAAACTAGTGTGCCATTTGATGCACCTGCCAATACGTTAGTTGCTAAAGATGGCGATACAGATTTTGGTTTAGGTAAAGGCGATACGGCTCTATTAGTTCATAATAATGCCATAATTGATAGCGCTAACTGGAATGATGGCAGTCATGTTTCAACATGGGGCCGTTTACCCGATGGTGGTGCTTGGCATAGTCAAGATGAAGCATTGGAAGCAACTCCTGGTACCGCCAATAAACTTCCTGATGTAGTCGAGGGAGCAACTGCCGCAGATATCGTTATCAATGAAGTGGTATCTAAAGGTCGTGATGACGCTGATTTTGATTATGTTGAACTTTATAACAAATCATCAGAACCATTTGTATTTAGTGAAGGTGATTGGGAGCTCGTTGACTTAGACCGTGAAGCAAATAATGAAGCGGGCATGACCATTCCTGCGGGCACTGAAATACCAGGTCATGGTTTTATTGTTCTTCTTCCTGACTTGTTAATGGGGGCTACATTACCTAACGGTGCGCCTGCTAATGCTATCTTAAATAATAATGAAGATTTTGGTCTTGGCAAAGGCGAGGTAATTAAACTTAAATACCAAGGCCAAGTACATCAAGAGGTGAGTTACGGTGACTTCCATGTAAATAGTTATGGCCGCTTCCCAGATGGTATGGATTTTATTGATTTAGATGAAGGCAATGCGCCGCAACTGTACGCAAGCCCAGGCCGTAAAAACTTTAAAACACCAATGCACATCGCTGCTGCAACTACGCTTAACTTCACCGCTTTTAATGACCAAGAAGCAGCGCTTGAAGCAAAAGGCTTTCGCGTGTTTGGTAAAGGCGCCGATTTAGCTGCAGATGTTGAGCCTGAGTACGTTGCAGTATCGGCAGATTCCACTACTGCATGGGTGTCATTACAAGAGAACAATGGTTTAGCTAAAGTTGATTTAGTTAATAAAACCATCACTGATATTTTCCCGCTTGGTTTTAAAGATTATGGCCTACAAGGTAATGAAATTGATGCCAGCGATAAAGACGACATCATTAAATTACAAACTCGCGCAAATGTAGTGGGCATGTATCAACCTGATGGTATTGCCACCTTTGAAAATGACGGCACGCACTATGTGTTAACTGCCAATGAAGGTGATGTGCGAGATTGGTTTACTAATTTTGAAGAAGGTGAAAAAGTTGCAGATGTTGTTCTTGATGCATCGGTATTTACCGACGGCTCAGTATTGCAAACTGATGCTGAATTGGGCCGTTTGTTAGTCTCGCAGTATGTCGATTCAGATAGTGCAGCATCAAGTCATAATAAGTTGTATAGCTTTGGCGCTCGTTCGTTTTCAATATATAACGGTGATACAGGTGAACAGGTTTTTGATAGTGGTTCATCATTAGCGACAGAAGCGCAAAAAGCAGGTGTTTACCCTGATGACCGCAGTGACGCAAAAGGTACAGAGCCTGAAAGTATTACAACAGGCATGGTAGGCGATAAACGTTATGCCTTTATTGCCCTCGAACGTGCAGATGCGGTCGCCGTTTACGATGTAACAGATGTAAGCGCAGTCTCGTTTGTGCAAATGTTAGTAACACAGGATGATGATGCGCCTGAAGGTGTGCTATTTATCGCGGCTACGCAAAGCCCAAATGGCAAAGCTCAGCTGGTTGTTTCAAACGAAGACAGCGGTAATATCACCGTTTACAGTGAAAATAGCCAAGGACTGTTTGATTTTACATCACGTTTATTACTTGAAGGTGGTGAAGGTGCCGCAGAGATCACAGCCTATGATGAGCTAACTAAGCGTTTATTTGTGGTCAATAACGGCAGTTTACTAAGTGCACCGCGCATTGAAGTCATTGACTTTGCAAATCCAGCGACTATTGCTGCATTGGCAACTATTGATATCAGCTACTATGGCGCGGGTGTAAATTCAGTTGCAGTAGCGAATGGTAAACTTGCTGCAGCAATTGAGTCAGGTGTTAAAACTGACACGGGTGTGGTCGCGATGTTTAATACTACAACGTATGAACTTGAAATGATCTCATCTGTTGGCTCACTGCCAGATATGGTGACATTCAGCCCAGATGGTAAGCTTATTATCACCGCAGATGAAGGTGAGCCAAGTGAAGATTACATGGTTGACCCACTCGGCACAGTGTCGATAATTGAGTTAAATACAGTAAATTAACGTTTACTGATCTAGGTGGATTAACACGCATTTTAATCCACCTTTAATTTTTAGGTATAAATTTCCCTATTCATATCACTGCTTAAGTATTAGTTCTTGCTTAGTTTTTACCCCTATTTTAAATGAAAAAATATTGCGTGGTGATTTTAGGTAATTTCTTCTTTATTTAATTTATTTTTATGCTAGCCTTTAGACGCTTTTATTTATCTCAAATATAAGCAATTAAATATAAGGATTTATTAAATGAAAAAACTAATCGCAGTAGCAGCTATCTCTCTTCTTCCTTTCTCAAATGCAATGGCCGATCAAGATATTGGTTGTGGTTTGGGTTCAATGTTATTTGCCGGCAAAGACGGTAAAGCAGTAAAAGTATTGGGTGCAACTACAAACGGTACGTCTGGTAACCAAACGTTTGGTATTACATTTGGTACGCTTGGTTGTGATGGTACAGGTACTGTTACTTCATCAGCCAAAATCGCGCAATTTATCGATGGCAACATGGAACAATTAGCACGTGATATGTCTCAAGGCGAAGGCGAAACATTATCTACGCTTGCTGAGATCTGGGGTGTTCAAGATCAAGATAAAGCAGCATTTAATGCACTAGCGCAAAGCCAATTTGCTACTGTTTTCACATCTGAAAACGTGACTTCGCAAACTGTTTTAGAAAACCTAAACTCAGTTGTAGCAAGTGATGCATCACTTTCAGCATACACGCTATCTTAATTAGCTAGCTGAATATAAATTTATTTAAAGCCCCAATAGGGGCTTTTGTTGTATATATGACGATGAAAAATTTACTTGCGCTATCTTTATTATTTTTTTGTTTTACCATTTTTGCTAAACCTGTTGCGGCTGAGCCTCTTTGGAAAGAACCCTACTGGTTAAAGTTGGGCCATTATCGACCGCAGCTGAGCGGTGGTTTTGAAAGCGATGTCGATGATATTGCTTTTTTTCTGTCCCCCTTAGGTAAAACGGATCCTAAAGCTGAATTCACAGCCACGCTTGAGGTATTCGAGCAACAAAATAAAACCATTATTTGCCAGTTTCCAGCGCGTTATCAATGGCTCAAAGCACAGGTTGCGAATGACTGGGCGGCACTAGAGTGTCCTGAACTTGAAAATTGGCGTTCGCTTATCAATCCTAAAGCGATGACATTGGTTTTTCCAACCGCTTATATGAATAGTCCTTCGTCAATGTTTGGCCATACCTTGCTGCGTATAGATGCTAAAGATCAAACGCGTCATAAAGAGTTGGTGGCGTTTTCCGTTAACTTTGCCGCAGAACCGGATGAAAATGACAATGCTGCCCTGTATGCATTAAAAGGACTGATCGGTAAATACCCTGGTAACTTTAGCCTGATGCCGTACTATCGCAAGGTACGTGAATACAGTGATATTGAATCACGAGATATTTGGGAGTACCCGCTGAGTTTTTCTGAGTCTGAGGTTGAACGCATTTTATGGCACTTATGGGAAATGCAGTCGGCAACGTTTGATTATTATTTTGCCGATGAAAATTGCTCTTATCAGTTGCTGGCGTTATTACAGTTGGCTCGTGATGATCTGGATTTAACCAGTTCGTTTAACTTTCACGCGATCCCTTCAGATACGGTGGCGGTACTAAATGAGCAAGGTTTGCTCCAAGCACCAGATTATCGCCCTGCATTTGGGACTAAATTACACCATTACGCAAAACAGCTTACTCCACAAGAGCTGGCGGCAGCAAAAGAGTTAATGGCAGGTGCAGAGTTTGATAACAGCCAGTTTTCAGCACAGCGTAGCGTGGCAATTTATGAAGTAGCTTATGAATGGCTTAATTTTAATTTTTATGATCAAGGTTTAAACCGAGATGATATTGCGCCGCGCTTAACTAAACTGCTTAGAAAACGCAGCCAATTTAAAATTGCCTCGCCGTTAACTAAACCACCAAAGCCAACAGTATCACCCGAGCAAGGCCATGGCTCTGCTCGTGTTGCTTTGGCAAGATCTGACTCTAAAAACTATGGGCAAACTACAGAGCTGGCTTATCGATTAGCCTACCATGACTTACTCGACAGCTCTGCTGGGTTTATACCCGGCGCACAAATTAGTTTTTTAGATATCAACGCCAGTTATACAGGTGAGCATTTACAGCTTGAGCACCTTTATTTAATCGATGCAATGTCATTAGCGCCTGACAATCAAGTGTTTAACACTTGGTCATGGAACTTACGGCTAGGTTTTGATCGAACCGCTGGTAATACTAAGCGAGTAGGGCGCAGTTTTGTTGAAGGTGGTTATGGGAAGTCAATTGGCGATCCCAACTCGTTGCATGCTTATCTACTGGGCACAATTGGTTTAAATGGCGGTGATTTTAGTACTGGAATTTCCCCCGCCGCAGGGATTGAAGGAGGGATTATTTGGCAATTGAATCCAGCCCATAAATTTGCTGCCAGTGGCCAATATCAGTGGCTGGCGAATAATCAACAAGCCCAGCGTAGTCAAGCAAAACTGAGCTGGCATTGGGCATTAGAAAAAGATTTAGCACTGCGAACTGAGTTTAATTATAGCCGCTGGCAGCAAGCTGATCACGGCTTTAAATTAGCGCTTTACTATTATTTTTAACTGTTTCTGGTCGTGATAAAGCCGCAAAACTTTCTTTGAGTAAGGAAATTGCGGCTTTTGTTTTCGCAGCTAAAATATCCCGCGCAGGAGTGACTGCAAATACACTGTAATGAGGTAACTGCCAATCGGTACATAAAGGTTTTAATTCACCTGAATGTAATAAACTACGCACTTCAGGCTCAGGTAAAATGGCATAGCCAACACCATCACATACCAGCTGAATGATGCTTTGCATATTGTTTACGGTGATCCGTGGCTCAGGTAATTTTACGCTTTGTTTAGTTGTTGTATGGGTTAGCGCATATTCAGCGCTGATGTGGGCAATTCTGGGCATGGTGATTAATTGCTCAATATCGTGATTTACTTCATTGGCTAGCAGGTGGCTGTGATGCACGCATAACACTAAAGGCCAATCTACTAAATGCCTTGCGATTAAGTTTGAGTCTTGTAACGGGCCAATGGCAAGTGCTAAATCAGCTCCTGCTTTTATCATATCAACAGGCTCGTCCGACAAGGTGAGCTGAATATCAATATCCGCGTACTGACTGATTAATTGTTGTAATGGCGTACTTAAGAGCCCTCCACCAAAACCAACCGGCGCAACTAATTTTAATTGCCCACTTGGGTTGTTTTGTAATTGCTGCAATTGTTCAGAGGTGGCTGAACTTAGCGCCAACATCTTAATACAACTTTGATAATACAGCTGACCTGCTTCCGTTAAGGTTAAAACGCGAGGGCTGCGATTAAACAAACTTAACCCCAGTTCATGCTCAAGTTGTTTGATCTGTTGGCTGACCGCTGATGTCGTCATAAGTAGCTCTTGTGCTGCGTGGCTCATGTTGCCGGTCTCGACTGTACGAGCAAATACATTAAGTGCCTTGAGCAATTTCCCATTCATAACTTTAAGTCCTGCTTAACATAGCTTTAAGAATTCACACATTGTGAAAGTGGGAACTTCTAATTAATATCGCAAACGCTAATTATTATCATTTATGAAACAAAAGTCACGGAGAATCATCATGAATACGGTAAGCCGTAAATTAATACCGTTAACTGCAGCAATTTTAAGCGCTTTAAGTATCTCTGCCCATGCGGATGATGCTAAGCAAGATATGGAAGTGATTGTGGTATCTGCATCCGGCAGTGAGCAAATGCTGAAAGAGGCACCGGCCAGTATAAGTGTGATAGACAGATCACAGCTCGAAAAACGTTTTTATCGTGATTTAACCGATGCATTAACTGATGTACCTGGTGTTGTTGTCACAGGCGGTGGTGACAGAAAAGATATTAGCCTGCGTGGTATGGCCAGCCAATATACGCTGATTTTAATTGATGGGCAGCGGCAAACATCCCGTGAAACACGCCCTAACAGTGATGGGCCGGGTGTTGAAGGTGCGTGGACACCACCCATCTCAGCGATTGAACGCATTGAGGTTATTCGCGGCCCGATGTCGTCGCTTTATGGCTCTGATGCCATTGGTGGTGTGATCAACATTATTACTCGAAAAACGCCAGAGCAATGGTATGGTGAAGTACGCCTTGATAGCACAATTCAAGAGCGCAGTGAGTCGGGCAATATTAATCAAGGCAGTTTTTTTACCGCTGGTGGACTCATTCCTGAACTGCTAGGCGTGCAGCTATCTGGCCAGTTCTCAGAACGAGATGAAGATGATTTTACAGCAGGTTTTCGTGGCAAAGAGCAAAGTAATATTAAAGCGAAGTTTATTTTAACTCCCACTGCTAACCACGAAATTATGTTTGAGGCAGGCACGGGTAAACAAACCTTGGATGCCACACTTGGTAAAACTGTTGCAGCACTTGCTCCTGGTGAAAGCTGCGGGCGCAGAGGATGCCCTGAATCATCAACCACTGATTATGAGCAACAAACCTTTTCATTAAGTCATAATGGCTTTTATGATTTTGGTTCTTCTCGCAGCTACTTAAAGTACGATAAATTCGACAACACCTCTCGTGAAATGTATGTTGAAAACACTGATGCACAAACTAGCTGGACCTTGCCAATTATTACCGATCATAATGCCACGGTAGGTGCTGCGTATTTAAAAGAAACACTGGACGATTATACCAGCAATAAAATTAGTGATTTAACACACGTTGAGAATGAGCAGTGGTCTCTTTTTGCTGAAGACGAATGGAGCGCAACTAAGGCATTTAAGTTAACGACTGGACTTAGATACGATCATGATGGCAATTTCGCCGGTCATTGGAGTCCTCGCTTATACGGTGTGTATAGCGCGAGCCATGATCTCACTATTAAAGGCGGTATCTCAACAGGCTTTAGAGCGCCAAATATTCGCCAGTCTACCCCTGATTGGGGGCAAGTAAGTCGCGGCGGAAATATTTATGGTAATGCAGATTTAAGTCCAGAAAAGTCCGTTAACTATGAAATGGGCATTTATTACGATGTGAGTCGTGATCTGAATGCCTCAAGTACCGTGTTTTATAATCAGTTTGATGACAAAATTACCCGTATTGCTTGCCCGTTAACACAATGTACGGATGGCCCGAATGAGTTTGGTTCATCACCAACAACGTATATAAATGTTGATGAAGCGGTTACTCAAGGCTTTGAATTTACGCTTTCGTATGACATCACCAGTGATATCGACGTCAGAGCAAATTACACTTACACCGATTCTGAGCAAAAATCAGGTGAGTACAAAGGCAGTCCATTAAATCAGTTGCCAAAGCATATTTTACAAACATCTTTTAACTGGCAACCGAGCGATAAATTTGGCAGCTGGTTACGTGTTTATTACCGCGGTGAAGAAAGCCAGCCAACAACCGGTCCATCGCAAAATAGCCTTATTGCACCGGATTATACCTTGGCCGATATTGGTGGTAACTATAACTTAACCAACACAGTAAAACTTGGCTTTGGTGTGTATAACATTTTCGATAAAGACATCACTGAGGATGAGTACGGTTATGTTGAAGACGGCCGCCGTTATTGGGGGTCACTGAGCTGGGAGTTTTAATTTAACATAAACAAGGCCTCAATCGAGGCCTTGTTTGGTTTGAGAAAATACTGTGAATGCTTATTTACAGCGTAATGTTCGTTTTGATAGTAAGTAATAAGCCACGGGTACAAAATAAAACGACAGTATAGTGGTCAGTACTGTGCCGCCTGCAATAGCTGACGAACTTCCTCCGCCAGACTACATTGCTGATTGTGTAACGCGATGTATTAAAATGTATCGTTGATCTCTTCTGTGCGCTTATTGCAGTATGAAATCATCGACTGGTTGTTTAGTTAGTTTACCAATTTGTTTAAAAGTGAAAATAATCGCACCAACGAGTAATACCATAGTAGGTGCTACAATCACTGGGTAACTTAGCCATGTCATACGTCCTAACTCTTCTGCGTAGGCGGTAGTACCAGGCATACTCACTACGATTGCTTTAGCTAAAAAGTAATTAAGAGTTGCCGATAAAAAGAATGCACTAGCAACAATAAAGCCAGCTAAACGCATTTTTGCGTCAAATACTGCCGTATTGTTTTGTTGCTCAAGTGACTGAGTTAGCTTTTCTATATCTAATAGTTCAGGGTTAATTAATAGTTTGCGGATCAATGGATAAGGCGTGTATTGGCTCACTAGTACTATGATGCCGATAATCGCAGGTACCATGGCTTCTTTAATGGCAATGTATTTAGGGTCGAGTTCAAATAAACTGATGCCACCTGTAAGCAAGACGCTAATAATTCCCAAGATAGAAAAAAAGTTTACCTTGCCTGATTGCTTAAGTTCCCACAAACCAAATAACAGTGGAAAGGCAAGTGCCACCACAACAGCCCAAACAGGACCAAGTGTATCCGGGGTACTAAAACGGCTCAGGATCACCGCGGGTAAAATAATATTAAAAATAAGGTTACTGAAGAAGTTACTTTTCTTTTTTGGAGTCGTCATTAGTTAGTCATTACAGGTATTCATGGTGTGAAGTATATACTCAAGTTACTTTAAGATATAGACGCATTTGCGGGCAATATTTTAAGTAATAAACGGATGATGAAAGGTTGAACTGTGGTTTTGCAACACAGCAGGGCGTTTTAGTCATGAGGCTATAAAATACAGCTTCAATTGAAGCCGTATTTTATAAGTGAATGTACTTAGAAGCGGTAGCTAATACCAACACCTAATGAGCTGGTGTATAATTCATCCATATCAATGTATTGCAACGCAACATTCATAGCCAATCCATTATTCCAATCATATTGCCAACCACTTTCTAAAAATAAACCAAAACCACTAATGTCGGCGGTTTTTCTACCTTTTTCGAACATTGAATAATTATAAGATTGGCCACCCACCTTGCCATAGAGCGAGTTATTCTCAGTGATCTTGAATTGCCCTTTTGCTGCAATAACGTAGTTAGAAAATTCCACTTTATCAATGTTTCTGTTAAAAAACATATCGTTACTTTGGCAATTATATTTAGTATCAATTCCTTTGCATGCTTCATCACCGCTTGACGCACCATTTAAACCAAATTCTAATGCCCATGTTTTGTCAAATTGGTAATTATAATAAAGGTATAGTTGCGCTATCTCATCGCCATTATTGCTTGAATTATAGTATGAAGCCGCGCCCGCAGAAAGTTGTGCTCCAATCCTATGGGTTTCATTCTGCTCGTCAGCTGTTGCTTGGAAGCTTGAAAGGCTGATTGTTACTAAAGGTATTAAAATTAATTTTTTCATTTTTTATGTCCTGATGTAATCTGCAGGCACTTTAAGTAATTAATCTATAAAAATCTGTGGCAGCAATGTAATGGATTGTCTAGGAATGTAAGGAAGTGTTGTACCTTTAATGGTTAAGTGTTGGCGTTGGAAATTTACTTAAACCTTTTTACTTATGTGAGGCTGAAGCTAGGTAGTTTATTTATTCATTTTAAAAAAGTTGTAAGTTAAAACTGGCTATATACTAAAGCACAAATTTACTGTATTTATTAGTACTTTAATAGGCTTTTTGTTATGTCGTGGTTTCGGCATTAGTTAACGCGCGAGGAGTGGCAATTTGAATTTTCTCAGAAGCTTTCACAATATCGTATCTGATCAACAGCAAAGTTTTGATGAAAAAATAGATAATTTATTGAAGTTTGGACTCAATGTTTTTGATTTAGAGATTGCTATTATAAGTGAAGTAATCGGCAGCCAATATGTGGTACGCCATGTTATCACTGCTGATAATTCGTTAGCTGTAGGCAGGGTATTTGATTTAGCGGGAACTTATTGTGTTCATACTTTAGCGGCAAGTAAAGCATTGGCTTTTCATCAAACTTCAACAAGTCGTATCGCACATCATCCTTGCTACGTAAATTTTCAATTAGAATCCTACATTGGTGCGCCTATTAAAGTTGGTAAAGATATCTATGGCACCGTAAATTTTTCATCCCCTAATTCCTCGACCCCTTTTTCAGAGCAAGCTCATGACTATGTTGAATTATTTGCTCAGTGGTTAGGTTCTGAGTTTGCACGAAAAAGCGCTAATCAACAACTTTTAAAAAACAATAACACATTAGTAAAGTTAGAAAGTATCGCTAATATTGGTTCATGGGAAGTTGATTTGTTGACCAATAAAGTGACTTGGAGTGAGCAAACACGGCGAATTTACCAAGTTGATGATGCATTTATTCCTGATTTAGATTCCGCTATTGGCTTTTTTAAAGAAGGCGAAAGTCGCAACAGTATTACTCATGCGGTTGAAGTCGGTATGAAAACTGGCGGAAAATGGCATTTAGATTTAGAACTGATTACCGCTAAAAATAACAGCGTATGGGTCAGTGCATTTGGTGAGGCTGAGTTTGTCGATGGCACCTGTGTGCGCTTGTTTGGTACTTTACAAGATGTCAGCGAATCAGTGTTACTACGAGAAGAATTAAAAAATAAAAAAGCCCAAGCTGAACGAATGTTAGAAGATAGGAGTATGTTGCTTGCAAAAATTAGTCATGAACTACGAACGCCATTAAATGGCATTACAGGCATGTTAACGACGCTGTTAGGTGAGCAAAGCGAAGAAAAAAGAGTCGAAAAGTTAAAAGTTGCATTACGTAGCGCAGATATTTTATTGAACATTATTAATGAAGTGCTTGATTTTTCAAAAATAAATCACGGTGAGTTAAAACTCGAACCTAATCACTTTTTATTAAAAACAATCTTTGTAGATTTAGCGTCTTTGTATATTCCGCTATTTAAGGCTAATAATATTGATTTTAAAACTCAGCTTGAAATAACCGATGATTGCTGGGCGTACTGTGATAATACGCGTTTGAGTCAAATAACTTCTAATTTATTAAGTAACGCTTTAAAGTTTACAGATGCAGGAGAGGTACATTTTAAGGTAAACGTTACCCAGGCTAATAACCAATTGAACTTGCGCCTTGAAGTTAGTGACACCGGCAGAGGAATGACAAAGCCATTTCTTGCATCATTATTCTCTCCTTTTACTCAAGAGGTAGACGCCAAAAGCAATAAAGGTGGCACAGGTCTTGGTTTAGCGATTGTAAAAGAGTTAATTGAATATATGGGCGGAGCAATTAAGGTCAACAGTACTTTTCAACAAGGCACAACATTTGTCGTTGATATTCCACTGGCAATTGGCACAATGCAAGTTGAGATGAATCAATATGCAGGTACCACAATCGATACGAGTGGTTTATCGGTGTTGGTTGTCGATGATAATCAAATAAATAGGTTTGTGCTTGATGCGACGTTAGAAAAGCTCCAAATTAAGGCTGACTTTGCAGTAGACGGCGAAGACGCGATTTTAAAATGTAAGCAAACGAAATATGACCTTATTTTTATGGATTGTGTTATGCCGCAACTCGACGGACTAGAGGCGACTAAAATTCTCAGAGCTGAAAATATCTGTCGTCATCAGGACACCTTAATAGTGGCTTTAACCGCTAATACATCAGCCTCGGATAAAATAGCCTGTAAAGAAGCGGGTATGGATCTGTTTATATCAAAACCATTTAAATTACATTCGGTCGAAGAAGCTGTGGTCAATGCACTAACAAGGTTAGTTATTCATAGTAACTAACTTTAGCAATGTAGTGCGCTAGCTGTATGGTGTGGTTGTTTGTTGCAGTAAAAAATATGTTGGCCTACTATTTGTTTATTCAATAGAAAGCCATTATTGGTAATAAACATTGTGCTGTGCAACCTTACAATAGGGCAGTATTTCAACATTTACGAAGCGTACTCTTGCTAGTATAAAAACAACAACTTTACCGTTCAAGGCGAGCGAATGAAAAACACAGGGTTAGTTTGTCTTACAGATGTATTAGAGCTAATGCTTGATGCTGTTTGTGTAGTCGATAAGCAAGGATGTTTTATTGCCGTCAGTGCGGCGTTTGAAACTATTTTTGGTTACACACCGGCTGAAGTGGTCGGTAAACCGATGATTGACTTTGTGTATAAAGATGACCGCGAGATAACTCTGGATACGGTTGCAACCTTGTTATCTGGGGTATCAAAACCGCGTTTTGAAAATCGTTGGGTCAGAAAAGATGGCCAAGTGGTGCATATTTTATGGTCAGTACGTTGGTCTGCGGTGCATCAAGTGAGAATTGCCGTTGCGCATGATATTACTGAACGCAAAGAGGTTGAAAAGCAGTTACAGCATTTGGTTGGTCACGATCAGCTCACCGGCTTGGCGAATCGTATGTTATTACTCGACCGTATTCAAAGTAGCTTAGCAAGTGCGAGTCGCAATAGCGTTGAATTATCACTGTTGTTTATTGATATAGATGGCTTTAAAGAGGTAAACGATACACACGGGCATTTAGTCGGTGACACGTTATTACAAAAAATAGCAGAACGACTACTTGAATGTGTACGAGGTTCAGATACCGTTGGTCGTCTTGGCGGAGATGAATTTGTTGTGATCTTGAATGGCATTAAAAATCGCGATGATGTATTACAAGTCGCCGAAAAAATACGTTCTAAATGTGCACAGCCTTTTTTCATCGAGGGTATAAAATTAGTGCTTTCAAGTAGTGTCGGGGTCGCTAGTTACCCTGAGAATGGTCAAACTGATATGCAACTTATTCAATATGCGGATCAAACTATGTATAGAGCTAAAACCGCCGGTGGTAATCAAATCGTATCTCAATTACCACCTAGTGAATAAAATGTCAGAGTTTAGCTAAGCTCTATAGGCCGTTTGCTAAACTTCATTTTTAGTTGCGGATATTGAACTGCCAACTGACGCTATGATCACTAATAAAATTGCCAACCACTGCCAGATACTTAGTAACTCAGCTAAAATTATAAATCCCGCCATCGCAGCAATCGCAGGCTCCAAACTCATCATAATACTAAAACCTTGCGCAGGCATATTACGCAGTGCCACCATTTCTAGAGTATAGGGCAGTGCGCTTGACATCACTGCGACCAATATACCTAAAGGCAGCACTTCCCAACTAAGTAGAGCCATACCTTGACTGATTGCCCCGTATGGCACGAGCACTATAGCGGCAACACTCATCCCAAGCGCGACAGTCATGCCACCGGAGCCTTGATTGCCGGTTTTTTTGCCAAATAAGATATAGCCTGCCCAGCAAGCACCGGCACCGAGTGCAAGAATGACACCCACTGGATCAAGGCTTTCTTCACCGCTCATATCTGGTAATAGCAGTACGATACCTGCAATTGCACATGCAACCCAGAATAAATCTCGCTTTTTACGTGATGATAATAGCGCCACCGCAAGGGGGCCGGTAAATTCCAGTGCAACACCAATACCTAGCGGAATACGCGCAATGGCGTAATAAAATAATATGTTCATACCGCCTAGGCATAAACCATAGATCACGATGGGCATACGTTGACCAAGTGGTGGAAATGCCTTCCAAGGACGAAATACTAAACATAAAATAGCAGCAGAAAAACCGAGGCGAAGTGCTGTTGTTCCTTCTGGGCCGATTAGCGGAAATAATTGTTTCGCGATTGAAGCACCTGATTGAATGGTAACCATAGCTAATAGTACGCAAATAACAGCAATAAAAAAGGGCGGAATAGTGCGTTGCATCACAGTCCTTATAGTGGCGCAAAGAGGTATTGCTGGCGATTTTACTTGTTTTTTTGCAAGAGGGTAAATATTTGCGGTAAAAGTTTGGTAATTTTATAAATTAAATAAGGCAGCTTGTAGGCGTCTATTAACGCTCAAACTAAAGTCACAGCGAGTTATCGTAACCTTGGCGTACTTATCAATATTTATAGTTATAAAGTTAACTGAGTTTAAACTTACTTAGTATAATTTTAAATAACCTAAAAATTAAAGCGGCAATAAACACGAAAGCAGCAAGAGAGTTGATGCCTTCTTTAGTTTGTTGAGCAGTAAGCCTCAATAATATGAGGCTTACAGGGTATGAATATTATTGTTGGTCAGCTGGATAACTCACGCCAAGCTGCTGCCTTGTTTTATCAAGCACATGCATAACATCTATACTCAGTTGATGAGTATTGACTGACGACTCTAATTGATTGGCTTTTGCCGTGGCAATAAAATGGGCAACTTCGTGACGCATAAAATGCTCATCAAATGGCTGTGATAATTCTTCTACAGTGCCATCGTTGGCGATAAACTGCATACGTTTTAACAACGAAACAGCCTCTATGCGAATACGGCCTTTTTCACCTTGGATCTCAGTAAAATTGTCACCTTGAGATATTTTTGAATAACTGATCACTGCTTGCTTATCACTGTAATTAAGTAACACATCACCGGCGCCATCAACACCTGTTTCAAGCAATACCCCACTGGCTTGTACGCTGTTTGGTGCTCCCCATAGCGCAATTAAAATATACAGTGGATATACCCCTAAATCGACCAAAGCGCCATTGGCAAACTCAGGTAAAAACGTATTAGGGCGTTCGCCATTTTTGTATTTATCGTAACGAGATGAATATTGACTGTATTGGCCAATGTATTTACGAGGAACGCCAATTTTCTCAATTGCTTGGCGTAATACCGTGAAATTTGGTAGATGAGTGGTCATCATCGCTTCCATGTAGAGGCGATTATTGCGCTTTGCTGCGGTTAAAATCGCAGCTAATTCTTGGCTATTAGCGGCAGCCGGTTTTTCACCTAATACGTGTTTACCTGCATTTAAACAGGCTACAGCATAGCTTTTATGCAAACTATTTGGCGCTGCAATATACACCGCATCAACATTCTCATCGGCACACACTTGTTCAATATTGGTAAATATTTTTGCATCACTGATTGCATGTTTAGCTAAAAAAGCTGCGCCACTTTCAGTGGCTCGTGAGCACACGCCATAAAGTGTAAAGTCGCTGACGGTTTTTGCAGCCGCAAGTAAAGTATCACTAATAAAATTGGTGCCGACGATTACAAAATTCATGATTACTCCTGAGGATTAAATTGTGCAAGCCATGCTTGCCAGTCTGCTTCAAAGGCTAACATTTGTTGATGCTTTTTAGCTAATAGGTGTTTTTGTTTATCTTCTTCGCCGTGAAAGGGGCCTACACGGCAAAGTGGGCAACTGTCTGCGGTTAGGTAGCTTGGTATGGTTAATTTGCTCTCCACTTCAGGCACGGTTTTAGGGCTGAAAACATAACTAATACCACTGGTGTCTTTAACGTGTTTATCACGGTCAACGTTACGAATTTTATAACCGGGAAATAAGCTAATATCAAATGGCATTTGACCAAGGTAACGAGCCGCTAGTCCCTTGTTTACACTGCCTTCAATATTCCACTCACGATACGGCTTTACATCTTTAGACGTGATGTAGCAAAGCATAGGGCCATTTTTATCTAGAGCAAAGTCAGTGGCGTATTTAATAAATTGATGCAGTAATGCGCGGTTAAGTGTATTAATACTGGCCGTATTTTCTCGAAAAGCCGCTTGCCCAACAAATGCAGGGATAAGTGGAAATTGAAACACCACCATATCAAATAACTCACCGTTTAGACGTTGCCAGGTTTTTGGGTTTGTTACATCAAAGCTATTTAATACAGTTACATTGCTTGCCTTAAGTGCAGTTAACGCGTTATCAGTATATTTTTTGGTAAGTGTGGTTGCATCGTCATAGGTTGAAGCAACCAATTTAGTTGGTTTGATATCAGTTGCTAAAGCATAGGAAAACGATAAATCACCATCGCCAACCGTAAGGATGCGCCAATTTGGATTTAAATACATTATTCTGCAGGTGTTTTTTTAGCGTCATGCTCAACCAAACGGCAAAAAGCGAGGCGAGTTTTTAGTCCTTCTATGGCAATCTGTTTGATGATTAAATTGAAGCTGATTAATACCGCAACTGCAATATGAATTGGACCATGGGTAAAGCCTGCATTGGTGTCAAATAGCATCAAACCAAACAGTAAAAACAGCACGACTAGTGCAATTTCGAGCCATTGATTGGAATAAAATGAAAGCCGACCTTCACCTTTGTGATCTTTTTTAATTTGAATCGCACAAAAAAAAGGGATCACTTTAATTTTGAAGTGAGCGTTTTTTTCAACGTAGTTTTCACCGAGTTGATCAAGCTGTTGGCGCAATTGGTCTATCATAGTTTATCCTCAAAAAGCAGAGCCCGGATGGTACATTAATCCGTTTTAAAGGGCGAGTTAGTTAGGGTATAAACTAATACCAATTACAAAAACATGGCAAACGAACACCACTGACGTTAATACAAAGCGCATTTTCTGATAATCAGCATGGTAGCTCTGCCATTGCAGGGTGGTTTTTTCAAATAACAGGACTAGCCAAAAGCTAAGCCCCAACCAAGCTAACATCCATTCAGTCGGTAAAAATGATAAGAAAGGGATTGGAATAATCGGTGCGACTGCTTTAATTGCGTCACTATAATTTTGCGAACCTGCCCGCCATAAATTACCTGCCATAAAAGCCAATATCGCGATGCTATAAAAAGTGAAAAATTCTAAGTTTACGCTATTGCTGCCTAATAAAAGCGGCCAAGCAACACAACCTAAAAAGGGCAGCAGACCTAGATAGCCAAGTTGAATGTGGTTAACAAATTTTTCCATAACAGCATGCCCTTGTTTGCATATTTTAAGCGCCGCTATTGTAGCAGCATTATGAACAACAAAGAAAATACGAATACTGTAATTAAATAGTTTAATCCTAAAAATCGATTGAATTAATCTAAACAATCAATTTTATTTAATTTTCCTTTCGCCTTATTGTACTAATCAAGCCAACGCAGAAGGCCTTTAATAGGCTGTGTTGAGTAACTTAAATACTTTTATATATAAATGAGGAATACTATGAGCACTTCATTAATTAACACAAAAATCCAACCTTTTAACGCAACTGCATACCACAATGGTGACTTTGTAGAGCTATCTGAAAAAGATGTACTGGGCAAGTGGTCAATCTTCTTCTTTTACCCAGCAGATTTCACATTTGTGTGCCCTACGGAATTAGGTGATATTGCGGATCATTACGCACAGCTTCAAGAGATGGGCGTTGAAGTGTACTCAGTATCTACTGACACACACTTTACTCATAAAGCATGGCACGACACGTCAGACACAATCGGTAAAATCACTTACCCAATGATTGGCGATCCAACGGGTCGTATTACACGTAACTTCGGCGTGATGATTGAAGAGGAAGGTCTTGCACTTCGTGGTACGTTTGTAATGAACCCGGAAGGCGAAATCAAAGTAATTGAAACGCACGACTTAGGCATCGGTCGTAGCGCCAAAGAGCTAGTTCGTAAAGTACAAGCAGCCCAGTACATTGCAACGCACGATGGTGAAGTATGTCCAGCTTCTTGGCAGCCAGGTGAAGACACACTTGCACCTTCACTTGACCTAGTTGGCAAAATTTAATTGCTAATCTGTAGCTTAGCTACATTAAGCGCGGCTTAAGTCGCGCTAACAACTCCCACCACGCGATTTTTAAGCACATTAGCATGTGGTGGGTTTTCTTTCGCTGAAAACAAGGGCGCAGCCATGTTAGATAACAACATTAAAAATCAATTAAAAAGCCATTTTGAATCGCTTACTCAACCTGTTGAGCTGCTTATCGCCTTGGATGACAGCAACAAATCAACAGAACTTGAAAACTTGGCTCACGATCTCGCATCGTTAAGCGATAAAATTACAGTATTGAACAACCCTGATATTGACGCTCGCCGTCCTTCTATGGTTGTACATTCCTCGTTAAAAGAGACCTATATCACTTTTGCCGGTGTACCAATGGGACATGAATTCACTAGTTTAGTGTTAGCCTTATTACATACCGGCGGCCACGCAAGCAAAGCGAAGGCAGAAGACATTGAACAAATACAATCACTGGATCAAGCGCTTAATTTTGAAATTTACATTAGTTTAAGCTGCCAAACTTGCCCGCAGGTTGTACAGGCACTCAATACTATGGCGGCTACTAATAGCCAAATTAAAGCCACTATGATTGATGGTGCGTTATTCCAAGACGAAGTTGAAGAGCGCAACATTTTAGCTGTTCCAGCGGTATACCTAAACGGTGAACCATTTAGTCAAGGTGCATTGAGCCTGACTGACATTCTTAATAAAGTTGATGCAAAAGGGGCGGCACGCCAAGCCGCGTCACTCAGTGAGAAAGCGCAATTTGACGTGCTGGTTGTCGGTGGTGGTCCCGCAGGCGCATCGGCGGCAATTTATTCAGCGCGCAAGGGGCTTAATACAGGCATTGTTGCCGATAGATTTGGTGGCCAAGTTGCTGATACCTTAGCAATTGAGAACTTTATTTCTGTGCAAGCTACGCAAGGACCAAAACTGGTCGCTCAACTTGAAGAGCATGTTAAAGAATACGATGTAGATGTGATGTATAATCAACGCGCAGCCAATCTTCAGCGTGCTAGCAATGGCTATGAAATTACGCTAGAAAACGGCGCTACGCTTAAAGCTAAGTCGTTAGTGCTTGCTACGGGCGCGCGCTGGCGTGAAATGAACGTACCGGGTGAGCAACAATACCGAGGCCATGGTGTGGCGTATTGCCCACATTGTGATGGGCCATTATTTAAAGGTAAGCCGGTTGCTGTTATTGGTGGTGGTAATTCGGGCATTGAAGCCGCCATTGATTTAGCAAACATTGTTGAACACGTTACGGTACTTGAATTTGCTGATACCTTGCGTGCCGATGAAGTACTTATTCGTAAAGCGAAAAGCTTAAAAAATATTACTATTATTAAGAATGCGCAGACGACAGCAGTGTTAGGTGATGGTAAGCGAGTAACTGGACTGACTTACACTGATCGTGTGACGGGCGATAGCAAAGAGTTAACGCTGGCAGGTATTTTTGTACAAATAGGTTTAATACCCAATACCGAATGGTTAAAAGGTGGTGAGCTTGAACTCAGTCAATTTGGTGAAATTTTAATAGACGCCAAAGGAGCAACCTCACTGCCAGGGGTTTATGGTGCTGGGGATGCAACAAATACCCCATTTAAGCAAATCATTATTGCTATGGGCAGTGGTGCAACGGCTAGTTTAGGGGCGTTTGATTATTTAATTCGCCACAGTGAACAAAGCACTGAAGCTGCTTAACTACTCTTGATTTAGCAGCCATACACCCATGACTGTTATTCTCCAAAGTCGCCCTCTCCAAAGGCGGCTTTTTTTGTATTTAAAACAAGAGGCTTATGTTATATTTTTAAAAAACATCGGGGAAAGTGAATGTATCAAGGAAGTTGTTTGTGTAAAAAAGTAGCGATTCAAGTTGATGGCCCAATCGACAGTATTATTCATTGCCACTGCTCGTTGTGTCGTAAGTCCAGCGGTACTGCATTTGCCACTAACGGGTTTATTAATCGCGCTGATTTTAAAGTCGTTAAGGGCCAAGATAATTTAACGGCATTTGAATTTAAGCCAGGGCGTATTCGTCATTTTTGTAGTGCCTGCGGCAGCCCCGTCTTCAGTGAAAACCTAGATGATATATCACGCTTAAGGTTAAGGCTGGGTATTCTTGATAGCGATATTACTGAGCGGCCAATTAGTCATAACTTTGTTAGTTCAAAGGCTAATTGGGAGTTGTTAAACAGTGATTTAACCCAGTATGATGGATTTGAACCAAGCCGATAATTAACTTTTATTGGTATTGTGCAGCGCTGATGAATTCATTGAAACTTTCGCACCAGACAATCACAGTATTAAAGTCAGCAATATTTATTCCTTGCGGCACTGTGACTATAAAACCATCAAAGGTTTTAACGCTGGCAACACGTGTCATAGTACCTTTATAAGCCAAAAAATCAGCTTCATTATCAATAAAACGATTGGCCAAATACAATTGATAATCCGGGCCTGGGCTTAATGTACCAGCAAAAGAAATCGCGCTATTAGTCAACCGAACTTCGCCAACTCCATAATGAAAGCTATCGGAGCCTGCCAGATCATCTCTAAACTCACCTTTGTATAATGCCTGCTGTGCATGGTTTGCGAGCTCTAACTGGCTGGGGCCGTCAGGTGCTGTTAATATTGGCAAAGCATATATACCTGCAGCAAAACCAAAGGCAAAAACGATTAAATATGTACATGTTCGGATCAGTGTTTTAGCCATGATCAAACCCCATTAAAATTACACTTTCTATATTCTTTTATAATCTAGTTCAACAATAACAGAAAAGCTAAATACAGATTAATTATTGCAAAAAAGATTACAAAATAACGAGAAGCTTGCAAATTAAGTATTATACTTTAATTTTTACAGGTGCAGTCGTTGGAATACTATGTTAAATAACTACTTGGTTCGTTCTCGTTTGATTGTGTTAGCAATTTTACCGGTAATAATTTTTATGATTACTGCGATATTTTCGATTAACACTATGGGAGGATTAGTCAAAGGAATTGATGATTTATACAATAATCGTGTCGTACCGTTGAAGCAGATAAAAACGGTATCCGATAACTATGCCGTTAATATTGTTGATTTATTTCATAAATTCTGGGCGGGCACGGTGACTCAAGCTGCATTGTTGAGCGCTGTTGAAAAAGCGAAAAATACCGCCGATAAAGAGTGGGAAAATTATCTTAGTACGGAGTTAACCAACAAAGAAAAAGGCTTAACGGCGACTGTTGAACAAAAGCTGGCTCCTGTTCAACAGCACCTTGAAAACTTGTTAAGTCAAATACGTAATGGGACCTTTGACTCCCTTTCTCAACAACAGTTTGTTACTGATTTATATAGTGTATTTGACCCGCTCAGTGCAAGCTATCAAGCGTTAATAGATCTGCAACTAGAGGAAGCTAACCAGTTTAAAAATCAAGCAGATGAAAATTTTGCATTAATTAGCTAAAGTATCCCCAAAATTAGCCTTTATATATCAATGAACTAATAGTGTTAAAAAATATGGGTAGTGAGGGAACATTCATGGTGTTTTGTGATCTTATGAATCGCTTAAAAACAACAGAACTAAACACCATGAATGCGTCTACTATTTTGCACAATATGCTCCGCGCTGTCACCCCTAACTCTATTCATAAAGCCAGATTTAATACTCTAGTCGCTGCCGTTAAATCTCTTTTGCACTGTCAGCAATGCACCTTGACATCTATTGGTCGCAATTTGGATTCAAAAACAACTGAAAAACATGATATTAAACGTATTGATCGACTACTCAATAACCACGAGCTTTTGCGTGAGTCGACATCGGTTTATGTTCGCTTAAGCCGTTTTGTGGTCACTGAAAAGCATCCCGTCATTTTGGTTGATTGGAGTCATGCAGATACACAAACCAAATACTGTATTCTGCGTGCCAGCATTGCCAGTGAAGGTCGTTCTTTGACCCTGTATCAGGAAAGTGCATTCAGTTTTCAATATCATTGCCCAAAAGTTCAAAAACGGTTCTTAAAGATGCTCAAACTGATTTTGCCGGGTGACTGCCGGCCCGTAATTGTGACGGATGCGGGCTTTAAAGTTCCTTGGCTCAAAGCCGTGCGAAACAATGGCTGGCATCATATTAGCCGTGTTCGAGGTACGGCACATTTGAAAACGCAGGGCAGCGATGAGTTTGTTCCATGCCAGTCACTATTCAAGAGCAATCAACGTAAGAGCCAGTATCTTGGCGCGACCGAGTTGACCAAAAGTGCAAAATATCAAACTCATGCAGTGCTGGTTGGCAAGGGACATAAGTTATTAAAAAGAGATAAAAAACGTGGTTATAAGGAGCCTTGGCTACTCGTTTCTTCTCTTCCAAAGAGGCACCACTTTCTCGAAAAAGTACTCAAATTATATGGTATGAGAATGCAGATAGAAGCAGGATTTCGAGATCAAAAAAGTGTTAGGTTCGGCTTAGGCTCAGATCTGCACAGGACAAACAAACTCTATCGATTAGACATACTGTTGCTGCTTGCCACACTGGCTCATTGGTTCTCAATGATGCTGGGGGCAGTGATAGACAAAGCAGGAAAGACAGGCGCTTTTCAAGCTAATTCAACCAAAAAAAGACGAGTAGTGTCATGGGCATTTGTTGGGCTGCGATACTTCAAAAAACAGTCCATTAAACTGCGACGGCGAGATTATTTGGCAGGACTAGCCTATTTCGTACAGGTGGTAGTGCAACTCGATTGGAAAAATATGGATGTGAGTGATGTAATTGAAACTTAATGATTATTTCTGGGGATCCCTTAGATTAATTAGCTTAGTCATGAAGTTGTTAGTATCGGTACTAATTATTTTGTTATTGGTCATTGGCTACTTTATTTATCGTTCGATTCAAAACCCATTGATGGCACTGCGCGATACAATTAGCCAAATTGCCAGTAATGCAGATTTAACAATAAGAGCAAATGTACTCGGTAACGATGAAATTGCGGACACTGCTCGTAATTTTAATCATATGTTGTCGCGTATTCATACTTTAGTGACGGATGTAACGGGGGCAACACTAACACTGTCGTCCGCAGCCGAAGAAATGAATTCAATCAGTGAGCAAGTGGCCACTACCGCTACTGAGCAAGAGCAACAATCAGCCATGATTGCCACTGCAATTACGCAAATGAGTAGTGCCATTGAGCAAGTTGCACAAAATGCCTTAGCAACCTCAGATAAAGCCACTAATGCAGATCATAAAGCACAGCAAGGGCAGCAAGCTGTGTAACCGTCGGCTAAACCACACCTAAACATTTATTTTATATTCGCTAAGCTCATTTCTTTTTAATAACAGGAGTGAGTTATGCAAACCAATCGAACACAACAATGGCTAGATTTAATTCGCCGACAACCAGGCTCTGGTTTAAACATACAAGATTTTTGCCAGCAAAATAACTTAGCAACGTCCACTTTTTATAAGTACCGCAAACAATTAACCGCCCAATCTAGTTTCAGCAAAGTGACCATTCAAACTGAACAAACCCGTTTGCAAGAAATCGTTGAGCCTGCCCATATCACATTGACTTTGCAGGTTGGAGAATTAAAATTGCCAGGTTCAACCTCTGCACAGTATTTGTCTGATTTGATTAGAGGTTTAGTTAAATGAAAATGTTTGTTGAGCCAAGTGACATTTACCTGCACCGCCCAGTGGTGGACTTTCGAAAATCGATTAATGGTTTAGCTAATATTGTTGTCGCTGAAATGAATTTAAATGTGATGTCCGGTGCTTTATTTATCTTCTGCAACAAAAGCAAAGATAAACTCAAAATCCTTTACTGGGATAAAACGGGGTTTGCTTTGTGGCATAAGCGATTAGAAAACAATAAGTTTAAATGGCCGAATGCCGAGCATGAATCCCTCATTTTTGTATCAACCTCGATCCCAATATTTCACTTTAATATTGCTTATTTAAAAACCTTCTTTTATTAGGCTTTATCCTGAATAATTTAAGGCCTACGAGCCAAGCCTATTAGTAAATATTCCAGTTACCGGAAAGTCTTTGCCGTCCAACACCTCTGTATTAAGCCTTTCACTTTACGATGAATTACCTTCAACAACTTAATTTAAATAAACTTTTTAAAGGCGTTTTCAATAGACTATAAGTGTATAATTATGGCGCAGGTTTTGCACTTAATATCACTCATACGATCACACTAAGGAAAAGAACCTATGCGAGTTGATGCAAACGTACATTATTTTAATGGGAACCAGCGTACCAAGCCTTCAACAGAGGCCTCAACGTCATTTTCGGCTGCATTAACAGCAGCACAAACAGACAATAATAAGACTGACAGCAGCACAAAACAGGCGGATTTCACTAGTATGACCCGGCAAGAAATGCGGGACTGGGCCAACACTCAAATCCGCAATGGAGAAATGTCTCTCGATGACGGCAGGCCTTTCATGGCTATGACTATGAAAATACCAGTAAATGGAGGCGAACTGGCAGGTGCACACAGTGATGAAACACGATATAACTTCATTCAAAAAACGCGTGATGGCATCCAAGGCGCACTGTCACGCAATGACGAGGCTACTTTGAAGATGTTAGAATCCGCTATGTCTATCATGCAAGACAAAAGTACTGGTGTTAACATTCGTATTTAGAAATATAAAAAGGCCAGAATGTCTGGCCTACATCATTAATAAATCAAAGAATACTGATCTGGACTGACATAGTATTCCATGGCGAATTAGTCGAAGTATTTTGGTATTTGAATAACCCGTTTTGATGACCATCGACATTGTATTCATTGAGGAAACCCACGACAGTTTGCCCAGCGGTACAAGGCCATGTGTAATTACTACTAGTCACACAAACAGGCAGGGTTACATTTTTTGTGCTAAAGCACGACCTACAATTTAAAAGCTTCGCTTTTCTCGTGAGCAAGCTCTACGCCTACATTCATAAACACCAAGCTACCAAGAAACACTTGTTACTATAGTAGGAACTGGCGCTAGGATAAGCCGCAGCTCGTTACCTTTTGTCTTCTCATTTACTCTCATTCACTTCTCTTTGTGCAAAATGATTTTAAGTGATGTATTCACAAAGAGGTTATGAGGCGCTGCGCTTTAGAGCAGTGATATAGAAAGCGGTTAGGTGCTAGGTTAGGTATCGTATCCCGCAGATTGGGCGCGATGCTATCTTTAGCTATTCGGCGCTAAAGCGCTCTCCTACAAGGCACACTACACATTATTTCATGGTTTCTCATTTCCCCTGACTGTCTGCTCTTTGTACAAAAAAGAGTTAAGCTCTATAAAAATAACTAGGAAAACTGCATATTAGGCTGCCTAATATGCAGTTTTTAGCGAGTTCTGGTGATTTCTGATTGCTATTTATATTACATTTTGAGATATTATTTATAATATAATATTAACAGGATAAGAAAAGATGACTCTGCCCAGTTCTCAATCTGCTAATGCAATTCGCATGCTTGCTGTCGATGCCGTTCAAAAAGCTAACTCTGGCCACCCCGGTGCGCCAATGGGAATGGCCGATATTGCCGCGGTACTTTGGCAAAACTTTCATCGCCACAACCCATCTAACCCTAATTGGGTTAACCGCGACCGTTTTGTATTGTCAAATGGCCATGGTTCAATGTTGCAATATGCGTTATTACACCTAAGTGGTTATGACGTTAGCATTGAAGACATCAAGCAGTTTCGCCAATTACATTCAAAAACGCCTGGTCACCCAGAGTACGGTTATACACCTGGGGTTGAAACAACAACAGGGCCACTCGGGGCCGGTATTGCTAATGCGGTAGGTATGGCAATTGCTGAAAAAACCTTAGCAGCGCAATTTAATAAGCCTCATTTTGATATCGTTGATCACTTTACTTATTGCTTTTTAGGCGATGGTTGTTTGATGGAAGGTATTTCTCACGAAGCATGTTCATTAGCCGGTACTTTAAAGTTAGGCAAACTGATTGCTTTTTGGGATGACAATGGCATCTCAATTGATGGTGAAGTAGAGGGCTGGTTTACTGACGATACGCCAAAGCGTTTTGAATCATACGGTTGGCAAGTTATTCGTGGTGTTGATGGCCATGACATGGCCGCGATTGCCAGTGCAATTGAAGCAGCGCAAGCGAACCCTGAGCAACCGACGCTTATTTGTTGTAAAACAGTGATTGGTTTCGGCTCACCTAATAAATCAGGTAGTCACGATTGTCATGGTTCACCACTGGGTAATGATGAAATTGCTGCGGTTCGTGAGCAACTAAATTGGCCACATCCAGCATTTGAAATTCCACAAGATGTATATAATGAGTGGAACACGCAAGCTAAAGGTCAAGACTTAGAAAGTGCTTGGCAACAAACGTTTGCAGCATACAGCAAAGCGCACCCAGAGCTAAGTAAAGAGTTTAATCGTCGTGTAACAGCTAAATCATTACCGAGCAACTTTGCAGAAATTGCTGATCAATACATTGCAAAATGCCAAGACGATATGCAAAACATTGCAACACGTAAGTCATCACAAAATGCCATTACCTTCTTCGCTGAGCACTTGCCGGAGCTAATGGGTGGTTCAGCCGATTTAGCAGGGTCAAATTTAACCTTATGGCCTGACGCCAAAGGCTTGCAAGATGACGCTGCCGGTAACTATGTATTTTATGGCGTACGCGAGTTTGGCATGAGCGCGATTATGAATGGTATTGCGCTACATGGTGGATTTATTCCGTTTGGTGCAACCTTCCTAATGTTTATGGAATACGCTCGTAACGCAGTGCGTATGGCGGCATTGATGAAAGCACACAGCATTTTTGTGTACACCCATGATTCAATTGGTCAAGGTGAAGATGGCCCAACTCATCAGCCGATTGAACAAATTGCCAACCTGCGTATGACGCCTAACATGACTACTTGGCGCCCATGTGATGAGGTTGAAACTGCCGTTGCATGGCGTCAAGCTCTGATCAATGAAGCAGGGCCTAGTGCGTTGATCTTTAGTCGCCAAGGCACTAAAGCAATGCCACGTGCAAAAGAGCAATTAGCCAATGTTGCAAAAGGTGGCTATACCTTAGTTGAATCGGAGCAAACGCCAGAACTTATTCTAATGGCGACTGGCTCTGAAGTTGAATTAGCGGTGAATGCAGCAGCTGAACTAACAGCTCAAGGCAAGCAAGTTCGCGTTGTTTCTATGCCATCAACCAATCAGTTTGACTTGCAAGATAAAGCTTACCGCCAAAGTGTATTGCCAGCAGGTGTTGCTAAAATTGCCGTAGAAGCCGCACACAGTGATTTTTGGTATAAATATGTTGGCCAAGATGGCGATGTATTAGGTATGACTACGTTTGGTGAGTCAGCACCGGGTGCTGTATTACTAGAGCATTTTGGTTTTACCGTAAAGAACTTAGTTGCTAAGGCAAATGCGTTATTAAACGACATCTAGGTTAAAGTTTTACCTGATAAAAAGCCCGCTGATTTAATTAAATCAGCGGGCTTTTTTATGTCTTTAATTTGAGCTCTTGATAAATGATTTATTATCAAGAGCCCAATTTAGTTAATGATTTAGACAAGCTCAGCTAAAATGGCTTCAAGCTTTTCTTGGTCAATTGCAAACTGACGAATGCCTTGGCTTAGTTTATCTGTTGCCATTGCATCTTGGTTCATTTCCCAGCGGAAAGCTTGCTCACTCATAGGCGCAGGCGCCGCAACTGTTTCAGTTGTATGAGTAAGTTGACGTTCTAAAGGCGCATCGGTTGCTGCCAGCTCAGACAATAGACCTGGGCTGATAGTTAGTCTATCGCAGCCTGCTAGTAGTTGAATTTCGTTGATGTTTCTGAAACTTGCGCCCATAACGATGGTTTTATAATCATGCTTTTTGAAAAAGTCATAAATGTGCGTAACTGATTGCACGCCCGGATCGTTAGCACCACTAAAATCAGTATCAGCATTATTGGCTTTATACCAATCAAGAATTCGACCAACAAATGGTGAAATTAGGTAAGCACCGGCTTCAGCACAAGCACGTGCTTGAGCAAACGCGAATACCAGCGTTAAGTTACAACGAATACCTTGTTGCTCAAGTACTTTTGCCGCTTGAATACCTTCCCATGTTGACGCTACTTTGATCAACACCCGTGAAGTGTCAATGTCTTGCTCTTTATATAGCGCAACCAACTCAAGCGCTTTATTAATAGTTGCTTGCGTATCAAATGATAAGCGCGCATCGACCTCAGTTGAGACTAAACCAGGCACTTGTGCCATTAAGTTTGCACCAATTAATACTGATAACTTATCTGCGGCTTTACTGATCACTTGTGCATTGTCATTGGTTTGTTGCTTAGCCCAAGCAACGGCTTCAACAGCCAGTGGACGGTATTTTTCAATTTTAATCGCATTGAGCAATAACGATGGATTTGTAGTGGCATCTTGCGGCTTATATTGATCGATTGCTTCAAAATCACCGGTATCAGCAACCACAGTGGTCATGGTTTTTAATTGTTCTAATTGGCTAGACATAGACATCCTATTTTCATCATACAAAATAAATTAACGGCTTTTAGCATTGCTTGTGACATGGTTTAAGCCCTTTATAAGTGCAAAACATTAGTTTAAAGGGCACAGGTGTCACGAATATTTCAGAATTAATCTGTTAATAATATTTTTATAATACCTTTACAACCTATCATTATTGATATTATCATACAAATAACAGTAATGACTAACATTGTTAGTATCCAATTAGTGAAAGGTATTTATGTCTCGTTATACATTGGGCTTAGATTATGGCTCTGATTCAGTAAGAGCACTGCTTGTTGATGTTACCACAGGTAAAGAGCTGGCTAGCCATTTAGTAAATTATCCGCGTTGGGCACAAGGCTTATATTGTGATCCGAGTAAAGACCAGTTTCGCCAGCACCCACAAGATTATATCGACAGCTTAATTGAGGTTGTAAATGGTCTATGGCAACAAGTGCCAGCAGGTACTGCAGATAACGTTGTTGGTATGAGCTTTGACACCACAGGTTCAACGCCAGTGGCGATTAATAGCCAAGGCACACCTTTAGCGCTGACGGAAGAATTTGCTGAAAATCCAAATGCTATGTTCATTCTTTGGAAAGACCATACGTCGATTAAAGAAGCGAATGAGATCACCAAAGCCGCGACCAATAACGAGGTTAATTATCTTTCACATATGGGTGGTATCTATTCATCAGAATGGTACTGGGCTAAAGCACTGCATATCTTCAGAGATGACGCCGCTGTAAAAGCCGCTACTTACTCGTGGGTAGAGCATTGTGACTGGATGACGGCATTAATGTGCGGCACCACACACCCTGAAGTATTAACGCTGGGTCGTTGTGCTACAGGCCACAAACAAATGTGGAATGAGCAATGGGGTGGTTTCCCACCAAATAGTTTCTTCAGCAAAATTGACCCATTATTAGATGGTGTGGTGGATACGCTTAATGCAACAACTCAACCAAGCGACCAAGTCGCGGGTAAACTAACCGCGCAATGGGCTGAGAAACTGGGTTTACCGCAGAGCGTCGTTGTTGGTTACGGTGCTTTTGACTGCCACATGGGCGCAGTTGCCGCTAATGTGCGCCCAGGCGTACTGACTAAAGTAATGGGTACTTCTACCTGTGATATTACCGTTACTTCAAAACAACAACTTGGCGATACCTGTGTAAAAGGTATCTGTGGTCAGGTTGATGGCTCGGTTATTCCAGGCATGATTGGCCTTGAAGCGGGTCAATCTGCGTTTGGTGATTTATATGCATGGTTTAAAAACCTGATGTTATGGCCGACTCGCCAATTAACAAATTTAAACGACGTTGAACAAAGCTTGATCAACAAAATTGAAGACTCAATTTTAGTTGATTTATCAAAAGCTGCCAGTGCGTTACCGGTTAAAAATACCGATGTAACGGCACTTGACTGGGTCAACGGTCGTCGCACTCCTGATGCTGATCAAAGCGTAGCAATGGCCATGACGGGCATGAAAATGGGCACTGATGCGCCGCAGTTCTTTAAAGCATTAGTTGAGGCGACGGCCTTTGGCGCACGCGCCATTACTGAGCGTTTTCAAAGTGAAGGCGTACCGATTGAGTCAGTGGTTGTGATTGGCGGTATTTCGAAAAAATCTGATTACGTAATGCAAACTTGTGCTGATGTATGGAACTGCCCAATTGACGTACTTGAAAGCGAGCAAAGCTGTGCGCTTGGTGCTGCAATTATGGCTGCTGTGGCAGCGGGCGAATATGCAACAGTGGCGGATGCTCAGCAAGTTATGGCTTCTGCTGTATGTCATCAGTATTTACCTAACCCAGAGCGGGTTGCGGTTTATAACGAACTCTATGCTAACTATCAAGCGTTAGCACAGTATGTTGATGGAGCAAAAGCATGAGCTACACAGAATTAAAGCGCGAAGTATTCGAAGCAAATATGGAATTACAACGTCGTGGTTTGGTGATTTATACCTTTGGTAATGTATCGCAAATCGACCGCGACAAAGGCGTGATTGCGATTAAACCAAGTGGTGTATCGTATGACCAAATGAAAGCAGAAGACATGGTGATTGTTGATTTAGAAAACAACATCGTTGAGGGCAGCATGCGGCCGTCTTCGGATACCAAAACCCATATTCATTTGTATCGTCATTTTAATGACATTGGTGGCGTAACGCATACTCATTCAACGTATGCCACTGCATGGGCACAAGCAAAGCAGAGCATTCCTTGTTTCGGTACTACACACGCTGATTATGTGCACGGTGACATTACCTGCACCCGCGAGCTTACTGATGCGCAAGTAAATGGTGATTATGAGCTTGAGACCGGTATTCAAATTACCGATGCTTATAAAGACCGTGATCCGAAAGCGGCACCTATGGTGATTGTGGCAGGACATGCACCGTTTACTTGGGGTAAAGATGCTGCGCAGTCTGTGTATCACGCTGCACTACTAGAAGAAATTGCTCGCATGGCTTACTTAACTCGCACCTTAGATCAAAATGCCGGTGCACTTAAGAAGTCTGTGATGGATAAACATTATTTAAGAAAACACGGTAAAGATGCCTACTACGGCCAAAGTAACCGTGGCTAACAAGTACAAGAGGAATTTATATATGCCGTCATCAATGAAAGAAGTTTGGTTTGTAACTGGGTCACAACATTTATATGGCCCAAAAGTGTTAAATACCGTTGCAGATAATAGCGCTGCAATTGTTGCTGGTTTAAATAGCGAAGCTAATTTACCGGTTAATCTAGTGTGTAAACCAACGGTGAAAACGCCTGAAGAAATTCATGCCGTGTGCCAAGCCGCAAACACCGATCCTAACTGTGTGGGCCTCGTATTGTGGATGCATACGTTCTCACCAGCGAAAATGTGGATTGCTGGTTTAAACGAGTTACGTAAACCATGGTTACACCTTCATACGCAATTCAATGCCGCGCTACCGTGGGCTGATATTGATATGAACTACATGAATACCCACCAAAGTGCCCACGGTGACCGTGAATTTGGTTTTATCGGCACAGTGATGCGTAAAGAGCGTAAAGTGGTTGCGGGTCACTGGCAACGTGCTGACGTACAAAAGCAAATTGATGATTGGTGTCGCGCAGCTAAAGGTTGGGCTGAAAGCCAAACACTTAAAGTGGCTCGTTTTGGCGATAACATGCGTCAAGTTGCGGTTACTGAAGGTAACAAAGTATCAGCACAAATCACCTTTGGTTATGAAGTACATGCCTTTGGCGTAGCGGAGCTAGTTAAAGTTGTTGATACCGTCACTGATGCCGAAGTAGATGCACAGCTTGAAGTATACAAAACTGACTATGTGATTAGCGATGAAACGCTGCAAGATGATTACAAAGTATCGATGCTACGCAACGAAGCACGTTTAGAGCTTGGTATGGAGCGCTTTTTAGAAAAAGGTGGCTTTAAAGCATTCACTAACTGTTTTGAAGATTTATCAGGTTTATCAGGTTTACCGGGCCTTGCAACGCAGCGCTTAATGGCGAAAGGTTACGGCTATGGTGGCGAGGGCGACTGGAAAACAGCTGCTATGGTTCGCATCATGAAAGTAATGGGTGAAGGCCGTGAAGGCGGTTGTTCATTCATGGAAGACTACACCTATAACATGGGTGATACTGACCAAGTATTGGGTGCTCACATGTTAGAAGTGTGTCCATCAATTGCAGCGCAAAAACCGCGTCTAGAAGTTCACACTCATACAATTGGTGTGAAATGTGATGTAGGTCGTTTATTGTTTACTGCTAAAGCTGGTGCGGCAATTAACGTTTCACCAATTGATATGGGTAACCGTTTCCGCATCTTAATTAACGAAGTAGACACGGTAACACCACCGGCTGAATTACCACACTTACCAGTGGCGTCAGCATTGTGGGAACCAAAGCCAAACCTTTCAGTAGCGTCTGCTGCGTGGATCCATGCTGGTGGTGCACACCACACTGCATACAGCCAAGCGGTCACTACAGATATGATTGTTGATTTTGCTGAAATGGCTGGCGTTGAAACCATGATCATCGATGCTGATACCAGCATCCGTGGTTTCAAAACAGAACTACGCCATAATGCAGCGTATTACATGCTAAAGCGCGGCTTATAATTTTATAGCGCAAGTAGACAATAATATGTTGTTTTCATAAGCCAGCCTAGCGCTGGCTTATGCTATTGTGGGCTTTTAATTTTAGGAGTAACAATGCTAAGTCTAACAAAATACCAAGGCATTATTTTTGATATGGATGGTACGCTAATCGATTCGATGGGCGCACATTTGCAAGCGTGGGAGCTGACCTGCCAAGCTTTTGGCTATCCGTTTGACTACGACTACATGTATGGTTTAGGTGGCGTGCCAACGCTTGCAACCGTTGATATTCTCAATGAAAAATTTGGCCTTAGCCATAATGCGGATGAAATTGCGCAGCAAAAACACCAATTTTGGTTAGGTTTAAACCAGCAACCAGAAATCATTACTGAGACAGTCGATATATTAAATTATTACCATGGCAAAATGCCAATTGGTGTAGGTACTGGTGCAGACCGCGAGCATGCCATTGATCATTTAACTCATACCGGGTTAATCGATAAAATTGATGCGTTAGTCACGGCCAGTGATGTTCGTCACGGTAAACCACACCCAGAAACCTTTTTAACGGTTGCCAAACAAATTGGTATACAGCCAAATCATTGTGTGGTGTTTGAAGACACGCAAATAGGTTATCAGGCAGCGGCGGCGGCAGGTATGGACTGTATTTTAGTTAAAAACGGCAAAATACAATTAAAAACTTAGGCGAATAAATTTGCAATTGACTACTGTATTGTATTATAAAAGTATAAATACAATTATAAAAAGGTTATTGGTATGTCATTGCAATGTGTAACTCAGCGCCTAACAGCGGTTCATCAGTCGTCAGCATCTATTAAAAAATTCTCTCGCGGTATCTTTGCAGTGGCAGTGTCCTTTTCAATTGCCTTAACCCCCGCGTGTGCTCACCAAGGAGACAATATGAGCAATTCACCTTCTGCATTACTGCACGCTTATGGCAAGCTTGCAGATCAAACTCCGATCAACCAAGTAACGCTAACCAATAGTAATGGTGTGAGCGTTGATGTGATCAATTATGGTGGCATCATAACGCGCATCGAAACGCCAGACAGCAATGGCAATATGGGTAACATTGTTTTAGGCTTGGATAACTTAGAAGATTATACCAATGCAACCACTTACTTTGGCGCGATCATTGGCCGCTTTGGTAACCGTATTGCCAATGGTAAATTTAGCTTAAATGGCACCGACTATCAGTTAGCCACAAATGACGGTGATAACCACTTGCACGGTGGTGTACAGGGCTTTGATAAGAAAGTCTGGACCATGGTGCCATTTAGTACAGAAAACAGTGCGGGTGTCACACTCAGTTTAGTGAGCCCTGATGGCGACCAAGGTTACCCTGGCGAGCTTACAACACAAGTTACCTACACACTGACCAACAAAAATACCCTAGATATGCAATTTGTGGCAAAAACTAATAAGCCAACCATCATTAATATGACCCAGCATAGTTATTTTAACTTAGCCGGTAAGGGCGATATTCTTGATCACCAAATGCAAATTAACTCAAATGCAATTACCCCAGTTGATGGCGGTTTGATCCCAACGGGTGAGTTGATGCAAGTGGCGGGTACGCCGTTTGATTTTAGAAATCCAAAAGCGATTGGCAAAGATATTAATATCGATGATGAGCAGCTCAAGCTTGGCAAAGGTTATGACCATAACTTTGTGCTTAAAAACAAGCCTAATCATGATTTGATTGAAGCTGCTAATGTGTATGAACCAAGCTCAGGGCGTACCTTGACTGTGTATACAGAAGAGCCCGCGGTACAGTTTTACTCAGGCAACTTTTTAGATGGCAGCAGTAAACAAGCCTCGGGTTTAGTGCATAAATTAAGAAGTGGTTTTTGTTTAGAGCCACAGCACTTCCCAGACGCGCCTAATCAGCCAACATTCCCAAGCACGACACTGCTCCCTGGTGAGGTTTACTCAACTCGTATCGTGTATGAGTTTGGTACTAAGTAATGCACGTTGTTAATCAAATAGGGCTGCTGTTTGCAGCCTTAGTGATAACAACTGCGGCGCAAGCGACTCAAAACAGCTTTCTATAAAATTAAACCCCAATAGTGGGTTTGTTATAATAACTAAGGGTGATACCAACAATGAATGTACAACATCACTTGCGCACTAAGTTAAAGCGTACCGCTAAAGCAACAGGCCTTGTAGGCTTATTTGCTTTGTCTTTAAGCTCGCTTAGTGGTTGTGAATCTACAACTAGCGCAGACACACAAAAAACAGCAGATAAGGCGCCAATTACGAGCGCCAAAGCACCCACGCAAGACGATGGCGTGTTCACTAATCCACTGTTTCCAAATGGTGCCGATCCATGGCTTGAGTACTGGGATGGTAACTATTACCTGACTACAACAACATGGACATCTGAATTGGTGATGCGTAAGTCACCGACGTTAGCCGGACTTGCCGATGCAACTCCAGTAAATGTATGGTCAGCAACCGATCCTGCTCGCTGTTGTAACTTTTGGGCGTTCGAATTTCATCGTGTTAAAGGCCCTGATGGCTACCGTTGGTACATGATGTACACAGCCGGCACTGATGGCACATTAGATAACCAACACCTTAATGTATTAGAAAGTGCTGGTGACGACCCAATGGGCCCGTATGAGTACAAAGGCGCGCTCATGCCTGACGTATGGAATATTGATGGTAACTATTTAAGCTACAAAGATAAACTCTATGTTATTTATTCACAGTGGCAGGGCGATCAACAGCTTAATATTATTGCTGAAATGGAAAACCCATGGACACTGAAAAAAGGCACGCCACATACTGTGATCACACGTCCTGAACTTGATTGGGAGATCAGCGGACGTAAGGTAACTGAAGGTGCTGAAATTCTGCAGCATAACGGTCGCACGTTTATGACTTACTCAGCAAGCTTTTGTAACACGCCAGATTATAAGTTAGGGATGTTAGAACTTGTTGGTGATGATCCGCTTGATGCAAACAGCTGGAAAAAGTTTGATCAACCAGTATTTGAACGTACCACTGAAGTATTTGGCCCTGGTCACAATGGTTTCTTCACTTCTCCAGATGGCAGTGAAGATTGGCTGGTATATCACGGTAATGACTCAGTAGAACATGGTTGTAGTGCCACACGTTCTTTACGTGCGCAAAAATTTACTTGGCATGATGATGGCACGCCAAACTTTGCAAAACCTGTAACACCGGGTGTTGAAGTAGCTCCGCCATCAGGCGAATACGGACCACTGGTTACTCGTGTTCAAGGTCAGCGTTATAACCTCGTAAATGCAACTAGCGGTTTGTGTTTAGACATTGCAGCCGATCCTCAAGATGCGCGTGCTGTGCAACGTCAATGTGCTGCAACCAATGGTCAGTGGGTGATTGATGCCACTACAGATGGCTTTGTCCGTTTAGCAAATCGCGAAGACAGCAAGTTTTTAGAGTTGGCTAATTGTAGCGATGCTGATAATGCGAAAACGCAATCTGCTGCTTGGCGTAACAACTTCTGCCAACAATGGAAAGTTGCCCCAAGTACTGATGGAAATGTCACCATTACGAACCGCTACACTGAAAAACCATTAGCCGTAGCAGGGTGTTCAGCTGCACAAAATCAAGCAGTGTTACAGCAAGGCAAAGACACGGCATGTGGTGACTGGCAATTACAGCCAGTTGGCAGCGTGGCAGTAATGAGTCAACAAAGCGGTAAAGCGTTGAGCGTTGCAGGTACTGTTAAAGCAGGCACTAATGTTGAGCAACAAGCGTTTACTCATAGCGATGCCCAGCAGTGGTTTTTTGCACCAACAGATACTGGTTACGTTGCTCTAAAACAAGACCTTGAAAGTGATTATTGCGCCGCGGTGGCAAACAATGCTTTAGTACCCGGTGCCAATGTTGAAATGGCGTCGTGCGAAACTAAAACAGCACAATGGCGCATTGCTCCTGTTGCAGGTGGCGGCGTGATGTTGATCAATCGCTATACAAAGCAAGCACTAGGCTTAAGTGATTGTGGCCTTGCAGATAAAACTAATTTTGCGCAACAACCTGATTTAGGTAACAAGTGCCAAATTTTCCACCTCCGTGAGCCTAACTAACCTGAGCTTAGGTTAACTGGCCAAGAAACATGTTCGACTCTCACCAAGCCACTACTTAACTTAGGTAGTGGCTTTTTTGTTTATGCTATAAACTTTGACAACCAGACAGACAAGGAATAAGCAGGCAAAAAAGCCCCTTAAATTGTATCTGCATTGTATTTACTGACAGCGTTTGCTGTTTGTTCGCGTGGTCCAGAGGCTAGATTTTTCAGGTTTACTTATTTCACACCAATTATTGCATTAGCATCAGCACAAATCTCTTTGCGATATTATAATCACTGGTTAATATTAACTCGTATAAAGGTTTAGTGTTAAAACGGTTATGCTTGTTTACTATGTCGCTTAATGCGATTTATTGCTGGTGCTAACTAACCAGTATTATTTATTTTTTACTTAAGGAATCATCATGATCCTCGCCAGCTTGGCTATTTTAGGTGGTTTTATATTGTTAGTCTGGAGCGCCGATAGATTTGTTGATGGCGCGGCGGCTACGGCTAAGTATGCTGGTATGCCTTCGCTGCTTATTGGTATGGTAATTGTCGGGTTTGGTACATCAGCACCTGAAATGGTGGTGTCGGCAATGGCGGCAGTTGATGGTAATCCTGATTTAGCACTAGGCAATGCGCTGGGTTCAAATATCGTTAATACAGGGCTGATCCTTGGTGTTACTGCACTAATTGCGCCTATTGTTGTGCACTCTAAAATTGTCCGTAAAGAGCTCCCTCTGTTGTTGATTATCGGGCTTTTTTTTGGGGCTTTACTGTGGAATGGCGCTTTGGAACGCTTTGATGCAGTGCTCTTACTGATAGGCTTTTTTGTTTTAATCGCATGGAGTATTTATTCGGCAATGAGCAATAAAGGTGACTCATTAGAAACTGATACTGAGCAAGCATTACATAGTCACGAAATGACATTAGGAAAAGCCATTTTCTGGCTTATATTTGGGCTTATTATATTGGTTATTAGTTCGCGAATACTGGTGTGGGGCTCTGTAAGTATAGCCCAAAGTTTGGGCGTGAGTGACTTAGTTATTGGGTTGACTATTGTTGCATTGGGCACTTCATTACCGGAATTGGCGGCATCAATAATAGCGGTGCGAAAAGGAGAGCATGACATTGCAATTGGTAATGTGGTTGGCTCAAATATGTTTAATATTCTAGCTGTTGTGGGCATTGCAGGCCTGATCACACCGATAACCTCAGTCGCCCCCGAAGTGTTGTCACGTGATTGGCTGGTAATGATGGCAATGATGGTTGCGTTATTGATGATGGCATATGGTTTTCGTCGCCAGGGACGGATCAACCGAGTTGAAGGCGCAGCGCTATTACTCGCTTATATTGGTTACACTATTTGGTTAGTGATGTCAGTAATAAGCTAATACGAGTGGTTAGTATATGGCCGGTCTGTATTGGGCCATATATTAATGATTTAGAGGGCTAAGCTGCAGGGATGGTAAATTCGGCTGTAAATATTTCATCTTGCTGCTGAAGTTTTATCGAGCCATGATAACTTTGCGCGATTGTATCTACGATGGATAAACCTAGACCTGCGCCTTGCGCATTTCCTTTTCGCCAAAAACGAGTTGTCATTAATGGCACATCCGCAGCTGGGAGTGTGGCTTCATTCCTGACTCTAAGACTTATATGCTCGTCTGTGACTTCACTGATAATAATAATCGGTGTATTTTTTTTGCTGTATTTGAGCGCGTTATCAAGCAGATTCTTACCAACAATAGCCAGTAGCATAGGTGGCAGCGCCGATGTATATTCGTCACCTTGTATCATATAAGCTACGCGCTCTTCGTTAGGTGCGAGCTCTTGAATGATGCTTTTAAGTAATGCCTCAATAGCGTAACTTTCTTTACTGCGCATTAATGGCGCAGCATCAATATTGGCTAATAAAAGTAAGTTATCCAATATGGCCGTTAATTTTTTGCAGCTTAATTCTACTTGTTCTAACGCGTGTAGCTGTTTATCGCCCGTGCTCAAGTGCGCAATTTGGGTTTGCGATAAAATGCCTGCCAATGGTGTACGCAGCTCATGTGCAGCATTACTGGTAAACTGCTTTTCACGTTTAATGGTTTGCTCTAAACGCGCCATGAGGGCATTTTGACTATCAAGCAGAGGCTGCAATTCTTTGGAAGGCTGTGTGAGCTCTATGGGGGCTAGATCATTACTTCCGCGCTTTTTTAGGGCTGTGGTAAGTTGCATTATGGGTTGGATACCTTTACCAATGGCAAACCAAAGTAGCGCCAACGTAATGAAAATTGCCAGAGTAGGTGGAATAAGTATGCTTTTTAATAAATCATAATAAAGTGACTGCCGCTCTGATACCTTGTCTGCTATGGTGATCTTGCGTTGCTTGGTAATTAAAGTAAATGTCCGCCAACGAGCCTTGTTGCTAGTGAGATAATCGAAACCAGCACTAAAAGCGTTGTTATTTGGGAAAGGCCCACTGTTACTGGTTGTAAGAATAGCACCATGCAAAGAGCTAATTTGGCATGTTAGCCCTTTTTCAGTGCCAATTTCATTTTCTGTAATTATGTTTGGTACACCAGCTTTAAGTGAATCATGGGGGACATGCCTTAAAATGTTACTCAGCATCATTGCGGTGGATTCAAGACGTTTATCAAAGCTGTTTTCTAGCTTATTATTTAAACTGCTCTGCGGGACCTAAACGAAAACCAAAATTGCGGATTGTTTCAATTGCTTTTGAACCGAATTTTTTACGCAAGTTGAATATATGCACATTCAATGCATTACTAGATACGTCGTCGTAGGTGCCATACAGTACATTTTTTAATTGGTTTTCCGATAAAATTCGTTGCGGATTATTGAGCAGGGTTTTTAACAGTAAATCCTCACTGCGCGAGAGACTTATATGTTCACCGTTAAGCTGAGCCTTATGTTGCTCAAGGTCATAATTTAACTGTCCATGGGAGAGTATATTTGTTAATCGATCATTGGCTCGTCTTTGTAAACTGTATAAACGGGCAAGCAATTCTCTTAGATCAAACGGCTTAACTAAATAGTCATCTGCGCCACTTTTTAGGCCCGCGACTTTGTCGTCAATGGTGTTACTGGCCGTAAGTACTAATACAGGTAAAGCGTTTTGTTGTTTACGTAACCAGGTTAACCAACTGAGTCCATTGCCATCTGGTAAATTTAAATCAAGTATTGCTATATCAAACTGACTTGCAGCAATAATGTTTTTAGCGCCGCTGATAGACCTTACATGTTCTAATGCAATGCCTTCATTTGCTAAAAACGTGCTAATTGCATCGGCAATAATGTCATCATCTTCAACCAGTAATACAACATTTTTACCTACTTTTATGCGTGAAATTATTTTGCTCGCATTGTCACTAATGATGAATGAAAAGCGGCATGGTTAATCGCGTAAGTGAGTAGAGTAACTCGCTATGAATAGCTAAAACAAGTAAAGGATTGATAATTTATATTCTTAATATTGACTTAATCTAAGTGAGTTATAGTGGCTGGCAATACGCAATTGGATTATAAAATAAATGCTAAGTATTTCTTTAGGGCCATTAGTGATCCCCCACGGCAAGATCATTATAAATTGAACTTATAGAATATGTAGTGATCAGATCAAGGCATAATAATCACCTTGGTCA
>NZ_JBALXK010000014.1:0-135996 GCF_036960685.1 Pseudoalteromonas sp. | reverse complement strand
CATTTAAAAATATTATAGGTGGCTCATCCAAAAGAGGCACGAAACTAAAAACTTTATAATTCCTAGTTCCAGCAAGTAGTGGATGCATATTTTTCATATATGTATCTTTAGACTTTTTAAATTTTTGGTTACAAAAACCACATGAAGGAACTAAATTATATAGTGTAGTTGCCAAAAATGGATATCTACTTTTAGGATAAAAATGGTCTAAATCAGGTCTCGCTGTTACATATTTTCCATAAGTAATTTCTACATCCCTTTTATTACAGTAAGGACAGATTTTTAAATAACTTGATTCAATTATTACTTGCCCAAACTCAGTTCTCAGAGCCTCATAGTTAAAAATTTTTTCTAGCTTATCAAACCATAACGGATAGATATTTCGAACACTTTTTGGTGTAACTGAAGTACCTACGTGTACATTTCTAATCCTGCAACATATATGGTATATTTTTAATGGGCTTGTTGCCTTTTTAAGTTCAACAGAGAAATATTTAGCCAATATGGAAGATTTTTCGTTTAGAATTTTATCCAACTCAATGATAAATTTATCCTTTAATGCAAGAACAATGTTTTTATCTGTATCAGTTTTAGACTTAATCAAAGAGACATCAAAATTCAAATCATAACTTCTAAAGTTGAAATATGGATTAAATCTATCTGCAAGAAGAGGAAAATTTTCATAAATCTCATTTATCTTCTTGCTCAAGCTTTTTGGAGGACAAAATACTAAGCTCAAAAGAAATGATTCGCTAAATAGAGAACTGTAAAAATTTGCATTAATCTGGCACTGTTTCTTCATCTCTGCATATACAATTTTTTGCTGTGATAAAGCATTTTTAAAAAAATTAGAGTTCTTTAATTTTTTTTGGAAACCTGTTGGGAAATAGTATTTAAATTTAACCATCTAACAAAGCTTCCTTCAGAGCTTTATTACATATTTTATTAACTAGTTTTATTTGCTCTTTGGTTAAAGCAATGTTCTTTAATTTTGCATCGATCATCTCTTGAAGCTTTATCCTTGAATGCTCTCCATAGGTTGAATCTAAATGCATTCCTTCTAAATAAAAATCTGATAAAACTGTTCCAAAACCTAATGAACTACATGCTACCGGTTTTCCATCTTCAACATTAAGAGCTAATATATCTTCAGGCAAAAAGTCGCCAATTATCAGTGGTGAATGCGTAGTTATTATAAATTGAGATGTAGATTCACAATTTAAGTTTTTTATTAATTCTATTAAATCAAAGACAAATTTCCTTTGCCACTCTGGGTGAAGGTACAAATCAGCTTCATCAATGAGAAATAATTGAAAGTTATAGGGGCTTTCTCTCAATAAGAAGTTAAAAATAGAAGAAAAAAGGCTAGTTTTTGCAAATTCACCACTGCTAAGCCCCTCCCAACCGTGATCAATGCTCTTTTGTAAATAAAGAGGTAACTTAGTAACTTCCTCAGAAATATATGCTATATCCAAAGGAGTTGAGTACTTAATTTGTTCGATGCCGGAGTAACCTTCAAACACAGTAGACGAGTTTAGGGCAGGATATCCTTCAGTATTAGAAATAAGTTCTTCAAGCCAATAATTCTTTTTATACAGAGTCACACTAGGATTATTGTTTACAATCTCTCCAGATTTAGTACTAGTGATATTTCTAATAACTTCAAGGAAAATATCTAAATCCATCCTCAAGTCATGTTGCAGTCCGTTTAGACTTTCATATAATTGACTAGGACTTCCATTTCTATTATTACTGTTATTTTTTAGTACTTGCTCTATAGCGCTGGCTAAAATTTCTTCAATATAAAAGTCCGAATCCCAAACATTTCTATTTAGCAACTCTCTGTTATTAATAAGCTTACCTATCAAATTAATGCAAAGATATGCCGATAAGTTTCCATCTACTTTATGCTTTAATATATTATTTCTAAATATGTTTAAGATCCCTTTAGATACTATTGCACCTACACTATGGTCGGGAAGAGTAACATCTAGTGGTAAAAGGTAAGAGAGCCTATCATTGTTTGAAATATCAGATAATATAGTTCGTAAATAGTAGTTAGAAAAGTCAGATATTAAATTTTCGAATTCAATTGGAAGCTCGCTAGGCTCTTTTGCAAGAAATAAAGATTTTAATACATTATGGCCATCTTTCACATCAGACTGGGATTCCCTTAGATAACTCGAATAAAAAGATTCGTTATTTTTAAAATAGCCTTCTTTAATTAAATAACAAACAAATGACTCTTTGATCCAATTTTTTAGGGCTGGTGTCATACCTCTAAACTTAAAGGTATAAACAACATTGCTACTATATTTATTTCCTTTTCTTTTTAAATAACTAAATATGTTCTCAAGTTGTTTAGTTCTATTTTTTTTACTTGAACTAAGTTTTTCAGAAGATAAGTTGACAACATTTTTCTTACTTGCGTTCTTGTTCGCGCTAAAACTAGATAAATTATTAACTTTTATTATCTTATGTAGATGTCGGCTTTCTAAGTGATTTATTTTATGATCTTTAATTTTACCACATAATCTAAAATTAAAAGATTTAGTATTTAGAGTCTTTTGAAAAAAAGTCTTACTATTCTTGTCAAAAAATAAAAAAGCACCTGAACTTTCAATATTACTATACAAACTCTCGATAAAATCTAAAATAGATGTCTTCCCAGACCCATTTTTACCAATAATAGCTTTTATATTTATCCCTTCATAAAAACTCTCTATGTACTGATCGTTTTTAGATATCAGTAATTCACCTTCCTTCAGATGAAAATTGAACTCAGATGTAAGAGGAATTGATATATTGTGAAGTTGAAGATGTTCTTCAATATGGACAAAGACTAGTTTCATGTATTTTGATAGTTTTTCTTTAAATATACCTATTTGATGACAGTAGAGCAATGAGAACTGTTCTTTAATCTTAAGAAGAAGTTAGATACTTTTAATTCATTAGCAAAAATTTTAGCTGCCTTTAGTAAAACTTCTCTTTCTTTAGAGACATCTTGAAGTCGATGATCTAGTTTCATCGAAATAACTTCCTACCCAAAACATTTCTAATGGCATTTTGTAAAGCATCATAAACCTGAAAATACATTAAATCTCTCTTTCTTCTTTTTAGTTAACAGTATCTTTTATTTTTGTAATGCTTGAAAAATTTAAGTTACTGAAAATAAACTAAAATAAACATTTTATTTTTGATCTTATTTAATATAAGGAAAAGACAGTTATACCTTACTGGATATGCTGCAACATTTACAACGTGTTGCACCGATAAAGTTTGAACTCTTTGCTGTGAATCTTGATCAAAAGCAACCCGGCTTTCCTGAACATGTATTACCTGAATATTTAGACACACAAAATATTGAATACAAAATTGTTGAAGAAGATACCTACAGTATTGTTACCGATATCATCCCTGAAGGTAAAACCACCTGCTCGCTTTGTTCACGCTTACGTCGTGGAATTTTATACCGTACCGCAAATGAAATGGGGGCAACTAAAATTGCCTTAGGTCTCCATCGTGACGATATGATTGAAACACTGTTCCTAAACATGTTTTACGGCGGCAAACTAAAAAGCATGCCAGCGAAATTAATGAGTGATAACGGTGAGCACATGGTCATTCGCCCATTAGCCTATTGTAAAGAAACGGATATTGAGCAATACGCAATCAGTCAAGCCTACCCTATTATTCCGTGTAACTTGTGTGGCTCACAGGAAAATTTACAACGTAAACATACTAAAGCGATGCTTGCTCAATGGGATCTTGAGCACCCAGGTCGAATTGAGAGTATTTTTACAGCAATGCAAAATGTAGTGCCATCACACTTAGCTGATAATGAATTATTTGATTTTGCTAACTTAAAAACCGGTGAAGTCATTGATGGTGGTGATATCGCACTAGATAAGCCTGACATCCCAAAACAACCAGCAACTGCAGTTGATACAGTTGATCCAGAGTCAGCGGATGTCGTCACTATCAACCTTAGCTAATCGTTTAAGTTAGGTGATAAAATGCCGCGTCTATCGCGGCATTTTTGTTTTCTTGTTGATAAAGTCAGTTAAGGCATATCCATTAACGCTTGGCTTTGCTCGTCCACCTTTACTTGATAGTTCTCATGCCTTAAACCAAGTAACTGCGGTAATGTGGCGGCAATACAAATTGATGACAAAGTCCCCACAACAATACCCACAAATAGTGCGATAGAAAAACCCTGTAATGGCGCACCAGCTAATAACCATACACTGGCGACAGTCGCAAGAGTAGTGCAAGAGGTTATCAAGGTACGGGTTAAAGTGCTTTTAATCGATTCGTCTATCACGGTATTGACACTGGCTTGTTGTTTTTTCGTATCTAAACGCAGCAGCTCACGCACTCTGTCGCCAACAATAATTGAATCATTCAAGGAATAACCAATAATTGCTAACAAACTCGCTAACACCGTTAAGTTAAAATCAAGCTGAAGCCATGCAAATAAGCCAACCACCACTATCACGTCATGCATTAAAGCTATCACAGCCCCCAATGCTAAACGCCATTCAAAGCGCAGAGCTAAATAAATCATTACTGCGATCATTGCCGCAAATAATGCCAAGCAGCCTTGTTCAAATAATTCATCACCCACTTGTGAGCCTAGATAAGAAGATGACACAACGTCAGCACCTAGCGTTTCATCTTGCGTAAGTGCAGCTAACCAATCTGAGTTATTCGCTTGCTCAGCTTCTCTTAACTGAAAATGTTGGCTAGATTGTGCACTCAAGGTAAAATTACCAGCATGATAGTCACTAATTTTATCGCTTAATTCAGCCTTACTAACAGGCACTGAAGTCGTAAACTCGGTTAAATAGCCCCCGGTAAAATCAAGGCCAAAATTCAATCCTTTTGCAGCAATCCCAACTACAGAGAAAGCCACTAATAAAATAGAAAAAACCAAACCAGATAAACGCAAACGAGTCGTTGTGCTCATTTTTTCAGTTGTCTTATTCATGCGTTTACTCCTCGTTTATTTGCCAATTTTAAGTACAACGTTTGGCTTAATGCCTTTGATACATAAACACCAGTAAACACACTGGTTATTAGTCCCAAAGCAAGCGTAATTGCAAAACCTTTAATTGGCCCATAACCAATACCATATAAAATAATGGCGGTGATCATAGTGGTAATATTGGCATCAAATATAGTGCTGAAAGCTTGTTGATAGCCCTGCTCTATTGCTTGATATGGCGCGCGACCTTTACGTCGTTCTTCTTTAATACGTTCGAAAATAATAACATTGGTATCAACAGCCATACCAATCGTCAGTACCAAACCTGCTATTCCTGGCAAAGTAAGGACCACGCCAGGCAACAGCGACATTAACCCAACCAAAGCGGTCAAATTCAGTAATAAAGCAATATTCGCCACTAAGCCTAAACGGCGATACCACAAAGCCATAAACGCTAATGTGATACCCATACCTAACATTAAAGCAGCTAAGCCATTATTAATATTATCGGCTCCTAAGCTTGGCCCAATGGTTTGCTCTTGCACTATGGTTACCGGCGCAGTTAGTGACCCCGCACGCAGTAATAACGCTAAATCTTGCGCTGCTTGCGGGCTTTGCATATTGGTAATACTAAATTGACTGCTCAAGTGCTGGGCAATATTAGCAACATTAATTACTTCACTCTTTTTAACCACATTGCCTTGGCTATTTTTGTAATATTCAGAATACACCGTGGCCATTGGTTTTCCGATATTGTGTTTTGAAAACGCTGACATCGCCTCGCCGCCTTGGCTGTCTAAGCTTAACTGTACTAACGGCTTACCCCATTCATCGCGACCAGAATGAGCATTATTAATATGTTGACCGGAAAAAATAGCTATTGGATCTAAATTTATCGAACCGCCATTTTGCAGCGAAAATGTTTTTCCGCCGTATTCTTTAAGCTGATAAAAATCAAGTGATGCCGTTGCACCAATGATCCGTTTTGCTTCGCTTGGATCTTGTACACCAGGCAGTTCAATCCGAATTCGTTGCTTACCTTGGCGCTGGGTTACCGCTTCCGTGATGCCTAATTCTTCAATACGGCCACGTAGAGTGGTCAAAGTTTGACTCATTACTTCTTTATCAAACGCGCTACTGCCTTGCTCACTAAAACTAAATGCCACTGTTGTTAACTGACCTTGCATATGCTCAGTCGTGGCTAAACGTTCAAAACGCTTTAATACCTGGGTTTGTACTGCACGTAGTTCATCTTTAGCTGCGGGTAGTGCATGTAATTCAAACCCCTGTGCATTTTGCTGTACGCGGACTCCTCTGGTTTTTTCATCACGAATTATCGTTTTAGTTTGCTCATACGCGCTATCAAGTTGCTCTTGTTGTGCTTTAACTAAATCAACATCTAATACAAACAATACACCACCATTGAGATCCAACCCCAATTTTATAGGCGCTAAACCTAGACTTTGTAGCCAGTCAGGACTTGTTTGATGCGTTACTATCTTTACATGCAACTGCGTAAATTCAGTTTTTAACGCTTGTTGGGCAGCCGCACTTTTTGTGGGCTCTTGTAAAAGCACATTTATTGAAGACAGCTGTTGCGGTGATTGCATGGATTGTTCGACAATAAAGCCGTGTTGATTTAAAAAATCAATAACATTTTTTTGCGTATCAATCGCTAGTTGCTCGGAGTGTAACGGCTGTTGCGCTGTAACATGCAGCCACGATTTTGTAGGGTATAAATTTGGTAACGCACTAATAGCCAGTAATATCAGCGCTAATAACATAGCCATATAGCTTATTTTAAAACGCTGAAACAGCGGTTTTTTTGATGATTTTTTTAACATACTTCTTCCTCAAGCCTATTAATACATAGGCTTTACGCCAAATAGGCGTCGTTATTTATTGCTTTAGCGAAATCACTAAAACAGCGAAAATTAACAGGAAGAATTAACTATGGTAGGTAAGAACCGCTCGATATTGTAAATTAGCGTCTTTCCATCCACTCAAACGTGACTTTTTACCGTCATAAGCTATAAACCAAGGTGAGCGTATGGGGGGGTCAAGAGGCTGTAAATAGAATTGCCGCGCGAGGCTTGGCACAAAAAATTCAAATATTGCCGCATAGTTTGGCTCTATTTGGCTAGAATACAAAAATAATGATGAGTTGCTAACCGTTAAACGTGGTTGTAATGATTCAAAACCAGCTCCTTGCGGTTGTTGATCCACAGCCACCACAGGCTTACTAACAGATAAATGAGCGGATACGGAGGGGTTTGCAATATTTGCTTGAAAATTACTGAACTGCGAAATACTGAACTGCGAAACAATCTCGGTTCCAACCAAGACCCTCGACTGTACTTGAATCGTCTGCACGCTACTGGCAGCAGTTGCCTGCACACTAAAAAGTGCAGCAAACATCAGTAGAACAGTGAACATCAAGCGAAAGCGAATCATTTTATTATCAAAAAAGTGAGCTGGTGTATTAATGAGGCTGAATCATACTATTTCAATGGCTAATTTACGATAAAAAGCCGCAAGCTTATACCTGCGGCTAATAAACTAAATTAATCAACTGTCAGTGATGACATGTCAATCACATAGCGATGAGATAAATCGCCTTCTTTTAAACGCTCAAACGCTTGATTGATTTCATCCATTTTAATCATTTCAACTTCAGGAAGAATATTGTGCAGTGCACAGAAATCGAGAATTTCTTGTGTTTGCGCAATACCACCTATTAACGAGCCAGCGACACGACGACGACCCAGTAATAATGGCACTGAATTTGACTCGGCCATTTCACCCACTTGGCCCACCAGCACTTGCGTACCATCAATATCTAAAAGAGGTAGATAAGGTGTAAAATCATGCTTAACGGGAATGGTATTAATGATCAGATCAAAGTTATTTGCATGGGCATCCATCGCTTTTTGATCTTTAGATATCAGTAAGTCTTTAGCACCATATTCTAAAGCCTTCGTTGCTTTATCAGCACTACGACTGATGGCCGTAACATGCGCCCCCATCGCGGCTGCAATTTTAATCGCCATATGGCCCAAGCCACCTAAACCAATGACTGCAACACGACTACCGGGCCCAACATTCCAAGTGCGTAGCGGTGAATACGTTGTAATACCCGCACAGAGAATTGGCGCACACGCGGCTGTATCTAAAGAATCTGGTACATTTAAAACAAACTCTTCACGAACCACTATGTGTTTTGCATAACCACCTTTGGTTGCCTCGCCCGTCACTCTGTCTTTTCCTGAGTAGGTACCAACCATCCCTTCTCTGCAAAACTGTTCTTCACCTTTATGGCATTGATCGCAATTTAAACAACTGTCTACCATACAGCCGACGGCAACTGTGTCGCCTATTTTATATTTACTTACTCCCTTACCGACTTCAATCACGCAACCAACAATTTCATGACCAGGTAAAATTGGGTAACTAGTGCCGCCCCAATCATTATTGACTGTATGAAGATCTGAGTGACAAACACCGCAATATAATATTTCAATCGCAACATCTACATCGCGTAAATCGCGTCTTTCAAAATGGAATGGCTCTAATGGCGTATTAGCTTGGTGTGCTGCGTATCCGATAGTTTTCATCTGCTTTCCCTTCTGTGTTAAAAACTGAGTTTAATTAACCACTGTAAAACATTGTCTTAAGCTGCCTAAACTGTACTATGTGCTGTTACTAGTATAGCCCTAGATACACACTGTTAAAGTTTATACTCTAGGCTACTAAAAAAAGTTTAATACAGACTTAATAGAGTTAGAGAAAATATGCGCGGTATGGGTAAACAAGAAGCAATAAAACATCATGATGCCATGAACTTAAAACAAAGTGTTAAAACGCTTTGGCCATATTTGATGGTATTTAAAGGTCGGGTAGTGTTAGCTGTGCTTGCACTTATTGCTGCAAAAGGTGCAACCTTGTTGATGCCGTGGGCACTTAAAGAAATTATTGATGCCGTTGATGGTAATCTGCAGGCTGTTATCATCGTCCCGGTGGCGTTATTACTTTTATATGGCGGACTGCGCTTTGCTGGGGTATTTTTTGGCGAAGTACGTGATGCTCTATTTGGTCGGGTAACAGAGCACGCCATGCGCCATATTGGCCTTAAAGTATTTAAACATTTACATGCACTTGAGCTGAGCTTTCATTTAAATAGGCAAACCGGCGGCATTAGTCGTGATATTGAACGCGGCACCCAAGGTTTAAGCTTTTTAATGCGCTTTTTAATGTTTAATATCATCCCAACGTTATTAGAAATTTTGATTGTTGCAGTCATATTCGCCACGCTTTTCTCTCCTTGGTTTGCACTTGTTACCCTAGTCGCAGTGATTATTTATATCGCCTTTACGGTTATTGTCACGCAGTGGCGTAATCGATTCATTCGTGAAGCAAATCAAGCCGACAACAACAGTAATAGCCGTGCAATTGACAGCTTATTAAACTACGAAACCGTTAAATATTTTAATAATGAAGCGCATGAAGCTAACAGTTACGACTCATTCTTAGCCACTTGGGAACAAGCACGACTAAAAAACCGTTTATCTTTATTAGCACTTAATTCTGGTCAAGCCTTGATCATTGCCGCAGCAATCACCGCTTTAATGTGGTTAGGCACCTTAGAGGTAGTCACCGGCGAGCTAAGTATAGGCGAACTGGTGATGATCAATGCCTATATGATCCAGCTATTCTTACCGCTTAATTTTTTAGGTTTTGTGTATCGAGAAATTCGCCGCGCCCTTACTGATCTTGAAAATATGCTCGGACTATTAACCCGAAAGCCACTCATTACAGATAAAGAAAATGCGCAGCCGCTGACCATAGAAAACGCAAATATAGAATTTAAAAACGTTAATTTTGGCTATCACAGCTCGCGAGCCATTCTCAAACAGCTAAGCTTTACTATTAAAGCGGGTAGCAAAGTAGCGGTAGTAGGCGCCAGTGGTGCAGGTAAAAGTACCCTCGCCCGCTTGTTATATCGCTTTTATGATATTGACAGCGGTGCAATTTGTATCGACGGCCAAGACCTGCGCAATATCACTTTACACAGCTTGCGCCAAGCAATTGCCATCGTCCCACAAGACACGGTGCTTTTTAATACCAGCATCCGAGAAAATATCGCCTATGGTCGCCCTGAAGCAACAACAGCAGAAATTGATCACGCAATTGAAATGGCTCATTTAAAGCCCTTTATCAACAGTCTTGATAAGGGCGATCAAACCCTTGTCGGCGAGCGCGGCTTAAAAGTATCAGGTGGTGAAAAACAACGCATTGCTATCGCGCGGGCTATTTTAAAAAAGTCACCTATTTTAATTTTTGACGAAGCGACCTCTGCACTCGACTCTCACTCCGAGCAAGCTATATTAAACGCCATGCGGGAAGTTGCCAATAACCATACCAGCCTAGTGATTGCACATCGATTATCAACCATTACCGATGCCGACACTATCTTAGTTATGCAAGCAGGCGAGCTTGTTGAACAAGGCAGTCATACGCAACTATTAGCCTTACAAGGGGAATATGCGCGTATGTGGCAGTTACAACAAACTCAATCAAAAAATTGATAACGGTCGCTGACTCAGTTACTTTAATTATTAATAACGCTTTATGGGGTGCTTAGGTGATTCACCTCAAAAAGTTTGTCTCGCTTTACGTTATCTATAACAATCAAAGTGAGAAATATAAAAACATCGATAAAAATAACATTCAGGGTAACCCAATGAAAAAAACACTTATTGCAGCAACACTCGCTGCCACATTTTTAGCAGGCTGTTCAAAGCCTGAAACATCAGAGACACCTGCACCAAAAACAGCCGTTGAAGCAACCACAGCTACTGAAAAACCTGAATTAGGTAGCTTTGGCGTAGATTTAACGGCCCGTAATGAAGCAGTAAAACCAGGCGATGACTTTTTTATGTACGCCAGTGGTACTTGGTATGATAACTACGTGATGCCAGCTGACAAAACCCGCTATGGTGCATTTTCTGGCTTGGCAGAGCGCAGTGAAGAACGCGTTAAAGAAATCATTGAAGAAATAGCAGCTCGTGATGATCTTAATGCAGAAGAACAATTGATTGCTGATTTTTACAACGCCTATATGGACACCGAAACACTTAATAAGTTAGGTATTGCGCCTCTCAAACCATTATTGACTGAGATCAGCGACGTATCATCAACCGATGATCTGACTAAACTATTTGGCCAAGCTTGGCTTAGCGGTGTTAATTCACCGATTGGCGGTGGCATGTGGTTTAACCGCCTTGACCCTAATAAATACGAAATGTCATTAGGTGCAGGTGGTTTAGGTTTACCCGATCGCTCTTACTACCTTGAAGATTCAGAGCGCTTTGAAAAAACCCGTAGCGCATACGTTGCACATATTGCACAAATGCTTGAATTAGCAGGCGTAGACAATACCACTGAACGTGCACAAGCAATCTTAGCTCTTGAGACTAAAATTGCACAAGGTCATTGGCCTCGTGAAAAACGCCGTAACCGCGACCTAACATTAAACCAACTTAAGCGCAGTGAACTAAACGACGCATACCCAGGTTTTAACTGGGATCTATACTTTGCGCAAACAGGCTATCAAGTACCACAGCTAAACGTCTCACAACCTGAGCCAATCAAAGCCATGATTGAGCTTATCAATCAAGAAGACCTAGCAGTCTGGAAAGACTACTTAACCTACCATGCACTTAGCTCTAATGCCGAGCTGCTATCTGAAGAAGTATTCAATACTAACTTTGCGTTTTACGGTAAAGAGCTCAATGGTCAGCAAGAGCCACGCCCTCGTTGGAAACGTGCAATTAGCCAAATGTCGAGCACTAACTCTTTGGGTTTTGCTATCGGTAAAGTGTATGTAGCACGCTATTTCCCTGAATCATCAAAACAACAAATGTCAGAATTGGTTGAAAACCTGCGCACAGCACTCGGTGAGCGTATTGATAACCTAGATTGGATGGGCGCTGAAACTAAAGTCAATGCTCGTGCTAAATTAGCTGCGTTTGTGCCAAAAATTGGCTACCCAGATGTATGGCAATCATTCGATGGCTTGACTATCAGCAAAAACGATTTGATGGCAAATATTAAAAATACTCGCGAATTTTTCCAAGCCGACAGTGTTGCTAAAGAGCTTGAAAAAACGGATCGCAACCGTTGGGGTATGACACCACAACGCGTTAATGCTTACTACAACAGTTCGTTTAACGAAATTGTGTTCCCTGCTGCTATTTTACAACCACCATTTTTCGATCCAAATGCAGATGCAGCTGTAAACTACGGCGGTATTGGCGCTGTAATTGGTCATGAAATGGGCCATGGTTTTGATGATCAAGGTTCTAAATCAGATGCCAACGGCGTGCAACGCAACTGGTGGACTGATGCGGATCGCGCTGCATTTGATGCCAAAGCCGACCAACTTGCTGAGCAATACAGTAAATATGAACCCATCCCTGGTAACTTCGTTAATGGCCGTAACAGCTTAGGCGAAAACATCGGCGATGTAGGTGGTTTATCTATGGCTTATCACGCGTATAAGTTGAGCTTAAATGGTAAAGAAGCCCCTGTTATCGATGGCCTAACAGGCGATCAACGCTTCTTCCTCGCGTGGGCACAAGTGTGGAAAGAAAAACGCACTGAGCAAAGCATGCTAAATCAGCTACGTGGCGGCACCCATGCTCCAGGTCGTTTTAGAGCACAAGCACCACGTAACCACGACGCATGGTACAAAGCATTCAATGTACAACCAGGCGATGCTTTGTATCTACCAGAAGATCAACGCGTACGTATTTGGTAATACTCCCGTACATTCGAATAAAAAAACAACTCGCCACGGCGGGTTGTTTTTTGTTTTGCTAAAGCTCGCCTAGTCCTAGGGCACATGCTTCAATTCACAAATTTAATATCTACTAACGCTACCCTACTTAAAATCATGCAACAACCTGTCTAAATCGCTTTTAATTCCAACGACGCTCGCATCTTGGGGTAGTTTGGGTATAGAATACGGCACTAGAAAATTTACACATTTAAAAATATTTAAGGCGAAACGCAGATGGGAAGAGCTTACCAAAACAAAAAAGATTCAATGGCTAAAACTGCGGGTGCTAAAACTAAAGTTTACTCAAAGTACGGTAAAGAGATTTATATTTGTGCTAAAAATGGCGGTGTTGATCCAGATGGAAACCTATCACTACGTCGCTTAATTGAACGCGCAAAGAAAGACCAAGTACCAGCACACGTAATAGACCGCGCAATTGATAAAGCCAAAGGCGGCGGTGGTGAAGATTATTCAGCAACGCGCTACGAAGGCTACGGCCCTGGTAACTGCATGATCATTGTTGATTGCTTAACTGACAACAACAAACGCACCTTTGCTGATGTTCGCGTATGTTTTACCAAAGCAAATGCTAAAATTGGCGCACAAAACTCGGTTTCTCATTTATTTGATCACCTTGCAATTTTTGTATTTGATGGTGACGACGACGAAGCGGTACTCGAAGCCCTAATGATGGCTGACGTTGATGTAACAGACGTAGAAGTAGAAGCAGGTAAAGTAACCGTATTCGCACCGCACACTGAATACAACAATACCCGTACAGCACTTGAAGAAATGGGTATAACTGAATTCGATGAAGATTTGATCTCATTTGTGCCACAAATTGAAGCCCCAATTGAAGGCGAAGACGTTGAAGTAATGGAACGCTTTTTAGCCATGCTAGAAGATTGTGACGACGTACAAAACGTGTACCATAACGCACAGTTTTAATTGTATTTATTAATACTTGAAAAAAGGCCAACTCGATTGGCCTTTTTAATTTTTAAAACATAAAAATAAACGGAATTGAATTTTGAATACCCTTGAACAGCTTCGCAGTGGCCAATTAGTTGGGGCAAAACGCTTACAATTAGTTCAGCAGCTAGACACATTCCCAGAAGAGATTTTTACTCTTGCAGATACCCTTGAAGTTCTCGATTTATCAAATAATAACCTCAAAGATTTACCCGATGAATTTGCCAGCCTAAAAAAACTAAAACGGGTGTTTTTATCGTTTAATCAGTTTGTGCATATTCCGCCAGTATTAGCAAAGTGCCCTGCGCTTATAATGATAGCATTCAAAGGCAATCAAATTAGTGAATTTGCTGAGCATTGTTTACCGCTTTCGACACAATGGTTAATTTTAACTGACAACCATATTACCCAATTGCCAGAGTCTTTTGGTGAACTTACCCAACTGCGTAAACTGGCCCTTGCTGGCAACCGACTAACGACTTTGCCACACAGCATGCAGCAGTGCCAAGCGCTTGAACTTGTGCGTTTATCTGCAAATAACTTAACCACTGTTGATGATTGGTTGTTTGAGTTACCAAAGCTCAGCTGGCTGGCGTTCGCAGGCAATGACTTTAATAAAGCACAGAGCTTACACAATGTAGCATTAGCGCAAGTACAACTCAGTGAGTTTTCTCTTGAAGAGCAAATTGGTGAAGGTGCCTCAGGGGTTATTCATTTAGCGAACTGGCAAGGGCAAGAAGTAGCGTTAAAACTTTTTAAAGGCGCGATCACCAGCGATGGTTATCCACTTGATGAAGTAAACTGTTGCTTACAAGCAGGCATTCATGAAAATCTAATAAAAGTACTCGCCTATATCAACAACCCAGAGCAACTTGGTCTGGTTATGGAGCTGATCAGCAAAAACTATCAAAACCTCGGCTTGCCTCCATCACTTGATACTTGTACCCGTGATACCTTTGCCGAGCACACGCAATTTACTACACACGCCATTAAACACATTGCTAAGCAGATGGTCAGCACCCTTGCCCACTTACATGCTAATAATGTAAGTCATGGCGATGTCTATGCACACAACACTATGATAAATGATGAATATACCGTCTTGTTTGGGGACTTTGGTGCGGCAACAAACTTGGACTCACTCACTGGCTATCAACGCCTGCAAATGCAGCGTATTGAAGTGCGCGCAATTGGTTGTTTAATCGATGATTTATTGAGTGTATGCGCTGACAATACGCGCGATAAAACATCGTTAATAACACTTGCACAACAGTGTATGAATACTGATATGTCACAGCGCCCGTCATTTGATATTTTAAAGCACGACCTAAACCTTTAGGCCGTGCTTTGGGCTAAAGCCCAGCCTATAACTAAACACTGAGCCAACTGTAGGTCGTGATTTATCACGAAAATGGGACTTAAAATAAGCTACTTTTGTTTTTTAAACGGAAATAGTTGCTGCTTTAACATACCCGTTGGTACGTAATCCCCCACTACGCCGTAGGCTTCAGGCCACTCTTTTTGGCCTTTAACAGCCGTTCCTAGCAGATAATCTAAAAACGAAAAGTGTGCGGCATAGTTACGATCAATGGCTGCTTTATCAGATGAGTGATGCCAGTGATGAAACTGTGGTGTCACTAATACATACTTTAACCAACCGAATTTAACCTGCACATTGGCGTGATTAAACACCGCCTGAAAGCCAACGATGATCACATATAAACTGATCACTTGCTGTGAAAAGCCCAAAACAAAAATGGGTGTTAGCACTAAGCTACGCGTTACTAATATTTCTAAAATATGCTGACGCGATCCCGCTAGCCAATCCATTTCTTTGGCACTGTGGTGTATACCATGAAAACGCCATAAAAAAGGCACTTCGTGATAAGCACGATGCACAAAATACTGCATCAGATCAGCCACTAAAATGATTAACACCAGTTGTAAAATAAACGGCAGCTGATTGATATAACTCTGTATGGTGCTTGATACTGCCCAGCCAAAGCCATAATGGACAAAGTGATTTGTCACTAATAATACAAAGCCAATAATAAGGTGATTCACAAAGAAGTGGTTTAAGTCCCCTCGCCATTCACTGCGCAATATTTTTTGCTGTTTGCGGTGAGGTAATAATTTCTCGATTAAAATAAAGATTAACGTTGAGCCTAACAAATCTAAAATAAACCAATCTAGGCCAATATAGGGCGTGTTATCGGCAAAGTCATTCACCTTTACATTCGGACCACCAAAGGTGATCGCCAACACAATAAAAAACCATGCCGTCGCACCCAAGCGTTTATTTTTATTGCGCACAAAATTAAGTAAACCTAAGCTTCCAGCTATTAACAGTGCAGCGAACATCAACTGTCGCAAAAACTCGACACTGTAATTTTGTCTTAATTCAGGAGTAGTAAGATACTCAGGGAAGTGAAAGGCAAGCACACCTAAACATGAAAGCATGGCTAAAAAGCATGCAATGTAACCGCTGATATTTCCTTCACCTATTTGCAGGTGATTAGTGCGAAATACGCGACGGGGTAAATGACTTAGCATTGAATTATCCTTGTTCAATTTTTTGCTAGAATAGCATATTCGTTACCAATTACTAGACGCAAAAAAGCCGCGATTTACGCGGCTTTGTTGGATAAAGCTAAACTTTTACATGCTTAATTATAAATACTGACCGAGTGTCTTAACTTGGTCTAACATGCGGTTTGAGAAACCCCATTCGTTATCATACCAAGCCATTACTTTAACAAGTTTGCCATTAGCTTTAGTTTGCGTGCCATCAAAGATTGACGACGCTGGGTTATGATTGAAGTCGATAGAAACAAGCGGTAGCTCGTTGTATTCTAAGATTTCTTTCATTGAGCCAACAGATGCAGCTTTAATTATTTCGTTGATTTCTTCAGTTGTTGTATCACGCTTAGTGATAAAGGTAAAATCAACTAACGATACGTTAATTGTCGGTACACGCACTGACATACCGTCAAGTTTACCCGCAAGCTCTGGTAATACTAAACCAACGGCTGCTGCAGCACCTGTTTTAGTTGGGATCATAGACTGTGTTGCACTACGCGCACGGTATAGATCTGGGTGATACACATCTGACAAGTTTTGGTCATTTGTGTAAGCATGAATAGTCGTCATGCTACCTTGCTCGATACCAACTGTATCGTTAATTGCCTTTGCAATTGGGGCTAAACAGTTAGTCGTACATGACGCATTTGAAATAATGTTACTGTCTGCATTGATCACGCCGTCATTTACGCCATGTACAACCGTTGCATCTAAATCAGTACCAGGGGCTGATACGATTACTTTTTTCGCGCCTGCTGTAATGTGCTTAGCTGCATCTTCGCGCTTTGTGAAAAAACCCGTACATTCTAAAACGATATCAACGTTTAATGCTTTCCATGGTAGGTTAGCAGGATCACGCTCTTGGGTAAGAGTAATAACGTCGTCACCAATCAACATAGTGTTATCAGCAAGCGTTACTTTATGAGAAAATTGACCATGCACTGAATCATATTGTGTTAAATGAGCATTAACATTAGCGGGTGCTAAATCGTTAATTGCCACAATTTTGATCTCGTTATTTTGTGCAGACTCATAAAGCGCGCGTAATACATTGCGACCGATACGGCCATAGCCATTAATTGCTACATTAATCATTTAAAAACTCCCCTTAATTATTTAATTTCACTTGCTTGGCGAGCAAGCGCTTCAATGGCTTGCCAGTCTTTGTTTTCAATCAATTTTTTATCGAGCATCCAAGTACCACCAACACAGATCACATTACTCAGTGCTAAGTAGCTCGGTGCAGTTGCTAAGCTAATACCGCCAGTTGGACAAAACGTAACCTGCGGTAATGGCCCGCCTATCGATTTAAGCATTGCAGTGCCACCCGCAGCTTCGGCTGGGAAGAACTTTAAAAACTTAAAACCATGACTTGCTAACTTCATCACTTCACTAGGCGTCGCGGCACCTGGTAAAAATGGAATATCAGTCTCTTTAGCAAGAGCTAACAGCTCATCATTTACACCTGGGCTGACCATAAAGTCAGCACCTGCCGCAACCGAAGCCTCAAAGCTTGCTTTATCAACAACGGTACCTGTGCCTACATAAGCCTCTGGTACTTCGGCTTTCATTAGTTTTACGGCTGCTGCAGCAATTGGCGTGCGCAGTGTAATTTCTAACGCTTTTAAGCCACCGTTATAAAGTGCTCTTGCAAGCGGCGCGGCATCTTCTAAATTATCAATCACCACCACTGGCACGACCGGTGCCGATGCTAAGATTTTTTCTATGCTCATTGTATGTCCTCATTACCCTGTGAATGGCTAATTATTATTCTATTCCAAACGCACTAGCGCCTAAGTCTGCGCTACTAACAATGTTTCTAAATCCGGTGAACAACTCACGGCCTGTGCCAAACGTTAAGCTAGGTACGCTAAGTTGTAATTCACGCTTTGCTAATTCTTCATCACTTACGTGTAATTTTAAAATACCTGCTGGCGCATCAAGCGTAACTAAATCACCTTCATGGATTTTAGCGATAATGCCACCTTCAACCGCCTCTGGCGCTAAGTGAATTGCTGCAGGTACTTTACCTGAAGCGCCTGACATACGACCGTCAGTCACAATGGCGACTTTAAAACCTTCATCTTGTAAGGTTGCCATCACTGGCGTTAGCTTATGTAACTCAGGCATGCCTTTGGCTTTCGGGCCTTGCTCTTTTAGTACCGCAATGAAATCTTGGTTTAACTCACCACGTGTATACGCTTCTTGCAATGCACTTTGTGAACTAAATACTTTTGCAGGTGCTGTTACCACTTGGTGTTCGATTGCAACAGCTGACACTTTGATCACTGCCTTACCTAAATTACCTGTAAGTAACTGTAAGCCGCCTTGCTTGCTGAATGGATTATCTATTGGACGAAGTACTTCTTCATCTAATGACTTTTCAGGACACGGCACCCACTTAACTTTACTTGGGCCGTTTGAATCAGTGATGATCAAGTTATTATCAGTATCTAAACGAGGCTCTTGGGTATATGCTTCAAGACCTTCACCAACAATGGTTTTAACGTCATTATGTAAGAAACCAGCACCAACCAGTTGCTTCATTAAAAAGCCCATACCACCAGCTGCTTGGAAATGATTAACATCTGCCGAGCCGTTAGGGTAAATACGTGTAAGTAATGGCACCACTTCTGATAAATCCGACATGTCTTTCCACGTCAGCTCAATACCTGCTGCTTTAGCAATAGCAACCAAGTGGATAGCATGGTTAGTAGAGCCACCCGTTGAAAGCAAACCAACTAAACCATTAATAATGGTTTTTTCAGTTACGACATCTGCTAAACAATTCGCATCTTTACTTTGGATCAGCTGTTTAAGCATGGTTTCTACCGCATTACCGGTTAAACCATCACGTAACTCAGTGTATGGGTTAATAAACGAGCTACCAGGAAGGTGTAAGCCCATTATTTCCATAAGCATTTGGTTTGAGTTTGCAGTACCGTAAAAAGTACAGGTACCGGCACTGTGATAAGACGCACTTTCAGCCTCTAAAAGTTCCTCACGGCTTACTAAACCTTGGGCAAACTTTTGACGAACTCGCGCTTTTTCTTTATTAGGAATACCTGATTGCATTGGCCCTGCTGGTAAAAACGCAACCGGTAAATGACCAAATGATAATGCGCCAATTAATAAACCAGGGACAATTTTGTCACACACGCCTAAACAGAATACGCCATCAAACACATCGTGTGATAACGAAATTGCCGTAGACATAGCAATAACATCTCGAGAAAAAAGCGATAACTCCATGCCATCACGGCCTTGGGTAACACCATCACACATCGCTGGTACACCACCTGCGACTTGGGCAGTGGCATCGTATTTTGTAGCAATGTCTTTAATTAAATCAGGGTAATCTTTGTAAGGCACGTGTGCAGATAGCATATCGTTGTATGAATTGATAATTGCTAAGTTTGGCTGCTCATCAGCTTTTAAACGTGCTTTATCATCGCTGCTGCAGGCAGCCATTACGTGAGCAATATTACCGCAACCTAAACCAGAACGAACTCTTGTTTGTTTTTTTGCATGATTAATGCGTTCTAAATAGGCTTGGCGAGTAGCTTTACTGCGTTCGATAACGCGTTCGGTGACTTCTTGAATACGAGGATGCAACATAAAATTCGACCCATCTCTATGGTTAGAGGATAAAGGCTCAGTGGCAAGTGCATACTCCACGAATGAACTTGCACTGAGCATCTTTGATTTACCCGTTCAAAGGTATACGTTGCCAAGTTGTCTCTCACAATCAACCTGACACCGGTGTCACTGTATTAACGCACGACTGTGACACCGGTGTCAACCTTATCATATAAATTTAGTTTAATTTTTTTAAATGACCAAATAATGACCACAATTAATTTTTCAGCCGTTATCGTACTTTTGCCAATAAGCTATTTTTACAAGGACTAAAACAGCGTTAACAAAAACACATTAAACAATTGATATTAATGAATTAATTTTAAAGCAGAGATAATAGCAAGTGTATTGAAGCCGTTAAAAGTAGTTATCAATGTTTAGCTAAAAATAAATTACTGATGTAATCAAGCTAACTGATATATTCACAAAATGAGTTAAATTATTTACTGAGGAAACTAAGCGCTGAAAAAAAGGTAAAAAAATGCCCGAGTAAGCGTCACTCAAACTCGGGCAACTGTGAAAATTGGTACCTTTACAAATTAAGGCTACTTAATTTGTGCAGTGGACTCACGGGTGATCAAGCGCGCTTCCAGCGTAACTTGATATGGCTGCTCTTGCGGATCGCCAATATGCTCAATAAGTTTATTAACCGCTTGCTGAGTCATCTCCTCAACTGGCTGTGCAATAGTCGTCAAGCCAGGCCAAATATGGCGTGCAATTGGCGCGTTATCAAAACCTGCAATCGAAATATCATCCGGTACTTTTAACTGCCGTTGTGTTGCCAGTTTAAGCACCGCAGCGGCCATGTAGTCGTTTGACGCAAAAACTGCAGTAGGGCGTGGAGTTAAGTCTAAAATGCTACGCGCACTGTCTACACCCGAGTGATAACTAAAGTTACCCTCTTCAACCAAGCGCTCGTTAAATTCTATACCATGGGTACTTAATGCACGGCGATACCCTTTGAAACGCTGTTCAGTGGCACTGTGATCAGGGTGACCTTTAATGAAGGCAATCGCCTTATGGCCCAAGTTAATTAAGTGCTCAGTGATCTCAAAAGCCCCTTGCTCATCGTTACTACGTACTGAAATTGAATCATCTTCAAGTACCGCGGATGCAACACGGGCGTAAGGAATTTTTTTACTTTTGAGAAAATCGACTAATACCTTAAAATCTGAAAACGGCGGCGTTAATACCAAGCCATCAAGACGAGAAGATTGCAGTAAATGTTCGATATTACTGATCAACGCATCACCACGCAGATCACATGGGTGGATCAACAAGTTATAATTGTTTTGTTGGCACGCAGCAAGCGCCCCGGTTTGTACCCGGGTGATATAACTTTTACTCGGGTTATCGTAAATACAACCAATAATAAAACTACGATTTTGTGCCAAACCGCGCGCAATAGGATTAGGAGTGTAATCGAGCTCTTTAAACACTTTGAGCACTTTTTCGCGGGTTGCATCACTCACATTGGGTTCATTATTTAAAACCCGTGATACGGTTTTTTTAGACACCCCAGCATAACCTGCAACACTATTTATAGTAACTTTCTTCATCCAACCTTCCCAATAACATCCCTATGAGCGATGTATTATGACTGCTCATTGACGTGCAAACAGGCCGCAGCACCAATAAGTGGAATATTATCTTGTGTGACGAGCGTCACAGGTATTTGGCTCACATATTGCGACATGATCCCTTTAGCACTAAAACGCTCAACAAAACGACCCGCAAGTAAACGAGCTTGCATACGCGGTAAAATACCGCCACCAATATACATGCCACCAAGCGCACCAAATGCAAGTGCGAGATCCCCTGCTACACTCCCTATCCAATCACAAAATTGGTTTAAGGTCGCATCACAAAGATCACATTCACCGCTATTTGCTAGTTCGCTAATTTGCGCAGCCGTTAAATTTTTAGCTTCAACACCTTTTACAGCAGCCATTGCTTGATATAAATGAGCAATACCTGGCCCTGAAAACACCGTTTCTACCGATACATGCGGTAACTGCTTACGTAACTGAGTGATCAATTGAGTATCTAGTTCATTTACTGCTGCAAGCGTGATATGCCCAGCTTCGCAACTCAACACAGCACTTGCTTGAGTTGTACGTACTAAACAAGCAGCACCAAAACCGGTGCCGGGGCCCATTACAGCAATATTCGCATCAGTATCGGCTTGTCCGGCTTTAACTGCAATGTTTTGTTGTGGATCTAAATACGGCGCTGCATAAGCAAATGCAGCAAAATCGTTGATCACTTCAAGTTGCGCTAAATCAAATTCAGCTTTTACTTGTGCCACGCTAAAGTGCCAACCTAAATTAGTCAAATGTACTTGGCCAGCTTTTATTGGTCCCGCTACGGCTAAACACGCGCGACGAGGTTGAATATGGCTAACTTGCGACAAATAATGCGTCAGCGCCCCTTCCAACGAGCCAAAATTGGCGCTTGGAAAGGTAATATTATGCTCAATAACAAATTGTTTTTTTTCTAAGTTAAAGGCAGTAATTAAAGCAAAACGGGCATTCGTGCCGCCGATGTCGGCCACTAAAATAGGATCGAATTGTGAATTTGGCTTGGAGTTCATCGTGTTTTCTCTTTTGTCTAAGCGGTTTAGATACTTAGCTATAACCGAGCTTATTATTGTAATTTCAATGGTCTTGCCATCGCCATGAGATAAACTTTGAGCTATCACCCCAAAGCAGTTACTCTAGTATAAAAAAATGCTGCCCAACTAAATGAGCAGCCAATACGTTTTGACAACAAAATGATAAAACGTCGACATTATGACACCGGTGTCAGGGTTGGATCAATAAAAATTTTAGATTACTGATAAATAGCTTGTAAAAATCAGCAAATAAACGAGAATGGCACGAGTTATTTGCACTTTATTTACTTAAAGCAATTAGGTTGTGTATGAAAGGTAAAGCTACATCGTTTGACATTGCCCACTATGCAGGGGTATCGCAGTCTACTGTTTCGCGCGCTTTGCGTAACAGTCCATTGGTTAATGAAGAAACCCGCAAGCGTGTTTTTGAGGTAGCCAAACAACTTAATTATAAAGTTGATAAAAACGCCAGTAACTTACGAACTCAACAAAGTAGTACATTGGCTTTGTTATTGTTTGAAGATCCAACAGCCGATGAATCACAAATAAACCCATTCTTTTTGGCCATGCTTGGTAGTATTACCCGTGCATGTGCTGCACAAGGTTATGATCTGCTTGTATCTTTTCAATCAACTAGTGCCGATTGGCAAGCCGATTACGAAGACAGTCATCGTGCCGATGGCATTATATTACTTGGTTACGGTGATTATGTAGATTATCAAGCTAAATTTAGCAGCTTAATTGAGCAAAACACCAAATTTGTGTGTTGGGGAGCAAGTGTAGATAACCGCCCTGATCTGACCGTAAGTTGTGATAACTACGGTGGCGGCAAACTTGCGGCAGCACATTTATTACGTGCCAATAGAAAAGACTGCGCCTTTATAGGTGATGCGTCAGAGCATAGCCCAGAGTTTTTTGCTCGCTATCAAGGATTTAAAGACGAATTTAATCAGCACGGCATTACCCTGAATGAACGTAAAATGGCCAACGCCATTTCCACCGAAGAATCGGGCTACCATGCCACTCGTTCATTAATTGCCAACAACATTCACTTTAATTCATTATTTGCCGCCAGTGACTTAATCGCCATTGGTGCTATACGGGCACTCAAAGAAGCCGGTATAAAAGTACCCGATGATGTTCATGTTGTGGGATTCGACAACATTGCCGTTGCCAGTTTTACTAACCCGCCACTGACCACAGTGCAACAAGATACCACCCTCGCAGGGCAAATGCTGGTTGATAATTTACTAAAATTGATCCGTGGTGAAGTCGTTGAAAACACCCTACTACCACCATCGTTGATCATTCGCGGCTCAAGTGTTTAGTATTGCGTGTTGAGCCAAAAACCCTCACCACATATTTCTAACGAGCCGAAAATGTAATACTGTACTCACCAAGCCCTGTATATGAAATTGCGGTATTGGTATCTGTATCTAAATCAAGTACCCCGCAGTAAGATCCCGTAATAAATACCTGCCCTGCTTTTATGTCTACACCTAACTGCGTAAGATAATTCACAGCCCAATATAGTGGCGCTTGCGCAAGTCCACACGGGTGTTTACCAACCTGTGTATTACTGTGAGCATTCTGTGTGATGGACAGCTCTATTTGTTCTGCAGTAAAAGCATCCGCTTTATTGATTTCAGGGCCGATAACAATACCTTGATTAAATAATCCATCGGCTAATTTTTCAAAATGCGTTGGCTGGTAATCATCAGTAAAACGATTCTGGATCAACTCAAGTGCCATATAGGTATTACCCACAGCTGTGTTTATCTGTTCATCGCTATAAGATTCTCTGGCGGGTAAATCCTGGCCCAATACAAATGCAATTTCAGGTTCAACACGCGCTTTATTATTTTGCGTATACAATTGGCAGGTTTGCGTAAATGAGTGAGGTTTGCTTAACAGTGGCGCTAAAATAATCGAACCATCATCTAAAGGCAGTAAGCACTTCCAACCGAAAACCTGATGATTATTAAGTGCGACCATGAATTGTTGTACCCCAAGGCTCTCTTCAAGGCAGGTTAATGATAAGCCAGTTGGTAAATCTGATTGCGCACCAGCGGTGTCTCTTTGCGCTATAAAATGACGTGCAATTGCCTGTATGTGAGTTGAATTATCCATATTATTCTCTATGTGAGCTGGGCTACGGCACCCTGCAATAAACTATCCGTTCACGTTTATACAGTAAACGAAAGTGAAATTGCAGCTAATTTACTATCTCTCATTGAAAAAAGCGCTAAAAATAAGATGACAAATAGCACCAATAGCAGCCCCTACAATTAAAGCTTTAAAACCACCAAAAAGATTTATTAACAACCAGTACCCTTGTCCTGCTCCCAATGAACCTGTTGCCATGATGTCTGTTAACATCATGTAGTTCCAACCAAGGTGCAACATCACAGGGGCAACAAATGAGCCTAGTACGAGCCAGTAAAACAACGGCTCTATTGGATTTTTACATTTCATATCCATGATATACAACACTATAAATGGCAGTAGTATCGGAATAGATAAAACGATTGAAGTGCCAATAGCGCTTAAAATAGTACTACCACCCATAACAAAACCTAAACATGCCATCGTCATTGCGATCGCAACACTACATAAAGCAATTTTGGTAATTATCGACATAAATATCATCCTTGAAAACAGCTGCACCAGTCTAAATTTAGCTAATTAAGCTATGCTTACTCAACCAACATATTCTATGTAATCCGCTCAGAGTCATCTAACATTTTTACTGGCAGTTGATTTTTCAACCATAAAAGGTGAAGGAGGATATGGATAACACTAAAAAATAGTGGTCCTCCAATTATAAATAACTTATACCAGCTTAAACTTAAGCTAACAATTTCCCCTTGATAATTGCAGCTCAACCAATATACATAGAGCAAGGAAACTACGCCTAGAATTAAAAATATTAACCTTTTCTTTAGCGCTATATTCACCCCCCAACTTAAAGAAGTCAGAGCTAAATACCCCAAAAAACCGCCAACCAGTGGTAACAACCATTGCAAAGTAAAACTAAGTGGTACAAAGAAAATAGTGACAAAACTTGTTACGAAATAAAGTCCACCAATAATCATCAGAAAGGTAGCTGGTAACCAAGCGAACACAATTGTTAGTCCAATAAGTAGATTTCTTAGGAACATATTTTAACAGCCCAGTAAATTTATAATTTTGCACTGCGAGGGTAATCTTGGTGTCATCGCTATTCAGCTAAGTTTATTAGCCAACGTGCTATCTGGTTTCATTGAATCACCACAAGAAGAATCGCTAAGAGAGTTCATTAAGACGTTTATTATATTTTTTGCGCTATAAAATGGGGGACGTCAATTTTATCACCACCATTTACAAAGTGAGAGTCAAAAGCGTATGCCATTTTTTCCAAAGGCGCATCATAGTAACCTTTAGTGCGGATTTCTGTTATGTAACGTTCCATAAAGGCAATTGCGCCTAGAATCTCCCACTGCGCAACATGAACAAGTTCATGAAAATGTAGACGTAAATTAGATGCTAAATGAGGAACAACGTAGTAAGTGTTTTTATATGTAATTCCATTTACATCCATATCGATGAAGTCACCTAACCCAAGGTGTCGTAACTCTGGAAAATGAGGCTTTGGGATTTCATCAACAATTACAAAATACGCCTGTTGTAAAAATTCCAAAGAGTAAAAACCTTTAAACTCGTCAAAAAATTTAGAGCAAGCGACCCTTTGTTCTTGGTGCTTAAGGTTTGTCTGATCAATCCATTGTTCAATTTGCTGTAACATTCCATATTCCATAAACATATGACGAGTTCAGATAGTTACTCGCTATTTGAGGTTCTTCACAAACAATAGCCTAGTTCCTATTTTGATTCAATTGTTTAGTGATTTTCGAATTTGATATATGATGCTTTTAAAAAACAATGAATTATGGGTAACATGAAAGCTGGAGAGCTGCAGCTACCCGATTAGCTTTATTTGAGTGCATTTAACTCAGCTTTAAGGCCTTTTAATTTGATCAAATGTGCCTGTCCTATTTTTCTTTCGCACCAAACTACGCAGTTTAATGAAATTGGGTGTTAGCGAACGACTCGCCATAGCCTGTGGTATCACCAGCACCAAAAGTAGGCGCTTGGAAGCGAAGGCCCTTGTCGATGCTCAAAAACAAAGGGAATTAACATTGCGCTAGGCAATGACTATTTAGCGTCACAAGGTTTAGTGTCATTGAGAGATATTTGGATCAATATTCATTACGGGAGATGAACCGCCCATTGCACTTTCTGTTAATAAAAATCGCATGATGGGTGGTGTGGGGGTTGGAGGAGATCTCCGGCTACCCGATTAGTTTGCATTACTTTTTAACCAGTTACTAATTGATTTTGCTGTTGATTCAATCGAATCTACATCGTGAATTATTAGATCACTACTTTTTCTAACTTGATTAGTTGTACCGATGTAGATTTCTCGGAAGTGATCATCGTACATGGAAAGGTAATTAGGAATAGAATTTAATGAATCGCATGACGGATGTTGAATATTTCGCATAATTACACGTGACAAACAAACTTCCATTGGCATATCTAATAAAACGACATAATCAATTAACATTGAAATAGACTCGCGACACCGACCAAATGGCTCTTCGATAAAAAGATATTCCTCCGCACATTCCGTTTTAATTGTACGTAACTTATTAATTAAACGGGGTGTTTCTATATTTGATAAGTCCGCGCCATTTTGAAACCAAAGATTCATATCATTTGGGTAAGTATTTTCATCCGTATGATCGTCAAATAATATATAAGGGCAACTGAGAGTTTTAGATAGTTGTTTTATGACTGAAGTTTTACCACAACCTGAAACACCACTAATAGCCACTACTTTCATTATATTTAACTTCCATACTTAAATTTGAATACGAAACCTGAGTGCAAACTAACGCCCGAAGAAGGCGCGCCGCTTTTGGCGTCGCTCTTACTTCGATTGTTATATGGATTATTGTTTGGGCCTGAGCATTTCTATAACCTGCGAATCCACCCAGTAAATATCGCCTTCAGGTTGTGTGCCGTCTGTATCCCGAACGGGTTTTCGGTTAAAGAAAAGATATTTACCGTCTGGAGATACATAGCCACTCGCTTCTGTTCCATCAGTGTTAATGCTATCGCCTAAGTTTATTGCACTACCCCATGCACCATCCGGCTGGCGAAAGCTGATATACAGATCCGTATCACCAAATCCCTGTTCTTTCTCACTATCCCAGATAATGTAAGACTCATCAGGAGCGATAAACGGATGGGCAGTCCACTTGCCAGAATTAATATGATCGGCCAGCAATCTCGGCGCCTGGCGCTGGCCGTTTTTAACCTCAGAGATTCTGAGCACATCATTGCTTTTGTAATCATCAAATATATAGGTACCATCGGCCGCTGCTGACAGGCGCATAATGCCCCAATCTTCCCGGTCAAACATCGGACCAAGGCTTTTTACCTCTGACCAGCCATCCGCGGTGCGTTCCCTGTATTTGTTACCCAAATGCAGGGTATTGCCATCTGGTGACAGTATCGGTCGGCCGATTCTGGGGCCAATCACCGACTCTTGCCACTGGTTATTCTCAAGTTTAAAACGCATTAACCACCACTGTTGCGTATCCACGTCCCTTCTGGAGAAGTAGAACTCGGTTAAATCTGGCGTGAACGAGCCGCTAAAGTCGCGATGCCGGGTTGAAACATAACCCGGGGCAAATTTCTTCGGTGTTAAACCTGGCGGTACCTGGCCAAGATAAGGTCCTGCTAACAAGGGTAAGCCTTGCTGAGCGTTATTATCTACTGCCAGAGCCGACGCAGACAGCAAAAGCGCCACAGATAGCCACACATACTTCATCCGATATTCCTTAAACATTATCCAGTACCACCTTGTTTATTTTCGCTCTTTAGTTTGGGTGTGCTTCAAATTGCTGAGCGTTATCACCAATTTTCAACCAGGCTGGTTTATCCGCAACAAACTCGTGAAATTGGTTTTCAATGTCGATTTCACCGTCAATGCAATGGGCATTGATAGGAAAAAGAAATGTGCCTGTCCTATTTTTCCTCCTTCCTATTTTTCCTCCTTTTGCGTCCATGCCATTATTGACTTGTTATATGAAGTAAACACCCAGAACCTTTGAAAATACAATAAGAAACAGAGCAATAGCCAATGCTCGGTTTCTAAATTTAAACAGTTTTTCACTTTTCTTGGCTTGGACTTTAAGCGCTTCATCTAATTTAGCTTTGATCTCTTGACACTCAATTGCCCTTTTCTCAGCTTCTTCAACTGAAATGTATGTACCATCATCTAAATTCTGAGAGCCGCCAGATAATACATTTTGGCGAGCAACATGAAGCATTTCTGTATTTTCAGTTTTTTTTAAAGAAATTGTTTGAATGACTAAATCAATTTCTAACCGTTTGAGTCCTAGATAGAAAGATATAGCCAAAAATACAACAGCTAATAGCTCGAAAGAGTTCTGAGAGAAAGCTATTTTTTGAGGTATAAATTTACTTGCGGTGTATGTAAATACAGCTGCAATTAAGCCCACCATGTAGTAATCAAACTTTAGCTGAGCGTCTTTCCATAATTTGAATGCATCAAAACTTCGTTGAGCCATTGCTACTCCATATAACATTTTATAGTAAGCGCGCCGCGCATCTTTCTGCCGATGCCACGCTCATGTATATAATAAATCTATTCTTAACAAATAACTTAATGCATTGCCAACTATAATTTTTTATTGGTACTAAAGATATTCAGAAAAGAGAAAATGCGCTCGTCGCTCATTTTCTTGAAAATGGGAGCAAAACAACTAGACGGTATACTTATACAGTGCTTTATATTGGTAATGACATTAAAATGCGCTACAACTGTGGGGTAATATGATTAGCCTTTTTCACCAAAAGGGGCTTACGTATGTTAGCCCCAATGGGTGGATTTTATTTACAGTGTGTTGTTTAGTAACAACAAACCATAAGCTGCGAGTTGTTCGCCATTGAGGTCATGTTGCCAGTTAGCGGTTAAACCGTCTCGAGCAATGTTAGCAATCGTTTGTGGGTTAGCACTTAAATTAAGCACGAACACACTTTTACTGCCGTTTAACTCACGGGTTATTTCAACCAGGCCGTTGTTGTGTTGGGTTAACGCATAACTGCCTTTAATGCCGAGCTCTGGGCGCTGTTTTTTCTGCGCGATTAATAATTTATATAGCTGCCAAATAGAGTCTGGCTGTGCTTGCTGGGCGGCTACGCTGCGATCTGCTGCTGCAAGTTGCTCGGCTAAAAATGCTGGCCACCAGCTTGCAAAATCATCACCAAACAATTCACTTTGTTCAACCCAACTGTTTTTAGCTGTGGTAAAGCCGGCTTGATTGCTGTTATTCCATTGCATTGGCGCGCGTTTATAAACGTCGTGACCTGTGCCACCTTGTGTTAAGCCAATTTCTTCACCGTAGTAAATATAAGGGGTGCCCGGTGAGCTAAATAACATGGCGGCGGCAAGCTTTGCCTTGTCGTCATGCTCTGCTAGCTGATAAGCCACTCGCTCTTGGTCGTGATTGGTTAAAAACGGCGCAAAAAAGTCAAGTGGTGCGCTCGAGTCAATACGCTGTTGTAAGTTTTGTTTTAACACATTGGCATCAACCGTATTTTTTTGCTGGTTAGACTGCATAGTGCCAAATTGCGCTTCGCCACTGGCATCAGGCTTTAATAAGCCAAGGATTTTATAGCCCACTTCAAAGTCAAAACCTTGATCGAGCCCTTTGCCATCGCCGTAATATTTTGCTGCAACAGGAATATCGGCCCATGCTTCACCGACTAAGTACGCGTCTGGATCAACACTTTTTACATACTGATTAAAGTGCTGCCAGTAAGCAATGGTTTCATCGGTGTCGGCTTGCGCATTGCCGCCGCTTTCCATGGCAAAGCGTACTGCGTCTAATCTAAAGCCTGCTACGCCTTTATCGAGCCAAAACTTGGCCATTTTTTCCATTTCGGCAATCACGTCGGGGTGGCGTAAATTTAAATCAGGTTGGCTGGCACCAAATGCGCCATAGTAATATTGCTGACGGGTTTCACTCCAATGCCATACCGCATCTGGCTTGTCGTTATCGCTCCATGCGTGGCCCCAGCCACTGCCCGCTTTTGGCAAGTCGTCACGCCACACAAAGTAGTCACTGTAAGGGCGCTCGCCGTTTGCAGAGCGTTTAAACCATGGGTGCTCACTTGAAATATGGTTAATCACTAAATCAAGTACCACCTTCATGCCTTTGTCGTCAGCGGCTTGTATAAAGGCTTCAAATTCTGCCATGCTACCGTAGTCGCTTTCTACTTGGTAAAACTCAGTAAAGTCGTAACCATGGTAAGATGGCGCTTCAAACATGGGGGTCAACCATAAAGCATTGACACCTAACTCTTGTAAATACGGCAATTTTTTGGTCATGCCGTTAAAATCGCCATGGCCATCACCGTCGCTGTCATAAAAGCTGCGTGGCCAAATTTGATAAAATATCGCACTTTGCCACCATGGCGTGGCGTGTTGTTCGGCACTGATTTGCGCCGTAGCGGCTGTATTAGTATTTTGTGTGTTAGTTGTAGGTGCGCTCTGGCAGCCCGTTAACATTAAAGCGAGGGCCAACGCACTCAAGGTAAAGGTTTTCATTTCATCTCCGTTATTATTTTAATAAATGCACCTAGCCGTATGTGACTACGGCTAGTCATTTGCTAGAAAAGGTTATTGCAGTGCGTGTTCAACCACGGGGTAATGATCCCACACTTGCTTGTCGTGTAATGAACGAAGTAGTTTGATGTATTCAGCATGGGTCCACGCCAGTGGTGTGGCTGAGTTGGTGCCCTCGCCTAGCTTATATCCTGCTTTGTTAACCCCTACGCCATCCCATACTTGCTCTGGTAGCATAAACCCTTGGTTAGCAAATGTTTCCATACCTTTTACATAGGTGTTTTTGATGGCGTTTTGCTTAGTGGCATCGAAGCTATTTGTGGCATTAGCGGCGGCAATTTCATAATGACCTCGCTCGCCGGTAAAAAACGGCCATACTCGCCCACGTTGCCCTGGGGTTTTTATGCCGCCTTCAGCGTAGTTTGCGCCCGTTACTTCGTCTTCACCGTAACCGTCGTTACCATAGCGGCGATAGCCTGAGAAAGTGCCTGAGCCGTCGGCAAACTCAAATGTGTAATGCACTTGCAAGTTATCTTCTAAGCTTTGATCATCATACTCAGGTAAGGTTTTAACAATGCTAGGGGCAAGTGCATCGCGTACGCCATAACGTACTAGCTCTAAAAAGCCGCCATCGAGAATTTGCTTTTTATTAAAGCCTTCACGGCCATTATTGGCACTAATTTTAGTGTTTGAATTGGCGTCTTTATCTTGGCCAATACGAATGAAATATTCGCCGTCGCTTGCTTTTGAGTCAAGGTTGCCTTGGGTTGTAAACATGGTGTTTTCAATGTCGGCATTATAGCTTTTTGCGGTTGCAAGGTAGCGCTTAGCATTGGCCTCATCACCCGCCATTTTGGCAATGTCGGCGGCGGTAATTAAACCCGCTATAACCGCTGCGCTGGTTGACGGTGAATAACCCTCTTGCTCTTCCCAGCGCTCTTGTTGTGTGGCCGGTGGTGTTATTTGTATGTCGTTCCATAAAATTTTAGCAAGGCCGCCGTCCACTAAAAAATCAGCCGCGGGCTTTAACATACGCCCATACCAATCTGTGAGCTCGCCATCAGTTAATACACCTGCTTGGTGAAGCTTCCACGCTAGCATAATCGGCATCGCGGTTTGATCAAGCTGCACGCCTACCCACTCAAGCTCGCCATCAACATGCGTTTTTTGTAAAAACCAGCCTGTATCGCCATTATTACCCGGCGTTTTACTGTTCACTTGTACTTTTTCAAGGTATTCGAATGCGGTTTTTGCAGTGTGGGTATCGCCCATGGCCATAAATGCCATCGCCACTTGGTAAAAGTCACGTACCCATACGGCTTTATAACCGGTAGAGCCTGTTTTAGCCGACACCGTTTCGCCCCATGGGTTTGAAAGCGACGCGATTAACGCACCGGCATGAGTTTTGTCTTCTTGCGCTTTTAGCACCATGGCACTGGTGTAAAGTAATTTTCCATTATCGGCTGTTTGTGCAGTCATGGTATTAAGCGGTGCAAGGCTTTGTAAATAATCTTGCCAGCCCAATGCCTCGCCTTTGCCGTTGTAGTTATCAAGTACGTGCTGATAACCGCGGGCTAAACTCGCTTTACCTTCTTTAAAACTTGCTTGCTGGTTGTTACCAAAACTCAGGGTTAAATCAAACTGGCTGTTTTTGCCAATCTCACCCAACTCGGCAAGTAAACTTACGTTACCTGATTGCTCACCGGTATTTTTATACACGGTTGCTAATTGCTGAGTTGCTTTAAGCTCGCTTAAACCATCGCTCTTACCAGTAAAACCAACACTGGTTTGTTTAAACGGTTTTGCACCTTGTAGCGATAAGTAACTATCGCCTTGCCATGCTACTAGCCCTTGCTCAGTGGTTTTAGCAAAATCATCAAGGCCGTTATTATTGATGTAAGGGTTAACCGTTACGTAGGCTTTAACACCCTCAAGCTCAGTATTAAAAATACTGCGAACAAATAAGGTTTGGCCGTCTGGGTCAGTAAATATGTGTTTTTCTAGGCTAAAGCGACCTTGCTTGTCACTGCTTGTTACTTTGTAAGCCAGTGACAGTGGACGCCCTGCCTCATCTTTGTATAAGTAGTCAATTGTTACATCAAGGTCGTCGGCTTCTGTTACGGTAAAGTCTTGACCTACCACAACAAACTGCATGTCCTTAATTTGCGCTTGGTGAATAAGCCCAAACATGGTTTCGGTGATCATGCCTTTCGCAATTGAGAACCATACTTTTGACACTGCGCCCGTTGGCGCATTATCGCTGTAATGACCGTTTTCATATTGCTCGTAAGATGTACCAATACCGGTTTTACCTGAGTAAGCCCAAAATGGTTCAGCGCCTGGCGCGCCCGGTGCCGTAAGTTGTTGTGTTACTTTAGCTGTTTCGGTTAAGGCTTGCTCAGAGCTACAGGCTGTTAAGCCAAGCATTAATAAACTTGTGGTGATGATGTTGTATTTATTCATTTTAAACCCTTTAATCTATTTGTTTTTAGCTAACGACTCGTTTTACTGCGTGTGTTTGACGCGCAGTACCGCAACGGCTGCGAGTAAAAACGACACCGCACCCAGCACTAATGCATAAATTGGTTGATTATCAAAAAAGTGGCGTAATATTAGCCCAAGTACACTAGCGGCAAGTAATTGCGGGATCACAATAAAAAAGTTAAAGATCCCCATATACACACCCATTTTTTTACTCGGCACCGATGAACTCAGCATCGCATAAGGCAGTGATAAAATAGACGCCCACGCAAAGCCCACGCCAATCATTGGCCAAATTAATAAGCTAGGATCGTTGATAAATATAAAACTCGCCAAACCTAAAGCCCCTAATACAAGGTTTATGGCATGGGCTAATTTTAATCCCACACGCTTTACGATGATCGGGATACACAATGCTGCCAATGCCGCAAAACCGTTATAGGCGGCGAATAAAATACCCACCCAATCAGCGCCATCATTGTAAGCAGCCGAACTGGTATCGCTACTGCCATAATGAAAACTGGTTACCGCTGAGGTGGTATAGATCCACATCGCAAATAACGTAAACCAACTAAAAAACTGCACCCAAGCAAGCTGCTTCATGGCCTCTGGCATAATGAACACATCATTCACCACTTGATAAAAGCCATTATTAGTTTTGTTTTGTCGTTGTAACTGGCCTGCAATAAATTGGATGATGCCAAAACTGGTTAAGCCAGCAGCAAGTAAGTAAAGCTCTTTTTCAAGAGAAAGGCTTAATACAATTAGTAAGATAGCGAGACCAAGCACAGTGAATATTGCCCCACCTTTGTTAAAGTTAACTTGTTTACTGGTTGTTGTTACAGATGCTTGCTCAACATGATCATTAAATTGCTCAAGCTGCTCTGGTGAATATTCTTTGGTGGTAAACACAGTCCAAAATACCGCAACAAGTAAGACAACGGCACCAAAGTAAAAGGAGAATTTTACAGACTCTGGAATTTGCCCAACCGGGGCAATATTAGAAATATCAAACCAGTTGGTCATCATCCACGGTAATGCTGAGGCAACCACCGAGCTCACACCAATAAAAAAGCTTTGCATGGCGTAGCCGGTTGCACGCTGTTTAGTTGGCAAATTATCGCTGACCAATGCTCGAAACGGTTCCATGGTGACGTTGATAGAGGCGTCCATGATCCACAGCATTCCCGCAGCTATCCACAGTGTTGGTGAGTTAGGCATGATAAATAACGCTAACGTGGTTAAAATTGCGCCATATAAAAAGAACGGTCTACGGCGCCCCAATTTGCCCCACGTTTTATCGCTCCAGTAACCAATAATTGGCTGTACGATTAAACCTGTAAGTGGTGCTGCAACCCATAAGATGGGAATGTCATCAATATTTGCACCTAACGTTTGAAATATACGGCTAACGTTACCGTTTTGCAGTGCAAAACCAAATTGAATACCTAAGAAACCAAAGCACATGTTCCATATTTGCCAAAAGCTTAAGGTCGGTTTGTTATTTTTCATTATGTGCTCCAGTGGTCAATACTGCACTGCTAAGCGCATTTAACGTTAAACTGATTTGTGCGCCGTGTTCGTTGATGCTAATAAAGGCGTTTTGATGTGCTTCTAGTAAATCAAGTAATTGAACCTTGCTTGCATTGAGTGGTTGTAATGAAGTTAATGGCACAGCAATGTCTATTGTCACCGCTTGCTCTGCAAAGTTACTAACAACCCAAATGTGTTGTTGGCCAATACTGCGGCTAAACGCGGCCACTTGGTCACTCCCTGTCACCGTGAGCGGTTGCATGTCACCGGCAACAACAGCGGGGTGTTTACTCAATGCCATAACTGCTTTGTAATAGTCGCGTAACTGAGTTTGCTCGGCCGTTAATGCGCCGCCATCAAACTTGCCGTTGTTCATCCACGCTTGGTGTGCAGGGACGCCAATGTAATCAAATATACTGGTGCGAGTCGGTTGACCAAAACCGGCATTTTCAGAGCCATCTTCACCTACATCTTGGCCAAAATATAACAGTGTTGGTGAACGGCTTATCAAGTTGGATACCACCAGCGCAGGCTTACCTTTTGCTGCATTACCGGCAAAGTCAGGACTGGCGATACGTTGCTCGTCGTGGTTTTCTAAAAAGTGCAGCATGTGCTGCTCAATATTAGCAACCTCGTTTTGAGGTGTAAAAATACTCGCCGCGGCTTGCTTGCCTTGCATCACGCCTTTTAAAGTATCGTAAAAGCCGACTTTATCGTATAGATAGTCCATTTTACCTTGCTGGATATAAGGGCGGTATAAATCTGGGTTATACACTTCCGCTAATAAGAATGCTTCAGGGCTGTGCATTTTGATTGATGAATTTAAAAAGCTCCAAAACTCCACCGGCACCATTTCCGCCATATCATAGCGAAAACCATCAACCCCTTTGTCTAACCAATAAAGGGCGATATCACGGAATTTATACCAGCTGTTAGGTAGGTCTTTGTCTTGCCAAAATTCAAAGTGCTCACGTAAATCTTTATTTGCGTAATCGGCAGGTAGCGTTGGAAAATCGTAACTACCGTCGGGTTTTACGCCGTAATTAACTTTAACTGTTTCGTACCAGTCGTTCATATCGGGCTTGGCAGCACGGGCACCATTGCCGGTCCACTTGGCTGGGGTTTCATCAAATAAGTTATCGGCAAGTGGGTGGGTATTACCGCCAAGTACTTGGTAATTTTCACTGGTTGGTACTTGAAATGACTGCCCAGTAACGTAGTAAAAGTTGTTATCGCGGGCATACTCAAGGCTAGTGTCGTCTTGCTCACCAAAATCTTTCACTCCCATAGGTTTAGCGGTAGATTTATAATGGCGTGCCACATGATTTGGCACAATATCAATGACTACTTTCATACCATGCTTATGGGTACGTTCAATCAGCGCAGTAAATTCTTCAAGGCGACGCTCAGGGTTGATTGCTAAATCGGGGTTTACATCGTAGTAGTCTTTAATAGCATAAGGAGAGCCTGCACGGCCTTTGACAACATCAGGATCGTCTTGGCTTATACCATATTGGCTGTAATCCCCCACCAGCGCGTGATGAAGCACACCTGTATACCAAATGTGAGTTGTACCAAGCTCTTTGATCCCTGTTAACGCAGTATCGTTAAAATCGCTGAATCTGCCGACGCCATTTTGCTCTTTGGTTCCCCACGGTATATTGGTTGTCTGGGTATTACCAAATAAACGAGTGAATACTTGGTACACTACGGGCTTTGAATGCACTGTGGTTTGCTGTTGCGTTGCTTGCTCCTGATCATTAACCGTTGGCTCTTCTGAGCACGCTCCCAGAAATAAGCTGCTGGCTAATATCAATGAGCCATATTTGAGTGTGCTTAATGTTGTGTTGTTTGTTGTCATAATACTCATACTTGCTAGACGTTTTAATAAAACGTCATTTTTATTATAAATTTAATACTAAAGTGAACAGCCACTGACTGACAGTAGCTGCATACGTATTCACACAGGCTTTATTCAATTATCAAGACTGTGGCATTCATTGGCGCCAATGTCACTGCATCCGTTAAGCTAATTGCTTGGTTAGTAAAAAGATTTGTGGCCCGTTTATGTTGCCCTATTACCTCTTGCATATACGCTAATGACCAGCTCGTTGCTGCGGTGTTTTTATTTAAAAATACCATTACAGTTTGTTGCTTATTGGTTCTTGCATAGCTATAAACGCCATCTTTAGGACTAAAGTGAGTAAGCTTCCCATTTGCTATGGCTGGGCTTTGTTTTCTAAAATTAAGTAAAGTGGTGATGGTTTTGTGCATCTCAGTTTGCTCAGCTGTTAAACCTTGCCCTGTAAATGCGTTACTTTGCTGAGCTTTAAAACCACCTGGAAAGTCAATACGAATATCACCATGGTCGTTACTGCCAGTATTATCAAGCAGCACTTCTGTACCATAGTACATTTGCGCAATACCACGGGTGGTAAGCAACATAGTCATCGCCATTTTAGTTTTAGCAAGATCTTGTTTAAGCTCTGTGTACACTCGGCTCATGTCGTGGTTATCAGCAAACACCAGTAAGTTATCTGGATTTGGGTATAAAAAATCATTAGCGATTGATTGATACACTTTTACCCAGCCAGTGCTCCAGCTTTCTTCTTCATTAAGTGCTTGGATCAGAGCCTCTTGTAATGAAAAATCCATTACGCTTGGCAGACTTGAGGTGTAACCATCGTTATTAACTTTGCCCGCTTGCCAATATGAGGCAATGGCTGGGTTTGAGGTCCACTCTTCACCAACAATATTAAATTGTGGGTATTCAGTCATGATTGCTTTGGTCCAATTGGCTAAAAAGGTTTTGTCTGAATATGAGTAGGTATCAACGCGAATACCGCTTAAGTCGGCGTATTCAATCCACCAAATAGCATTTTGAATTAAGTAAGTTGCAAGTAATGGTTGGCGCTGGTTTAGATCTGGCATTGTGGCTACAAACCAGCCATCACTAAACTGGCGTTTATCAAACTCACTGGCATGCGGGTCTTGAATTGTTTGCCGTGCATGGCTTGTTGCATGTTTGCCGTTTGCAAAGTCACCGTTAAAATTTATCCAATCAGCCGTAGGCTTATCACTCATCCATTCATGCTCTGAACCAAAGTGGTTAAGCACTAAATCCATTACCATGCCAATGCCGCGTTGTTTCGCTTTCGCTGATAACTCGCGATACAACTCATTTGAGCCCATACGTGGATCTATGTTGTAAAAGTCAGTAATCGCATAGCCATGGTACGAATAGCTAGGCATGTCATTTTCAAGTGGCGGAGTTAACCAAAGCTGCGTTACGCCAAGCTTTTGTAAATACGGCAGTGCGTTAATGATACCTTGAATATCACCACCATGACGCCCACCTCGCTCACTTGGATTGGCTGCTTCTATCATGCCTTGTACGGTGTCGTTACTGCTATCGCCATTAGCAAAGCGATCCGGGTTAATTAAATAAATGGTGTCGCTGCTATTAAAACCATTACGTTGACTGCTCTTTGCTTTGCGTGCAAGTAGTGAGTATTCAAAACGCTCCCCTGATTTGCTACTAAAAACTAAAACACCGGGCTTAGCGCTGGGTTTAATTTCAAGATTTAAAAACGCGTAATTTGGATTATCAGTTCGCGTGGTGCTGGTAAGCTCAACACCAGCATGCGGTTCAAGTTGCCATTGCTGTTTAGCAATATTTGGCTCATGCAGCATAATTTGTAGCTGATTGCTTTTCATACCTGTCCACCAGTTTTGTGGCGATATTGTCATGGCATTAAGATTAAAGCACATAGCTACAAGTGTGCTTGCTAAACAGATTTGAATGAGTGATTTCATATTAATTATTTTTCATCCTCGCTAAAAATTCACTGTGTGTGGGTAATTGATTGACGGTACCGCTGATCAAGGTTTTTAAATTACTAAAGAGCTCAGTCAATTGTTCATCGCTCAAAACATCAGCTAAGGGGTGATAATCTTGCGCTTCAAGCCCTTGCCCTATCATCACTTGCTGCCAAGCAACTTCGGCGAATAGCTCATCGTCTTCACGTATAATTTTGCCGGTATCTTTAAATAAATCGATTTTAGTTTGTAATGAGTCAGGAATACTCATGTGCTTACATTGACGCCAAAACGCACTATCTGTGCGCTCAGTAAGTTTGTAGTGCAAAATGATAAAATCACGAATGCGTTGCACTTCCACTTTACTTTGCAGGTTATATGTAGCGACCAAGGATTGCTCAATGCCACGATGGGGGAATAACTTAATTAACCGAGTTACAGCGCTTTGGATTAAATGGATACTGGTCGATTCCAACGGCTCTAAAAAGCCACTTGATAAACCAATCGCTACCACATTTTTATGCCATTGCTTGAGCCTGCGCCCCGTTTTAAAACGAATAACCCGTGGCTCTGTGATCTGCTCGCCCGATATATTATCCAGTAATTGCTGTTTAGCTTGCTCATCACTTATGTGACGACTTGAATACACTAAACCATTACCAACACGGTGTTGTAACGGGATTTGCCACTGCCAACCCGCATCGTGAGCAATTGAGCGAGTATACGGCACAGGCTCAGTTGTACTTTTAGTTTGCACTGCAATAGCGCTGTCGCACGGTAACCAGTGCGACCAATCTTCAAAACCTGTGTTTAGGGTCTTCTCGATAAGCAATGCACTCAAGCCCGTGCAATCTATAAATAAATCACCGGTGATTGTTTGCCCATCTAAAAGTGCAAGCGCTTGCACAAAACCGGTATCGACACATTGCTTAACATCCGCAATTTTACCTTCAATGCGCTTAACACCTCGCGTAATCGTGAGTTCTTTTAAAAACTCAGCGTACAAGGTAGCGTCAAAGTGATAAGCGTAATTTAAACCACTAAGCGGGGTATTAGGTATATGTTTTAAATGGGTGAATTTATGCTGTTTGGCCGTTTGATAATTAAGCGAAAAATCCCAAAAGTCGGCACTACTGCCCTGTTGCCGAGCTCTCAGCCAATAATGATAAAAATCACAAAACGGGAAGTCTTTCCCTATATCACCAAAAGCATGCATGTAGTTGTGACTTGGTGCTCGCCAGTTTTCAAACTCAATACCCAGTTTAATCGTCGCCTGGGTGGCGTTAATAAATTCACGTTCTCGAATTCCTAACGCGGCATTAAGATGTTGAATAGGCGGAATGCTCGCTTCACCCACTCCCACAGTGCCAATTTGATCAGATTCAATCAGGGTAATATTAACTATGTTACCTAGCACTTTATTGAGTAAGGCTGCTGTTATCCACCCTGCAGTGCCGCCACCGGCAATAACCAGCTGTTTAACTTTTTGCTGTTGCATTCACTTATCCACCGTAAAACATTACTGTCAGTGTAGCTCAGCGATATAAAAAAGCCCTTGTAAAACAAATCACAAGGGCCTTTCAACGCTAAAGAATGTTATAGCTTGTAACTAAAGCCAAGTAAGAACGTACGGCCGTAATCTTGGTAATCACGTACTTGTAAGTCACTATCACCTTGTAATGATACAAACGGTTCTTCAGTGATATTTTGTACTTGGAAGGTTACGCTTAAGCCATCTAAGCTTTCTACACCACCTTCACCAAAGTCATAACCAACTTGTGCATCCCAAATGGTTTCGCCTTTAATATCAACTTGTGTTGTTTCAAAACCTGCGCCGTAAATATCACCTTTAAAGTCGCTGCGTTTACGCATGCTGGTACGTGCTTGGAAACCACTGCGTTCAAAGTAAACTGTTAAGCTATCAATTTGGTCTGATAAGCCTGGTAACTCGTACTCATTCCCTTTTTGATCTTGGATATCTTGCTCTACACCAGTATGGCTGGCAATTATGCCAAAGCCATCAAGCGATGAATGGAAGATATTAAATGGTAGCGTAAGAGCAAGCTCATAACCCCAAAGGTCACCACCACCACCGTTTACTTTACTTGAACGAGTACCTGTTTGCTGATCTACTGGAGGTACTTCACCTGTAGCAGGATTTGGCTTGCCAGATAAATCAACCGTGTAATTATCGTCAAAAATCCATTGAGTTATATCTTTGTAGAAAAATGCTGCTGAAAAATAACCTTCAGCGTCAAAGTAGTTTTCGTAGCTTAAATCAAAACCAGTTGCTTCTTTCGGTTCAAGCTTTGGGTTTCCACCTGAAACTGTCCAATAATTACCACTGTCATCAGGCTGTACTGAACTAAAACTAGTTTCCAATGAAGCATGCATTTCATCAAGACGTGCACGAGAGATTGTTTTTGCAGCACCAAAGCGAATAGTTTGATCTTCATCAATAGCAAACGATAAGTTTAAACTTGGTAAAATATGTGAATAATCATGACTAACATCTGTTGGGATTGCTTGTACCAACCCATTCACGCTTGTTGCTTCATAACCCTGAGAGGATTGTTCCGTTTTTACATAACGTACGCCCACATTACCAGTTACTGGAATAGAGCCAAGTTCTGCATTAATATCAGCTTGAACGAAAAATGCGGTTACTTTTTCCTGTACTGTCCACGAACGAGTAAGATGCTTAGGATCATTTAGGCTCTCTTGAAGTAGATCATAATAACCGTCATTTACAAGAGCGTTCGTATCATAAGCTATCATATCGCCCATCCCGATGAAATCGAGGCTTGCAGAACCTAAACGATACTGCTCTGGTACAGAAACCATACCTGGGTTATCAACTGAGAAGCCAGAAAGTGTCATGAAGTAACCTTCAGACTTTTTACTTTTTTCACGGTCTCGATAAGACATACCAAAATTAATTTTGCTAATGTATTCATTATCTAGCACTTTGCTTGCCGCGAGTTTTAATGTTGATAACTCATCATTAATTTCTGGCGCATTTATAAAGCCATCTTGTGCTTGGTCTTTATAACCTGAAATGTCATTATTGTCTTCATCAATTAAGCCATACTTGAGGTTAAGTGCTTTACTTGCACCCCATGATAATGGGCCACCTAATTGAATTAAGCCGTAATCACTGTAATCGAGTTCATGTGAGAACTGCGCACCTGTATTACCACCATCAAACACATAACCAATGTTCTCAGCAACACCATTATTATCTCCACGGCCAGTACCTGAATAGCTTTCGATACTCCAAATTTGGCGCTCTACTTCAGAGCGGCTCGCATCAAACTCAACTGACCAATCATCGCTAATATCGTATTTTGTATTGAATCCAAACTGAGTTAACTCTGCATTTCGTTCTTCGTAGTCGTTACGTACAACAACACGTTGACCTTGCGTTACAGCACTGGTGATAAAACCACTTTCAGGATCAACTACCACAGAGGTTGGATCTATTGTTCCTTGGCCCCAGGCAAAAGGCACTTCAATACCGCGAAGAATTTTCTCATCACTAAAATCAACATAGAGCGCATCAAACGTCATATTTAAGCGATCAGTTGGCGCTGCTTCTATAACAAGCATTGCCGAGTCACGCTCAAGGGTTGATGAACGTACAAATGGCTTAGCACCGCCTAAGATAGAGTATGTCTGGCCACTGTCTTCTGTAAACTCAGGATAACCCCATGAGTTCCAGCGTTTTTCTTGGTTTGGTGAGCTCATGGTATTGTATGCGAATGCGACACCGATTGTGTCATCTGCAAATTGGTCAATATACGACACCGTACCGCGGAAACCTTGATCATCACCGTCTGGGTTTAACTTATCGAAACCAGTTTGCTCTAATTGACCATTAAACATGATCACGCGCTCACCTTTACTTAAAGGTTTTACGGTTTGCATGTCGATAACACCTGCAATACCTTCTGCGTCTAAGCTTGCGTTTGGTGTTTTATATACGGTTACACCGCTCATTATTTCAGATGGGTAAAGGTCAAACTCAACACCACGATTGTCCCCAATCGATACCTGCTCACGACCATTAAAGGTTGTTGCACTTTCGTTTTCACTAAAACCACGAACGCTTACACGACTGGCACGGCCATCTAGGCGCTGCGCGGTCAAACCTGGTAAACGTGCGATTGATTCGGCAATTGAAGAGTCCGGCAGTTTCCCAATATCTTCTGCAGAAATAGATTCAACCACTTCTGATGAAAAACGTTTTGTATTGATTGACTCAACTACGCTGCCACGAAAACCTTTAACTTCAATGACTTCAACGTCATTCTTTGCGGTGGGCTGCTCTTCTTGTGCGTGTGAAGCGAAACTGCTAATACCTGCGGTTGCAAGTGCAATTGTTAATATACTTGGTTTGAACATAGACATGATGTGTTTCCCGTTACCCAATTTTATATTTACTAACTTTTAGCGAGTTGCTTGTGATAGAAGCAAAACCATTTGTTAGCTATTTTGTTGTCAGGACGAATATTAACGCCCGCCTTATTTTATTAACAACCTTATGCATACGTATTCAGGTTAGTGCAAAACCAACAACCTTAACAAATAATTCACAAAAATAATGGCAACACCTTGTTTTTATAGATATAAAGATGGGGCAGTTGAGCATTCTATTTTATAAAAGAAATATTCACTGCTTCGGGTTCCTTTAATGCGGTAATTTACAGTTTAAGACCTTAATTATTAGTGTATTCACACTTTACATGCGCGTTTCAGTCGCCCCTTTTTCTGAATGACAATTGGTAAGACCATTAATGGCGCTACACCATAACGCTACAGAACCCATAGAATATGCACCAAGTTGGATTTACTACTTTGTTAATGATACGAAAACGAGAATTGGTAAACATTCATTTGCCGAACACATACCTTTGTTAATAGGTTTTTCTGAGACTGTTTTCCTTGTCAAAGCGATCTATTTAGCATGCATACGTATGTATCCTTTTTACAGTATCAAGCCCTTCACGTATGCTTTTTAAAAAATAACGCAGTTCGTTTTAATCGAACTGCTAACAAGATTACGAACACACCATTTCTAAACAGCAATAATTGCTAGGGTAAAATGGGCAGTGTTGTCACGATGGAGAAAAAAATGGCTCAACAGCAGTGGTATAAAGGCGCAGTGATTTATCAGGTTTATCCGCGCAGTTTTCAAGATACCAACGGTGACGGAATTGGTGATTTAAAAGGGATCATCAGCCGCATGGACTATATTAAAAGTCTGGGTGTTGATGCTATTTGGATCTCTCCTTTCTTTAAATCTCCAATGAAAGATTTTGGCTACGATATAAGTGATTATCGCGACGTAGACCCACTATTTGGTGATCTTAACGACTTTGATGAGCTAATTGCACAAGCCCATCAACGTGATATTAAAATTATTATTGACCAAGTTTTAAGTCATACATCTGATCAACACCAATGGTTTTTAGATAGTCGTGAAGATAAAACTAATGACCGTTCTGATTGGTATGTGTGGGCTGATGCAAAGCCTGATGGCACACAACCTAACAATTGGCTCTCTATTTTTGGTGGTCCTGCTTGGCAGTGGGAACCACGCCGTGGTCAATATTATTTGCATAACTTTTTTACTGAGCAACCGGATCTTAACTTTCATAATCCAGATGTACGCCAAGCTGTATTAGATAACGTTGAGTTTTGGCTGAAAAAGGGTGTGGACGGTTTTAGATTAGATGCGATCAACTTTTGCTATCACGATGCACAACTACGCGATAACCCTGCTAAGCCACCTGAAAAACGCCAAGGCAGAGGCTTTAGTGAAGACAACCCATACGCATTTCAATACCATCACTACAACAATACCCAGCCTGAAAACATCAGCTTTATGCAAGATATTCGTGCCTTGCTTAATAAATACCCAGGCACAGTGTCTTTAGGTGAAATATCATCGGAAGACTCGCTTGCTACTATGGCTGAATACACCGCCGGTGGTGACAAACTACACATGGGTTACAGCTTTGAGCTATTAACCAATGACTACAGCAGTGAATACATCCGCACTACGGTAAAAACACTTGAAGAGCGAATGACTGAAGGCTGGCCGTGTTGGGCGTTTAGCAACCATGATGTAGAGCGTGTAGCAAGTCGTTGGAGCAGTGATAACACCATCAACCCAGCACAATGTAAAATGCTCAGCGCTTTGCTTGCATCACTGCGCGGTAGTGTGTGTATGTATCAAGGTGAAGAGTTAGGCTTAGGTGAAGCAAGTGTTGCATTTGAAGACTTACAAGACCCTTACGGCATCACCTTTTGGCCTAACTTTAAAGGCCGTGATGGCTGTCGTACACCAATGCCTTGGCATAATAACGACTGCGAGCAGGCTGGTTTTTCAACTACAAAGCCGTGGTTACCGGTTGATCAAAACCACAAGCTGCAAGCTGTTAATGAGCAAGATAACGATCGTGATTCAATTTTAAATGCCTTCCGTCACTTTATGGCATGGCGAAAAGAACAAGCTATTTTACTTGAAGGTGATATCGAATTTATTAACACGCCAGAGCCATTGCTTGCCTTCTATCGCCACTTTGCAGGACAAACAATGTTATGCGTATTTAACTTAGCACAGGAATCGGCAAGCCTCGATATTCAGCACACTAACATTGTTCCCCATGTAGAACTTCAGCACCACAATGGTACTGTAGAAGGACACACCCTCACCCTGCCCGGTTTTGGTTGTTTTTACGCAGCAGTAAATTAATACCTTATAGTAATGATGAATATTTGGGAGACTTAATATTCTTCCCAAATAACATTAACTTTTAATTAAAAGATCCACCTTCTAAAGAAGGTGGCATTAGATTAACTGCCTAAAATGATTACCCGTTGCATCTAGCAATTTATGTGATCTAATTAGCGTATCATTACTTATTTACCTTTTACTAAATTGAACTTAGAAAAATCTAAACAACTTTTAGCCTTATCACGCAAAGAATCGAATGCAAGAAAACGTATACGTTTTCTTGCTCTCTCATTATTTTAAGAGGGTAAAACAGAATCAATATTGCGATACGGCTAAATATAGCACGTAGTAATGTTAATAAATGGGTCTCAAACTATCTTAATCGTGGCGTTGAAGAGCTAGATAAAACTGAACACAGGTCGTCCAGTCAAGTCAGCCTTACAATAATGGGATATACTTTCTCGCTATATAAAACAGTCAGTTCATCCTTCGGACGGAGATCGCTTAATGGGGAGGATATTGCTCAATATATTTATACCTAGTTCAACGTAAAATATCACACCGACCATATATATAAACTGCTCAAGAAGCTTGTATTTAGTTTGACCACAAGTTGCCCCCCAAAGCAGTCAAAAGAAAGCCAACAGGATTTTAAAAAAGTTCCAAGTGGAAACGATCCTTCACACCCCTTGACATCTTCCTCTAGATCGAATTGATGTATGGTTTCAAGATGAAGCACAGTTTGGGCAACAAAATCAAACAACACGCTTATGGGCTGAAACAAGAGACAGGCCTCGCTCAACGAAACAACACCAGTTTGAGTATGGATACTTATTTGGCGTAGTGTAACAGAATCGCTGATCAGCCCTGTAGTCAATAAAGATGTTATAAAACAACACATGGAATTAATATCAAAAACCACGGAGGCTGGACTTCACACGGTAGTGATTGCCGATGGTGCTGGTTGGTATGCGTTTGGTACCGTACAGGAATTCAAGAATGTCGCACTAATAAGACTACCGCCCTATTCGCCGGAGTTAAATCCAATAGAGCAAGTATGGAGTTGGGTACGGCAACACTGTCTATCTAATCGCGTGTTTAGTGGTTATGAAGAAATAGTGTCGCAAGCATGGAATAAATTCATCTCAGTTCCTGAGACAGATTTAAAAGGATATGCTCTAGAGACTGGATAAAATTGACTTAATCTTTATGCAGATTGGTATTACATCAACCGTTGATTTATTAATACCCTACTCTCTAGCAGTGACTATAACACAGACTTTGCAGCTAACAGAGCACTTCTTACTTAAGTCTAATGATATGAATTTGATATGGTATTTTTGTCATAAGTACCTCGATGATTATTGTACTTAGTTAGTCGCGTGTCTAGAAGTAATGGTATGGAACAAAAAAAATAGGAAGAGTATTAAATGCAACTAGGTTTTAAAAGAAGGGTACCTATAGAAAGATACCCTTTAAGGTTAAGTTAATTAAAAATTAATACTTAAATTTGCAAAAAATCGACGACCAATTACATCGTATATTGCCTCATCACTACCGCTAGCTGAAATGTAATCTGGCGGCAATTTATCAGTCAAGTTACGAATACCAAGGTCTACTCGAGTACTATCAAGGATCTGATAGCTGGCAGATAAATCATGTGTAACCATTGAGCCAACATAAGCTGGGCTCAGATCTTCTGGAATATCACCTTCAGGAGATAAATCAATACGCGCCGAACGATCTACAAATCGAGTAGTCCAATTTATAGTATAATCATCAACTAAGTAAGTTGCAGATAAACGTGCTTGCCACTCAGGATCACCGACTTCACCATTTTCTACATTAACTTTATCCGGACGATTTTGGAATTCAAAATTTTCAAGCTCAAGTAGGTGGTTTACGAATAAGTTAAGCTTCAGCTCACCATTGTAGTTAAAGTCTGAAAGATTCATATCATAATCAAAATCAGCTTCGATACCACGAGTAGTGAGTGCTGCAGCATTTAGGTAGCCAGAACGAATCAAGTCAACATCATTAGTTACTGGATCACGATCAATTTGAGAACAGAAACTTTCATCAGGCCCACCAGCTGCATCGACACAGTTATCTGCGATGCTTTGAGTAGCGATAAATGAAATTGCATCTTCAATCTCAATATCGTAGTAATCTACTGTCATTGAAAAGTTATCAGCAAAACTTGGGGTCCAGACAAAACCAACTGTTAATGAAGTCGATGTCTCTGATTCTAGATCAGGGTTACCACCACTAACAGTATCGATGCTAACGTTGTCGTTCGCTTCAAAACCAACTGGAATACCAAGCGTTGCACAGTTCGCAACACGGTTAGGGTTATCATTGATGTTATCAGCATCGCAAGGGTCGCTAACTCGACCAAAACCAGGTGATTGCGGACTAAATGCTTCTGCAATATTTGGAGCGCGTACCGCCTGGCCATATGTACCACGAATACGGATGTCATCTAATGGTTGATATAACAAGCCAACTTTCCACGCATCTGCACTTCCAGCATGAGAATAATCGGCAGTTCGATATGCTGCATCCAATGTTAATTCTTTAGCAAAAGATAACCCGGCTAATATAGGCAAACTTACTTCTATAAAGCCCTCTGTAACATCAAACTCACCATAAGAGTCTGGAGTTGCAGCATTTGTTAAGAACCCGGCTTTAGTAAACTCATCTGTATTACTCTCAGAAGTTTCTTCTCTATACTCAAAACCAGCTGCAATTCCAATCGCGCCACCTTGAAGTTCAAAGAACTGCATAGTGTCAAAAGTAATACTACCACCAATTAACTCTTGAGTAATTCTATCTGTACGGGTTACATCTGCAGAAACCCAATCTTTTGCCCCATCAGAGGCTTGATTATAACCGAATGGATTATAAGGAGTACAGTCACCACCATTAACGCTCGCAGGATCAGTATAGTCATCACCTTGTAAGCTAGGAACCTGACTTCGACATGCCACTTCCCCTGTTGAAGGGTCAACAACAGCGTCAAGCGCAGCAACTAAGTTGTCTGGAACTAAATCGTTTAGTGTTTTGCGGCGATTATCTGTCTGACCATATACATAATAGGTGTCATAAGCAAAATCTGTTTCACCAAGCGTAAATAAACCTTCGATACCCCCTACAAACCTAAATAATTCACGTTTATTATCTGCACTTCGGTTACCTAACTCACCAAAAAATTTAGACATTGCAACAGAGGTTGTTCCCTCATTGAGGAACTGCTGACGTAACTCTTCATCTAAAAATGGATTATCTTCGACATTTATAGCAACATTACCAAATCTGAACGATGGTTGAAATTGCTGCTGAATTTCTGAACGAACAAATTTAAAGTCACTATAAAAGGTGTGGTTGTCAGTGAGATTATAATTTAAGGTAGAACCAACAGTTATTTTTTCGAGTTCAGGTAGCACATTCTCGTAATCCTGAAGTTTAAAACAATACTGACACCCATCAGGGAAACTACCAAAAGCCAAACTATTAGTAAATTCACGCGCTGGCATTAACTCAGGTGAACCATTGTTTGCAAATGTATAAATATCTCCAGCGGCTCCAAATGGATTTAAAACCGCATTTTCGCTAATGCGCTCTGACATAACACGAGGTACAGTGAGACGATCTGGAATTCCATCTTCTTCACCTTCACTAAGTGGGTTATCAACAGTTCCCCAATTATCTGACTGACGTAGGTCATTTGCCATTACTTCTCGGATACGATCTTTACCGACAAAAAATGTCATATTACCGCGACCGTCAGCAATATCAGTACCTGCTAAAATACTTATAGAGTGGCTTTCAGAACCAACTCCTTCAGTTGAGTTTGTAACTGACGCATTTAATTGAAGACCATCAAAATTATCTTTTAATATAACGTTAACAACACCAGAAACAGCATCTGAACCATAAATAGCTGATGCACCGCCAGTAATAATCTCTATACGCTCGATTAGCGCCGCTGGTATCGTACTTAAATCGACTTGTGATGAACCGGGGGCACCTGCAACATGTCTTTTACCATTTACAAGCACTAACGTTCTTGATGCGCCCAAACGCCTTAAATCCGCAGAGCTAACACCTGCATCCTCATTGCTATCATTATTACCGATGAGCGTATCGGTAGAGCCAATAGCTGGAAGTTCAGCCAGTATGCTCCCAAGATCTGGAGTTCCCGATTTAGCAATATCTTCAGCACTAATAGTGACGATTGGTGCTGGTTGAGATAGTTTAGCCTTGCTGATACGAGAGCCAGTTACTTCAATCCGTTCAACTTTATTTACGCCTTCTTCAACTGCAAAAGAACTTGCAGTAAATGCTGCTGATGAAGTAGCACCAAAAGCTATCGCTAAGCGAACTGCCTTCGAAATTTTATTATTTAACATTTGATTCTCCCTGGTCATATTTATATATGATTTTATTAGTTTTAATTACTCACAAAAGAGTACGAAAGTACCTTTAAAAGACACTAGTACCCAATCTAGCGATTGTGATGTTAATATCACAGACAGCTAAAGGTCAACACTTATTTAACTTTAAAATCAGCGAATTTACAGTTTTTGAACAAAGAAAACAATTTAGGCTCAGATAATATGACTGGAAAAAAGTGATTAGAACACTCTGTTTGTTCCCCAAATTTGAGGATATATGTTATATACAATGTTGACTAAGATGAGCATCGCTAACACTCTGATTCAACTGTTTTTAATTACATTCTTAAATTAAAAACTCAATGCAATGAAAAATATTTTATTTAAAATACTCCCGCGCCCCTAATCTATCTTTTATCTACTTCTATTTTGATTTTTACAATTCAAACACTGGAAATAGATGTCAACTTAGGAAGAAACAATTACATCAAGATACCTCAAAACCCAACCTATCAACCTCACTTTAAATATAATTAACATAAATAAAAGCTGAGTATAAAACACAAAAAAATGAGTCAAAAGATAATTATTTTTTACAATATTTCAACACTCCCATCTCATTTAGTCTAAATATAGAATAACTTGCTATTTATTTACTTTGTTTTAAAATAAAAACAACAACCTATAAACTAAAAATTAAAAAACAAACAATATTAACCATGAATTTTTTTGTGAATGAAATCATAAAGTAAAAAAAGGAAAACTTATGCTCAAATATATAGTACTCATAGCTGGCATTTATAACTCAATATCAGCTGTATCAGCTGCTCAAGACTTTTATCAACTTCCAGATGAATTTTCTGATTTTAGCTTAAATAGAGACATAACAGTCTCATATGACGATTTAGATGCCCTTCTTGAATTAACTGTCATTGACCTTGGCAAGTCTGATAGATCAAAACGAAATTCACAATCTTCGATAGGCACAAGGATGAAAGCACACAAGAATAACGATACAGCCTTAGAGGCTAATCGCTTTTACTTTGAAGAGGTTACGAAGTCTTCATTAAAAGATGGATTTCATAAAATTCGTGTTAGCTTAGAAAGCTTACCGGATGAAATTTCTCTCAATGATCTAAGTTTGGATGAGCAATTAGCCTATTGGCTAAACCTATACAATACTGCGATGCTTGAGAAACTCATTTCTCACTACCCTGTTAGAAACACCGAAGATCTTTTGTTCGGTGATAAATCTATTTTAGAGGAAGAGTTTATTACTGTCGCAGGGCATCAATTATCATTAAATGATATACAACAGAATATTGTTTTTAAGAAATTCGGTAAAAAGAAAGTTATAGTAATGTATGGTTTTTATCAAGGTAATATCGGTAGCCCTAATATTCGCTCAGAAGCATATAAAGGGAGCAAAGTTTATCATCAGTTAGCAGAAAATGGTGAAGAGTTTGTGAATTCTAACCGTGGTGTAATGATAAAAAATAAAGATCGTGTCTATGTTTCGAAATATTTTGATCAAACGAAAGTATTGTTTGATGATTTTGAAAAAGATTTGCGCGCACATCTAATTGATTATGCAGAGTCGCCGATAAATTCAGACATTAAATATGCAAAACGTTTTAATGTTGATATAGAAAATTGGAACATTACGGACTTATATGGTTCAGAACGTGTATTTGGTGCAGGTACTGCTACAAATCCCGCAGCTATGCTTAATGCGGTTGTAGATAATTCAGCGTCACCGGTACAAAGAGGCGAGGGAGCTAACTCTGGTATAGGCGCAACAAATTTAGGTTTTTTATCAGACTCCATAACAGCGCATACAACTGACTATGGTCGCTTTTCACCAGAGGTACTTCAGAAGATTAAAAGTCTTAATTTGAAGAAAAAGGATAATAGTGGCTCAGTCAAAATTAAAGATTTAGAAGATAAAAAGCAATAGAACTTCACATTTTCGTACACCCTGTTACCATAAACTAAAAACAGGGTGTCGATGTGATTAACTACCTTCAACAAGCCTTCAGTGCTTTCAATAATAAGCAGTATTTACAAGTAATAGAAATTCTTAATTCTAATAAAACAAACTCAGCGGACTGGTATATGTTATATACCCTTACCCTAGCCGCACTCAATAACTATAATGAAGCTGAGCTTTGCTATAACAAAGCTTTAACATTACACCCTCTTAATCATGCTCTTATAGATAACTATACAAATTTACTATGTAAGCTTGGTAAGTACCTAGAGTGTATGAACTGGTGTGAAAATTCAACAGAAGCATTAAAAACACAAAAGGCATATTTTAATTACATTGAGAGCTTGATCCAAACAGAACATTTAATACAAGCAAAACACCATCTAAATAAGATTAGCTACAACGATGAGCTACTTACTCGCTTTCACTGGTTACAAATAGCATTGTATGAAGCGCTTGGTGATCTAGAAAAAATTGAACTTCAATTTCAACAGTTACCCGAAGCTATATTTGAACAGTTTCACTTTAAATATAAGCGCGCATGCAATTTTCGTAATTTAGGCCAATTTCAAGAGGCCTTAGCCTTATTTTTATCTCTCGATAAAATCCACTCAAGCGCCGAGCTTAACTATGTAATTGGCTGTACTTACTATGATCTAAAAAAATTAGACTATGCGGAAATATACTTAAAACAATGCTTAGCACAAGCTCCAAACTATATACCAGCTCATGAGAGTCTAAATAAACTCTATTGGGAAAAATCAGCTAAATCGTCACTAATGAGTTCTTATCAGACAACTCTCAAAAAATTCCCTGCAAATCCAGTATTAATTCACTCCCAAATTGGGCAATTATTGCAAATTAATGATCTTGAAAGTGCCATGAAAATATCAATTCAGGCTGTCAATCTATTTAAAGACAATTTAGATTTAAAGCATGCTTATAGCATTGTACTGGATAAGTTCGGTGAACATGAGCAGGCTTTCAATATATTATATACGCTTGTCCAGCAGGCTCCAGAAAATGCACGATATGCAGTAGACCTTAGCAATTTTTACATTCAAAATCATGAATATAAACTTGCTGTAAAACACCTAGAAGAAGCGATAAAGTTTAATCCTTATAATCAAGAGTTGTGGGCTTACTTAAGCACGGCATGGCGCTTATTAAATGATGAAAAGTATTTTTGGCTCACCAATTATCAGCAATTTGTAAGAGTAATGGAACTACCGCCCCCGAAAGGTTACAAGTCAATTGAAAACTTTAATGACGATTTAAAGTCTTTATTGCTCAATCTGCATACAAACGATAAACAGCCTTTAGATCAAAGTGTTCGCAGTGGTAGTCAAACTACTGGGCATCTGCTCTACCGCTCTAATGAGTTGTTAAATTTATTCAAAAAATCTATGACGTCATGTATCAACAATTACTTAATGGCGTTACCAAAAGATCCTACTCATCCATTACTTGTTCGAAATCAACACCGCTTTACAACTAAAGGAAGCTGGTCTGTAAAGCTTGATCATGGTGGTTACCATGCGAATCATATTCATCCTCATGGTTGGTTATCCGCACCAAGTTATATTTCGATACCTGATGAAATGAATAACAGTGATATTACTAAAAGTGGTTGGTTAAAACTTGGAGAAACAAGTTTAGAATTAGGTCAGAGAGAAGCAATAGCCATGGAAGTTTGCCCTGAACCCGGTCAGATCATCATTTTTCCTAGCTATATATGGCATGGCACTCACAAGCTTATAAGTAACCAACCCCGCTTAACTATACCTTGCGATATTATGCCTCTAAGATAAAGAGGCATAACCAATATTAATAGTTTAATTAAGCGCGTATGTACTACTATAAACACGTGTAATTAAATCAACAGTTAAGCATAAAAACCAGCTTTAGCTTTTGAGTAAATCTTTATATTCTCCATTTTCTATACATTCCACAATAAATGGCAAATAATTTAAGTAACGTCCTGATGAGGTATTATATAATGGCTTGCGTACTTGCCATACACTCGCTGTACTGACGTAATTTTTTTGTTGGTGAAAAGTATCTGCTTCCCCCTGATAAGCTAAACCTAAAAAGTTAAATAAAGTTTGCAGTGTTGCTGTTGGAGAAACAACTAATTGGTCATACTCGAGCGTAAAGATATCTTTATCAAAATATCTTTGCCAATGCTTTTTTATAATTTGCTGATGCTCGTAATGATGAATAGTATCATTTAGGTCTGTCGCATAATTCAAATTAGGTCCTAAATGCTGAAAATATGCAGATAAGCTGTTATCTCTTATATCTCGTTCTGTCCAAATGATTTTTGCATTCGGATATAAACTTTTAATAACATCAATATAAAGGTAATTTTCAGGCCGCTTATCTGTAACTAAACTTGTATTTTTAGCACGTAAGGCTAATTCACTGTGATAGCCTTTACTAAATTCACATGACTTCACTTTATGTAAAAAATCATTTTTACTACCAACTAAATTAAATAATTGGCTATGTAAATAAGTAATTTCTCCACCAGCGCTAACATCACAACAACTATTTAGTATTTGCTCAATTAATGTAGAGCCTGAACGAAACATGCCACAAATAATAATAGGCGTTAATTGCTCAGAAGCAGGTGCTTGATGCATACAGTGAGAACGGTTTAAAGTATGTTCGGTAACTTGCTCAATCGCATTACGATCATATTTAGGCAGATATTTTTGGTTAAAACTATTTGCTTTAGTGTAGTAACCCCATGCTTTTGAGTAATTTTTAATATCATTAAAGACCTTCCCTAACGCATAATGTAAATCAGCGCATAGCACATCATTTGTTTCATTTTTTAAAAGCTCTAAACTTCGCTGTTCGTATGCTAAGGCCGAAACTTCATCAAATGTATCTAAATCAGCTAATCGGGCAAGTGCTAAACTATGTTTAGGATCAATAGACAATACTGAATAGAATGCAAATTTTGCTTTTTGTTTTGCGCCTTGCTGTTCAAAAATATTCGCTAAATTAAAATGTGCCTGAATATTACTTGGTTCTGCCTCTATAACCTCTTTAAGGCAGTTAACTGCACTTTTATGATCTTGATAAAGCTCTGAATATACAGTTGCAAGCTCAGTTAGAGCGGTATATTTATTTTCTAAACTAGAATTAGTTACGGCGAGTAAGTGTTTTTTTGCCAGCTCTTTATGATTTGCCTTTTTTGCTAAAACTCCAAGTTCTAAACGGGCTCTATCATGATTGGGGAAAAGTGCTAAGTAGCTTTCTAATGCACTTATCGCGAGATTATACTCATTATCTGATAAATAAAGCTGTACAAGTGTATACACGTAATCAAATTTAGATGAGCAACTATTAATAAGCTGTAAGCAATAGTATTTAGCTTGATTAATATTATTTTGCTTCATTGCAATTTTAAATAACAAGGTTAGTGCTTGCTCAGCGACCTTAGCGTCAAGTGTTAATTCAATCAATAAAGACTTACCACTTTCAATATTGCCTGCATTTAAAAACTGTACTGCAACGGCTAATTTTTCTTTTCCTGATACCATTTTCACCTCATAAAAAAAGCGAGCCTAAGCTCGCTTTATTTTACAATATTCTATTGAAATTAGAACTTCAAAGAAACGCTTGCGTGGAAATAACGACCTAATGTGTCGTAGAAACCAGCAACTGCGTTACCATTGGTAGATAGCGTACCACCAACCATTGGCGGCTCTTTATCTAGTACGTTATTCACACCGACTAATAATGAAGTGTAGTCATTGATAGTAAATGAACCTTTAAGATCTAAATAGCTTTGTGAACCGATACCATCCTGTACTAAAGTATCAGTACCTGAGTAATCGCTAACAGCGCCAAAATAACGCCATTTAGCTGTTGCTCTCCAGAAGCTACCTGTATCATAATTTGCAGTTAATACATGACGCCATACTGGTTGTGGGAAACAGCCATTATCTAATGTATCCACACAATCATACACTTCACTAACACCTGGAATATTATCAAACTCTTTAGTTAGCATGTACGTACCGATAATATTTGTAGATAACGTACCGCCAGCTACATCCATACTGTAGTTTGCACTTAAATCCACACCTTCGTAATGTAAATTACCTAGGTTAGTATTCGTTGCGACAACTTGACCTGAACCAATCCAAAGGCTACCACTACCTGGTGTACGTTGTATGTTATCACAGAATGCCGCGTCACCAGACTTACCACATTGCTCTACGATAATCTCTGGGTCAATACTACCTATTGCATTTTCAAGTTCAATATCCCAGTAATCAATTGAAAAATTGAAATCTTCAAACGGGTTACCAACAACACCTAGTGTAATCGTATCAGCAATCTCAGGCGCTAGATCTGGATTACCACCGAAGAAACCATTATATTGATCTGCAGGACTCTTATTAATGTTACCGTATTGAGCTGCGCTTACACCTGTATTAGCACACTCTGTAGCGCTTAAGCTAGGCGTAGCTGTTGCACATGGATCTTCACCTGGCCATAAACCTGTGCTTTGCTGTGCGAATAACTCACCATTATTTGCCGCACGTACTGCACGGTTATAGCTCGAACGGATTTTCCAATCGCTCGTTACATCCCAGTTTACAGCAGCTTTGTAAGTAGGCTCTGAACCTGAAGTACTATAATCTGACCAACGGTACCCAAGCTCAACTAATAAGCTCTCAACACCTGTAACACCTTCAACAATTGGAAGACTTAACTCACCAAAGAACTCAGTAACATCATATTCACCGTTTAAGCTCTTAGTAGTACCACCTTGACCAAGCAATAAACCTTGCGCATAAACTTCATCAGCAGTACGGCCAAATTTTTCTTCACGGTACTCAGCGCCAAATACAGCAGCTATAGGGTAATCTGAAGAAGGTAGGCCAAAATCAAACTCACCAGTAACGAAACCACTTAAGATAAACTGTTCAGTTACACCGTTAAGTATTGCAGTACCTGTTAGTGCTTTTGCTGATTCAGCTGTCACACCTTGGTATTGGAATACCTCATAAGGAATACAACCATCAGTTGTTGCACAATCTTCACCATTTGCAGAAAGTGCCGTAGAAATACGTGGGCCGAAGAAATCGTTTTCATATGCTGATGATGATGAAGTAGAACCATACTGAGCAAACGCTTCATATGACCATAAATCGGTAATTTCACCTTTACTACCTAGCACTATACGGAAAGAGCTATGCTCTAGCGTATCAGCACGTGCGCCACCTTCAACGTTACGCTTACCAATATAAGTTGCAAATTGGTCACCAGAAGCTAAACCAAAACGATCTGTAAGCTGTTGACGTTGAGTGTCATTAAGTAAAGGGCTATCAAAGTCAATTAAGTAATTATCGTTAAAGAAAGTACCTGACTCAGCAATTGCAGCTGTTGTGCTATTACGCATGAACATTGCTTCCATAAATGGTTGGAAGTGATCATTAATTTCATAATTAGCAAAAGTACCTAATGTGTAACGCTCACTTGGGCGCATAAAGTGATTGATTGGCGCATAGTTATATAAGTTACCATCACCAGAAACAAAACTGCTATCTTGGCCTAGTGTCCAATATTCATAATCACCGAAGTCAACCACTCCTGTTGCATCTGGTGCCGAAATATAGAAGTTAGGGTTAACAGCATTGCCTGAACCACCACATGACGTACCTGTTGCACTTAGTGCACAAGATGAGTAATCACGTGCACCTTGGCGTAACTCATTTTGACGATTATAAGTAAAGTAGCCAACTGCATGGCCTTTACCACCATCAAATGAACCACCTAAGGTCGCGGCAAAATCGAAAGATGAACCGTCAAAGCCTGTGTTACCACTTTCGTATTCAAAGCCTTTATCATCCATTAAACCTTGGATGTAGTCATTATCGTTATCATGTTGATATGCAGATGTACCTACATTGACTTCAAAGCCTTCAAACTGGTCATTCATTACAAAGTTTACAACACCTGCTACCGCATCGGCACCGTAAGTAGATGAACCACCACCAGTCATAACATCAACACGTTTAATTAGTGCTGCTGGAATTTGGTTGATATCTGCAGATTGTGTGTAAATACCTCCCGCTTGCATACGACGTCCATTAATAAGAACTAGTGTACGCTGTGAGCCCATACCACGTAAGTCAAGTGTTGCTGTACCGGTAGCACCATTAGATTGAAATGCAGTATTAGAAGCTTCTAACTGAGGAAGACTGTTCATCATGTCTTCGATACGTGTAAAACCTGAAACAGCAATATCTTCTGCTGTTGTTACTTGCACTGGTGTAGCTGTTTCCATATCTGTACGTCTGATACGTGAACCTGTTACTTCAATACGTTCAACTTTTTCAGCACCGGTATCTTCATCTGCAGCAAATGAATTTGCTGAAAATGCAGCTGACGATACTGCACCAAAAGCGATCGCCAAGCGAACGGCCTTTGAAACTTTATTATTTAACATTTGATTCTCCCTGGACCACTATGTTGTGGATTGTTTTTATTTGGATTTTTGTAAACTATCGCAACATTTATGTTGCAACCGCACATTCATCTTAAACAAAAAAACCAAAGTTGCCAACAGTTGTTCACATTAATTTAATTAAAATAACAGTTAAATTCTGAATGTACTGAAAAGCAGCACGAATGAAGCTTGATTAGCAACAATAATATTAGCGACACTTTTTAGAAACAAATTATTTAAAATACTGGTATTTGGAATTATCTAAAGAAGTTGTAATTGTGCCTTATTGGACGAGTTGAAATCTTTATTCAAGGGAAGAAGGATCATTTGTGCGATTGGTTTGAGTTGTTTTTCGACATAAATTGCATAATCATATTTTTGGCTTGTCTGGCTTTGCTGCACGTTTGCATAGAGCTCTGCACCAATATGGGTATACACATATTCAACAATTTGGCCTTTCTTAATGACAAATTCAGGGTGAGTTGCTTGATATTTTTTGACAGCTTGGACTTGAGGAGGGATATTTTTTTGATAATCAGCCAAGTGTTGGCCGAGTTTTTTTCTGTATACGAGTTTGTCGTCAAATTCCCCAGCATACAAACGGGTAATGTAACTTTCAATAATGGGTGTTAACATTTCAACAGTAAAACTGTCGCTGAATAAAGTTTCAAATAGTTCGGTTTGAAATTCATGCGCTAATTCTGTCCAGTCACTTCGCACGGTTTCCATACCTTTGAAAATTAATTCTTTTTTATCATCTCCTTGTACCTGGCCAACATAACGTTTTTTTGAACCGGTGGTTTTTCCACGGATAGTCGGCATAAAAAATGGGCTATAAAGTGTTTCGAATTCTATTTCTAAATAACTTTGTGTCGCAAAGCGCTGTTTTATTGTTTGCTGCCATTTTTCATTAATAGTATTAGCTAATTGCTTGCCAATTTCTTTGCAGTTATCTGAATCAAGTTCATCTGGTAGGCTCACAAATGTTGAATCGGTATCACCATAAATAACAGTATAACCAAGCTCTTCGATCCACAATCTGCTGGTTTGCATTATTTCATGACCACGCAAAGTAATAGAGCTTGATAAGCGTGGATCGTAAAAACGACACCCCTTTGAGCCTAACACGCCGTATAAACTGTTCATGATGATTTTTATAGCTTGCGACAGCATGGGCTGAGCAGTATTTTTTGCGTGTTGCCGTGATGAGGCTAACTTTTTTATTAAATTAGGAAGGTGATGTTCAGTGCGAGAAAAAAAAGCGTCTTTAAAACCTGCAATCGCGTTATCAGGCTCCTCTAAGCCGCGAATTAACCCAAGCGGATCAATACAAAACGTTTGCATAATTGATGGATACAAGCTTTTAAAATCTAACACGATAACATTTTTATACAGCCCTGGAATTGACTCCATCACAAAACCGCCTGGGCTTTCAAACGATAAGCCATGATCGCCTGTATTCGGTGCGACATAGCCGCTACGATGTAATAACGGTAAATATAAATTAGTAAAAGCTGCCACGGAGCCACCCATTCGCTCGAGTTCAAGTCCCGTTAACTGGCTTCTTACTACAGTAAAATCTAATAAATTTAATTTTTCAAATAATCGGAGAACTAACAGACAATCCTGTCGATTATAGTTAGCTAGCGACAACTTATCTTCGTTAAATTGCCTAATAATCTCAGATAAGCGATTATCAGAGGTTATAGTTTTTTGCTCCCCAAGCTCTTTTGCTGCTACATTCATTAAGCTAAAACTATCATAACGATAAGTAGCATTTTTTAATGTATCAATGCCATCGATTACAACTCGGCCAGGTATGGTTAATCGGGTAAAATGCCCTTTCCTTAACTGCATTTTTCCATTCTGGCGGCCAAGTCTAAGTACGATACCGAGCGCTTCAGCACGGTTATATAAAACCGTAAAATCAAACTCTATTACGTTCCAACCAATAATTACATCAGGATCATTGTTTTGAATCAAATACTGTAACTGTATTAATAAATCAATTTCATCTACACACCAAGTTATTGAGAAAAATGACCCCTTATTAGCTTGAGGCTCACCAATCATTAATACATGGTCTAATCCATTACCAACTAAACCTATTGAAAACAGGACTCCCTCACCATCACACTCTATATCTAAAGATACTGATTTAAAGTTTACTGTCGTAAGAGGATGTGCTTTAAGTTGCGCATTTATTAATGTGCGCTGGTTATTACTATAAGACAACTCTCCTCGTACCCACGCAACTCCTTTGATGAACCGCTCCATCAAAAACCTGTCTATCGGTCGTATATCGTCTTCATAAACAGTCACCCCATTATCTTTGAGTAATTTAGCGGCACGGTAATAACACTTTAAAGCAGTGAAGTAGCAACCAATCATTTGTTGCTGCTGGAAGTTTTTTAACTCCACTTGCTCTAAGCGTCCATCAACTTGTTGGTGATTTAATAATGCTTGTGCACGGTTTTGATCGACTGCTTTTATAAAGAACAATAACGTTTCAGACTGAGTTACTACTTTTAACGGGCCTGTAGGGGTCAGTAGCCAAATAATAAAGTTAATGCCTGTTGCTGTGTCATAAGTTTCTTTTGAAAGTATGAAACCTGAATCCAAATACATTAACTTTACTACCTTAATAAAATAGAATATGAAACAACCGAACTGTAAAACCAATTATACTTTATTGCGTATCTAAGATACTCTAAATAGAAAATCTGAAGAATTGACTATGAAGCCACTAGATATAATAAATCGCGCGCACCAATTACAAAAACAAGGAGAGCTTCAGCAGGCTAAAGTCCTATTACTCACACTAATCCAATCTGCTCCTGAGCATCACAGTGCATGGTCTTTATTAGCCAACATTCATCAGTCATTAAATGAAGATACTCAAAGCAAAGAGGCCCAAAAACAATTTGAAATGATCGCTTGGTTTAATCAACAATTAGACTTAGCTAATAGTTATTTTCAAAAAAATGACTTACAACGCGCAGAAAATATAACACAAGAGCTACTTAAGCTCGTTAAAAATGAGTTTAGAGCACTTATCTTACTTGGGAAAATAGCTTTTCGCGTTGGCGATTTACAAACCTATTCTGCGATAGCGTTACATAATATCCAACTAAATAAAACTAAACCAGCTGTCCATAACGCTTACGCTGAAGCTCTTTATTATACAAAACAATTTTCACCGCTAGTTCATTTTTATAAAGATACGCAACATCTAGGGAGTTTTTCTCAGCATGCAAAAAGTTTAGTGGCAGCGGCTTACGTGAAACAAATGGCATTTAAAGAAGCAAGTGATCTTTATACCACTCTTTTAAGAGAAAACTATCATCCATCTTTATGCTATTTAAGATTAGGTAATATAGAAAAAATACTCGGCAACAGTGAAAAGGCCATTAGCTATTATCATCAAGCTTTAACAATAACTCCTAATCTTGGAGAAGCATACTGGAGTCTTGCAAATTTAAAGACCTATGTTTTTTCAAAAACTGAAATAACAAACTTAGTTGAGCAGCTAAAACAAGCTGTTAACAATCTTAATACAGCACAACTTCATTTTTCATTAGCAAAAGCTTACGACCAAAATAAATCATATCATGAAGCGTTTAAGCAATTGCAGTCTGGAAATAATATTCACAAGCAACTCACACCTTATAAAAAAAATCAATTTCAACAGCGCTGCATTAAATTTATAACACCGAGTTTATTAAAGGAACTTCCAAAACCTACAACTGATTACTCTCATTTAATCTTTATTGTTAGTCTGCCTAGAAGTGGTTCAACACTCGTTGAACAAATTATTGCAAGCCATCCCAATGTGGATGCAAGCTATGAACTAACAGAAATCAATGCTATCGCACAAGAATTAGAAGCTAACAACATAAATAGCACCGTCCCATATAATCTTAATAATTTAAATCAAGCGCAAGTAGCTAAATATGCACAGCGCTACTTAGATTTTATTAAGCCGCTGCGTGGCAGTAACCAATATTTTATTGATAAGCAGCCAATAAACTTCAATCATATCGGATTAATAAAAACACTGTTCCCAAACGCAAAGATAATTGATGTGCGTCGTGAAAAAGAAGCTATTGCTTGGAGCCTATATAAACATTCATTTTCTGAAGGACATAACTATAGTTATGATCTACAAGATCTCGCATCACATATTAATGAACATAAAGAGTTAATGGCACATTGGCATTTGCTATATCCCGGCAGTATGCACATCCTTAATTATGAAAATATAATTAATAACTTTGAATCTACAATCAATGAATTACTTACCTATTGTGGATTAGAATCCAATAAACAATGTTATGAGTTTTACAATAACCAACGACCAGTACTAACACCAAGCTCAGAACAAGTCCGAAAGCCAATTTACAAAGAAGCACTTACTGATTGGCGAAACTATGCAGAGTACCTAGCACCTCTTATTAAAAGTTTGAAATAACGAACAAGCTGCTTGTGGTTGTTCAAGGATACCTCTAAAATTCGTTACACTGTGATTATATACATACTTTAGGTTATTAACCCATGCTTTCTGATGCATTAAAAACGACGATAAGAAAAATTCACAAGCATGTGGCCGATAACCTCAGTGATTATCGCCCTCGCAGTAGCCAAAATTACTTAGTAGCCGAAATTGCAAAAACACTGGCGGGCGAGTACCACAAAAAACAGCGGATCTGCGTTATTGAAGCTGGTACTGGTACGGGTAAATCGCTGGCTTATTGTTTAGGCGCATTACCGCTGGCGCTTGCACAAAAAAAGAAGTTAATTATTTCTACTGCAACGGTAGCCCTTCAAGAGCAATTAATAAGTAAAGAACTCCCCTTTTTTAAAAAACATTCAGGCCTTGATTTCAAGTTTGATTTAGTCAAAGGCCGCCAGCGCTACCTATGTGCTCACAAACTACATAATGCTGTCAACGGTGATAATCAAACGCAAATGGACTTTATGCCCACCCTTACTTCGCCACTGGGTGCGATGGAAACTAAATGTTTGCAGCAACTCTACGATGCTTACACCAATAAAAAGTGGCAAGGCGATCGAGACAGCTGGGCAGATACTATCCCTGATCGCGTTTGGGGATTAATTGCTTGCGATAAACATGCTTGTCAAAGACAAATGAAAGCACATCAAACCTGCCCTTTTCAACTTGCTCGTCAACGCTTGATGCAAATGGATGTATTAGTGATTAACCATTCATTATTATTAGCTGATCTTGATTTAGGTGGCGGGAAAATTTTGCCCGAGCCAGATAATAGTATTTACGTTATTGATGAAGCTCATCATCTTGCTCATATTACGCGTGACTTTTCATCTGCCGCAGCGACGATTAAAGGCACCATTGATTGGCTTGATAAACTCACTAAATTTAGTGGCAAAATGGCCAAAGTATTAGTAGGTCAAAAAGCCATTGGGCAAAATTTTAAGCTCTGTGACAGTATTAATGATGCCAATAAAGACTTAAAAGTTGTTCGCGATATTTTGGATAATGCCGATTTTAACTATTCAAAAGACGATACATACCGATTTGAACATGGTGAAATACCTGAATCGTTACACGCTAAAGCCAAAGATATCAGCGAGGCGACCCTCGATGCTCTGCGCTGCTTAAATAAAATGCACGATACCTTAGTACAAGATGTCAGTGATGGTGATATCAAACCCTATGTTGCCGATCCTATTTTAGGCGAAAGCGGTCATTACATTAATCGTTTAGAGCAACTAAACAAACTTTGGTATAGCTACGCCACCAAGGGTGAAGGCACACCACATGCACGTTGGATAAAGCGTTTAGAATACAAAAACCATCACGACCATCTACTCAGCGATTGCCCTATTGAAGTTGGCTACTATTTAAAAGATAAACTGTGGCGACAATGTGCCGGTGCGGTTTTATGCTCAGCGACCCTGACTGCACTTGGCTCATTCGATCATTTTGCTTACGAAAGCGGTCTTACTAAAGAAGAAGGTGTAAAATACTTAAAAGTACCTTCTCCGTTTGATTATCCTAATCAAGCCACTTTGCACATACCAACATCACACATCGAGCCGACCGATAAAGAATTTAGTGATCATCTGGCCAAAGTATTACCTGAACACCTAAATAGCCAACAAGCTAATTTAGTATTATTTGCTTCGTACTGGCAAATGGATCATGTTGTTAAGGCACTGCGTACAAAAAATATTGATATTTTGGTGCAAGGTGAAATGTCTCGTGAAGCACTGTTAAAACAACACACAAAGAATATTGATGCTGGCAAAGGCAGTATTTTATTTGGCACCCAAAGCTTGTCGGAAGGACTTGATTTGCCCGGTAAATACCTTGAAAATTTAGTGATCACTAAAATTCCATTCGCCGTGCCGACGTCACCTATCGAAGAGGCACAAGCTGAATTTGTGCAGAGCAAAGGTGGCAACCCATTTTTATCCATCACAGTGCCCGATGCAGCCAAGAAATTAGTGCAAAGCTGTGGTAGACTGCTGCGTAAAGAGAACGATCAAGGTCGGATCACAATCCTCGATCGCCGTTTAGTGACCAAGCGCTATGGCAAAGCCATGCTGGACACATTACCACCCTTTAAAAGACAAATAGATTATTAATGTTTGAACTTGCACTAGACCCAACAACATGGGCACTTCTTTGTGCCGTTGCGCTTGCCGCTGGTTTTATAGACGCTGTGGCCGGTGGCGGCGGTATGTTAACTGTACCCGCGCTTTTAACCGCTGGACTGCCACCACATTTAACACTGGGCACCAATAAACTTGCTGCAAGCTTTGGCTCACTCACGGCAAGTGTTACTTACTTTCGTAAGCAACTATTTAATCCACGATTTTGGGCGGCTTCAATTATTGCAACCGCCATTGGCGCATTAATAGGCACACTTATTGTTGATTACCTGAGCATTGCGTTTTTAAACAAACTATTACCTATCGTCATTATTTTAGTCGCTTGTTATAGCCTGTTTGGTAATTTAAGCACTGTTGAGCACGACAACCTTCCGCCACTAAATAGAGCAACTAAAGTAAAACAATGGTTGCAAGGTTTAAGCTTAGGCTTTTTTGATGGCTTAGCGGGCCCTGGCACCGGCACTTTTTGGACTGCATCAAATAGCTTATTGTATAAAATGAGCCTATTACTTAACTGTGGCCTTGCTCGCTCGATGAATTTTGTTTCAAACTTTGTATCTTTAATAACGTTTGTTGCACTTGGTCATGTTAACTTTCTACTAGGCATTACTATGGGCTTCTTTTTAATGTTTGGTGCTTGGTTAGGAGCCCACTCTGCAATTCGATTCGGCAGCAAATTCATTCGTCCGGTTTTCAATACTGTGGTCATTATTTTAGCGTTAAAGCTAATTTACGAGGCGTATTTATAATATGAGTACAGCGTCTTTTGATAAACTTTGCCAACAGGTTGCTACTTTAAAGCAGCACGCTGAGCAGTTTGATAAAGCCAAGTTATTTGCTAAAAACCGCTACATGCAAGCACAACCGAGTCTATTTGACCGTGGTGTTTTTACTACTAAAAGTATGAAGCTCGTAGACTACGTGCTAGAAATTGAAGATGAAGTAAACAGCCTTCCACCACAAGAACGTCGCCATGCTCATAATTATGCACTGGAGCGAATTGGTAATCAGGTGCAGGCGGTGTTTAATGTAATTAAATCTACCCCTATTTGGGAAAAAGAAAATAAAAGCACCTACAAACCCCGTAATAAACCCATAAATAAGGCTGCACCTTATCAACAAGCTGTAAAACAGATCATGCAGCCAGCACATGAGTTATATGATGAGCTGAAGCAAAATCATGAATTCGAACGCCGATTAGTGTTGATGGTTGAAGAGTGTAAACTTAAAATGCAAAACGTAGGGCCTATAAAAGCCAAAGCTATCAATCTTGAGATCTTAGCACTACACGGGCGCCTTGGGCGTTGTCGCAAAGCGATATCGGCTACGGAAGAAAAAATTCAGCAAGTCGAAAAACAACAGTTGCGCTAAGCTGAAGTGGATTGTTCGATTTATCTCTATACCTAGTATAAACTTAAATTAACGTGACCTTTTAACAGTGAATAAACAAGTGCGATTACATGACGACATCCACAACTATTATGAAAAAATAGTGATTGAAGAAATCATTAAACGACAACTTGAAAAAAGCTATAATGAAGACGTTATGGCTGATTTTTGTTGCACTGTACTGAACCAGCTACCAGCGCGTTATATTCGCTATGATGTTGATATGGAATTTTATTTACCGCAAGTTGAACGCATTCATATGCAAGAGCGAGCCAACACAGCGATTGACGTCGCGATCAGCCAAATCGCAAAAAAGAAGAACTTAGATGACTAAAGAACTCGAACAAGCTCCGACTCATGTAAAACTTGCCGTTGACTTGATTATGCTTTTGGAGCAACACGAGGTTGCTCCAAAAGATGTACTAAACGCACTGGAAATTATTAAAACTGATTATGAACAAAAACGTGACCAGCTCATCAGCACTGAGTAATTAACTTAAACCCAGCATTACTCATCATCAAAAATCGCCACATAAGTAGCCTGCGTATTCGATTTGCTCGCGCGATACATACCACTGGTATTAAACGGTAAGCTGATATTACCTTTATTATCAACAATAATAACGCCACCGGTGCCACCTATCGGCTTTAGTACATCGTTAATTACCTCATCGCCAGCTTGAACAATGGTTTTATTTTGATATTTAACCCGTGCGCAAATATCAGCCGCCACATTATAACGAATGAAATACTCACCGTGACCGGTGGCAGACACTGCACATGACTCATTTTCAGCAAAGGTGCCAGCACCAATGATTGGCGCATCACCAATACGGCCAAAGCGTTTCGCCGTCATACCACCGGTTGATGTGCCTGCTGCTAAGTTACCGTTTTTATCAAGGGCAACTGCACCAACCGTACCCATCTTATAGTTCACCGGTAATGCCTGATGTGCGGCCTGATAATCTTTACTGGTGGCTTTTGCTTTATCTAATTTTTCTTTGGCTTTTAACAAAGCTTTGTAGCGGTTTTCTGTATCAAATAAGTTGTTTTCGACCAGTGGAACGCCCTGCTCTTTAGCAAATTCTTCAGCACCTTGGCCGCTGAGCATAACATGCACTGATTCTTCCATTACTAGCCGTGCTAAATTAATTGGGTTTTCTATATGCTTAACCCCAGCTACAGCGCCGGCTTGACGATCGCGACCATCCATAATAGACGCATCCAATTCATGGCTGCCATCATAAGTATAAACCGCACCACGGCCAGCATTAAAATACGGGGAGTTTTCCAGCACATTAATTGCCGCAGTAACAGCATCTAAGCTCTCTCCGCCTTGCTCAAGCACTTTGTAGCCAGTTTCAACTGCTTCTTGTAATTTCGCTCGGTAGGCTTTGTCTTGTTCAGGAGTAAAACGGCTTTTTTCAATCGTGCCGGCACCACCATGGATTGCAATCGCGAATGGGCTAGACGATTGCGCACTCAATGCAGACGTACTTAGGGTAATACATGCAGCGCTTATAAGCGCAGTAAAAAGTGACTTGTTCATACCGGTAACTTGTGTTGAAAGTAAGTACCTCCAATGTGAATAAACTTACGTAAAATTACAACCCTAACCAGATAAAAGACACAAAAAAAGCGCCAAAAGGCGCTTTTTAGATAGTTCGCTTAAATTACGCTTGTTGCGCTTTTAAACGAGCTAAACGCGCTACTTGATGCGTAGACGTTAGGAATGAGTAAATCGGTGCTAGGTAGCCACGCTTACGAAGATCTAAAAACTCTTCGTCGCTTAATTCGTTAAGCTTTTTCTCATCAATAAGGTAAATGCCATTAATGTCTTTTTTCTCGCCTTTGATATCTACTGTCAGTGTTTGTGCCACTAAAAGCTCTATATCTGCAAGGTACTTAGTAAACGCTTCTGTTACATGAGAAAATTCAATGAACGATACTAATGCTTCTTTACGACGCTTTAAGTAATCAGATTCTTCACCGTTTTCAAAGAGTGCATTACCTTCAGCCTCACCCACTAATGGGCTTGCTTCATCAATTACGATACCGTATTGATCTTCTTGCGGGTGCTTAACTAAACCAAGTGGGTAGCGAGTCGTTGCCATAGGTGCAAACGCTGCAGTCCATTTACCATCTTGTACAAAAAGGTTCTCGCCTGGCTCTAAACCAAACATTGCTACCGCTTGAAATTGACCTGTTTCGTTATTTTTAACGAAAGACATAGGGAACTCATTTGCTACACGCGCAAACTCATGTGCAACAACTGGCACTAAGTGTTGAGTTTTTAAAAATTCTACATTGATGCCATTTTGAATTTTAGTGTTGGCATGTTTTTCGTTGTGTAAAGGCTGTACTTGTTGCTCCGCCATGTTACTGCTCCGTTATATATTAATTATGTTTTTGCTGTTAGTGACCTAAGGCTAAAGGTTTTGCCACAAAAATGGAAGTGAAATGTTTGTTGCAATTTGCAGTTATCGTATCATTTTAAACATAAGGAGCTTAATGTAGCTATCTTTAGAAAGCTGTCAGACAAGTTACTTTAAATTATAGACAAAAAAATATAGAATTAAGTAGTATCTAAATACTAATGCATATACCGAATTCAGTTTTTCTTAACTTATGGCTAGTAATTTGCAATCGAAGAAAGTACCTATTAATGGCCCAGTCAAAACTGAACCATATTTAAGTTAAATATGGTGTGTTTCTATCAATTAATCGAGGCTCTACTTTTTGAATATCCAGCTTGAAAAAACTAAAGTAGGAAACAATCCATATGCGATTATTGACCTACCTTATGAAGGTTGTGAACTCTGGAAAAAGAGCGCAAGTTTTTATAAAGGTGACTGGATCAAGGCACTGAATTATTATCCAGGAATTTGGTCAAGAGTAACTCCTCAATATTTCACATTTATTGAAAGTATATTACCAAAAATAGTCAAGCATTTTAATTTAGAAGGTTCTAAAATTGAATCTTTAAATTCAAATTATGCGATTGCTCAAACACCCAATGAAGAATTATCGCAATTACAAAAAATCCCTCATTATGATGGAACTAAGAACAACCAACTAGCTATTGTGCACTACTTATGTGATGAAGAGTTTGGCGGCACAGGTTTATTTTCACACAGAAAAACAAACCTTGAAAGGATTAATTTTGAAACAGAGGAGAGCTTTAATCAAATAGCAAAAGAAGAAGCTCTTCAAGCTAAGTTAAGTGGCTATATTGAAAAAGGTAATGAGTATTATGAGCTAATAGCATATTGTAAAGCTAAGCCTTCTAGACTATTCATATACCCTGGTAATGTACTACACTCAGCGATTATTCCACCGCAATGTAAACTAAATAATGAAATAACAAAAGGCCGCCTAACAATTACTTCCTTTATCTCGTTTGATAACAATATTACTTAAATTTATATTTTCCCTAAACCATGCTGTTTAATCTTAATGAGTAAATCTCTCTGCCCCTGTAAACTCTTCATTGCTAGTATACTTGCCTGATGTATTTTACTGATATGAGCTGTCGCTGAACTTAAATTTGGATACCTCTGCGCGATTGCATTTCTATCAATTTCAAAATCCATACCATACATTACGTATAAGTAATTCTCGAGCTTAAAAAGGTCCGTCGTACGTTCAAAATCAAACTGACTAGGAATATGGGTATGCCAATATTTTAGTTTTTGTAAAAGGCCATCTGGAATATTTGCTTCATCACGATTATCAAGCCAAAATTGCGTATCATCTCGCTTTGAAATGCAATAATGTAGTTTAATAAAATCAATAATATTTTCCCAAATTGCACCTACTTGCTGGTTATAATCTTTGGCAATATTTTGCATCTCATTAAAATTAATTGGGAGCTTCGTTGCTAACATTTTTGCTGTCATATCAAAAACAAGTAGCCCTGTTGCCTCAAGCGGTTCAACAAACCCTTGCGATAAGCCAATTGAAACACAATTCTTTAACCACGGTTTTTTTTGATACCCAGTTTGCATAGGTATTTTGCGCGCATCAACAGGCTCTTTGCCTAGGTACTTTGCTAGTTCTTTATAAGCGCCTTCTTCATTTATATGGTTACTAGAATAGACTAAACCTACCCCTCTTCTTGTAGTTAAACCTATATCCCAAATCCACCCGGCATTTTTCGCATGTGCTACCGTATAAGGTTTAATAATTTTTTCGTGTTCTTCATAAGGAACTTGTATTGCCAGTGCGGTATCGCATAATAGAACATCTGACTTATCTACAAATGAGCCATTAAGTGTTTTCTTTATTAACTTTCCTTCAAAGCCACTACAATCAACAAATAAGTCACCACTAACCACGCCCTCATTTAGCAGCTCTAACTCACAAATATAACCATCAGATGAGAGCTTTACGTTAGACACATGAGCATGAGTATGTTCCACAGCTAAATTATTAATCGCATTTTCTTTTAGTAGCTCTGTAAATTTACTTGCATCTAAGTGATATGCATAATTAACAATGCCACCATATTCTGGAGTTTGAATATTTTTAGGGGCTAAGTTTGCTTCACATATGTCATGCTGTATTGATACGCAGGAAGCATAATGATCAGGACATATACCTTTATTCTGCAGCCAAAATGCATTTATTGAATTATTCCCTAAATGTGGGTATTCAAATAAATGATGATAGAAATTATTGGCTTTTTCTGAAGGATTATAAGTCCAATCTACAAACTTGATACTTTGTTTAAATGTTGCATCGCATTGCACTAATAGTTGAGTTTCTGAAATCCCAAAACTTTTGAGTGTTTCTCTTATTACTGGCACTGTACCTTCACCCACACCAATCGTCGCAACATCTGGTGAATCAATTAATCTTACTGAAAGGTTGCCGGCTGCTATGCTTTCTTTATAGTGAGATGCAATATGGTTTGCAGTAAGCCAACCCGCTGTCCCACCACCTAAAATGACAACATCCCTTATATTTTTTTTATCCATAGTATTCTCACAAAAAAGCCCCGAAGACGGGGCTTAATTAAATGTATCTTAATGTTGATTAGAAACGGAAATCTACACCAATTGCATAAGTAGCCTCACCTTGGTAAGACCAAGCTGGATAGCCATCTTTAAGTGAGATTTTAGTTGCTTCATTATCTGCATCTGCTGCAGCGTATTGAATACTGTCTTCTTCAAGTAAGTTAGTTGCAGCAAAACGCAATGTTAAGTTTTCTGTAAGATTATAATTCGCAGTTAAATCAAGCGTCCCAAAATCATCATGCCAACGGTTACCATAGAAGCCTGTTTCACGAATCATGTACTCTGAACGCCAGTTATACGCTAGACGAATTGCCATGTCATCATTTTCATAATAACCAACAGCATTCACTGTATGTTCCGAGCTATCAGTGAAAACATCCACACCGTCAGAGAAGTTATCTGGATCAGCTGAACTATCAGCAAAAGTATAGTTAAACATGGTTCCGAAGCCACCAACTAATGCATGTTGTATTTGGAACTCAATACCCGCTATTTCACCACCATCACCATCTACTTGCGTATTAACAGTCCAATCATCACACTTACAAACAGGGTCAGTTATACCGATTTTTTGATTACGTAAAGTTTCAGAAGTTGTGAAATTACTAACGTCTTTATAAAAAGCAGTAACTGCAACTAAGTTTGAATCACCATAATAGTATTCAATGCCAACATCCGCTTGTGTTGCTTTGAAAGGGTTAAGTGCAGGGCTACCTTTAGTAACACTTTGGTTACCTTGTTGAGTATCACCATAACCTGCTAAGGATTGTGCAGCAAACATATCGGTGTAGTTAGGTCGAGATACAACTTGCGCTGCAGAAAAACGTAAAATAGTATCTTCGCTAACATCATAAGCTAAATTAAAGCTAGGTAAGAACTCACTGTAATCACCCTTGTCTGTTACAATAGTAGAGCTGAGACCATTATTTTGAGCAATACCATTTGGATCAACAAATGTTGGATCCGGAGCATAGTAATCTGATTCAGCATCGGTAGAAATATAACGAACACCAAAATTACCGCGGAAGTTCTCACCAGAAAAATTAGCCATTACATAAGCTGATACATTCTCCTCTTCAACTGTACCGTAACCAGATCTGTCCTCATGCCAGCTCTGAACTGCAGCTAAACCATTTTGGCGCATTGCATCAATATTTGGTAACGGAATAGTTAAATCTTGCATGCCAGAAGTATCTGTTCCACCCCAGTAAATTGAAGGATCTACACTCACGTGCTCCCCTTGAACAGCGCGTCGAGACTCTTTTGTAACTTCATGGTTTGACCAACGAACACCTGTCTTTATGCTGGTAAAGTAAGCACTATCTAACATAAATGTTAAATCTGCTTGGAAATAAGTTTCTTCATCTTGATTAGGTGCGATTTGAGTTGCCCACTCTTGTAAGCCTCGACCATCCCATACTGTATCAATGTCACCAGCATCCCACCCATCAACAGCAATATCAATTACAGTGTATTTACCTGTAGCATCAATAGTGCCATACACATCTTCAGGCGTTCCAATAAATGCTGCATGATTTAGCGTTAAATCAGTACCACCTTCTGCTTTAGTTGTGCCGATTTGTGTTTCTAACTTAAAGCTATCACCTTCATAATCGAATGAAAGATCTATCGTTTCAGAATTCATTGATGCAAATCGAGCAAATGTCTGCAAAAATGTTTGGCCTGCTGGATTATCAGCATTAGTGTTACGAATTAAACATGCACCCGCATCGTTAAACTGTGAGCAATTTTCAGTATTAGAGAATACAAATAAACTATTATTGTTATTATCTGCACTTAAATCTAAGTTCATGTAATGAAGAGCAAAGCTCATATTGTCAGTTGGTGCATATTGAGCAGTAAAGTCTACTGCAGTGCGTTCTCGATTCTGTTCAAAATAGTTAGCTGATTCAGCACCCGCCCAAGCGTAAGATGCTTCGTTACCTCGTCGAACGTATGTTGTATCTTCCCAAGCTACAGCAGCAAGAACACCAAATGTATCTTCGTCATTTTTCCAGCTGTAAAGACCTGAAATGGCCGGATCGGTTTCACTTGAAGCCGTTGAATATGTACCTTCGGCTGAAATAAATGCTGTACCAGCATCTAAATCCAAAGGCTTTCGAGTTATTACGTCAACGGAACCACCAACACCACCCTCTAACAAATCAGCTTGAGAAGATTTGTATACCTTGATTTCTGAAATCATTTGAGGTGGTAAAAGAGTATAATTGAAGCTGCGGTCTATTGCTTGCTGATCGTACCAACCAGTTGATGCTACATTTTGTCCATTTAACGTCGTAAGAGTTAGTTGGTTAGATGCACCTCGTATCGATACTTGTTGACCTTGACCAAACTGACGATTTACAGCAACACCAGGAATACGGCCTAAAGCTTCACCAACATCGCTATCAGGAAACTTACCAATATCTTCCGCGGAAACAGCATCAACTACACCATCTGCAAAGCGTTTTGTGTTTACAGACTGTTGTAATGAACGGCGAATACCGCGTACTTCGATTACTTCAACGTCTTCTTGAACTTTTGTTTCATCAGCTGCGAATGCAGCACCAGTGAATCCGGCACTCATTACAAGACCGATATTTACTGCTAATAAGCTTTTTTTAAAATTTTTAGCTAACACAGGATTCCCCTTGAATCATTTTGTTGGTTTTATTTATCACTTCTGCCCAGTGATGATGACAGCGTTGTCATCTAGTAACAAACCATACACTCTAAATTACAATTGTGCTACATCTTTTTAGCTATATTGTGTAAAAAAATAGCTGAAAACACACTAAGCAATTGAAAGTAAATGCATTAAAAATAATGAACTTTATGAATTGTTACATTTTAACGGCGTGAATATAACATGAGTCAGTCTGAAAAGAGAAAAGCAAATACCCTATTTAGGTAAAATTTATGATTTTTGATAAGTCTAGGTGTAAAAAAAACGTTCCACTTTATTATCTAAAGTGGAACCAAACTCGTTAACTGACGATGACACTACTACGCTTGCGGGAATTACAAGCGCATCACTTAAAACTGCTTGTACAAGATAAATTAGGGCAAATAATTTATCTAAGGGGAACTGGTATAAATAGTTATCAATATCAATGACAGCGTTGTCATTTTTAAATTATAAAGAGCCATGCTACTTATGTCTACCTTTATTTCATGTGTATTCTATTTATCGTGACTAACGATCGAGTAAGTGCATGATGACAAGCTCTAGATACTTAAATATTCAAGTCGATTGGTATTAGGCGCAGTTGTTCACATTAACTAGTCTGTGCAGCTTATGCTATGGAGATAGGTAATTTTGGCGTAATCAAAAATGCAGACTAATAGTCTGCATTTTAATGTTTTGAGCAGTTATGTAATTATGGTGCCCAATATACTTCAATATTTATTGTTGGGTGATTTAACACAGCCCGTAGTGGCATATCATTGATATCACCACCGGCTTTTGCCGCTTTATAAACAGCGAGCTTTTCTTCACCACTGATCAACAGCTTAACAACTTTCGATTGCGCAATTGCTGCCAACGTTAAAGTCATACGCTCTGTAATACTACCTGTCACATCACTTTCAATTGCATTAATTGCACACACTAAATCTGATGTCGTTAAGCCAAACTCAAGACCTTCAGCATGTGGAAATAATGAAGCAGTATGACCATCAGGGCCCATGCCCAAAATAGTTACATCAAATGGACGTTTTAGCTGTTGATAAGCAGTTTCACATTCGGGACTACCCTGCTGAGCAGTTTCTGCACTATTTTTCATGGTGATGAAGTTAGCTGCTGCGCCATGGTTTTGTAATAATGTGCTTTTAATAAACGCCTCATTACTTTTGTCATGCTCAACATCAACCCAACGCTCGTCAACCATGGCAACGTCGATTTTAGCCCAATCTAATGCGAGGTTAGACAAATGTTTATATGCAGGCGCTGGTGATGAACCACCAGATACCATAAGCACTGCACGTCCACTCGTTTCAATACCATTAACTAAGCTTTGTTCAAGCGTGGCTGATAACTCTGCCGTTAATGCGTCTTTTGAATCAAAGAATTTTTCTACGATGGTTGCCATGCTTATACCTTATCGCCCGTGTTAAACCAAACGTGATTATTTTCAGCTAATAATTCGTCAGCATCTTCAGGTCCCCAGCTACCAGCACGGTATAAAGCAGGTTTACCTTTTTCTTGCCAACGTTCAACAATTGGGTCAATCCATTTCCATGCTTGACGTACTTCATCACGATGAATAAATAATGAAGGGTTATTTGCTGCGGCATCTAACATTAAACGCTTATATGCATCAGAGTGAAAACCATTACTGTAAGCTTGTGACAGCTCAATATTCATCGTTACCGGCTCTAATTGCATCTCAAGATTATCAAGGCGTTTAGACATCAAGGTTAATTGAATTGTCTCTTCTGGCTGTAGACGAATAACCAAGCGATTTGGTTCAATTTTACCAACATTATCACCGTACACATTGTGTGAAACTTTTTTGTATTCAACAACAATTTCAGCGCAGCGTTTTGCCATACGTTTACCTGTACGCAGGTAAAATGGCACACCAGCCCAACGCCAGTTATCAATGTGCGCACGAATAGCAACGAAGGTTTCTGTTTTACTCGAACCTTCATTTAGCTCTTCAAGATAACCTGGGACAATTTTGCCATCCAAATCACCCGGTACGTATTGGCCGCGAATGATATTGTTATCTACGTCTGTTGAAACCAGCGGACGTAATGATTCTAATACTTTTAATTTTTCAGTGCGGATGCTGTTCGCATTAAGCTTATTTGGTGACTCCATCGCCACTAAGCATAATAATTGTAGTAAATGGTTTTGTACCATATCACGCAAAGCACCGGCTTTATCGTAAAAACCTGCACGGCTTTCAAGGCCAACGGTTTCTGATAGGCTAATTTGGATATTATCAATTGATTTAGCATCCCACATATTTTCAAACAATGAGTTTGAAAAACGCAGTGCCATTAAATTTTGTACCGTCTCTTTACCTAAGTAGTGGTCAATACGGAAGATTTGCTCTTCGGTAAAAAACTCAGCAATTTTTGCATTGATCTCTTCAGCAGAATTACCACAATAACCAATTGGTTTTTCTACTACTACCCGTGATGTAGGGGTGATCAAACCTTTGCTTGAGAGTATTTCACAACAGCTACCATAAACAGCAGGTGGTAGTGATAAATAAAACACCCGAGATTTATCTGTATCGTGCTCATCAAGGATAGTTTTTAATTTATCCCAATCATCGTCAGCTTCGGTAACATTAGTAACTACTGGTACTAAACACGCTGAAAATGCTTTCCAATCTTTAGCATTAAACTCACCTTTGCTTAAAAATTCTTTTAATGCTTGATGAGCTGTTTCTATGTATTCCGCACGTTTACTTTCTTCACGAACCGTCGGTAAAATACGCGAACCTTGTGGAAGGTTGCCTTCTTGATATGCGCGATACATTGCAGGTAATAATTTGCGTAATGCAAGATCACCACCGCCCCCAAAAATTACAATATCAAAAGGATTTAGCATAATTTACTCTCTACGTTTGCTATGCCCGGTTGTCGACTATCTGCTATTGATAGTACAGGCATACATTCTTATTGTTTAGATGATGTCAGCTTTTTGGCATCGAGATCGAGAAAAAGCCTGTTGAATTCGCTTGTTTTTATTGCTGAATATCGTTTCAGCTGCACTCATATTAAACTGGTAATTAAATGAGTCTTAGGGGCTCTGTATATCCTCTCACAAATATACAGGCCCTAAGAACTCCAGCGCTACCCGTTCAAAGGTATTTGGTTGCACAACACAATTGATTGTACTGTGCGAATTTTTTACTGTCCGCGACGTTGTTTATAATAGCTCATTAAGCCATTTGTCGAACTATCATGTGGATGAATTACATTGTCATCCAATAACTCAGCCTCAATTTTTGAGGCTAAGCCTTTACCAAGTTCAACACCCCATTGATCAAATGAACAGATCTCTAAGATGATGCCTTGGCAGAAAATCTTATGTTCATACAAAGCAATTAAACGACCCACTGTTTTTGCATCAACGGTATCTAACAGCATTGATGTTGTAGGACGATTACCTTGATGAATTTTATGATTCAGCAACTCTGCAATTTCAGCTTCAGATTTACCTTTAGCAGTTAAATCAGCACGTACCTGCTCGGCATCAACACCCATCATCATTGCTTCTGTTTGTGCAAAGAAATTTGATAATAAAATATCGTGATGCTCGCCGATATTAACTTGCGGCTTAATTGACGCAATAAAGTCAGCGGGAACGACAACGTTACCTTGATGCAAACACTGATAAAAGGCATGTTGGCCGTTAATACCAGTCATACCCCAGATAATTGGCACTGTTGTATATGGCACCGTATTACCGGCAAAATTTACATGCTTACCATTACTTTCCATCTCACCTTGCTGCAAATAAGCAGGTAACATATGCAGAGCTTGGTCATAAGGTAAGATTGCTTGTGAATCGAAACCTAAAAAGCTAGTGTTCCACACACTTAATAATGCCATTAACAATGGGATGTTTTCTTGGAACTCAGCTGTTTTAAAGTGTTCATCAACTTCAAATGCGCCTTCAAGCACGGCTTCAAAGGCCTCAAAGCCTAAGTACAATGCGATTGGTAATCCTATCGCACTCCATAATGAAAAGCGACCGCCTACCCAATCCCACATTGTGAATACGTTTTCATCTGCAATACCAAACGCTGCAGTTTTTTCTAGATTAGTGCTTACTGCTACAAAGTGTTTAGCAATCGCTTGGTTGTCACTGGCTGATTCTAAAAACCATTCGACAGCCGTTTTTGCATTAGTCATGGTCTCAGATGTTGTAAATGTTTTTGATGAAATCACAAACAACGTCGTTTCTGGGTCAATGTCTTTTAATACTGAAGCAATTTGTACACCATCAACATTTGATACGTAATGCACTTTCAGCGTATCGTCAGCGAAGCTTTTAAGTGCTTCAGTTGCCATTTGCGGGCCTAAATTTGAACCACCTACACCAATGCTTACAACATCTTTAACCGCTTTACCGGTATAACCTAACCATTGCCCGCTACGTACTTTATTAACGAACAATTTAATTTTTTGCAATTCGGCGTTCACTACTGAACTGACATTTTCGCCATCAACAACCAGTGCTGACTCACTACGGTTGCGCAGCGCTGTATGAAGAACCGCTCTATCTTCGGTGATATTGATTTTTTCGCCGCTGAACATTTTGTCACGCCAAGTGGCGATATCGCACTCTTGTGCTAAAGAAATTAACTGCGTGATCACACTGTTATCGATCAATTGTTTTGAATAATCAAATAAAACACCAGGGATTTGAGTTGAAAATTGCTCGAATCGCGTGCTGTCATTGGCAAATAAATCTTTAAGATGAATTTCCTTCATCTTATTTGCACTTGTTTGTAATGCTTGCCAACTAGCTAACTGTGAACGACAACTCATTTTTTAACATCCCCTTAAACTTGCAACAAACTGATTTATAACTATCTTTATATAAATAAAGTGAACTGATAGCGTATTAACCTACAAACGAAGTTAACGATAAGTTAAAATGACAACGCTGTCAATAAGCTACTTTTATATTTTAATATCGAGATAATAACGCACTTTTACTCATTTGACACCGGTATCATAAAAATTTTCTCAATTATTTTACTGCTAATTTAACTGAACATTAGATACACTAACTGGTCTTGATGAAGAATTAATGGATAGGACTTTACGAAGTCTACTCAAAAGTACTCATCACAAGAACAAGACAACACTAAAACTATAACCTAAAAGTAACTCTATGAAAGTAACTATAAATGATGTAGCGAGACTCGCAGGAGTTTCAATGAAGACAGTTTCCCGGGTGATCAATAAAGAACCCTCTGTGCGTAAAAAAACTTACGATATCGTTATGGAAGCTGTTAATGAATTGAATTACCAACCTAACCTTGCGGCTCGAAATCTAGCCGGTACATCATCATTTACTGTAGGTTTAGTTTATGACAACCCCAATGCGTATTATGTGATCGATATGCAAAATGGTGTGCTCTCTCGATGTAAAGACGAAGGCTATGAGTTAGTGATCCACCCATGCACTTATACTGATGCAAATATGGAAGCAGATTTTATCACTATGATAAAGCGTTCTCGTCTAGCAGGGCTTGTGCTTACTCCGCCGTTATCAGAGCAAAGCAGCATCACTAATTTATTGGATGAATTGAATATTCACTACGTTCGAGTACTTTCAGGGCGTCCAACTGATGATGACCAAGATACCTGTATTTATGTTAACGATTATAAAGCAGCGTATGAGATCACTACTCACCTATTAACACATGGCCATGAAAATATAGGCTTTATTTGTGGTGATAAAGAGCATAAATCTACATCTGAGCGTCTTGAAGGGTATAAAGCTGCATTAGCAGATCATAAAACTCTATTTAACAGTGAGTTTATTTATGATGGCAAGTATTCCTTTGAGTCGGGTGTTGAAGGCGCAAAAGCATTGTTAGCCGATGACAACAAACTGGCGATCACAGCAATTTTAGGCGGCAACGATGAAATGGCCGCAGGCGCATTATTTGCGTCACGCTTAATGGGTATCGCTATTCCTGAGCAGTTATCTATTACCGGCTTTGAGGATTCGCCCTTCTCTCGCCAAACATGGCCAAAGTTAACAACTGCACACCAAGCAAATGATGTTATTTCTCAACATGCAGCTCGATTGCTATTCACCAAAACCCGCGGTGCTCGCAATCAAGATAAAGATATTATTACTTCATTTACACCTTCACTCGTTATCCGTGAAAGTTCTGGCCCAAAACAGTAACCTTATAATACGATTGAAAACAATAAAGGCGCTTACAAGCGCCTTTATTGTTTTTGTCTTTAATTTCTACATTAAAGCAATGCCATACCACCGCTGAGGTTATACACATCAGTAAAACCAAGCTGAGATAAATTAGTGGCTGCTTGTTTTGAGCGATTACCACTTCGACAAAGTAAAATATATTTCCCGTGTGAACTTAATTGCCCATCAACTAAAGCATTAGCCATTCTACTGAGCGGAATATTCATTACGCGTGCAGGGTCGATCGCAAATTGCTGAGAAATATTATTCGCGCCATGCTCATAGGGTTCACGAGTATCAATTAAATATACATCTTCTGTGGCTAACATATCTCTTGCCTGTGCGGCATTTAGTTCATACGCAGTACTTTGCTGTAAACTATCGGCATAGCCACACAAGGTTGCAAATTTAGATAGATTTGATTCATCACTTTGCTGTTTTTGCTGTGCAAATTCTTCATCACATATCTCATTGCTTAGTAATGCTTTTAGCAACGGTGCCTGCTGTTGTTGTACATGCCAATTTATAGCAAAGCATTGCTGGTAATCATGACCTGAGCAGATCACTGTAGAACTATCTAAGCACAGGGATAATTGCCGTAACGACTGCGCCATCACTAACGCATTGCCGCCATCAATAGCTGTATTACCAAGCCCGGCAGGTAGAAGTAAATCACCACAAAAGCAAAAACGCACTTGCTTAGATGCATTGCATCTAAGCAAGTAACTGACGCTATCTTCACTGTGCCCAGCTGTTGCTACCCGCTCAATAGTGCACTCAGGCAATTCAATCACGCTCCTTGACACAGGCCAACCTAGCTGGTTTTCATCCTCAGAACTAAATTGTAGCGCTTGAGCTAATAATACAGTCGCACCACAACGCTCTTGATGAGCATGAGTGTCTAATATTGCCGCTACAGTTAGATTTTGGGTATGCACTATTTTTTCAAGACGTGGAATGAGCTCTACGATCGGGTCAATGATCACTGCTTGTTTATCTTCGCTGACATAAAGCCAACAGCATGCTCCTTGGTGCCTAAATTGGGTTAGCCCTAGCGCGCATACCTCTTGATTCGGTAATGATGAGTCTGACACCACTAAGCAGTTTGCTTGTAAAATAGCTTTAAGTGAACGAATACGAGTACAAGCCGTGGTTATTTCAGCTTGTGTTGTCGCAGGTCCAAATGACAAGCGAATTGCATTTTCACTGCGCCAATCACTTACGCCCATTGCATCTAATACAAAACTACGGTTTGCACCAGAACTACACGCTGAGCCACCGCTAATACGAATACCGGCCGCATCAAATAAATCCATCACCTCTTTACTACTTAACTCATCAACCGAGAAGTTTAAAGTCGTAGGCACTGATATTTCAAAATCATGATTAAATGTTAGGCTACCAAAGGTGTCCACTAACGCATGGTGTAATTGCTCACGGTAGCTATTTAGCACATCGAGTGATTTAAACGTGTCGTCCGTTTTATCAAGTAATAAAGAAAACAGTTTGTTGAGTCCTGCAATACCCGGTAAGTTTTCAGTGCCTGAACGCATGCCACTTTCTTGCCCGCCACCGGCGATAAAAGGCGTATAAGCACTGCCTTGGCGAATATATAACACGCCAATACCTTTTGGTGCATACAGCTTGTGGCCTGAGAAAGGCGCATAATCTATAGTCGTCTCACTGAGCGCAAGTGCCGTTTTCCCCAGCGCTTGTACACAGTCGACCATCCAGGCAACTTCAGTGTTATGGTTGCGAATAACTGCTTCAATAGCGGTTAGATCTTGATAAACACCAGTTTCATTATTAACAGCCATAGTACAAATCATCAGGGCATCGCTGGCATGTTGGGCAATAAAATCTAAATCTAAAATCCCCACGCTCGACACTGGTATTGCAAGCACAGTGGCATTAATCCCTAATACCGCATTCCAATGGATTAAAGTATTTGGAACCGCTTTATGCTCAGTTGCACCATATAATAGAACAGGGTTTTTTATGGTGTGATTCTTAGCTGCGATTAATGTCGATACCACGGCAGTTTGAATACCTTCGGTAGCCCCTGAGGTAAATAAAATATCGCCTTGTTGCGCGCCAATAACATCACGCGCTTTTTGCCGCGTTTGCTCAAGTAAATGTTTAGCTTGAATACCGGTAATATGAGAAGAAGAAGGGTTACCAAAGCAAATTTGCATCGTATGTGACACAACCTCGGCAATGCAAGGTAACACAGGAGTCGTTGCGTTTGCATCAAGGTAAATTTGTGAACAAGTGTCAGTAGGAAATAATAAGTCAGACATTAAAAAACGCACCATATTACTAAAAGATATATCTTATAACCCATTCTACATAAAATTGATGGGCTGCGTAATAATCAATTAGTCTCTCAAGTGCGTTATCTATGCTATTTATGACTAACGCTATTTTTGCTCGATCGCGTGTTCTTCATGTTTAGTTGACCAAGCATTAAGTAATGCTTTAACTAGAGAAGCCAGTGGTATTGCAAAAAATACTCCCCAGAATCCCCATAAACCGCCAAAAAACAATACTGCGACAATAATAAACACCGGGTTTAAATCAACCGCTTCTGAAAACAATAACGGAACCAGCACATTACCGTCCAGAGCCTGAATAACACCGTAGATAATTAAGATAGTCCAAAACTGCGTTTCTAAACCAAATTGAAAAAGTGCCACAGCTGCAACTGGAATTGTTACAAGAGCAGCCCCAACAAAAGGGATTAACACCGATAAACCAACTAATACACCTAATAACGCTGCATAGCGTAAATCAAAAATAGTGAATGCGATAAACGAGGCTGTACCAACAATCAAAATTTCAAACACTTTACCGCGAATGTAATTCATGATCTGTTGGTTCATTTCATGCCACACCTGCAAAATTAAACGGCGCTGTTTAGGGACCAATTTTTCTGCACTAGTGACCAATTCAAGCTTATCTTTAAGCATAAAAAACACTAATAATGGCACTAAAATGAGGTAAATAAGCCAAGCAACAACATCTTTTAATGACGTTAAAGACACCGATAACAACACCTGACCAAACTCAATCGCTTTGCTTTCAACGCTTGTCACCACTGACTGTACTTGCTCTGCCGTAATTAAACTGGGGTATTGCTCTGGAAGATGCAATAAAAATGACTTACCCTGCTCTATCATATGCGGGCTTTCTTGCACTAAGTTACTTGCTTGCTGCCAAAGTACTGGACCCATGCCAATCACTAGCGTCAACATCAGTCCTGAGAAAATTAACATCACAATAATTGTGGCAGTAAATCGGTGTAAGCCAAATCGCTCTAGATGTGCAACGGGCCAATCCAGTAGATAAGCAATTACTAAGGCAATTAATACGGGTACGATAAACGCACCGAAGAAATAAAACATCGCCATTAAAGCGAGTAACAAAAGCAGTAAAGTAACTGAATGTGGATCTGAGAACTTCCTTTCGTACCACGTTTTTACATATTCAAACACGATTAAGCTCCACGATTAACAACCCATGTTGTTGCTCTAATTTGTAACAGTAATGATTTTTTTGCAAAAAGCGCTCAATATCTCGAGTCGATTGGTGCGCCAAGAAAGTAAATTTAATAGTCTGCGCAGTTTTTAACGCTTCCCGCAAAGCCAATTTAAACTGGATGAATTGCTGTGGACATTTAAATCCACGCAAATCTTGTTCTAGCATAACCAATTATCTACTCTATAAAAATGAATAATAAGTCTCATATCAACGATGTTGATAACAAGTGTAACTTTTTCTTAAAACACGCATCGCAATAGTTTATCCTTATAGCATAGTTTGTAGTAAGGATAAGTTAATGTCTGGTACGCATAATAAAGCGCAACTACCCAGTAATCCAACTCTTAAAGAAATTAACTGGTATAAAAAGCAAATAAACTGGGGTGAACTTCCCCCTTTCTATCACCTTGTTGCATCGTCAGTGAGTGAATCTGAAGGGATATTAGAACACGGTTTTGATAATGCAGTGAAAAAAATCATTGATAAACGCAATTGGAATCTCGATATCTTAGAAGGTCATGAAGACGCTGCTGGAGAAATTCACTGTGAAAACAAACCGCGAATTGCGTTACACCAAGTATTTACTGACCGTGGCTTTGAATTATGGGCACTGCCCTATGCAAAAGACGTTACCATAGACAAATATGTAAAAGATAATCGTTTCATGGAGTTTAATGAGTGGGATCCGGTTTCAATGAAAAGTTTGATCCGCATTAATCAATTACACAAATTTATTGGCTTTTACTTTGAGCGTGGCGATAAAGCTGATAAAGCGCTTATTCTGCATGCACACAAGGTCGTGCACAAAATCATTAGTTTTTTACAAAGAGAATTGAACGTTGTAAAGCTAGATGGGGTCACAATCAAAGAGTTATACCAATTATGCGAACGAGACAGCAGAGCGTGCAGTGACGAAATCGACATTGCCAAGCTGATGCTCGGTGAAAATCATAACAAGGAATAAAATGCAGCTTAAATCAGCCTTTATTACATTATTCAGTACACTTTTAACATTTAGTGTGCTGGTAAGTGAGCCATTAAAGGCACAATCGAGTTTTACACTACCTGATCTTGGTACTTCCGCATTGCAAGCATTGCCCCTTGAAAAAGAACAGGCGATCGGTAAAGTGATGATGATGCAAATTCGCGGGTCATCCCCTGTTGTTAACGATCCCGTTCTTGATGAGTACTTAACCACACTTGGCCGTAAATTAGTTGCCAATGCCAATGACGTGCGCTTTCCATTTTCATTTTTTTGGATCAACAACCCAGAGATCAACGCCTTTGCTTTTTATGGCGGCCATGTAGGTGTTCACACCGGTTTAATCGCACAATCAGATAACGAAAGCCAATTTGCTTCGGTACTGGGCCACGAAATAGCTCACGTAACACAGCGCCATCTTGCCCGTCGCATGCAGCAACAACAAGATAACAGCGCAATGACTATTGCCGGTATGATTGCAGGTATTTTAGCCACCGTAGTATCACCAGATGCTGGTATTGCTATTATTTCTGCCAGTCAAACACAAAGTGCATTTAGCCAATTAACTCACAGCCGCTCTGCGGAGCAAGAAGCTGACCGCATTGGCATGCAAACACTCAATAACGCAGGATTTGATCCCTATGCATCAAGCGAGTTTTTAACAAAGCTTGCGGCGCAAATTCGTTACAAATATAAACCCCCTGCATTTTTACTGACTCACCCCTTACCTGAGAGTCGAGTGTCTGATGTTCGGTTGCGAGCACAACAATTTGAAAAACGTCAACTTCCTGATAGTTTAGAATTTAATTTAGCCAAAAGTCGCGTAATTGCCCGTTATCACCAAAAACCGGCAGCTGCAGAGAACTTATTTAGAAAGCTCATTCGTGAAAACAGCTTCTATAATAAAACAGCGCTTAACTATGGTTTGGGTATCAGTTTATTAGATCAAAAAAAGCTTGATGAAGCGGCCCCAATTTTAGACGAGCTTTTAAAATCCGATCCGAAGAATTTATTTTACATTGATACACATACAGATTTATTAATTGCACAAAATAAAGCTGCCGAAGCGGTAAAATTTTTAGCTGCATTGCATGTCAACCGCCCCAACAATCAAGTTATCACTCTAAACTACGCCAATGCTGCCATAGAAGCTGAACAATACGATGTTGCAGTAACAATTTTAAAATCATTTTTACTGGAAAAGCCCGAGCATAATTTAGGCATGCAATTATTAGCTGATGCATACAAAAAGCAAGAAAACTTGGCCGCTTACCATGAATCAAATGCTGAAGTGTTAGCACAATACGGCGCCTATTTAAAAGCCGCCGACGAAGTTCAAAAAGCACTCAACTTTGTAGAGCCGCAAGAGCTAATTAAACAACAACGCCTCAAAGCTCTGTTGACTCAATACCGACAAATGCAAAAAGAGCTCGCGAGACTTTAAGTCTCGTGCTGCTTGCCCTAAAATAGCCCTACTTTATCTAATTGGATTGTTACTATGTCTGTTACTATTTTTCATAATCCGCGTTGTTCAAAATCACGTGAAACTTTAGCTCTACTTGAACAAAAATCGATTCAACCAGATATCATCGAATATTTAAAAACACCGCTTAGCGCCGAGCAAATAAGCACTTTAGTTCAACAGTTAGGATTTTCATCGGTGCGTGAGTTAATGCGTACAAAAGAAGATATCTACAAAGAGCTAGACCTTAAAAATGAGCATGATGAAAGTGCCTTAATCGCCGCGATGCAAGCTCACCCTAAATTAATTGAACGCCCAATTGTTGTTAACAACAATAAAGCCGCGTTAGGTCGCCCACCTGAAAACGTATTAAGCGTACTTTAATGAGCACCACTATTGTTGTTTTGTATCACTCAAGTCATGGCTCTGTTGCTGCCATGGCACATGAGATTGCAGAATCGATTGAATGCCAAGGCGCCACTGCATTACTGCGCACATTTGAACAAAGAGCCCCGCACGATATTGTGATCTGCAAAGAAGATTTAATTCAATGTGATGGTCTAGCATTTGGCACACCCACTCGGTTTGGCATGATGGCTGCACAAGCGAAAGCATTTTGGGAAACCACCAGCGATATTTGGTTAAAAGGACAATTAATCGATAAGCCAGCGTGTGTGTTTTCATCATCAAGTAGTATGCACGGCGGTAACGAGGCAACCTTGCTTAACTTGTCTTTACCACTGTTACACCATGGCATGATGCTAATGGGAGTACCTTACGAAGTACCTGAATTGTTAGCCACTCAAACAGGGGGCACCCCATATGGCGCAAGCCATGTAGCAGGTGCACAAAATAGTGCTCAATTGAGTAAAGACGAAATTAAAATTTGCCAAAGCGTTGGCCAACGCTTAGTTAAAATCACGAGAAAATTACAATGACAACCCGCAGCGATTTAAATCCACAATTAACGCCGAAAAAAGCCCTCACGGTTCGCTTTCAGCGTATTGCTATTATTGGCTATGTTGGCCTATTACTGCTAATGCCACTTTGGTTGTTTTTGATTGCCCCCCGAGAAGGCCATAGTAATGGTTTTATCTTTGTGGTGTATATTTTACCGCTATTATTACCACTCAAAGGCATCATTCAAGATAAACCATATACCTACGCATGGGCTAACTTCATTGTTATGTTCTACTTTATTCACGGCTTTACATTGCTCTGGGTAGCACAAGATCAATTACTATGGGTGTTACTCGAATTACTATTTGCCAGTATGATGTTTATAGGTTGTACGTATTACGCACGCCATCGTGGCCAAGAGCTTGGACTGAAGATTCGTAAATTAAAAGATGAACTAGCACAAGAAAAAGCCGAGCAAGAATACGACAGAAAAAATCGTTAACTCGTTATAGATAGTAAAAACGCGCCTCTTGGCGCGTTTTTTATTCAGGTGAGTAAGTTATACAACTTCACTTAGAGTGGCTAGTGCAACGATACTCGCTAAACCCAATTGCGCTATCAAACTGAAAAACGAAAAACAGCGTAATACAAACAACCCCCAAGGGTGTTTGATGTGTGGATAAAGTGCGCAACGTTTTAAGCTCATTGCAAAAAAGAAGCAGACAATTGCCAGCATGGTTAAACACAGTGTTAGTTCACTTTTAATTGCAATCGAATCATCGAAAAAGAAAAACAACTGAAACGGCAATAACAGCGTCACTAGTGCATGTAAGGCATGCACTTTTTTAATGCGTGAAAACTGCCCTTCTGGCGAGAGTTCTTTAATACCAAAATCACGCTCTAGGCATTTAACTAACTGAGTTGCCTTAATGCTAACAGCTAAACGATAGCAACTTAACCCGTCACTATTGCGCGCACGAAAATCATAACCAGATTTCAATAACAGCACCATTAACGGTTCATTCTTGGCAAGTACTGCATAGTGCAAGGCACTATTACCAAGCGCATCGCGTTGCTTTTTATCTTGTTTATCTAAAAGAGTTTGTACTAAATTAACAAAACCTTTTTCAACCGCCCACATAAACGCAGTTTTACCGTTGTCATCAGCGAGTGTACCTGTTGCGCCTTGCTCTATAAAACGCATCGCCATGGTTTGTTTCGCAGCATCAACACTTAAATGTGCCAACAGTGCTTGTTCTAATAGCACCACAGAGTCCACATCAGGCGAAACTTGCGTCAGCAAGGTAAAGTAATCTTTGCCGCCAGCCACCTTTTGCGCGGCCAAGTCACTCAGCGCATTCACATCATCAATGGAGTCCGGAATAAAGCTACTTAAACGGTCTCTAAAGTCTACTTCTTTCCACAATGCTAACGCATCTTCGGCCGTCATTTTACTGCCCGCATTCAGCGCATGCTCAATAATTGTGAAATAGCGTTTTGAAAATAATTGAGATAATAATGTAATGGGGGTTTTTATGGTTGTTTGCGCCGCGACGCCTGCATACTTTTCAAGTCGCTGACAAAGCAATAACACTAAACTTTCAGGCGTATATTCGTTTTCGAAATAATAGCTTTTGGCTGCATTAATATATTCTTGGGCAGCTTCATCATATTCACAAATATGTTGAAAAAAGCATTCTTCAAACGGCTCAAGGGGAGTTAACCACGTTAAGTAATAAATAGGTGGCAGCACAGTAGTACATACACCATCGTCTTCTTCAGTCGAGCGACAGGCAGGCCATGCGTCTAAAGCATCTAAAATAAATGCACCGTTTTGCTCAATAAGTCCTTTGACTAACAACGGGTATTCTTTCGGCCAAATAAGTACATTTTCCATTAAAAAAACACAACTCCAGTGTCTGAAATGCTAGGGAAATAAGTCAATGCCTAGTTATAACAACCACAAACTGACACTGCGCTTAATATGTCGGTTATTCTAGCATACCCAAAACCACACGCTATAGACAAACAATGTGATTTTAAAAGAAAATAACAAAGCGGCACGGTGTTTTCACAGCGTGCCGCTTTAGGTTGGAGACGTACTTGGAAAGAGTTACTTACTATTGAGTTCAGCTGTCACTTGATCAAGCCCAACTTCTGAAATTCGTTGGATCACTTCTTTTTGTTTTGCACTAAGTAATGAAATCCCCTCAGCAACAATGTCATATACCTTCCAACTGCCATCTTTGCCTTGGCGAAGTTTAAAATGTAAATCAATCGTTGGTGCATTATCATCGATAATTTGAGTTTTTACTGTTGCAAAATCACCAGCCGTTGTGTCGCTGCTTTCTTCAAACTTTATTTCTTGTCCAGTGTATTTCATTAATGCACTTGCGTATGTAGTGGTTAAGTAATGCTCCACCGCACTGATAAAAGCAGTCGCTTGTTCGCGCTCAATCCCTTTTATATGCTTGCCTAATAATTTATACGATACGAACTTCACATCAATATTTGGCATTAGAAACTTATCAACAACCTTTGCCATGTCTCCTTTACTTGCAGTACCTTGGCTATTTATTTTGCCAATTTCGCTAAACAGCTGATCCCCAACTTGGGTTAGTAACTGATGTGGCGACGGTTGAGCCTGCGCAAACAACGAAGCACTAAAAAAAATTGAGATAAATAAAAAGTAACGGCTGAGTAAAATCATTGTTGATAAGTCCTGAGTAAATCTTAGCGTGTAATTTACGCTGTTCATAAGAGATTAAAAAGCCACAAAATAGCACCTTATTAATGCCAAATAGACACCAATTGATTTAATCTTTTTATTTCATCTTGTTAACTAAACTCCTGCATAAATGCACAGAGTTTGTGAATTTATGCTTCTTGAATTAGCATTCTTCGCGCCCTTATTTTGTAAATAACACATTTATCACTCGAAGAGTTTTTTCATATGTTATTTAAAAAATACACCTTATCAATTTTAGTTTTTATTGCGATGTTCAGTTGCTTCTCGTATGCCAGCGATAATAAACCTTCACCTCATGGCTATGCGGTTGATTACATTCAAGGTGAAGGTGATGTAAAAGGGATAAAATTAGCCTATCAGTACCATCCTGAGTCTCTACAATCGCTGTTTAAAAACACTCATGTTTACTTAGAATCAAGTATTAACTTATGGCAATATGGCGCTGAAAATAATCACCAGACCAATACAGTGCTGGCTTTGTCGCCGGTATTTCAATACCCGATCGGGTCAGTTGCAAGCATTCACCTGTATTTTGAAGCTGGAATTGGTGTTTCATTAATTAATGACACTCACTTTGCAGGCAAAAATGTAAGCACCCACTACCAATTTGAAGACCGCCTTGGATTGGTTGCTGACTTTGGAAAAACTAAGGCCGCACTACGCTATTTACATTATTCAAATGCCGGATTTAAAAGCCCTAATCCTGGCCTTGATTTTATTTCCCTATCGTTAGCTCGGCGTTTTTAAGTTGGTAAATTTTTGCTACAGTAACTACTTATCAATAATTCACTAGCGTTCAATATCATGCAACTTTGGCATATACTCATTATCATCTTAGTATTGGCAATCATTATCGGTAATATTTTATTGATAAAACATTCGACTACGATGGATTTTAAAAAGCCAAGCAATGAAGATACTCCCAAACCCAATCGGCAAAAAAAGCCCTAACCTAATTCAGTTAGGGCTTTGCATCGTAGGGGATGTTCTAGTCTTAATACCCGATTCTCTTCGGCGGGTCGCCTCTGTTTGCATTCATAGCTCTACTTGAGCGATATTACCTACCCAATAGAATACCTACCCAATAAAATACCTGCCTAATAAACTATCTGCCGAATATAATACCTGCCCAACATAATTCGGTCGTAAATTCCAATTCGCGATTTTGATCTACACAAAGAAAAACTAAGTTATTTAATTGTGCACTATCCCTCACTTGCCTAGATGGCTAAAATTTACACTTATGATTTCAATCATACAATTGAGGCTTTCTCAGTTTCAACTTGAGGTAAATTCATGAAAATATTTATTTAAAATCTAAAAAATAAAATGACAACGCTGTCAATTTTGATGCTATAGTAAACTTGTAAACTTTACGTAAAACAAATGACGTTATTTAGCCATCTAGACGTTGAAGCATCTTCAACAAAAGCGTATTATGTCTGTAATCTGAGTTCGACTCACTTTTACTATGAGAATTATTAAAGATGATTGATGTAAAACATTTGAAAACCATCGCAACCTTGAAAGAAACGGGTTCATTGGTAAATACTGCGCGGGAATTATTTTTGACTCAATCCGCTTTATCACATCAAATCAAAGACTTAGAAAACAAGCTTGATTGCCAACTATTTGAACGAAAAACGCAACCGGTGCGTTTTACCCCGCAAGGTATGCTGTTGCTAGAATTAGCAAACGAAGTACTGCCACGTGTTGAAGCGACCAAGTGCCGTTTAAAAGAAAGCCTTAATCAGCCCATTTCCCAATTACGTCTAAGTGTAGAGTGCCACGCCTGTTTCCATTGGTTACTGCCAACGATTAAAGAATTCAATAACTTTTGGCCAGATATCAAAGTGGATTATGAACGTGGTTTTAGCTATGACGCTATTCCAGATCTTCTCAGTGATGAGTTAGATTTAGTATTAACATCGGATATCCGTGAACCCGATAAACTAGAATATGCACATTTATTTGATTTTAAACTTAAGCTTATTGTTGCTCCTGATCATGAGCTGGCAAAAAAAGCCTATGTCACAGCACTTGATCTGAAAAACGAAACTATTATCTCGTACCCTATTCCTCGTGAACGTCAGGATATTTTTAAGCATTTCATTCAAAATGCACGTTTTGACGGCACCTTAAAAACCGTTGATCAAGGCTTATTAATTTTTCAACTGGTTAGCGCAGGAATGGGCGTTGCAGCATTGCCAGATTGGCTAGTAACACCTTATGAAAGCCAAGGGCTAATAAAGTCAATTCCGCTGGGAGCGCTTGGGTTAACACGCCCTATGTATTTGGCGATGAAAAAAAATATGAAAGATAATCCTGTATATCGCCACTTTTTAAATACCTGTAAGTTAAATAACGGTCGATAAAATAACAGTAACGCAGTAGCATACAAAAAACCCTTTTATTTGTGTGCTACTGTAATGTTTGAATTGAAAAAAATCCTCGGCGCAATGCTTATGCCGTTACCTTTATTAGGCTTACTTTGCTTTATTGCTTTGCTTATCGCTCTGCGCACCAATAAGCTCAGCGCGTATATTGGTCTCATCGCAATCAGCTGCTTACTACTTATCAGCACCCCATTTATTGGCCAAAAAATAATAGATCCAACCTCGCAATTAAAATACACCTTTCACGCAAATAAACAGCCAACTCTCGATAAAATAGTGGTACTTGGTTGTGACGTAAACCCAAACCCGCAGCTTAATGCTAATAGCCAACTGGGCAATTGTGCTAAAAGTCGCTTAGTTGAAGGTCTGCGGCTAGCTAACATTTACCCTAATGCACAACTTATTGTGTCAGGCGGTGGCTATGGAAAAATCACCAATAGCAGCTTGATGCAACAAACGGCTATCAGTTTAGGGATTGCTGCTGCGCGAATCAAACAAAACCCCGCAGCCATGGATACCGCCGACGAAGCAAAGCTGTTAGCCCCGAGCCTTGTTGATTTTAAAGTGGCACTAGTCACCTCAGCCAGTCATATGGCACGGGCAACTGACTTATTTAATGCCCAAGGCGTTGATGTGATCCCAGCCGCGACGGATTTTTACGATTTCTCCGCCTGGCCTAGCCACAAACAATATGCTCCAAATGTTGAAGTTTTAAAGGCTGTTACCAGTTATTGGCATGAAGTACTAGGAAGTACTTGGATAAGCATGCGCCGCTGGATTGATCCAGAAGCGCTATAACAATTAGGTTTATACCGGGTTATCAATATCAATAAAGGTGACATCAAAGCCATGTTGCTCAGCTAACAATTCACCGAGTGCTTTTATACCATAGCGCTCGGTGGCGTGGTGGCCTGCAGCAAAAAAGTCGATATGCTGCTCACGAGAGCTATGAATGGTTTGCTCTGATGCCTCGCCTGTTAAGTAAGCATCTATCCCTTGGCTTGCCGCTAAATCAATATACCCTTGTCCGCCGCCAGTGCACCAAGCAATTGTTTCAATTGGTTCATCGCGCACTAAACTAACTAGTGGCTCTCGGTTCAATACGCCAGCTATCTTTTGTGCGAACTGTTCGCCACTCAGTGGGGTTTTCAACCGCCCTTTCACCGCTACACTATTTGCCACAGGTTCCAAGCCGTCGGTCATTTCTAAATCAAGTAATTGGGCAAGTTGCGCGTTATTGCCTATCACTGGATGAACATCAAGCGGTAAATGATAAGCAAACAAATTTATATCGTGATTAAGCAGCGCCGCTATTCGACGTTTTTTAATCCCCGTAATAGGTTGCGCTTCACCTTTCCAAAAATAGCCATGATGAACTAATATAGTATCTGCGTTATGAGCGATTGCCGCATCTATTAATGCTTGGCTGGCAGTAACACCAGTGACAATTTTTTTGATCTGCTCACGTCCTTCAACTTGTAATCCGTTTGGGCAAAAGTCTTGAATAGAATCAGGTCTTAAAATAGTATTTAATAAGTGGTTAAATTCTCTGCGCTGCATTTTATTATTCCAGATTGGCGTTAAATTCTGTGCAAATTTTGGCGTTTATAGGGCTAAAATGGAAGGAAAATCGCAAAAAATTGAAAAGTAAGTCAAAAATAGGTATAAATAAATATTCTCAATCTGTGTTTACAACGTATAGGGCCTCTGATGAGCAAACTAGACAAAACAGAAGTATTAAATGCCTTTGAAGCAGCATATAAAGCAGCCAATGGTAAGAAACCTGAAATAACCACTAAACCTGGTTGGTATAGCATCGATGGTGGCAAAAATTTGCGCCTTGCAGATATTGCTGAATTAACTGAGCAGCTAACATCAGGCGCAACGTCTGACAAACCTGCCGCTAAAGCACCAGCTAAAAAAACTAAAACAAAAGTAGCTCCCGCTAAAGCAGCTGTTAAAAAAGCGCCATTTACTGTATCAACAGCCAATGAAGATGGCTACACAGCCGAAGAGTTTTGGATTGTGTACCTAGCTGAAAAAGAGCATGATTGTCGCCTACCACGCGGTGTTGTGTAAGCTAGTTTAGTGTTAATAAAAAACCGCTGTTAAGCGGTTTTTTTGTGCATTACGTATTGCTCAAGTTTATTATTTACTCTGTTAGATAATAACCCGCAACTCACAATGAATACGGTACCCAGCAACACTGGCATGAGCAGAAAATCCCAACTTTGCCCGCTTAATATAATCAGAATAGGGTTCGCACCTGCTGCTGGATGAATAGTGTCAGTTAGCATCATCGCTGTTATAGCTAAGCCTGTGGCTACAGCAATGCTCATTGGATCCCCCCCCACAAAGTTTACAAAAACAACGCCGATTAACGCAGTCAGAAAATGCCCTATTATGACGTTTTTTGCTTTTGCTAACGGGCTATGTGGTACGCCAAACACGAGTACCGCTGTAGCACCAAATGGGGCCATTAACCACATTCCATAATTCCCTACACTTTCTAAATACGCCAATACCAATAATGTCATTGCAGAACACACACCAGCACTGAGCGCTTTATAAAACGAATAATTCATAGTTACCTCCAAACAAAGTAGACCGACTTGTCTACATGCGTCAATATAGACAAGTCGGTCTACTTATGTCAAGCTTACATTTTTAGGAGTGAACATGGATAAACGCACCCATATAATTAATACGGCGCTGAATACCTTCTATCAAAAAGGCATTCACAGTGTTGGTATTAACGAAATACTTAAACTTGCGAATGTGGCAAAAAAAACCCTTTATAACCATTTTGTTAGTAAAGATGAGCTCGTCTGCGCATGCCTGGAATTAAGAGATCAACGCTTTAATCAATGGCTCAGTAAGCAAATTGCAGACTGTAAAACACCGCAACAAGTTGCCAGTGCATTATTTAGCGCTATCACAAGTTGGATAGATAATAAAGCGCCTGAGCTTGGCGATTTTAATGGCTGTTTTTTTATTAATACAGCGGCCGAATACCCTCAGCCCGATCATCCAATTGCTTTACAGTGCAAAGCGCATAAACAAGCGGTGTTGGATCTGCTAATTACTACGCTCAGTCAAACTGCGCAATTACAAAATCAGACAGCTAAAGCAACTCAATTGGCACAGTTACTAATGACTCTAAAAGAGGGTATGATCTGCCAAGCACGAGTCACGCATACAACCAATCACTTTTTACAAAACCCTAAGTTTTTAGCTCAGTTAATGGATGCGCAAGCATAAAAAAAGCGGCTATTAAAGCCGCTTAGTTATTATGCAAAGAGCAAGTTATCTATTGCTCTTCAAAGAACAATTTATCGCGTTGTTTTTGACCCACTTCATTCATTGTTGCGGCATCAAACAAGCGACCATTGATCATCGTGTAATCCACCTTATCCGTGTCACGGATATTGGTCAGCGGATTGCCGTCAATCACCATTAAATCAGCAAGCTTACCAACCTCTAGCGAACCTATGTTTTGATCAAGACCAATGTATTTAGCCGGATCAAGTGTTGCGGCACGAATTGCCTCAAGTGGGGTCATACCGCCTTGTGCAAACATCCAGATCTCCCAATGCGCGGCAAGTCCTTCACGTTGGCCATGGGCACCTAAATTCACTAACACCCCTAAATCTTGTAGCTCTTTTGCAACGCGGGCATTATTAAAGTGGTTATAGTGATGATCGGGAGCTTTAACACGACGCATTGAACGCGGCAGCAATTGATTTTTCGGCACGAATTTACTTAAACGAGGGTGATTCCACACGTCGGTTTTATCGTACCAATAGTTTTCACCCCAAATACCGCCATAGGCAACCCCTAGGGTTGGCGTATAGCCCACATCACTTTGTGACCAAAGCTGCTTTATATCATCGTAAATATTTGCCACAGGTATTGAATGCTCAATCCCAGTGTGGCCATCAACCACCATAGTTAAGTTATGTTGCAGCAATGAGCCACCTTCTGGCACCACCATCATCTCAAGCTCTCTACCGGCTTCAATTACTTGCTGGCGTTGCTCACGACGTGGTTGGTTATATGACTTAACACTAAATGCGCCAACTTTCTTTAAACGCTCGAGATGGAATTTAGCATCCTCAAACGAATCGATATGCGAAGTATAACCAGGCATATTGGCACCATACAAAATAGTGCCAGTTGAGAAAATACGCGGGCCAACAATACTCCCCGCTTTTTGCATTTCGCTGGCTGCAAAAATTTCCGTCGTATCATTTGATGGATCGTGAATAGTGGTTACCCCCAGCGATAAACCAGCTAAGTTTTTCCAGTTTTGCTCCGGAATGATTTCATCACTGGCTTGTGAGCCATGGGCATGTGCATCAACAATACCAGGCATAATCGTTTTGCCTTTAACATCAATCACTTTGGCATCTTTTGGAATGCTTACATCCGCTGCTTTGCCAACGGCTTTAATATGCTTACCATCAGTTAATAATACACCATTTTCAATTACTTGCTCACCTTGCATAGTGATGATGCGCGCACCAGTTAGCGCTATCATACCTTTAGGTTCAGCCATTTTAGTGGTGAAACCAATGTTATCACCGCTTTTTACTTTGAAATCGACATCATCGGCTTTATCTATATCAAACAAACCCGCTAAACTCGCATGATAAAGCTCAGGGCCTAAGCTCCAATACAGTTTATCGCTATTAGTGCTCCAGCTAATATTCTCACCGGCGCGCACAGATAACTGTTCAATTGGGAACTGGTTGTCTTTAGGACCAATATTAATGGTTTTACCACTTTGCACTAAGGGAGTAACAAACACTTTAAAGCGCTCTGCAAAGGCTAAATATTTGCCATCCGGCGATACTCTAAACTCAGTGGCATGCTCAGACTCATACAATTTAGAGATTTTTTTAGAATCCAGCTCAACCACACTCAAAGTGGGCTTTGGCCACGGACTCATTACATAAATATGATCATTTGCTGCTGCGAATTGTGGCTGATAACCACTTTTCGTAATAAGCTCTGCGTTACCGCCTTTGCTACTAACGGCATAAATACCAGGGTGCAAAGACCAATCAGGGTTTAAAATACTGCCACCTGAAGCTTTGCGATATACCACCGTTTTTCCATCAGGGCTAAATGTTGGCTCAACATATTTACCCGGCTCGGTGGTGATATCATCGCCGCGACCACTGCGTGCTGACACAACCCTTACAGCGCCTTGTTCATTATCGTCCCACGTTACATAAACAATTTTTTTACCATCGCGTGAAAACTGCGCAAACAATTCAAAATGGTCGTTTTGTTTAGTTAAACGTTTGACTTTACCTGACTCTAAATCACGCTTATAAATATGACCTAGTGCTTCAAAAATAGCCGTTTCACCATCGGGTGACACTTGTACATTACGAAGCATTTTTACATCAAACTCATCACTATCAATGTTTTGCGTAAAACGAACTGCTTTTTGAATTTTCTTCGTCGCTTTAACTGCAAATGGCACTGTTTCTACATCACCATCACTGACATCCAGTTTGTGAATAGTCCCACCGGCCCAAAATACCAGCGCTTTATTATCCGGCGTCCAGGCAATCGTTGGATACACACCGTGGATAGCCCAAGTCTCTTGCATATCACGTTCAAGCTTATCATATAGTTTGGTGTGTTTACCGCTGGTTAAATCATATAAATAGAGGCTCGTTTGAAAGTCATCACGCTTAATATACGCCAGCTTTTTGCCATCTGGTGATGGCGTTGGTCGAATCGCGCCACCGACACCATCAATAATCGTCTCTATCTCACCCGTTTGGCGATCATAGCGTTTGATTTTATAAATACCAGCGATAGAGTCTTTTGAATAATGGAAGGTTTTCCCCGGTGTGGCATCATGAGAAAAGTACACATAACGGCCATCAGGTGAGAACATTGGCTCACCTAAATCTTTTTGGTCATCCGCGCGTTTAGTTAGTTGTACACCCTTACCACCGGCTTTGTGATAAAGCCAAACCTCACCTGCGCCCAATGAGCGAGTTGCTGTAAAATGCTTACGAGCGACTATGTAATCACCATCAGGGCTCCATGCTGGGCTATTGAGTAAACGAAACGTTTCATCGGTTACCGGCGTTTGGTTTTCACCGTTTACATCCATTAGCCAAATATTATCGCCGCCACCTTGATCTGAGGTAAACGCAATATGCTTTCCATCAGGGCTAAAGCGTGGCTGCATTTGCCAAGCAATATCAGAAGTAAGCTGCACCGCCGTGCCACCTGCCATAGGCATGGTATAAATATCACCAAGTAAATCAAATACGATGGTTTTACCATCGGGGCTGATATCAATATTCATCCACGTGCCTTGTGAGACACTGATGGCCGCATCTGCAAACTGCCCTTGTGGGGCATCTACTTGCCATTTTTCATCATTACTGTCTTGTGCTTGAGCTTGGCCATAAAGTGCCAATGACACAGCAACAGCCATCGCTGTATGGAGCATTGTTTTCATTGTATTCTCGCTTGTTCTTGTTGTTTTGTTTATCAACCTAAACTCTAATAAATAGATTTATTAGTATCGATTGCAACAAAATCAGCAACAAGTTACCAGCGATATCTGATAAAGCGCAGTTATTTGGCGGTTAATGCCATTTTATCGGGTCAAACTGGTAATAACCGACCAGCAAACTGTATATTTCAGGGTCGTAATGGCGCAGCTCCGCGGGTTTTTCAAGGAACGTTTCTGTAAGTACAGCAAAAAATTCGGCTTCATTAGTCGCGCCATAGCTATGAATAACATGCGGCATATTATAAGCCACATGAGTTTTTAACTGGTTATAGGCACGGCTAAAAACACGCCCCCACTGTTGATAATCCGTTTGCTTTGCTAACAACGGCGTACCGGTTGTTTGCCCTGTTTCTTGATCAAGCTGATGCGCAAATTCATGAAACACTAAATTATGGCCGTCACTGGGCAAGCGATTACCTTCTAATACATCATGCCAACTTAATACTAAAGTGCCGCCAGGCCATGATTCTCCTTGGCGCACTGTATTGTGATAACTCACCAACCCGGCGCTGTCACGGGACGTTTGCGGGGCATAATATGCACTTGGGTAAAGCAAAATTTCTTTCACATTTTGATATAAAGGCCATGGTTTATTGAGCACTAAAACGCATGCGTCAGCCGCAACAATTAGCTTCATCGCATCATTGAGCTTTAAGCCATCACAGCCGATAAAACGTTTCTCATTTAAAAACCATACAATATGACGCTCTAATTTTTCACGGTCGCTGTCAGTCATTTTTTGGTAAATTGGCATGCAGCGAAGTAACAACGCTTTTTGTTGGTCGTTTAAACAGAAGTCTTGGTATTTCCTTTGCCACAATCGATTTTGGATTATTGGCCATCGCCAATACACAACCACAAACGCAATCAGCGCCAGCATTAATAATCCGTTTACCATATTAGTGTCCACTAAAAAGCTATGCAGTATTAATATGTCCGTTGGCTGGTAAATTCAATTAGTTAACTACAAATAAAAAGCCGCATACCTATTTAACCTGAACTCTGGAGACTGATTTAGTATCCAGATTTCTGGTTATGTAAGATCTACGGCTGCATACATCCTGCTGCTCTAATAACAGGCTTTAAGGCCATAAATTAACGATACAGTGGCTGCCATGCACAAGTTCGGTAGCCATTACGCTCAAAGTAGAAGCGGTTACAGTTATCATCATAGTTACTGTTACCTACATCGATGCGATGACCACTCATATACTGATTATGCAGTGACACTTGCTGGCCGTTATATAACAAAGTGAAATGTACATGCGGACCAGACGATTGTCCGCCTTCACATAACGCTTGATTATAACTATTAGCATAGCGACCAAGCCACGCTCCAGGCTGGACAGAATCACCACTGTTATATTGTAGATTAGACATATGATAATAGTTGGTTGAATAGCCACTAGCATGTGTTACGCGGATATTACATGATGAAAAACGTGTAACTGTGCCGCCATGCGCCGCTTGCACGTATGGCGTATTACTCCCCCAGTTACCTGAGCCGTTATTAAAATCAAGCGATGAATATGGGTAACCAGAGCCTGTATTTGAATGAGCACCGCCGCTATACCAGTAGCCTGACGGCCAAGGGAGATCCATAGAAAAACTGGCAGCTACAAATTGTTGATTACTGCTTTGTGCAGTATTTTTTGATGAACGTTGTAGCTGCACACTACTTTCGGGGAATAAACGATCAAAAGTGGCTAAAAAGCCGCTTAAATCGTCATTCGCGTGATTAACTTCATGCTGATCCACTGCCAATTTATTGCGTTTTTTAAACACACTAACTAAAGCTGCGGTAGCCGCAGTACTGCTATTGGCACTAGCCGAATTAGTTCTAGCTGTTGTTGCCGTCGCTTGGCTCTCTTGCCACTGTTTGTAAGCGTAAAATCGCTGGCTTAATTTTGTTACCACATCTTTTATTTGTGCGTCAAAGCCCTGCTTATCAGATAAAGCTGATAACGGATTAGTGAAGTCAGCATCCGAGTTTGAAAGTAAACTGCTTTGCTGTTCAATCAAGGCTAAAATAATTTTGGGATTAATGCTGGTAAAACCTGCCCAATGCAAAATAAGTTCTTTTTTATCTTCTAGTGCAGGGGCATGAAGAGCAAAAAAGTTATCCCAATCCTCATTCAATAAAGCATTATTAAATACAAACTGAGTATCATCAACTGCCAGTAAAGAGTTTAATTTTAGTGATTCAATAGACTGGGTAGTAAACGAAAAGCTATCGTGGTTATGACCTTCGCCAAACACCGCGGGAGAGACGCCTAAAACACCTGCGAGTACGAAGTTAATTATGGTATTTTTCATCTTTTGTTCCTTGTATCAATATCTAAAAGATCCCTAACTGGGAACAAAAGGTATAGCACCAAGGTTAAATTAATGTTAATGAAATGTTTTTATGTTTATATTAATAAATTTTATGTACCTGATATCGTATGGCCTGTGGCGTTTTTATGAAAAAACAAAACAACAAAATATGCACAATTAATTATAGCAAACAAGCAGGTTAAGAGTTCTATGGTTTAACACTCACCGTATCCGGAAATGTTACCTCTATCCTATTTCGACCATTATTTTTTGCTTTATATAATGCCTGATCTGCTTGCGCTAGTAACCGATCATAATCATTAACGGTCAATGAGTCCGCAATACCAAAGCTAACCGTAACAGTTAGCCCACTGGCAATATTTGAGAAATCGTAGTTTGCAATTTCCACCCGTAACTGTTCACATAATTGCGCGGCTTGTTGCGCGGTTTTATTAGGGAATAATAAGGTGAATTCCTCACCTCCCCAGCGAGCGACAAGACTCGCGTCATTCTCACCACACTGGCTTAACAGGTGAGCGACGACACAAATAACCCGATCGCCAATAATATGTGACCAGCCATCATTGATACGTTTGAAATGATCAATATCCATAATCGCGATTGCTAGTGGCAAAGCTCGCTGTTTAAAGTCCGAAAAATTATCAGCAAGCCAACTATCAAAAGCACGACGATTTGGTAAATCGGTTAGCTGATCGTGAGTTGCTTGATGAGCAAATGCATCCGTTTGTTGTTGTAAATCGCTCGTTTGTTGCTCAACACGAATAGTGAGTTCTTTTTCAATGTTCTTATAATGATAAAGACGGTATTGATACAAGGCGTATGCAAGTAATAGTAACGTAAAAAACATGACCAGTTTGAAACTTGTTTTTTGCCAAAAATATGACTGAATAACAAAGTTAACGGTTTTATAATTATCTTGCCACTGACTATTCGGGTATCCCGCTCTTACCATAAAAGTGTATTTACCCGGAGCAAGGTTAGTATATTCTGTAATTGTTAAGCGCTGACGATTAACCCATTCATTATTATAACCAAGCAATTTTGTTTGAAAATTCAGCCTCTGCGGCATAATAAAACTCAAGCCAGCATAATGAAATGATAACCGCGACGTACTTGGCGGTAAAAGTATCACTTCTTCGTCGTATAATAAGGGGGTATTTTTACCATCTACATACAAATTTTCAATGACTGTTGGCAGTGATATTTGTGTGGCTTTTTTTATACGCTCGGGCATAACAGTGCTGGCTCCTTGAGAAGTTGCAAACCAAATACTGCCGTCGTTATGCAGTGTTGCAGCTGGGTTAGAACCCCCATTGGCTTGCGCGCTAAGCATACCGTCACCTTCATCATAGAGCTGGTATTGTAATTTTTGGCCTCTCGTGTTGATTGGGTCATCTAAAAAATCACTCACTTGTTGCTGCTTAACTTGAATAATACCGCGGTTACTCGACAACCAAAACGAGTCTCCTTGTGCCACAAGCTGAAAGAGTTTATCAACGGGTAAACCTTGTTCACGACCGAGCATAGCAATATCGCCAGTAATAACATTAAAACGAATTAAACCTCTGTCAGTGGTCATCCACATAAAGTCTTGTTGAGCGTAAAAACCAAATGCATATTTTGCGTTAAATTGCTGAGGAAATGCCTGCCCTTTGAATTCTCCCAGCGCGCTATTAAACATGGCAACACCAACACCTGTGCCCACCCAAACATTGCCATGGCTATCAAGGGAAAGCGCCATAATAAAGTCACCTGGCAGCCCTTGTTCGGTCGTAAATTGAGTTAATGAGCCATCAGTATCAATACGTGTTAAACCTGCTGCGGAGCCTATCCACAAACGTTGTTCATTATCAAATAAAAGGGCTCTGATCTCATTACTGAGCAAACCATTATCACGATTAATGACTGGGTAGATTTTTTTATCGATAACACGCATTAAACCGCTGGTATAAGTACCAACCCACACATTACCTTGTTGATCTTCAGTTAAGCTAAGAATAGATAATGGGTCCTGATCTAATGCCGGTTTAATCGCTTCAACTTTATCATCACTAATACGATTTAAACCTAAGCTGCTACCCACCCACATACTGCCATCTGCGCGAGAGAGTACGCTGCGTACATAGTCACCATTGAGACCTCGTTTTTTCGTCCATGATGAAAATGGCGCTTCACGTAAGCGATATACGCCACCGTTAGTACCGACCCAGATACTTTTTTCACGGTCTTGCATTAACGATAAAATACGATTTGCTGGCAAGCCTGCATCGGCATCAAGTTGCTCTAAACCAATTTCACTGAGCCTAAATAGGCCTTTATTGATAGTACCAAACCAAATGTCATTATGATCATCTTGTAATAAGCTAGAAATAGACTCCCCATCAAGTTGATGGATACTTTCAAACATATCACCCACTAATCGCCATGCGCCTTTTTCACCAGCAACAATCAGTTGGCCTTGCTTAGTTAATAATAGCGAATAGATAGAATTATTCGGTAATCCATGACTTGGCGTGACCAACTGCGCCGTTTTATTTTCGACTCTATACAAACCATCGCTGGTAGCGGCCCAAATCACCCCCTTGTTATCCTCAACTAATCTATACGCACTAAGATTAACTAACACAGTATGTTCAGGCCCATTATCAAACTCACGATAGGTCACACCATCGCCTTCAAGTGCCAACCACATTTCACCAGAGCGCGTTTTTAATATGTAATTAACCATGGCTGAGGCATCGGCTTGCGCGATCCAATGTCTATCTTTTAAATGACTAACACCGCCACGCGCACCTGAAATATACAAACTACCATCAGCTTGCGGGGCTAAGCTGCGTAGACCAGAATCAGGCAAACCGGATATTTCTGAGCGGGTAAATAGCTTAAACTCACGACCATTAAAACGGGCTAGTCCTTCCCAAGTCGCAATCCACACATAGCCGTCGTTGGTTTGCGCAACACTATTGATACTATTATGGGGTAAACCCGAGCGGGTATTCCATGTTTCAGCAAAATAGTCATTAAGAGGTAAACGAGTTTGCTCAGCAGCCAAGCTGCTAAACATCACAAAAATGAAAAAGCAAAAACCTAAACGGATCATTATACTAAACGCCTTAGCAATTATGGCGAGCTAACAACTTAGCACTAACACAAATTAAATTAATAATGATTTATTAGTAGTTAATTATCATTACATTTCACTGCTTGGTAATTATACTAACATAGTGTTAGTTTTATTTTCATTAACTAAATAACACAATTTGTTTACGTCTAAACTAAACTATTCTAAACACAAAAGTCATCAATACTGCGTTGCAGTTGCTCAATAAACTTAGCCACATGCAAACCATCCATTAAGGCATGATGCACATCTATAGAAAACGGCATTTTACCGGTTTTGGCATTGAATTTACCAAACACTAATTTTGGAATACCATAATTATCGGTTTGGCTAAAAGCATGCGAAAAACTCATAAAGTCTAGCCACGGTAATACTGAAATATGCAGCAAATCGGCCTGCCCTTCGGTGCATGTAAACGCTTCAGAAAATAACGGTTGTTGTTTTGCGGCTAGGCTCACAGCACTCGCATGCACTTGAAAATCAGCAAAACTCGGCTTTGGTAATAAATAACTAAAGCGAAAAGTATCATCATCCGCAAGCTCAACCACACTGGCTCGTTGGGCGGCTAATTGCCAAGGCATGTTATCAATGATACGTAACAACATTGGCTGATAACTATTACTCGCCTGAAGCGTCGCATAAATATACGCATGAAAAAATGAACATTGTTGTGTTTTACAGTACTGATAAAGTGCTGCCATATCTAGCTGCACACAAACATTAAAATAAGGTTGGGTAAACTCTTTAAACAACGAGAAATGTTGTTGGCGAGGCCAAGAAGTTAAATCAATTGGAGTCATTATTGCAAACTAAACAGCTTAGGATAAGCGTATCGTGAGGGATTTATTACATAAAGTAAAGGCGTGTAATTACACGCCTATATACCAATCGGCTTAAATATTTAACCATTCTAGCGTGCTAAATAAAGCGCTAACTGCGTTATAAATTTCTAAAGTAGAACAACTACGTGTCGAAATTTATGCCTTGTTATCACTCTATTTATCTGTCGCTATAAATGGCTAATAACTTAACACGATTGGTATTAGCTATTACAAACCGTTTTTGATGATCTCTTGAGCTAGTTCATCAGCAATTAAATGAGTTGATTTTTGCTCTTTTTCACTGCGGGCAAAAATTTCAGTTAAAGTATCGTAAATCCCTTCAACATGTTTATTTGACGCAGCAACAGAGTAGCCCTCTGGCGCAGTTTCATAATAAACATTAATAATACCACCGGCGTTTATCACATAATCCGGCGCATACAAAATACCTTTTTCACGAATAATTTCACCGTGACGCGACTCTGCTAATTGGTTGTTTGCACATCCAGCAATAATCGTCGCTTTAATACGAGGGATCGTTACATCATTAACGGTTGCGCCCAACGCACATGGCGCGTAAACGTCTACATCAAGGTCGTAGATTTCATCTATGCTCACTGCAGTTGCTGCAAAGTCATTTACTATTCGGTCAATGGCAACTTGGTTGATATCAGTAACAAATAAAGTCGCACCAGCTTCATGTAAATGTTTACATAAACCATAAGCAACGGCACCTAAACCTTGCACGGCGACTTTAATACCGGTTAGGTCCTGATGGCCACGTTGATGCTGTAATGCCGCTTTAATACCTAAAAAAGTACCATAGGCAGTAAAAGGTGATGGATTACCACTTTTACCTTCAAGGCCTAATACGTAGTTGGTTTCTTTATTCATAATGGCAACATCATCACAGGTGATATTAACGTCTTCGGCTGAATAATAGCTGCCATTTAAACGTTCTAATTGACGACCAAAGGCACGAAATAACTGCTCAGATTTAATCTCTTTCGCATTCCCGATAATCACTGACTTACCACCGCCAAATGGCAGACGTGCTACGGCATTTTTATAGGTCATACCTTTTGATAAACGCAGCGCATCTACTACCGCGTCGTCGTCACTGGCATAATCCCACATTCTGCAACCACCTACAGCAGGGCCTAGGTTAGTATTATGAACGGCAATAATTGCTCGAAGGCCTGATTCTTTATCTGCACAAAAAACCACTTGTTCGTGGTTATCAAAGTCAACTTGATTAAACACAGCCACTTTATCTTACTCCGAAATTTGTAACCCGTGAGAGGGTATGCACGCTGAAATTGCCGAGACTTTATCACTTCAAATTGCGCCTTACCACTATATGAGATGATAAAACTAATCAAAATAGCTAAACATCATAAACAAATGAAATAAAGCAAATAAGATGCATGTTTAATTCATAAAAGTAGCAATGCGAAGAATATAAATGCAGATTAATTGAAAAATTGCCACAGTAGCTTTACGTGAACGTAAAAGGCAAGTTTAGTGTAAAGTAAATATTACAACCAGAATAACGATAATATATGTTTAAATAGAGTGAGTTATGCGAGGTTTGCGGAAATTATTGAAACTGGTCAGATCTGACCAGCGGTATTTAACATTTGCTAAATACCGCACAGAATCAGCGACGGATTATTTTAACTTACCGTCTAGCTCTTCAATTTTAGCTTTCCAAATCGCAGGGCCTTGCGTATGCGCATTGGCGCCTTCGCTATCAACTGCAACGGTAACTGGCATATCTTCTACTTCAAACTCGTAAATAGCTTCCATACCTAAGTCTTCAAACGCCACAACGCGGGCTTTTTTGATAGCTTTAGATACTAAGTATGCTGCACCACCCACTGCCATCAAATACACTGACTTATTATTTTTGATAGATTCTACAGTTGCTGGACCACGCTCTGCTTTACCAATCATACCAATGATGCCTGTTTTCTCTAACATCATGTCGGTAAATTTATCCATACGGGTAGCCGTTGTAGGGCCTGCTGGGCCTACCGCTTCATCACGTACCGCGTCAACTGGGCCAACGTAGTAGATAAATTTATTATCAAAATCAACGCCCTCTGGTAAACCTTCGCCTGAGTTGATCATATCTTGTAAACGTTTATGCGCCGCATCACGGCCAGTTAAAATAGTGCCTGACAATAATACTGTCTCGCCCATTTTCCATTCACGGGTATCTTCTTTGGTTAACGTATTTAAATCAACACGACGTGTGCCTTCACCTACCTCAAACGTTACTTCTGGCCAATCTTCAAGTTTTGGCGCTTTTAAGTTCGCAGGGCCAGAACCATCAAGGGTAAAGTGAACATGACGAGTCGCTGCACAATTAGGGATCATTACCACAGGTTTTGATGCGGCGTGTGTTGGTGCGGTTTTGATTTTCACATCAACGACCGTAGTTAAACCACCGAGGCCTTGTGCACCAATGCCCAGTTTGTTTGCACGTTCAAAAATATCTAAACGTAATTTTTCTTCCGTAGTTTCGGCGCCACGTTCCATAAGCTCATGGATATCAACAGGATCCATTAATGATTCTTTTGCAAGCACCGCTGCTTTTTCAGCTGTACCACCAATCCCTATTCCCAACATGCCCGGTGGACACCAACCAGCGCCCATCGTCGGTAAAGTTTTTTCAACCCATGCTGCTACGTCATCAGACGGATTGAGCATCACCATCTTGGTTTTATTTTCAGAGCCGCCGCCTTTAGCTGCCACCATTACTTCTACTTCGCCGCCTGCCACTAAATCAATGTGGACTACTGATGGCGTGTTGTCTTTGGTGTTTTTACGGGTGCCAGCAGGATCGGCAACAATCGATGCACGTAAAGGGTTATCTGGGTTCAAATAAGCACGACGCGTTCCTTCATCAACCATTTGTTGTACGGTTAAATCTGTTTTATCCCATTTCACATCCATACCTACTTTTACAAAGCAGGTAATAATGCCGGTGTCTTGGCAGAGTGGACGTTTGCCTTCAGCCGACATACGCGAGTTAATTAAAATTTGCGCAATAGCATCTTTCGCCGCTTTACTTTGCTCTTTGTTATAGGCTTTTTCGAGTGCTTGGACAAAATCAAGTGGGTGATAAAACGAAATATATTGTAGAGCATCTTCAATGCTATCAATAAAGTCTTGCTGACGAATTGTACTCATAGGGGTTCCTTAAGTTACCTTTACGTATTTTATACACGTAACATAAATCAAACCGGTGACGGTGGTTTGCAAAGCCAGAGGCAGCCTTTGTTATTCACTAAACGCTGCCAAAAAATTTTAACTTATGATACCCTCCCTGCCCGTTTCGAGCCAGTTTTTCAGGGTAAAAAAATAGATGATAAAACAACATAAAACCTGCGTTCAATTAGACATTTCGCTCAACTGCGTAGAGGTTTTCGCCTATTTTGCTGATTTACCTTATGCAATACTGCTCGACTCTGCCAATAGCGAGCATGTAAATAGCCGTTATGATCTTATTGCGATAGCGCCTAGCCTACGCCTTGAGGTTAAAAATAATCACACCTATATTAATGACAAATTGACAACGCAAGACAGCTTCAGCGTCATCCAAAGCGAGCTTGCCAAGCTTGATAACAGTAAAGCACAGCACGACTTGCCGTTTAGTGGTGGTTGGCTGGGTTATTTTGGTTACGATTTAGGTCGCATAATTGAGCACTTACCAAAACAAGCTATTGATGATATTGCCATGCCACAAATGGCAATTGGCTTATATCCTGACGCATTAATTTACGACAAACAACGCGGCCATTGGTTTTATATCGCGCAGCCAAATATTGATAGGCAGGCCCTGTATCTTGATCCGATAGCAACGCAAGTGCCTGTTTATCCTGAGTTTGAAATAACCCGTGACTGGTCCTCCAATATGAGTCTTGCTCAATACAGCGATAAATTTGCCAGAATCCAAGCCTACCTAAAAAGTGGTGATTGCTACCAAATAAACTTAGCACAGCGCTTTTCGGCGCAATATCAAGGCTCGCCGTGGCAAGCGTATTGTACGCTTAGAGAAGCCAACAAAGCGCCATTCTCTAGTTTTATAAATCACCCCGATGGCGCTATTGTGTCAATTTCACCAGAGCGGTTTATCGCCATCAAGCAAGGCCACATTGAAACTAAGCCTATTAAAGGCACCTTGCCGCGCTGTAAAGACGCGCAAGAAGATGCCGCACAAGCCACTCGCTTACAAAATTCAGCAAAAGATCGCGCCGAGAATGTGATGATTGTAGATTTACTGCGTAACGATTTAGGTAAAGTTGCCAAGCCAGGCAGCGTACACGTACCTTCGTTGTTTGCAATTGAGAGCTTTCCAGCCGTGCATCATTTAGTTAGCACCGTGACAGCACAGTTAGCCGATGATAAAACCGCAGTTGATCAGCTCAAAGCTGCTTTCCCCGGAGGCTCTATTACTGGCGCACCAAAAATACGCGCGATGGAAATTATTGAAGAATTAGAACCGCATCGCCGCAGTATTTACTGTGGCTCAATTGGTTACTTAAGTGCATGCGGCAACATGGATACCAGCATTACCATTCGCACCTTAGTCTGTCATAATCAACATATTTATTGTTGGGCTGGCGGCGGGATTGTGGCAGACTCTCAAGTGGATTTGGAATACCAAGAAACTTACGATAAAGTAAATAAAATTTTGCCTTTATTGAAGTAACCCATTTGAATAGCCAACAGCTTATAGCTCGTTTTCAGCTAACGGCGCCTAATACTGACATTCCAGCGCATCATGCTTATTTACAAGGTACTCAACGAGCCAGTGCCGTGATGCTGCCCTTGATTGATATCAACAACATTGCGCACATTTTATTATGTAAACGTCCAACCTTTTTAAATCATCACCCTGGCGAAATTTGTTTGCCTGGCGGTAAACATGAACACAGTGACATCGATTTACGCAACACCGCCCTACGCGAGCTACATGAGGAACTTAATATTGCTCCTGAGTATGTCAGTGTAATTGGCCAATTACCCGATTACTCTACCCTTACAGGATTCACCATTACGCCATTTGTTGGTGTGCTCGCAGCAAACACCCAGTGGCATCCCGATCACAATGAAGTTGCGGCAAGTTTTTTACTACCCGTAAATACTTTAGCGAATGTAAACAATTGGCAACCCTTGCATTTTGAGCGACGCGGAAAGGTAATTACTTTACAAGGCTTTTCAACCCCTTACGGACTACTTTGGGGGGCAACGGCTAGCATTATAAAAAACTTTACAAAACAGCTCGCCATACCAGTTTAAATCTCTGTCGCAAAGGGTTACAAGGGTACAATTACGCGTTATTATGTGCGACCGTTCAAAGGCAGCAATCGTGCTGAGTAAAAGTAGAGTAAAGTTATTATGATCAGTGCATTCGATATGTTTAGTATTGGCATTGGCCCGTCGTCTTCACACACAGTCGGTCCTATGCGTGCATCGCGTTTATTCGTTAACGAACTACAACAAAAAAATTTATTAACCGATGTCACCAGCGTTAAAGTTGAGCTATATGGTTCATTAGGCCAAACTGGTATTGGCCATGGCTCTGGTAAAGCCGTTATTTTAGGGCTTGCGGGTTATGACCCGGAAACCATAGATGCCGATTTAGTTGACGACATTCTCGCTAAAATTGAAAACGAACAAGTTATCTATTTAAATCAAGTTCATAAAGCGAAATTCCCCAAACAGGGAGCGATCGTATTTCATCGTCGTAAAACCTTACCTAAACACTCAAATGCAATGGAGATCATTGCATTCAAAGGTGACGAGAAACTCCATAGTAAAGTGTATTACTCAATTGGTGGTGGTTTTATCGTTACCGATGAAGAATTTGAAAAAGAAAAACAAGCAGCGCTGGATATTCGTGAAGAAAACCCAGCACCGTATCCTTTTGGCAGTGCCAAAGAACTGCTTGAGATGTGTAAAGAATCAGGTTTTAGCGTATCTAGCCTGATGATGAAAAATGAAAAAACGCTGCGTACTGAAGATGAAATCAAAGATGAACTATTCAATATTTGGCAAGTAATGAAAGCCTGTATTGAACGCGGTATGCGCACCGAAGGTATTTTACCCGGCGGTTTAAAAGTAAAACGCCGTGCTCCGAGCCTGTATTTAAAGCTCAATATTGAAGTAAGTAACGATCCACTGCGAGCAATGGACTGGGTAGACTTATTTGCCCTTGCCGTTAACGAAGAAAACGCCGCCGGTGGCCGGGTAGTTACAGCACCGACCAATGGTGCAGCGGGCATTCTACCAGCCGTATTAATGTATTATCACACTTTTATCAAAGAAGTTGACCGCGATATTGCAACTCGTTATTTGCTCACTGCCGCTGCGATTGGCATCTTATACAAAAAGAATGCCTCGATTTCAGGCGCTGAGGTTGGTTGCCAAGGCGAAGTTGGGGTTGCTTGTTCTATGGCAGCTGGCGCACTGACAGAAATCGTCGGGGGCAGTGTATTACATGTTGAAAATGCCGCCGAGATTGGCATGGAGCATAACTTAGGCTTAACCTGCGATCCGGTCGGTGGTTTAGTACAAGTACCTTGTATAGAACGTAATGCAATGGGCGCTATTAAAGCGATTAACGCATCGCGCTTAGCTATTCGTGGTAGTGGCGAGCAAAAAGTATCACTCGATAAAGTGATCAAAACCATGCTTGATACCGGTAATGATATGAAAACTAAATACAAAGAAACCGCACGGGGTGGTTTGGCTGTAAACATTATTGAATGCTAACTTTTTAGTATGATCAAAAAAGCCGCATTATGCGGCTTTTTTAATTCTAAAAAATCGCCTTTATTTAACTGGCAACTCGATATCAGCAAACAACTTATCAACGTCTTCTTGATTACGTAATAAGCTCGCTCTTTCCACGCGCTCTTTGGTTAAATGCGGCGCAAAACGCTCTATAAAGTCATACATATAGGTGCGCAGGAAACTGCCTTTTCGAAAGCCAATTTTAGTCGTACTAGCTTCAAATAAGTGACTGGCATCAATACACACTAAATCGGTATCGGCTATTTGGTCAATCGCCATAGATGCAACAACACCCACACCTAAACCTAAACGCACATAGGTTTTAATAACATCAGCGTCGGTTGCAGTAAATACAATATGCGGCTCAAGCCCTTGTGCATTAAACGCTTTATCTAGCTCTGAACGGCCAGTAAAACCAAATACATAGGTAATTAATGGATACTGAGCAATATCAGCAACAGTGAGAGACTCCGCTTTTTTCGCCAGTGGGTGATCTTTTGCAACCACGATACTACGATTCCAGTGATAGCACGGTAGCATCACTAAGTCTGAATACAAATGAAGTGCTTCAGTGGCAATGGCAAAATCGGCATCACCGCGCGCCGCCGCATCAGAAATTTGCTGTGGTGTACCTTGATGCATGTGTAATGACACAGCTGGATACTTTTTCATAAACCCTTGGATCACGCTTGGCAAAGCATAACGAGCCTGTGTATGCGTGGTGGCAATATTTAACTTACCTTGATCTGGTAAAGTATGTTCATTTGCCACCGCTTTAATACCTTCTACCTTAGAAAGTATTTCACGAGAAATGTTAATAATTTCTGTGCCCGCACTAGTAACATGCGTTAAGTGCTTGCCGCTGCGGCCAAAAATTTGCACGCCCAACTCATCTTCTAACATACGTACTTGTTTAGAAATACCTGGTTGTGAGGTAAATAAACTCTCAGCTGTTGCTGAAACATTTAGTTTATGATTTTGGACTTCGACGATGTATCTGAGTTGTTGTAATTTCATGGCTGCATTTTTTAGTGTAGTTATACTGCTTATTTATAAATGCTACATCGCGTCAAGCCAAGTGTTTTCTACTTAATAATAGAAAAAGGCTCTCTGAGATCAGAATTATAAGGTTATACGCTTAGGCTAGCATAAACCCTCGTATTGAGGTAGCCATCTTTTTGACGGAACCTAAAAATAAAAAAAATCACAATCTATATAGTAATAAATACTGAGAAAATGAATTCTTTTTTGACATAAAACGCGCAAAACTACCCTGTTAGCATATATTTAATGTAAGATAAAAATTATTAGCTTGTGAAACCTGAGACCTAAACCATGATCGTTTCTATTATTATTATGTTGATTGTTGCACTTATTGTCATTGCCCTGTGGGTCAGTGCAGTACAACAGCATAAAGAGAAACAAGAAACCGAACGTCGTAAAGATTTAACTAAACAAAAAAAAATCATTGAAGAGTCCGAAGACGTATTACTAAATAGCGCTAACATCCCTATGTCTGAGAATATTTTACGTATTCTTCAGCGTCGTATTCACGATGCACTAGTAACTATGGTGCAACTTTCTCCCAGTTCTAAAGAATTAAAAAATCGCTTAAAAGAAGCAAAAGAACGTTTGGGCAACCCACTTGACGCCACTAATTCAGAAAACTTAGTGCTACCTGATAACGACAAGCAATTGATATCACTGATCCAAGGTATTAAAAAATTACGCGCAGTGCTGCGCTCTGAACACGGTAAAGGTAAAGTAGATAGCCAAATTTTTGTTGCTGAAGATAAACGTTTAGAAAAATTACAATTAAGAATCAATATAGAAAGCCAAATCAAACGCGGTATCTCCGCACGCTCAGCCAACATGGTAGGATCAGCACGTCAATACTTTGAAAAAGCCTACGCGACAGTATCTGCAGTGGCCTACAGCGATGACTACATCACTGGTAAACGTCAAGAGTTAGAGGGTTACTTAGACGCCATTAGTACTGAGTTAAAAGCATCAAATGCAACAGCACTGAAGAAAAAAGCCGAGCAAGAACAAGACGATTTAGATGTATTATTTGCACCAAAGAAAAAGTGGTAAAACCACTTTTTCTTTGTCGTAATTGTTAAAAATCGAATTACGATAAAAACGCAAACTTAACCACAAACATCGCCGTTAAGATCCACACACTGATACTCACCTCATCACGTCTACCACACAATACTTTTACCGCCGTATACGAAATAAAGCCAAGCGCAATTCCATGGGCAATTGAAAATGTCAGGGGAGTCATCAGTAATACAACACTCACTGGAATTGCGTCTGTCATGTCATCCCAATTAACAAACTTGAGATTCTGTAGCATCAATACCGCCACATATAAGATAGCGCCCGCAGTAGCATACGCTGGGACCATTTTAGCCAGCGGTGCAAAAAACATCATCAATAAAAAACACAGACCAACAACAACGGCTGTTAAGCCTGTACGACCACCAACAGAAACCCCTGCGACCGATTCGATGTATGACGTGGTTGTAGAAGTACCAAGCACTGCGCCTGCAATTGTCGCTGTACTATCAGCACTTAAAGCACGGCCTAAGCGCGGCATATTACCTTTTTCATCAGCAAGACCCGCTTTTTGAGTTACCGCGACCAAAGTACCTGAGGTATCAAATAAATCGACAAACAAAAATGCAAAAATAACACTCAGCATTGACAACTCCACTGCCGCGGCAAAATCAAGTTGCATAAAGGTAGGTAGGATTGAAGGAGGCATAGACATCACTCCTTGATACTCAACTAAACCTAAACTTAATGCAATGGCAGTTACTAATAAGATACTGATCAGCACGCCACTTTTAAAATCACGATACAACAAAGCTGCAATAATAAAAAAACTAAAAATTGCCAATAATGGTCCTGCTGCGGTTATGTCACCTAGCTGAACTAAAGTCGCAGGGCTTGCCACGATGATGCCGGCATTTTTTAGGGCGATTAATGCTAAGAATGCGCCAATTCCCGTAGCGATTGCTTGTTTTAAAACCAAAGGTATTGCATTAATGATCCACTCTCTGACTTTAAACAAACTTAAAAACAAAAAGATACAACCCGACATAAACACCGCACCTAACGCAGCCTGCCAGGTATAGCCCATGCCAAGTACAACACCATAAGTAAAAAAGGCATTTAGCCCCATACCTGGCGCCAGCGCTAATGGATAATTAGCCCAAAGGCCCATAATAAAACAACCAATTGCGGCAGCTATACAGGTTGCAACAAACGCCGCTCCCTGATCCATACCCGCTTCTGCTAACATGGCTGGATTTACAAAAACAATATAAACCATGGTAATAAAGGTGGTAAGGCCAGCAATACATTCACGACGCACAGTTGAATTGTGGTCGCTAATTTTAAATAACGCGTCAAGCATAGATGAGTTTCATTTTAGATAGGAATAATTGTGTAATTTTATCATATATTTCAAGAATAGCAGGACATTTTACCTTGTATTAGACTAAACTTACGCGGTAATAGACAACAATAATATATGTGGCACTATGACAGATACCTCACCCATTGGCTTAGATTTAGAACAACAGCTAGATAACGTGTTATCGTTTATCACTCAACCAAACAGCGTCCCTCACAGTGATGTTAAAGTTGATACACCTGAAAACACGGTGAATAAAGCGCTGTATTATTTAAAAAATGAACAACCTCCCCTCGCAGCTAAATGGATGCGTTTAGCTGCGATGTCAGGAAATCACCGAGCACAATTTTATCTTGGCTTATTTTTTATCAAGGGCCAAGGCGTGCCTAGTAGTGTATTTCATGGTGCAGTATGGCTAAGTTTAGCTAGTAGCCAAGGTTATGAACCCGCCACAGCAGCCCTTACAGATCTTCGTAAGCATCTCACTACACGTCGCTATAAAGATGCTCAGTGCTATGCAGCAACACTGTATGAACAGATCCATCAACAGCAATTTTCACACTTGATCCCAACTACTGTATAAAAAATGATAATGGTCACTTTATATCGTTCAAAATATCAACACCCCTGATAAATAACTAATACACTGATTTTTAATAAATATTTAGTATTCATTATGTGTTGCATCTTTATGGTGATCAGCGAAAGCTGAAAATCGTATAAAAAATTAGCAAAAAACACTTGCACCAAACAACTGTATAAACTACTGTATACACATACTGTATAAACAACCAGTGAGTGAACATTATGTTACAGCCAATTACCGTAAGAACTGTTAAAAGCTACCAACAAGATAACCAAAGCGCATCAGTTAACTTAATTCAAATTGAAGATGAGATCTCAGCAACGTTTGAATTGCTAAAGGTATTGCACCATTACAATAATCAAAATGCATGGACATTACTGATTGCTCCTGATCACGTACCGAGTAAAGCACTACTTGATTCATGCTCTATTGATACCAGTAAGTTACTAGTAATACGCCAAAAGCACCTTGTTAATTTAGAGTATGTTTTAAACTCTGCATTACATAATGGTAATTTTGCAGCAGTGATCACTTGGACAGACATTGTAAAAGATAATCAAATTGCTGATCTATCGTTAAACTTAGATCAAGCTAGTGCCAAGTTATACTGTTTTACTAAAACCCAACAAAGTACAGATATAGCATTAGCGCAATAAGCTGTTAAAATGGCGCTTTTGAATCCTAACGATTGAACATGACTTCACTTACTGACAGTAATTGCTTATGCGGCAGTCAACACAGTTATCAAGACTGCTGCCAAAAGCTCCATTTAGGCACTAAACAAGCAACCACAGCAGAGCAACTTATGCGCTCTCGCTATGTAGCCTATGCATTAAAAAATGCCAAATATATATATCAAACATACGCCCAAGAAAAACAAGCTGAAAATCCAGTCAAAGAAATCGCTGAGTTTGCCAACAGCTGCCGCTTTATTAAATTAGATGTGATAGATGCAGAGCAACACGACAGCACTGCTGATGTTGAATTTTGCGTTAGTTATTTTTATCAAAACTTATTTTGCCAGCTGCATGAAAAATCTAATTTTATAAAAGAAGCGGACCTATGGCGCTATATAGATGGTGAAATATTCCCTATTGCAGATATTAAAATTAGCCGTAATGATGAATGCCCGTGTGGTAGTGGTAAAAAATATAAAAAGTGCCATAGCGTGTAGATAATTCCTTGTATAAATTAATGCTGCAAAGAGCATTCATGCAGCATATACCCACAAACAACCCTAGAGTGCCCCCTTAAACTGTTATAGCGCTCAGCATTAACGTTATTATTTATGTGCTGAGGACCCTTTCCCACCAACATAAAGGGAACAAATGTTAATTTAATAAAATCATGAATGAAACCTTCTTAAAAAAAAATTAAAAATCAAACTTGTTATTATTGTCATTTATTTTTATACCAAAAAAAAACACATAACATAATGATTTAAATTAATTAAAACCATTTAGAAACAAATAAAACAAGCCTAAATAATGAATTAAAAACTAAAAAATCAGTAATTAATATTGCTAAAGATTATATTTACCGCAATAATGCCACCGGTAGCACTGAAGTACAAGCATTAAAAAACTTGATTGTGTTAACTAATTTTACAATTAATTAATTTAATTATTTTGATCTAAACACACAATTATTAGGAACAACAATGAGTAAAAGTACACTTTTTAACTACTCGGTGCGGGCTTTAGCCATTACTGCTGCAATTTATGGCCAAAGTGCGTTTGCGAATGCGTCAGGCTTTGCCACATCAAATGGCGGAACAACCGGTGGAGCTGGCGGTGATATTGTTTATGCAACAACTGGCACGCAAATTCATCAAGCTTTATGTAACCGAGCATCAAGTGACACACCAATTATTATCCATGTTGAGGGCACCATAAATCATGGCAATACCAGTAAAGTTTCTGGAGACAGCTGTAATACTGGGCCAGATTTAATTGAACTGAAAGAAATTAGTAATGTGTCTATTATCGGTGTAGGAAGCGGTGCTCTCTTTGATCAATTGGGCATTCATATTCGATCTTCTTCAAATATCATTATTCAGAATGTCCATGTCAGAAACGTCAAAAAGTCTGGCTCCCCTATTTCAAACGGTGGAGATGCAATTGGCATGGAATCGAATGTTAGTAATGTCTGGGTCGACCACGTGACACTTGAAGCCAGTGGAGGAGAAAGCTCAGGTTATGATGCATTATTTGACATGAAAAGTAATACTAAATACGTAACGTTATCATACAGTATTTTACGTAATTCAGGCCGTGGCGGCCTTGTTGGCTCAAGTGATAGCGATGAGAATAACGGCCCTGTAACTTTTCATCATAACTACTATGAAAATATCACTTCTCGCACGCCTTTATTAAGGCATGCTACAGCTCATGCTTACAATAACTATTACAATGGGCTTGCTTCATCAGGAATGAATCCACGTATTGGTGGCAAAATGCGAGCCGAGAATAATTACTTCAAGGATTCAAAAGATCCACTGGGCACGTTTTATACAAACGACATGGGTTACTGGCAAGTCAGTGGTAATATTTGGGATAATATCGATTGGTCACAGCAAGAAAGCAAACTTCACCCTGCTGGACCTAACCCAAGCTCCACCACAACAATCAACATTCCTTATAGCTATCAACTTGATAATGCACAGTGCATACCTAGCATTATCGCTGCAACAGCGGGAGCAAACAAAGGTTTACAAACATCCAATGGGCAGTGTGGAACAACAACACCAACCGATCCGACACCGACACCAGATCCAACTCCTGAGCCAACCCCCGCAGGCGAAAACCTAGCACTCAATGCTGGAGTGGATGGTAGCTCAAAGGCCAGTGGTTCAAGCTATGGAAATGCTAATGACGGCGATACCTCTAGTTACTGGTCACCGGCATCGACAACAGGCACCATTAATATTAAAAACCTAAATACGACTATTAATGCAGTGAGAATTATCGAAACAGCTGCAAGCAAAGGACGTATTACGGCTTGGTCTTTAGTCAACTACAATACAGGTGTGACGCTAGCGAATGGGGGGGCAGTACCAAATGTGATCACGTTCTCTGATATTAACTTATCAAAAGTAAGTTTTGTAATTCACTCAGCCAGCGGCGTACCACAAGTTGCAGAATTTGAAGTTTATAATGGCTATACAGATGGAGCTAATGGCAGCGTTACCAATACCTTAGTTAATGGTAGCTATAGAATTACGCCAAAACACAGTGGTGCTTCACTTGATGTAGCTAATTGTGATACTGCTGATGGGGCAAATATTAGGCAATGGTCTTGGCTTAATAATAATTGCCAAAAATTTAATATCACCACTGTTGACGGTGTTTGGCATCGTATTTCACCCGCCAATGCCCCAGCTAAAGGATTAGAGGTTTATACCCATTCAACAACCGCGGGGGAAAATATTAATCTTTGGACCTACACAGGTAGTTATAACCAGCAGTTTCGCTTCCAAAGTGCGGGCTCTGGTAAATGGCGTATAATCAATCGCAATAGCGAACTGTGTTTGGATGTAGATGGCAGCAAAACCAGTGATGACGCTAATATTTTGCAGTGGACATGCTTAGCTGGTGCAGAAAATCAAATGTTTGAATTAACCAGACAGTAACCCATAAATTACGCAGTGAAGGGCTTAGCTAAGTCCTTCACTGCGTAAACTCTGGGTCCATAAAACGTTGTTTATGAAGCCTGTAAATGGTGGTTAAATTTATTACGATAACCGTTACTTCTAATAATACTCCGCCAATTGAGCCAACAATAATATTATTGATAAGCCATAAACATGAGCCACAAAATAAAACCCAGCGCATGGCGATCCCACTCAGGCAAAATAAAGCGTAACTACCTAAACATGCACCTAAAACAGCAATATAATCAGTCCACTGCTGCGCCGTCAAATAGCCAATCAAAGCGGTTAAAATAATGAATATACACGCCACCCAAGTTGCCTTGGTTTTCATTGACACAGCGGTCCGCCCTGCTGAAAATAAGCAGCATAACGATGAGGTTACAGCATTTAGTAAATAAAAATGTAAGGCGTGATTCAAATTCATCACAATCATCATTAATTTAAGACGGCGATCATCTTTTTGCATAAAACACAGCAATGCTAAAAAAAAACTTAAAAAACCGAAGCCTTGCGCAATAAATGTATCTGCCACCAGCATAACCCTCTATAAATTTCCCTTAACCACGTTCAGGTGAACCAAAACTACAATAAACCACACCGTTACATATTATTTTCAACCATCGTTTTAATCGTTTTTGCTTTAACAAAATGGTCTAATTGATGAGTGTGTATCCACCAGGTCGCGGCTTCCATCAATAACTCTGGGTCATCATTTTTATTTGCAAAGAAGGCATAAAATGATAACCCTACATTATCACCTTTCGCCGCTATTTTTTTATTGCAAACTTGAATGATCTTCGCTCTTAACTCATCGCGCATTAAATCTTTGCAGCCTTTATTTTACGCTATAGCGCATTTCAATTAATGGGTGTTCGCCAACGGTTTCTACATCTTTGACGTAATGAAAACCAAAATGTTGGTAATAATCACGTAAATAGGCATGGGCATGAATTTCAATCACAGTAAGACCTACTTTAGCTGCATGCGATAGCAAAGCATTAATAAGCAACTTTGCGACACCTGCTCCTCGGTATTGTTTTAACACCGCAATTCTTGCCATAACAGCACACCACTTATCACGTTGGACTAAACGCGCTGTTGCAACTAAAGAGCCGGCATCAGTCACTACAACATGTACGGCCTCTTTATCTAAGCCGTCCAAATCTAACTGTTGCGGAATACTCTGTTCGACAACAAATACCTGCTGGCGAATAATATGCGCTTGCGCAATTAATTCCGGGCTATTGCCTAGCGTAACTTCCATTGATTACCCTCTCTTCCAGATAATCCATTAAACACTCTATTTTAAGGTGTCTAATAACTCAGCTATTTCAGCTTTTAAGGCTTTGTCTGGGATTTTATTTGCACTAACCTGTGCAGTTTGTAGACAGGCAATAGCGGCATCAGTTTGACCAAGCTCGACATGCATGGTTGCCATCGCATAGCCAATTGACGACATATAGTCTTTGGCGTTAATAGCTGTCGCTTTAGCTAACGCCTTTTCATATATCAACAAAGCATCAGCAAACTCATCGGTAAAATCAGCCAGTGTTTCCCACTGAACAGGATGATCTTTCTCAGTATTTTCATGTTCGATGCACAGCGCTTTTAACTGCTCGTAAAGTGAATCAAAGCTCACTTGCTGTTGCTGTTGCGCTGCATTCATTAGCTCACCTGCGAGCTCCAATACTGACTTATACAGTTTTGTATTCATCATTCTATCATTACCTTTTGTTAGAAATAACGGCCAGCTCATTAGATTGCGTAAAGTAATCCCAAACAAGCAATCTATGTGAGGCCAATAACGCGCTATTCTAATACACTCTACGCAAAAATGATTCATGCTAAGTGATCACACTACATGTTTTATTATCGCAGGGCAAAAAGGTCTGTTTAATAAAGTAATTGTTCAATTGCAGTGGCTCAGCGCACCTTCCAACTGGGTTAATATTAACCCTCAGTTTTAACTGCAGCTTTGTTACTTGCATGAATAAAATATAATGCGATACCTAAGCAAATAATGGCGCCAATTCGAGTTGGTGTAAAAATTATTATGTCATTACCGAACCAACCAAAATTATCAATAAGCATGCTCATACATAATTGCCCAAAAATAACCGCAACCGTTGCAACCGCAGTACCTATGCGTTGTACCGCAAACACCATAATCACGATATAGGGCACACCACACATTGCCCCGAGTAATTGCCATTTAGGCACATCTATTAATGTCACCGCGCGGCTAGGTTCAAAGTAAAAAATAAGTAATCCGGTGATCAAAGCACCAACCGAAAAAGTCAAAAATGCGCAGCGGAAAACGCCCACTTTACTGCCAAGCTGAGCATTAATTGCAGCTTGAATACTTAATGTAGCGCCGCCAATCACAGCGAGAATTATCATTATTAACGTCATTTTCGTCCCCTACCCTTGTGCCATCAAAAGCAATGCAATAATAATAAAAACCAGTGCGACAAGCCGTTTCCGGTCGACCTGACGATGTTGTGTGCCAAATAAGCCGTAATGATCGATCAATAAACTTTTCGCTATCTGCCCCATTAAAATACCGATCATCGTCATAGCAATACCTATAACTGGTGCTGTTATCGTCAATATAACGACATAAACCGGGCCTAAAACGCCGCCTAATAATGTCCATGATGGTTGCTTGAAAAATGACGGGCTATTGCGAGGACTAAAAAATAGCATCAACATAAAGGTAAGCGCAGCACCCACACTAAATACACTGAAGGTAGCCCATAGCTCTCCAACTTCGCCGCCTAAAGGGCCCAATAGACCCGCTTCTACAGACAGCCCCATTCCTCCCATCACCACAATTAGAATCAAAATAAACTGCATGCAAATCTCCTATTAATAAGAAATTGATCATAGCCTAGTGATTCAACGTAAAAAATGGGATTATATAGAAAACACTTTTGCAGGATTTGCACAAATGAATGATATTAGCTCAATTAATATCCGCGCATTAAAGTTCTTTATTGACGTGTATCAAAGTAAGAGTTTTTCTGTTGTTGCTCGCCGTGAAAATGTATCCCCTTCAATGGTCTCGCGGGTGATTTTGCAACTTGAAGAAGCCCTTGGTCAGCAGCTTTTTTACCGTAACACACGCGCAATAATGCCAACCGAAGCGGGGAGAATTTTTCACGGCTATGCACGTTCAATGACTGAACAGCTCAGCGAAGTACGCAATGAATTGCAAGACAGAGCAAGTCAGCCAAAAGGTTTGATCAGAATTAATGCTCCGGTATTTTTCGGCCAAAAACACATTGCACCTTGGCTTGGCGAGTTTTTAAATCGCTACCCGTTAATTCAAGTTGAGATGACGCAAACAGATGATTTTATTGATCCGCATACCGATGCCGCTGACATAATTTTTCGTATTGGCTCACTCAGCGACTCATTACTACACGGCAAAACATTAGGCGTGCAAACATATCATTTGGCGGCATCTCCCGGTTACCTTAAAAAGTATGGCATACCTAAACAACCATCAGATCTTAGTGAACATCATGGTTTAATATATCGCGGCTCATCGGGGCAAAATCGATGGTTATTTAAAAATAATTCATCCATATGGCAACAACAAGCGGTTATACCTACCTTAGTATCTAATAATGCCGAAACGCTGCTCATTAGCGCATTAAATGACATGGGAATTGTTTTATTTCCAGACTGGTTAATCGGTGAAAGCCTAAAAGCTGGAACCCTAGTATCCATTTTAGGTTCGTTTGCACCAACAATAAAAGTAGGCTCACAAAACATAACCGCAATTTACCCAAACACAAAGCAACCACCGCTAAATGTGCGTGTTTGCATTGATTATTTTAGCGAAGTGTATGGCAACCCCGTTTATTGGAAGTACCAAAATTAATTTATGAGCCCATGATTAGTGATTTATCTCACTCCCTTTAATCATGTATTTTAGCGTCAATCAAGGGCTGCTTTTGTAGACAATATTTTAAATTACGAGTAGATTTATGTATCAACAGCTAAGCTCATATTTTCAATCGTGGTAAATTTTATGCTCCCTACAACACAGCCTATTTTTTGGCGTGATCCCGCATTGCCATGTATAGAGCTGCGCCAAGTACTTGATGGCCGACGCGTTACCTATGCCCCTCATTCACATCAACAATGGTCAATCGGGGCTATTTTAGCTGGGCAAAGCGAGTTTGTTTGTGAAAACCGCCTACACCAAGTCAGCCAAGGCCATCTAGTGATAATGAATCCTGATAAAGTGCATGCCTGTAACCCACAGCAAAACTCTGCGTGGGCGTATTATATGATGCACGTCGATAAACAGTGGTTAACGCAGTTATTATTTGAATCCCAAGTCAGAGCCGAGCCATACTGGCAAGATAGTCGTGTAGATACCCTAAACGCGCCATTGCTATATCAAGGGTTTGTCAGTCTCTGCAAGTTACTACTATCAAACACTCCTGTTGATGCTAAGCGTCGTCAATTGCATCAGTATTTTATTGAATTATTTAACCACCTAGATAGCAATTCACGTACAGGAGAACCCACTTTACTCGCTCCCAACAGGCTTTATCAAGTGGCTCATTATTTAAATAAGCACAGCTTAGATGACACCTCAATTAGTAGCATCAGTGAACATTTTGGTTTTAGTACCAGCTACTTAGTGCGCGCTTTTAAACGTCATTTTAACATGACTCCTCATGCTTTTCGGCTAAATCGTCGCATTCAATTAGGCCAACAAGCACTGAAAAAAGGACAAGCGATAGCCAGTATTGCCTACGACAGTGGCTTTAGTGATCAAGCTCACTTTCAACGTGTATTTAAGCAACGTGTTGCCGCAACTCCTGAGCAATACCGGCGCTCCATACCATTAGTTTAAATTACTAATAATACACAACTGCCCAGCAGCAACAATGCCAGCGCTTTATTCATCAATCGTACTTTCGCAGCGCTTTGAAAATGCTGCCCCAACCGCATCCCAAGCCATACCCAACAAGCAAGTGATAGCCAGCAAATCGGTAAGTACACACTGGCAAAGGTAACAAGCTCTGTACTTAAAGCATTGGGGATATACGCCGCAATCCCCGATAACGAAGCCAACCACGCCTTAGGGTTAAGCCATTGCATGATAACTCCAGTCATGAAAGTGGGCGCGCGGCGACGATCTTTATTATCTAATGTGCCATCATCGATAAATAATTGGTAACTCAAGTACACTAAAAATGCGATGCCAAACCACTGTAAAATAACTGTGAGCCACACCAGTTTATCCACCAGCAAATGCAAACTAAAACCAATAAATAAAAATAATACGATAAAACCTAACGTTGCCCCCGTCACAAATAGCAGGCCGCTTCTTGTCCCAAAGCGAGCGCTGCAACTAAGTGAAAGTAGGTTTACTGGGCCTGGCGTAATAGAGGCTGCTAAGGCAAATAATGCCATTGAGATGATCACAGAAAAAGTCATAAATGTACTTAAGTAATTAATTTACAGAGGAGTATTAATTTTCATCGGTGTGCCGTATTGAACAAAATTGACCTCATGCAATAATAATCGACTGGTGTATCCGCCTTGAGTAACAATTGCTGTATAGTGAGCACACAAACTTGCAGAAATGTTAATTATGAAAGAATGTAATCAGTGTGGTAAATGCTGTATTAAATACGGCGATGGCGATCTCAGTGCTACGCAAGAAGAAATTGATCTTTGGGAAATTTTTAACCCTGACATTTTCGCATTTGTTAAAAATGAGCAAATATGGCACGACCCGCACACAGGGGAAAAACTAAGCCGATGCCCTTTTCTTGAATTAGCCCCTAAAGCAGCATCCCATGAAGCGGATAAATACACCTGTAGTATTTACTTAGATAGACCAGAGGATTGTCGTCACTACCCTAGCCTGATCAGCGAAATGGTAAGGGACGAATGTGAAATGATCGAAGTCATTGATTTAGAGAACTACAAAAAAGCACAAACCAAGTTAGATTTAATCATGCAAGACAGCCGCCCTGCTGGTTATTGATTATTAACACTTTACTGCTCTTATTAGACTAAAGGTTTAGAGCCAATTGGTTAACCAACCTCGGCCTTATCCGCCGTTCACCTTCAGTTTTTGCTCGTTAAAATTAAATTAAAACAATGATATAAAACAATAAAATACATTCATGCTTGGCAATTTGGTTACTTAATATACTTACCGTTTTCAACACCATGCTCGACCTTTGCCTAATCGTAATTGTGGCGTCCCTGCTTTACTGTACCAACTCAATATTCATAGCTTATATACCCAAACGACCTCAAACTCGCATCTGAGGTGATTTGGGTATAAAGCTGTTTTTTTATTTTGAGTAAGCAACTTATGTTGCAGGAGAAGTAATGACAACAACGCAAAAAGATGACTCTTCATCCCAAGTTGAGCAGGTAAGCGATACTCAAACCGTTTCCGATAGCTATAAAAATCTTCATAAACCCAGTTCTGAATTCGCCAGTCGAGATGACTACCTTGAGCATGAACTGCAAATTATGCAGCCCAAGCGCTGGCGCCCTAATTTACCTTTTCGCGATTACCGTTTCGAATTTGAAGACACAATCCCAGCGATGGCAGGAACCATAGGCAAAGTTGTAATGGTAGGTGCAATTGCCGCCACATTTGCAGCACCGCTTGGCTTGAGTGATGCCTTTGTGTTAGAAAACGTGCGCTATGAGTTACTCATAGTGGCTATTTTTATCATCTTGTTCTCTGGCTTTATTTTGCCCACTGCAAACTTAGCGGGCACGCACGGGCCATTGATCCCACTCATTCCTATTGTGGTCGCCGCGGGCGGTCACCCTATGGCATTCGGGTTGCTCATTGGCGCGTTAGGATTGCTACTTGCGATAAGTAAAGGAGGTAGTTTACTTGCACGGCTCACCAGTAAAGGCGTGTGCGGCGGGTTATTACTCTATTTGGGCTTTATCGGTACCATATCACAGGTGAAAAAACTGTTTGCATGGGCCGAAGAAATCCAAATGACCCACATTGCTTTCATTGTTATTTTGGCCACTATATTACTGTATGCGTTACTCGAACATTTTAAAAAACGTTGGTTAGCGGTGCCGCTCAGTTGTCTCATTGGTGGCTTAACAGCTTTTGCTTTAGGTGCACCGTTTGAATTTAAAACCGCCCCGGGCTTACCAAATATGAACCCAATGTATTGGTGGGGCGAAAACACCGGTTGGATGCTAGGTTTACCTACCCTTGAAAGCTTTGTGGTGGTATTACCGTTTGCGATACTTGCGGTGGCCATGTGGTCCCCAGACTTTTTAGGGCACCAAGTGTTCCAAAAGATCAGCTACCCAAAACGTACTGAAAAAGTGCAAATGAATATCGACGATACAATGCTCAGCGCATCGGTTAGACAAACGTTTGGTTCTATTTTAGGTGGCTCTAATTTCACCTCATCTTGGGGGACCTATATTGTGCCTGCTGCAATTGCTAAGCGCCCTATTCCAGCCGGTGCAATTTTAACTGCATTATTCTGTGTGATTGCTGGGGTGTGGGGTTACCCAATGGATCTTGCGATTTGGCAGCCCGTTTTATGTGTAGCGTTAATTGTGGGGGTATTTATCCCTTTGTTAGAGGCTGGCATGGAAATGACCCGCGAAGGTAAGACCACGCAATCAGCTGCCATCGTGGTATTTGCTTCAACGTTAGTAAACCCCGCATTTGGCTGGTCACTTACCATGTTGCTCGATAACTTAGGCTTAATTGGTTGCAAAGATCGCAGCTCAGAGCTCACTCATATGAGCCGCTGGATCATTCCATTGATCATGTTTGTATTACTCACCAGTGTTATGGCCATGGTCGGTATGCTGCCAGGCATTCCTGCTTTGCTAGAAAACTTTAGGCATTAATACCAAAAATGGGGAAGCCTGCGAGTGCTTCCCCATTTTCAAACTATTTTATTCGTCTTGTAACGCCATCGTTGCCAGTTTCATAATACTGGTAAATGACTCAGCCCCTGCGATAAACAAGCCATTATGGCAAAACATTGCATCATCAATACCCGTTTCAGTTTGAAACTCTTTATCGGATAAACCCGCCCATGCTTTTGGCAATGATTTTCGATCTTCGAATGAGCCTGGCTCCACTGGCACAGTTTGCAAAATCCATTTACCTGAGTGCGATGGATAAACCATATACAGTGCTTGTTGCGATAACGCATGCACTGTTTTTTTCCAAGGTGTATATTGTTCTAACACAATAACGCGAGGATCGTCTGCGTTTTCAATCGCTTTTGCAACAATTGCTTTAGCATTGATACTGCCACTGGCCGAGGCTATAAAACGCGATAAAATACGCATTGCAAACTCAACCGCTTCATCAAAACAACGATCAAACTGACTTTCCTCTTGCCAGGTTGGATTAAACATAGAAATAGTTTGGCTTAGACTGATCCCTTGCGACACACCTTCAACATGACCACAATCAATGGCATCAATTGTAGATACTAAAGATGAATCAACAGCTTTAACGATATTTTCATCGCCGTGGCACAGTTGTAAGCCATATTTTTGCCAAATTAAACCGAATGACGAGTATGGAATACCGTTTTCACGTTCACCTGCGCCACCACGTTGATGGTGGTCAAAGCGCCCAGCTTCTGGGTCATATTCACCGCCCACATCGATAACAATATCAGCTTGTGCTATCAACTGCGCATCACGTGTACGTACGAGCTTAAAGTCAGGAAAAACATGCCTTAGTGCTGCGATACTAAACACATCATCTGCATGAAAATTACCATTGTGGGTTACTACTGTTAAATCATTCATATATTTAGTGTCATTTTTAGAAAAGGAGTAAGAAGACGGCGTAATGTAAACAGCTCAGTGAAAGCACTCTGGGTCAGTCTAAATTACAAGCACAGCAGTATACGCTATCTGCGCTGCTGTCACAAAACAGCACTGCGTTTTTTGCAAAAAACGGTTCAACGCAACTGCTAAATAATATTATCGCCTTGCTCTGGGTCACGTGAGCTATCGGCTTGCTCTCGAATTTCATCAGCATCACTGCTCACATCATCAATATCAGTGTGCTTGTGAGCGGTTGTCTTGGCTTTTTTCTCTGGAATTGCAGGGTGTGGCAGTTGTTTTTGTGGCTGCTCACTCGTTGGTGTATTTAAAATAATTCGCTCTCGAGCATCATCAGGCATGCTAATACCGTGCTCAATAAAGCTGTTAACCATTTCTCGCATTAACTGTGATGCCACTTTAACTGTGCTGTGTTGCTCACTGTTAACCCAAAAGTATATGGTTAAGTTGATAGTGGCAGAGCCCAGTTCATCCAGTAACACTTGCGGGGCTGGATCGTTTAGCACCGCCTCTTGTTGACTCATTAAACTTACGGCAAGTTGTTGCGCCGCACGTATGTCGTTATCGTAGCCTATACCTAACTTAAAATGGCCGCGCATTTTGGGATTTGCAGTGAGATTTTTAATCACATTTTTATACACTGTCGCATTAGGAATTTGAATATGGTTGCCATCAAAATCAACTAAAGTGGTGGCACGTGCAGTTACTTTTTTAACTACGCCTAAACGACCATCAACTTCAATCACATCATCTATACGAAAAGGCCGCTGTACGCTCAACAGCATACTTGATATAAAATTCTCAGCAATATCTCTAAATGCAAAGCCTAAAATCAGACCCACTAAGCCAGTGCCACTCATCACCGCTACAGCAAATTCACTTAAGCCTGCTAATCGTAAAAATAAATAAACACCAAACAAAATAATTACAATGCTGATGAAGCGACGAGTGACAACATGCAGTAATCGGCTTTCACTCACATAACTGATGGGCTTAACAAATAAATAAGACAGCGGCCTCGCAAGCAAATAACACACTATAATCGCTACAATTCCCAACGTAAGCGCAGGTAACATTTGCCAAGTACTTTGTAAAAAATGCGCGATCTGTACATTAATTGCTTGCCAAGATACAGGATCGATAGCAACGGGTTCTGCATTAACCTTGAGTGAAGGTAATAAAATAAACAATTGATTTTTAATGATATTGATGATTTCCATATACATACCTAATTGCTGATCAGCTATAAATATTAACTCTAATAGTAAAAATTATTGCAAATAAAACGCCAGTTTAAGCTGGCAAGCACTTTGCACTAACCTCTAGTGTCTAACGTCCGTCTAAGTCTAATGATCTTAATAAATAACCTCTAATAAATAGTGACTAAAAAATTTAAGCAAGGAAAGAATATGGCACAGAAACAGCGTGGCTTTACGGCTAATAAACCAACAGATATTCCATTGCTTGGCTGGTGGGATATCTGCAAACGGGTTTACCACAGCCTGTCGCAAGATAACTTATCGTTTGTTGCCGCAGGCGTCGCCTTCTATGCATTACTGGCTATTTTCCCTGCTCTGGCTGCCTGCGTATCAGTGTATGCTTATTTCACTTCTCCTGCGGATATCAGTGAACACATTAGTAAATTCATTACCTTATTACCGCCAAGTAGCCGCGAAATCCTTATGCAGCAAGTATCAGAGGTCACTCAACAATCACAGAAAGTGTTGAGTATTAGTGCCGTTGGTACGCTTTTACTAACGGTATGGAGTAGCAGTAAAGGCTGTCAGGCGTTGATCACGGCTTGCAACATTACTTATCATGAGCATACCAAAAGGCAGTTTTTCAAAGCGCTGTTAATACGCTTTTTATTCTCACTTGGCGCTATCTTTGTTGCTGTAGTCGCACTGCTGATCATTGGTATTTTACCTATTGTGATCAATATCGTTGGCCTCAAAGACAGTATTGATACCGTAATCAAGCTACTCACTTGGCCATTACTGGCTGCAACCTTTCATTTTGCATTGGCATTTGTTTATCGTTATGCGCCACATAGAAAACCAGCCAAGTGGCGCTGGGTTACAACGGGCTCAATCATGGCAACAGGGCTTTGGATCATCGCATCATTAGGGTTTTCATATTACGTGTCACAATTTGCTTCATACAATGAAACATATGGCTCTCTTGGTGGCGTGGTGATCATGCTGATGTGGCTGTATATCAGCGCCTATATTATTATTTTTGGTGCAGCCATCAATGCCAGCACGGAGCAACAAACCATGCTTGATAGCACCATTGGCCCTGCCCGTGAATCTGGCGAGCGTGGTGCCTTTGTGGCCGATCACTTAACTAAACAACAGCGCGAGCATTCTTCTAAATCGAATGAATAGTGCTATTTTTACCCATGGTTGTTTAATTTTAATGTGATTAAATGAGCATATACATGATCCGGAGCACAATAATGAAAGTAATTAAACAACTCAATAGCCACGCAACCCAAGATGGTGATGGCGTAAACATCAGCCGTATTCCAGGCTTTGATGGCAAACATTTAGATCCTTTTTTAATGATCGATGAATTAAAATCCGACGACCACAGTGATTTTATGGGTGGCTTTCCAGCGCATCCACATCGAGGAATAGAAACGTTTACCTATATTATTAAAGGTGGCTTTGAGCACCAAGACCAAATGGGTAATAAAAAAGCTATTCGCGCAGGTGATGTACAATGGATGAGCACCGGCTTTGGTGTTATTCACAGCGAAATGCCCCTGGCAGATTCAATTGAGGGCATGCACGGTTTCCAAATTTGGCTCAATATGCCAAGCACTGAAAAGCTCAGAGCACCGAGATATCAAGATACTACCGAGCACCCAGCGCCAGCACATAAAAATAGCCAAGGTACTCAACTAAAAGCGCTAGCTGGCAGTTGGCAATTTGACCAGCATGAGCAAGTTTCAAGCCTGCAAGAGCTGGCAGCAAATGGCATGTTAGCGGATGTAACTGTGCCGGCAGGCGCTGAGTTTACTCACCCACCAGTGACACCAACCAAAGTGATGATTTATATTCACACAGGCTCAATCAACACTGAGCAAGGTGGCCCTGTAATGGCCGGTAGCTTACTGATTTTAGAGCCTGGCAGTGACATTAAATTTAATTCTCAAACCGGCGCGGGGGTACTTATTTTAGCCGGTAACCCACTGAATGAACCGATAGCTCACATGGGGCCGTTTGTGATGAATACGCAAGCGCAACTCAAAGAAGCAATTAGTGATTATCAAAGCGGTAAATTTGGTACCTTTTAATACAAAATACAGGAGTCAATTATGGGATTACTAGTCAACGGTAAATGGCAAGACAAGTGGTACGATACCGACAAAAGTGACGGTGAGTTTAAACGCGAGTCAGCACAATTACGTAACTGGGTAACCGAAGATGGTAGCGCTGGTCCATCCGGAGAAGCAGGGTTTAAGGCTGAAAAAGGCCGTTATCACTTATATGTTTCACTAGCTTGCCCTTGGGCGCATCGCACCTTGATTTTCAGAAAATTAAAAGGCCTTGAAGACTATATTGATGTATCAGTGGTAAGCCCAGATATGCTTGATAACGGGTGGACATTTGATAAAAATAATCACAGTACAGGGGATGCGTTATTTGATAAACAATTTATGCATCAAATTTACACACAAAATAAAGCTGATTATTCAGGCCGAGTGACCGTACCCGTTTTGTGGGATAAGCAGCAAAATAAAATTGTGAGCAATGAATCCGCAGAAATCATTCGCATGTTTAACAGCGCCTTCAATGATTTAACAGGCAATGAGCTCGACTTTTACCCCGCTCACTTACAGGCTCAAATTGATGAAATAAATGAGCTGGTATACAACAACATTAATAACGGTGTATACCGTACAGGGTTTGCAACCACACAAAAAGCCTATGAAGAGGCATTTAATGACTTGTTCAGCGCGCTGGATAAAGTAGAAAGTATTTTACTCAAGCAGCGTTACTTAGTGGGTGACACATTAACTGAAGCAGATTGGCGACTGTTTACCACCTTGATCCGTTTTGATAGCGTGTATGTTGGGCATTTTAAATGTAACCTGCGTACCATAGAATGCTATCCTGCACTGAGTGAGTATTTACGCGAGCTTTATCAAGTTGACGGGGTAAAAGAAACGGTTGATTTTTATCATATTAAACGGCACTACTATTTTAGCCATACCATGATAAACCCAACCCAAGTAGTGCCTAAAGGTCCCAACATAGATTTTTCGCGCCAACATAAGCGCGGCTAACTGTTGAAACTTGCTATAAATTAACCCCAGCAAAATAACTGGGGTTAATCTTACTAATCGCCTTTTTAAACCAACTTACCACTGTATTTCATTGATAATATAGCCAAAATAACTTTGTTCTCCGACTAGGTTTACTCTTTTATCCTTAAGCGTTAATAATTCAGCTTTATCTAAATACCATCTTACTGAATGTGTTTCTTCATTTGCTAAATCGGCAAACTTTAGCTCTACACAGTGCGCTTCATAGTCACTATTACATGTTGTTGCCTCTACTAATAAATATTCTTGCGACCAATACTCAGCTAAACGGTACTGTGCCCATAACTGTATTGGGATATTGATGAATGTCCAAAAGTAAAAGTAAATAAACACAGGACTAAAAAGCAGCGTAAAATACTTAACTAAGCGTCCCTCAGCAATAAAGTGCTCATCTAAACTTTCCTTCACTTGAGCAAAATTCTTATAACGGCTAAAAAGGTAACCAATCGTCAGCACTGTCAGCGAGGGTAAAACCCAGTTGAGGATAAAATGGTAATTAGCGTTAGGAATAAATGCGGGATCCACACTTTCATGCCAGATGATAAAACCGCAAGGCATGATGCAGGTAATAAATAATATTAAAATAATCCAAAAAAGCTGAGTTTTTGCCATAAAAATTTAAAATCCTTATAAATTATGACCTGAGGTGGCGTAGTAAGTGCCTATTATACAAACTATAGCAGTGTAATTTGAGTAAAACCGTACAACATACGTTTAAAAAAATCTTAATCCTTAATGGCTTGTTCGATGGTATGTGCATTGACTGGCTGATTTATACTACCTTTTATTACAACGGTTGCAGCAATTTTATCTTGAATCGCTTGGCGGTTTGGATCCCAATAAATTTGTAAAAACCCTAATAAACCAGTCGCAAATCCTGCGCCGTAACCACCGTAGCGGCCAAACGAATCCCATAGACTTAAATATTCACCACTGAGTGCGACTACTCGAATGTCACATATTTTTTTGCCCGGTGTTTGGCCTTTCCAAAGCAGCGAAAATAGTGTGAAGTACACAGCAGCCCAACCAAAGCCAAGGCCTAAATCTTGAATAATGCCCTTGCCCCACTGCAGCACGCTATTTACGGGTTCTGTTTGCGCGTTTTTGTCTTCAAGAGCAGGCTTAGCACCATCAGCTTCAACCATTACTTGCAATAACACGCGAGTGACCTGCTGATTTTCAAGCCCCTCAATTTGGGAAAGTGTCGGTACTTGCGTCAGTAAATTAGCCAATGCATTACTTTGGCATGATTGGTCACAATGTTGATTTTGCGCTGTGTTAGCTAAATACGTCTGGATCAGCTGCTTTTCGTCTGTAGTTAATGGCATTTCTTGGTTGATTTTTATCCCTTGAATTGCGCTATCGTCCTCAAAAAAATCAATGGCGAGTGAAAGTACTGCCAACGAACTTACAAATAGTATACTGGCCGCGGTCACTTTTAGTACTCTACGCCAAAACATCGACATTTTCGGTAGATGCTTTTGGGCTGTGCCTTTATAAAGAGCCATTGCAGCCACAAAGGCGATTAACGCAGCGCTGAGTTTTGCTGCTACAAAAATCAACATAACATCGATGATCATCGCCACAGCACGCCGTGAAGGAGACGCCAGCGGCAACCCCAATAACGCTTGATCAAGCTCAAATGCATAAGGAGTAATGACTTCTCTAGTTTCAGCACGCGTTAACCCTAACTCTTCTATTTGTTCGACTTTCATTATGCTCTCGTCCTTAAACATTATTCCGCGCTGTTACAGCAGCTTTAACAAATTACTTTTTATCAAACCATTAAAGCCAAATTATCTATAAAGGGTTTATTTTCCTCATCAATGATTTGAATTATCTGTTTGTGTAAACGCTTTTTATGCTCGGCGAAAATGGCGCGTTTTTTATCAAACGTAGCGGCAAATGTCATCGCATCAATAAGTAAGCTTTGCTGATCTGTTGAGGCTTTTTCAATAACGTGGTCAATTGCCAGCTCTGCTCCAGATACGCGACGCCCTGTTAGTTTCATTTCATTAAAACGGTAGTAAGGCATGGTTTTTTTTACAAAGGCAATCATGCCCGGCAGAAATGGAATGGATAAATCTACTTCGGGGAAGCAAAAGAAGCCTCGATCGCCGCGCATAAACCTAAAATCACACGCGCACGCTAAAATTGCACCGTTCCCAAAGGCATGGCCATTAATCGCTGCGATCACAGGCATTGGAAACAGTAATAAGGTTTTAAATACATCGTCCATATCATGCATAAAGCCACGTATTTCATCGGCTTTATTAGCTTTCATCGCTGGTAGAAACCAATCCGTATCGATACCTAAGCTCCAGCACTTTTCATCGTTTGAAGTGATCACTAGCGCTTTGTGCTGCTCGTTTTCTAATACCTGTGCAAGTGTATCTTTTAATGTTGCTGCAAATTGAGGGTTTTGGCGGTTTTCGCCGTTGCTTAATGTGATTACAGCAACGCTGTCTTGAGTCGTCAATGTCATAATACTCATGAAAATCCCTTGATATTTTTATTGTCATTCTGTAATGGAGCTCCTCTTCAATAACTAGAGGATTATTAACTTATACCCAAACCACCTCAAGATGCGAGTTTCAGTTGGAATTAAAAGTGATTTAGGCAAGGCATTGATTGCAAGTAATAGTGGTTCTATTGTTAAAGTCAATAACGCAGTATAAATCGCTTTTAAACCAACCCTTTGGGCGTTTCACAGGCACTTACTCTCAGCGTTGTTACTT
>NZ_JBALXK010000013.1:127007-136489 GCF_036960685.1 Pseudoalteromonas sp. | reverse complement strand
AGTAGTGAAACGAAACAGCGCCGATGATAGTGTAGCATTTGTTATGTGAAAGTAGGTCATCGCCAGGCTCCAAATAAAGAAAGCCCGACTCGAAAGAGCCGGGCTTTTTTACGTCTACAAGAAAGTGAAATAGTAAGCGAGTTAGCGAGAGTAAAGCGTAGGGCCTATCGTGTTGCGCGCTGTCAAAGTTATTGTAGGAGGAGGCTTCAGCCCCGATTTAAAGTAGCAAACTCACAAACTCGCACTCTTTATCAGACATAAGCAAACTCGCACTTTTTATCAGACATAAGCAAACTCGCTACACCCTCGTAGTGCAGTGTGTGCTTTTTAAAAATTCGAGTATCGTCTATTTTAATTCGTACTCATGCACAACACTCTTTTCATATTGAAAATTTCCAAACTGGATAATTTGACCAACAAATTGATCCTACTTTTAGTCTAACATGATAGACTTTTGTTTCTATTTTCAAAGCCTGTGAGGGTTACGTTGCCTACCTCAGATTACCAATATGTCTTAAATGAAATTACTGCTGAAGTTCAGCCATTGCTGTCTCAGGGGAAAGTTGCTGATTATATTCCCGCGCTAGCAGAGGTTGATGCTAATCAATTTTCAATTGCTATCTATACAACGGATGGTCAAACTTTTTGTGCTGGGGATTGTGCCCAACGTTTTACGATTCAGTCTGTATCAAAAGTGATGACTTTGACACTTGCCTTGCAGCGCTATGGCGATGAACTATGGCATCGGGTAGGCAAAGAACCATCTGGTACAGCATTTAACTCGCTAACACAGCTAGAGTTTGAAAAAGGTGTACCACGTAATCCGTTCATAAACGCGGGGGCTATCGTGACTTGTGATGCGTTATATAGCCGTTTGTCTGCACCGATGCATTCGATGCTTGAAGCTTTTCGAAGTTTGTCAGGTAATAAAACAATCGTGATTGATAAAAAAGTTGCTAATTCAGAATATGAATTTCGCCATCGTAATGCTGCGATGGGGCATTTGATGAAGTCATTTGGCAATTTTCACAACGAAGTGGATGATGTGCTGTGGGCTTACTTTAACTTTTGCGCGATAGAGCTTAACTGTGTGGAATTAGCTAAAGCGTATAATTTTTTGGCGAATAAAGGTATTTGTCATTTGAGTAATAAACGCGTGCTTTCTAGCTTACAAACTAAACAGCTAAACTCCTTATTATTTACCAGTGGCTTGTATGATGCTGCGGGGGATTTTGGTTACCGAGTTGGAATGCCGGGTAAATCGGGGGTGTCTGGCACTATTTTGGCTGTGCTACCAGGTAAATTTACTGTGGCAGTGTATTCGCCTGGCCTGAATTCATATGGTAATTCAGTGGCAGGGATAGCAGCCCTGGAGCTGCTCTCTAAAAAGCTCGATATTTCTATATTTTAAATGTGTGAGCAAGTCTACTGTTCCCAGTAGACTTGTTCTAGGCAATCTTCACGTTCAGGTAAACCACGAGACAAGCGAGGTGAATGCTGAACTAACACTTCATAGCTTGCGCGGTTGGCATATTTACTAATTTGCGCCAAGGATGAGTAGGTCATTGCAGGTTGCTGGTGTTTAGCCGAGTTACCTACATTAAGTTTATGATACACATTCGCTGAGAGATCATGTAACACCGCAGCTAACGCACAATCACCGGCACCATTGGTGTTTTTAATTGAGTCAGGGCCACCCATAAAAGGGGCTGTGTGACTGTAAGCACGGATTGGTGTTTCACAATCACTTTTACGCATAGCACGAGAGAATTCATAGCGATTAAAATCAGCTATGGCACCTGGTAATAGTGGGTATTCCGTTTCACGTTTAAATTGTTCATCAACGAAGCCTGCCATAAACAAGCCTTTCTCACCTGCAGTACAAATGACAAGGTCGACCCAATCTAGCGCTTTATCTGCAGCAAGGAGTGGATCTTCATAGCCTGTGATTGCTAAGCCTTCTTCTTCATTCATTGCTAGAATATCAACATGCTTAGCAACAAACTCTGCCCACCAAGTTGGATCTTGCTCGATTAGGAATTTCGTGCCAAGTGTTAATACGACAGGAACGCCCGCATCATTAGCATATTTGACCGCTTGCATAGTTGCTTCGGTCATGGTCTCAGAGCCTTGTGTACGCATTAGGTAGGCACTGATCACTAAAGCTGATGAGTTTTCTATTAATGTTTGATCAATTGACTCAGGGCGTAAGTGATTCATCAGCCCGGCGCTAATTGCAAAGGTCCGTTCGCCGGTGTCATCTATTAAAGTGAAGCAGCGGCCAATAGGACCATCGACAGGTTGTAAATAATCTAAATCGACACGGCTTGAGGTATTACACAAAAAGCGGTAAGCGTAACTGCCAATTTTTATGTTTTCACTCATTACACCAAGTAGCACTGAGCGATCATCAGCTAGCACTGAATAATTGTGCATAGTGTTACCAATAGTCCCACCGGCAAACTCGTAGTCGACCATATCGTTGAGTTTTAAGCGGTCATATAATGCATTGGTAATATCATTATCAATTACTTGCGACATACCTCTACGTAGCTGAAATTCATCAAGGAAAGCTTGATCAACTTTCGCTTCTATATCAACTACGATTTGATCGATCCCAGTAATATAGCTGCGCTGTAACCGATCACTGGCGTTAAGTTGATTTGTAAGTGGATCTTTAGCTTCCACTGGAAAATAATGTTTATGCCTACGGCGTCCAGGAAATTTCATTTGCTACCCGTGTGTTGTGAGCTAAATAAAAAAAGCGGGAGATTATAGCGTAAATCACCTAGGGTGAGCCATGTAAAAGCAGCTTTAATTTGTTTTATTTTTATCACTAATCACTAAGTTTGGCGTTTTAGTCGCCTAAGTGAGTATAATTAAACAATAATTAGTTAGAAGGTAAGTTGATGAGCGAGCAATTTGACGATCAATATTGGATGGCAAAAGCACTAGAGTATGCGAACAAGGCTGAACAATTGGATGAAATTCCTGTCGGTGCCGTGTTGGTTAAAGATAACCAGTTGATTGCGGCTGGGTATAATCGTTCAATTACTGATAATGATCCTTCTGCTCACGCTGAGATGATAGCGATTCGCGAAGGTGGTAAGGCACTTAATAATTATCGCTTAATCGATTGTACGCTGTATGTCACGTTGGAGCCGTGCTCAATGTGTGCTGGTTTACTGGTACACAGTCGTATTAAACGGCTCGTGTTCGGTGCTGCGGATGAAAAGACAGGCTCTGCAGGTTCGATAATGAATTTATTGCAAGATTCAAGGTTAAACCATCAAGTTGATGTAGAGGCTGGGGTATTAAGTGAATTGTGTGGACAAACTATTTCAGATTTTTTTAAACGTCGCCGCCAAGAGATTAAAGCTAAAAAACAAGCGCAGCGCGACCTGAAGGCTTAACCTACAGGCGTCGCTGTACTTAATTCTGCCATTTGTTGCATTGCAAACATACGACGTCGCCAAATAACTTTTTTATGTAAATTACGCAGCATAATTCTGCGGCGTGTAGATGATGAATAAATCACGTTGCGTTTGAACGAATGAGTACGCCGACGTTTTAACATAGTATCCCCTAAAAATGTGAGAGTGAGAAATAGTGTTGATACTACACATTAGTGATCATTTGATGACAAGTAAATAAATATCGCAAGCTTATTGTATTTAAAGTTTTTTTGATTATTTATCGGCGTCTTTTTTTATTGTTGGTGTGGTTGTGATAATAGTCTGCTCGATGACTGGCGGTATGTCATCAAGCGTTTTTTCAGCAGCCTCGTTTTGTTCACTAGTAGGGGGAGTTTGCGGTAGTGTTGTGCTCGAATCTTCTTGTTCAGGTTTTGCAGCATCGCTAACTTCTGGTTGTGGCTGTACGGTAGGCTCGGTTGTTGGTGCCTCCTCAACTACTGGAATTGCTATCGCATCATTTTCATCTAACCAGACTAGCGCATCATAATAACGACGAATATTATCAACGTACTTTACTGCCACATCCCCCCGAGAGTAGCCATATCTAGTTTTACGGTAATAACGTTTTTTGATTAATAACGGTAAGCGCTTTTTCACATCGGCCCATTTATCAGGGCTGGCACCTTGTTGCTCGGTGATAATGCGGGCATCATTTACGTGACCCCAGCCAATATTGTATGACGCTAATGCAAGCCAAGTACGATCAGGCTGCGGTACTCGATCAGGAATACGCTTTTCTAGCTTCATTAAATATTCAGCACCACCTTTAATGTTTTGTTCTGGCGCTAAGCGGTTTGTGACACCTACTTGCTTGGCCGTATCGCGTGTGAGCATCATAATACCGCGTACACCGGTAGGCGATTTTGCCCGAGGGTTCCACATTGATTCTTGATAGCTTACCGCTGCGAGTAGCCGCCAATCTAATGTGCCCGCATATTGTTCAAACCAAGGTTGGTATTTTGGTAGAGTGTCTTTAATTGCTTCAATATACGCTAAGGTATTAACGTAGTTAAATTGACGGACGTGGCCAAAGTATTTTTCTTCAAGTACGTAAAGTTGATTACTTTGTTTTACTTCACCAAAAAAGGGCACCATTAACGCATAGAGGGAATCATCACCATCTTTACGAAGTAACCATGCAATAGGGTCATTACGTGTGACTGAAAAGCCGATGCTTAAATTGGGGTGATACCGGCGAAACAACGAGAGTGTATGAGAATCCGCTAGGGTGTAATCAATTTCGCCATCGATCACAGCTTGTAACAGCTCTTCTTCATCTAAATCTTCTGTTTCGTGCCAGGTTAAATTAGGGTGCGTTTGTTTTAATTGTTGCAGTGCTAATGAATGACTACTTTTGGCTAATACGGTGAGGTTATCTGTTAGATCATCAAAATCTCGGGGTCTAACTCGACCTTGTTTATAAACCAATTTTTGGCTAATAGTACGGTAAGTAGGGCCAAATCGATAATGTTGTGCTCGGGCTTTATTGTAGGTTAAGCCAGATGCAATTAAATCTAAATCACCGCTGTCTAAGCGTGAAAACATATCGGATAAGTTAAAAAACGGCACCATTTCAAGCTCAACACCTAAGTGAACGGCAAATTCTTGCGCTAGCTCATATTCAAAACCTTGTTCGCCTTGCACTGCTTGATAATAATTACTCGCGCCAGCTAAGGTGCCCACTCTTATTTTGTTTTGAGCTTTGATATGGCTCAGTTGAGATTGTTGCTGCTGCATATCGCAGGCACATAAAAGCATTACTAACGTAATGATTGTTATTAGCTTTTGTTTAAACATACTGCGCCCCTTGAATGCTACAGCTCCCTTATATCAAAACTTTTCGATGACGTCACTTGGCGATTAGTTTTAACTGTAACTTTGGTATGGCAACTTAGGTCACTGTGGGCTGAAAATATCTTAACTAACTGTTGGCTTTAAACAATTTTAATTCCCCCCAGAACCTGTATTTCCGAGTTACTTGAGTATATAATACGCGCCTAAAATATCGTTCAATCCCTAACCCCGGATGAAAATACCTATGTTGATCCTTCGTGGTGCACCAGCACTTTCCGATTTTAGAGTTCAGAAAATTTTAGCCCGTTGCCAACAGGCGCAACTTCCAGTTACTAATGTATACGCTGAGTATGCACACTTTGCTGATTTAACAGCAGAGCTGTCAAGTGACGAGCAAACTAAGCTTGAGAAGTTACTTACCTATGGTCCAACGATTGCCGAACATACACCAGCAGGCACTTTGGTGTTAGTAACGCCGCGTCCTGGCACTATTTCACCATGGGCATCTAAAGCAACTGATATTGCTCATAACTGTGGTTTAGCACAAGTGCACCGTGTAGAACGTGGTATCGCTTACTATGTTGAAGGTGACTTAAGCGCTGAGCAACTAACTGAAGTTGCTGCTTTATTACACGACCGTATGACTGAAGCGACACACAGCACAATGGACGATGCTGGCAAGTTATTCCGCACTGATGCACCAAGTAAAATGTCATCTGTTGATATTTTAGGTGGTGGCCGTGAAGCGTTAGCTAAAGCAAACGTTGAGCAAGGCTTTGCACTGGCTGATGACGAAATAGATTACTTGGTAGAAAACTTTCAAAAGTTAGGTCGTAACCCGAACGACATCGAATTATTTATGTTTGCACAAGCAAACTCTGAGCATTGTCGTCACAAAATCTTTAATGCTGATTGGACAATTGACGGAATTGAACAGCCTAAGTCGCTGTTTAAAATGATTAAAAATACCTATGAGCTAAACCCTGAAAATGTGTTGTCAGCTTATAAAGATAATGCCGCAGTAATGAAAGGCTCTAAAGCAGGTCGTTTCTTCCCCAACGCTGAAGGTGAATACGCTTATCATCAAGAGAACATTGAAATTTTGATGAAAGTTGAAACCCACAACCACCCAACTGCTATTGCGCCATTCTCTGGTGCGGCAACAGGTTCTGGTGGTGAAATTCGTGATGAAGGCGCAACGGGTCGTGGCTCTAAGCCAAAAGCAGGCCTTGTTGGTTTTACGGTATCGAATCTACGTATTCCTGGTTACGAGCAGCCGTGGGAAACTGATTTTGGTAAACCTGGCCGTATCGTTAATGCACTTGATATTATGATTGATGGCCCACTGGGCGGGGCAGCATTTAACAATGAATTTGGTCGTCCAAACTTACTAGGTTACTTCCGTACTTATGAAGAACAAGTAAATAGTCATAATGGTGTTGAAGTACGTGGTTATCACAAACCTATTATGCTTGCCGGTGGTCTAGGTAATATTCGTACTGATCATGTGCAAAAGGGTGATATTCCTGTTGGTGCCAAGCTAATTGCCTTGGGTGGCCCTGCGATGAACATTGGTTTAGGTGGCGGCGCTGCTTCATCAATGGCATCGGGTCAATCAAATGAAGATTTAGATTTTGCCTCAGTGCAACGTGAGAACCCTGAAATGGAACGCCGTTGTCAGGAAGTGATCGATAAATGTTGGCAGTTAGGTGATGCTAACCCAATCGCGTTTATCCATGATGTGGGCGCAGGTGGTTTATCAAATGCTTTCCCTGAGCTTGTTAATGATGGTGGCCGTGGTGGTAAATTCCAACTGCGTGATATCCCTAACGATGAACCAGGTATGGCGCCTCATGAGATTTGGTGTAATGAATCACAAGAGCGTTATGTTCTTGCTGTAGCGGTTGAAGATTTTGACCGTTTTGAAGCTATTTGTAAGCGTGAACGTGCACAATATGCGGTAATTGGTGAAGCCACTGAAGAGCGTCATTTAACGGTTGCAGATAGCCATTTTGATAATAACCCAGTTGATTTACCACTGGATGTATTATTAGGTAAAGCACCGAAAATGCACCGCGAAGCGCACTCTTTAAAAGCCAATAGCGACGCGCTAGATACAACAAATATTGATATCGCAGAAGCGGCAGAGCGTTTATTACGTTTACCAACAATTGCAGAAAAAACCTTCTTGATCACTATTGGTGACCGCTCTGTAACAGGCCTAGTTGCGCGCGACCAAATGGTTGGCCCATGGCAAGTGCCTGTTGCTAACTGTGCGGTAACAGCTGCAACTTATGATACTTATCATGGTGAAGCAATGTCACTGGGCGAGCGTACGCCTGCGGCATTACTTAACTATGGTGCTTCTGCTCGTTTAGCTGTGGCTGAGTCATTAACTAATATTGCTTGTGCTAATATTGGCGGTTTAGAAAATATTAAGTTGTCAGCTAACTGGATGGCTGCAGCGGGTCACCCTGGTGAAGATGCCGGTCTTTATGAAGCAGTTAAAGCTGTTGGTGAAGAACTTTGCCCTGCATTAGGTTTAACTGTTCCAGTGGGTAAAGACTCAATGTCGATGAAAACCCAATGGGATGAAAATGGCGAGCAAAAATCAGTAACTGCACCGCTATCATTAATCATCACTGCATTTGGTCGTGTTGATGATGTACGTAAAACTGTGACTCCACAATTACGTACAGACAAAGGTGCAACATCACTTATTTTAGTTGACTTAGGTGCTGGTAAAAACCGCATGGGTGCATCAAGCTTAGCGCAAGTTTATAAGCAACTTGGTGATGTAACGCCGGATGTTGACAGCCCTGAGTTACTAAAAGGCTTCTACAATGCAATGCAGGCGCTTGTTGCTGATAATAAGCTACTTGCTTATCATGACCGTTCAGACGGTGGTTTATTTACCACAGTAGCTGAAATGGCCTTTGCAGGTCATACCGGTGTAACCATTGACCTTGATGGTTTAACAGGTTCAGACATCGAAGCACTTTACAACGAAGAACTCGGTGCTGTTATCCAAGTTGCTAATAGCGATTTAGCCGCTGTGAATGCGGTATTTGCTGAGCACGGTATTGCTGCAATCAGCCATGCAATTGGTACATTGAACAGCGATGACACAGTGGTATTTAATCGCGCTGGTAACACAGTACTTAGTAATACACGTACTGAGCTTCGTACTATTTGGGCTGAGACTACCTATCAAATGCAAGCACGTCGCGATAATCCTGATTGTGCTAAGCAAGAATTTGATGCCAAGTTTGATGTTAAAGATCCAGGTCTGAACGTTAAACTAAACTTTGACTTAAACGAAGATGTTGCAGCACCTTACATTGCCACAGGCGCTAAACCTAAAATGGCAATCTTGCGTGAGCAAGGTGTTAACTCGCATCTAGAAATGGCTGCGGCATTTAACCGTGCTGGTTTTGCTGCGGTTGATGTACACATGAGCGATATTCTTGAAGGACGCTTAAGCCTTGAAGAGTTCAAAGGCTTAGTAGCCTGTGGTGGCTTCTCATACGGTGACGTATTAGGTGCTGGTGAAGGTTGGGCTAAATCAATTTTATTTAATGATATGGCACGCGATCAATTCCAAAGCTTCTTTGAGCGTCAAGATTCATTTAGCTTAGGTGTATGTAACGGTTGTCAGATGCTATCAACATTAAAAGAGTTGATCCCTGGTACTGAGCATTGGCCACGCTTTGTGACTAATAAGTCTGAGCGTTTTGAAGCACGCTTTAGCTTAGTTGAAGTACAAGAAAATCCATCAGTATTCTTCAACGGTATGGCGGGCTCTCGTATGCCTATCGCTGTATCTCACGGTGAAGGTCATGCTGAGTTTGCAAATGATGCAGCAGTGAAAGCAGCGCTTGATTCAGGCACTGTAGCGGTTAAGTTTGTTGATAACTACGGTAATCCTACAACACAATACCCAGCTAATCCGAACGGCTCGCCAGAAGGTATTACCGGTATTACCTCAGCCGATGGTCGTGCTACTGTGATGATGCCACACCCTGAGCGTGTATTCCGTGCAGTTGCTAACTCGTGGCATCCTGATGAGTGGCGTGAAGATAGCCCATGGATGCGTATGTTCCGTAACGCACGTAAAAATGTAGGTTAAACTTCATTTATACACACTAGATTCATGATCTAGTCGTAAAATAAAAGGCTGCACTGTGCAGCCTTTTTTGTTTATGCTGGTCA
>NZ_JBALXK010000013.1:4491-126911 GCF_036960685.1 Pseudoalteromonas sp. | reverse complement strand
GTCAAAGGTCAAAGGTCAAAGGTCAAAGGTCAAAGGTCAAAGGTCAAAGGTCAAAGGTCAAAGGTCAAAGGTCAAAGGTCAAAGGTTAAAGGTTAAAGGTTAAAATTATTTTAAGGATGATATGTTTAAACGCGTAGGTTGGGGGTTGTTAATTCTATTGCTGAGTGTGCTCACACTTGGCTATGTTTTTCGCATGCCGATCACTTTGCATTTTGTGGCTCCTTCTTTACAGAATTCTGGTGTTGAACTGCATTGTTTGGATTGGTCGCTAACGAGCAATCTAGATCTGCATGTAGAGCGAGCGTGTATTGGTTACCAAGGTCAACAACTAGAACTTGCAGATATTACCGTTAATACCAAACAGGTAATTATCAACCGTGCCAACCTTAGGTTAGTTACACCTGCTGCATCAGCTGAATCATCTAAGGCAAAAAAATTAGCGTTAACACTGATTGAAAGCAGGCCACTTTTGACGGTAAAGCGACTAGTGATTTTACATTCGCAATTAGCAAAGCCATTGACGATAAGTGTGGATGAACCTGCTCTAAATCAATTTGTTGTCAGTGGGGATTTAACGGCTAGTGCGACGCTATTTACCGATCGCGTAACCGGGCAAGTTAAGCTGGATAATGAGTTAGTGAGTAAAGTGAAGCACTTTACTCAGTTGCATATTGATAGCCAAAATCGTTTTAGTTTTGATGGTTTGAGTTTAGCGCTTGATTCACAGATTGATGCTCAATACATCGCTGAGCTTGAAAACTGCGCAATTACATTTAAGGCCGATGGGAATGTGGGCAGTCAGTATGATTTAAACTCTCAGCAATTAACTTTGGATGCGCAGCAATTAACAAGCTCACTCGACGCACAAGCGCACTGTTTGCAGCAAATTGCACAATTAACAGCAGATACAAAGCAACAGCAATTTATTGCCAAGCAAATACCACTTCATTGGCAACTGCAATTACCAGCACATATAGTATGGCAGGATAATAGCCTACAACTAGATACCGTTAATCTTGTTGCTGCTTCAAGCGAGTTAAGAGTAAATAACCTCAATGTAAATATTAATGATTTGCCCAACAGCTTAAAAGCAGGGCTTGCTTTTAAGCTGCAAAATGATGACATTAAAAAGTTTAGCTTAACCACTAACGTGGCTAATCATGACGCTGAAGGCACGTATCAATTAGAGTTAGTGCAGCTGCCTGACTTTATAGCCGTGGATGCTAAAAACGTAGCCAGTAACGGCGAATTTACTGTAAAAGACTTTTTGACTGCGGCGCATGGACGACTGTCTGCAAAGTTAGCTATTGGTAAGCTGGCTGTTGATGAGCTAACGGTAAACAAGTATCAAGGAACACTAACAGCAAAAATTAATGAGCACCGTTATACAACCGCAGCACTTGTAAGCCAAGTTGATACAATTAATGTCAGTGATTATAAATTAACGCAATTAAAAAATAACTTGAATGCTTCTGGCGACCTAGGGGTGGGGGAACTGTTTATTGATATAACCAGTGAAACTAGTTTAGCAGCACTTCAAAGTGAGTTAGTTGACCTTAACAATATCAAGATACGCTCTCAAGCAATGCAAAGCCGAGCATTGCAGGCCTCGCACCAAGTGATGATTGATGATATTGAAGCAATCGTTACACATCATATGAGCAGCACTGAGCACCCTGTTGAAGTGATTATTCCTGAACAATCGGTATCGCGATTCAATCCTCTCTTACACCAGTTTGCTCCACTTGCAACATTAACGGATGGCACTGTCTCAGCGCAGGTTAAAGGGGATGTTAATTTACTCGCCGCTGATATGACTTTGCAGCTAAATGGCATCAATGGCCTATATACAGATTACCTGATTAATGGCTTTAATAGTCAATTAGCAGGGCGCTATGATTCAGGCCAGCTTAATGTTAAGCCGACTAAATTTGATATCAATGAACTACGTGCTGGTGCTATTGTTGAAAATATAACAGGGCTTTTGCAACTGCAAGATAATGAACCTATTGTCACGGCGTTAAATGGAGATGTGATGGGGGGCAGTTTTACACTGGATGAATATCGAGTAACAGAGCAACCTCAGCAAGCACTACTAACATTTAAGAATATTGATGCCAGTAAAGTGATCACCCTTGATGAAAAATCAGGAATAAGTTTAACTGGGCGAGTCGCGGGTAAATTACCGGTGTATTTTAATCAGTCAGGGGTTGAGGTAAAAGATGGCCAGCTTACAAATCAAGGGGCAGCTAAGTTACTTATCACCAATAATGCTGCTTTTGATGCAGTTAAAGCGCAGCAGCAAGAGTTAGGCCCTATTTTAGGGTTGCTTGAAGATTTAGATATTGAGAGTATTAAAAGTAGTGTTAATTTAAAGCCCGATGGTTGGATGACCTTAGGTGTTAATCTACAAGGTTATAATAAACCTCAGGCGCAGCAAGTTAACTTTAACTACAATCATGAAGAAAATGTGTTTACGCTATTACGAGCATTACGCTTAAGTGATGAAATTACGCAAAAGGTTGAACAACAGTATTCAACAAAAGGAAGTAATAATGACTAAATGGTTAGTGATATTAACAGCATTGGGGTTGCTCAGTGCATGTACACATCGTGTTGAGGTAGCAGCAAAAGAGCCCATTACAATCAACTTGAATGTGAAAGTGGATCATGAGATCCGTGTAAAAGTTGACAAAGAACTCGACAATTTATTTAGTGATGACAGCGAATTATTCTAAGGAACTATTATGAGCAGAGTAAAAAATAAAAAACTAAACATAATTACGTTATTGAGTGCCGTTTGTTTGTCGTTTTCGGCGTGGGCTATTAGTTTAGATGATGCCAAAACCCAAGGTTTAGTTGGCGAGGATAGCTCGGGTTATTTAGGTCTTGTGGTGCAAAACGCAGAAGCAAAAGCGGTTGTTGATGAGATCAATGCAAAACGTAAAGCACAATATTTAAAGCTGGCGAAAAAGAATAACTTATCGCTTTCCCAGGTAGAGGCATTAGCGGCGGCAAAGACCATCGAGAAAACTCAAGCAGGTCACTTTGTTGAAGTGAACGGCGAATGGGTTAAAAAGTAAGGCTGATTATGAAAAAAACCGAGTGGCTAAGCACTTGGTTTTCTACACCCTGCAAGTAATTGCTGCCAAAAATCAATACCTTTACGGCGGGCTAAATTAATATTGTGCTCAGGGATAGATTCAGGCTCGTCATATTCATCTAGTGCGGTACTCATACTGGCTTCGCGAATTAAATGTAAGGTTGGAAAAGGTGCGCGGTTGGTATAGTTAGCAGCATCAGTATCATCGCTATCAGCAAACACATAATCAGGATGAAAATTCGCGATTTGATATTTACCTTCAAAACTTTGCGCTACTAATAATGCATTAGCCAAATCGACTAAATCTAAAAACGCCTCAAAATCAGCAAAGCCCTGCTCAAACATTAGTAATGTTGTTTCACGTGCTGGTTGTCTTTCAAGTTCTATACACTGCTCAATCATTTCCATAACCGCGTCATCAATACTGGTAGCAAGGCTTGTTTGATAATGAATACAATTATTCTCAACTTCTTTACGAGCGAAAGGGCAAAAGTTATATTTAACAATGACATTCGATACCCAAAGGCGGGTTTGCTGCTCTGCTAATGTGGTGTTTGTGAGTTTAGTCATTGTGTGGCTCTAAATATTTGTTAATGATATTGATGGTTTTGGCTATGGCGCCTTGATTATTTGCAACACATTGCGCAGCTTGTAAGCCTAACTGTTGGCAAAATACAGGTTGCTGGTAAAGCTTTATTAATTGCTCTGTTAAGCTGGTGACATCGTTTACTTGGATACAACCCCCAAGCTTAATAAGCTCAGGATAAACATGGTTAAAATTATAGGTATGTGGGCCACTTAACACACCCACAGAAAATGCCGCTGATTCGAGTGGATTGTGGCCACCTCGCTCAATTAAACTGCCGCCGATATAACTGATGTTAGCCATACCATATAAACATTGCAGCTCCCCTAAGGTATCGCCAAGCAGCACTTGCTCGTTTTGGTAGTTATTGTGGCTGCGGCGACTGAAGCTCAGTGATGAATCATTTAGTAATATCGCCACTTTATCAAATTGCTCTGGGTGGCGTGGTGCAATGACTAGAAGTGCATCAGGTACAACGTCTAAAAGGCGCTGATGTGTTGCTAATATTAATTCATGCTCAATAGGATGAGTGGAGCCTGCAACCCAAATGAAACGCTGATTGTTGTATTGTGTTTTTAAATTATCGACTTTTAATAATTGTTCTGTGGTTGGTTTAATATCAAACTTAATAGAGCCAGTTACCTGTACTTTTTCTGCATCAAGACCTAACTCAATAAAGCGAGTGGCGTCGTCTTGATTATGGCTCGCTAGTGCAGAAATAGAATTCATTAGTGTGCGTGTTAATGGTGCTACTTTTTGATATCCGCGCTGGGATTTAGCCGATAATCGAGCATTTAGCACTAGAACTGGAATATCCAGTTGCTTACTTTGTGCCAGCAGGTTTGGCCACAACTCGGTTTCTAAAATACATAATAATGATGGTTGGAGTTTCTTTAAAAAACGCGCCGTGGCGCAGGGAAAATCAAGGGGTAAATAGACACATCGCACTGAGTCTTTAAAGTTGTTGTGAATTTGCTCGCGACCTGTGGGGGTGTTGCAGGTGAGCGTAATCGAATAATCGGGCTGCTGTTTTTGTAACTCTTTAATTAAAGGTGTTGCGGCAAGTACTTCTCCGACCGAAGCGCAGTGAATCATGATTGTTGGATTGTTACTAAGCGGGTTGTTTGCGCTAATGAAGCCGAATCGCTCAGCGAAGTGGGCACGATAGCCTGCATTCTTGTTGCCTCTTAATACATATAAATAAAAGGTAATGAGTGGGCTTAGCAGATAAAGAATGAGTGAATAAAAAAAGCGTGCCATTTTCTAGCCTCAAAGTATAAAGGTTTATGATAACGCGGATACCCGTTAAGCAAAATGCGAAATTGTTAAAAATCGTTACAACAGCTAGTTTTGAGTGTTTAGTTGCGGCTAATTTGGTAATATTTCTCTACCTTTATGAAAAATATAGTCGTTATGAAATTCAAATTGATAAAAGCCGCGGTATTAACCAGTTTTATAAGTTGCGCATTTTCTTCATTTGCAACACCTACTGCATACTTACCGATTGGCATGGACGCACAGCTTGATCATCAGCTCGATACTTTATTTGCGCTTACTTCCGGCACGCCAATGGCCAAGCCGTATCGTTTAACTGAGGTTGAAGCAGCATTAACTAAATTACAAAATTCGCAACCGAGTTTAGTCTCAGCAATACGTGCGAAAATAAAGCCTTACCAAGGCACTGATAATATCACCCGTGTAGGTGTTAAGTTACGAGTTGATGGTGATAAAAGTGTAAAGCTTGCCAATCAACGTGGAGTTAGCTCTGATGAGTGGGGGCAGGTATTTTTTGAAGGTATTTGGCGCCCTAATGATTACACTTTATTGCAAGTAGGTGCTGATTATCGTGCCAAACAAAATAAACTAGTTAACTATAATAGTTTTGTTAGTTTTGCTGGTGATGATTTACAGCTGAATATTGGCTATAAAGAGCATTGGTTTTCACCATTTAAACAATCAGCGCAAATTATTTCAACTAATGCACGCACCTCACCATCGATTTCATTAGGCATGGTGGCACCGGCGCACAATTGGTGGAACTTCGATTTTGAGCTTTATTACTCTGAGCTTGAACATGTGGAAAAAGGTATTTTATATCAAGATGAGCTACATGACGGTACACCTCGCTTAGCAGGAACTCATATCAGCATAGAGCCAGTATCAGGTTGGAAAATTGGCTTGAACCGCATGATGCAATTTGGTGGTGGCCCACGAGAGGTTGGCTTTAGCGATGTAGTTGACGCTTTCTTTGATCCAGCTGGAAATGATAATGCAGCAATGGTTGAAGGTGGTCGAGATAATGAATTAGGTGATCAGTATGTCACTATAACGAGTAGCATTAATTTTGATTGGGGAATGCCAGCTGAGTTTTACTTTGAATACGGTGGTGAAGATACTAAAAATCATAAAAATTACCAATTCGGTAACACGGTTGCTAACGTTGGTATATTCTTACCTATGTTAACAGAGGCGCTATCATTCAGGTATGAATATACTAATATGCATAGTTTATGGTATGTAAATGAAGTTTACCCAGCTTATGGTAATACCAAAGATGGCTTTAGTACCGGTCACTTTGCAGCAGATCAACGTTATTTAAATGAACACGCTGAAGAGCCTTTGAGAGTTTATGCGGATGCGCCTCCGACTCAAGTTCATTCCGTTGAGCTTGTTTATAATGAAAATTTTAGTTCGATGTGGCGTGCAAAATTAACCAGCATTGAAAATAAAAGTAATTATTTAAATGAATGGGGTCAAACAACGGCCGATTATGAACAAGCCATTGAGCTGCAAATCAGCAATAACCGTAAATGGCAAGAGTATAATATTGAAACTACGTTGACCTATGGTGAAGATGTATTTGGTGATAACTATACATGGTTATCTGTGGCACTTTTTTGGTAGTAGCTAGTCAGACTAATTTTGAGAGGATTATCCATGTCTAATATTGATTCAGTAGCGAGCAGCTACCTTGAAAGCTTAACCCGTCATCAAGTTTTGTTTGAGACGATGGAAACTTATCATCCCCAAGTAATGCAATTGCTTGAGGTTTGCCATAGTACTTTGCAAGCCGGTGGTAAAGTGATTTGGTTTGGTAATGGTGGCAGCGCAGCAGATGCTCAGCATTTAGCGGCGGAGTTTGTCGTACGTTACAAACTAGAACGTGGTCCGTTGGCGTCAATGGCATTGACAACCGATACATCAATCTTAACAGCACACAGTAATGACTATCACTTTGATACTGTATTTGAGCGTCAAGTGCTGGCTTTATGTAAGCCTGAGGATTTAGTGATCGGTTTAACAACCTCTGGCACCAGTGCTAATATCAATTTAGCACTTGCGGCGGCAAATGAAATTGGCGCTTACACGGTTGCGTTTACTGGCCGTGATGGTGGTAAAGTAAAAGATATTGCCAAGCTGCCAATTATTATTAAAGACGATGAAACAGCACGAATTCAAGAAGCGCATATGTTTATTGGACATTGGTTATGTGAAGCCATCGATATGGTCGTAGCGGGGCAAAATTAATGGATTTAGGGTTATTTAAGAACCTGTCAAATGCAAGAATATTAGTGGTTGGGGATGTGATGCTTGACCGCTATTGGCATGGTGATTCTGGGCGTATATCTCCTGAAGCACCAGTGCCTATTGTCAAAGTCAGTAAGTTTGAAGATAAAGCGGGTGGCGCTGCCAACGTAGCAAAAAATATTGCTCGATTAGATGGTAAAGTTGGCTTACTTGGTCTTATTGGTGAGGATGAAAGCGGGCAAATTTTAGAGAATATCCTGGCTGAAGAGCGTATTGACTCACAATTAGTGAGTGTTTGCGAGTTACCGACGATTTCAAAAATGCGAGTGATTAGTCGTCATCAACAAGTTGTTCGCCTTGATTTGGAAGAGGCTTTTACAGAGCAACACAGTCAATTATTGTTAAATCGTTTAGAGTTAGTATTGGAGCAATACGACTTTGTTTTGTTTTCTGATTATAACAAAGGCTCGCTGACCCTGATCCAACAAATGATTACATTAGCAAAAGATGCTGGCAAAACAGTATTAGTCGATCCAAAATCATCCGATTTGAATTTATATCGTGGTGCTGACTATATCACCCCTAATTTAAATGAGTTTAAGCTTGCTGGTGGTAAAACGGATTCAGAACAAAGTTTAACAGACAGTGCTCGAGAGTTAATTAAAAATGCAGGAATTGCTGCAATGTTATTAACACGCTCAGAGCAAGGTATGTCGCTGATCAGTGCCGATGAAAAACACGACTTTGCAGCACAGCAATTAGAAGTAAGCGATGTAACTGGCGCTGGTGATACGGTTATCGCAACGCTTGCGATGATGTTAGGTGCAGGAATGCAGCCAAAGGATGCCGTAGAAATAGCTAACCTTGCTGCAGGTATTGCAGTGAGCAAACTAGGTGCTGCGACGGTATCGCCTGAAGAGTTAAGCCGCAAATTAGGTCAATATTTACAAAAAACCGGTGAGCATTATCAAACTCCATTTGATGATGTGCTAAAGCACATTGAATTTGCAAAACAAAATGGTGAAACTATCGTGTTCACCAATGGTTGTTTTGATATTCTTCATGCAGGGCATGTGCGTTATTTAGCACAAGCTAAAGCACGAGGGGATCGTTTAGTCGTCGGTTTAAATAACGATGAATCAATCACCCGTTTAAAAGGCCCTGAGCGTCCGGTTAATCCACTTGATGAGCGAGCAATGGTACTCAGTGCGCTAGCATCTGTTGATTGGGTAATCCCCTTTGGTGCCATAGAAGACAATGACACCCCGGCTAAATTAATTGAGCTTATAAGCCCTGATATTTTAGTGAAGGGAGGCGATTACACCGTAGAGCAAATAGCGGGTGCTGAACATGTGCTTCGCCATGGTGGAAAAGTTGAAGTACTTGAGTTTTTAAATGGCTGCTCTACGTCAAAAGTGATCAGTAAAATTAAAGCTTAGCTCTTTAAAACAGACTGGTATGCTGCGTATAACTGCTGCCAGTCACTTTGTTGCCAGTGCATGACTTGATTTCGGCCTTGCTCTTTATTAAACGAGCGAGCAAAACGTGCCATATTTGCTTGCTGCCAACTAAGGTGTGGGGTTTTTAGTTCACCTCGGTCAAAGTCGATAATAAATACCTCGCCCGTATCATCAAATAAAACATTATTAATGTTCAAATCAGCATGATACACGCCATGGCTATGGAATTTAGCAATTACTTCGGCAATTTTAAGCAATTCTTGCTCAGTTAAAGGGCGTACTTTTAACACATCTAGTAAACTTTGTGCGCCCGTAATCGCTTGAGTAATAATATCGCCACGATAAATTAAGCCACTCACGCAGATCTTTGCTGCAATCGGCGTAGGTACGTTTAAACCGAGTTTAATAAGTTGCATCATCAACGCAAACTCTTTGTATACTCTGGTTTTTTCAATGCCTCTGTAAAGGTATTGATCGCTTAATACTTTACCAACTAAACCGCCTCGCCAATAATGTCTAAGTACGGCAGTTAAGTCGTGATGACAAAAAAACCATGCCGTAGCGCGGCCTTTTTTCGTACCAACAATTTTACCTTGTTGCTGCCAATATTCATTATCAAACCAATTTAAGCTAATTTGAGCGCTGAACTCAGGATGGCTTAAAATGATGTGCTCATTGATGGTTTGTTGATTAAACATAATGTATTTACTTAATTACAGCCGATATTGGTATCTTAACCTGTTTTAAAGCCGAGTATAAGTGCTTGCAATAGCGAGTAGTTAATTTAAGATCATAGATATTACCCGGCATATGCTAAGGATTTCTGTGACTGACTCAATCACTTATTCAGATATTTGTATTTTAAGACTTTCAGCTATTGGTGATGTCTGCCATGGCGTCTCTGCGGTGCAAGCCATTCAAAAAGCGCACCCTAGTGCAAAAATCACCTGGGTGATAGGCAAGGTTGAGGCTATGTTATTGGCTGATTTACCCGGTGTTGAGCTGGTGGTGTTTGATAAAAAGCAAGGTAAAGTGGCTTATCAACAGTTAAAACAGCAGTTTAAAGGCCGTAAGTTTGATGTGTTACTGCATATGCAAGTAGCATTAAGGGCTAATTTAGTCGCGCGTTGTATCCCTGCGAAAGTTAAAATTGGCTTTGATTGGGCTCGCTCGAAAGAATTGCATAGTTTATTTATTAATAAACGCATTGCACCACAGCAACACGCTCATGTGTTAGAAGGCTTTAAAGGTTTTGCACAAGCGATAGGTGTTGCAGATTATCAGCCTAATTGGGCTATGCCCGTCAGTGAGCAGGACCAAATAGCAGCGGATGAATTACTTGGCGCAGAGCGATTAGCCGGGCGCATTTTTGTGATTTCCCCTGCTGCCAGTAAAAAAGAGCGCAATTGGCTTGCTGAGCGTTACGCTAAGCTTGCCGAGCATGCACACAGCCAAGGTTTTCATGTGGTGATCACGGGTGGCCCAACAGAGCTTGAGGTGACGCTTAGCAATGACATTATCGCAGCTACCACTACTCCCATTCTTAATTTAGTAGGTAAAACAAAGCTGAAAGAGCTGTTATGTGTTTTAAAGCGAGCTGCATTAGTGTTAGCGCCTGATACTGGCCCTGCACATATGGCGGTAACTGTGGGGACTCCGGTTATTGGTTTATATGCTCATTCAAACCCAAAGCGCACTGGTCCTTATTTATATCAAAATTATGTAGTTGAGGTTTACCACCAAACCTTACTCAAGCAAACAGGTAAAACTGCTGAACAATTACCTTGGGGCACGCGGGTTAAAGGAGGTGACTTAATGGAACAAATAAGTGTTGATGATGTAACTTTGATGTTTGACCTAGTGGTTAAGAAAGAGCAGTTATGAACAATATTAATAAAGCCCTGTTTTTAGACCGTGATGGCGTGGTAAATATTGACCATGGTTACGTTTATGAGCCGACCAAGTTTGAATTTGTACCAGGGGTATTTGCAGCATGCAAGGCATTTGTTGATGCAGGCTTTAAGCTGATCATAGTGACGAATCAATCTGGTATTGGCCGAGGTTATTATTCAGAGGCAGATTTTCACGCTTTAACTAAGTGGGTTATTAGCCAATTTGCAGCTCATGATGTAACTGTCACCGATGTTTATTTTTGTCCTCATCACCCGCAAAAAGCCTTACCAGCATATTTAAAAGACTGTGATTGCCGTAAACCTGCACCTGGCATGTTATTGCAAGGCATCGCTGAGCATCATATCGATGCTGCACACAGTATTATGGTTGGCGATAAACTTAGCGATATGCAAGCAGCTAGCAAAGCGGCTATCGGCACTCGCGTACTTGTTCGAACAGGGCAGGAATTTGATGCAGTCGCTATAGACTCTGCTGATTATGTGTGTGATTCGTTAGCCGACTTACCTGCCATATTGCTATAGATGAATGTAAACTGGCAGCCTAAGTTGTCAGTTTCTTATTTATGCGATGAACTACAAACAGTGCATTTGTTTGACTAAACTTTTACAATAGCGGCAATGATGAGCCGTGTTAATTCATGTTCGCTCGCCCCGTTCAATAAATTGGAGATTTCAGATGAGAGCATCTGCGTTTTTTAGCCAGCTTCAGCAGCAAATTGATGAAGTAAAAGCCGAAGGTTTGTACAAAAATGAGCGAGTGATCACTTCACAACAGCAAGCTCAAATTCAAGTTGCTTCTGGCGACAAAGTTATTAATTTTTGTGCAAATAACTATTTAGGTTTAGCAAATAGTCCTGAGCTAATTCAAGCTGCACAGCAAGGTCTAGACGCACACGGTTTTGGTGTTGCCTCAGTACGTTTTATCTGTGGTACACAGGATATTCATAAAACGTTAGAGCAAAAAATTAGTGCCTTTTTAGAAACTGAAGACACTATTTTATATTCATCGTGCTTTGATGCGAATACAGGCTTATTTGAAACTATTTTAGGCGCCGATGATGCGATTATCTCTGATTCGTTAAACCATGCATCTATCATCGATGGCGTGCGTTTATGTAAAGCTAAGCGTTTCCGTTATGCGAATAACGATATGGCGGATTTGGAAAAGCAGTTGATTGCAGCTGATGAAGCGGGTGCTAAAACAAAATTAATCGCCACCGATGGTGTGTTCTCGATGGACGGTGTTATCTGTAATTTAGAAGCTGTGTGTGATTTAGCTGATAAATACGATGCGCTTGTTATGGTTGATGATTCTCACGCTGTAGGTTTTGTTGGCGAAAATGGTAAAGGCACACCTGAGTACTGCAACGTACTAGATCGCTTAGATATTATTACTGGTACATTAGGTAAAGCCCTTGGTGGTGCATCGGGTGGTTATACATCTGGCAAAAAAGAAATCGTTGAGTGGTTACGTCAGCGCTCACGTCCATATTTATTTTCTAACTCATTAGCGCCTTCAATCGTTACAGCGTCAATCAAAGTGCTTGAAATGCTGGAAAATGGCAATGAGTTACGCGCCAAGTTATGGTCAAACGCAAAATACTTCCGTGAACAAATGGAAGCAGCTGGTTTTACTTGTGCAGGTAAAGATCACGCCATCATTCCAGTGATGTTAGGTGATGCTAAAGTTGCATCTGCAATGGCTGATAAATTATTGGCTGAAGGTATTTATGTGACAGGTTTTTCTTTCCCTGTAGTACCAAAAGGCCAAGCACGTATCCGTACGCAAATTTCAGCTGCGCACAGTATTGAACAATTAGATATCGCAATTGACGCCTTTACCCGTATTGGTAAAGAAATGGGTGTTATTTAATTAATTTATTTTAAACCATAGCATTAGCTATGGTTTTTTTATTGAGTGTGATTCATGAAAGCATTATCTAAATTAAAAGCAGAACCAGGCATTTGGATGACTGATGCGCCAAAACCTGAAGTAGGCCATAACGATTTATTAATCAAAATTCGCAAAACGGCTATTTGTGGTACTGACGTACATATTTATAAGTGGGATGAGTGGGCGCAAAACACGATTCCTACTCCTATGGTTGTAGGCCATGAATATGTAGGTGAAGTGGTTGATATGGGCCAAGAAGTGCGTGGTTTTAGCGTTGGTGATAGAGTTTCAGGGGAAGGTCATATTACCTGTGGTCATTGCCGAAACTGTCGCGCTGGGCGAGTTCACCTATGCCGAAATACAACGGGTGTAGGCGTAAACCGCGAAGGGGCATTTGCTGAGTATTTAGTGATCCCAGCATTCAATGCATTTAAAATTCCTGACAACATTAGCGACGAGTTAGCGTCTATTTTTGACCCATTTGGTAACGCGGTACACACTGCGTTGTCATTTGATTTAGTAGGCGAAGATGTGTTGATCACAGGCGCAGGACCAATTGGTATCATGGCTGCGGCAGTTGCAAAACATGTCGGCGCTCGTCATGTTGTTATTACTGACGTGAATGAGTACCGTCTTGATCTAGCACGTAAAATGGGTGCGACTCGCGCAGTTAATGTGGCTAATGAAAAACTTGAAGATGTGATCAAAGAGCTAGGCATGACCGAAGGCTTTGATATCGGCCTTGAAATGTCAGGCGTACCAGTTGCATTTAATAGTATGCTAAATAACATGAATCATGGTGGTAAAATTGCCATGTTAGGTATTCCGCCATCAGATATGGCGGTGGATTGGAACCAAGTTATTTTTAAAGGTTTAGTGATCAAAGGGATTTACGGCCGCGAAATGTTTGAGACTTGGTATAAAATGGCCAGCCTTATTCAATCAGGGCTTGATCTAAACCCAATTATCACTCATCAATATTCAATAGATGACTTCCAAGCTGGCTTTGATATGATGATTTCAGGCCAATCAGGTAAAGTAATTCTTAACTGGGATTAATTATCCACTTGTTAAGAGAATTAAAGGCGGCATTTGTCGCCTTTTTTGTAATTATAAGAGAGTACTATGGCATTTAAGCATATTTCAATTACCGAAACCCAAGCGCTACTTAATAAAGATGATGTTGTGATTGCCGATATTCGTGATCCTAATTCTTATCAGGCAGGGCATATTCCGGGTTCTGAACATTTATCAAATGCTAATATTGGCGAATTTATGATGAACAAAGAGTTTGATCAGCCAATTATAATCGTGTGTTACCACGGGATGAGTTCACAAGGCGCTGCTAATTATTTATCTGAGCAGGGCTTTGAAGATGTCTACAGTATGGATGGCGGTTTTACTCAGTGGGAAACCCAGCTGCCAGAGCAGGTTGAGCGATGATAGAGCTTGGCAGTATAAATAACCCCCGTGCTGCGCAAGGTTTTATTGATTATATAAAAAGCCAAGGGATACAGGGTGAGTTACGCTCAGCGGATGGCTCCACGGTAATTATTTGTGTTGCCCCTGAGCACTTTCATCAAGCACAATCGTTATGGCAAGCATTTGTTGAGAACCCAAACCATGCACGTTACCAAGAGGCATCATGGCATGTTGGCAGTACTGAGTCACCACTTACTTACCAAGGTCAGGGATTGAATCTAAAAGCGCGTTTTAAAGCACTCAGCTGGTTAAATCAAACCGTAACTCTGCTTTGCGTAGGCATCTATTTTGCTTTTTTAATGGGTGGCTTCGAGTCAATTTATAGTGCCTTACAGTTTAAACCCGACCAGCCATTAACTTGGCTTACACCGGCAATTGTGCATTTTACTGCGGTGCATTTAGTGTTTAATATTATGTGGTGGATCACCTTAGGTGACGGCATTGAAAAACTCAGTGGTAAAAGTACCTTAATAGGGCTGTTTTTAGTGACTGCACTATTTAGTAATTGGGCCGAGTTTATTATGGTGGGTCCAAACTTTGGCGGCTTAAGCGGTGTTGTTTATGGTTTACTTGGTTTTTGTTGGATCCATCGGGTCCTAAACCCACAGCAACCAGCTTTAGTAACCAATGGTATTATCGGCTTTATGTTGATTTGGTTGGTACTTGGTTTTGGTGATATGCTGTTTGTAAATATGGCTAACTGGGCACACTTAGGAGGCTTATTAAGCGGTATGGCTTATGCGTTTACCGCGCAACTATTTACTAAAAATACAGCTAAACCTCAATGATAAAGGTATTTAGTAAATAGCACTTCGCGGATGATTTCTTGCCCTGTTTCTTGTTTTAGCAGGGTTTTGAGTTTATCCGCACAGCGCTTTCTGATCTCTTCACGGCCTGTCAGCGACTTAATTTTTTCTTCAGGCTCTTTAGATAAAATTTCTACCAAAGCATCACGTAATAATGGCGTGTGATGTTCAACAATCGCAATAGTTGACATATCGCTGAGCATTAAATCAACCGTAATACGCACATACCCCAGCTTCTTATTACCTTGACCAATATAGTTGGTAATAATGTCAGGCTCAAAGCCAAAGTAGCCTACAGTCGATTCTGCACGGCTCATAAAGCTGCTGAATAAGCTAATAAACAAAGTGCTAATTAATATACCTGCATAAAGCGTTTTTTTCATATTCAGTAATAGGCCCTGCGATCAATAGTTATTAGTCTATACGTAATAATAGCTAAGATACAGACTAGTGAAGCTATTATATTCATTAATCATCACTTTTTCCAAAGCGCGGGCAGTGGTATCATTTATACGGTTGTTATTAAATAGAGTTATCGTGATCACTTTTCCTGTTTCTGTAGCTGCAAATTGGCAGTTAGGCACATCAATTAATTCTTTGTCTGGTAATGAGCAAGACTGGTTACTTGAACCCAATTCATTGACGGCTAAGTTAAAGCAACATTGCACTGAATTTTCGGTTCAGGTATTAAATGAAAAAACCTTTTCGCTAACCCCAGCCCAACAACAGCTATTAGCATGCACTCAGTCATCAGCTATTAACCGTGAAGTTTTATTGCTTTGTGACGCAAAGCCAATGGTTTATGCGCAAAGTTGGCTGCCAGTAACTGAAGATATGCAGCAACAACAATTATTGGCGCTGGGGGATAAGCCGTTAGGGGATGTGATTTTTCAGCATCCAGATCTAAAGCGAACCGAAATAGAAGTCGCGCAGTTTGATTGCCAGCATCCTGTGCAGCAGCTTGTCAGCCAATATTCAGCGATAGCAAAGCCGTTATGGGGACGTCGCAGTGTATTCTCATTAGCTCAAAGCCGCTTTTTAGTCGCGGAGATATTCTTACCAGAGGCTTTCCTATACTTATGAAACTAGCCCCCTTACGCACAGCTCATTGGCCTTATTATAAGCAGCTAATGCGCACCGATAAGCCCATTGGCACGTTACTGTTATTATGGCCGACTTATTGGGCGTTGTGGCTTGCAAGTGACGGTATGCCAAATTTACTTCACATAGTCATATTTAGCTTAGGTGTATTTGTAATGCGCAGTGCAGGGTGTGTTATCAATGATTTTGCCGATCGCAAAATAGATGGTGCAGTAAAACGCACTGCACAAAGACCGCTTGCTACAGGATTGGTCAAAAGTGGTGAAGCCCTGAGCTTATTTTCTTTACTGATCCTCATTGCATTTATACTGGTGTTATTTTTAGGTTGGCACACTATTTTACTTTCATTGGGGGCATTGCTGTTGGCATTCAGTTACCCATTTATGAAGCGTTATACTCAGTTGCCACAAGTTGTATTAGGCGCAGCATTCGGGTGGGCTATTCCAATGGCATTTATGGCGGTGACGGGCAGTACGCCTTTAGTTGCTTGGCTACTGTTTACGGCAAATATTGCCTGGACTGTTGCTTACGATACTATGTACGCCATGGTCGATAGAGACGATGACTTGAAGATTGGCGTAAAATCGACGGCAATATTATTTGGCAACGCAGATCGAATCATTATTTTTGTGTTAAATGGTATCTTTGTCGGTCTATTAGCTTTAATTGGGTATATGAGCCAATTAGCAATACCTTATTGGCTTGGTCTGTGCGCAGCAAGTGGTTTTTTAATTTATCAACAATTGCTAATTCATAATCGTAACACAGAGCTGTGTTTTAAGGCTTTTTTAAACAATCATTATGTCGGGATGGTGGTATTTATTGGCTTAGCGGCATCCTTGCCATTTAATTTATAAATTTAGCGAGGTGGGTCAATAACACCACTAATTGAAGCGTTTTTCCTAAACCAACCTGCAACTGAATAACGATTGTCGACTGTCGGCAATACTTCATGCATAAAGCGCTCGCTCTCAAACATCACCAACGTGCCAGCTTTCGGTTGAATAGTGATTTCGATTTCTTTGCTTTTGGGCTTATAAATTACCAGCTCACCACCAGATTGCACTGTATTTAAGTAAAATACCGTCGTGAATACCCGGTTAGAACGCCCTTTAAACGCGTCGTAATGCTTTTTATAAAAGTCACCTTGTTGGTATTTTGCGTAGTGACATTCATAATCAAATAAACCCAAAAAGAAATAACGATTCAAATTTATTCTAATATCTTCCAGCGCTGCTTGGTAATCAATTTGAGCTTGGCTAGTGCCGTCAAACCAAAATGTTTTATCAGTTCGAATGCTCTTATCTATTTGCAAATCTTGCTGGCGACCAATACCTGCTAATTTAAAATGGGGGTTAATGCGATAACAATCTTGCATTAATGCATTAGTCAGAGTTGTATCAAACATATTTTCGATCACGGCGTAGCCACGCGTTTCTATGTCAGTTAAATAACGTCCAGGGATCAGGTTAAGGCTCATTAATTGTACTATGTAGCAGTGAAGGTGCGTAGTTTAGCTTAAAAAGAACAGAAGGTACTACTGTAGATTTAAAAACCAAGCCAAACAATTGCTTTGGCTTGGTTTTCGATAGGCGAATTTAAGAATTTATTGACAACGCTGTCTTTTCTATCAGTGACAGTAATTGATTTATTGGGTCACCAGCGACAACTTGTTGGCTGGTTTGTACAATTAATTGTTCGTGGGCTAAGCTCTTATTAGTCTTTAACTGTAACAAGTTACTGTTCTCAGCGACTGAGCTGGCATGCTCAATACTGCTAATAGCAACATGGTTTGATTTCGATAATCCATCCATTACCTGCTCAATACTGCCGACTTTAATACTACTGGTTTTGTTTAAGCTATCGACAGCTTCATTGAGCATAGTTTGGATTTGTTTTGATTGCGAGAAGCAACTATACATTGGGTAGTCAGCTAAATCCTGCTTGCAAAGGTCACTCTTATTAGCAAGAGGGTGGTTTTTTGCAACAAATAAAATTAATTGATCAGGTAAGTGAATGTCATTGCCAAAGCTATTTACTGCTTGAGAGCACACGCTAATATCAATTTCACCCAACTGCAGTTTACGTACCAGTTCGCTTTGCTCTTGTAATTGCATTTCGATTTTTACATGAGGATATTGCGCTAAAAATTGACCACATGAAATAGGCACTATGGCACTGGCATTGTTGGTGTAGCCAATAACAAGCTTTTCATTTGAACAGCCATTGAGCGATTGGAATAAACGTTTTTTGGTGTCTTCAAGCTTGGTAAGCGTGTCTTGAGCGTATTCTAAAAAAAGCTCGCCTTCCGTCGTTAGCTTAACAGAACGAGTCGAACGTTTGACCAGTTCATAACCAACTTCGTCTTCTAAAGTTTGAATGCTGCGAGTTAATGCTGAGGTGCTGATTTTAGTTGTTTCGGCCGCTTGGCGGAAATGTCGTAGCTGACCCAATGCTACAAATTGCTCTAATTGTTCAAATCTCACTTTTATAGTCCTTTGTATAAGTAAGCCGCACAGTGGCGAACATAATTGATTTTAACTTAATAGATAGTAATTCATTGTACCTAATTTGAAAAGTGCATTTTACACAAATGTTACAACTATCAGTTAGGATAACGTTCTTTTATCTCCAAAAAAAGGACTAAATTGTTAATAAATATATCCACAAGTTTAGGCTCAAACTGTTTGCCACTTTGGCTTTTGATTAAATCAAGCACATCTTCAAGTGGCCATGCTTTTTTGTAGCAACGATCGCTCCCCAATGCATCAAATACATCTGCAAGTGCGGTAATGCGTCCAACAATATGAATGTCTTCACCTGCCAGTTTATTCGGATAGCCAGTGCCATCCCATTTTTCATGGTGTAGGTAGGCAATCATTGAGCCACACTTTAGAATTTCGTTATTTGAATTTTTTAGAATGTCGTAACCAATTTCGGCATGAGTTTGCATAATTGCCCACTCTTGGTCATCGAGTTTGCCGGGTTTATTGAGGATATGATCAGGAATACTTATTTTGCCAATGTCATGTAAAGGGGAAGCGAGTTTTATCACTTCACATTCAAAGCTATTTAATCCATATAACTTGCCCAACAGTTCGCTGTAATGCGCCACTCTTTTAACATGAGAGCCCGTTTCTTTTGAACGTTTTTCAACGGCTTCGCCCAGAATATACGATAACTCTTTTTGCGATTCTTTCATCATTTCACGTAACTTAAGATTATCGTAAGCGAGTGCAATGTTGTTGGCAAAAAACTCGAGAAGTTGGTAGTCCGTTGCTTCTAATAATGAGCCTTTACGCACATAAAGCATGGTTTCAAGGCCTGCTTGCGTAGGAAAGTAGCCAATATAGTCTCGGGTTGTTTTTTGTGATGATTTCCGGTTGTGAGCTTCAACAAAAAGTTGTTTTACATCATCAGGGAGTGTGTTGGTATTTGACTCAGGCTCCACGCCTGACGCTGCCAGTAGCTTAAAATCAGTTGCTGGTGAAGTCTGTTGATTAACGGCAGCAGCACAATAAATTTCAGTGTCATCTAAGCCCATAACGTTGGTTACATGAGATAAAATCGTTGACGCAAACTCATGTACGCTATCGCATTTAAAAAAAGAACTCGAAGCGTTGATTATTTTTTCTAGGCCTTTTTTGTGGCGTTCAATGGTTTGAATATCACGATGTGCACGCAGTGCTGAATACAATAAGGTTTTCATTTTTATTGCGGTCAGTTCGGTTTTATTTTTGTAATCGTTGATATCATATTCGCGGATCACAGATTCCTCGGGAGCCTCTCCGGGTTGACCTGTTCGCAGTATAAGGCGGATATCGTGGTTATTAATATCATCACGAATAAACTTTATCAGCTCTAAACCCGCATGGCTGGTTTCCATTACAACGTCTATCAAACCAACGGAAAAATCTAGGTTTTGGCGTAATAACTCTTTAGCGGCTTGAGCTGAGTAAGCATGATGAAAACGTAAGGTTTTACCTTCAAAGGCAAAACCAGATAACACGAGTTTAGTGACTTGATGAATATCATCTTCATCATCAACAACGAGAATGTCCCAGAATGCTTGCGGTGCTTGAGCTTCTGACTCTTCAACAGCATCTTCTGAAAATAAAAAGTCGTTCACATTTACACCTTTAGTTTTACCATTCTTCTAAAGAGTATAGTGCTTGTTTTTTAGTCTGCCTTACTGCTCAGTGGTTTTTTTTCAATGTTTTTGAGTTCAATTTCAATCGCATCACATGAAATGTGTATCTCATACAAAGACGTTAATAACGACAATGCAAGACACGCTAAGCTCACGCCAAATAAAATGACGCCTGTAGTTTTAAATTCGATAAATAGCGCAAACATGGAAACAGTACACATTAAAAAAGAAGCAACACCATACACTTGCATGGTTCTAATTAGTTTAATGCGCTTTCTTAAATTAGTGATTTGTGCGACAACGAGAGGTCGTATAGTATCGCCTTCGCGGGCATTGAGTTCACGAATTAATTGTGCGAGTACTAAAAAGCGGTTGGTATACGCTAATAACAACAAAGAGATTGCTGGGAATAGCAATCCTGGTGTTGTGAGGGTCATGATTATTTCCTATATAACAATTACTTTGCTTAGAGTAGCTTAGGGTAATTAATTCGCAAAGTAAAAGAGGTTGTCAGTGCAAAATAAAATAAATAATAAAGTCGGCCAAGCACCATTTGAATGGTTAACAATCTATTGCGCTGCGAATGCTGTAGAGGCAAATATTGTGAAAGGACTGCTTATTAACAATAATATTGACTGCCAGTTGCTTGGTGAGTCTTTGCAAGGAGCGGTGGGCGAAATACCTTTGGAGCAAACTCAAGTTAGAGTGCAGGTTTTTGCGATTAAAGAGCGCCAGGCGCGGCAAATATTGGTAAACTACACTCAAGTACAACAATCAGCTCCTGATTGGGTATGCCCCAATTGTAATGAGCATAATGGGTCAACATTTGATTTTTGTTGGTCCTGTAGGACACCACATAATGACTAAAGCGAATAATTTTCAGCGCATCCGAGAGCTTAACTATTTGCAACAAGCGGTACTTGCAGCGGCATTGATTGAGCGCATGTTGCCTAATTACGGTTTATTCAGTGAGGCAACAGGGTTTGGTGATGAAGCTATTTTACGTAGCGCACTTAATCTGTGCTGGGAAAAAATATTACTGCCGAAAAGTAAAATAAGCCTTGAAAAGCAAATTGAAAAAATTGAACCCAATGTTCCAGAGCTTGCTGATTTTGATATGTTTGGCACGTACCCAGCAATCGATGCAGCTACGGCATTATTAGGCTTAATGCACGGCTTAATCGCTAAGGATGAGCAAGAATTTATCAGTATTAGTAAAATATCACAGGCAACTGTCGCGCGTTTTATTGAGTATCAATTAACTGTGGAAGGGGAGTTAGCTGATAATACTGCGGTACGAGAGCACCCGTTAATGCAATATGAAATTGAAGTATTAGGTGAACTCATTGACTTTGTTGAGCAGATGGGCAGAGTAACGGCCGAAAATGTGAAAGCACTCAAACAGCACGCTATTGCTGATGGGCAAACAAATATTGGTATTACGCTTTAATTATTTCACTCTATTAAAAAATGCCAACAGGCATAGGAGAAAACTGCAGTGCGAATTTTAGGCATTGAATCGTCGTGTGATGAAACTGGAATTGCAATTTATGATGATGAGCAAGGTTTACTCGCTCATCAACTCTACAGCCAAGTGAAAGTACATGCGGACTACGGTGGCGTGGTACCTGAGCTTGCATCTCGTGATCATGTTCGTAAAACCTTGCCATTGATTGATGCCGCCTTTGCACAGGCCGGCTGTGGCCCTGAAGATATTGATGGTATAGCTTATACGGCGGGCCCAGGGTTAGTTGGCGCGTTATTGGTGGGCACATCAATAGGTCGCTCTCTCGCGTACGGTTGGAATATTCCTGCAGTGGCAGTGCATCATATGGAAGGGCACTTACTGGCTCCTATGCTTGAAGAGAATACCCCTGAGTTCCCATTTATTGCTTTGTTAGTCTCAGGCGGACACACTATGATGGTTAAAGTCGCTGGGATTGGTCAATACGAAGTGTTGGGTGAGTCTGTTGATGATGCTGCAGGTGAAGCGTTTGATAAAACCGCTAAGTTACTTGGGTTAGATTATCCAGGAGGCCCGCGTTTAGCAAAGCTTGCAGAGCAAGGTGTACCTAAGCGTTTTATCTTCCCACGTCCGATGACAGATAAGCCGGGGCTTGATTTTAGCTTTAGCGGCTTAAAAACAGCTGCAGCAATTACTATTCGTAATAATGACGATGACGAGCAAACTAAAGCTGATATAGCCCACGCATTTCAAACAGCAGTAATTGATACCTTAGTGATCAAATGTAAACGGGCTTTAAAACAAACAGGAATTAATCGTTTAGTTATTGCCGGCGGTGTGAGTGCTAATGTGCAATTACGAGCTCAGTTAGAGCGCGTAATGCAAGGCATGAAAGGGCAAGTTTATTATCCGCGCACAGAGTTTTGTACAGATAATGGGGCAATGATTGCCTATGCGGGTATGCAGCGCTTAAAGGCTGGGCAATTTGCCAGCCTAGATATGAAAACCAAACCACGTTGGCCTATTGATAGCCTTGAGGCAATTTAATGCTATTTATCTTCAGTTGGCGGCTGTTTTTTGTCGCCAATTTTAGGTTCTTTACCACTGAATAAACGTTTGATATTGGCGTTGTGGCGAAAGATTATCAAAATAGTTAAAAAAGTAACTGGCAATGTATAAAGCGGTTTGATCCACCAAGTATACAGTGGGGCTAATGAAACGGCGATCAACGCGCCAAGTGATGAATAGCGAGTAATTGCAACCACCACGACCCAAGTTGAAATTAACAACCCGCCAAGTGATAAACCAATGGGCAGCAATGTACCAAACGCAGTGGCAACTGCTTTTCCGCCTTTAAAGTGAAAAAACACCGGGAACATGTGCCCCAAACATGCCGCTACGCCAATCAGTCCTAACAGCAGTGGATCAAGCTGTAAAAAGTATGCGCCCCAAACGGGGATTGTTCCTTTGAGAATATCAAACACTAATACTAAACAAGCGGGGAAGGTACCACCAAGGCGATATACATTGGTCGCACCAGGATTATTTGAGCCGTGGCTGCGCGGATCGGGTAGTTTAAATAGCCGTGACACTAGAATAGCCGATGAAATCGACCCTAGTAAATAGGCTAAAACTAACATTAAAACAGCTATCACACGCTTCCTTATTTTTATATCACCGTTTTTCGGCTATCATTGGCCGCAAAAATTGCATTGATACTTTTTGTAATTGAAATGCAATTACATGTGTACCTACACGCTAATATTACATGATGTACCTATACACTATTGTATGGGTAATTTTTACATAATAAAACACACTTAACGTGTATAAAGGCTATAAATGCAAATTATAGCCTAACAAAACTCAAATTAATGAGATTAAGTTTTTGCCAGTTGGAGCAGTTATGGATAAGGTTTTTATATCGCAACTACATGTTGACACTATCATAGGCGTGTACGATTTTGAAAAAGAAACTAAGCAGAGTTTGTATTTTGATATCGAAATGCTGTGTGATATTAAACCAGCCGCAGCAACTGATGACATTGCTTTAGCGCTGGATTACGCAAAAGTAAGTGAGCGTGTTATTGCTCACACTACAGCAAAACCGGTTGAGTTATTAGAGACGTTAGCTGAGCAACTAGCGGGTATTATTTTAACTGAGTTTACGACTACACAAGTGACTATCCGAATTAGTAAGCCAGCTGCGGTAGCGCAAGCAAACACTGTAGGTGTTGAAATCACTCGATGTAAGGCCTGTTAAGATGGCGCAAATTTACATTAGCCTTGGCTCCAATGTTAATAAAGAGCATTATCTTCGCCAAGCGCTAATCGCCCTTAAAGCTCATTTAACTGAGTTTGAGCACTCTAGCGTATTTGAAAGTGAAGCTGTTGGTTTCGCAGGTAGTAATTTTTATAACTCGGTAGTGGGTGCGCAAACACAGATACCGCTTGCTGAGCTTTGCCACATCCTGAAACAGATTGAACGTGATAACGGCCGCACAGCTAACGACAAAAAATTTAGCCCACGTACACTAGATCTCGATTTATTATTTTATGACGATATTGTGTGTGATACACCAGCACAGTTACCCCGTGATGAAATAACCAAAAATGCCTTTGTATTGCAGCCACTGGCAGAAATCGCCCCTAATTTTTACCATCCTACAGCAAAGCAAACTATTGCCCAGTTGTGGGGTGCTTACAACAACCCCAAGCAAAAACTATGGAAGGTGGAGTTTATTAACCCATGAGTATTATCGAAATTATCGTTTTAGCCCTGATCCAAGGATTGACTGAGTTTTTACCTATATCTAGCTCAGCGCATCTTATTCTTCCATCACAAATTCTCGGTTGGCAAGACCAAGGCCTCGCCTTTGATGTTGCTGTGCATGTTGGTACCTTGATTGCAGTGATCATTTACTTTCGCAAAGAAGTCGTTGAAATACTAAGCGCATGGTTTAAGTCATTTGGGGCACAAGGAGCTACAGACGATAGTAAACTTGGCTGGTGGATTATTTTAGGTACTATACCGGCCGCGGTGCTCGGCTTAATTTTTAAAGATTTAATCGAGCTTTATTTACGCAGTGCTTGGGTAATTGCAATTACGACGATTTTGTTTGGTTTATTACTTTGGTATGCAGATGCAAAAGGCAAGCAAACCAAAACAATTTATCAGTTAACATGGAAATCTGCGTTGATGATTGGCCTGGCGCAGGCGATGGCAATGATCCCTGGTACATCACGTTCTGGGATCACCATGACTGCGGGTTTAATGCTTGGCATGAATAAGCAAAGCGCAGCACGTTTTTCATTTTTACTGGCGATTCCGGTCATTTCTATGATGGGACTTTATTACACCATTGAACTTGCATTAGGCGATCATATTGTTGATTGGACTACGTTAATTTTAGGTGCGGGTTTATCTTTTATTTCTGCTTATGCATGCATCTTCTTATTCTTAAAAATCATTGAGCGCATGGGTATGATGCCATTTGTTATTTACCGCTTATTATTGGGCGTGGGTTTAATCGCATTTTTAATGATCTAATAATGAACTTTAAAATATAAATAAAAACGCCTCAGTTCGATGAACTGAGGCGTTTTTTTATCAGTTAAACACCTTTTTAATTAGAAAGTGTATTTAGCGCCCAACGATAAACGGCGACCTTTAACATCAAAGAACTCACCATCATCGTAAGTGAAAGGGTTACGTGGCGGCTCGCGGTCTAGGATGTTGTTTACACCAACACGCAGCTGTAACTCATCCATCAGGTAAGTTTTGTACATAAAGTCAAATGTCGTGTAAGACGGGATGTTATTGTAGTTGTTATCTTCAATAGTCCAGTCATTATCATTAACGGTAGCATGGCGGTAATTCATCGTTAGTACGTAAGCTGAATCATCTTGAGAGTAAACAGCATTAAAGCGACCTTTCCAACGAGGAGATGCAATTTCGCCCACATCATTACGGAAATCTTCTTCTCTGCCTGTTGAGTTACTATTATCATCAATAAGATACGTTGCGGTTAGCTTAAGAGCTAAATTGCCAGAGAGCATATCTGTACTGTATGCAGATTCAACATCGATACCTTTTTTGTTTATAACAGCCGCATTTATTGGGCGGTCATAGAAGTTATCTATTTCTCCAGTTTCTGTGTTACGTACAACGTTACTACAGAATGGATTATCCAGTGATGATGATTCGTAGCATAGTTCAACATTGTCACGGCCAAAGTATTCAATAGCGCCTTCTACTTCAAATGACCAGTAATCAAATGTTAAATCTAAATTTTCAATAAATTCAGGTGTATAAATAAAGCCGATGGTGTAATCGTTTGACGTTTCATTTTCCAGCTCTTGGTTACCTTGAATGTAGCCAGGCAAGCTACCTGCAGACAGCCACTCTTCTGATGGCATCCAACCTTCAGGCAGGCCAGCTGCTTGACAGTTTTTGATCACGTTATCTTTGTATTTGCTTCCTGACTCGGCAATTGAGTCTGCTCTACATACATCAGCTCGACCTGAGCTAAATGTTTTCGAGTTTGGTGTAAACAGGTCACCAATGTTTGGCGCGCGTACTGATTTAGAACGGTTCAGTCGAATACGCAGCTCATCAGTTACACCCCAGTTAAGTGCTAATTTCCATGCGTTATCTTCACCTGTTACTGAATAATCCATGTAACGAAATGCCGTCTCAAGAGTTAAATCTGTAGCAAGAAATGCATCCTCAAGCAGCGGGATTGAAATTTCAGCAGATAGCTCATCGACTTCAATTTCTCCATCCATAGGTAAGCTTGAGTTACCAAAAATTAGGCCTTGTTCCATATTTTGAGATGGTGTAGTCGTTGCTGACTCTCTACGGTGCTCAGCAGTAAATGCAGCAGCAACATAACCTGCTGGCAGCTCAAATAATGAACCATCAACAGTAAGTGCAAATACAACTTGGTCATGTTTTGCAAAACGAGTTGCCGTTGTGCCAATATAATCTTGCTGAGCTTGTGTTGCTGATGTAGCGCCCATAGTATTAAACGGTGTACAGCCTGCAATAGCGCCAATAACATCGCCATTTTCGTTACGCTTAGCACACACTACGTTACCTTGATATTCTACAGCATCAATCGCGTTTGCTAAGTTTTGGGTGAGAACTTCACCGGTCCAAAGTGTATCTTGTTCAATACGACCAAATTGAGCGTAAGTCGAGTAGCCCCAATTATCAGTTAATACACCTTCAGCGCCGATAGAAGTACGGAATACTTCACGTTCTTGATTATAAGCGCGATCTCCCCATAGGTTCTCGTTTGCTTGGCGTAGAGAAACAGATTTTAAGCCATTATCATCCATTAATTTCGCCATATCACCTTTCATAAAGGCGTTGTCACGATTAATCGTATGGACAAAAAACGACGGTGAGCTTTCTGCGGTGGAGTCGGTATTAGAGTAGGTGAAATCAAACGTTAGTGTGTGTTCATCATTTAATTCATATGTACCGTAAGCAGAGGCAATAATCCGCTCTAGTGGCGTTTGAAAATATTCTTTGTAACCATGGCCGAATACACCATCGCCTTGGTGTTGATTATCTTGAAAATAGCTTGTCGCATCACGACCGACACCTGGGTTAGGGATACGACCTAAACCATAATCAAATGGCCGTGTATTGCCGTTAGCATCAAAGGTGTAGTGGTGGTTATTATATCCGTTATCAGCAAATGCATCTTTAGTGAAAAAGTCACCGCCTTCAGAGTAATAGGCAAGTCCCGTTGGTTGACCTAGAACAATACGAGATGGAACACCATCAGTGCCACTTCTATTAGCTGGGTTTGCATATGAGTTAACAGGGTTGCGGTAAAAATCACGGCTTAATTTACCGTAGCTTTTATTTTCGGTGTAGTTAAACGATGCAATAAAGGAAAGCTTATCACCTTCCATACCACCGGTAATAGAGAAGTTATTTTGCTCGCCACCACTTTGCTCTGGGCGGACAGTTGATACATCTAGCTCAATGCCATCCATTGATTTTTTGGTAATTATGTTAACAACACCAGCGACTGCATCAGCGCCATATACCGCAGCGGCACCACCGGTGGCTATTTCAATACGCTCGATCATAGTAGTTGGGATGTTATTTAAATCAACCGCAGTATCGCCAATCGTACCTGGTACAAAACGACGGCCATTTACGAGAACTAATGTTCGCTCTGAACCTAAACCACGTAGATCGGTGGTATTTAGTCCTGATGCATAAATTGAGCTTGTTGTTGTTTCAGGTGAAAGGCCAACCGTTGCCTGCGGCATCTCAGCAAGTAGGTCATTTACGTTTGTAATACCTTGGTTTTCCATCTCAACGCCACTGATCACCGTCACAGGTGTTGGTGAAGTAAGGTTAAATCGTTTTATTTTTGAACCTGTTACTTGGATGCGTTCTACTGGCTTTACTTCATCAGTTGTATTTGCAAAGGCAGCTGAAGTGCCTGCAGCTGTAACGATGACTGCTTGGATGCCAGCAGCAATGAGATTTAATTTTTTCAACATAACACCTTTAATTTCGACAACTTTAAATATAGAGAATTTATTTAAAGTTGATTGCACGAATATTTGGTTACAGTTCTAGCGTTAATAAATCACCAGTAATGTAACCGAATGTAATTTAGCGGTATGTTTTATCACAGCAAATAAATGGCGTCTTGTACCTGTTGAATGTATCATTTGTTGCTAAAAAGTGTTTTATGTTTTGTTTCGGTTTAATTTTAGGTACGTCGTTATTTTTTATAATAAATATTTGTATTCAATACTTTACGTTATGATTTTAATGATGGGTTTTGTTTTTGTTAGTTTGTTCCTATTAACTAAATTGTTATTTAAAAGACATGAATTAGCTTGTTTATAAATCTAAAATGTTAATATTGGTTGTTTTTTGATGTTTGTTTTTTGCTCGGTTGAATCTGTTTAAGGAACTTTTTTGAAAAAGCGCTTATGCGAGGTGTTTTTGATAATGCTCACACGCAGAAGGCGATGGTAACTGATGGCTATTTTTGGCATTATAACAGCCTTATTTATTATTGATTTTTAGTGCTGCATAAGCGATTTTTGGCGGCAAAGGAATAATATGCATATTCATATTCTTGGTATCTGTGGCACTTTTATGGGTGGTATTGCAGCGATAGCTAAATCGTTAGGCCATACTGTAACTGGTTCAGATCTAAACGTGTATCCGCCAATGAGTACTCAACTCGAACAGTTAGGGATCAAATTAACGCAAGGTTACGATGTCGCACAGCTCGTGCCTTCGCCGGACATGGTGGTGATTGGTAACGCGATGAGCCGTGGCAATCCGTGCGTTGAGTATGTATTGGACAAAGGCCTGCCTTATACATCAGGTCCTGAGTGGTTAAAGCATAATTTGCTGCAAAATTCTTGGGTGCTGGCGGTTGCCGGAACACACGGTAAAACCACGACTGCGAGTATGCTGGCATGGATTTTAGAATACGCGGGGCTACAGCCTGGCTTTTTAATTGGTGGTATCGTACAAAATTTTGGTCTGTCAGCTCGAGTTGGCGAAACGCCATTTTTTGTTATTGAGGCGGATGAATACGATACTGCATTTTTTGATAAGCGCAGTAAATTTGTTCATTACTTACCCCGTACCTTAATTTTAAATAATCTTGAATTTGATCATGCGGATATTTTTGACGATTTAAACGCAATTAAAAAACAATTTCATCATTTGATGCGTACACTACCGAGCAGTGGCAAGGTTATTTGGCCAACTAGCGAATCAGCATTGAGTGAGGTTATTGAGCAAGGGTGTTGGAGCGAAAGCGAAACGCTTGGTGGTGATTGGCGCTACGACTTACATAAAAGTGATGGCAGCGAATTTACAGTGTTACTTAATGAAATACCTGTTGGTACTGTGAAATGGCAAGCCATTGGTGAGCACAATGTTAAAAATGCGATTATGGCGATTGCTGCGGCGCGCCATGTGGGTATTGCTATAGAGCACAGTATTGCGGCATTAGCTGAGTTTATTAGCCCAAAAAGACGTATGGAGCTTAAAGCAAGCATCGCTAATATCAATGTCTATGACGACTTTGCTCATCATCCAACGGCTATTAAAACAACCCTTGCAGGGCTTCGCGCGAAAGTGGGCGATGAACAAATTATTGCGATTTTAGAGCCACGTTCGAACACCATGAAAATGGGTGTGCATCAACATACATTATTAGCGTCTTTAGTTGCTGCTAATCAGGTTTATTTATTTGAACCTGATAACCTAAGTTGGTCATTGCATGAACAAGCCGAACTCGCTGGTATGCAGTGCTTGACCAATACTGATAAGATAATCGAACAGGTAGTTGCAAACGCCCAGCCGCAGCAGCATATACTCATTATGAGTAACGGCGGCTTTAATGGCCTTCATGATAAGTTAATCACAGCTTTACAGCATAAATTTACTCAGTAATAAACCGGAGCGACTGTGCAATATAAAGAAACTATTACGCTTGCCTTTAGTGGTGCGTCAGGCGCGCCATATGGCTTACGATTACTTGAAGTATTACTTGCGCAGCACTTTCGTGTGTATGTATTGATCTCCAGTGCCGCTCGGGTGGTGTTAGATACTGAATCCAATATCAAGCTTTCAGGCAATGAAGACAAAGCGACTGAGCAACTCAGTGCGCTTTTTAATGCGGCTGACGGCCAACTTCAGGTGTTTGGCAAAGACAATTGGTTCAGCCCAGTGGCATCGGGCTCCGCCGCGCCGAAAAAAATGATTGTGTGTCCTTGTAGTGCAGGCTCTGTTTCTGCTATTGCGGTGGGCGCATCGGATAATTTATTAGAGCGTGCAGCAGATGTGGTCATCAAAGAGCGTGGCCAACTAATTTTAGTGCCACGAGAAACCCCGTTCAGTGAAATTCACCTTGAAAACATGCTTAAGTTAGCAAAATTAGGCGTAACCATTATGCCAGCTGCGCCAGGGTTTTATCATCAACCGCAAACCATTAATGATTTAGTGGATTTTATGGTTGCACGAATTTTGGATCATTTAAACATTGAACATAATCTCACTAAGCGCTGGGGTTATGGGGAAGGTAAAAAGTGAGTAAAAGTACAATTGCATTAGATATTAAAGGCCTGAAAAAGGTTTATAAGAATGGCGTTGAGGCCGTAAAGAATATTGATCTGCAAGTACAGCAAGGCGATTTTTTTGCGTTACTTGGGCCAAATGGTGCGGGTAAATCAACCACCATCGGGGTTATTTCGTCACTGGTAAATAAGACCGCAGGTCACGTTGAAGTGTTTGGTCATAATATAGACACCGACTTAGAGGCTGCAAAATCAGAGCTAGGTTTAGTACCACAAGAGTTTAATTTCAGCCAGTTTGAAACGTTAACTCAGATACTGGTTAATCAAGCTGGTTACTATGGTGTGCCCCGTAAAATAGCCCATCAGCGTGCTGATAAATATTTAGCGCAGTTAGGTTTGTTGGAAAAGAAAGATAAACAAGCACGTACTCTGTCTGGTGGAATGAAGCGTCGTTTAATGATTGCCCGCGCGTTAATGCATGAACCAAAGCTACTTATTTTAGATGAACCAACTGCTGGGGTTGATATTGAACTGCGTCGTTCAATGTGGGATTTTTTAAGGCAAATTAATGAGCAAGGTGTGACAATTATTCTCACCACCCATTACTTAGAAGAAGCAGAATTACTGTGTAAAAATATCGCCATTATAGATTCCGGTATTATTGTTGAAAACACCACCATTAAGGCTTTATTGGCTAAATTAGATAAAGAAACCTTTATTCTTGATTTAAAACAGCCAGTACAACCTGTAACGCTTGGTGGTTATAAGTTTACGATGGCAGATGATCATACCATTGAAGTTGAAGTCGCAAAGTCGCAAGGCTTAAATGCAGTATTTTCAGCATTAACAGAGCAAGGCAATACCGTGCTCAGTATGCGTAATAAAGCAAACCGATTAGAAGAGTTGTTTGTTGGTTTATTAGAACAAGGGCGGGGCAAGTAGATGTTTAAATATGGCGTAGCCTTAAAAAGTTTATGGATCAAAGAATGCATTCGCTTTTTGCGTATTTGGATACAAACGTTAGTACCACCGGCAATCACCATGAGTTTGTATTTTGTGATTTTTGGTAACTTAATAGGCTCTCGAATTGGTGATATGGGCGGCTTTAGTTATATGGAATTCATTGTACCTGGCCTGATTATGATGTCGGTGATCACTAACTCTTATTCCAATGTTGCATCCAGTTTTTATTCAACTAAGTTTCAAAAAAGCATCGAAGAATTGCTAGTCGCGCCAGTACCAAATTACATAATCGTACTTGGTTACATGGGGGGCGGTATGACACGAGGTATGTTGGTAGGGTTAATTGTTACCTGCGTATCTTTGTTGTTTGTTGATATTCAAATTCACAATATTTTTGTGATCATCGCAACGGTTATTTTAACTTCTGCGGTATTTGCATTAGGTGGTTTGATCAATGCAATCTATGCGAACAGCTTTGATGATATAAGTATAATTCCGACCTTTGTATTAACACCGCTGACTTACTTAGGCGGCGTATTTTACTCAATCACCTTATTACCAGAATTCTGGCAGGGGGTATCGCAGGTTAATCCTATTATTTATATGGTGAATGCGTTTAGGTATGGTTTCTTAGGTGTGTCGGATGTTGATTTAACAGTCGCATTTGGTGTGCTGTTATTATTTATTACAGCCTTATTTACGTTAGCTTTAACACTAATTAAAAAAGGCGTGGGGTTAAGACACTAATGAGTGATGCAAATTCACGTAGTATTGTATCGAATCAACCAGGCTTGCATGAAAAGCTCGATGAGATAGTCACTAAGCATTTAACTGCCGAGTTTAAAAAGCCGATTGCAGCACATACGCAAGCGGCGTTTGATGAAGTGAATGCAAAGGTACAGGCATTTGCTGGGCCAGTTATTTTAGATTCATGCTGTGGTGTGGGTGAGAGCACAGCTAACTTAGCAAAGCGCCACCCTGATGCGCTGGTTATTGGTATTGATAAGTCATCACATCGCTTAGATAAGCACGATATTGAATATAAACAAACTGACTCAGGCCAGTATATTTTAGTGCAAGCGGATCTCAATGATTTTTGGCGTTTAGCAGTGGCTGCCAATTGGCAGCCGACGCATCATTATTTGTTGTATCCAAATCCTTGGCCTAAAGCGAAGCATTTTCAACGTCGTTGGCATGGTGCGGCTATCTTCCCATATATAGTAAAACTTGGTGGTCGTTTAGAAGTGCGTAGTAACTGGGATATCTATGTTAAAGAATTTGCTCAAGCACTCCATTTGGCTGGACACCATTGTGAGGTTGAGCAATACGAAAGTGATATTGCCATTACTCCGTTCGAACGTAAATATTGGGCGAGTGGTCAACAGAGTCACCGGCTAGTGATCCCACTGGAATCGCGTTCTTAACGATTTGATTTACTTGTGGCGCTGCAGCACTAAAGTGATTACCTTGCATCAGCGTCACATTCGCTTTACGTAGCGCATTTACGATGGGACGGCTTTCCACATTCTCTGCTATTAGTTGTAAATTAAGTTGTTTTGCGAAACTGGCAATGTGTTCAATATATAAATAAATATCTTGGTCGTTGATGACTTGACGAATTAAAGTGCCATCAAGTTTAATACCATCTACTTCTAACTTCAGTACATTAGATATATTTGAATAACCTGTACCAAAATCATCAATGACCACGCGCACCCCCCGATTTTTTACCATAGAGATAAACGCTTTTACTTCAGAAAAGTTAGCAATGGCTTCGGTTTCTAAAAGTTCTAACGTGATATTACTTGGTAGGGGATAACGTTTAAGTTCGTCTTCCAAAAATTCAGTGAGGCTTGGATCAAGCATATCTTGAGCGGTAATATTTATGCTCCAACAGATACTGGTTTTTCTAAAGCGGGCAAAGCATTGGGTGAGCATAGTTCGGGTTAGCATACCATCCATTCTAGAGCGATTCACTATGTCTAAAAAAGAGTCTGGTTTAAGAATTTCACCATGGCAGGTAATCATCCGAGCTAAACATTCATACTGAATAATGGTGTTAGTTTCACTGTCATAGATAGCTTGAAAGTAAGGAACAATTCTATTATTTTCAAATGCTTCACGTACTTCTTTAGCCATGGCCACATTGTATTGATATTGATTTTTTACATCATGCAGGGCACTTGAGTAATTAACGACAGTATGGCGGCCTTGTTTCGCTTGCAAAGCCGCAATATGTGCGTTTTCAAGTAACATAGATTTATTGCCGCTGGCAATACCTGCGCACAAAGTGACGTAAATAAAGGGATCAGTCAGTAATGGCGTACTGTAATTATAGGCTTGGATCACATCGTTAAAGCTCATGTCATCGTCTTTGAAAGGGGCTATCAGCACTATTTTATTGGTTGCTAAGCGAAATATCTGACTTGTAGCAGGGCGATTCTTTTTAAAGTGCTGCAACAGGCTTTTCATCACCCGATCACTTACTTCAGTACCATAAAAACTACTGATATCTTCTAATTCATTTACCCAAATAACAACCAGCTGCATATGATGATTAGGAGACTTTTTAATATAGTATTCCAGCGCAATATGATTGGCGAAACCACTGCTGGTATCGGTAGAAATCGCGCGCTTTAATAAATACACATAAATGCCTGCAACTAGCAGAGCAATAAAAAAGAAAAACACCGCCATGGCTGCCGCTTTTGAGACACTTTCAGCTAACCGTTGATTGAGGTCGTATATAGTAATATCAGCGCCTGTTAAATAGGTTACACCGTTAGCGTCAACAAAGGGCACAAAAATTGTTTTAAAATGACCCCATTGATCTTTTGAAATTTCAAATACCGGCTCGGTTGAGTAAAACGCACCTATATTGGCCGCAGTGGCTTCGGGGTATAAATCGAGGAATTGAGTAACTTTGCCACTGTTTTGATCGTTTTGCGTGTAACTTGACGCGCTGAAATACACATTACCGTCTTTTAAGACCATGGCATAAACGTAAGCGATGTTTAAGGCATTGGCAAATTCTGATAATTGACGGCTTTTATGCTGATATTCGGAGGGGGATATACGAAGGCCTGCATTAATTTTTTGATGGTAGTCATCTCCTAGCATATGTTTCACGCTTAATGCAGCATCAAGTAAGCGAGTATCAACGCTTCGCATAATATCGTTACGGGTGCTGTTATAGGTGTGATAGATGTAGCCTAATAAGCTGATAAAAAACAGCATGAAACCAGCGATTATCCAATTCGTCCGTAAATTTGTATTTATCATGCTCATCCTTTATTTATTATCCCTTGTATTATACAAAAAAAGCACGCATCGCCTATAAAAATATAGTTAGCTTGAAGTGACAAATATTAATCAATTTATCATCAATCTGTCATGCAATTGACTGCTTTTATGGCTTAATGCGAGACATTTCTGCTGTATTGCAGTAAAGTTGACGCATTTCGTAGAATCATTGTAGTTGACGTTATTGGTAATTAAGCCCCTTACGTAGGCGCTTTAGCTAAATAAAACTACATTTATTGGGTATAAAGATGGATCAAAAGCGTTGTGCCGTCGCCTCTAAAGAAACTCTGATGCGTATATTTACAGTGCCTGAAGCACCAGACTCAACTTTGAGTAAAATCGAACTTGAGATCTCGAGCAACTTAGCAGGTTTTTTGAATGAGAACATCGCGGCGATTGAAAAGCCATTGCATGAAATTGAAAAAGATTTTCAATCTGCAGTGATCCCAGAAGATCCGACCTTTGTTTCAGCCTATGCGCAAGACATTATGGAGCAACTGGTTGCTCATTCTGTGCATACTGCTGCGCCAAGCTTTATTGGTCATATGACGTCAGCATTACCGCATTTTGTATTACCACTTTCCAAGTTGATGGTTGGCCTTAATCAAAACTTAGTTAAGATTGAAACCTCCAAAGCATTTACGCCACTTGAACGCCAAGTGCTGGGCATGATGCATCATTTAGCCTATGGCCAAGATGATGCTTTTTATAGTAAATGGATGCACAGTGCAAAAACTTCATTAGGTGCTTTTTGTTCTGGTGGTACCGTTGCGAATATTACCGCATTGTGGATTGCCCGTAACCGTTTGCTCAAAGCGGACGGTGAGTTTAAAGGGATTGGTTCACAAGGTTTGGTCAGTGCAATGCTGCACTATGGTTATAAAGGCTTAGCTGTATTGATTTCAGAGCGGGGCCATTACTCGTTAGGAAAGTCAGCCGATTTATTAGGAATTGGCCGTGATAATTTTATTGCTATAAAAACAGCCGATAACAATAAAGTTGATGTTGACGCTATGCGTGCTAAAGCTCATGAGCTTGAAGCGCAAGGTATTAAGGTGATGGCGATTGTTGGTGTGGCGGGAACGACTGAAACCGGCAATATAGATCCGCTTGATGAAATGGCAGATTTAAGCCAAGAGCTTAAATGTCATTTTCATGTCGATGCTGCGTGGGGAGGAGCTACGTTACTTTCTGATACTTATCGTCCTTTACTCAAAGGTATAGAGCGAGCAGACTCAATCACCATTGATGCACATAAGCAAATGTATGTGCCGATGGGAGCAGGGTTGGTGTTATTTAAAGACCCCGCAGCTACAGATGCCATTGAGCATCATGCTGAGTATATATTACGTAAAGGCTCAAAAGATTTAGGTAGTCACACCCTTGAAGGTAGCCGCCCGGGTATGGCAATGTTAGTGCATGCTTGCTTACGTGTTATTGGCCGTAAAGGCTATGAAATACTGATAGATAAAGGGATTGAAAAAGCACGCTACTTTGCTGATTTAGTGAAGGCTGATGATGATTTTGAATTGATCTCAGAGCCAGAGTTATGCTTGCTTACCTACCGCTATGTGCCAAAGCAAATTAAACAAAAAATAGCGCAAGCAGATGAACAAACCCGTTTGGATATTTTTGCCTCACTAAACCGTTTTACTGCGAGCATGCAAAAACGTCAACGTGAAGCTGGTCGTTCATTTGTATCGCGTACGCGATTGACACCCGCTCAGTACGATCATCAACCTACCGTGGTCTTTAGAGTGGTACTTGCCAATCCACTTACTTCTGAACACATTCTTCAAGAAATACTGGCAGAGCAAAAAGCGCTGGCGAAAACAGATCCTGTGTTTAAAAAGTTTTTATCTAAGTACATGGATTAATAAACTAGCATAATTGGTATATACCCAAACTGCATCTTGAGGTGGCTTGGGTAAATTACCAAGCTAATAGCGCGTATCGGATCAAAAGCGATGTGGGATGGGGACTTCTTCACGTTGATGGTGTTAGTCGAGTCCAATACCGTGATAAAGAACTCGACTAATGATCACTAAGCAGACTTACAGTTTTGCAAACGCATCTTGTAGTGGTGGTACTACTTGCTTTTTACGGCTCAGTACACCGTCTAGCCATACTTTACCGTCTTTTGGTGTTTCACCATAAGCTTGCTCTACAATGTGTGCATCGTCAGAGACGATTAACATTTGTGAGCCTTCTTTCATAATGTCGGTAAGTAATAAGAACACAGAGTGGCGTCCGCCTTCTTCTTTAAGCTTGGCAATATCAGCTTCAAGATCTGCTTTAATATCATCAAATACTGCAAGGTCGATAACTTCTAATTGGCCGATGCCTACAAGTTTACCGTTCATATTGAAGTCTTTAAAATCACGCATTACTAAATCACGCGCAGGGGTGTCTTCAACCGCAGATTTAACGCGGAACATATCCATACCTAATTCTTTAAAGTCTTCAACACCAGCAATTTCAGCAAGCGCTTCTACACATTTAATATCAGCAGTGGTACAGGTTGGTGATTTGAAAATAACCGTGTCACTTAAAATTGCGCACATCATGATGCCAGCAATGTCTTTTGGAATTTCAACATTGTAAAAATCATACATCATTTTGATGATAGTGTTTGAGCAACCCACTGGGCGGATCCAACACTCAAGAGGTGTAGAGCTGGTTAAGTCCCCTAGTTTATGGTGATCAACTACACCGACTACGCGTGCTTGGTCGATATCATCAGGTGCTTGGGTTTTTTCTGTGTGGTCAACGATGTATACGTCTTCACCGGCGTAGCTCAATTTAAGCTCAGGCGCTTCAAAGCCAAACTTATCAAGAATAAATTGTGTCTCCGGTGAAACTTCACCAAGACGGGTTGGAATTGCTGGCTCTTCAATTTGGTTTTTCAAATAAGCCAGTGCAATTGCACCACAAATAGAATCTGAATCTGGGATTTTATGACCCACTACATACATTGACATGACGGAACTCCTTAAATTTTGCCGTATATTAGCAAAGTAATCTAACTTTGGCACATTACCACTGGTGAATTTTAGTAATATTGCATAACAAATTTCGGCTGCCATTTTTACATATTTTTAGTTACACTTTAACTAATTGAATCTTTTAGGAAGAACTCACATGCAGTTAGGCCGCAAGGGCTGGAACAATGTTGTTATTTTTTCCATGCTGTTAATGATTTTCTTTTTTAATGGATTACACACAAAGCTAAATAGTGGAGCAGAGCAGCCTAGGGTGCAAACTGTGTTACCTGCGCAAAGTTTTATTTTAGCGCTCGAGTTTCCTGATCAAAAAATAGAGCGCATTGGTACGTCTTGGCGCGCGACAGCATTAGTAAAAAATGCGCCAGTAAGTTTATGGCAAACAACAACCGTTAATCTTGTTGCATTGGTCAATGAGTGGCAAAGCATGCAGCTATCGGTCGCAGAGAAGCAGCAAGCATTTCATAATACCCCGGCGCTAACTGTTGCCACTGTATGGCTTGCAGGCGAGCAACTGCCTTGGCTGTATCAATTATACCGCGCACCACAGGGTTACTATTTATTAGATAAAAGTAATCAACGGGTGTTATTGCTTGATCAGCAGACTGCGCAGCGGTTATTTCCAAGTTTTAATTTTTCACACAAAGAGCCCAAATCGAATGCCTGAATTACCAGAGGTTGAAGTTAGCCGAATGGGGATCACCCCACATATTTTGCAGCAAAGTGTCACTAAGGTGAATATTCATAATCCGAATATGCGCTGGCCGGTACCAGATGATGTTTATCAAATTACTAACTTAGTTGTATTAGATGTGCAGCGCAGAGCTAAATATTTACTGCTGAAGTTTGAGTTAGGGAGTGTCATTTTACATTTGGGTATGTCGGGTAATTTACGGGTTGTTGATAAAGACGAAGCATTAAAAAAGCATGATCATATCGAATTTATATTTTCCAACGGTAAAGCACTGAGACTGAATGATCCACGCCGTTTTGGGTGTTGTTTATGGCAAGCTCCTGGGGAGTGTCATAGCTTATTGAGTAAGTTGGGGCCAGAACCACTTACTGAAGAGTTTACTGCTAAGCGGGTATATGAGCAGTCGCGGAATAAAAAGGTGCCGGTTAAACAATTTATTATGGATAACGCTGTGGTGGTTGGGGTGGGTAATATTTACGCCAATGAATCACTTTTTAAAGCGGGTATTCACCCAAAGCGCGAAGCCGGTAAAGTATCACTGGCGCGTTATCAGCAATTAGTGCCTATTATTAAAGATACACTCGCTGCAGCTATCACCCAAGGTGGTACAACGCTTAAAGATTTTGCACAAAGTGATGGTAAGCCAGGCTACTTTGCTCAACAACTTTTAGTCTACGGTCGTAAGGGCGAGCCGTGTATGGTGTGTAAAAAAATATTAACTGAAATTCGTTTAGGACAACGCAGTACGGTATTTTGTAGTCAGTGTCAGAAATAATCTAAAGCGTGTTGCATTTGTGAGCTGGTATTTATAGCACAGTGAACAACACGCTCGAGGTATCTGAGTTACAGTTCAAACGGTGCGACGCCAACGGCTGTCATTTTATAACCCACTTGGGCTATCTCGCCACTCCAGGTTTCTGTGCTAATAATACCGGTCACTACGATAGCATCGTATAGGCTTTCAATTGGTACGCCGCCTTTAATTGTCACGTGAACAATTTGATTTGGTGGCGGTGGCGGCACATGGATACAAGCACCAAAGTATGGCACCAGTAAAAACTCAGTGATCACTTCGCTGTCACCCTCAAGTGGTACAACAAACCCCGGTAAACTGACTGATTGGCCATTTAGCTCTTTTACAACGGGGGCATCTAAATCTGGTTGCACCCAATTTTGTTCTGTCCCTTCATGGCTGGCTTGATCTTGGGTGTCTATTTGCACATGCCCTTGAGGAATTAAATCTTCCCAAAAAATCTCTTTGGGTTGGTTGGCAAAGCTGCTAAAGCTGGAAAAAAAACTAAAAATAACTAAGTAAACGACAGTGAGTTTTTGCAAATACTGCATGGTGTTCCTCTTAAATTTTAATGCTCATGCCATCAGACAGTGAGTAAAAATAGGCACGGGTAGCTGGTATCAAACCAACGATAAAACCAGCCGCCATAATAGCGCCGATCAGCATGAGTTCATAGCCCGATAGCATAGCAATAGTGATTGCGATCCCAGCATGGCTTTGCAAGTAACCTGCTGCGAGAGACATGAGCAAATAAAATAACCCGCAACCTGCTAGGCAACCTAAAAATGTTGTTAGTAATGATTCAATGCTGATCAAAGCGAACAGATGCCAAGGCCTCGCACCAACTGAGCGTAAAATAGCTAATTCTCGGCGGCGCTGATTGAGACTCGCTAATAAAGTGGTAAGCATACCAAGCAGGCTCACTAATACCACCACCATAGAAAACATTAGTAAGATTTTTTCCACAATAGTGAGCATTTCCCATAATTCACGTAACGTAACACCGGGCATAATGGCGAGTAATGCTTCATCTTTAAACTGATTAATGTTGCGACGTACTTGCAGAGTATACAGTGGTGAGTCAAAACCAATTAAAAACGCAGTAATTTGTTTTGGTTCGCCAATGAGGTCAGTAAGCTGTTCATGTTCATGTTCATGTTCATGTTCATGTTCATGTTCATGTTCATGTTCATGTTCATGTTCATGTTCAGTGTGGTTAGTGGCGTGGATTTGTTCAATCGCAGCTAATGGGATATGCAGGGTTTTATCAACAGGGGTGCCAGTGGCATTTAAAATACCGACAACAGTAAAAGGGTTATCATCATGATGATGAAAACTGGTATTACCCATACCATGGGAAATAACAATACTATCGCCAAGTGAATAGCCTAAGTTCTCTGCAACTTGAGCGCCTAGCACTACCTCATTTAAATGGCGGAAAGGCTGGCCTTGGCTAAAACTAAGGGATTGTTTTTTAGCATATTGATAATGGGTGAAATAATCGTCAGAAGTACCTAGTACAGCTTGGCCTTTATGACTATCGCCCAGTGATAATGGGATGGTCCATTTGACGCCGCGTTGTTGTTTTATGTATTGATAGCTTTGCCAACTTACGCCGTTATTAGCGTGACCAATACGGAACACCGAGGAGAGCAATAACTGTATATCGCCAGTGCGGGCGCCGACAATGAGATCAGTACCAGAAATGGTATTACTAAAACTGCTTTTAGCATCAACTCGCACACGTTCAATACTCAATAGCAGCATGACGCTGATAGCAATAGTGAATAGGGTCAATAGTGCACTTGCTCGGCGGTTATAAAGGCTGCTTATGGCAAGCTTTATTAAGATCATGAAAGCTGCTCCTGTAACGCGATTAAATCAATATTGCGATTAAATAACGGCTGTAAGCTCTCATCGTGACTGACAAAAATGAGGGTACTGTTAGCAGCTTGAGCTTGTTCGAATAATAATTTAATAAATGCTTGGCGATTACCGGTATCAAGTGCAGAGGTTGGCTCATCGGCAATGATAAGCTCAGGGCTACCAATAAAAGCTCGCGCGGCTGCGACACGTTGTTGTTGCCCGATACTTAAATTAGCGACATTTTGCAGGTGGAATTGCTCGCTTAAGCCAAGTGCATTTAATAACCGTGCAGCTTCTTGATTGAGAGTCATACTATTTACAAGGGCTTTCTTTTGTCGTTGTTTTGAAAATTGACAACCTAATGTCACGTTTTCAAGCGGCGATAAATAAGGCAACAGGTTAAAGTTTTGAAAAATATACCCTATATGATCAGCACGAAAGGCATCACGCTTACTATTGCTCAGTTTGCTTAGCTCACAGCCAAAAATACTCAAACAACCTGATGTTGGCCGGTTAATCCCTGCAAGCAGTGATAGTAACGTAGATTTACCACAGCCGCTGGGACCATGTAAAAACACATTCTCCCCTTTTGCAATCTCAAGCGCTGCAATGGCTAGGGTTGGGTTACTTTGTTGTTTTTGCCATTTAAAAACCAGATCTGTGAGGGTAATCATTGCGGCCTATTTCTACCAGTGCCAATAATTTAATTTTTTACGCATCTTTAAGTTACGAATGAAATTAAGTGGTTTGGCTTTAAGTTTTGGATTGGTCAATATTAATTCATTGGTGGCAGCAAGTACACGTTGACTCGATAAGCCGTCTTGGTAGGGATGCAGCTGTTGGCAAAAAGCCTCAATTTCAGTCATTAATGATTGTGGGTGCGTCAGCGCGTAATCAATCGCCGTTTCGAGTTTATCTGGATCTGTAATATCAATTAAGTGTTTGCCAGGGTCCTGATTGCAAAAAGTGACTACAGGTCTTCGTTGTAAAATAAACATCAATAAAATTGAGGACGTATCGCAGAGCATTACATCTGCCGCTTGCAGCAGTGGTAATACATTATCGGTTTCTATAAAAGTAAGGTTGTTGTTTTCAAGAGCTTTATATTTCGTAACTAGTTGCTCGGGCATTTTAGGATGGAATTGCATTAAAATACGCCATTTACCTTGCTCACAGAAATATTTAATTTTTTCGTAAAGTTTCGGAGCTAAAGAGAGGCGTTTTGAAAATGTAGAGCAAATTAATAGTGTTTTACGTGAGTCATTTTCATCAATATATGGACTTTCAAATTCAGGAGCAAAAAAAGGATCAAGTGTTGGCCAGCCGGTTTCGATCACTTTAAAAAAGCTGTGCTTTTGCTCCAATTGCTGGAATGGGCCCGTTGTATTCGGCCCTTGAGTGCAGTATAAATCGAAACAGCCACGTATTTTGAAGTGATCATTTTGGCCTTTACTGTTTAGCTTTCCTGCATCAAAACCATGAAAAACAGCAACTTTTAACCCTGGAATAAAGGTAGGAATAATATTAGCAGGAGCGAAAACAGCGTCAGGCTGCCACTGATTTATTTCTGTCATAGACGTGAGGGGTTGCTCGTCAGGCGCTAAAAAATCAGGAGTTACATAATCGCCTTCTAAAAACCAACGTACTTGGCCACCATGAGCTAGAATCTCACTTTGTAATGGCCGTAAAATCGCATAAGAATAGTTTTGCGAAATATACATTAAGTATTTTTTTTGTTTTGTCGCTGCTAAATAATCCAAGTTCACCTCCTAGAATGAGATTGAATAGTATAACGTTTTATACTTTGTTACAGCAAAATTACAGTTTGCTTCTTGAGATTTCCTCTTTTCAGAACATACGGCTTGTATAAATAGTTATAGCTATTTTTGACGTTTGTCTCGGTGCTTTAATTGTGATTTCCTTCGGTCTCGATTATTATTAGCGGCTTATAACCCCAATTCCATACCTGTGCCTGAAATAGGCATGCCATACATCCGGAGATAGCATGACTAGCTATAAAGTTTTAGACGTAAACGATGATTTACCAATCCGCACTAAGGGCCCTGTTCACAGTGGCAAAGTACGCTCAGTTTATTGGTTAACAGACGAAGACAGCGCACGTTTGATCAGCGAAAAAGGCTATCAAGTACCTAAAGGTACTGAGCTGGCTATTATGGTAATTTCCGATCGTATCTCTGCCTTTGATTGTATTTGGCAAGGGGAAAACGGCCTAAATGGTGTGCCAGGTAAAGGTATGGCGTTAAACACTGTTGCATCACATTGGTTTAAGTTATTTGATCAAGCAGGTCTTGCTGGGAATCACATTGTTGATATTCCACATCCGTATGTATGGATTGTGCGTAAAGCTAGCACCGTAAAAGTAGAAGCAATTGCTCGTCAGTATATAACTGGCAGCATGTGGCGTGATTACACTAAAGGGGTGCGTAACTTTTGTGGCTTAGAGTTACCTGAAGGCTTAACGGCTAATCAAAAGTTAGATGAGGTTTTAATTACGCCATCAACGAAAGGTATCATTACCGGTGTTGCAGATATTCCTGCAGTAGATGATGTAAATATCACCCGTGGCAATATCACTAATAACTTAACTGTGTTTAACTTTAAGTCTGAAGATGATGTTGCACAATACGAAAAGCTGCTTGTTGAAGGCTTTAATTTAATAAGTGCTGAACTGGCTAAACTGGATCAAATCTTCGTTGATACTAAGTTTGAGTTTGGCTATGTAGAAGATATTGATGGCACCGATAAACTGATCTACATCGATGAAGTAGGCACACCTGACTCATCACGTATTTGGGATGGTGCTGCTTATAGGGATGGCAAAATTGTTGAGAACTCTAAAGAAGGGTTTCGCCAGTTATTAATTAGCAATGTGCCAGATAGCGATGTGCTACTGAATAAAGACCGTATGCCTGAGCGAGAGCAATTAGCTAAAGATTACATCCTACCAGAGTCTGTGATGTTAGCTGTGTCAGAAACCTATGTTGGTATTGCCAGTAAAATAGTGGGTTATGATATCGCAATTCCTGCTGATCCTCGCGCAGAGGTTATTACGATTTTAGATCAGCAATACGGCTTGGTTTCTAAGGCTTAATTACTAGTAAATTGCTTGCTGTTGTTTAAAAGCCTCAAGTTTTACTATTATTTAGTGTAACTGGGCTTTTATTCTTGCATTTGGAGTCAGTCTCTAATTAACTTAACCAAAGATTAATTAGAAATACTCACAGGTTAGTGTTTACACTACCGAGGATGACTAAATGAAACTGCAAAAACTGGCAGCTCAGAGCATTGTGACTTTTTTAACAGTGGCGTTTTCATATGCCGCCTTTGCACAAGATGTTACGCTTAATGTAGTTGATCAACATGGGCAACCACTTAAAAATGTAGTAATAGAACTTGTGAGTGAAGCTGATGATAAGTCATCACAGCAGCTACCTGTGCTTATTATGGATCAAGTCGATAAGCAGTTTTCACCCACATTGTTAATTGCTCAACAGGGGCAGCAGGTCAACTTTCCGAATAGCGATAATATTCGTCATCATGTGTACTCTTTTTCTTCAGCTAAACCATTTCAGTTGAAACTTTATTCAGGACAACCAGAAAGCCCAATTACGTTTGAGAATCAAGGCGTGGTGGTACTTGGCTGTAATATTCATGATTCAATGGTAGGGTATATTTATGTCGCTAGAAGTTCTCATGTTTATCAAAGTGATGAGCAGGGAAATGTACAGCTGAGTGGCTTAACACTGCCTGTGCAACTTAGTCTTTGGCACTCACTGCAGCAAAATGCCTTAGAAGAGAAACAGCCTCTTGCACTAACTGTAAATTCACCTCGTAGTTTACAAGTAATAATGCAAACAACAGAGCCTAAACCACGCAATACTTTTGGTAGTAAGTTTAAGGGCGGGAATGACTAACAGCTTAAAGAATCGCATTACTATTTTATGTGTCGGCTTGGTGTTATTAACGACTATAGTCAGCTTATTTAGTTTTTGGTGGTCGACTAGTCAATTTAATGAAAAAAAAGTAACACAAGATATTAATGTGGCTGAAAATGTCTATAAGCAATATTTGACTTCAAAAGAAAGCTTATTGCTCACCGCAGCGAAGGTGTTGACCGCTGACTTTGGCTTTAAGCAGGCGGTTGCTACCAGAGACGCCAATACAATAAGCAGTGTATTATACAATCATAGCCAACGTATTAATGCTGATCTTATGTTGTTATTGGACCTATCAGGTAAGTTAGTATCAACTAATCGACAACAAGATTTTGATGATAATTCACAAGTCTTGATGAATGAGTTGCTTAATAATACCGAGCAGTCTAGCTTTGTTGTGCTAAATAATGAGCTATATCAGGTTATTTTACTACCGATCAAGGCACCACGCACTGTCGCTTATAGCCTAGTAGGATTTAAAATTGATGACGAAGTTGCCTCTGAATTAAAAAACCTAACCGGCATGGATGTAAGCTTTATTGCTAAAAATGATGATTTAGTAAAAAGTTCATTATTAGCGCGGCCAACGCCTTTTATTCCAACTGAGTATTTCCATAACAAAACTACACAACGTATTTTTGGTGAACAGCTAGTATATAGTAATCGTGACGTATACTTGCCTTCACTCAATAACCACCCTGTGAATGTATTACTGAGTGCTGATTTAACGCAAAGTTACAGTGAGTTTGAACGACTGTTTTATACGTTAGTTATTTTGGCATCTATAACCATTTTTATTGGCATTGCTACCAGTAGCTTATTAGCAAAAAACTTAACTATGCCGTTATCACAACTGGCCAGTTTAGCGCGACAATTTGCTCGTGGTAACTACAGTGTCGAGCTAATGAGTAAAAAGCAGAGCACTGAAATATCAACCCTTATTGATGCTTTTAAAAATATGGGTAACGATATTCAAGAGCGCGAACAACAAATTAGCTTTGCAGCAAAACATGATACTTTAACAGGCTTTTATAATCGCTCAGCGATGTTGGAGGTATTGAATGAGAACCTCCAACAAAACCAAGAGTATACCTTAGTTGCAATTGATATTCGTGGCCTCAGACATATCAACGATAAGCTCGGCGCACGTATTGGTGATGACTGCTTAAAAGCTGTAGCTTTAAGGATTGCTGAGTTTTCTGATGAGTTTGGTGGCTTACATGCGCGTATTGGTGGTGATGAATTTTTAACCGCGTTTCCAAGTAGTACCGGCTGTAATCTTAAAAGTGGCATAATTGGCTTAATGGCGCAGTTACAAGCGAGTTATACGATTCAGAAGCTGAAAATCAATTTACGTTTCAGTGCCGGTGTAGTGCAATATCCCTCTCAAGGCTTGCAAGCCGATGATTTAATGCGCAGAGTGTTGATTGCCGTGGATAGTGCCGAAAATGCTCAAGAAAATATCCATTATTATCAGCAGGGAGAAGATGAAGAGCATCTTGAAAGACTGATAATGATCGATGAGCTCAAGCAAGCTATTAATGACGATGATGGGCAGCTATTTATGACCTATCAACCTAAATTGCATATTGCCACTCAAACAATAGATAAAGTTGAATCACTCATTCGTTGGCAGCGTAAAGATGGTAGCTGGGTGTCACCAGAACTATTTATTGATTTAGCTGAGCAATCAGGCCTTATTGTGGAGTTAACGGGTTGGGTTGTTAAAACGGTAATCGGGCAGGTTGGGCTCTGGCAACAGCAAGGCATTTACATGCAAGCTGCTATTAATGTCTCAGCTCAAGATATTGCTTATCAGGGATTCCATGCAAATTTAATTCGCACTTTAAAACAGTTTTCGGTCGCTCCAGCGCTTATCACTATTGAGTTAACCGAACGCGATATGATTGAAAATGAAGAGAAAGGCATTCAAGCACTGGAAAACCTCAAAGCTATCGGCGTAAAAATTTCGTTAGATGATTATGGGGTAGGTCAAACATCCTTGGGGCGTTTAAAAATGCTCCCTATTGATGAACTTAAACTCGACAAGTGCTTTATTTTAAAGCTAGATGAATCGGAAAAAGATCAATTTATTGTTGAATCAACCATCACCCTAGGTCATCAGCTGGGGTTTTCTGTGGTAGCCGAAGGAGTTGAAACACTGGCTTCGCTGGAACTGCTACAAAAAATGCAGTGTGATCATGTGCAAGGGTACTATTTAAGTCGACCGCTCAAAGCGGATGTGTTTGAAAAATGGTTGGAGCAATATAATGAACAAGCTTAAATTACTATTTGTCACCGTTATCACATTCGCTGCTTTTGATTCTTTTGCGTCGCAAGGCAAGTTGTTAGCAACACCTGGGGTATCGCAAATAGAGGGCAGCGGTGGCGGCGGCATTGTACCTTGGGCACAGCTTGCCGGTTATGCCAGCGAAGATGAATTTGCTGTCAATGGCTTTTGCAGTCGTGCAGATGTGACTGATTACAGCCTTGATGTATGCGGCGCGCAAATTAATTTATTTAATCGTGTTGAGCTTAGTTATGCACAGCAAAACTTTGCGGTACCAGCACTTGATACTGAAATAGAACAAGCAATTACAGGTGTTAAAGTTAGGCTCTATGGCGATATTGTCTACAGTGATTGGCCACAGCTAACACTCGGTGCGCAGCATAAGTCTCTTGATGATGGCACTGTTGCTACGCTTCTCGGAGCTGAAGAGACTTCTGGCACTGATATTTACCTAGCAGCAAGCAAGTTACACTTGGGAGCCGTTGCAGGTTATAACTGGTTCTGGAATATAACCACGCGCTATAGCGAAGCAAATCAGCTAGGTTTACTTGGCTACGGTGGAGCCAATGGCAGCGAAAAGTTATTATTTGAAGGTAGTACCGCTATTTTCTTAAGTCGAGAAATTGCAGTGGGTGTTGAATATCGACAAAAATCAAATAACTTAGGGCTAGGTGAGCAAGATTGGCAAGATTTGTTTGTCGCTTGGATGCCTAATAAATATGTTAGCGTTACCGCAGCATACCTTGATTTAGGCAGTATCGCGGGGGCGCCAGATCAAACAGGTTGGTATTTATCGGTAACAGGATATTGGTGATGTTAAAATTTATAACAATAATAATTTTTACTATGGTACTCAGTGCTTGTTCAAATATGGCTAACTTAACCTTGTATCAACAACTCGATGGAAAAGCAGGGCTAGAAAGATTAGTCGACAGCTTTATTAATCAAATCGGGAATGATGAGCAGATAATTCACTACTTTGAGCACGCCAATATTAGCCATTTTCGAGAGGGTTTTATCAATCATTTGTGTGTGCTAACTGATGGCCCTTGTGAGTACACGCGCGATAGTATGGTGGAGATCCACACCGGCATGCACATAACCGAAGCGGACTTCAATCATGTAGTCGACTTGCTTATTAATGCCATGAATGAACAAAATATTGATCATACAGTACAAAATAAAATACTCGCGAAAATGGCACCATTGAGATCGCAGATAATTAAGATTTAGCAAGCAGAAGTTTTAAAGCTGCATCACTTATATCCGTTGGTGTTATTTCGTTAATAATGTCACTTTCAAGTAGTTGATTACCATTTGCAACTAAAGCAATATAGTTATTAACTTTGGGTGCAACAACACTCCATGGTGAAGTACCTAAACCGACAACTGTTACAAAAGGCACGTTGAATGCAGCAGCTATATGCATTGGGCCAGAGTCTATTGTAAGCAATAAATCTAACTCACTAATAGCATCACTCATTGTAATAATGGAGGTTTTTCCAGCTAGTATTACAGAGTCAATTTGTTGTTTATTAAGTTGCTCATGTAATTGTTTAGCATCATCCAGTTCACTGTTATCACCAAAAATATAAAAAACGCAGTCAACTTTTATAGCTATGCTCGCCATAGCAGCAAATGAGAGTTCATTAGGGTAATGACGTAAGCCTTTATTTTTCCCACCAAAATATACTCCAATAGACTTTTTTCTTGTCTTTGTTATTAGCAAACTAGGCTCTTTTGTAAGTGCTGTATTCGGTATCGTATTGAATGGGTGGTCATGAGGTTCGTTTACGAGTCGGCAATAACGGAATATATAATGGTGATTCACATTTAATTTGAGTTTATGCGTCAATAAAAATGAGCGCCCATTTTTTGCATATCCTACTCTATATTCAATGTTTGCCAAGAAGCATAGTATTGCTTCAGATAGTGAGTTACGCATTATTATAGCAAGCTGGATGTTAGCGGCTTTGAGTATTTTTGCCTGTGTTAAAATTGATATTGGTTTGCTGTGATTGAATCGTTCATCAACAATAATTGAATAGTCTGGAGTGCGCGAAAATAAATCGACTAAGTTGGGTCTGAGTAATAAAAAAATTTCATTGTTTGGATACAAAACTTTAAGTAACTTTAAGGATGGGGTGCAATTAACGGCATCACCAATAAACTTCGGTAAGACGATTAGGATGTTACCCATTATTTCTTGCGTTGCTATTTTACAGTTACTTTTTTTCATCTAAATTGTGCCATTCATTTTGTGTGTCGATTGTAGCAATGCAGGTTTATGAAGTCTATTGAACCAGAAAATGCAATATGGAATTATTAAGCGTATTTTTTATTACTTAAACAATGACAAGTAAGAGTAAGCTGGATTATATGTAAAATATTGAAATGGCCAATTTGACTCATTTGATATTATGATTAAAGAGAAGCATTAATTATTTCATGTGAATTATCTTAAGCTATAGACTATTAATCGCTCGTGACGGTGAGTTGCATTAAGGGCGGACATAAAAAATAAGCCTATAATTATCAATGCGACCATAGTTAATGCTTGGATTATCTGCTAAGTGAATCGCTAACTATTTAGAATAAAATAAATCAGACGAGTTCTAATATTTGGAACGTTTGATATTTTCCATGTTGGTCATATCAATATTTTCTAGTTGATTAAATGGCTTTTACAGAACTCGAGTTTCAATAATTATTCAGTTGTTGAAACTGTTGTTTGATTGTAAAAGCATTGCTGCTTCGTTCATAAATTAGTCATATTTACAGCTTAATATTGTCACCTAAGAAGTTTAATGGGTGTAATCTTACTATGCATTTCCTCTTTGTTACTCGTCGTAATATACATGCTCGATATTATAAAAAGCTAATTACTCAACTAAATTTGAAGGCAAGTTTGCATATTTTTGGCAGGCCAATGCTCAGCGCAGTAAAGTATTTACTCCAAACATTTAAAGTATCTTTTGATGAGGTTATTGCAACACAATTAAAGCGTAAACAAGCCAAACACGCAATTTGGCGTAGCTACTTATTAATATTAGTTTACTCTTTTTTAATAAAGATAGTTGAGCGTTGTCGGTATGCTAAATATTTAGCATTACTTACAAAGGAGCAGGCCACCCATTTAGTTATTTGGAACGGCCATAAATTGCCTAATATTACAGTCGTGAAAGCTGCTGAAAAGCTAAGAATTAGCATCATATATTATGAAAACGGCTTACTACCTAATACAACCTGTTTGGATCCCAAAGGTGTTAACTATGCATCTTCAATTAAGCGCGATAAAAATGTTTACCTGAATTGTGACTTATCACCGACAGCACTATTTAAAACACCAGAATTAACCGCTCGAGTAAATCATAAAAAACGCAAAGCATTTGTCCAAAGCAAGTTACCTAAGCGCTATATTTTTGTGCCATTTCAGGTTCCACATGATACGCAGATAGTATGTTATTCGCCTTGGATCCATTCAATGGAGATGTTATTTTCAGAAGTAATGACCGCTATTGAAAAACTCAATGACCCAGAATTAAAAGTGGTATTTAAAGAACATCCTTCTTGGCATAAACATTATTCTCATCTATATAAAAAACACCCTCAGGCAGTCTTTGCTAACGGTAATGTGACGGCTGATTTAATTGATAGCGCAGAGGCTGTGATCACGATTAATTCCACAGTCGGACTAGAGGCATTATTGTTTGGCCGTCGCGTTATTACGTTAGGACTGGCTTGCTATAACATTGACGAATTGGTTTTACATGCGCGCAATAATGAAGAGTTAAGTGAACGAATATCGCAAATGAGCCAAGGTTGGCAATTCAATACGCAACTTAGAAACCAATTTTTCAATTATATAAAGCATGTTTACAGTCTGCAAGGAAGGTGGCAAGATTGCTCAAAAGAGCATGTAGAAGCTGTTGAAAAACGTCTATTAGGGTTGGATGTTTTTTCTCAGCAAATTAATGAAGTAAAGGATAATAATGAAAAACATCGTAACTTGCCAATGGTTGAAGGAGCACTTAAACGACCCCAAACTGATTGTTTTTGATGCCGGTATGGTGCGCCCCGGTAAACTGGGCGAGTATAAACCAGAAGCTAAGTTACCTAATGCGCAGCGATTTGATTTTAAAAAACAATTAGCAGATCAAGAAAATCCACTACCACATAGCATGTGTAGCGCAGAGCAGTTTACCGAGCAGATGCAGTCAATGGGGGTTGATAAAGACTCGTTAGTTATTATCTACGAAGATCAAGGTTTATTTAGTGCCGCACGAGGCTGGTGGATGTTTAAAGCCATGGGCTTTGATAATGTCAAAGTGCTCAGTGGTGGCTTAACTAAATGGCAATCGCTAGGTTATTTAACGCAAATTGAATACAGCCACAATCATCACAAGGGTAACTTTACAGCTAAGCCAAGAGCTGATTACTTCATTGATGCCGCAGCAGTTTTTAATGGTATCGATGATGAACAAACGGTATTACTTGATGCGCGCGGTTATCAGCGTTATTTAGGTGAAATGGCAGAGCCGAGAGCGGGTATGCGCAGCGGCCATATTCCAAATAGTCGTGCTTTACCTTTTGTTGAACTGCTAGATGATGGCGAAGCCAAACCATTAGCTGACATTAAAGCTGCATTCGACGCGGTATTAGGTGAGCAAGCAAACCCGCAAACGAGTTTACAGTTTAGCTGTGGCTCTGGCGTTACTGCATGTATTTTAGTGTTATTTGCTGATGAATGTGGCTATCAAAACTTACACGTTTACGATGGCTCATGGAGCGAGTGGGGCGGCCGTGATGAGTTACCTATTGAAACTGGCCCTTGCCCCGCACGTTAAAGTGCAAACGCGTAATGCTGCCAGTAATTAACCCCTTTGTTATTTAGAGGCTGGCGCACTTGTACTTTGCTCGCAGTTGCAGACGGACTATGTTGCTGATAAAAATCAAGACATTGCGCCTGCCAAGGTAAATCACAAAAATCATAGAGTTGTTGCGTGCTTTTTACTGGCTCTGAGACTAAGATTTCGTATTGCATGATCATTACATTCGCAGGGTGCTTTGTTGCAAAATGAGTGATCAAACGGTCGTAGTCTTGATAGAAATTATCAATATCTTGCAGCTTATAACTATAGTGATGAAACGCACTAGCTGGGCTGTAAAGTTGGCGATAATTAGCTATACAGCAGTCTTTGCGTCCTCGTTGCATGCAAATGATTTTAGCCTTCGGAAAAGCCGCTAAAATTAAATCGATATAGTAAAAATTAAAGGGCTGTTTGTCGCAACTACGTAGCTTAGGTGTCACTAGTTGAGCAATACGTTGCTGATAGTGACTAAGCTGCGCTGTTAACTCAGTATTTGAATATGCCTTTTTAAGTACATTGCTATTTAATACTTGAACATTAGCACCTTGGCAAAGCTGGGCAATATCATTAAGTTCGCCAACTCCTTGTACTTGTGTTGCTTGGTTAATTATTTTCTCTAGCAAGGTTGTGCCTGAGCGTGGCATGCCAACCACAAATAACGGGGTAAAGTCGCTGTCGCTTGTGCGCGGCTTATAATCATTACTCAGTGCTATCAGCTGCTCGCAAAATTTACGGTGGGTTTTTGCATCATATTTTATATGCTGAGAGATTGCTTGCTTACTGGCAGTAAAGTGCGCAAAGGCATGTTTATAATCAGTACAGTGTTCGTAATTGAGTGCAATTGCATGGTGCAGAAATTGCTGCTGCATTGGCGCTGTAGCGTATTCGGTTAAAGTTAACAGCTGTTGTAAATGCTGTTTAGCCTGCTTGTTATTATTAAGTTCAGCAAGTGAATAGTGAGCTTGAAAATACTGCGGCTGTTGTTGTGTTAATGTGTGTAATAGTTGTTGAGCATCATTAAATTGTCCCATGATTTTATAGGCTACAGCTAAGTTATAACAGATTTGAGGGTTTTCAGGAGCATCCTGATAAGCACGTAATTGCCATTGTAGTGCCAGTTGGTAGTGACCTAAACGAGTTAGCACATTGGCAATTAAGTCGCATTCAATCGCTTCAAAGTGCGGGTGTTTTAAAGCTTCATTAATAGCTAATTGTGCATCTAATAACTGGCCACTGAGTACAGCAAGTTTAGCCGAGTGAGCAAAATATAAAGGTAGTGGCGCAATACTAATTGCTGTAGCGAGCAGTTTATGTGCCTTGCTAATATCATTTGCTGCAATATTTACTTGCGCGAGTAAAAAATAACTAAAGTGATCATCTGAGGCGCGTTTGATATTACTGACTAGTAATAAATGCGCGTCGTTAAGCTTGCTATGATTAATAGCGTGTTCAATTTGTTTTTGTAGATTTTTTTGTATCGATGTCAGCATAACAATAAGCATAAAAGCCTTGGCGTAAAACACCAAGGCTTTTTTAGTTTATAGATAACCGTTATTACAGTTCAAAGTTATAAGTAAACTTCATGCCGATAGTACGCGGTGTTGTAGTGTAGTGGCCATACACACGTTGTAGCTCAGGGAGATCTTTATTGAGTTCTTCATATTTAGCCATACCTGCCCATGATTTATCACGGCGTACTGAAGTAAATGCATACTTATCTAATAAGTTATCAACATAAATAGTGGCAGACCACATATCACCCGTTAGCTTGGCAGATAAATTACTCAATGCATAGCCTGAAAGTGTTTCACCATCGGCTTTTAAGCCAACTTTAGTGATCACATCACTTTGCGCAGTCATACCGTAGTTAATGCTCAGTAACTTATCATCGAGTACATCTTGCTCATAACGCAGGCCGAATGAAAGCTGATGCTCAGGCGCACCTGGCAAACGATCGCCATCAGCACCATCGTAGTATGATTGATACTGTGCGTAATCTTCATCTAACTCACCAAATAAAATAGGTACATTTTCTGTTAGCTCTGCTTTTGCATAGGCATAAGTGGCGTAGGCAGTCCAATTATCAGCAATCATAGCGCGTGATGAAATTTCCACGCCTTTTGAATTAGCTGAACCAGCGTTCGAAGTTATAAGCTCCTGACCATTAACTGTTGAAGAACCAACTTGCGCATCCTTCCAATCAACATTAAATAATGCCGCGTTAAAGTGTAAGCGGTTTTTAAACCAGCTCGATTTAAAACCAAGTTCATAGTTTACTGTGGTATCTGGTTTATAATCTTGTTCATTTGGCAATGTACAAATAACTTGTTGTTCAGGCAGTACATCTGGGCAAAGAGGAATGCCATTGTCACCGCCAATTCTGAAGCCTTCACTTACGGTAAAATAAGCAAGCACACCAGAATCAAAAGTATAGTTTGCGTTAAACTTAAACAGGCTACCGCTATCATTGGTTTTTATATTCGAGAATTCAATTTTATCCAGCGATGAAATGTAGTTGTCGTCCTCTATATAGAGTGGGGTGGCTGAGCCAATATTAGATGAAATGTCATATTCATACACGCGTGCACCAAGCGTTACATTCAACTTTTCAGTAAAGCTATAATTGATCTCACCAAATAATGCTTTCTCTGTGGTTTCTGAATTAGTTAATAAAATATACTCAAGGTCAGTTTCTATGTTTGGGATTTCATCCCCCCAGAACTCAGTTAAACCGGGTGTGTATTCACGGTCATTAACATGGCTTTCAAGTTTGTTGTAATAACCACCCACAATCCAGTTAAAGGCACTATCAGAGTTAGACACTAAGCGAATTTCTTGAGTGAAATTATCACGTTTGGATGTATCCCGTGTTTGCGCTACAAATGCTGGAAATTCAGCGTAGCCTGAATATATATCGTAAAGCAGGTCAGTTTGGTCACGTTGCCCAGATTGCTCATAGCTTGACCAGCCAGAGGCAGATACTAATTCTGCAAAGCCTAGATCCGCTTTAATTTCCAAGCTCAATAAGTCGTTTTCTTCTTCACCTGGCTCAAGTATACGGGCTGCATTTTCGTATTGACCCACCATGCCTTGTAAGGCACTGCTGTCACTTAATGAATTATATTGCGATGTAGAATTACCGCCATTTTCTTGTTTTTGATAAAAATAGTTTAGCGTTGCCTCAACAGCTTCGTTGGCTTGCCAACGCAGTGACACACGACCTGTGGTAATTTGCTCATCGTTTACGTCACTGACACGGCGTAAGTTAGCGTTAACGTCTTGCTCATTCGTAAAATCAGGATTTGGGCTTGATACGCCAGGGTTTTGCACCACGTAGTTATAATCGATATAACCAGGGTTGGTGTAATAATTGACACTAGCGCGAATAGCCAATACATCATCAATTAACGGCGTATTAAACACTAAGCCAAATTCACCACCGGTGCCGTCGCTTTCATTTAAGCTAAATACATCACCAGTAACTTGGCCTTCGGTAATATCAAGCTGCGGTTGCTTTAATAAGTAACGAATAGCGCCACCTAATGTACCAGCTCCGTATAAAGTACCTTGTGGGCCAATAAGCACTTCAACACGATCAACGTCAGTTAAGCGTAAATCAATATTTAGTGGAATTTCACCCACGTAAGTCGCTACCGTACCGCCATCAGAAATACGATCAGAAGTATTGGTATTTAAACCACGAACAATAATAGGCGAGCCTTCACGGCCACCCTGATCAGAAATAGTTAAACCAGGTACCCAGCGGGCTACATCTTCAAGATCACCAATGTTTTGATCTTTTATAACATCACCATCAAGGGCGGTAATATTAAGAGGTGCTTCTTGCACTGAGCCTGCACGACGAGTCGCGGTAATTTGAATTGTTTCAATCGCTTTGTCTGCTTGGGTGGTTTCCTGCGCAGCAGCAAGGTGATGGCTATTAAATAAAATAGCAGAAACAGCTGATGCAAGAAGCGCTGGCCTAAAGGTAGTCATGTTCATATTCCGAATAAGTTACAGTATATTTATGCTTAAAAATCAACCTGAGGCGAGATGTTAAGCAGATTTTCTGGATGTATTGTGAATTTATATCCAATTATAGTGTATTTTTATTCTTGCAGTCATGCGTTATTTGCAGCTTTATGCTATTTATTTGAATAAATACTCTAGCTGTTTCTATAAGGACAGTTTTTACAGTTGTTTTTACAGCACTTTCCACGCTTTAAGAAAAACCAACGACTAAATACCATGTAGCCGTTTTGCATTTCATAATCGAGGTTCTCGATTAAATTATCATTACCATGAAAAGGCTTTGCGAAAGCAAGTTGATCTTTGAGGGGGCGTTGATAAAGGGTACTTAGAAACTGATTAATTTTCGCTAAGGTACAATTTCGACATAAACAACTGGTGGTTGTGTTATCAAGCGGTAAAATAGCCGGCAGCTCATTGCACCAACAAGCGTTAATATCCTCGACATTACATGACACAGTGGTGTGGCATTGTGAGCAGGCTAAAATAGTCATTTGATATACGTTTAATTTTTAATAACCCATAGAATAACAGATAAGCAACTATGAACAGAGCACAAGCGTTAGCAGAATTCGCCACTTTTGGAAAATACAAAGACGAGGCCATAAGTATCATTGTTGCATCAACAATAAATAACCAAGCCCCAATTTATACATTGGGGCTTGCAACGGTTATTGATGTGCTCACTCGCTGCCAAGCAGATGAGATAGATTTAGACGACCTAGAGCTGTGGGCTAATGTTATAGAATCTAGAACCGACATTGATTACAGCACCGTCGAAGGCGTAATTTATGCCCTCAGTAACAGCGAACAAATGGGCAATCTTGATAAAGCAAAAGTGGCAAGACTACTTGAGTTGTTGACAGCTTAGTCGAGCTCTATGTATTTAAGAGCTCGACGTCTGAACAAATACAACTGTTTAATTAAAGCAGCTTGCTTTAATCATTTCACTAATAATATGTTGTGATGGCTTTATTTTTTCCATCGCTAAAAACTCATCCGGTTGATGGGCTTGGTTAATAGAGCCGGGACCCATTACGATAGTCTCACAGCCAAGTTGCTGAATAAATGGTGCTTCAGTGCAGTAATTGACCGCAACGGCTTGCTCGCCGGATATTTTCTCTGCTAGTTGTACTAATGCCGTGTCGGTGCTGCCAGTAAAAGCTGGAATAGGTTCGTGCATATCCAGCACGCTCACTGCATCAGGGTATTGGTTGTTGATCTCTGTGGCTATTTTTAACAACATCATTTGTAATTCTTGTACGCTTAAACCCGGTAATGGACGCATATCAATGTGCATTTCACAACAGCCACAAATGCGGTTAGCGTTATCACCACCGTGAATGTGCCCTAAGTTTAAAGTCGGGTAGGGTATAACAAAGTGCTCAACTGCATACTTATTCTTTAATTCTTCTTTTAATAGTAATAGCTGAGTAATTACTTTATGCATCACCTCAATTGCATTTAAACCACGTTCAGGATCTGAGCTGTGACCAGAGCGACCAACTACTCGAATAGCCGTACTCATATGCCCTTTATGTGTAAATACCGGAGTCATATCAGTGGGTTCTCCAATAATACAGCGGGCAGGCTTTAAATTAGGATGCTTACAAATTTGTTGTGCACCGGCCATCGTAGTTTCTTCATCGGCGGTGGCTAAAATTAAAATAGGCTGAGTTTGTGCATCTTTATCAAGTTCACTAATTGCTTGTAGTACAAAAGCAAAAAAACCTTTCATATCGATACTGCCTAAACCATAAAGCTTATTGTCATATTCGCTTAATTTAAATGGATCATAATTCCAACGGCTATCGTCAAAAGGAACTGTGTCGGTATGACCTGCTAGCATTAATCCACCATCGCCTTGACCACGCTTGGCAAGCAAATTAAAGCGGCCCTTAGGGCCTGATAACTCAGTAATTTCGCATTCAAAACCTAAGCAAGTGCACCAATTAGCAAGTAGGTCGATCACGCCTTTATTACTCATAGCTAAAGATTCATCCATAGCACTAATGGAAGGGGCGGCAATCAACTGCTGATACATGGACAAAAAAGACGGTAAAGGCATAAAAAAATCCAAATTAATTATTCAATCTAATTGCATAACAATATAAAAGTATTTATGATGAATATCAATTCACTTTTTAAGCATAAATATATTAAAGCGACGCAATGAATATAAAACGACGATAACCTAGTTTCATTCCCATAACAGTGTGTTTTTGCACTGTCTAACCCGATTTGAATGTAAATGTAGTAGCACAACCCAAAAAGAGTAACGAATGAAAGTAGTGATTATTGGCGCAAGTGGTTATAGCGGCGCAGAATTAGCAAGTTTAGTCGTAAAACATCCACAATTAACTTTAGCTGCGTGTTATGTGTCTGAGCAAAGCTTAGATAAAGGAAAGTTATTAAGTGACTTGTATCCTGAGCATGTTGGTTTGCTTGATTCTCCTTTATTGCCGCTTGGCGAAAGTGCATATAACGATATTGAAAGCTCAGCTGATTTTGTGTGTTTATGTACTGATCATAAAGTGAGTGTTGATTTAGCGCCACGTTTTTTGAAGATGGGTAAAAAGGTTTTTGATTTATCTGGTGGCTATCGTTTAAGCAGCAATGAAGATTATCAGACTTATTATGGCTTTGAGCATCAACATACAGATTTACTTAATCAAGCAGCCTACGGTTTGGCTGAGTGGAACAGCGAAGCTATTGCCAAAGCGCAACTCGTTGCTGTAGCGGGCTGTTATCCGACAGCTGCATTAAATGCGTTAAAGCCATTGCAGCAAGCCGGTTTATTGGATGAGCAACCCGTGATTATTAATGCGGTATCGGGAGTAACCGGTGCCGGGCGTAAAGCCAGTGTAGGCACGCATTTTTGTGAAGTATCGCTTGCACCATACGGGTTATTTAACCACAGACATAGCCCTGAGATTGAACAGCATTTAGGCCATAAAGTGTTATTCACGCCACATTTAGGCAATTTCCCTCGCGGCATTTTAGAAACTATCTATGTGCAATTAAAAGCCGATGTTACTCCTGAGCAAGTCGCGCAAGCTTACCAAGTGCTTGCCGATGAGCCATTGATCAGATTGCTGGGCAATAAAATACCTTCAATTAAAGGGGTGGCTAAGCAACCGTTTGTGGACATTGCATGGCAGCAACAAGGTAGTCAACTGATAGTGATGGCGGCGATTGATAACTTATTAAAAGGTGCTGCGGGTCAAGCACTGCAATGTATTAATTTAGCTATGGGGTTACCTCATAGCACTGGCTTAAAAGGGTAACAGTAATGCAAACATGGGTCATCAAGCTCGGTGGTGCAGTACTCAATACGGAAAACGCGGCAAAAGCGTTATTTGAAGTGCTTGCCTCACAAACTCAAGCACAGTTTGTGATTGTGCACGGTGGTGGGGCGTTAGTTGATAGTTGGCTAAAAGAAGCAGGCTTTGCCAGCGCGAAACATCAGGGCTTACGTATTAGTCCTAAAGAGCAAATGCCGTACATTGTTGGGGCATTGGCAGGTTGTGCAAATAAGCAGTTAATGAGTCAAGCAATCGTTGCAGGTCATAAGCCTGTTGGTCTGAGTTTATACGAGGCTGGTATTATTTCATCGCAAAAGCTTAAAGCACTTGGTCAAGTGGGGCAGTGCGATAGTGGCGTACAAAGCGTTATTCCTGAGTTACTAAAATTGGGGCGCTTACCGCTAATCAGTTCAATTGGTTTTGGTGATGATGGCCTTTGGTATAACGTTAATGCAGATGAAGCGGCGGCGGCAATTGCGAAAGAGCTCGATGCAGAAATTATTTTTATGACCGATGTAGCAGCGGTACTTGATGCAAATAAACAGCCGTTACATCAACTTGACACAAATCAGATCAATACTTTAATTGCAGAAGGAGTAATTTTGGGTGGGATGGAGGTCAAAGTTAAGACCAGCCTTCTTGCTGCCCAGCACTTACGACGTGGCGTTTATATATCGAGTTGGCAAAAGCCAGAAAACTTAGTAGCTCTACTTGCGGGTGAGCACGTCGGAACAAAAATTACACCATAGGTTTTATATGTTTAATCATTTTTTATCGGGTCTTGAACTAGACCAGCAAGGCGCACTTAAATTACTTAAGCTTGCGCAAAAAATTAAAGCAAACCCAGCTGATTTTAGCCAAGCACTGGCTGGCAAATCAGTGGTTACGTTATTTGAAAAACCAAGCTTACGTACGCGTTTATCATTTGATATTGGCATCAATAAGTTAGGTGGTCATGCTGTGTATCTTGATTCACAAAATGGTGCCATGGGCGCCCGTGAATCAGTAAAAGATTTTGCTTTGAATATTGCAAGTTGGGCAGATGGCATTGTTGCACGTGTGTATCAGCATAAAACCTTAACTACGCTTGCTGAATTTTCCAGCGTGCCTGTGGTCAACAGCCTGTGTGATTTATATCACCCATGCCAATCGTTGGCTGACTTTTTAACATTACAAGAAGTATACGGTGATGTGAGCCAGCTAAAACTTGCTTATTTAGGTGAAGGTAACAACGTTACACATTCACTGATGTTACTGGCTGCAACCTTAGGAACTGATTTTGTTGCAGTATGCCCGAAAGGCAGCTCACCGGATTCACAAATTCTTAAGCAAGCTGAGCAAATTGCGGCAATGAATGGCGCATCGGTAATGGTCAGCGATCGTGTTGAAGCAGCGGTTGGTGCAAATGCTGTGTATGCCGATACGTGGGTATCAATGGGCGACGATACACCGCTTGAACAAGTAAAAGAAAAGTATATGCCGTATCAATTAAATACTGCATTACTTGAACAAACAGGGGCTGACACTGTATTACATTGCCAGCCTGCACACCGTGAGTTTGAAATTACCTCAGAAGTAATGGACGGCCCGGCGTCAAAAATTATACAACAAGCAGAAAACCGTATGCATGCGCAAAACGCGTTGCTTGTTTCATTATTAAATCCAAATTTTGTGTAAGGTATCACCAATGCGTTCTATTAAAAAAGTTGTATTAGCCTATTCTGGTGGTTTAGATACGTCGGCCATCGTGCCATGGTTAAAAGAAAATTACGGCTGTGAAGTGATTGCGTTTGTGGCCGATGTAGGGCAAGGCGCTGAAGAGCTTGAAGGCGTTGAAGCTAAAGCTATCGCATCAGGTGCATCAGAGTGTTATGTAGTTGACTTAAAAGATGAAATGGTAAGTGACTATATTTATCCAACACTTAAAACAGGGTCAATCTATGAAGGTACTTATTTACTTGGTACCTCGATGGCACGTCCTATTATTGCAAAGGCGCAGGTTGAAATTGCTCGCAAAGTAGGTGCAGATGCACTTTCTCATGGTTGTACAGGTAAAGGTAACGACCAAGTACGTTTTGAATCTTGTTTTGCCGCGCTAGCTCCAGATCTTCAGGTGATTGCGCCATGGCGTGAGTGGGACTTATCAAGTCGTGAGTCATTACTTGATTACTTAGCTGAGCGTGATATTCCATGTTCAGCATCGGCAACTAAAATCTACAGCCGTGATGCAAACGCGTGGCACATTTCTCATGAAGGCGGTGAGCTTGAAGATCCGTGGTGCCAACCAAGTGATCAAGTCTGGACTTGGACTAATTCGCCAGAGCAAGCACCGAATGAGCCTGAGTTTGTTACTTTAAATGTAGTTGAAGGTGAAGTTGTTGCGGTAAATGGTGAGCCACTTAAACCGTATGATTGTTTAGTTAAACTAAATGATATTGCATCTCCTCATGGCGTTGGTCGTGTTGATATCGTTGAAAACCGTTTAGTGGGTATGAAGTCCCGTGGCTGTTATGAAACGCCAGGTGGCACAGTAATCATGGCGGCATTACAAGCAATTGACGAACTTGTACTTGATAAAGCAAGCCGCAAATGGAAAGAAGTACTGGGCGGTGAGTTTTCGCACTTAGTGTATGACGGCCGTTGGTTCACGCCACTTAAAGATTCAATTTTAGCGGGCGCTGAAGCGCTATCAACCGTCGCTACCGGTGAAGTCGTACTTAAGCTTTACAAAGGCCAAGTGACAGCGGTTCAGAAAAAATCACCAAATAGCTTATACAGCGAAGATTTTGCAACATTTGGTGCAGATGATGTGTACGACCAATCGCATGCTGAAGGTTTTATTCGTTTATTCTCGCTTTCAAGCAGAATTTCAGCACTAGCGAAGAAGTAATTTTACAAAAGCCCCGTAATTAAAGCGGGGCAATTTCAGGGTTTGGAGAGATTTCATGGCATTATGGGGCGGACGTTTTTCTACGGGTCCAGATGAGGCGTTTAAACAATTTAACGACTCACTTCCCTTCGATTATCAACTAGCGGAGCAGGATATTGTCGGCTCTGTTGCATGGGCTGGTGCCTTAAAGCAAGTTGATGTACTAAGTAGTAGCGAGCATCAATCGCTAGTAGCTGCACTATATGAACTACTCGACGAAGTAAAAGCGGATCCGCAAGCGGTGGCAACATCGGGTGCTGAAGATATTCACTCACATGTTGAAGCTGCTTTAATCGAAAAAGTAGGTGATTTAGCTAAAAAGTTACACACCGGACGTAGCCGTAACGACCAAGTTGCCACTGATTTTCGTTTATGGTGTCGTGATACCGCAGATCACTTACTTGCAGCGCTTGGTCAGTTAAAAGGTGAGTTTATTGCGTTGGCTGAACGTGAGCTGGGTACTATTTTACCTGGTTATACCCATTTACAACGCGCACAACCACTCTTGTTTAGTCACTGGTGTATGGCGTATGTTGAAATGCTTGAACGTGATGAAAGCCGTTTAACAGATGCTAAAGCCCGGATGAATTTTTGCCCATTAGGCAGTGGGGCACTTGCCGGTACTGCGTACCCAATTGATCGGCAAGCACTTGCCACGGGGTTAGGTTTTACCGCTGCGACTAAAAATAGTTTAGATGCTGTATCAGACCGTGACTTTGTGGTTGAGCTATTAAGCTGTGCGTCAATCTCTATGATCCATTTATCGCGTATGTCAGAAGATCTGATCTTCTACAACTCGGGCGAGGCCGGTTTTATTGAGTTGGCTGATAATGTCACTTCTGGTTCGTCACTTATGCCACAAAAGAAAAACCCAGATGCATTAGAGCTTATTCGTGGTAAAACGGGCCGTGTCTTTGGGGCATTTAGTGCGATGATGATGACACTTAAAGCCTTGCCGCTTGCTTATAATAAAGATATGCAAGAAGACAAAGAAGGCTTGTTTGATGCAATGCCAACTTGGCTTGCTTGTATCCATATGGCGCAGGCCTGCATCAAAGGTGTGAAAGTTAATGGTGAACGAACGCTGGCTGCTGCAAAAGGCGGACATTCAAATGCGACCGAATTGGCTGATTACTTAGTCGCCAAAGGTATCCCATTTAGGGAAGGTCATCACATTGTTGGTGTACTGGTGCAAATGGCTATCGCACAAGGGAATAACTTAGAAGATTTAAGTTTAGAACAATTCCAATCTGTGCATAGTATTTTTGAACAAGACGTATATGCTGTATTAGAAATAGACGCATGTATTAAAGCGCGCCAAGCACTTGGTGGCACATCTTTAGAGCAAGTAAGCATTGCTGTAAAAGATGCCAAAAAAAAACAGCAAATAACGGTTCGTGACGCTAATCTTGATGATGTTGAGTCGATAGCAAAGCTGATCCAGCATTGGGCTACAGTAGGCGAAAACCTACCACGTGCAAAAAGTGACATGGTGCACTCAATTAATGAGTTTGCGGTAACGGAAGTTGCTGGAAGAGTTTCAGGCTGTGCGTCACTGTATATTTATGATACTGGCCTTGCTGAAATTCGCTCGCTCGGTATAGACCCTGAAACCTGCATTACCGGACAAGGTCGTCAGTTAGTTGAGCATTTATTAGTTAAAGCCAAAAAATTGGCACTGAATCGCATCATTGTTTTGACGCGAGTACCTGATTTCTTTGAGAAACAAGGTTTCACATTCTGTACTAAAGACAGCTTACCGGAAAAGGTAATGAAAGATTGTGAACTGTGTTTGCGCAGAGACAATTGTGACGAAGTCGCAATGGAATTTATTTTGAAGCTAAGTAGTAATACGGAGATCCCGTGTAAAAACGTGGCCTAGAAATCCCTGGATGTAAAAGACGTACGGTTACCCCTGTGCGTTTTTTTATGTCTAAACACAGCTGGTATGACCTGTTGTTCTGCCTGCTTATTATCAAGATCAAAAAAAGATCGTTTTTTAAAAATGTTGGATCGGTAATTGCTACCTATAAAGTGTACGATGGCTCAGTGTGGGTTCATCTTAAAAAGCGCCAATAAATAATCAGAGCGCTAAAGCAACGATAGCTTGTTTAACAAGTTATTAATCCAACATTTTTGAAAGGATCAATCTAATGCAAATTACTGCTAACAACCAACTGCAAATGCAAGCATACAACTCTATGCAACAATCAAAGCCTGCACTTGAACAAAGCGCTAGTAATAAAACCCTACAATCTGATACAGTGTCTATATCTAGCGAAGCTTTGCTAGCAGCGAAAGGTGAAGCTGAAGTACAACGTGGTGGTGGGATTATTATAGATCCGGATAAACGCCCAAAATAATTTGGATAATTAATGTATTTAACAGAGCATTTTGGTTTATCGCTCGGAGCCCTTGTTATATGGGGTTTTATGATGGCATTTTTCTTTAATATATTTCTATATTTTGCTACACCAAAGAAAAGTGCCTGCTTGCTTTTCACATCTTTTATTATGTTTGCTTCATACTTTTCAAGCGACTCTTTTTTCTCCTGGTTTTCTACAACCGAAACTTATTTACACTGGGCATTATGGGATATTGCAACGTTCGTTATCATTTTATGCTTTGTTCTTTTTAATAAACCTATGCATAAGCCTCCAGCATACTATTATGTAGCAATTGGCCTAATTTTAAATTCAATTTTATTCTTATTAATTTATTATGATATTTATATTAAATATAACAAAGACCCTTGGCTATTATGGGATATCTACTCTTTTGGTGTAAACATTGTTGATTTTACAATGATAGTGGCTTTAATTGTCGATCGTGACATTTTAGGGTTGATTAAGCTTAAAAATGGAATTAAAGCGTTATTTAAAGGACAACAGCAAAAGCATCTTGTTTAGCGTTTATGTTTATTAACGACACGATCGGCCCGTATATCGGTGTGTTTATCGAGTGGGGGTTTTTAATGGCCTTCCTATTCAACCTTGTTTCTAGACTTAATAATCCTGACAAAGCAGTTGTTCAGCTATCTTTTCTGATGGCCATTTCCTACATGGTTAGTGATTTTTATCGTTTATCCTACTCAAATTATCTAAATTGGCTTATCTATGACTTACTCACCATCGCTGTAATATTTGTATGGTTTATATATTGTAAAAGACAGCGATTCATCGCGCTATATTATATTTTACTTGGCTTGACACTTAATTCTCTTCTGATGCTTGTAACTCATTATGATATTTATATTTTGCATAACCTTGAGCCATGGTGGCTGTGGACTGTTTATTCGTATGGGGTCAATATAATTGATTTATTTATGATATTTGTACTGATTACAGGGAAGGATGTTCTTTTGTTAAGAAAGCACAATGTTAAGTGAGAAAGTGATGTTCATTTATGTAGGAGCGAGTAAATAAATGGAGCTGATTGAGCAGTATTATAGTGCTTATTTGGCTTCTCTAATTATGTGGGGCTTTATGATGGCGTTTCTATACAACGTTGTTAAAAAGTCTTCTGCGCCAGGAAGCAATGCTACCGTTATGTGGATGTCTTTGGCTATTTTCTTATCTTACCTTGTATCTGACCCTTTACTCAATTTATCACTTGGGGTTGATATGATGTATAGCTATAAGAGCTACTTAATTTGGGCTCTGTGTGATTTATTTATCTTAGTTGTGATTTTGCTAATAGCTAAAAACCAATCTTTTCACAATTGCCCTGCTAAGCTATACCTAAGCATAGGCTTAACAGTCAATATGCTGTTATTTATTGCTATGCATATAGATATCAACTTTATTTACCGTTTTGAACCTTGGTGGTTTTGGTATTTTTACTCTGTCACGGTTAACGTGATGGATGTGATGATGATTATTGCACTGCTGTGCAATAAGGATTTACTTGGCTTGGTACGTGGTTATAATCGATTGCGAGGCTTACTAAAACCAGAAGCCTCGCCAAAAGCTTAAAACCGATATTCCCAACTGGTTTTTAATGCGCTATTACTTTCAGACTCGTTAGCAAATTCGTCTTTATACACAGAGCCACTGATCTTCCATAAACCACTAAATATAGCCTGCTGATAGCCAAGCTCTAATTGTAAACGTTCGAAAGTCTCGGGTGCTTGAGTTAGGTCTAGAATTTCACTTTGCGACCAGCGTAATTTGGCATAACCGGCGTAACCGTTCATAGTATGATAATGAGCACCTAATACGGCTGATTTACTTTGCAGCGGCGTTGCAGAGCCAATTAAGCGATCTTTATGATTATAGGCTTGGGCATAGTTAGTGAAGCTTTCATTAGCCTCATTACAGCTAAGTTGGGCTGTACAATCTTGTTGGGTATTTGAATATTCAAAATAGGTCTTTAATAACTGTTTTTGATCACCAAAAAAACTTTCTACACCCACTGTATAAAAAGGATCACTGGGCGCAATACCACTGTCATTTTTACCCATTAGCTCAGTATAAAAAGCAATCGGTTGATTGGCGATGCTGGTTGAGTACTTAGCATCTAAACTGGTTAAGCGTTGCTTAGTTGTTCTCAGTTCAAGCGAATTGGGGTCTATTTCTGTGCTGGTTAAATAGTCCGAGCCCGCTGAGCTAAATGCAATCTCAAGCCCCGCAAGTGGAGTGCTGGCAAACCGCACTGCCCAATAATTACCTTTTTCACTGATATTTAAATGTGGTTTTTGTTTTGCGTAAATGCCGGTTAATTGCCAGTTTCCAATAAATGATAGCCAGCTTGGCCCTACGTATTGTGTGTTAGCACGGTTGACTCGCAGACCTTTCATTGGCGATGCATTATTTGAAAGCAGTAATGCATTATCGTTGCTTGGCCCCCACCAATGGCTTACTTGCTCGGCACTGACAGACCAATTACCCATTAATACCGCTAAATAGCTGCCATGATAATTTGTGTATTCATCATCAAGTGCCTCGTCTGCGTAATTAACACTTACTTTGGCGCTAACCCGATTACCTGTGATTGCGCCATAGCTATTTATGCCGCTTTTTTGCTGATCGCGTTTGCCAAAGCTTTGCTGCAGCTCAGGTGCGCCATTGTAATTAATTCTAATACCGGAGCTGGTGCTTTGTTTTGCATTTGCTAATGCATGCTTTACATGTTGATAAGCAAACTGACTTTGCGCAGGTAATGAACTGGCTTCAATTGCATTTAAATCTCTGGAAATACCTTGCCACATCAAGGGATAGCTATTAACAGGCTGTTTAATTACGCCTTGGTTAAACAACATTTCAATTGATGCTCGCAGTAGTGGATCATCGCTTTCAATCCAAGGGCTTGCAAACGCAGGTCCTGCGACCACAACTAAAGCACTTAAATAGACATTTAACTTCATCCGTGTAATTTTTCCTGTAATGCTTTTACTACAATAGGGTGCACAAACTCACTGACATCGCCTTTATGACGAGCAACTTCTTTCACTAATGTTGAAGAAATAAATGAATTTTTTTCAGCTGGTGTTAAAAACACACTTTCTAAATCAGGGTTTAGGCGACGATTCATGTTAGCTAGCTGAAATTCATAATCAAAATCAGACACAGCTCTAATTCCGCGGATCAACACATTTGCATTATGATCTCGCGCTAAATCAGCCAGTAAGCCTGAAAAGCCAATCACACTAACGTTATCTATGTGAGTGAGTAAACTATTGGCAAGTGCAACGCGTTCATCTAAGCTGAAGCACGGTTTTTTACTAGGATTGTGGGCAATTGCAACAATCACAGTATCGAACATTTTTGCTGCCCGCTGGATCAAATCTGTGTGGCCATTAGTTAATGGATCAAAGGTACCTGGGTAAATTGCGGTGACTTTCATAAAATATCGGCTTAGTGTTATTTTGGCTGCTATATTAGCAGTCTTTGTTGCCCAGATCAGCCCGCAAATTGAGACTGTGTGATGTTATAGGTAAATGAGTTTATTTCATTAAGAAGTAATAACTAAGAATTATGGGTTAGAAATTTTCAAGTTAGTATTTTATTGGCTTAGATTTGTATATACTGCGCGGCTACTAATACTGAGTGAATTCTGAGCATTTACTTAAATAAAAACAACTAGAGTAGCAGGATATGAGTACCAAGGATAAAATAATTAAAACTAGCATTATGCTATTTAATCAACATGGTGAGCGTGCAATAACGACTAACCATATCGCTTCTCATATGGGGATCAGCCCCGGTAATCTTTATTATCACTTTAAAAATAAAGAAGACATCATTCGGCATATTTTCGCATTATACAGCCAGCATTTACACACACAATTTGTGCCAATGGCAAAGCATGATGAAGCATTCACGCACTTAACTGGATACCTTGATGCTTTGTTTGAATTGATGTGGCGGTTTCATTTTTTCTATGACAATTTGGGGGATATTTTATCTCGCGATGAAGTACTGAAAAAAGACTACATTGAATTTCAAGCCGCTTTATTAAGCCAAGTACGCGAGCTGGTAATTGGCCTGCGCGAAGGTGGCATGATCACCATCGACGATGAAGATGCCATTGAACTTGCGCATATGTTAAAAATTACCGTCAGTTTTTGGACACCTTATATCAAAGCAAGGCGTTTAAGTGGTGAACTCATGCAGCAAGATATTTATAACGGTATTTTAAAAGTATTAGCGCTTTTCAAAGCCTTTGGTACAGAGCAAAGTATTCCGCAAATTAACTTATTACGCGAAAAATATAGTGCGCTCGCTGCACAGGCTGAACCAGCCAGCTAAGCATAGAGCTTTTGTTTATTTCCTAGACGTTAGATTTTTTGCTATAATCGCGCGCCCAACACGTGGGTGCGTGAATCCTAAATATTGTCTAACGAGTAAACTATGCTTAAATTTATCGTCAAACTCCATCCTGAAATAGCCATTAAAAGCCGTTCTGTGCGTAAACGTTTTACTAAGTTGTTAGAAAACAACATTAAAATTGTATTACGTAAGCTTGACGAAAAAGTACAAGTACAAAATAACTGGGATAATATATCGGTTGTGACAAAATCAGATGACGCACAAATGCGCCTTGATTTTATCGATGGCTTGCAACGCATCCCTGGTATTGTGCAATTTATTGAAGTAACCGAAACCAGTTACGAAAACCTTCACGATATATACGAAAAAGCGTTAGATATGGTTGGCCCAACTGTAGTGGGCAAAACCTTCTGCGTGCGTTGTAAACGCCAAGGCAAGCATGATTTCACATCAACAGATGTAGAGCGTTATGTCGGTGGTGGTTTAAATCAGCACGTAGATGGTGCCAGCGTCAGATTGAAAAACCCTGAAGTAACTATTCGTCTCGAAATTAAGGATGATAAAGCGTATATCGTAACGCACACTCATCATGGCATGGCTGGTTTCCCATTACCAACCCAAGAAGATGTATTGTCGTTAATGTCAGGTGGTTTTGACTCAGGCGTTGCTAGTTATCAAATGATCCGTAAAGGCGCTCGTACCCACTTTTTGTTCTTTAATCTAGGTGGTGCGGCCCACGAAATCGGCGTTAAACAAGCCAGTTACTATATCTGGAAACAGTTTAGCTCAACCCATAAAGTTAAATTTATCAGCGTTGACTTTGAACCAGTTGTTGCTGAAATCTTAGAAAATGTTGAAAACAGTCAAATGGGTGTGATCTTAAAGCGCATGATGATGCGCGCAGGAAGCCAAATTGCTGAAAAAATGGGGATACAAGCATTAGTTACTGGTGAAAGTCTTGGTCAAGTTTCAAGCCAAACTTTAGCAAACTTAAGTGTGATTGACCGTGTTACTGAAACACTTATTTTACGCCCGCTCATCCAGCACGATAAACAAGAAATTATAAATATCGCACGTAAAATTGGTACTGCTGAAATGGCAGAAACCATGCCTGAATATTGTGGTGTTATCTCTAAAAAGCCAACGGTAAAAGCTAAAATTGCCGTTGTAGAAGCTGAAGAGCAAAAGTTTGACTTTGATGTGCTCAATACTGTGGTTGAAAATGCCCGTGTTATGGATGTGCGCGACATCGATGTTGAAGCAAAACAGGAGCTTAAAGAGGCTGAGTCAGTATCTGATTTACCAGCAGGTGCTGTGGTCGTGGATATTCGTTCACCGGAAGAAGAAGACGCCAACCCACTTGAAATTGAAGGTATAGAGGTTGTGCACTTACCGTTTTTCCGTTTAGCGACTAAGTTTGGTGATTTGCCACAAGACAAAGATTATTACTTATATTGTGCTAAAGGGGTAATGAGTCAGCTGCAAGCTCTTATTCTGCATGATAGTGGCTTTGCCAATGTAAAAGTATATCGCCCGTAAAAGCGGTGATTATACCCAAGCATCTTGAGGTGGTTTGGGTATTTTAAAAAAGCGCGAGTTAAATCGCGCTTTTTTTATGCCTGATAGCTTCAGCAAGAGATTGGTTATGGGGTGTGTCAATACCGAGTTGTTTGCCTTGTTGGCAGATATAACCGCACATCGCATCAATTTCAGTCATTCGATTGTGAAGCACATCTTGGTGCATTGACGAGAAGTTATCTTTGGTATCACTCATCACCTGATACGCGCTTTGCAGTGCTGTAGCAAGATGAAGGTTTATACCCAGCTTATTCGCTACAGTACACGCTTCGTTTAAGGTGTTTAAAATAACGCCACTGTATTTTGGTGCTGTCAGTGCGCCATTTTTTACGTTATGCAGTGCTGAAAGTGGATTAATAGCAATGTTCACTAACAGCTTTTGCCAACGTAGAAAGGCGATGTGCTCGCTAAAGTTGATATGTGGTAAGCCGGCAAGTTGCTGCATGAGTCGCAGGTAGCCATTGTCAGCCGCTGCATTACAACTACCAAGTACGCTTTCACCATTGCCAGTATGAACCACCGTGGTGGGAGTTACTTTAAAACCAGCTAATCGAGTAGTTAAAAAATACAACGCTTGCTCATTTTGCAATTGGTTTTGTAAGGGAGCTAAATCACTTAAACCATTATGGGATAATACAATATTGCATTGCTCAGAGAAGTAAGGTTTTAGTTGCTCGAATGCATCACTTACCTGATAGGCTTTAACAGCAAAAATAATTGTATCAACCTTGCAATTGGTCAGTTTTGGCAACTGTTTTGTCGTTAATACTGAAGCCGCAATAATTTGTTGCTGCTGGCCTTGCTGATAACAATATCGCTGGTTGCCATCGCCACTTCGAGTAACTATGGTGAGTTGATTATCCGCACTTAAGAAGTGGCTATACAATAAACCTATTGCGCCATCGCCAACGATACATATATTAGCCATTTTGATTCTTTTTGAAGTGTGAATAAAGGCCATACAATAAAAAGAAACTAGCTGCGCCGGTAAAGTCTGCAACCACATCAGCAACAGATGCACTACGATAAGGGATTGTGCTTTGCATCAACTCAATGGCAATACCATAAAATGCTAATAATGTAAGATGGACAAAAACAGGTAGCTTAAATGCTCTGACCATGAAAGCCGCTAAAATAAAGAAAATTGCAAAATGCACTAATTTATCTAAATGAGGCAAGGAGGACACGCCAACGCCCCTAAAATCACGGGCAAATAAGAAGGTAAACACCAGCATACTAATTAAAAATAGAGTTTGATAAACACGCCGAGTCACGATAAGTCCTAGAATCGTTTAAAAATAGAGCCGCAGTATATCAAACAAATTTCGTATAGCACCTGAACAAAGTGCATAAAAATGTAAAGATTTATAAAATAGGTATATACCCAAGCCACCTCAAGATGCAGAATTCAGCGTTTCACAGGGGCTTAATATCAAGGCGTTACTTTGCAAGAATGGCCGTCCCTTTTAAGAAGTAACAACGATGAGAGTAAGTGCCTGTGAAACGCCCAACGGGTTGGTTTAAAAGCGATTTATACTGCGTTATTGATTTTAACAATAGAACCACTATTACTTGTAATCAATGCCTTGCCTAAAGCGCTTTTAATTCCAACTGAAACTCGCATCTTGAGGTGGTTTGGGTATAATCTCCCCCATATTAATTTAAAAAAATCTTGTTAGGAGAGACTTATGCCTTCATTTGATATTGTTTCTGAAGTAGAAATGAACGAAGCAAAAAATGCTGTAGATAATGCAAACCGTGAATTAGAAACCCGTTTTGACTTTAGAGGTGTTGATGCGTCGATTGAACTTAACGATAAAACAATAAAGTTAAAAGCAGAAGCTGACTCACAAGTTATGCAGTTGTTTGATATTTTAGCGAATAAAATTTCAAAACGCGGTATGGACGTATCAAGCTTAGAATTACAAGACATTTCTCGTGCAGGTAAAAATGTTTTCCGTAATGTTGCACTAAAGCAAGGTATCGAAAAAGACATGGCTAAAAAAGTAGTTAAAGCCATTAAAGATTCTAAAGTAAAAGTACAAGCCGCGATTCAAGGTGAAGAAGTACGTGTTACGGGCAAAAAGCGCGATGATCTACAAGAAGCAATGCAAGTTGTTCGTAGCGCCGATTTAGGCCAGCCATTCCAGTTCAAAAACTTTAGAGATTAGAAAGCTAGGAGCTAGGTTTCTAAGTGCTAGAAAAAGCCAAATTGCAGCAGTGTAATTTGGCTTTTTAGTTTAGAACTTATGATGATTCCTAGAACCTAGAACCTAGAACCTAGAACCTAAAACCTAGTACATTTAGATGTATAGCCGTCCATTGACTTTTATCCCTAAAATAATCACAATAACCACCTATTTTTAAGGTGCTTGTAGTTACTTTTCAAGGTTGTTGATAGGTACAGCAAGATAATCGGGAAGTTGGTGCTATTTGTAGGATACAAATACAATCCAACACTGCCCCCGCAACGGTGATACATAAAATACGCAAGTATCTATGTTAAGTCCGGAGACCGGCCTTGAAGTCAATTTACTATCACTTGTGCGGTGGGCGCGGGTCAGGGGAAGTCATGTTAAACAAATCTACTCTAGGCGTAGCAATTGCTGCTGCGTTATCTTTTTCTGTGTCTGCAGAGCAATCAATTGAGCATATTACCGTCACAGCCAATAAATTTGAGCAATCAATTACTGATGTTCTTGCCAGTGTTACTGTTATTGAGCGCAGTGATATCGAAACAAGTAATGTCCGTGATTTACCAAGTTTGTTAGCAACACAAGTAGGTTTTCAAATAAATTCCAATGGTGGCTTTGGGCAAAACTCTGGTGTATCGCTTCGTGGTTCAAGTTCGCGTCATACCTTGATTTTAGTAGACGGTATTCGTACCGGATCAGCAACCCTTGGTTATACATCAATTAGTAATATTCCTCTTAATTCAATAGAGCGCATTGAGATAGTTAAAGGCTCGCGTGCAGCTGTATATGGTTCTGATGCTCTTGCCGGTGTGATTAATATCATTACTCGTAAAGAGCAGCTATTAACGCTAAATGCAACATTTGGGTCAGACGCTTATCAAAATTATCAAGTCGCTGGTACAGCGGTAGTTGATGCCGTTACAGCATCGTTTAATGCTGGATTTGAAAAAACCGATGGTTTTGACGTATTGCAAGGTGTAGCGCCGGATGAAGATGGTTATGAAAACAAAAACATTGGCTTTAACATTCAATATGCCGATGAATTGTTAGGGGAATTAACTGCGAAAGGGCAATACAGCGAAGGCTATGCTCAATACGACAGTGCGTTTTCGCCTGTTACAAGTACCGTAGAAAATAATGAATTTGAAAACTATCAATTAGCTTTTGGGTGGGAAAAGTCGTTCACAGATCAACAACATTCTGTCGATATAGCGTTATCAAGGGATGGTTCAGAAAATGCGCGCGTAGATTATACTGGCGGTACCGTTGTGGATGTATTCGACACTAAGCGTTCTCAGATTGATTACAATGCTCTTTATATAGTTAATGCGGAATTCGATATCAACAGTGGTTTAAACTGGTATAAAGATGATATTTCAGGGACATCAGGTGATTATGCACAAAATAGCCGTGAGGTGTTCGCCGGCTACATTGGTGGTTATTATGATAATGAGCAATTTTTAGCTAATTTAGCAGTTCGTTATGATGACGACCAATATTTTGGCGATGAAACAACTTATACAGCAGCTATTGGCTATCACTTGCATGAAAATGCAACATTTAGAGTAAGTCAAAGTACGGGCTTTAAAGCGCCAACATTTAATGACCTGTATTATCCAATGTCAGGTAACCCAGATTTAGTCCCAGAAAAATCGGTTAATCAAGAGCTTGGCCTGAGCCTTGATTTTTCTCAAGCAAAGGTGGACATATCGATATTCAGAAATGATATTGAAAATCTAATTGCGTGGGCACCTAATGCAGCTGGTGATTGGCAGCCAGCTAATATAAATGAAGCTCGCCATGAAGGTGTTGAGTTTAGCTTTGCTAATGAAATATTAGGCTTTGATAATCAGTTTAATTTTACTTATTTAGATGCTGAGAACAAAGAAACAGGTACTGCTCAAACGTATGTTTCGCCACGTACAGTAAATTGGTCAGTTACGAAACAGTGGGGCGATTTTGATGCAGGTTTTGATATGCAGTACCGTAGTGATCGTCAAGGTAAAGTAACAGAGCTTAGTTCTTATACGTTATGGAACTTGACTGCAAATTATCAATTTAACAGTGCGCTTTCATTTTCTGCTCGCGTTGAAAACTTATTTGATAAGCAGTACAACGCAGTTGATTCAAGTATGGATTATGCAACTGGCGAAGTGTTTTACTACAATACAGCTGATCGTCGCTTCTTTGTTGGCGCCAGCTACCAGTTCTGATCTCGCTTAAGCTTAAATAAAAAAGCCCGACACTTTTGCGTGTTGGGCTTTTTTATTGATAACTAATAGTCTAATTGAGCGCTTTACTTAATTTACTAAAAACGGTTTATAGTCTTGTTCAAACTTTTTCAGTTTAGGTGCAATCAATAAGCTGCAATAACGCTGCTCAGGGTTCGCGTTGTAATAGTCTTGATGATATTGCTCTGCTGGGTAATACGTAGTTGCAGGACTTACTTCGGTGACGATATCTTCGCGTATTTGGCTTTGTAACTTAGCAATGTAGTCAGTCGTTTGGGCTTGTTGCTCTGCGCTGTGATAGTAAACAACGCTGCGGTACTGCGTGCCTACATCATTGCCTTGGCGATTAAGTTGTGTGGCGTCGTGCAACGTAAAAAACATTGCGAGTAAGATGTCAAAGCTTATCTGGTTGCTATCAAACTCGATATTAACTACTTCAGCATGGCCTGTAAGCCCTGTGCATATTTGTTTGTAGGTTGGCTCTATAGTGTTGCCGCCAGTATAACCAGAGCTTACTTGTAAAACGCCTCTCACACGTCTAAATGCGGCATCGATACACCAAAAACAGCCACCGCCAAAGGTTGCTGTTGCCATTGTTTTGCTCATTAGTCACTCCCGAAAACGTTAAGTTGCGAACATGTTCTAGCCTATCAGAAGAACGGCAATAGCAGGGTTTTATTTCATGAATTTTAAGTTGGTATAAGGAAGCGTTGCTGCGGGCGCAGCAACGCTTTTGCTTATAGTTCTTTAAGCGGCTTTTCAGCTTCTTGTTGGTTAAGCTTTTGTTGTAAAAACTCAGGTGATTGGGTATTGCGAGCGAGCGCATAATAAGCAGCAGGCACAACAAATAGTGTGAGTATGGTAGCAACAATAACGCCGGTAAACACCACTACACCAATTACCATACGGCTTTCTGCACCAGGGCCTGAGGCTAACACTAACGGTACGGCACTCATTACAGTGGTTAATGAGGTCATAATAATCGGGCGTAGTCGCATGGTTGCGGCCTGTAATATTGCTTCACTAAACTCAACACCTTGGTCGCGCAGTTGATTGGTAAATTCAACAATCAAAATACCATTTTTAGCGCTGAGGCCGATTAACATGACAATCCCGATCTGACTGTAAATATTTAAGGTAAGCCCCGTAGACCACAAGCCAAACATGGCACCCATTAATCCCAGTGGCACTGTCAGCATAATAACAAACGGGTGTACAAAGCTTTCAAATTGCGCTGCTAACACTAAGAAGGTAACGGTAAGCGCCAAAATAAATACGTAGGTCATTGCCGAAGCACCTTCGTAGAATAATTGTGATTCACCTTTATAATCAACCGCACCATCAATATCATTTTCTTCGGCAGCAATTTGATTTAAAAAGTTAAGCGCTTCTTCAAGGGTATAGCCATCTGCAAGGTTTGCGCTGAGGGTTATAGCGCGCATACGGTTATAACGATTTAATCGAGATGCCGTGGCTTCTTCTTTTAGACTGATCAAGCTATCTAGCGGTACTAATTCACCACTGCGTGATTTTAGATAGATATTTGAAATATCAGTTGGATCTTTAAAATCTGCTTTGGTACCTTTTAGGATCACATCGTATTCTTCGCCTCGATCTATAAAAGTGGTAACACGGCGTTGGCCAAGCATAGTTTCAAGAGTACGACCCACATCAGACACCGACACGCCTAAATCCGCTGCTTTATTTTTATCGATACTGATCAAAAATTGCGGGAAAGTTTCTTTGTAATCGTGATCGATTCGTACTAAGCCTGGGTTTTCCTCGGCACGTTTAATAATACGGTCGCGCCAATCAGCAAGTTGCTCGTAATCATTACCTTGTAGTACAAATTCAATAGGGCGAGATGAGCCACCGCCACCAATGCCGCTGCGCATAATGGCAAACGTTCGTACATCGGTCACTTCGGCCATCTTGCCACTGATCTCATCCATTACTTGCCACGTTGAGCGTTTTCGGTCACTCCAATCAGCCATACCAACAATGGCAACACCACCCGTACCACCCCAACCAGGCACTCGCACTAATACACGGCTAAGTTCGCCTGATTCAGAATATGGCATTAAGCGCTCTTCGATTTTGGCCATATTTTCAGCGTTATTTTCATAGCTGGCACCTTCAGGGCCACTCATCATTAAGAAAAATGTACCGCGATCTTCTTTAGGAGTAAGCTCTGATGGGATTTGTTGGAACAATGCATAACTAACAAAACCAGCGAGCAATAAGGTTATTGCTAAGCCGCCTGAGCGAGTCATGTTTGAAGTTAAGGTATTCTTATAACCTTGTTCAATCTTATCAAAAATGCGGTCCATCCATTGGCTAAACTTACCTTCTTTTGACGAGGGCTTAAGAATTAATGAACACAGCGCAGGGGAGAGTGTTAATGCGGTAATACTCGAGAAAAACACTGCGGCACTCACGGCCATTGCGAATTCAGTAAATAAAGCGCCAATACGGCCATCCATAAATACTAAAGGCACGAATACAGATATCAGAACTAATGTAGTGGCAACAATTGCAAAGCCAACTTCACGGGCACCACGATACGCTGCCAATAAAGCCGGTTCGCCCAATTCAATACGGCGGTGAATGTTCTCTAGCATTACAATGGCATCATCAACGACCAAACCAATTGCCAGTACTAACGCAAGTAGGGTTAATAAGTTAATAGAATAACCCATTGCTAGTAAGAACATAAAGCTGCCGACTAAAGCAACCGGGACTGTTACCGCGGGGATCAAAGTAGCGCGAATATTGCCTAAAAATAAGAAAATAATTAACACCACTAAAGCCATTGAAATGGCGAGTGTACTGTACACTTCATTAATTGATTCTTTAATAAAGATTGATGAATCGTAGCTGTCTTGAATCGTCGTGCCTTCTGGCAGGTTACGTTTGATTTTTTCAAGTTCAGCGCGGGCGTTATCAACCACGGTAAGCGTATTGGCTTTCGCTTGCTTAACGATGCCTAGGCCCACCATGTTACGGCCGTTACCGCGAAATAGGCTTTCATCATCAGCGGCTTCTAAATGAACATCAGCCACTTCACCAAGGCGTACTAAATAACCATCATCACCACGTTTAATCACCAGGTTTTGAAAGTCACGTTGCTCTTTATAGCTACGCGCAGTTCGCACAGTAAAGTCGCGGTCGATAGATTCAATCTCACCAGCTGGTAGTTCAACGTTTTCTGTACGTAAGGTATTTTCTATATCGCTACTGGTAATGCCACGCGCCGCCATAGCTTGGCGGTTGAGCCATATTTTCATGGCATATTTACGCTCGCCGCCCACACGTACATTTGATACACCATCAACAACGGCTAAGCGGTCAACAATAAAGCGCTGCGCATAATCAGAAAGCTGCAGTGAGTCCATAGTGTCACTGTTTAGTAAGAACCAAGCAATTGGACTTTCATCACTGTTAGATTTTGACACTTCAGGCGGGCGTACTTGCTCAGGTAAACTGTCAAGAGCACGAGCAACACGCTCACGTACATCGTTTGATGCCGCATCAATATCACGGCTTATATTAAACTCAATGGTGATATTGGAGCGACCATTACGACTCGATGAATTAATACTTTTAATGCCCTCAATACCGGAGATACGGTTTTCCAGTACTTGGGTTATTTTAGTTTCAATTATCTCGGCTGACGCACCGGTATACTCAGTGCTCACACTGACAATGGGGGACTCAATATCAGGATATTCGCGCAGTGGTAACATAGAAAATGCAACTAAACCAAAGGTCAGTAGCAATAAATTAATTACAATCGCAAAAACGGGGCGTTTAACGCTGGTATCAGTAATTTTCACGGTTTACCCCTTCACAGACACTTTGCTACCAGAACGAATTTTAATAATTCCTTCTGTAACAATTAGTTGACCATTACTAATACCTTCATCAATGGCAACCCAGCCGTTGTGGCGGCCCGCAACATGAACTTCTACTTTGGTGGCTATGCCGTCTTCAATTTGAAAAACAAAATGTTTATCTTGCTGTGGAATAACCGCTTTCTCTGGCACCATCATGGCTTGATTGGCGCTCAGTTGCAGGGCGGTATTAAGCAGCATGCCTGGGCGTAATAAGCCACTTTTATTGGCGAAACTTGCTGTTACCTCAACACTGCGGGTAATTGCATCAATACGTGCACTTACATGGGTTACTTTACCGGTAAATGTTTTCTCTGGGTAAGCGTCGTTTTGGGTCATAACTTTCATGCCAACGTTTAATTGCGCGAGGTATTTTTCAGGTACTTTGAAATCTACCTTGATGATGCTGATATCATCTAAGCTGGTAATTATAGTGCTGTTATTTACATAGGCACCAATTGAAATCTGGCGCTTTCCTAAAATACCTGAAAATGGCGCAGTGATAGTCATTTCAGAGAGTTTTGTTTTGGCATTTTCTAACTGCGCTTCGGTGGCATCAACGCGAGAAAGTTGTTCTTCTAATAATGATTTTGCGGTTGCTTGTGAGCGAGAAAGCTCAGTTAAACGCTCAAGTTGACGTTTTTCTTCGCGTAAGTTAATTGCCAGCTCTTTGACTGTCAGTTCTTCTTGTAATGATTGTAACTGTACCAACTTTTGACCTTTACTAACTAAGTCACCGTCTTTGAAAAAAATGTCAGTTACATAGTCATTTTGTGCGCTTTTGATATAAATTGCTTGATTCGCACGCGCGCTGCCGATAGCCTCAATGAGCACTGCATTTTCTTCACTCGCTACAGTATGTGCTGTAACTTGGGTTGCACTTGCAGTAAAGTCGGATTGCTCACCTTGACTACTTGGCAAGTAAAGGTAAACACACAGCCCAAGAAGTAGAGTAATAATAAATGGAAATAGCGCTTTGCCAGATTGCTTTGAATACATTTTTAAAATACCGGAAAATTAATTGCCTCTAGTGTACAAAATAACAGCGTGGAATAGCTGTCGCGTATCTCATAAATCTGTCGGTTAGGCGTAAAAGTTAAAGTATTTATCAATTTGTTCCTATTTTGTAATTAGAAATGAGGAAGTTATGAAGTTAACGAGCAAATGTTCACATTGTTTGAAAATACGTAAATTGATTATTTGGGCTATAATTATGTACGTTTTTTATATAGTTTTTTATCGTTATGGTTAAATGTAAGCACGCCGTGTTGAAATTACGTGCGCAAGGCGCGCGCAATGGCATAGAAATTCTCAGTGTGGGTGCAATAGGGCTTATATTTATAATGCTATTCAATTTACTGCGCCCTGGTGAAATTAGTATTTTAGAAATCTTTTTAGTGAGTTTATGTTTGGCTGCTATTTTTGTTGGTTTTTTAAAAACTCAAGAGCCATTTTATAGTTTAGTTATTACAGAACATGAACTTACTTACCAGCATAAATATGGTTATTGGTGCGTTAGGCAAGAAAATTTCCATCACAGCGGGATTCCTAAAGTAGAACAACAGCTTGAACAGCTTGAGTTAAATGCCGTAGGTATTAAACTCAATAATACAGATGAATTTTTATCACAGTTGGCGCCGAGAATTGCGGGTAAATTATTGATAGAGCAACGGCATTTATTTATGCAAGTAGTTCAAAAACATTGCAAAAATGGTAATTGCCCATCAGAATGGCTAATTGAAGATAATCATTACACTTCAGCGCATGGGCGTAGCTTTAATGGTTTGATTGCCATGTTTGCTAACCGGATGCGGCACTTACAACAATTAACCGGATACGATTTGTTGTTACCTGCAAGTGTATTAGATAGCAGTATTTGGGACTTTAGCCGTAACTTAAATGCGTGGCGCAGTAACCCAGTAGTATTTATAGAATCTCAATTAGAGAGAAAGACGCTTGATGATAGGCGTTAGTTAGTAGGATGAAGCGATGAGCCAAGAAAGATCTTTTATTAAAAGTGGCAGAAACACCATTATCCACAAAGATAAAAAACTCGATTTAGTGATCGTGAACTCTGAAATACACCCAAAAATCAAAGTAACCCAACACGGTTTGGAGCCATTTAAAGAAGAGTTGCCAAAAAACCGCCGCGAAGCCAAAGAACGTTATTTGGAAATGGTCTATATTGGTAGTGTTGATGTGTTTGGCGAAGAAAAACGCTTACTGTTTATTCAAGCGCTGGATGGTCGTGAATATAAGGTTGATTACAGTAAAATAGGGACAAAGCTGTTTGTCCGTATCCATCAAGACAGCTATTTATAATATTCCTCCACTGTACTGGCACTGTAATTGCTTCATAAATTTATTGGCATAACGTTTTCCGTTATGCAATTTCGATTTTAATGAGGAAGCAGTGCATGAAATCAGCCTTGATAATTGCCCCAATTTTAACTTTACTAGCCGCATGTGGTGGCGGTGGCGGGGGAAATGATAACCCAGTTGTAGCCGCCTCTGTATTTGCGGGAAATGATCAGCAAATTATTGAAAAAAGTGAATTTACCATCGAAGCCAAAGGGTCTCCTGCCGATGGTACGTTTACTTGGCAGCGAGTCAGTGGCCCGATTATTGACGGCTTTCCGCTTGATGGCGCACTACAAACCGTAACGGCCCCTGATATAAAAGCAGACAGTGAATTATTACTGCGTGTTAGCTACCAGACCACTGATGGTCAATTAGTTAGTGATGACTTACTGATTGCAATAGAATCAAATAATCAGCTTCCGCAAGTTATTGTTACTCAAACTGCCCCTGCAACGCTCCCTTCTGATTATAAAGATAGAATCACGCTTAGCGCGGCAGGGTCGATAGATCCTGATGAAAATGGTCAAATTAATAGTTATAACTGGCAACAAATTGCAGGCCCAACTCTTGCCGTGGATAGTAACAGTAACGCGACCATTAGTTTTTCGCATCCGTTGCTTGATACAAATACCTTGATCACTTGGTTAATCACAGTGGTAGACGATGAAGGGGGAGAGGCAAGCACCGAGTATTCTCATACCTTAAATAAAACCAGTGAAGTTATTATTGCTAATGCAGGTAATGATCAGAGTGTCATTGAGCTGGAAAAAGTGACTTTAGATGCCACAGCATCTGAAACCGTGACCGAAACATTTAAATGTTTTTGGCAGCAAACAGCAGGCACCGCGGTGCTTGATAACCAACAGCAATGCATTACTTCTTTCACAGCACCTGCTACAGAGGCTGTAAATACACACACCTTTGAAGTAACCGTGACCGATAGTAAAGGCCGTACTGATACTGACACTGTTGATATAGTGGTTAAATCCAAGCCACTGGGTTTGCTCAATGATACCGGTATGAGCAAGTGTTATAACAATACCCAAGAGATAGCTTGTACAAGCCCTGATTTTCCTCGTCAAGATGCGTCTGTAGGGCGTGATAGCGGTGTTGGCTCACACATCGAAAAAGTCGGCCAAGGTGAGCAGGCGTTTGATTTTACAAAACTTAACCAGTTTGCCGATGAGTTACTAGATAGCGCTGCTAATTTTAGCTGTATTCGCGATAATGTTACCGGTTTGATTTGGGAAGTAAAAAGCCCTAACACTGGCACTTTACCTAACACGCAACTTCGAGAAGGACAAAATCATTATACTTGGTATTTAACCAATGAAGATGGTGTGCAAACGGGAAGTAGCCTTGGCACTACAAACAGTACTTGTCCAAGTAATAGTAACTGTAATTTGCAAGTATACGTTAATGCGGTCAATGCTCTTGATTATTGTGGCGGTACTAACTGGCGAGTGCCTAGCTACACAGAGTTATTAACACTACTTAATTATGGCAAGCATGGGCAATCAATATTACTTGATGAGAATTACTTTCCTAATACGCCTAATAGTAACTTACTCGCAGATGGACTGATTTATTGGACCTCACAAACTGCAGTAGATGGCACTAGTTTATCGCAAGCGTATATTTTTGATATGAGCGATGGGAATGATTTGGCTTATCCAAAAAGTAACACCGCGTTTGTTCGATTAGTCAGAACCGCAGGAGCATCACAATGAAACCATTATTAATTGGCTTATTGCTAGCTAGCCCTAGCGTAATGGCTGTGCAAAGTTGTTATGAAGGCGTAACGCAAACAACGCCTACTGCGCGTTTTACAATGCACACAGATGGCACTGTGAGCGACAGTGTAACGGGACTTATGTGGCAAACCTGCAGTTATGGACAAAGCTATGATCTAACAACCAATAGCTGTTTAAACAGCATTGTCAAAGTTAACTGGCAAGAAGCATTAAGAGCCGCGGTAAACGACCGCACTGGTTCTTATAAGGATTGGCAAATACCTAATAATAAAGAGCTTGCCAGTATTTTAGAGCACAGCTGTGTAACACCCAGTATTAATGAGACAGTGTTTTTGGGTAATACAAGTGAAAACTATTGGACTAATACATCCGGTATTGCTGATAAAACCGCAGCTTGGGTATATACCTTTGATAGAGGTCTTAACAGCCTACACGATAAAAAGTCGTTCATTTATTTACGCTTAGTTCGATATGAAAAATAACACGGTCGTTTAAGTTAAGTACGGTATTTTAAGTAAAATATTGCTGGAATACTTCTAACCGCGCTTGCTCTAGCGCGGTTTTTATTTGCGCGCCTTTTATCCCTTGGGCAATAAATTGCTGCGGGTTGATTGCTCTTGCCGTGCTGGTTGCCGTTAATAATTTTTGTTGATTGCCAAGTGGGGCGGCTTGATTAATCTCAATGGCCTTAAGTACTGCTTCAAATCGCTCTGGCCGACGCCACAAATCAAGTTGGTTACAACAGGCAAGTAACTGTTCAGCCTTGATTGCTTTACTCGTTAAAGTTGCAAGGTGGGCATTGAGTTGTAATGCGAGATCGCGTACATCATTGGGTAAGCGAATCCTTTCGCTAATGGCTTTAATGTCATCAGCGGTTAACGAGCTGGTGGCTTGCGCAAACAGTAATGCTTGATCGGTTATATTTTGGCTTTTTGCATACGCGTAACGGGTTTTTAGTTGCTGATATAATTCCTTGCTCCAGTTACTAGCTAAAGCAGGGCTGATCACACTTAGTGCACCTAATTGCGCTAAAATATTTAAAAACTCAGCAAAAGCCCCATCCGCTAGGGACTTTTCACACTCTAACCAAATACGTTCTGCGGTGAGTGTGTTTAGTTCGCCACGGTCGATCATCTGGGTTAATAATGCTTGAGTTTCATCGGCAATGGTAAAGCCTAAATAATGGTAGCGAGCCCCAAATCGGGCAACGCGTAAGATACGCAGTGGATCTTCACTAAATGCTTCGGATACATGGCGCAAAATACGATTATCTAAATCTTGCTTGCCACCGTAAGGGTCAATTAAGCTGCCATCATCCGCTTTAGCGATGGCGTTAACCGTTAAATCGCGGCGACGTAAGTCATCTTCTAAAGTGACATCGGGCGAGAACTCACACACAAACCCGGTATATCCTTGGCCTTGTTTACGTTCGGTGCGGGCGAGGGCATATTCTTCTTTGCTTTTAGGGTGCAGAAATACCGGAAAGTCTTTTCCGACTTGTTGATAGCCTTGTTTGAGTAATTGTTCTGGTGTTGCTCCAACAACTACGTAGTCGCGCTCTTTAACAACTCGCCCAAGTAGTTCGTCTCTAACTGCGCCACCTACCAAATAAACTTGCATAACTCACCCTGAATATTAACTGTGCAAACTATTTTACGTTATTTCACTAATAAAACGCTAACAAGGTTTTCACTTAGCGCATTTTTTTGCCATTATAGGCGCTGATTTACTCAGCAAGGAAATTCAGGGTGTATTTAAGCTACTTTGGCTTGTCAGAAAAACCATTTTCAATCGCGCCAAACCCACAGTATTTGTTTTTAAGTGAACGTCATAAAGAGGCTTTGGCTCATCTAACCTATGGTTTAGGTGAAGCGGGAGGTTTTGTATTACTGACTGGCGAAGTGGGCACAGGAAAAACCACCCTTACCCGTAGCTTGCAAGAGCAATTGCCTGAGAATACGCAAGTTGCTTTGATCCATAACCCCGCTTTATCGCAGCTAGAACTATTGGCGAGTATTTGCGATGAATTCAGCATTGCTTATGATGAGCAAAATGCCACGTTAAAAACGTTAACGGATGCAATTAAAAAGCACCTTGAAGCGAATCATCACGCCGGTGGACACACTATTTTAATTATAGATGAAGCCCAGTTACTTGCGCCTGATGTACTTGAGCAGTTGCGATTACTTACTAATATCGAAACCAATCATAAAAAATTATTGCAAATCGTGTTAGTAGGGCAACCTGAATTACAAGCCTTACTGAAACGTAATGAGTTACGCCAGTTAGCGCAGCGGATCACCGCACGCTATCATTTATTGCCGTTAACAGAGGGGCAAACCTTTGCCTACGTTAAACACCGTTTATATGTGGCAGGCTGCGATCGCGGGCTGTTTTCTAACGATGCGTTAAAAACAATTCACTTAGTGACGGCAGGTATTCCGCGTTTAGTAAATTTATTATGTGAACGCTGTTTAATGGGCGCTTTTTCTAAGCAGCTAACCATGATTGATAGTGATATAGTAATGCGCTCTGCACAAGAGGCGTTACCGCCCAGTGCATTAAGTGCTGTTAGTGTTGCGCAGCAATCGTCGTTTAATTGGCTCTATCCATTGGCATTTTTAACTGTGTTCGGTATGGGTATTGGTTTGTCGTTTATTCTTTAATTAATGGTCATATATGTCGTATTTATTAGATGCCTTAAAACAATCAGAACAACATGACGAAGCGTCTGCTCATGACAGAAACGCTGAACAACTAAAACAGCAACAAGAGCTGCAACGCTATCGTTTTATTGCAATTTCGCTTGGCTTGTTGGTTGCTTTTTTACTGACCTTGATGGCGGGGTTTTCAATTGGTAAATGGTTGCAAACAAATTATTTAAATTCGCCAGAGCAATTAGCAAGCACTGTTGAGCCACAGCCTACGGATGAAAAAACAGCTGCGGCTGTTACTTTGGAGCCTGAGCAACCAGCAGCTGTGCAAACGAGCCCAGCACAAACGAATCCTGCACAAGTTGCCAGCACGCAGCCGATATCACAGCCACAATTTTCCCAGCCTCAGCAATACCAACCTCAGCAATACCAACAAGGGGCAGGGCAATACCAGTGGGTGCAAGTACCAGTAAATAATATGCCTGCGTATCCTCAAGGTCAGCCTACGCTAGTGCAAACGCCTAATGGCTATCAGCAAGTGTATGCAGCGCCGCCGCAATACAATCCGAATACCATGCAAATGCAGCCGACTATTAATAATAGTGCTAGCAATATTGATATGAGTAAATACAAGGTATTAGGCAAGCCTATGGGGGAGCCTGCTCGCGAGCAGACAAAACCAGCTGCAACAGTAAGTGATGAAGAACTGGAAACAGTACCAACAGCATTAAAAGATGCGTTTGCCCGTGCTATTGAAGACACGCAAGATACAAAGCCGCACCAAATCACTCAAGGTACCAAAAATTCATCTTATGCCGAGCCTATTGAGTTATTGCCAGATGCCTTGCTTGCGATAATCCCAGACATTAAATACCAAGCGCATATTTATTCATCATCGCCTGATAAACGCTGGGTGAAACTCAATAACCGTGAATTATATGAAGGTGATAGCATTGGTGATTTAAGAGTGTTGGAGATCACCCCAGAGCAAACGGTACTTAGTTTTGATGATTACGAATTTAGTTTAAAAGCGCTTCAAGATTGGCCTAATTAAAACTGATAACTAAGCGCCACTTTTATGGTACGGCCAAAAATTGGTCGTCCATAAAATAACGGTTCTTGATGACTTAAGTCATCCCTTGGATTGCCTTCCGTTAAGCCTAATGTATTGGTGAGGTTTTTCACTTCGAGTTGCGTACTGAGTTGCTCAGTCAACACATATTCTGCAAATAAATCCCAGGTTTGATAAGCCGGTAAAGCAAACTGATTGGCAATATCAGAATAACGCTCTCCTACATAAGACCAAGTGACGGCAACCGTTAGTGGCCCAGCGTTATATTCAGGAGTTAGCCGCAGTTGTAACTCTGGGGTACGAGTTATTTGATTACCATTAAACTCACTTTGTGGTAATTGCGCAGGAATGCCATAAAACCCAGCATCCTGCCACACGCCTATCGCAGCAAACTGCCAAGCCTTATCAAAGAAGTAGTTATATTCGAACTCTAATCCTTGAGTTTGTGTATTAATTAACACCGCTTGTTGGGTGCTCGCTGCACCGCGATATACGGTAAAGGGCAGGGGATCAAAGTTGGTATCAAATACAGTCCCACTAAACTGCCAATCTGGTGCTTGATAACGCAAACCTATTTCAGTCAAGGTTAAGCTTATTGGCTGGCCAAAATTTTGCTGCGCGCGTTGTTCATCGTTTTTAGCCCAACCGCGAGCATTACCATAATTTATTAGTCGCGGCATTTCAAAGGCGTCAGCATAACGGGTAAACACCGCTAGTTGCTCACTAAGTTGGTAGTTGGCGCCAATACTGAGTGCATTTTCACTAAATGAATCAGTTATTGAACTTGCAGGCGTGTAATGTGAGTAATAGTTTTTTGAATTACTCGAGGTTGATAGCAGCCCTTGTTGGCTGCGACTACTTAGCTTGAGCTGCTCATTACGTAGAGCAAAATCAACCCTGAGTTTGTCGGTTATTTGCCAGTCTAAGCTTGCATAAAGAGAATGCGACTGTGACTGCCCTTGGCCTTTTAAATACACAGGCCCCGCATAAGATAAAAAGCCTTGCTCGGTAAAATTAGCGACAACATTATCCTTCTGATCTACCAGCACAATATCAAGCCGTTCAGGCTGGTGTTTAACGTCGGTAAGTAATTGCCCAAGCCATTGATCTAAAGGCAGAGAGCTAAAATCGCTGTGGGCGTATATATGCCCTAAGCTGATTGACCAATGCTCTTTTAGGTAATTAACACTAAAATGATTTATAAACTGCTGTTGCTTATAGTCAGAGTACATTGGGTAGCTTGATGTGATCAGCCCATTGCCATTAAGTTGGCTGGGATCTTGAATTAACGTTTTATCTGTACTGCGCTGGTACTTAGCTTGTAATTCTTCTTGTAAATTGGCATCTGAAAAATTATTTTTGAACTGGCTTACGTCATCAAATTGTAAGCGGCTACTGGCATCAATGATGCTCTCGTTGCCTAAGTTCATTAATGTATAAAAGCGATTACTTAAATCTGCGTAACGGGTAATATTATTAAGTTGCAATTGCTCTGACAGTAGCCCTTTAAATTGTACTGTGTAGCTGTTCATTAAGCTCTGCTGCGCATCTTCTAAATCGTGTTGGCGCATGCCTTCAGGGGTATAAAAATTCAATAATTTTAGATCATCGCTAAGCAGTGTGCCGTAGTCATAGGGTAGACTTTGTAGTTGTTTTATAGTGCCATGATTTTGCATGACTAATGGGGCATAAAAGTTGGTTTTATCGTTTAAATGTTTGTAGCTAAAATCCAGTTCTACATCATCAGTTAGCCAGCTTAGTCGAGCGCTAAATTGACCGCCTAAGTCACTGTTAAAACCCGGTTCTCGAATGCCATTTGAGCTCCTGTAAAAACCACCTAAAGTATAAAATAGCTGATCATTAATGGGGCCACTAAATACGCCATCAAGACGTGTATAGTCATAATTTAGCGCTTGGCTAAGTTTGACTAAGTTAAATGGTATCTCTGAGCCGCGACGACCAATATAGTTAATCATAGCAGCTGGACCGTTGACGGTGAAAATACCGCTACTACCACCTCTTACCGCTTCAATGGTTTGGTGAGTTAAATCAGGGCGTAAAAAAAAGTCACTCCAAATACCGTCGTAGGTTATTGGCAGCCCATCTTCCATTAAACTAATAAAACGAAACCCTTCACCACCGCGCAGGCCGCGCGGTGCAACATTGTTATTGGTTTCACCACCGGAATCCTCTACCCAAAAGCCTGTAACGTTTTTAAGGATTTCGGCGCTGGAATACGGGGTGTGTTGCTCTAGTTGGTGTGTTGAAAGTTGGGTGATTGAAATAGAGGAATTTAAAATATTACGCGTTTTACCACTGACGCCAGTGACTATAATGCGCTCAAATTCGCCCTGTTTATCTGCTGCTGTTGGAGTTACAAAAATACGCTGTTGAGTTGAGTCTAAGGTAAATTGATATTGGCTATTGGCAAAGATTTTAACCAGTAATTGTTCAAGCGTAAAACGCCCTTGTAAAGGGGAAAGAAGAGTAGGCTCTGCTAAATCTGCGGCGCTAAGTTGCCAGCCACTTTGCGCGGCAACATCGAGGATACGCTGCTGCAAAGTGGCCTCAGGTAAATTAAATTGATAGTTGTCGGTAGCATGTACACAGCTACTAAATAATATTAACCAAGGTAATTGCTTGGTTAATAAGCTTAATAACATGGTTTGATTCAATATTTTTATTATTGTCCAAACTTTGTACCATTTTTAGCTCACATATGCCATGCCACTTTTAGCTAACTTACAATTTAGTTAATTGTTAACGTATATTCTTTACCTTGTTGAGTCACAGTAATTGGGTAAATTTTATCAAGGCTGTGTAGCCATGTGTCGATTTCAGAGGTTAACAAACTACCATTGTAGGTAAATTGGCTAAGCTGCTGACTGCCAAGGGTTATTTTCAGCTCACTGTAACGGGCAACATCATTGAGTACATCACCTAAGCGGGCATTTTGATACACTAAACGACCCTGTTGCCAATCCATAGTAAGGTTTTCTCCTTGTGCTCTGCTACGCGTAATAGTGCCAGACTGAGTTACCAGTGCGGCTTGTCCTTGGCTTAATTTTATAACTTGTTGCTGGGCTACTGATACTGTGCCTTCAAGTACATCAACACGAATAGAATCAGGGTTTGCACGCACATTAAACACAGTGCCTAGCGCTTCTACTTGGCTTTGCTGGTGGCGCACAATAAAGGGTCGCTGTTTGTCTTTAGCGACCGAAAAGAGCGCTTCACCTTGGTATAAAGTTAACTCTCGCGAGCTGTTACTATAACGCACCGCTAATTGACTATTAGCCCCTAAATCTACCCGGCTGTTATCGGCTAAGGTGATAGTACGGTACTCATTAATTGTGGTGCGAAAAAACTGATTCTGTACATTGGTCATGGCGGCACTGTTATTTGCAACCGTTACCGTCTTATTACTGGGTTGTTCAACATTAAGAAATACAGTAAAGCTTAATAAGAAAAACGCCGCAGCAAGAGCAAAGTAGCCTATCCGAGAGCGTTTCTCAGCACGTTTACTGATATCGTTTACCGGTGGTATTTGCGCAAGTTGTTGCTCTACATAATCAGTATCTAGCTGGGTGGATACTTGCCATAGTTGCTGCATTTTTTGAAAAATATCACGGTGCAATTCGCTTTGCGTCAACCAATCTTGCAGTTCGACTGGGTAGTGCTGGTTGTTACTAACAGACAGCTGTTGTTCTTCTAATAACAGTAGCCAATCAGCGGCTTGCTCTTCAATAATCGCTAAATCGTCAGGTGATGGGTTCATGCTAATATCCTTAAAACTCATGATCAAAGCTCATGTTGTAACTGTTGATAGCAATGACGAACTGCACGTAATACATATTTTCGTACCATACTGGGAGATATTTGTAAGGTCAAAGCGATTTCTTCATAACTTTGACCACGGATTTTATACAATAAAAAGGCCAGTCTACATTTGTCTGGTAAGCTGGCGAGGGACTTTTCCATTTCTTTAAGTAACTCTTGGTTGTGGTGATTTTTTTCTGGGTTGGCACTGTTGCCAGGTTGCGGCATTTGTTCACTTTCGTCAGTGTGCTCCGCAAACGGACTGCGGGCTTTTCTACGTAGTTTATCAATAGTTAAGTTGGTCGCTATTTTATATAAATAAGCCGCAATATAATTACTCACTTGAGTATCTTCTAAACCCAATAGCTTTACGAATGCCTCTTGCGCTATGTCTTCAGCTTCACGCTGATCAAGGCCTTTCGCCATAATATGGCGCACCAACTTTTGCTGTTGTTGTAAAAATAACTGCTCAACCTGCTGACGGCGCTTGGCATCGGCATGTACCGCCACCGGAGCCTCGTTTGCGGCTTTCTTTCGTTTAAATGACAATAAAGGTGGCATGGCTACGCATCCTATTCTTCCATTTATAGTGCAACGTGAGTTGCACCAAAAGTACAACCCACGTGTAGTTTGCTTAGCTAGTTAACTGTTGCGACGCGGCTTACTTTGCCAGAATCACTTACCGTTCTCAGTTGTACACTTGCTGTTGTTGTTAGCGATACCGGACCTTGATAACTTTGCCACGTTGCGCCTTGATCTGTTGAATACTCTGTTTTCATGCCAACAAAGCGTGTATTCACTATGAGCTGGCCGTTTTCAATATTGCCACCTGGTAGTGGTATCCGGTAATTAACGCCAATTTGTTCTGGCATTTGAGCATTAATATCGACCACTTGGTAATAGTCCAATAGTGGTAGAGCGTATTGCCCTAAGGTATTGGTGAAGGTTTGCCAAGCTTGTTCCATAGCGGCTCCTTCGGCTGGCATGCTCTGCACCCACGCACGCTCTGCAGCCCCTAGTAACTTAGGGAAGGTCATGTAATCTAAAATTTCGGGGGACTTTTGATTTTCACCAAATAACTGTGCCTGAATCCCTTGGATATTTTGTTTACCGGTTTCATTAAGCACTACCCAATTTGGGTTCCAAGGCACAGGATTACCTAGCTTGTCAGTTTCGGCATTGGCGTAAATATTAAATGGACGATATTCAAAGGTTTTTTTCGTGTCAGTGTAGCCCGCCCAATGATAGCCAATTTCATCAGGGTGTTTATTGTAAGCTAAATCCAAATACAAGTTTGTGGCATGAGAGAGCACGACTTGATAACCCTGATTAGCAAACTTATAAGCTTGATGTTCATTGCCCCAGCCCCATACATTGTTCCAAAAAATAGGGTAGATGGCACCATAATCTACGTTACCCGTGCCATTATGTGATAACACATCGCCCCAAGTTGCCATATCAAAACCATGTTGATTGACGATTTGTTTCCAGCGTAAGAAAAAGTAATCAAACAATTCAGCATCGGTTTTGCCCGCTGTGTTTGGATTTTGTTGTACGGCAGGAGATTGTGCCCACCATTCATTTGGTCCTAAATGCGGCAGTTCATCACCACCGCCATGTAAACGAGTGAGTGTTGCATCAGGGACTGCGTCGTAAATTGCGCGAGTTTCACTGATAATATGGTTTAAAAATGTAAAGGTGCTCTCAAGCGCCGGATTAACAAAGTTATCAGTATAAAATTGTGGTGTATAGTATTTGGATTGATCAAGCGGATCGATCAGGCGATATTTATTGGCTTCTGCTAAGTTGCTGTCTTTATATTTATTATAACGATACTCCATTGCTTTAATAGCGGCTCTAGCATGAGCAGGGAAGTCATATTCGATGATCACATCAATATGTCGGTCGGCGGCATATTGTAAAATCTCTTTGAAGTCATTAACGGTATAATATCCCCAACCTTTACCCAAATAGTTTTGCTGAGCAACTTCAAAACCTTGAAAACTCGGCGCAACGCCTAAGTTAGCCTCAGTGCGATTTGTGGGTTTATTTTCTATACCATCACCGGCTGCAAATTCATTGGCTGCGCCCATAAACGTATGCAACATGTTTTCTTCATTAAGATCATAACCACGCTTGGCACCAAAGTCGGTGAGTTCAGGAATACCAGGGATCTCAAGTCGCCAGCCTTCATCATTGGCAAGGTTAATTTCGAACTTGTTTAATTTATAAAAGGCCATTAAATCGAGTAGTTTGAATACCGTTTCTTTGGATTGAAAATTGCGTGCTACATCCAGCATCATCCCGCGATAGGCAAAGCGTGGTGCATCGAGAATAACGCTTGCGGGTAATACGGCATTGTCGGCCAAGGTTGTAGAGTTTTGTGCATTTTTATACACAGAAGTGGGGATCATTTGGCGTAATGTTTGAATGCCATAAAACACCCCTTGTGCATCACTGCCAGTAATTTTAATACCAGTAAAAGCATCAATCTCGAGTTTATAACCACTGCCGTCGGCTTGGCCGTCTTGATTTGTGTCGAGGTTGCTATCAATCAGTAGGGTGATTTGGTTGGGGCCATTTTGTTGGCTGGCATTAATTGCAAAGCTGCCACTGAGTAAATCGCTTAATGCCGTTTGCAAGTAAGCAGCTTCTTTTGTAAGCGCTGTTGGCGCAGTAATTGTGGTTAACTGGCTCATTAAGGTTAAAAATTCATTGTCAGTGGTTACGACTGAATGCGGCTGAGGGACAAGTTGGTTTTGTAACGATAAACTGGCAAGCGGCGCACTGTTTTCGCTAAATCGCAATGCACTGTTTTGCACTGGCATATTATCGTTTGCTGTTTGTGTGGTTTGTTTTGGATCAGTTGGATCCATATACACATCGACTAATACCGCCTGAGGTGTTTGGTTATCATAGCTAATATGAAACCCTGAAGGAGAGTCATTTTTTAGCATTTGCCAATACTGGGCGATGATCTCTATTTCACGGGACTCACCTGGTTGAATAGGCGTAAACCCTGCTATGGGTTTTAAGACAAAATAATCCCCGCTTTTTGCTGTATCTGCATTGTCGAGACTTAAATTTTGTGCCGCAATATGTTGGCGAGCCAATTCACCATTCGAGTCTGAACTTGGTAATACACTGGCTGGTGGCCGCACTGAGCTAAAGTATAACGCCCAGCCAGTTTCACCGAGTGGCTCTAAGCCATTGTTAGTAATGGTTAAGCTACCCATAAATATATTTTCACCAATGCCATGATCAATAACTTGCCAATTTAATGCTAAGTTATCTGGATTTGGTTGGGCGTTACTAAATTGACTCGCAGTGAGTAATGCTAATACTGAAAGTGCGGTGGTTAGTTTTTGTTTTTTCACAAACATAATGGCTCCTGAGCATTGTTATTATCGGTAGAGCGCTTACTGCAAGTTGACTCTAAGGTTATAAACGCTTTTAGGAAGCTGTTTGGGAACGAAAAACTAAAAAAAGCCCTAAATACGCAATTAGTATGAGGGCTTTGGGCGGTTTTAGTTTACGGCAATTTCATCAATGTAAAGCGGGAGTTTAGGGATTTGTGGGTCATCAGATTGCTTACTATTAATCGCAATGACTTTTAAGTAACGCACTTTCAATTTAGTAAAGGACATGGTGGATAAAGGCCCTTGCGGGTTAGTGTCTTCGGCTAAGCTCTGCCAAGTGTGTTGATCGTTTGAGCCTAGAACCTGAATTTTTACAGGTGGGTGGAGCTGGCGATGGCGTCCACTGTTGTAACCCAGTTTAACTTGCGTCACCAACGTGGGCTCTGCCAAGTCGATTATCGCCTCTAAGTCAGTGTCGTAAAAAATCGCATAATCGTCACTGCTGTAAAATTGATCATAGGCAAACTGGCCATCTTGTAATTTTGCGGCAGAGCTTTCAGCCGCCGGGTGGCTGAGAGTGATTTTTTTAGTTAGCGCTAAGTGCGGGCTAAGAGTGAGGCGCGCATCGCCAACTAATTGACCAATTGCAGCTGCATAGCTTTTAGCGCGTAGTTGCGTCTCTTTTGTTATCAATATTGGCTTGTTATAGCGTATTGATGCGAGAGTCGGCTCTGTGCCATCTAAGGTGTAATAAATGGGGATATCGGCAATCTCTGTGGTGATTGCTGCTTGTAAACCAGTATCATCAATGGTGCTACTAATAGCTGGTTTATAGGCGCTATTCGCAGTGTTGATATGCATTTGTTGATAACGTTTAAATAATGCTGGTAAGCGGTTTTGGCTATAGTCAGGCCAAGATTTATTGTCTTTACTAGACCAGAGGGTTTCGGCCAACGCACTCAAACGAGGAAACAGCATATACTCGGCGTGACGAGGGGTTTTAATGTACTCAGTCCATAAAGCGCCTTGTGCGCCAATAATGTAAGCTTGTTGCTCGGCGTTTAAATCATTCGGCTGAGGGTCATAGTGATAGACGTCTTTTAATCCCGTTAAGCCATGAATTGCTTTAGGTTCGTCTAGATTACGTGATTGATAGGCATCAAAATAAATATATTGATAGGGACTCATGATCACTTGATGGCCCATTTTCGCCGCTTGAATGCCACCTTCGGTACCACGCCATGACATGATCAAGGCATCATCTGCAACACCTCCCTCAAGAATTTCATCCCATCCGATTACTTTTTTATCAAGCGCTTGTACTATTTTTGCGACGCGTTTAATAAAGTAGCTTTGTACTTGCTCGGGGGTTTTAAGGTTATGCTGTTGCATTAACTTTTTGACTTCTGCACTTGCCAGCCACTGTTTTTTTATTACTTCATCGCCGCCGATATGAATATATTGGCTCGGGAATAGCGCCGCCACTTCCTGGTAAATTACGGCGAGAAACTCAAAGACATCTTCACGCGGGCATAGCACATCTTCAAAAATGCCAAATTGGGCTTGTACACTAACGGGTTGTTGGTGGCATGAAAGTTCAGGGTAAGCGGCAAGAATAGCAGTGCTGTGACCTGGAATATCAATCTCTGGAATGACTTCAATATGGCGCGCTTTGGCATACTCAAGCACTTCTTTGATTTGGGCTTTAGTGTAAAAACCCGATACCGGTTGGTTATCAAACAGTGGTTTATAATCGTAAGTATGACCTACTACTGTATGTGGGCGAGTGCCACCAATGGAGGTAAGTTTTGGATAAGCATCTATCGCAATACGCCAGCCTTGGTCGTCGGTTAAATGCCATTGAAAAACATTAAATTTATGCATAGCGAGCCAGTCAATGTAACGTTTAATAAAGGCCACATCGAAGAAGTGTCGGCTCACATCTAAATGCATGCCGCGATAACTAAAGCGTGGCTGATCTTGAATTTTAACTTGTGGAATAAGCCAGCTTTGGCGGTTGATTGGCATCCGAGATTCTATTGCTTCGGGCAATAACTGGCGCAGAGACTGCATCGCCCAAAAGAGTCCTTGTGCAGTACTTGCTTTAACTTCTATAAATTCTTTTTCAACAATTAATTGATAGCCTTCGGCGCTAATAGGGCGCTCAACAAGTTTAAAGAACACGCTATTTTTAACGGTGTTATTCGCTTGCGTTACGGGTAATTGGTAGCCTGTTGGTGGGCGCAGAAAATCAGCAAACTGCTGCGCGACCGCTTTGGCTTCATTGTGGTTATAGTGGATTTCAGTATCGTAAGACAAAGCAAAATGGCCTTGGCTATAGTGGCTGCTGGTTGGCTTTGGGGTGATCTGTGCAACAGCAAAGTAGGGGGTAATAAGTAATAGCAGTGAGAGTAGGCTGCTTTGTAGGTATATACCAAAATAGCGTTGAGGCATTGTAACTTCCTGAGAAAAGCCCGCAATAGCGGGCTTGGTTAAACTAATCAGCACTGGGCATAGCGCAAATTAGCAAGGGGACTTTAAAAATTAAGGGTTAAAGATGCGCTGATAGTGCGCCCTAAAATGGGTCTGGCGTAGTAATAGTCGTAGCCTGCCTGCACATCGTTAATTGCTCGTGGGTTACCCTCGGTTAAGCCAAGTTCATCACTGAGGTTAGTGGCTTTAACATGTAAAGCAACGCTGTCATTGAAGCGATAATTGATACCCATATCAACGGTGGTGTAAGCGGGTAGTTCAAATTTGTTTTCACCATCGGAGTAACGTTCACCTAAATGGTGCACAGTTAAATACACATCGCCATCGTCAAAATAATAAGTAGGCGTTAGGCGTAATTGCACTTTTGGCGTGCGTTTAACTTGCTTGCCATTCCAGTGTGAGAACACACCAGTAAAACCTTCCATTTTCGGGTCTTGTACCACGCCGGTTAATTCCAGTTGCAATGAATCAAGTGCTTGCCAAACAGCCTCAAATTCGACCCCATCGGTGATGGTGTCAATGGTTTGGTTAGCGACTTCACCGTTACTGCCAGTAAAGTTACGCTCTACTAAGTCATTAAATTTAGTTCGAAATAAAGTGACTGAGGTGCCTAAGGTGTCGCCTGAATAACGAGCGCCAAGTTCGCTAAAGGTGAGGTTTACACTGTCATTAAAATCGGCATCAATACCGGCATGAATGTTTTGCCCATAACTCATTAAGCGTGGCATTTCAAAGGCATCAGCGTAGCGGCCAAACATGGAAACATCGTCACTGAAGGTGTAATTAAAACCCACAGTCCATGCGGTTTCTGTTTCATCACGTTGTTTTGATAAATATTTTGTTGAGGTGGTATCAACGTAGTTATTAGCTAGGTTGTTATCTACATCATTGCCACTTGCATCAAAAGCGCCATCAACAGGTTTTGCAAACTCAGTGCCAGATGCTGTGCTATCAAGCTCTAGCCATTCAACGCGAATACCGCCATCTAGGCGAAGGTTGTCAGTGGCTTGATATTGCTCATTAATAAATAATGAGTTTGAGGTACTAGTACCAAATGCTGTCGCTTGCCCCCAGCCTGGTGCATAGCCAGTTGAGCCGTTATCGGTGAGCTGACCAACCACTTGCTGGTTATCATCTACGGCAACAATATCAAGTAATCGGGCATTGTCTTTAACTTCGGTTAAAAATTGCGATTCCCATTTATCAACAGGCAGTGAATCGGCATCTACATAAGCAAATAACCAACCCATAGTGAAAGTATGTTTATCGCCTTCGTAGGTAAAGTTAAGCTTATTAACAAACTGCTCTGCATCGTAGCGAGAATACAGCGGGTAGCTAGTCGTAACTAAGCCGTTGCCATTTAAATTACTCACATCATTAAGCATTTCGCCGCTATCAACATAACGATACTGCGCTGCTACAGCGCCATCATCAGCAAACTGATCAAGCATTGCCAGTACATCTTGTTGGCCAAGTCGGTCATTGGCATTGACTAAGGTTGAGTTGTCAAAGTTAAGCAAGATATACATGTCGTTTTCAAACTTTGAGTAACGGCCCGCGGTGTTAAGTAACCAGCGATCATTGAGTTCCCAATCAAGGTTGTAGCCTAAGGTACTAAACTTAGTGTGCTGACCGTCTTTAAGATCGCGAGTGAGGTAGCTGCCATCTTTTTGCAAATAGTTAAGTAAGCGCTGACCATTACCAATTAACGTGCCGTGTTGCGGATCAACCCCCTGAATGCCTTTTGGATTGTTTTGATCTTGCAGCGGAATTGGCACAAAGAAAGTGGTGTGATCATTTAAATGTTTAGCAGAGAGGGTAAGTTGACCTTTATCAAACTCGCGCACAAGATTGAGCCTAAGCTGACCACCGTGATCGGCTGTAAATTCGGTATCTCTTACTCCGTCTGAACGGCGGTAAAAACCACCTACCGACATTTTCCAATTATCACTGATAGGCGTGCCGTAAAAAAATTCGCTGCGGTACATACCATAATCGGCAGTTGTGAGTTTTATAGTGGCTTCTTCAACGTCATCAGGTTTGCGAGTAATAAAGTTAACCAGTGCCGCAGGGCCGTTAGTGGTCAGTAAACCGGATGTGCCACCGCGTACGGCTTCCATATGTTCGATAGTAATATCTTGGCGTTGATAAAAATCTACCCAAACGCCATCGTACACCACAGGTAAGCCGTCTTCTTCAACGCCAATATAACGAAATCCTTCGCCGCCTCTAAGGCCGCGCGGCGCTACATTGTTATTGGTTTCACCACCTGAGTCTTCAACCCAAAAACCCGGCACGGCTTCAAGTAAATCAGCAGTACCAAGCGGGGCTTCACGAGCGAGTTGTTCTGCATCTAAGGTGGTGATTGAGACTGATGATTCTAATTTTGTTTGTCCGCGGCCACCACTGCCTGTAACGACTATGCGCTCAAGATCGAGTAGTTTTTTCTGTTTAGCATTTTGTTCAGCGCTCTGTTGAGAGTTTTGCTCAGCACTTTGCTCTGCTGCAACGGTATTAATACTGAATAATGCACTGCTTACTGCCAACGCAATGAGGTGTTTATTATAAGTTCTGTTGTTGTTCATCGTATTCCCTTCGTTGTTGTTATATACAAAGCTGACGGATTATTGGCTTTGTAAATCTATAAACGAACGAAGGGTGATATTTGGGAATAGTTTTTTATAAAAACTCTTTACGGTAAGATTGAATTTTTAAAAAATCTAATTAAATCAATGTTAAAGTCGGTAGGCTTCACAGCCGCTTCGAGACTATCTTGGGTGCGGTTATGTGCCAAATCAATATCGCTAACTTCAGTGTAATGCGCATGTTTTGCATTATAAAAGGTCTTTACCACCGGCTTTAGCGGGCTGCTAGGATTACTTTTGGTGACTAAGCCTACTTTTTGACTGGATAGTTTAACTAAAGTCCCCACCGGATGAACACCAATACACTGAATAAACTTAGTTAACAGCTCGCCATCAAAGCTGTCAGGGCAACCGTCTTTGAGTATTTTAAAGGCTTTTATTGGCTCCATGCCCGCTTTATAGACACGTTCAGCGGTAAGGGCATCGTATACATCAACAATGGATGCCATACGCACATATTGGCTAATTTCAGTGGCGTTTTTACCAAACGGGTAACCTGTGCCATCTAGCCGTTCATGGTGAAAGCCTGCAATATCTACAGCAATACCTTTAAGGCCTGACTTTTCTAAAATCTCTTTACTAAAACGCGCATGATCCTGAATGACTTTATATTCATCATCGGTTAGTTTGCCTGGCTTATTTAGAATGTTGTCAGGGATCTGAATTTTACCAATATCGTGTAACAGCGCACCGGTGGCAAGCTCTTCAATAAGTGCACGTTCAAAACCTAAGTGTTTGGCAAAAATACTGATTAAGATTGAGACGTTGATCGAGTGTTCTAGAAGGTAGGCGTCTTTCTCACGCATGCGGGTGATACACGCTAGCGCATCTTGATTGCGAAATACCGAATCAATAAAACCACTGGCAAGCTCTTTAAATGGCGTAATATCTATGCTGTTTCCGGCTTTTATGTCGGTGAATGCCTTAGTTTGTAATTGTTTTGCTTCGGTGTAGAGCTTTAATGCCTTGTCCATTTCTTGCTCAACACTGTGTGTGGTTTGCCATGGATCACGTTGTTTCGGCGGCACAATTTTTACGTCGTCTGTCGTGGTGGCCGGGCTTTGTGCAACAATCGTTTTATCAGGATCAATCTCAATTTCTAAGATGCCCGCTTTTATAAGCTGCTGTACGCCAGCTTGTGTTTTGACCCAACCTTGGTTTTTGATTTTTATTTTACCCGTTTGTTTGGTAACGCTTTGTACAAACATACCTGGGATAAGTTGAGCAATTGGGATTATTTTCAATATACTTACTTCATACTAAATAACTGTCCTTTAAAGCTAGCAAACTTTTTACCATATAAGTAGCAAAAAGGGCGCTAATTAGCGCCCTTTTTAGATCTACTTAAACGTTACTCGTCGTCTTCAACTAAAGTCATTAGTGATGTATTACCACCTGATGCGGTAGTATCAATACTAATGGTCTTTTCGGTTAATAAACGCTTGATTAGCGTATCGTAGTACTCAGCACTGATCACTGGCAAAATTGCGCCTTTACGTTGTGCTAGCTGTTGGCTGAAATAACCTAAGCGAGAAGAACGTGCCGCAACTACCGCACCTGCTAAATGAGGATGTGCCAAAATAGCTTGTAACTGATTTGGTTTAGCTACTTGAAATACACCTTCAGCAATGCCCGTTGAGATAAACTTATCTTTAAACGCGACAGCTTCTTCATAGAACAACTCTGACGCTACGGTGATCACGGTATTACCCGCAGCAAGTGCGGTGATGATCGAAATAGCCCAGAAGTTAAACGAGGTGCTCTTATCGGCGTAACATACTACACAACCGCGTGCTTCAAGGTGCAGGGTATTTGATTCACCTGTAGGCCCTGGCAATGTAGTAAACTTACGCATGTGTTTTTCTAGGCGATTAAGCTGCGCACGTGCATCGGCAAGCGTTAGTGCTAAATCGTCTGCCAGCTCATCGATAATATCGACCGTTGCCACTTTAGCCAGTAACTGACGTACCGCAGAAACACGGTCGTTCAGTGGTGTCGCACGCCAGATTTTCTCATCGCGCATTGAGTTAGCCATTAACTTTTCAACTTGCTCAGCAGCACCAGAGTAGTGGTGAGTATCAAGCTCATCAGGCGTTAAGTTAGTCATTTGTACGTTTTCTGGCGATGCTTTTTCTTTAACTAAACGCGCTAAGTAGTTAGGGCCACCGGCTTTAGGGCCAGTACCAGATAAACCACGGCCACCAAACGGTTGCACACCAACAATCGCACCAATCATGTTACGGTTAACGTAGACGTTACCCGCACGCGACATTTTAGCTAGGTATTCACAACGCTCTTCAATACGAGAGTGAATGCCCATAGTTAAACCAAAGCCAGTGTTATTGATTTGGTCAATCACGTTATCAAGCTCTGAGCCTTTAAAGCGAATAACGTGCACACATGGGCCAAATACTTCGCGTTTAAGTACTGATAAATCGCTGATTTCATATAAGCGTGGCGCAAAGAAATAAGCACCATTTTCACTGTTATCAGGAATTTTACACTCATAATGCAGTGTTGCGTTGCCTTTTAAGTACTCAACGTGATCGTTTAAGTTTTTCAGTGCTTTTTCATCGATTACCGGACCAATATCGGTTGATAGCAATGATGGATCGCCAACGTGCAATTCTTGCAATGCGCCTTTAATCATATTAATCACGCCATCAGCGATGTCTTCTTGTAAGAATAATACGCGAAGCGCTGAACAGCGTTGACCAGCACTTTGAAAGCCAGAGCTGATCACATCATCAACAACTTGCTCAGGTAGCGCAGTTGAATCGACGATCATACAGTTTTGACCACCTGTTTCGGCGATTAATGGCACTTGAATATCGTTACGAGCCGCTAATGTTTGTGAAATTAGTGTGCCCGTTTCTGTTGAACCGGTGAACATAACCGCTTGAATACGTTCATCAGGAACAATGGTTTTACCTACTTCACTACCGCGAGCGATAACCGGCTGTACCACGTGCTCTGGTAAGCCAACTGATAACATAAGCTCAATCGTACGTAGCGCGATGTAGCTTGTTTGTTCAGCTGGTTTGGCAATAACTGTATTACCGGTTACGATTGCCGCAGCAACTTGGCCTAAGAAGATTGCTAGCGGGAAGTTCCATGGGCTGATACATAAGATCACACCACGGGCTTCAAAACGCTCATCTTCACTCAGCTCTTCGGCGCGGGCTGCGTAGTAACGACAAAAATCAACCGCTTCACGTACTTCGTCAATACCATCTTGGGCTACTTTACCGGCTTCTTTGATACAGATAGCCACAAGCTCATCGTGATGACGCTCTAAAATGTCAGCAATACGGCGAAGTAAGTTAGCACGTTCTTTAACTGGCGTTTGCGACCAAGATTCAAACGCGGTTTCTGCGTTAGCAAGCAAGGTAAGCATTTCATCGCTGTTTTGTAGCTTCACATGGCCGATGATTTCTTTATGGTTTGCAGGGTTTTTAACTGCAATTGAACCTTCAGGAATATCACTTTCACTAATACGGTGCTCTGCAAACCAGCTATCAAGGTTTTCTTTGAATGGAGTGATGGCATTGATATCAGTTAAATCCATGCCTTTTGAATTAGCACGCTCTGCGCCGTATAAATCAATTGGCATCTTAATTTGCGTGTTGTACTTATTACGTAATCCTTGCAGTGTCTCTACCGGATCAGGTAATAATGATTCTACCGGCTTAGTAGTATCTACAATGGCGTTAACAAACGATGAGTTAGCACCGTTTTCAAGTAAACGACGCACTAAATAAGCCAATAAATCTTCGTGTTGACCAACTGGGGCATATACACGACACTGAATTTTTTCTTCAGTGACGATTTGGTCAAATAATGACTCACCCATACCGTGCAGGCGTTGGAATTCAAAACCTTGGTTATCACCTTTAGCGACTTCTAAAATTGTTGCCGCAGTGTAGGCATTGTGGGTTGCAAACTGTGGATAAAGTACATCACGTGCTTCGAGCATTTTGATAGCACATGCTTTGTAAGATACGTCGGTGGTTGCCTTACGGGTAAATACCGGGAAGTGCTCTAAACCATCTTGTTGTGTGGTTTTGATTTCGGTATCCCAGTACGCGCCTTTAACTAAACGCACCATCATTTTACGGCCAACACGCCCAGCAAGCTCTGTTAACCATTCAATGACGAAAATAGCACGTTTTTGATACGCTTGAACCGCTAAACCAAAACCATGCCAACCAGCAAGGTCATCATCACTAAATACCGCTTCGATTACATCAAGTGAAATATCTAAACGGTCAGCTTCTTCAGCATCAACAGTAAAACCGATATCATAACTTTTTGCAGCGAGTGCCAGCTCTTTTAGCTTAGGCACAATTTCGCTCATTACACGTTCTTTATGCGTGAACTCATAACGAGGATGAATAGCAGACAGCTTAACTGAAATACCTGGGCTCTTAATTGGGCCACGGCCATTTGCCGCTTTACCAATCGCATGAATGGCATTCATGTAGCTATTGAAGTAACGCTCAGCATCTTTCATGGTGCGAGCGCCTTCGCCTAGCATATCATATGAATATACATAGCCTTTTTGTTCTTTTTCAGCAGCGCGTTCGATTGCTTCGTCAATGGTGCGACCCATTACAAACTGCTTACCCATGATCTTCATGGCAAAGTTTACTGACTTACGAATAACCGGTTCGCCTAAGCGACCAATGGTTTTTTTCAATACGCCAAATTGCTGCTCTTTGGTTTTATCTGTGTAGTTAACCATTTTACCGGTTACTAATAAGCCCCAAGAAGACGCATTAACAAATAATGAGTCACTGCTACCTAAGTGAGAGCTCCAGTCGCCTTTGGCTAACTTATCGCGAATTAGGGTATCTTGAGTTGCTTTATCTGGCACACGAAGCAGGGCTTCGGCTAAACACATAAGTACCACACCTTCTTCACTTGAAAGCGAGAACTCATTTAAAAGTGCATCAACACCGCTTTGACCATCTTGGTCACGACGAATATTGTGAACTATTTGACGAGCACGTTCCCAAGCACGGCTGCGGGCTTTTACGCCTACCTCAGCAAGCGGTAAAATATGATCAATTACGGCATTTTCATCGATGCGGTAAAAGTCACGGATTTTTTGTCGAATTGGACACGTTGTTGTCAAATCGCCGTCGAATAACATAAGCAACCCTCTGGTGTGTGGAGTCTTGCAGCAAAAAATTTTACTGCCTGATTTTCATCTGTGTAATGCGTGCATTCTAATTAAATTCCAGCAGAATATGCTGGTTAAATTTAGCGTTTTACGATAATTTACAGGGCATACCTTAAACTTATCCGCATAAAATTCTGTTATGACAAGTTCGAATAGATTACGTATGCTAGATCGCATCGATTTAGCAATTTTAGACGTTCTGCAAAAAAACGGCAGAATTTCTAATGTTAACCTCGCAAAGCAGGTTAATTTAAGCCCCAGCCCTTGTCTTGATCGGGTTAAACGACTTGAACAAGAAGGTTATATAGAAGGCTACTTTGCTAAGCTTAGCGAAGCCAAGCTTAATCAAAGCTTAGTCGCGCATGTGCAAGTGTCGTTAGTGACTTCAAATACTGCGGTGTTTAAAGTGTTCCGAGAGCATATTTTAAGAATTAAACAAGTGGTTGAATGTGACATGGTGGCAGGAGGATACGATTATTTATTAAAAATTCGTGTTTGCGACATGGATGAATATCGCCAAGTGTTAGGGGATTTAGTTGATATACCAGGGGTTGGTACGCACCACACCTATATGGTGATCGAAAAAATTAAGCAAGACACAGGGCTAAGGTTAGATACTTAACCTCGCAGCAACCAGAAGTAGGCGCGGGTTTACCCGCGTAATTAAATAGGGACTAGGTTCTAGGAAGTGACTAGGTGCTAGGGTGTATTCGGAGCTTGTGGCATTTTTCTCTTCTCATTTGCTCTCATTCATTTCTCTTTGTGCAAAAAACTTTTAATGATTAATTCACCACGAGAGCAGCGAGTTCTCCGAGAATAAATTAGTGACAGTGGATTGCTTTTAGTTAGATTTATCTGTGTAGCGCGAAGCGTCTTTGTGCTTTCGGTGGTAAAATAGGTTTATCGGTGTAAATGTATAAACAGTCGCGAGGTAAACTCGCTGCTACCAATGCGTAGGCGCGGGTTTACCCCGCATACTAAAAAAGCACCCGAGGGTGCTTTTTAGTATCAAATATATCTGGTTATCGTTTATGCCCAGCCGTCGTAGCGCTTACGACGTGATAATACGATGGTCAAAATGATACCTAAAAACAAGCCAATAAATGCAATCGCGCCACCATAGGTTAATAATTGACGTTTTTCTTTTGCACCCGCTTGTTGTTTTTGTGTACGTTCTGCGTCTAAGGTACTTTTTAATTTAGCAATTTGCTCAGACAACGCGCTGTTTTGATCCGTTAATGTTTGGCGTTGCTCTTGTAGCTGCGGTAATTCAATTTGTGCTTGGCGTAGTTGCTCTTGCATTGATGCCATCTCAGCACTAAGAGTACGATATTGCTGGTGGATTCCGGCCGTTTTAGAAACAAACTTAGCTTCTACCCAGCCTTCACGGCCTTTATCATCAACAACTTTAATAAAGTCATTTTCTTCAGCAGATAATTGCGTCAATTTAGTGCCTGCATCAACAGAGCCAATAATACGGTAATTTTTACTCGCGCCTGAATGCATAAATGTATAAAGATTATCGACTATATAAGCGGTGTTTGCGTCGCTAGCTGAATTGGCTTCTTCAGCGTGGCTCATAAACGCAACCGCACTTAGTAGTAAAGCTAATAAAGAATGTTTTAACATCAATCTACCCTGTTAATGTAACTGTCTGTGGGACAGCAATCGTATTATTCATAGTTAAGTCTTGAGATAGTATGGATTTAGCGCGCTAATAGCAAGGTTGATATTGTAATCACTGCTACGGTTTACTGATTCAAATAAGCTAAAAAATTTGCAATGTCGAGCCGCTTTGTTTATTTTGAGCTCTTATTTATTTTAAAGGTAATCCTCAAGCCTAATGGATACTGAGATAGAACTGAAGTTTTTGGTGTCAGACGCCGTTATTCCACTGATCCCCGCGTTAATAACTCAATTTGCAAAAACCGTTACAAATAAGCCTTCTCGTAGTTTGCAAAATGCTTATTTTGATACGCCAAGCCGTGAATTAAGAGCGCTTGATATCGGTTTTCGAACCCGTTGCGCGGATAATCAATGCGAGCAAACAATTAAGCTTGCTGGAGAAGTTATTGGAGGGTTACATCAGCGACCTGAATATAATTTACCGCTTGAAAGCAGTCGGCCCAATATAGCCGCATTCGATGCCAGTATTTGGCCGCATGGTATGCAAGTGAGCGCAATTGCCGCCAATCTTTATCCTATCTTTAGTACTAACTTTATTCGCCGGACTTGGTTGATTGAAACCCAAAGCGGTGCCAAAATCGAAGTGGTGCAAGATAAAGGGGAAGTCTCAGCTTCTGGGTTAATGGAACCTATTTGTGAGCTAGAAATAGAGCTTATTGAAGGTAGTCGCGACGAATTATTCACTTTGGCGGATAAACTGGTTAGTCAAAATAATATTCGTTTAGGGCTCTACTCTAAAGCCGCGCGAGGTTATCGTTTAGCAGACAACAAACCGCTCAAGCCAAGTAAATCAATAGGTTTTGTATCACTCCCTCACAATGCTACCCAAGAGCAAGCACTTATAGCGGCTATTGGCTTTGGTATCCGTTTTGTACAAAAGCATGAGCAATGTTATTTTGACAAACCAAGTTTAAAAACACTTAAGCGTGTCACCGATGGTATTAGTTTAATTCGTCATACGTTTTGGTTATTTGATGATATTGTTGACAAAAGTACCACCGAAACATTGCGTACAGAACTCAAATGGTTACTCAGTGAATTAGCTTGGGTTGAAAACGCTATCCAACTTAAAACCTATACCTCGAAGCGCCATGCCTACTATAAAAAAATTAACAGTGCGCCAGAGTTGACTCAAGTCATCAACGACTTAAAAGAACTACAGCCGAGTATTGATGATATTAATCGACTATTTCATAGTGCCCGTTATAACCGTTTATTATTGTCGTTGACAACATGGCTTGTGGATAAACAATGGCGTAAAAGCTGGGGGCAAGTGCAATTTCAAGCCGCTGAGCAACCTGTTGCAGAAATTGCTAATCGATTATTTGAAAAAGACTGGCAAGATCTTCATCAATTACTGCCAGAGCAAAAAACACTGACATTTAAAGATTATTTAGATTTACGCACTCGGCTTGAAAATAGTTTACTCAGTGGTAATTGTTTAGGTGCGTTATTTGAAAAAGATGAACGCAGTGAGTTTCGTATTCCGTGGTTAGATATTTCACACGGTATGTATGAGCTCAGCACGCTTGAGTATTTAAAACAGTTATGCGCAGGACAAGATGATGAAGAACTGGCAAAAATTCAAAGCTGGCTAGAAAAAAAATCAGAATTCTTGGTTAGTGCAATGGAACAAAGCCGTTTAGCGTCATATAAAATATCTCCTTACTGGCAATAGTGACCTAACCGGGCTCAGTACCCAGCGATTGCGACATAGGGAGAGTGTATGAGACGGTTAATAATATGGTTAGCGTTGCTATTTAGTGCCAGTGTGCTCAGTGATACTGCGCACTGGCAGTTATGGAAGCAACGCGATGGTGCGAGCGTACACTACAAAAAACATGAAAATGGCATTTTTGAAGTGCAGGCAGAGATCACTGTCTCAGGTGTCACAGCAAACGATTTTATGGCTTTGCTAAGTGATACTGAGAGCGCTCCATTATGGGTTGAAAATGTTACGCATGTGCAAGTATTAAAACGTTTAAGCCCCTCAGAAAATATCGTTTATACCCAATTTGATTCGCCATGGCCGGTTGCAGACCGGGATATGGTCAGCTACTCATGCTACCGACGTGTTAGTGATACACAAACTGAGTTAACGATTGCTGCTTTTCCAGGCTTCCTTGATAAGCGCGAGGGAGTGATCCGTATCACAGAGCTTAAAGCCAGCTGGCTGTTAACTGAGCTCGATAATGAAGAGCACTCACAATTAACGATTCGCCATGTTGTATACGCGGACCCAGGTGGCGCTATTGTGCATTGGCTCAGTAACAAAATTGGACTCAAAAGTGCAATGCATACTTTGCTTGCGTTAAAGCAACGCCTGCTTAATAAAAGCTATCATCCAAATGAGCAAATAGCTGAGCTGGGAGATTGTAGTCAACAACCATGAATAACTCGATAGTGCTTAAAAATAGGATGCTACTGTTAATACATTGTAATTAAAGAGTTTTATTACAAAATATTACAAAGTCAATATTGTTTGCGTAACTGAAATAGGTAACAATCCCTTTTGGGAACATACTATTTTAAGGACAGCAAAGGTGTTGGCATCCTCGGTATTTAAATCAAGCAGATGGTTTTTATTTATTAACGAAAGTTGGCGTATTGCGACACTGTGGTTTGCAGGTGTTTTGCTGTTTATGAGCTTTCGGGTGTTCTTTTTGGTTTATTTTCATAACCGGATCACTGCCTCATTAGATATAGACACTGTTTTAAATGCGTTAAAAACAGGGTTTGCATTTGACTCCGCCGCCAGTGGCGTCTGTTTTAGTATTCCTTTTTTACTCAATTGTATTTTACAACCGCTGCGGCTAGGATACTGGGTCAGAGCCGTGCGTATATTGACAGCGAAACTCTTTTTTGCGGTTGCAATTTTACTCTGCATAACCAGCATTACCTACATTACAGAATACGGCAGCCAATTTAATTATTTTATGTTTGAAGGGCTACATGACGATCAGCAAGCAATTGCTTTAACTGCAATAAAACAATATCAGCCATGGGGCAGTGTCCTGAGTTTATTAGTATTGTTAGTGGTTGCATTTAAGTTATGCCATTTAATTGATCAGCAATCCAATGGTTTCTTAGAGCGTATTTTTACTGATTGTAAGTGGAAACGTACCTTTTTAATTGCTTTGATCGTAGTGTTATTTGTCTGCGCTATTCGTGGCTCGTTTGAATCACGTCCAGCTTCGCGAAAATGGTCTGCTGTTACCCTTGACCCATTTGTGAATAATTTAGTTATCAATCCATTTCGCAGCTTTGTATATGCCATTAAAGACTATAACGAGCTACAAAGTCATGGTTTAGACGGCGTGAATCCTTACTTAAAAGATGATCTAACAATTGACCCAAACGGATTGTCAGGGTTAAAGCAACGCTGCAGTGAGCCGCTGTTGGCACCACCGTCACAAATATTTTTTATTGTGATGGAAAGTTACGATTCATGGCCTTTACAGCACAAATACGCGTCACTAAACTTAACCAATGAACTAAAAAATCTAGCCAATAAAGGTGTTTACTTAGATAACGTGTTACCAGCAGCCAGTAGCACTATGAACTCGTTATCGAGTATTTTATCTGGGATCCCTTATGCAGGGGTCAATATGAGCCTTATAGGGCCACAACAACCAGCTAGTAAATTGTCATTATTCAATCAGTTGGAGCAGCTTGGCTATACCAGCCAGTTTTTTTATGGCGGTTTATTGTCTTGGCAAAATGTTGGCCAATATGTCCTCTCTCAAGGCGCTGATAAGGTTTACTCTGCCACAGATGCTGGTGGTAAGGGTAGTGCCGGGGTTTGGGGGATTGATGATGCTCAGTTATTTGATTTAGTTGCAGCGAAAACACAGCCAAAAAGTTTTAATGTGGTCATGAGCGGCAGTTATCATGGACCCTTTAATTTAGATCTAAATCAGTATGATTACCCGTTTAAAACTGCTGCTGATTACCCTGCAGAAATTCAAGAGTTAGAAACACAAGTACTTGATCCTTATGTGCTTGGGCATTTATGGTATAGCGATAAAATGTTAGGCGCATTTGTACGTAAAATGCAGCAGCGCTACCCGGATGCGTTATTTATTATTACTGGTGACCACTACAGTCGGCGCTATTTACATCCACGCCCTAATTTATATGAGTTGACTCATGTTCCTTTAGTTATTTATGGTAATGGAATTAAACCGAACATGCTGAACTCTCAACAAGTAGCTAGTCATATGGATATAGCGCCAACATTGTTGAATCTAATCGCACCCACGAATACGGAATTTTATAGTGTAGGGCAGTCACTGTTAACAGCGACAGCTGAGCGTACTGTGTTTGGCTTTCAAACTGTTCGTAATAACAAGCAGTTATGGCGAGGTGATTTAAGCGCATTATATGAGTACTATGGCGTAAACCCGCTTGATAAAATACGGCTAATGCCAACACAAACACAATCATTTAAAGAAATCGATGTTGCAACAGAGCAAGCGTATAATCAATACATGGCGCAAGCGTGGCATTTGTTAACTCAAGGCACAAAATAATTCAATCGCTCTAACGAGCTGTTAGTTAAGATATTAAACATGAACAAACCAAACATTAACTTAGTTAATAAACCAAACGGTATCGGCTTTGGCCGTATTTTTAAAGCAACGCAATGCTCTATCAAAGGATTTAACGCAGCTTATAAGGAAGAGTCGGCTTTTCGTACTGAACTGGCACTCGGGGTTGTGTTGCTGCCGTTATCATTTTGGCTTGCACAATCATTGCAACATTGGGTGATGCTGGTTGTTAGCTTTTTATTTTTATTGATTGTTGAATTACTTAACTCGGCTATTGAAGCACTAACAGATCGCGTTGGCGTTGAATACCATGTGCTTTCTGGGCGTGCTAAAGATATTGCCTCAGCAGCAGTTAGTTTAGCATTATTAGTTTTGTTGATAGTGTGGGGCGTTGCAGGGTATGAGAAAGTGCTTACATTGATAGGTTAGTGTGAGGCAAAGCGTTACGGGTTAAGTGAGACGGGTTCCGAATACACCCTAGCCCCTAGTTTAAATTGCTTAGGCTAAACTCGCGCCTACGCCAGGTAGCAGCGAGTTTACCTCGCGACAAACATTTTATCCTTCGCGGTGGCAAGCCACTCGCCTACAAGTAACACCCACAGGACTCCTGTAGGTCGCCATTTATGGCGACAAGCGATTTACCACTGAGTGCAGGAGGCGCTGCGCGCTACACCGAGAAGAGAAGATATTAACAACTTTATTTAATTGCGCGGGCTAAACCCGCGCCTACGGCAGGTAGCAGCGAGTTTACCTCGCGACAAAAACTTTACCCTCCGCGGTGGTAAGTCGCTTGCCTACAAGTAATGCTCACCGTCAAAAACCTTTTTGCACAAAGAGAAGTGAGTGAGAGCAAATGAGAAAAAACGCCACTGGTTTCGAATACCTTCTAGTAGCTAGCCACTTCCTAAAACCTAGCCGCTATTTTTTCAATTACTTCTCTAAAGCGTAGCGCCTCATAATCTCTTTGTGAATAAATTACTTAAAGCACATAATCAGCAGGCATAAAAAAAGCGCCAATTGGCGCTTTTTCTGCATTCACACAAAGGCTGGAATTAAAGGCCAGCGGCTGCGCGAAGTGCGTCTGCTTTATCTGTACGTTCCCAAGGGAATTCATCGCGACCAAAGTGGCCGTAAGCCGCTGTTGGTTGATAAATTGGGCGCTCAAGATCAAGCATTTGGATTAGGCCGTATGGGCGTAAATCAAAGTGTTCACGAATAAGTTCGATTAAACGAGCTTCTTCTAATTTACTTGTACCAAAGGTTTCAACACTGATTGACGTAGGCTCTGCAACACCAATTGCGTAAGATACTTGTAGCTCACACTTATCAGCAAGGCCAGCAGCAACCACGTTTTTAGCAACGTAACGAGCAGCGTAAGCAGCACTACGGTCAACTTTTGATGGATCTTTACCAGAGAATGCACCGCCACCGTGACGAGCCATGCCGCCGTAAGTATCAACGATGATTTTACGACCAGTAAGACCACAGTCACCCATAGGGCCACCGATAACAAAACGGCCAGTTGGGTTGATAAAGAACTTAGTTGCTTTAGAGATAAGCTCTGCAGGCAATACTGGCTTGATGATTGTTTCCATCACAGCTTCTACTAAATCTTTCTGTGAAATGTCTTCACTGTGTTGAGTAGAAAGTACTACTGCGTCAATGCTTACTGGCTTGCCATTTTCGTATGCAAAAGTAACTTGTGATTTTGCATCAGGACGTAACCAGTTTAGCTCGCCGCTTTTACGTACTTGCGCTTGGCGCTGTACTAAACGGTGTGAGTAAGTGATTGGTGCAGGCATAAGTACTTCTGTTTCGTTACATGCGTAACCAAACATTAGACCTTGGTCGCCAGCGCCTTGTTCTTCAGGGCTAGTACGGTCAACACCTTGGTTGATATCAGGTGATTGCTTACCGATAGTGTTTAAAATTGCACAAGAATCAGCATCAAAACCCATATCAGAATGAGTGTAGCCAATTTCACGTACAGTTTTACGAGTGATCTCTTCAATATCAACCCAAGCACTGGTAGTGATTTCACCACCAACCATAACCATACCCGTCTTTACGTAAGTTTCACACGCAACACGTGCATGAGAATCTTGCTCTAAGATGGCATCAAGTACCGCGTCAGAGATTTGATCCGCAATTTTATCCGGATGACCTTCAGAAACAGATTCAGAAGTAAATAAATGTTTTGCCATTGTCTTTCTGCTCACAAATATTGCGCTTCACAAACGTCGGTAAGAGCGCTAAAAAATTAAGGGGCGTATTTTATCTAAAACAACCATAGTTGCATAGTGTTTTTACGCCTAGACGTCTAAATAAAATTACTAATAACTTTTTGTTCTTAAAAAATTTTCATAATAGCTAATTTAATCAGGGTTTTTAATTGCACACAGCCCCTACAATAAGTAAGAATGGGTGTTCTTGAAAAACACACAACAACCAGCGCAAATACAGTTAAAGGTAGGAGAATTCATGCCGTCTCGCAAAGAACTTGCAAATGCTATTCGCGTCTTATCAATGGACGCAGTACAACAGGCCAAATCAGGCCACCCTGGAGCCCCTATGGGCATGGCAGATATCGCAGAAGTGCTATGGCGCGATTATCTAAACCATAATCCAACAAATCCAGAGTGGGTAGACAGAGATCGATTTATACTCTCAAACGGCCACGGTTCAATGCTTATTTATTCTCTATTGCACTTAAGTGGTTATGATTTGCCAATTGAGGAAATTAAAAACTTCCGCCAAATGCATTCAAAAACACCAGGTCACCCAGAATATGGTTATGCACCTGGGATTGAGACCACTACGGGTCCACTTGGTCAAGGGATCACAAATGCAGTCGGTATGGCGATTGCTGAAAAAGCATTAGCGGCACAATTTAACCGCGAAGGCCACGACATTGTTGATCACCACACTTATACGTTCTTAGGTGATGGCTGCTTAATGGAAGGTATTTCTCACGAAGCGTGTTCGCTTGCTGGTACATTAGGCCTTGGTAAGTTAGTGGCGTTTTGGGATGACAACGGTATTTCAATCGATGGTGAAGTGGAAGGCTGGTTTAGCGATGATACTCCAGCACGCTTTAAAGCCTACGGCTGGCATGTAGTAAGTGGCGTCGATGGCCATGATTCAGACGCAATTCGCGCAGCTATTGAAGAAGCACGCAGCATCACTGATAAACCAACCCTGATTTGCTGTAAAACAGTGATTGGTTATGGCTCACCGAATAAATCAGGTAGCCACGATTGTCACGGTGCACCACTAGGTGAAGACGAAATCAAAGCAGCGCGCGAGTTCCTAGGTTGGACTGGTGAAGCATTTGAAATCCCAGCTGATATTTACAGTCAGTGGGATGGCAAAGAAAAAGGTAAGCAACTAGAAGCAAGCTGGGATGAGAAATTTGCCGCATACGCCGCTGCACACCCAGAATTAGCCGCCGAATTTAAACGCCGCACAAGCTCAGAGCTACCAGCTGATTGGGCTGAAAAATCTCAAGCGTATATTGAGCAACTTGATGCAAACCCAGCCAATCCTGCATCGCGTAAAGCGTCGCAAGATGCATTAAATGCATTTGGTCCACTGTTACCTGAGTTTATGGGCGGCTCTGCGGATTTAGCGGGTTCTAACCTAACAATTTGGAAGGGTTCTAAAGGCCTTGAAGCGAATGACGCAAGCGGTAACTACATCTATTACGGTGTACGTGAGTTTGGTATGTCAGCCATCATGAACGGTATTGCACTGCATAAAGGGTTTATTCCTTACGGCGCGACTTTCTTAATGTTTATGGAATATGCACGCAACGCAGTACGCATGGCAGCATTAATGAAAGTGCCGAGCATTTTTGTATACACGCACGATTCAATTGGCTTAGGTGAAGATGGCCCAACTCACCAACCAGTAGAGCAAATTGCGAGCATGCGTTTAACACCTAATTTAGTTAACTGGCGTCCGTGTGACCAAGTTGAGTCTGCGATTGCGTGGCAACAAGCCATTGAACGTAAAGACGGTCCAACATCACTTATCTTTACGCGCCAAGGCCTTGAGCAACAAACTCGCTCAGCGCAGCAATTAAGCGATGTGAAAAAAGGCGGTTATGTACTTAGCTGTGATGGCGAGCCAGAGCTTATCTTAATTGCAACCGGCTCTGAGGTGCAATTAGCGCAAGATTCAGCGGCAGAACTTCGTAAGCAAGGTAAAAAAGTACGCGTTGTATCAATGCCATCAACAGATGCATTCGATGCGCAAGACGCTGCATACAAAGAAAGCGTATTACCAGCTGCAGTTTCACGCCGCGTAGCAGTAGAGGCAGGCATTGCAGACTACTGGTATAAATACGTAGGCCTAAACGGCGCAGTAGTAGGTATGACCACCTTTGGTGAGTCAGCCCCTGCAAATGAGCTGTTTGAGCACTTTGGCTTCACGGTAGAAAACATCGTAAACAAAGCCAACGAATTGTTTTAATCTTTACGATTGAAATTTAAAAGCCCGCACTGTGGTTACACAGCGCGGGCTTTTTGTGTTTGGCCGGTAGGTTGGGTATTGGGTAGAGCGCAGCGAAACCCAACGAAGGGAATTTGAGCCGTCAGCCGTCAGTCATAAGCTTTCAGCTGTCAGTTTTAGAATAGTTAAGCGTAAGCGACTTGACGCGCTAAAGCACAACCTACACTGTTAGCCCGAAGCCCATGAGTATTTTTCACATCACTACACTTGCATGATATGCGTGCTTAAGGCAATGTGGACGCAGTTAAATTATAAATATAAACAGGAGTGAGGATGTCTCAGTTTGATAATGTAAGTGTTGTTAAAACAGCGAACGTGTATTTTGACGGTAAGGTATCAAGCCGTACGGTAATTTTTGCAGATGGCAGCACCAAAACATTAGGCTTTATGCAGCCGGGTGAATTTGAATTCGCAACCAGTAAAAAAGAATTAATGGAGCTTAACGGCGGCCAGTGGCAAGTATTGTTACCTGGCGAGAGCGAGTGGCAAACCATGTCAGCGGGGGAGTCATTTAACGTTGATGCTAACGTAACTTTCCAAGTAAAAGTTGCTGACTTTGCCGATTATTGCTGTTCGTATACTTAATATACAATTCAAGTGGCACGCTGAAAGCCCGCCATGCGCGGGCTTTTGCATATTTAATACTCTGAGGATGATCTAAATCAGCTTTACTAACAAATAAATTTCATATTTATGCTTTTCTGCCTTGTGTTAATCTAAATAGCCCCCAATACTAGTTATGAGGTAACATAAAAAAGGATACCCTATGAAAATTAATCTTTCTGGTCACCATGTTGACGTTACTGACTCTATTAGAGAGCACATCAACGAAAAATTTTCAAAAATTGCGAGCCATTTTCCATCTCTGATCGCACTCGATATCATTCTTTCAAAAGAGCACCACAAGCTCCAAGCAGAAATTAGCACCATATACGAAGGCGCGCGTTTATCTGTTAAAGGCGAGAACGAAGTTCTTTACCCTGCAATAGCAAACGCGGCTAAGAAACTCGATGCGGCATTAAAGCATCGCAAAGGCCAAATTAAAGCCAATCTACACCAAAAACCAGTGAGCACCACACCTGAGATTGCTCATGAAATTATTCAGGAAATGGATTTACGTTAAGAAATAAAAGGCGCTAGGTTCTAGGTAACTAGGATCTAGCAAACCGTTTCATCTTCCACTAATCTTCTCACTTTCAATCCACACTAAAACGCTGTAACTTACTTATTAATAAAAATAAGTAGTAAGCACACATATGCAAGCAGCAGTATCAACTTGGCAAACCCGTTTAAACGCATTAGGGCCTGGTATTTTAATGGCCACTGCAGCCATTGGCGGTTCACATCTAGTCGCATCAACGCAAGCCGGCGCCATTTTTGGCTGGCAACTATTTTGGCTTATTGTAGTGGTAAACGTACTTAAGTATCCGTTTTTCCGCTTTGGCATTGAATACACATTAGCAACTAAAAAAAGTCTTGTTGAAGGGTATCAAAGTAAAGGACCGTGGTTTTTTTACAGCTTTATCGGCTTAAATATTATTGCTGCGGTAGTGAATACCGCTGGTGTTTTATTGCTTACTGCAAGTCTGTTGCATTATGCGCTGCCGATCACTATTTCAGTGACCTTATTATGTTGGTTAATATTAGCTGTGTGCTTAGTGATTTTATTGCTCGGGCATTTTAAAGCGCTGGATAACGTTGCCAAAGCGATTATGGCGTTATTAACTCTTGCCACCGTTATTGCCCTTGCGATTGCGTTTAGTAACGGCCCTATGGCGCCAGTTGATTACGTTGGCCCATCTCCTTATGAACTAGCCATGCTTGGGTTTATGGTTGCGTTAATGGGGTGGATGCCTGCACCGATAGAAATTTCAGCGTTAAGTTCATTGTGGCTAAAAGAAAAGCAAAGCCAGCAAACGGTAACGAGAGCGCAGGGTTTATTTGATTTCAATTTGGGTTACTGGTTAACCGCAGTATTAGCGCTGGTGTTTTTCTCTTTGGGTGTATTAGTACAGTACGGGCAAAGTAGCGAAATTGCGCTAGGTGGTGTGGCGTTTGCTAAACAACTGATTGATATGTACGCTCTAACTATTGGCGAATGGGCACGACCGCTGGTGTCGGTTATCGCTTTTTTATGTATGTTTGGTACTACTCTTACGGTGCTTGACGGCTACGCGCGAACATTAAATGAATCACACAAACTGCTTGGTTGTAAGCAAAGCAAGCAAAGCTTAAATATTTGGCTAATTTTACAATCACTTGCGGGGATGGCGGTGATCTTGTTTTTTAAATCAGCTTTAGGCCCGATGCTCACTTTTGCCATGACACTCGCATTTGTGACTACACCTATTTTTGCATGGTTGAATTTTAGTTTAGTACGCTCAGAGCCAAGCATTCAACATTCTAAAACGATACGCGGTTTGAGCTGGCTCGGGCTGATCTATTTAGTTGGCTTTGCGTTGGTGTTTTTAGTTTGGCAGCTTGGTTAACTTAAAAGGTAAGATGCCTAGCTGCAATGTGCGCGGGGTAAACCCGCGTCTACGTATTTGTAGCAGCGAGTTTACCTCGCGACTGTTTATACATTTACATGATAAACCTATTTTACCAGCGAGGGCACAAAGGCGCTGCGCGCTACACAGAGAAACCAAAGTAAAAAATTACTTATTTCTTCTCTGTGAACTCGGTGTTCTCGGTGGTGAATTAATCACTAAAACAATTTTGCACAAAGAGAAGTGAATGAGAGTAAATGAGAAAAAACAGGGGCTTCGAGCTGTGGGATAAATACACCTAGCACTTAGTCAGTTTCTAGAACCTAGCCCCTACTTTTATAATTACTTCTCTAAAGCGCAGCGCCTCTTAACCTCTTTGTGAATCAATTCTTTGTACGAATAAAGCTTGTTCTATTTGAAAAAATCATCGTCGTTTTTAGCAAGCATAGCTTCAATATCTTCAATCATATCTTGGCTTAAATCATCCGCAGAGGTAATTGGTGCAGAGATTTTATTGTTTTCAAACGACCATTCGCCTAGATCAATTAACTGGCAGCGTTTAGAGCAAAAAGGGCGGTGCGGACTTTTCTCTGACCATTCTACTTGGGCTTTACAAGTTGGGCAGCTTACAACTGTTGGCATAACATCTTCTCATATATATTGTTTGCGATTCCTAGAACCTAAAGCCTAGGAACCTGAGTTCTTAAAAACTAGTAACGCGGTTTATTTCTGCAAGCGAGGTCATACCGGCGGCGGCTTTACGAAGGCCTGATAAGCGTAAATTATTAAAACCAGCCTTCAATGACACCTCGGCTATTTCTAATGAATTACCACCACGCATAATAATTTGCGCAATTTCAGGGGTAATTTGCATTACTTCATAAATACCTACCCGGCCTTTATAGCCATCGGTGCAGCTGTCACAGCCTTTGGGAGCAAATAAAGTGAGTTCGCTTATTTGTTCTGGGCTAAAGCCTTGGCGTTGTAACTCTTCACTTGGCAACGTTTCAGGTGCTTTACATTTTGGGCATAAACGACGGGCTAAACGCTGTGCGATGATCAAGCTAATCGAGCTGGCCACGTTATACGCAGGCACGCCCATATTAAGTAAACGCGTTAGGGTTTCTGGTGCTGAGTTGGTATGCAAGGTAGACATAACCAAGTGACCCGTTTGCGCCGCTTTTATTGAGATTTCTGCAGTTTCAAGGTCTCGGATCTCACCCACCATCACCACATCAGGATCTTGACGTAAGAAGGCTTTTAGCGCATTGGCAAAGGTCATCTCGGCGCGCGGGTTAATTTGTACTTGGTTGATCCCTTCGAGGTTTATTTCAACCGGATCTTCCGCGGTACTGATATTGCGTTCCGGCTGGTTAAGAATATTCAATCCAGTGTAAAGTGAAACCGTTTTACCAGATCCAGTAGGGCCGGTAACTAAGATCATGCCTTGTGGTTGTTGCAGCGCATCCATGTAGAGCTTTTTCTGCTCAGGTTCATAACCAAGTACATCAATGCCTAACATTGCACTTGATGAATCAAGGATACGCATTACGATTTTTTCGCCCCATAAGGTCGGCAGGGTACTTACCCGGAAATCAATGCTTTTACGTTCGGTGATTTTTAACTTGATACGGCCATCTTGTGGTTTACGTTTTTCAGCGATATCTAAACGTGCCATAACTTTTATACGTGCCGATAAACGCGTAGCTAAGCTGTTTGGCGGGCTGGCCATTTCATGCAAAATACCATCAATACGAAAACGTACGCGGTATTTATGTTCATAGGGTTCAAAGTGTAAATCTGAGGCGCCTTTTTTTATCGCATCCATCAAAATTTTATTGATGTAGACAATAATTGGCGCATCGTCTTTTTCATCTTCACCGTTGTTTTGCTGCTCGCGTGGGCCATCGGCATCTAGATCACTAAACTCTTTAAATTCTTCATCGCTTAAGTGCAAGCTGCCTGAGGCATCAAGTAGTTGCTCAATTTTTGCTTCGAGCTGACGATAATCAACCACCACTACTTCACACGAAAGCCCAGTACTAAATTCAAAATTCTCAAAGGCGCCGTAATCAGTCGGATCAGAGGCGGCAATATAAAGCTTACGACCTTTTTTAACGAGAGGGAGAATGTGATGTTCTTTGATCAGTTTTTCTTTAACTAACTCTTTTGGGATCAGTTCTACATTAAAATCACGCAGGTCAAAATAGGGAACTCGGAATAAATCAATGCATTGCTCGGCAAGTTCATGGCCATCAATACCGCTGCATTTAGCGATCAGCTCTGCTGTTGAGGCATACTCACGTTGTTTGAGTTTGACTGTTTCTGCGTCAATACGGCCAAGCGTAATAAACTTTCTAAGTAATGGTGAATTAATATTCATTGCGCACCTTGGTTAGATCCTTTCATTGCCAGCAATTTATCAGAAAAAAGAATGGTATAACATTAGTCTTATCGATTTAAGGTAATTTGCCAACAAAAAGCTGGAAAGTTTTTGTTTATCTAAGTATTTAGTTTATTTTTTCGCAGCCAGTGTTAAATACTGCGCATGCAATTGTTGTATCACAATGGCGACTAAAGCCAACGGTTGATTATTATCAACCACATCGTCAGCACGGTGGAGTTTATCCTCGCGCGACATTTGCGCGGCAATAATACTGAGCGCTTGTTGCTCGTTAATATTATCGCGGGCAATAGTCCGTTCAAGCTGCACCGCAACAGGCACATCAATTATTAACGTGCGATCACAATACTGTTCAAGGCCATTTTCAAATAATAGGGGGGCAACAAGCACCACATACACGCTTTTTGCACGGTTTAAGTCTAAGAGGGTTTTTTCACGGATCAGTGGGTGCAGTAAATTATTAAGCCAAGTTTTTTGTGCGTTATCGGCAAAAATAACCTCTCGTAACTTAGCGCGATTTAAACTGCCATCGGGGTTTAATATCTCATTACCAAAATGTTCGCTAATGGCTGCTAGTCCATTGCTATTTGGCGCAACAACTTGGCGGGCGATAATATCAGCATCTACGACTGTAACGCCAAGCTCCTCAAACATAGCACTCACCGCACTTTTACCGCAGCCAATACCGCCAGTCAGTCCTAAAACCCAATTTTTAATTGGTTTATCAACTACATTCTCCATCTAATAACCTAACCAATTAAAATAGAATGCTTGCAGCTGTGAGCCCCATAATAAGGTAACCCAGCCAGCAATGGCGAGGTAAGGGCCAAACGGAATAGGCGTGGCTTTATCTTTGCCTTGAATACTCAAAAGTGCGATACCAATAACAGCGCCAACTACACTCGATAATAGAATAATGGTGAGTAATGACTGCCAACCTAGTAAGGCACCAAATACGGCTAATAGTTTAAAATCACCATAGCCCATGCCTTCTTTGCCAGTGATCAGTTTAAATAGCCAAAATACGCTCCACAAACTTAAGTAACCACACGCTGCACCAATAATCGCATCAGTAGGTGAAATTGTAATACCCATTACTGCGGCAATCAGTGCTAGCCAAACGAGTGGCAAAGTGAGTTGATCGGGTAGCAGCATGTGGTCAATATCAATAAAGGTCAGCGCGACTAATACCCAAGTCATTAAAATATACAGTAGTGCCTGCTCAGTCGCGCCAAAGGTGTAGGCGACTATTAAGCTTAAAATAGCAGTGAGCATTTCAACAATAGGGTAACGTACGGATATTGGATTACTGCAACTAGCGCAGCGGCCTTTTAATAATAACCAGCTAATTACAGGGATATTTTGCCACGGCTTAATTGCCGTTTTGCATTTAGGGCAGGTCGAGTTGGGCTTTACTAGATTGAATTCAGCCTCTGTATTAGCTGTTTTAGACGGCTGTAAATCGTCAGCCAGTAAAACACGGCATTCTGTTTGCCACTCACGTTGCATCATCAGCGGCAGCCGATAAATCACTACATTCAAAAAGCTGCCAACACATAGGCTAACTAAGCCAACAGTGAGTAAATAAAACCACAGTTGGCTTTGCATTACTGTGATTACATCGAGAAAAAATTCGTGCATTACATACCTAAAAAATTAAGTTAAAAACCATTTTTACAAAGAGAAGTGAATGAGAGTAAATGAGAAAACCACGGGCTGCGAGCAGTGGGATAAATACACCTAGCACCTAGTCACTTCCCTAGAACCTTTATTACTTCTCTAAAGCGCAGCGCCTCTTAACCTCTTTGTGAATTAATCACTGCAAGAACTATAATCTAATTGCGCGGGGTAAACCCGCGCCTACGCATTGGTAGCAGCGAGTTTACCTCGCGACTGTATATACTTTCACAACCGTAGGAAAGCGCTTTAGCGCCGATTGGCTTTAACACATAACCTCAAACACTATCACGGCTAAAGCCTGTTCCCACAAAATAAAGTACACCTAGCAGCTAGTCACTTCCCTAGAACCTAGGGCCTTTTATTGCTTGCTTCTCTTAATTTCTGTGGTGAATAAAACACTTAAATAAAAAATGTTGCATTGCTTAATATAAATTAGGAACATTCTTGCTTACAGCTTACAGCTTACAGCTTACAGCTTACAGCTTACAGCTTACAGCTTACAGCTTACAGCTTACAGCTA
>NZ_JBALXK010000013.1:0-4393 GCF_036960685.1 Pseudoalteromonas sp. | reverse complement strand
TTCTTGCTTACAGCTTACAGCTTACAGCTTACAGCTTACAGCTTACAGCTTACAGCTTACAGCTTACAGCTTACAGCTATTATATGACCGACCCAAGTTGGAAAATAGGCAAGTACATAGCGATGATCAAACCACCTACTAATACACCAAGCACAGCCATGATAAGCGGCTCTAAAAGGCTTGATAAACCATCAACCGCATCATCAACTTCTTGCTCATAAATAGTTGCAACTTTTGCCAGCATGCCATCCAAAGAGCCAGACTCTTCACCAATGGCCACCATTTGGATCACCATATCAGGGAATATTTTTGAGTTGCGCATCGCCCAGTTCATTTGATTACCCGAACTTACTTCAGCTTTAATATCTAAAATAGCATAACGATAAACAGCATTGCCAGAGGCACCAGCTGCGGAATCTAGCGCATCAACTAATGGCACACCTGCCGCAAAGGTGGTTGAAAGGGTACGAGCATAACGCGCTACGGCTGCTTTGTTTAAAATCATACCAATCACAGGTAGTTTTAAAATCGCACGGTCGTTAGCATCCCGCAGCTTTTTACTTTTTAACAACGCTTCTTTATAAGCGTAACCAGCGGCTACCATTATAATCAGTATGATCCACCAATATTCCTGCATAAACTCAGAGATAGCAATAACAAATAAAGTAAATGCGGGAAGTTCAGCACCAAAGCCTGCGAATATATCTTGAAATTGTGGCACTACAAATATAAGTAGGATTGAGGTAACAATTAACGCCACAACTAACACCGCAATCGGGTAGAACATGGCTTTTTTAATTTTTGACTTTAGTGCTTCGGACTTTTCTTTATAAAGGGCAACCCGGTCGAATATTTTATCCAGCGCACCAGATTGTTCACCGGAGGCGACTAAATCACAATATAGGTCATCAAAATAACGGGGGTGTTTGCGTAGTGCGTTAGATAAAGTACCACCGGCTTTCACTTCATCACCAATGGTTTCCATTAACTTACCAACACTTTTATTAGTAGCACCGGTACCAATCATTTCAATAGATTGAATTAACGGCACGCCCGCCATCAACATAGTGGCAATTTGCCGCGTAACCAGTGCAATGTCTTTTGGCGTGATTTTTTGCATACGTGCGCCAAATAGAGGTTTGGCTTTGCGTTTAACTTTTGAAGGGGTGATACCTTGTTTACGTAATTGGGCTTTGACTAAAGCTATACTCATCCCATTCATTTCACCTTCTAAACGTTTCCCTCGGGCGCTTACACCAACCCATTCGAAGGTATCTTGTCCTTTTTTATCTGTTTCTTTAGCCATTGCTTTATTCCGAATTACGTTTAGGAAATAAAAAATTATTATACTCTATAGTAGCCAGCTTTAACTGCTTAAACAATTGATTAGATAAACTTAAGCTGATTAAATAGACCTAATTCAATTTGTTTCACTTTCAGTTGGAGTGTAATGCGTAAATGAATGTAATTTATTTAAGAAAACTAAAATGGTCTGGTTTGCATTTTTTACTCGGACTACTTGTATTATCGATTGCTGGTTTTTATATTTATTCTCAGTGGTTTTATGCAGGTAGACATTATTTAACAGACTTAGCTGGACTTGCTGGAATCATTCTATCAATTGATTTAATTCTCGGGCCGGTACTTTGTTTTTGGTTATTATCGCCAGTGAAAACAAGAAAAGAAAATATCACCAACCTGATACTTATCGTATTTTTGCAAGTAATTTCTTTAGGTTATGGTGTAAAGCAAATTGACAGTCAGCGCTTAGCTTATATTGTGAAATGGCAGGCATCATATTTTGCAATTTCAAAAGGCGATGCGAGAGGTGGGTATACATTCGAGGATTTTTATTCGTTTAATGAACCAGCTGTTAGCACTAAAAACCGCCCGTTGTACGACAAGTTAATTGGCCAATCGATTCCCCCAATAGAAATGAATGAGTTTTTTGAATTGACAGATTTTGCAACTGAGTGCAAAACTATTTGCGGGGTAATTACCAAGAATGGCATTGTTAATGTAACAAAAATAAATGGTGTAATTACGTTTAACAAGTCCCTTCACTAATGCATGTACTTGCGGAAGATAACTCCCATTGAAGTTGATTTGCATTTATATTTGCAATCATTATATATGTATCCCCAGCATTTGATAGTGAAGCTTCACTGCTTGCAGTGGAGGTTATTTTATAACTACCCGCTGTGTTAGAAATCTCAATATTAGCAATAAGCTTTGGGGCGAGGTAATCCGATTTACTAGCACCTATTTTACTGAATGAATCACAATTATTAAGTGTTTCTTTAGTATAAAAACAAACTTCAATAGCGCGTTGCAGGGCATTAGTTGCAAGTACGACTTCAGTAAATTTAGCGCGTTTATAGTGATTGTTATAGGCAGGAAGAGCTAATGATACCAGAATCCCCATAATGGCGATGGTAATCATTAGCTCGATTAATGAAAAGCCTGAGAGCTTTTTCATTCTAATTAATTTAACAAACACCTTCAGCAATACATGTGCCTGTTTGCTCCCATGTAAGGCTTCCAGCTACTTCTGAAGGAGTTAAAACATATGTTGCACTGTCAACAGTAGCTTGACCTGTTGCTGTAATAGCTGCTGTATTTTCTGCAATTGTAACGGTAGCTACATGAGTTCCCGCTTGAGCGCCAGCTGCATCTAGACCAATCTCACCAGCAGTATCACATGCAGTTAATACTCCTGCGCCACGCGTTTGGTAACACACATCAACTAAACCTTTTACTGAAGATGCAGCTAGTACAACTTCAGAGAAGCGTGCTTTTTTAGTGTAAGTTTGGTATTGCGGTAATGCGATAGCAGCAAGAATACCGATGATTGCGATAACAATCATTAATTCAATTAGGGTAAAACCCTTTTGACTTTGTTGTGTCATTTTTTCCATGTTCCTCTCCTAAAGGATAGTGTTTTTTGTAAGTTAAAAAAGTTATGTTAGTAACGTGGTTATCACGGTAGCTACTGTAACTGCCTTATCTTACGGTTTTTTTAAAATTACTCTGTTAGAACTACTTTAGCACTAAAATTGCTTATTGAAAGCGATGTTAGCTGCATTTCATCGAATTTAAAAAATAACTACACTCGATAGTTGTTTTTATAGTTGTTAATTTTACTGAGCACACATATTTAAAACGATATTCAGCAAAGTAACAACAAAAAATAGTTCTTTAGGATTGGTTAAAGGCTATTTAATTAATCCTAGAGGCTTATGTTAACACTATTTTTTAGTATCTGAGGTACTAAAATTAACAGTTTGTTACAGAATAAGCCTTTCGGCGTATTTAATGCTTTTTTGCTCAAATTGTCAACGGATTAGGTAAATATAAAATTCTAATACAAAAGAATAATTACTCAAAACGCATAGACAAATCAATTGATTGTAAATTTTTTGTAAGTGCGCCGCTGGAAATAAAATCAACCCCCGCTTGTGAGTAAGTGCGCAGTGTTTCTAAAGTCATATTGCCTGACACTTCAAGCTTAGCGCGCTTATTGGTAAGCTCTACCGCTTGCTGAATTTGCTTAACACTAAAGTTATCCAGCATTATAATATCAGCACCCGCTGTAATGGCTTGATCTAGCTCATTAAGTGATTCAACTTCCACTTCTACTGGTTTGCTTGGGTGATTAAGTTTTGCTTGCGCTACCGCTTTATCAATACCTCCGCAGGCGGCGATGTGGTTTTCTTTTATTAAAAACGCATCAAATAAACCGATACGATGATTTGCGCCACCGCCACATTTTACTGCGTATTTTTGCAGTGCTCTAAGCCCCGGTATGGTTTTACGGGTGTCGAGCAATTGCGTGGTAGTTCCTGCGAGCTCTTTTACATACTTTGAAGTGGTAGTGGCAGTGCCAGATAACGTTTGTACAAAGTTAAGTGCCGTTCGCTCTGCGGTTAAAATAGCGCGAGCGGAGCCTGTTGCTGTAAATAATGTACCGTCTGCTTTTACTGCATCGCCATCATTAACCAGTACATTTACTACAACACTTGGGTCTACTTGTTTAAATACTTCTAAAATAATGTCTTTACCGCAAAACACGCAATCTTCACGGGTGATCACTTTAGCGTTGGCTTGTTGCGTCGCGGGAATTAATTGTGCTGTGATGTCGCCTTGCTCTGCTGTTTGATAGTTTAAATCTTCATCAAGGGCAAGTTTAACAAGTTGGCTTAATAGGCTGCTTGGGATAGACATTATAAAAGCTCATTATAATTAGGAAATTGCACAAATTTTACTATGTTTGATTAGCGAAGAGAAGTAGTAAAAGGTTCTAGGGATGTGAAAGGCACGGCTAGCGCATTTTAATCCCAGATTCTAACAGGGTTGAGCGATAATCATCGTCTAGCCCTGCCATTTTCTTTTT
>NZ_JBALXK010000012.1:51673-136578 GCF_036960685.1 Pseudoalteromonas sp. | reverse complement strand
TATTTACACCATTGCATGAGCATGCACAAACAACCCTTACAGCGTTTGAAATAACCATACGCGGCACTGTGTTTAATGTGGTGTGGGACCACAGCCAAAAAGCCGTAGAAGCCGTGCCGCATACGCATTTTGCAGATGCCGCCCCAGCACACTTTCAAAACATTAATTTACGTTTAAAAACGGTTTAACTTAGGAATAAACGATGCTTAGAACCGATTTAAAAATATTCAAACCACAGCGTATTGGCAACGAGCCACACGCAGGCGGCCACCGCACCAGTAACGCGATTGTTAGCGGTAAATTAAACGATGTGTTTAGTTCAATCAGTGACATTGACCATGCCCGATCATCATTTGATCTCGTTAAATTATATCCTGCGCTTAGCACAGACGATTCAAGCCGCCTGCAAGACGCGCATATATTTCTAAGCGACCAACCTGATGACCCATTAGTCAATGTTTTACTAGTTGAAGCTCAAAACCTAAAAGACACAGACACAGTGGCGGAAATGCTGCCTTATTTGTCATTAGCTAGCACCAAGTACCACGGTACTAGTTTATTAACTGCGCCAGTTGATGCGCAAGGGCAAGAGCTTCGAGTCGAGTCTGCAAGTCGCTCTTTAACACCGAGTATTCAAACGATTACTCAAGCATTAAATTTAAGCCCTGATAGTGAAGTTGGATTTAGAAGCACTCGGGTGCTTAGTTACGGTGATATAACAGAAATAAACATTGAAGTACCTGATTTATTGATTGAGTCCCCGGTATTTAATGCTAGCTATCAAAGCTATAAGTTAACCACCGAATTGTATTTTCCACCGTGGGGTGCAGCCTATGAACGTCAAGTATATAAAGTTGTCACTATTGATTTAAAGCAGTCAGATCTAACTATTACTGGGAATACTATTTCAGTTACGCTTCCTAGATTTTCAGCAGTAACAAAAGACCAATATTTTACCCTGAATTATTTTAGTAAAGACGACTTTAGATTTCATTCTTTTACTAGCAGCCCAACAATTACGTTAGCAGCGGGTGAGAGTGTTCTACCCGGTTATTGTCGCCTTAAAAAAGTAGGTGAAACGTCTATTTACAAAGCCGATGCGCAAGGTCGTTTTATTGCAAATGGCTACGTATTTGCAACTATTGACTATGAAACTGGTGTAATTACAGATATAGATGGCGCTGACTTCAACGGCTCTGTTGAAGATAATTTGGGCGCTACAATCATCAAAGGTGATAGAAAAACCCGTTCTAAACAATGGCAATTACCTAACAGCTCGTTTGCAAGAGACTCGCTTTATATCACTTATACAACAACGGATGGCACAACATTTAGTGCATCAAGTGATTTGAGCGGCGCTATAAGTGGCACGAATGCGACTGGTGAAGTGAGTGCAACGGGTTACGTTGATATAACGTTTACGGTTGATGTTCGTCCTGATTCAATTCGTTACGATTACAACGAAGTTTCTCAAGTGACTGTACCCGCACCAGAGGGCGGTTTTGATACATCAAAATTACCGGGCGGTGGCACTGTAGCAATTTTTCATACGTTTAACCCTGTTAGTGTGCAAAACCGTGAGCGTACAGCGGCTGCAACGCTTGCAAGCGGCCAAACAATTACAGTTTTAGTTGACGCTGATTTTATCGATATTGTAGACAGCACCGGTGCAAGTTGCTGGTCTGTAACTGATGACAATTACAGCTATGATGCAGTAACGGGTGACATCACAATAAACGCGGGAATAAGCGCATTTTCACCGCCGTTTATTATCACTGCAATACAATCAGAATTAGCGCTAATTGACGCAATCGACAGCAACACATTAAGCCTACTAACACCGTTAAACCGCGCTTATCCCGCAGGCGCAACGGTTAGCAGTGTGCAAGTGCTTGGTGACTTTCAAGCGCAAACAAAAGACGAGCGCACATTAGCCGCGTGGCAAAACAATTTTGGTGATTTTGGCGCGGGTGCATCAAGCGCTATCAATACAACACAATACCCAATTGAGCTTACAAATATTGGTGCAATAGCGCAGCGCTGGGCCATCGTGTTTACATCAACCACAGCGTACAACGTGATTGGCGAGTTTGTTGGCAGCATATACAGCGGCGATACGCTAAACGACTGCGCGCCGATTAATTCATTCGCAGGCGCACCGTATTTTATATTACGTAAAGAGGCATTTGGTGCAGGACTAAACCCCGGTGAAGCATTCTTGTTTGAAACCTTAGCCGCCAGTAAACCAACCATAGTTACGCGCTCAGTATCACCCGGGCATTCTGAAATAGTACGTGACAATTCAACTTTAAGTTTTCGTGGGAATAAGGATTAAATTATGACTTTACCAGTAACAATGTACCGCTGGGATGATGATGGTGCGCCGCAAGTAGTTGATGGCAAACCAAGCGAATATATGAATGTATTAAAAAAATGCTTAGTTGAAGGTTATGGTACGAAAACAGGGCTTGGTTGGAGTGTTGAAGATGAAATAGCAAGTCCGCCTTTACTAACATTAAGAAATGATAATAATGTAGGTAGCGGAGGATACGCTGTATTTAGTGCAAACAATGATAATGCGCGTGAAAATATTAGAGTTGAAGGGTGTCAGGATTATGTTAATAGAGATAACCGAGGGAGAAGGAGTTCATATTTTGAATTTTATAGTTATTCGACTGGTATAAATCTTAACAGTAAATGGTTTTTAATAGGCACAGGTAAAGCTTTCTATTTATTTCTGACTTGTGAAGGTGCTTATAATGTTAATTATACTGGAACACGACCAGCCGCTTCATTTTTCATGGGGGATTTTAATTCACTATACCCAAATGACCCAGCTACATTTATTTCTTTATCCGGTTCTATTAATAGTCAACAAACTAGCTATACAACGACTTTGCATTACAAAATATCAGATAGTAGTACAGAACGCCTAACTATTGTTCATCCGTTGGATGGATCTGATTCACCGTATGATGCTTCACTAATTAGTTTAGGTGATAGGCTTTATGTTGCTGGTAGACACTCAGATGCTTCATCAATAACTGTTTTTTCTCCAATATATTTGTTGATGGGTGATGGCAATTTGGATGTATCTAGTAATTATCAAAATCAAACTATTCCTTACAGCAGAGGTTTGCTGCCCGGAGCTATGTTAGCAAATAGTCCCGGTTACAACTCTGACCCGATGCCAGTCATTAAAGTTATTGATAATATCCAATATTATTTAATTCCGAGCGGTAGTAGTCATACCGGTTGCGTATGGATTAACTTGGAGCAATGGTGATGCATTATCCTAATATTAAACACTTATCACCGTCTATAAATTTGGTTTCATTTTTAGAATTTAATTTAGATGGCGCAGCTGAACGGTTGCAAATATTTAATAGAAAAGACGGGAAGATGCTATCCCATCGGAAAATTTATGGTTCTAGCCTAGGTGTTTTTCTTCCTGTTTCTTATTCATCAGAAAGCACTCTTATGTGTGTGATGCTTGATGATAACAATGAGTTTAACGCAGCTATTATAGATAATGTGCAACCAATTGCAGTTGATCTAATTAGCTTCGATCCAAACAATCCATTACCATACGAGCCGCCAGTAGCATGATTGAACTACGTTTTATTAATCCATATCAGGTTAATAAATCGCCGCTACAACTAAGCAATCAAAATGACATGGATGTCATTGGCAATGATACCGCGTTGGTGATGCGATTTACTAAACCGCATGTAATAAATACATCACCACTGATTATGCGCTTTGGTGATGACACTGGGCCAGTTGATCCAACGTTACCGTTTTTGCAAGCGAATATTGGTATCGAGTTGGATTTAAGCTGGTTAAACCCGCCATTAATCACGCAAGGCAAAGCGTTAGCATGGCAAACAGAGTCAGTTAAAACCGAGTTTGAAACTGCTTTTAGCAACGCTAAATTAGTCCCTATCGCATTTAGTTTTGACTGGCAAACCATTGCATTAATCACAGCACAAAATAGCGTTACATGGGGCAACAGCGGCTATGTATCAAACGTTATTCAAATGCCTTATAAAATCATCACAGCAATTGAATATAACGAAAAGGATTTTAACTGGTTAACTCAGTTAGATTTTGAGCAAACTGAGCTTAAAGCGCTTTGGAATAGCTCTGAATTACTCAAAACAGCTCGCGAACTACATTGGCATGTAAAGCCACTTTTAGAGTCAAGTGAGCTGGTAATACACTACGGTGAAACTGATAAAGAATACATTTGTTATTGGCGTAACCATCCGTTTAAAGGCTATGTCAATTTAGAGTTCACAGAGCCAGCAGCGGTACACAATGGCCGCTTAGTCATGCGCTTTAACAACCCCGACAAAGTTTGCTATTGGGGCTTACCGGGCGGCTTAGTGCGCGGTGATGATGACGTACCAACCATTGATCGTAAAATCCCCATAGAACCCCAAATTAGGAATACATACATCATGCAGCCAACCATTAATTGTGTGCGTGTTTCAGATGATTTAAAAATACTAATCAACAGCGTTAATTACTCTGTATCTCGCGGCCAATTTAGCGCAACAGCTAATATTAAATTTTGCTCACGCATCGACTTTGAGCGCGCTCTGGGCCACGAGCTTAAAATCTCGCTAAATGGCTATGACTTTTATGTCATTTGTGAGCAGCCAAGCACTAGCAACCGTTTTGCAAATGCTAGCTATAGCGCAAGTTGTCGCAGTCGTTTTGCGTTACTATCTAACCCTTACGCAAGGGCTACAAACTACGCTAATCCAACCGCTAAAACATTAGCGGGGATCATGTCTGACATACTCGTTAATACGGGTTGGTCACTCGATAATAAAATGATTGATTATCCAATCCCAACAGGCGCATTTACTTATACGAATTTAACCCCAGCTGCGGCACTGTTAAGTGTGGCTAAATCAGTTGGCGCAATACTCGATATTAACGACGCAACTAAAACTGTCTCAGTAGTACCAGCATGGCCCGTTATGCCATGGGACACAGCCAATGCAATATGTGATGTGATCCTTAACGATTCAATCATACTTGAGCACAGCACTAGCCAAACCATCAACCAAGAGCATAACGCGGTATTTGTGCGAGGTGAACAGCAAGGCGTAGCGTGTAAAATCAAACGTGCGGGTACACTTGGCGATCAGTTTGCCAATGATGTCGTAGACACACTAATCACCCACAACCAAGCTGCTCGCCAGCGCGGAACGTGTGAGCTGGCTAACAGCGGTAACAAGCAAAATACAACGATCAGAACCAAGCTTTTAGACGACTTACCACCAATTCGCCCAGGTATGTTAGTTGGTATCACTTACACAGATTCAGTATTTAAAGCCACCTGCGACAGCATGACAATTAACGCCAGTATCAGCGACCAAGGCGCTATTACAGTTAGCCAAACAATACAGGTGATCAGCAATGTCTAACACACTAAATCGACTAGGCTCAGTACTTGATAAAACCCAGCGCACCATAGCAACAATAGTCACAGTTAACACAAACGGCACAACGCTAGTCGAATACAGCGACAGCAGCCAAAGCATTGTACTAGGTGATAGCGTTCAAACAGGCGCGGTATACGTAGAGAATGGCAGAATTGTTGGTTCAGCACCTCTACTACCTTTTACTGAAATTGAAGTGTAAATTTGCGAGGTTGTTGTAAAAATAGAAACGCTGGTGTAGATTTTGCGCGCGTATTTAATAATAAAGGAGTTTAAATATGAAAATAGATAATTCAATCAATCTATCTAATCTAAAAGAACTAAACCAGAACAATAAACTACAGCAAAAAACAGCTTTGGATCCGAAGATGGATTTTGCCGCAGTCCTAGAGTCAGAACAAAAACTGATGAATGGCGGCGGTGGGCATCCAGTCAAAGATAAAAAACCTCAATAATGGAGCTGCCAACTATTGGTGTGATTTTAAGTTATTCATTCAATAAACTTGAGTTAATCGCTTTTATAGTTGCGTTTGTATTGGCGTTCTATCGGAAACCAAAAAGTTATTCTATTGCTATTTCAGCGGGAGTTATGTCTGCTGGATTGGCATTAGGTGATTACCTGCATAGCAATGTATTAAGCCTGTTAGTTATTGATGACCAAATTTACTATTGGTACTTAGTATGGGCAGTCTTCTCGCTTTTTCAGGCTTTTGCGGTAATAGGTTTTCATTGGTTATTCGGTGTAATGTTTAACGAACTGGTTAAACTGGTGTTTATTACTATGGCCATAAACGCATTTTTAAACACTTTAATGTTTATTGATCGCAACATTATGGGATTGAATCTTAGTGGTAGGCCAAATGAATACAGTGACGATAGTTGGTTACTTTGGGATGTTTACAGCATAGGGATTAACGCAAATCTTTTGTTTCTTGCACTAGCGTTGCTATCCCGAGGCGAGTTGAAAGGTAAGTTAGTATGGATGTTCTTATTGTATTGTTGTTGCTTTGCGGCATTGTCGCTTTAGGCGTTTTTTCTTATCGTTTCTATATGTTAGAGGCTATGGTAAAAATACCCGAGAGGCATTTGCAAAAAATTACTGATGAATCGTTATCAGAGTTATGCAGTTTATTAAGTCAAGAAGGTGTGCCAAAGGAGATTGTAGATTTAGTACGTAATCGTAAGCTAGCGAGCCGTACGTCCCATTTAAAGCACTTTACTAATAACCCTCACGGTGAGTTCATTGAGTTGATTAGAGGTGCTGAGGAGCTCATAGACAGGCAATATGAGACAGGTGAAGACCTATCACAACCTATCTCTGCACTTCTCAAGTTAGCAAAGACCACCACCGAATAAAAAAGCAGCGAAAGCTGCTTTTTTATTGTCCGCCTTTTATCGCCTAGCCCCGCGCGGCGTATATGATAAAAAAAGGTTTATCATTTTAACCCGTGTTAATTATCAGTTTAGGTCGGCGGCTACATGTTTGAGTCAAATTATCTAAAGTTAGTATTTGCCAACATTGATACTAGGGTGTTTAAGTCGCCCCTTTGTAGGCCTTTATTAACGTGGCTTTGCAAGAGTTATCCACGGTTTCTGTGGATAACTCTGTTCATGAAACTTTAAGAACGTTGGCAGAGCCATGTTTTTAGGGTGCTGTGAGGATATCAAGCATTTAAAACAGTTTTTTTATCTTATTTTAAAACAACAACTTGTAAATTTAAGCTGAAAGGAGCGCGGTTGATAAGTAAATTTATTCGTGACGATTCGATTAACGCAAATTTTGTGTAAAAATGCAGCGCCAGCCGCGATGTTTTTGTGATAAAGGTTATAAAAATGTATTTTTATTGTTTTTAGTAGAGGTTCGAAGTGAAATTGTCACTAAGCACCTAAAAAGAACAGTTTTCTATTCTTTTTTAGGTGTTTTTATCAGCAATTTATAATCACTTGATAAATGCGTGGCTTGCAAAGCCTCGATGCTTTAAAATAGCACGCTTAATAAAAGAGGTTTATTTATTCCCATGCGCGTAACTTTGCAGACTAACACAGCTCCCGATTTATTAAACGATCCCATCGTGCCAACACTGAAGAAAATGACGATCCCGATGATTTTTGGGATGATCACTTTAATGATGTTTAATATTGTCGATACATTTTTTATTAGTTTGCTCGGCACTGAACCCTTGGCCGCGGTTAGCTTTACCTTTCCCGTTACTTTTACCGTGATAAGCCTTGCAATTGGTTTGGGCATTGGCACCTCTGCGGTAATTGCTAAAGCGCTTGGCAGTAATAATATTGAAGAGGCACGCTTTGACGCCAGTATGGCATTATTAATTGCTGTAGTAATGGTGGTGTGTTTATCTTTATTTGGGTATCTACTTATCGCTCCCATTTTTAAATTACTAGGCGCAGGGGATGCTGTTTTACCGTTGATCCACGATTACATGAGCGTGTGGTTTTTAGGCAGTGTTTTTTTAATAACGCCGATGGTGGGAAATTCTGTATTGCGTGCCAGTGGTGACACTACAACACCCAGCATAGTGATGGGTGGGGCAGGGCTTATTAATGCTGTGCTCGATCCGATATTAATTTTTGGCTTTGGGCCTATTCCTGCGCTGGGTATTCAAGGCGCAGCAATTGCCAGCGTTATTGCGTGGGCGGTTGCGGTGATTATTATTTTATATTTATTAGCAGTTAAAAAAGGCTTATTAAGCTTAAAAGCAAATAGCCAAACACCATTAAGTTCTATTCGTAAAATATTAAAAATAGGTTTACCTGCGGCAGGTGCAAATATGCTAACGCCGGTTGCTATGGCGGTCATGACTGCCATGGTTGCGTATCATGGTCCTGAAGCGGTGGCGGCGTTTGGTGTGGGCAGTCGAATTGAATCAATTGCCAGTCTTGTGGTATTAGCGTTATCGATGACATTACCGCCGTTTATTAGCCAAAATTTCGGTGCAGGTAAACTTTGCCGTGTTAAAGACGCGTATACAACTACATTAAAGTTTGTGATGATTTGGCAGTTTGTTATTTATTTACTGCTGATTGCATTGTCAGGTGTGATCAGCCAGCTGTTTGGTAAAGAACAATTGGTCATTGATGTGATCACCTTATTTATATTTACCTTACCTTTGAGTTACGGTTTACAAGGCGTGATTATTTTAACTAACTCATCGTTTAATGCCTTACATAAACCTATGAACGCGTTAATTCTAAGTGTGATCCGACTATTTATTTTTTATGTACCATTTGCCTACATTGGTAATTTATACGCTGGTTTACCTGGCTTACTGATTGGCGCTGCCTTGGGTAATTTATTTACTGCTATGGTGGCTTATAAATGGTTTATGAAAGAACTGAATATGATCAGTAACCAAGCTGTACAGGAGTGCCAAGCATGAGCGACCATTTTCAACTGGTGTCTAAATTTAAACCCGCTGGGGATCAACCCACCGCGATTGCACAGCTATGTGAGGGATTAGAAGCCGGGCTTGCTCATCAAACTTTACTCGGTGCTACTGGCACAGGTAAAACGTTTACCATGGCAAATATTATCAATGATTTGAATCGCCCAACGATCATCATGGCGCACAATAAAACCCTTGCAGCACAGCTTTACGGCGAGATGAAAGAGTTTTTCCCGCACAACGCAGTGGAATATTTTGTCTCGTATTATGATTACTATCAGCCAGAAGCGTATGTTGTAGCCAGCGATACCTTTATTGAAAAAGATGCCTCAATCAATGAGCACATAGAGCAGATGCGCTTAAGCGCAACTAAAGCATTGTTAGAGCGCAGAGACACAATTATTGTGGCATCCGTGTCAGCTATTTATGGTTTGGGTGATCCAAAGTCATACATGAAAATGATGTTGTTGCTAAAAGTTGGCGAAAAAATTGACCAACGCGATATGCTGCGCCGCTTAGCTGAGATCCAATACACCCGTAATGACATTGATTTTAGCCGTGGTACTTACCGTGTGCGCGGTGAAGTGGTGGATATCTTTCCTGCAGAGTCAGACACGTTTGCAGTACGAGTGGAAATGTTTGACGATGAAATCGAACGCCTGAGTATTTTTGATCCTCTAACAGGCGCGGTTGAAAAACACATAGTGCGGGCAACTATCTATCCGAAAACTCACTATGTGACTCCCAGAGATAAAATTCTTGATGCGGTTGAGCATATCAAAGCAGAATTAAAAGATCGCCGTGCGCAGTTACTCAGCGCTAATAAATTAGTTGAAGAGCAACGCGTTGCACAGCGAACGCAATACGATATTGAAATGATGACCGAGCTTGGTTATTGCTCAGGCATAGAAAACTACAGCCGTTATTTGTCTGGCCGTACTCCGGGCGATCCGCCGCCAACCTTGCTTGATTATTTACCTGATGATGCATTAATGATTATTGATGAATCTCACGTAACCGTATCGCAAATTGGTGCTATGTATAAAGGCGACCGTAGTCGTAAAGAAAACCTTGTTGAATATGGCTTTCGTATGCCATCAGCGATGGACAATCGGCCGTTGCGCTTTGAAGAGTTTGAAGCAATTGCACCGCAAACAATCTATGTATCAGCAACGCCAGGCGATTTTGAATTGGAGCGTTGTGGTGACGACATTGCTGAGCAAGTTATTCGTCCAACGGGGCTGCTCGACCCACAAATTGAAGTACGCCCAGTAGCCACGCAAGTAGATGATTTATTGTCTGAAATTTATAAGCGCGTGGAGCTAGATGAACGTGTATTGGTAACCACATTGACCAAACGCATGGCTGAAGATTTAACCGACTATCTATCTGAGCATGATGTGAAAGTACGTTACTTGCACTCAGACATCGATACCGTTGAGCGGGTTGAAATTATACGGGATTTCCGTGCTGGGGTGTTTGATGTGTTAGTAGGTATTAACTTACTGCGAGAAGGTTTAGATATGCCTGAAGTATCTTTGGTTGCCATACTTGATGCGGATAAAGAAGGTTTTTTACGCTCGGCCCGTGCACTCATTCAAACCATTGGTCGTGCTGCTCGCCACTTAAATGGCAGGGCTATTTTATACGGTGACCGCGTGACTAAATCGATGGCCAAAGCGATTGATGAAACTCAGCGTCGTCGCGATATTCAACATGCTTACAATATTAAGAATGGTCTTGAGCCACAAGCGTTACTGAAAAAGATCACCGACATTATGGATGTGGGCGAACGTGCTGGGCCGCAAGACAATTTACAGCTGATCCGTAAAGAATCTAAGCAAGTGTTGAGTGCCAAAGAGATTGCAGTGCAAATTAAACAGCTCGAAACCAAAATGCATGCGTATGCGAGTGATTTAGAGTTTGAAAAAGCCGCCTCAGTACGCGATGAGATCCATGAATTACAACAACAGTTAATTAAAAATGCATAAATTTACGCCCCTTATTAATGCACTTGAAAGTGCGCCCTTAGCAGACAATGAACTTTGTCGTGTGTTTCATGGCCGTGGCCACAGTGTTGAGCAGTTAAGTCATTTAAATATCGACTTTTATCCACCGTGCTTATTTGTTGTCTGTTATGAGGAAATTCCCGCGAGTGAATTACAGCAGCTTAGTCAGTTACTGTGGGAATGGTCACAAACACATGCCGTTGATACTGTTACCTCGTTGGTTTTTCAACAGCGTGCAGGGCTGCAAACAGAAAATACTTTGCTATATGGTCAATTGCCTAGTCCTCATGTAGTAAATGAAGGGCAGTGTCAGTTTTTAGTTGATTTAATGAGCCGTCAAAATACCGGTATATTCCCTGATATGCGCCGTGGCCGAGAGTTTGTTCAAGCTCATAGCAAACACGCTAAAGTATTGAATTTGTTTTCATATACTTGTGGTTTTTCGGTTGCTGCGCTGCATGGCGGTGCAGATAGCGTGATCAATATGGATATGAATAAAGGGGTACTGCGCACCGGTAAACAAAATCATCAACTAAATGGTTTTGACCGTGGTGTGAGCTTTTTACCGCACGATATTTTAAAGTCGTTTGGTAAGCTTAAAAAAGCTGCGCCATTTGATGTCATTATTGTTGATCCGCCAAGTTTTCAAAAGGGTAGTTTCATATTAACTAAAGATTATCAAAAGGTACTGCGCCGCTTACCTGAATTGCTCAACGACAATACCCAGCTATTGTTGTGTGCAAATAGCCCTGAGTTAAGTGAAGCCGCATTTAAAGCATTGATTGCTGAGCATACCCAAGGTGCGATTGAATTTGTAGAACGTCTAGCGCCAACAGCTGGTTTTATTGAGATAGACAGTGATAGAAGTTTAAAAGCATTGATCTATAAAACGGCTCAAGATGCATGTTAAATGAAGCTAAGTAGTCGTCTTAGCACCATCGATAGTTTGATCAACGCGCCGTATGATGTCATTTGGGATTGTTGTTGTGATCATGGTCAGCTTGGTATGGCACTTCTGAAGCGTGGTGCTGCCACGCAAATAAATTTTGTCGATATAGTGCCTGCGTTAATGGATGAACTTAAAAACACGCTCATACGCTTTAGTGACCAGCAAGCAGCAGCTTGCCAATGGCAAGTACTGTGTCAAGACGTAGCCACCATTGAGCTGTCATCATCTGCTAAGCAGCTGATTATTATCGCCGGAGTCGGCGGAGAATTACTGCTTAGGTTAGTACAACAGATCATCGCTAATTGCCCAGTAAAGCTTCGTGAACAACTCAGTTTTATTGTGTGTCCAGTGCATCATACCTATGCCTTACGACAAGGTTTACAGTCGTTAGGTTTAGGTCTTATCAAAGAGCAGTTGGTGCAAGAAAACAACCGCTTTTACGAAGTGATTCAAGTAAATTTTAATAGCCAACAACCATTAACTGCTACCGGTTCTGAAATCTGGCAACATACACAGGCGCAGCGATATCTTCATCAATTGCTAGCCCATTACACGCGAATGTTAAATAAAGACCGTGGCTATTTTCAGCAAGTACTCGATGATTATCAAAAAATAGTGATAAATTAAACGCAGCACTGTGATCTATCGACTAGCGTTCCAGCGTAAATAACTCATCTTCAGTGCTTCGCGTTAGCGAGTTTACTTGGTTTAGTTATGTCAAATAAAAACAACCACTTTGCAGCAGTCAAATATACTCATAATGAACTGCTATATAATTGTGAGCAGCCAATCGCTTATGCACCCATCGTGCAATTGAGTAACGCAAGCTGGGTAGTACCGCAACATTTTTTACGTTATCAACATACCCTTGAAAGCGTGAACAAAACGCTTGATAATATTGAGTTTTCAACTCACTTTCGAGTGCTCGCTGCAAAGCAGAATGAGCAAATTTATTTACAAGTGGCCATTCTTAGTCCAGATAATTACCGTAGCACCAAGGCAAAAAAGTTATTATTTGGTCGGCGCTGGTTTGTGGAAGAAAACTTACCCACCTCAGAATTGATACAAACCGCTTTTTTAGCGCTAAAAATAGCCCGTGAACACGAGGTGAGAGAACTATTTCAACTCGAAAGTGAGCACGGTAGCAGCACGCCGTTTAATAACCACCATGATTTACCTTTATTAGCACAAAACCCGCAATTAACTAAAGTTGCTGATAATCAGCCGCAAAGCATCAAAAAAAAGCTTGCTAGATGTTCATTTGCGCAAGCCTCAATTACTTTAATTGCACAACAAAAAATAACGGATGAGCAGATGCTTTATACATTGCGGCTCAATTGCCTTGATTGCCAGTTAAGCGAGTTTAACGAAAAAACAGTGACTTTTTTAGCCGCTGATGCATCTGAAAATACTTTTTTACATGCTTTAATGAGCGCGTTGATAGCGAACAGCAATGACTACGTGAGTGAGCAGTTTAAGTATGCAGGCTATGCCCGTTTTAGTAAAAAAATCTGCGCTGAGCAAATTGGGACATTGAGTATTGTGTTGCGTTCGCAACAGGCTTTGCAATTATGTGCACTTGGCAAGCAACATGCTTCGCAGCTAAATTTTGAGATTGATAGTAGCCGTGCACCACAAGGTTGTGGGCAAGCGATAAGCGGTTTTTTAGCCGCTCACGGCATTGAAAAGCCTGAAAATGCGCACCTATATACAGATTATTTACAAGCATTATGAAGAGATTGCTATTTACAGCTTATTGATCTCTTGTTTTACACTGTAACTCTGATCAGTAACGATGGCTTCTAGCGTTTGTACTCGCTCTTTTAGTGCCAACATTTCTGCTGTTACTGCCGCAATTTGGTTATTTGATTCTTTATTGTCAGTGAGAGTGCGGTGCTTGAATTCTAAATGTTTTTTATACATATCGTACATTACCCCAAACCCAACAGAGATAAATACGATCATCACTACCATCGTTGTTCCAGACATTTTATTCCCTTATCCATTTCAGTTAATGATTAAAGTATAACCAAAATACCTGATTGATGAAGCTGACAATTGTAACTTTATTTGTCTCAATATTAGGCTTGGCAAAATATTCATTAGTGATACAGTGTGATGAGTGTTTAATAAGATCATCTTAATATGTGTTTATAAAAAATTAAATACAACAATGACAGTGAGTTAGTATGCTAAATAATAAAATCCCTCCGATTATAGTGGTACTGTTTTTTGCTATCGTTATGGCAGTTATTGCTCACTATAGCGTAATTGATTTTACCGCTTTTATTTTTTATGCCGCGATCATTTTACTCTCTACAGGCTGTGTATTTTGTATCGCTGGGGTGGTTAGTTTTCGCTTAGCAAACACAACCGTTAATCCAAGAAAACCAGAGCAAGCGTCAGAGTTAGTGACAACTGGTATCTATAAAATCTCCCGTAACCCGATGTATGTAGGTTTTGCTTTTATACTTGCAGCCTGGGGTGTGTGGTTAGCATCATTGTGGGCGCTGTTGTGCGTAATTGCCTTTATTGGTTATTTAACCTGGTTTCAAATTATTCCCGAAGAGCGGGAGCTACAGAAGATATTTGGCAAAGTCTATAGTGATTATAAATTACAGGTAAAACGTTGGTTGTGAATGGCCTGTGATCAGCAGTAGTAACAAAAAAGGCTATCGAGATGATAGCCTTTTTAGTGTTTATTCGTATTCGATAGGGTCGGTTATGTTATTCAGGCTAAACGCTTCCAAGCGTTCTTGGCAAGCACCACACTTACCACAGGCTTTTTCACGGCCGTTATAACAGGTCCAAGTTTGGCTATAATCTAAGCCCATTTTGATACCATCAGTTAAGATATCAATTTTCGTATCATTTAAATATGGGCTGAAAATTTCCACTGCATCGTAATTCGCAATACGGCAAACATCATCCATTTTTTGAACGAACTCAGGGCGACAATCAGGGTAAATAGCATGATCACCAGAATGTGCGCCGTAATAAACTTGGCTAGCTTTGAGTGAAACCGCATAACCTACCGCCAATGATAGTAAAATCATATTGCGATTAGGCACGATTGTGCTTTTCATATTTTCAGCTTCGTAATGGCCTTCAGGCACATCAATATCATCGGTTAATGATGAGCCACCGATCAATTGATTGATCGCAGAAATATCAACGATTTTATGTGATACACCGAGCTTTCCACAGACACTCGCTGCAACTTTAAGCTCTTTTACATGACGCTGACCATAGTCAAATGACAGGGCATACACTTCATGGCCTTGTTGCAGGGCTTTATTTAATACGGTAAATGAGTCCATACCGCCGGAATAAATCACAACTACTTTTTGCGTCATAACTGTTTTGCTCTTAGTTTTAATAGAGGTTTATATCAGGGCGCGATATACTACACGGCTGGAGCATAAATAACAATTTTTGACCGCGATTTTTGATTTTTCAAATCGGCTTTCTTGATGCACATAATGAATGATGCTCATAATTAATGCCAAGTAGTAAGTGAGATACTTTTGTACAAAATTAATGAAATATTTGAAACCATTCAAGGCGAAGCGAGCTTTACCGGCACGCCTTCAATATTTTTACGTTTACAAGGCTGCCCAGTAGGCTGTGCTTGGTGTGATACAAAGCAAACGTGGGAAGTGGATGATGTGTATAAAGTATCACTGGATGACACGGTAGAAAAAAAGGCAGATTCAGATCATTGGGCTGACGCATCCGCAGAGCAAGTGCTTAACTTGTTTGTTGACCGTGCTTATCGCGCAAAGCATGTGGTGATCACCGGTGGTGAGCCTTGCATGTACGATTTAAACCCTGTTTGTGAACTACTCCATGCCAATGGCTACACCACGCAAATAGAAACCAGTGGCACCTTTGAAATTTTAGCGCCAGCGCAAACTTGGGTCACGGTATCGCCAAAAATCAATATGCGCGGTGGTTACGAAGTACTTACTTCTGCCATGCAACGTGCTGATGAGATCAAGCACCCAATCGCCATGCAAAAACACGTTGAGGAGCTTGAAGCGTTGTTCGCTAAAACAGGTGTAAGCCCTAAACTTGTTTACCTACAACCAATTAGCCAAAAAGTATCTGCAACTAAGCTGGCAATTGAAACGTGTATCGAGAAAAACTGGCGCTTATCAGTGCAAGTCCATAAGTATTTAGGGATAAACTAAAGCCGCGGGCGGTAAGCTTTAAGTTAATGTTTACAATAAACGTTGGGTTAAGTGAAACGAAACCCAACAAATCTCTTTTCGTTCAATCAGCTTCGTTAATGGTGATAATTAGTTTATTATGCGCGCCTTAACGTACCCTCCTACAAATGATTAGGCCTAATATGTCCGCGAACGCGCTATACACCGACCTTTCTGATTATTATGACTTAATGTGCGCAGATATAGATTATCAAGCGCAAAGTAATTGTATTCGCAGACTTCACCAAATTTTCGGGAATAACACAAATACGCACCTTGATTTAGCGTGCGGAACAGGCCCACATGTACGTCATTTTATCGATTATGGTTATCAATGTAGTGGGCTGGACATAAATCAACCTATGCTAGATAGAGCGGCCATTCGTTGCCCAGAAGCACAATTTTCGCTGCAAAATATGAGCGAGTTTGTGGTCCCTAAGCAACTAGATTTAATTACCTGCTTCTTGTATTCAATCCATTACTGCGATGGTATTGCTAAATTATCAGACTGCATTGCGAGCGTGCACAAAGCATTAAAAGCTGGTGGTGTATTTTGCTTTAATGTCGTTGATAAAAACCACATAGATAACAGCTCATTTGTTGAACATAACGCTGAAAGTGAAAATAGCGTATTCACATTTCGCTCTGGTTGGCATTACAGCGGCAGTGGCGAAAAGCAGTCATTAAAGCTCAGTATAAATAAAGCAACAGCAGACGAGTCATTCATATGGCACGACGAGCACCCAATGGTCGCTGTTAGTATTATCCAGCTAAAAGAACTCTTAAAACCTTATTTTGAAGTAAATGTGTTTGAACATGACTACGAAAGAATAACCCCATGGGCTGAAAAATCTGGCAATGTGATTTTTGCGTGTGTAAAAATTTAAACTTACTTGTTGGGTTAATAATATAGAAAAACCGTAATTAACGATGCACTATTTAAGGAAAAAGCCCTTTTTCCTTAAATAAGCCACTCAAACACCTGTAATACCTTCCAAAATGCCAATTGAAACAACAGTAAATCTTTTTTATATTTCATTTGAAATAGAAGTAACCGATTGAATCAAAATAGGAACTCGGCTATGGTTGATGCATCAATAAAAATAAATTAAAAACGGGTTATTTTAAAGGCTCATTAGCGCTTTCAAGGAGTATGATAATCGAATCAATGTATATTTATATAATTATAGCTTTCATAGTTATTTGGTTTATAGAACATAGAGTGAACTTATCTAGTTCCCACAAAGCATTAATAGAAGATGGGGAGAGGGTTATAGTTAATACAACCATACTATCTCGTTGCTATGGCTTTTCATCGAAAGTGGTTATTAAATCAGATATTACAAAAGTTCAAATTGCTGATAGTTGTATTAGCTTATTTACTCAAAGCGGTCATGCGATAGATATTTGGTTGCCAAAACAGACATGTAACAATATTGTGAATTTGGCCCAACAATATTTTAGAAATGCTAGTTTTGTAAAAGTGTAAGGTTATATAAGGTGAAGTCCAGAGACTACAGATAGATATGGCACGTTCAGGTTATAAATAGATTCATAATAGCGTGACTTAATATCACGAGTCCTGCGTCCATTAGGTTCTGTGAATGCCAATTGAGACAAATTGACGGATGTTATTTTTTATACAGCTAACAAAAAAGCGTTGCCCAGTGGCAACGCTTTTGTATGTTTTTACAGTTTACAGTTTACAGTTTACAGTTTACAGCTTAATCTTTAGTCAAATAATCCAAAACCACTTGGTGATGATCTTTGGTTTTGAATTTATCGAAAAAGTGCTTAATTGTGCCGTCTTGGCCGATTAGAAAACTCAAACGATGAATTCCGTCGTACTCTTTTCCCATAAACTTTTTGTGGCCCCATACCCCAAATGCTTCAGCTATGGCGTGGTCTTCGTCTGAAAGCAGGTCAAAGTTAAGATCTTTTTTTGTTTCAAAGTTCTTTAATTTTTTTACTGGATCAGGGCTGATACCAACTACACGCGTATTAAGCTGAGCTAATACGTCTTTTTCGTCGCGGAGGTTTTCAGCTTGCACTGTGCAACCAGGGGTAGAGGCTTTAGGGTAAAAGTAGACTAAAACTTGTTGTTGTTTTAAAAGATCAGCAAGGACAATGGTTTCGCCATCTTGGTTTTGTAAACTAAAAGCGGGGGCTTTATCGCCAGCTTGTAATGGATTAATGGTGTTCATGCTTTGCTCCTTAGCGAATGCGTCGAAATATATAATCGACATTAAGAGTACGTGAAAGGTCTTCAAATTGGACTTTAAAGCTGTCTATGTCAACCTCTACTGGAATGTTAAACTCCAGTTCACAGCGCATTTTGGTGTCTGCATCTTCGTCATAGGTGTCTGATTTTAAAGAACAGATACTGATATGTTTGTCGGCAAAAAAGCGGGTAACTTTACTTAACGTGCCTGGGGTGTCGATGCCTGTGTATTCAAGGGTGTAACCAGCACAAAATTCACTTTGAGTATGACTGGCTGTACGTTTCATCATAGTAAGTAAACCCAGTTCCATACCTTTGAGAGGCAAGGTGTGCTCAATGCGGCTAATTGCTGACATATCGCCCGATAGCAACATAATAAAGGTAAATTCATTGCCTAAGATGGCAATACGGCTATCAATTATATTGCAGTGACAATCACTGACCAATTGGGTTAATTCACTGACAATACCGGGGCGATCATCGCCAATAGCAGTTAAAACGATCTGATGATTTGAAAAAGTAGTCATGAATTCAAGTACCTAGGTTATATTATTAATAACATTCAGAGTGAACTAAGCCGGCAATTACTACCACACGGCGGCGAAGTTTAACACAAAACAATCGCTAAACTACAGAGCAAGCTAATTAAGCTGTTATTAAAGCACGGTGTTTCTTGTTTTTAGTGGCATGGGAAAGTACCATAGTTAAAATTTTGCATATCGACTGGCTAGCATCACTGTTAAGCCGCGCCCCAAAATAACGGGTTTTGCATAAAAACAAGATACGTAAAGTTAATATTGACTTTACACTGAACCAAATCGGCATAACCCACTCATATATTTGTTAAAACAATTAAGGGTATGCTAAGGAGAATTATCTGTGCAGTATTGGATCCCAAAAGCGCTTGCTGTAAGCGTGTTGGTTAGCTTGTCTGGATGTGGTGTGTTTACTGACGAAGCACATCATAAACGTAATTACCGTGCCGGTGAGCCGGTACAAGTGCCTGGGCAATTGGCGCAGCCAGCACAAGATCCTATCTATAAGATGGAAGTGGCTGAGTATAATAATAATCCTGATTCAACGAACTACCGTCCGCCAGCGCAAGTACTAACGGTTGCGAAAGGCAGTTGGGTTGAAGAAGGTGATAAGCAAGCTCGTGTTTATTTTGATAAAAACGATGGTATTGCCGATTTAGATGAATTTATTTGGGACTCAGTTCAAGCTGTGTTAGCTGAACATCAAACTAAACCAGTCAAACAAGATAAGTTACTAGGTTCGATAGAAACTGATTGGTATGCCATCATCAAACCAGAAGAGGGTTGGTTATGGGATAGTGAAGATGAGATTTCTCAGCAACGCTTTATTTTTTCTATTGAAGAAAAATCGCATCAGCGAACAGCTTCGTTAAGTGCTAAGTTAGCTGAATACGACAGTAAAGATGTGCCTCTGACACCTGTTTTACAACAGCAGTTAGAAGTGCGTGCACTAAACCAAGTTGTTGCTGAATTTGATTATCGCTATCGTCAACTTGAAGTTGAAATACGTAAACAACAAGGCATTATTTCATTGGAAATGGGCTTTGATAATAAAGGTAATGCGGCCTTAGTGACTGAGCAGGATTACTTTGTAATTTTTGACCGCTTCTCAGGATTCTTAGAGCGTTTATCGTTTACGATTGTTGAAATTGACCAAGAACGTGGTTTGATCACTGCTGATTACAATAAACCAGAATCAAGTGTATGGGATTCAATTTGGGGTGAAGATTTAGCTGAACTGCCAATTGAAGACGGTCAATATCAAATATTAGTCAGCCGTACCAAAGATGGCAGTACGAGCTTGACCTGGATGGATGATGAGGGCACAACCTTAGAACCGGGTACAATGAATGATTTACAACAAGCACTGGAAAATGCTTTGCGTCAACGCGGTATTAAAATTTAATAATAAATAATAATAACACCACAAAAAGAGCTTTTGCTCTTTTTGTGGTTTCTACAGGTTGAAAACAATGTCTAATCTCACTTCCTCTGCTGAGCAGTTTGACTTAAAGGTATGGTTAACTTTTATCATTCCGTCACTGATCGGCGTATTCTTGTTCATGACTCCAGTACCAATGGATGGAGCAATGACTATTCCTATTGCTGTTATGGCTAAAGCCGTAAAAGCAGCGGTTGCATCCTATATTGATTTGTTGATCACCGTTATTATTTGTACCACAGGTGTTTTGTCTTTAGTGATGAAACTATTTAAACCAGCGCTATTAATGAAATCCGCTATTTTAAAGCACCTATTTGATGTGCACTGGCTATGGGTTGTGATCCGCTTATTTGGTATGGCGTTTATTATTCTGACCGTTTTAAGTTTTAATAACCCGGATATAACCTCTGCACTCCCTGCGTCGCTACAGCCTATTTTTACCGGTATTACTTCAGAAAATACTGGTGGCTTAGTATTAAAAGATTTACTGCCAGTGTTATTTTCAGTGTTTATTTTAGCGGGTCTGTTACTGCCTTTACTGCTGAATTTTGGTTTACTTGAATTAGTGGGAACATTTTTAACAAAAGTGATGCGTCCGCTGTTTGGTGTACCAGGGCGAAGTGCCGTTGATTGTGCTACATCATGGTTAGGTGATGGCAGCGTGGGTATTTTAATGACTGCACGCCAGTACGAAGAAAAGCACTATACCCAGCGTGAAGCAGCGATTATTGGTACTACTTTTTCTGCCGTTTCAATTACGTTTTGTTTAGTGGTATTAGGGCAAGTAGGACTGGAAAAGTTATTTGCCCCGTTTTATTTAACGGTGTGCTTAGCTGGTGTTGTTGCTGCCTTGATTGTGCCGCGTATTCCGCCATTGAGCTTTAAAAAAGATGTGTATATTGATGGCAGCGAACCTGATCCTCATAAAGAGCGTGTGCCGCATGGCAAAAACATACTCACTCATGCTTTGCATGTAGCACTTAATAAAGCTAAACATTCTCCGGGCTTTGCAGGTACCTTGAAAGAAGGTATTCACAACGCATTAGATATGGTGTTTGCGGTATTACCAATTGTGATGGCAGTGGGCACGTTTGCATTAGTTATTGCTGAATATACGCCAATATTTGCTTACTTAGGCAAACCTTTCATTCCATTTTTAGAGTTATTACAAATCCCTGAAGCTGAAGCCGCTGCGCAAACAATTATGGTTGGCTTTGCCGATATGTTTATTCCCTCAATTTTAGCTGCGGGCACTATTGAAAGTGATGTAACGCGATTTATCATTGCTGCAATGAGTGTAACTCAGTTGATTTATATGTCTGAAGTTGGCGCGCTATTATTGGGCAGTAAAATTCCAGTGAATATTTTTGAGTTGTTCATAATATTCATTCTCAGAACCTTGATCACGCTACCGGTTATTGCCCTGATGGCACACTGGTTAGTTGGTTAGTTGCTAAAGGTAAAGCTTAACGCTAGTTTAAGGCCCTGCACCGCAGGGCTTTTTTATGTAAACGTTAAAGTGGTTGATCAATCAGAAGAATAGCTTGCGCTGCCGGCATTGGTTTGGCTTTTAAGAAACCTTGGCCAAAATCACATTGCGTTTGCTGCAAGATACTTAATTGCTCTTGGGTTTCAATTCCTTCTGCAACCACGTCTAATTTAAGTGATGAAGCGAGTGATAAAATCGCATCAACCAAAGGCGTTGCTTTATCTTTTAGGTGATCAATAAAGCTTTTATCAATTTTTAACACATGAATGGGGAGTTGGTGTAAGTAACCTAAAGAAGAGTAGCCTGTACCAAAATCATCTAAACACAATTTTACTTTTAATGGCGCTAAACCTTCAATTATCTTGGTCGCCAACTCTAAATTTTCGATTAAACCTGATTCTGTGATCTCCAAGCATAACGAGCCTAATTCGAGAGCATATTTATTGTAAATAGCGTGGATCTGCGAGATAAAATCAATACTTGCAAAGTGTCTGGATGAGACATTGACCGTGATCCGTAAAAATCGTTTACCTTGTTGTTGCCAAGCTGCTATTTGTTTTGCGGCAAGTTCTAACAAATGCAAATCAAGATTAATAATTTGCCCAGTGCTTTCTGCAACTGGAATAAAGTCATTCGGCGCTACAAAGCCTTTACTCGGGTGATGCCAGCGTACGAGGGCTTCAAAACCGACCACTTCACAATTTTGGATACCAAAAATAGGTTGAAAATAAAGCTCAAACTCATCGTGCTCAATACCATGTTGTAAATCATTTTCGATGTCAGCATGGCTTTTTAGTTTTTTACGCATAGTATTGTTAAAAAACTTTACTTGTCCACGGCCTGTTGATTTAGCTTCGTACATTGCGGCGTCAGCATGCTGCAACAGTTGATAGGCTTTATCGTTTTCGTTTTCACAAAATGCCACGCCAATACTAGTCGATGCTTGTAATAAATGGCCATCGATATTGAGTGGTGCTTCAAGCGCATTTTTAATTCGTTTTAGGGCATCGTTAACTTGGTTTTTATGGGTAATATTCTCCATAAAAATGGCAAACTCGTCGCCACCAAGTCGTGCAAATGTATCTGTATTACGGATTGTGCCTTGAATTGATTTACATATAGCAATTAAAAAGTGATCGCCCACTTCATGGCCTAAAGAGTCGTTGATGCTTTTAAAACGGTCAAAATCTAAATACAACAGGGCATGATAGCAACCTTTAGGAGTACGAGTGAGTCGTAAGATACCGTGTTTTATCCGGTCAATCAGTAATGAGCGATTTGCAAGGCCTGTTAACTCGTCATGTAAAGCACGGTGCTCAAGTGCTTGGCGAGACAATTGTCGGTCAATCGCCATGCTAATTTGACGACTAACGTAGGTGAGTAGGGCACGGTCATGATCGTTGTAATGATGTGTTTTATCGTAACTTTGTACCACAATTACGCCACTCATATGGTCACTCACTCTAAATGGCACACCCAGCCAAGATTCAGATTGGCGACCCACCATTTTAAAGTGACCAGCTGCAATATGTTGTTGGTATTCTTGCTTATTTAAAAGCAGTGATTGCTCTAAATTTAGCAAATAATAAGAGGCGGTATTTTTTAGTTGTTCTTTGGAGATTTTTTTATGGGCATTCGAGCGTACACCCTCTTCAACAATATAAACAATATCAAGGATATCTATATTTTTATTGTATAAACCGACCAAAAAATTATCAGCACGTAGTAAGTTGGTCATAATAGTGTGCAATGATTCTAAAAAAGCATCTAAATCACTGGCTTGATACGTTAAATTAGCGATTTGTAATAAGGTGCCCTCCAGCTTTTGCGCGTTATTTAATTGACTCACCGTTTGCTGTAAATTTTCAACAGTGTTGACCTGATTTATTTTTGCGCTGAGTAAATGCGCTACCGTCGTCAAAATTTCCAGGTGAGCATCGCTAAAGTAGTTACGAACTGGGTGCTCACAATCGATAACACCTAAAACGTGTTGTTTGTATACTAATGGGACGCACAGTTCAGACATAGCAGGGCGCACATCTGCAATATAGCGGCTATCAGTGCTTACATCGCCGATGATCACAGCTCGACCCGTTGAGGCAACATAGCCTGTTATACCTTGATTAAAAGCAATGGTTTTTTGTTCTATTGCATAGTCACTGTTCGCATGGGATACACCCATTGATGCTACTTCATGCAACACAGTGCCACTGCTATCAGCGATATAAATAACGCAATCAACAAAGCCTAAACGTTTAACTACTTCAGTGGTGACATAGTTGAACAATTCATCGAGTTTATCTAGTTGCAATAAGCTTGATGAAAACTGATTAATAATACTCAGTTGTTCGGTTTTAACATCAAGAGCTGAAGATAAATCTATTTTATTCTGCATATGACACGCGTGAATATACCGTATATTTGTCATTAATATATATCCAGATTAACGGATTGTTAACTTACAAACAAAGAAAAATTAAAAATGTTAGATGCTTAGCTGTAAACGCAAGCGCACGCCAAGCTACTGATGCAGCGATGCATTGAGAATGCTCAACAGTAAAAACCGCAATAAAATCTTTACTCAGCTAGGCCATATGCATATGATCAATTAAATTCAGCCGTGGAAACAAGTAATGACAAATCAAGCCTCAAATACTCAAGCAACGTTAACTATCACTCGCCCAGACGACTGGCATGTTCATTTACGTGATGGAAATCAATTAAAAGATACAGTTCGGGATATTAGCCGTTATATGGGGCGCGCGATTATTATGCCAAACTTAGTTCCTCCGGCTACTTGCACTGAAACCGCGTTGGCTTATCGTGAGAGGATCATGGCTGCTGGGCCACAAGGTAACTTTGAACCACTGATGGTGCTTTATCTAACGGATAACACGAGCGCAGATGAAATTAAGAAAGCCCATGCTACTGGTAAAATAGTTGCCGCTAAAGTTTACCCTGCCGGTGCAACGACCAATTCTGATTCGGGTGTAACCTCAATTAAGAAGATTTACCCAGTACTAAAAGCCATGCAAGAAGTAGGTATGTTATTACTGATCCATGGCGAAGTAACCGACTCATCAATTGACATATTTGATCGTGAAAAAGTCTTTTTAGAAACTATTTTAGTGGATGTGGTAAACGATTTTCCTGATTTAAAGATTGTCCTTGAACACATCACCACCAAAGATGCCGTTGAGTTTGTTAATAAAGCGTCTGATAATGTCGCAGCAACGATCACCGCCCATCATTTGCTTTATAATCGTAATCATATGTTGGCTGGTGGCATTCGCCCTCATTATTACTGCCTACCGATATTAAAGCGTAATACTCATCAACACGCACTCATTGAAGCGGCGACAAGTGGTAGCAAAAAGTTCTTTTTAGGCACCGATTCTGCACCGCACTATAAAGATAAAAAAGAAGCTGCCTGTGGTTGTGCCGGTGCGTACACCGCTCATGCTGCACTAGAGCTGTATGCTGAAGCGTTTGAAGACGCTGGGGCATTAGATAAATTAGAAGGATTTGCCAGCCATTATGGCCCTGATTTCTATGGATTAGCTCGGAATGCTGATACCGTCACCTTAGTTAAGCAGCCTTGGACCGTACCTGCAAGCTACTCGTTGGGCGACGATCATGTAGTACCTATCAAAGCTGAATCAATTATTGATTGGCAAGTGAAGTAACTATTTAACATCTCTTGGCGATTAAACGGACACTTTAATCGCCTTTTTAACACTAATATGCGTTGCTATAGCGTGTAAAATCAGCAATTAAAGCCAGTTTAAAATAATTCTGAATTAATAGAGCTAAAACGATTTTATTATGTTAACCTTAACTTGCTTTGAGTTTTTGCGTATAGAATTTTCGGTTAATGTGCGGCGTTTATGGTTACCTGTTTGGTCAATTATTTCTTCCTGTACTTTACCCAAAGGATTTTTGGGCATTCACTCAGGGAGGATATAGCCAATTATTGGCTGAATTTTAAATTTTGACTTACAGGAAAATATAGTATGTCAACTACTGGTAAAGTTAAGTTCTTCAACGAAGCTAAAGGTTTCGGTTTTATTGAACAAGAAAATGGCCCTGACGTATTCGTACATTTCAGCGCTATCACTGGCTCAGGTTTTCGCACTCTAAGCGAAGGTCAGCAAGTGACTTTCAGCATCAAGCAAGGTCAAAAAGGCCCTGAAGCTGAGAACGTAGAACTAGCATAATTTTTATTATGTGAACCTAGGTTCAACTTGGTGAAACAGGACTCTGTTTCACCATAATTCCTTCTCTACTACTGTAATTCTTATCTATCCAATTCTGCCTCTGTTACTGTAAATAATCTATTTCGCAAGTTCATCAGCAAATTTTTAAGCGATAAAACTTTATCTATTTAATAGCTTGCTCGAAAAAATCATTCAACTAGTCTTGCACTGCGATAACAGCAACCCTAAAAGTCTTAACTCATTATGGGTACATTTTCTGCTGATGAGCATTAGGTAATTTACTTAGTTGCAGTGTATCAAAGCTTATTATTTTAGATATTGAACTATAAAACTAAAATATTTGAAAAGTTTGAGGTCGATTTCGTGATCTCGCTCGCAAAATTAGTCGAACCAGATGTCTGGTAAACTTTAGTGTAAAAAAGCAGATGCAGTTTCCTGTAAAAGGTCCTAGGGGTGTTTGTTTTACACCAATTGCCTTCGGTTTAGCTGCATAAAAAGGCTTTTTTACTGAATGATTACGCTTATTTGAAATTATTATTAACTTTTTTTAACCCACCTAGATTACACATAAAATGTTACATTTATGTTTTGTCTTTCACGAGAATAAATAAAACAGCTGTAGTTAGCGGCTTTGCACGAGATGAAAATTCGGCGCTGTTGCATTAATGTTAATCCTTTGTTTTGTGTGTTTTAGTTTGTAGTGATTGAATTAATTTATTTCCTGCTAATTCCAAACATCAAGTTGACAGCGTGCATTGCATTTAGCATTATTGGAGGGTTGATATCTATTAAAAGATATCAGGGTTGTCTCCTTCGGGAGGTAATTAAATTATAAAAGTAACATTACTTAATTGGTTGGGAACTATGTCTGTTAAAATCAGAAAGAGTCTTGTAGCAACTGCGTTGGTTGGCGCTTTTGCATTCGCAAGCAGCAATGTGATTGCAGATCCTTTGAATGACGTGCAAAAAGCAGGTCAACAAATTCAAACGGCTGCGGTTAAGTCTCAAACTAAAATTGACAACGTATATGGTCAAACTCAAGAGCTATTAGCTGAGTACCGTAGCGTTGTTGATGAATCTGAGCTTTTGAAAGTATACAACGATCACGTTGCTCGTTTGGTCGCTGACCAAAACGCGCAAATTGAATCGTTTGACCGTCAAATCGCTACGATCGACAACACAAAACAAAACGTTGTGCCTTTGATGTATCGCATGATCGATACGCTCGAGCAATTCATCAAAGCGGACGTTCCGTTTAACAGTGACAATCGTTTAGCGCGTGTTGAAAGATTACGTGAAACAATGGTTTCTTCTTCTGTAACTACTTCAGAGAAATTCCGTCAAGTATTAGAAGCTTACACAATTGAAGCTGCATACAGCTCTTTAGTTTCTGCTTCACAAGGTACTTTAGAAGTTGATGGCAAGAGCATTAACGTTGATTTCGGCCAACTTGGTCGTATCACTTACGTTGCTCAATCGTTTGACTTAAAGCACGCATGGGTATGGGATAACAACACTAAACAGTGGAAAGAATTAGGTGATGAATACCTAAAACCTGTTAAAGAAGTTATTCGTATGGCGCGTAAGCAAGCGACATTAGAACTTGTTAAACTACCAATCTTTGGCGCGGAGTAATCAATAATGAAGAAACTATTTAAAGGTTTTGCTGTTGCAGCAGTACTATCTGTTTCTGCAGGTACCGCGCTTAACGCACATGCAAATACTGATGCTTTAGATAAAATCCTTGAGCAAGTTAAGCAAGAGCGTATCTCTGAAGGCAAAATCAATAAGCAACGTGAGCAAGAGTTCTTATCAGATCGTGCTGATAAGCAAGCGTTACTTAATAAAGCGAAAAGCCAATTAGCTGCTGAAAAAGCACGTGGCGATAGCTTAACAAAGCAGTATGCACAAAATGAAACTACTTTAGCTGAAAAAGAAGCAGCTCTACAAAGTGCACAAGGTACTTTAGGTGAGATGTTTGGTGTTGTACGTCGTGCAGCACAAGATGCAATCGGTTCAATCGAAGCGTCACTTGTTTCTGCTGAAAAGCCAGGCCGTGCTGAAATCTTACGTTCATTAGCAGCTGCTAAAGAATTACCAACAGTTCGTGAACTTGAAGAACTTTGGATTTCACTACAAACTGAAATGACTGAATCAGCTAAAGTTTCAACGTTTGAAACTGAAGTTGCAGGTCTTGACGGTAACCCATCAGTTAAGAAAGTAACGCGTATCGGTAACTTCAACTTAGTTACAGACGATGGCTACTTAATCTATTCACCAGAAACTAAGTCTATTCAGCCACTAGGTAAACAACCAGATGGTTATATTCTTGCTGGTATCGATGACTTAGCAAATACTTCTGCTGATAACTATGCTGGCGTATACGTGGATCCAACACGTGGTGCTATCTTACGTATCAATACACAAAAAGCGACGCTTGAAGAATACTTCCACCAAGGTGGCGTAGTTGGTTATATCATCACTGCGTTATTAGGTTTAGGTATGTTGATCACTGCAGTTCGTTTTGTTGACCTTACACTTACTACTAGTAAGATTAAGAGCCAACTTAAAAATGTTGCTACACCGAATACAAATAACCCACTGGGTCGTATTCTTAAAGTGTACCATGACAACAAGAATCAAGACGTTGAAAACCTTGAGCTTAAATTAGATGAAGCGATTCTTCGTGAAACGCCACGCATCGAAGCTGGTATCAACATCATTAAAATTCTTGCTGCAATCGCACCGCTACTTGGTCTACTAGGTACGGTAATCGGTATGATCTTAACGTTCCAAACAATCACATTGTTCGGTACAGGTGATCCGAAGATCATGGCAGGTAACATCTCTCTAGCACTTGTAACTACTGCGCTAGGTCTAATTGCTGCATTACCACTTATTCTTCTTCACGCTGTTGTTGCGGGTCGTAGTAAGTCGGTATTACACATCCTTGATGAGCAAAGCGCGGGTATCGTTGCTACTCACGCGGAGAAGGAGAAAGCCTAATGCTAGTCCTGATGGAGATCTGGGAATCTATCAGGGATTTTGTTGGCACAGGCGGCCAGGTTTTATACGTGGTCGCGATAGCACTCTTTCTGATGTGGGTTTTAATGATTGAGCGCTATTGGTTCTTACTTGCTGAGTTTCCTCGTATATCGAAGGGAATTGTAGCTAAGTGGGATGCCCGCCAAGACACTACGTCTTGGTACGCACACAGAATCCGTGAAGCATGGATTTCTGAAGCGTCTGAAAAATTAGATCAGCGTATGTTGTTGATTAAAACATTAGTAGCTGTTTGTCCTTTAATCGGCTTACTTGGTACAGTAACAGGCATGATCGCGGTTTTCGAAACCATGGCCAGCCAAGGTACAGGTAATGCACGTTTAATGGCATCAGGTATTTCAATGGCAACAATCCCAACAATGGCTGGAATGGTTGCGGCACTATCTGGAGTTTTCTTTAGCTCACGCCTTGAGGCAAGAGCGAGAATGGTGAAAGCCAAACTTGTAGATAGCATGCCTCATCACTAGAGAGAGAATTAAATATGGCACGTAAACAACGTTTTCGTGAAGAAGAAGAAGCAGCGGTAGATATGACACCGATGCTTGACATCGTATTTATCATGCTTATTTTCTTTATCGTAACTACATCGTTCGTTAAAGAGGCTGGTATCGAGGTCAATAAACCAAAAGCGGCCCAAGCTACGAAGCAAAAAAATGCTAACATTTTTATTGCAATTCGTAACAACGGCGAGATCTGGATTGATAAGCAACAAGTTGATGTTGAACGTGTTTCAGCAAAAATTGAAAGCTTATTAGCAGAACAACCTACTGAAGTTGTAATTTTGCAAGCTGATAAAGAAGCAAAACACGGCACAGTGGTTAAAGTTATGGACCAGATCAAAGCGACGGGTGATAACCTGAGAATTTCAATAGCTGGAGATCAGTAATGATTCGTTTTCTGTTTTCACTGATTGCAGGTGGGGCAGTTACTTTCGGCTTGTTCTACTTCATGGCCTTCCTCATCTCTGGTGGGGCTGACCGTAATACGGAACAAAAAGAGCAGATCATAGTCGAAATTATGACGAATCCGCCTGAATCTAAGGTGCAGGAACGGAAGCGAGTACCGCCTCCGCCGCCTCCACCGCCAAAGCAGCCGCCTAAACCGCAGCCGCCACAGCCGGAAAATAACAACCCAAATCCTGGTGCAATGTCATTTAATATGGGCAGCATCGATGTGGGAAGTTCGGCAGGTGGTCTAAGTGGTCCAGGGGCATTCGGACGAGATGGTGATGCGACACCTATCGTTCGTATTGAACCAAAATATCCAACACAAGCAGCACGTGATGGTAAAGAAGGTTGGGTTCAACTTTCATTCTCAATCGATGAGTTAGGTGGCGTAACTGACGTTGAAGTTATTGACGCAGATCCTAAACGTATTTTTGATAGAGAAGCTAAGCGTGCACTGAGCAAGTGGAAATACCGTCCTAGAATCATTGACGGTAAACCACAAAAGCAAGTTGGTTTACAAGTTCAGCTAGACTTTAAAATTAACCAAGGCAACTAAGGAGGCAAGTAATGAGAAATTTATCTAAAGTAACAGCACTTGCGGTACTTATGTCTCTTTCGGGTGCAGTATTTACTGCACCAGTTCTAGCAGCGCCGGATGCCGCAAAGATTGAAGCGCGCAAAAAAGCAAAAACTAGAGTGATGGGAGAGCGTGTTGGTAAGAAAGTTATCAAAGCGTTTGACTTGTATAACGAAGAAAAGCTTGATGAAGCTATCGCTATGTTGAAAGAAATCGACGCATCTGATGATTTCGACAAAGCAACGGTTAACCGCTATTTAGGTAGTATGTATGGTCAAAAAGAGCAGTATAAAACTGCGATTAAACACCTACAATTAGCTGTTGCCCCTGATGTTTTAAACTTTGCCGATCAAGAGCAAAGTTTAAAAACATTGGGCGATATGTACGCGGGTACCGAGCAGTATGCAAAAGCCAAAGAAGCATATGTAGCGTGGATGGATTTTACTGGTGAAGAAGATGCAACGGTTTATACTCGTATAGCTCAAGCTAACTACCAGTTAGAACAATTCAAAGACGTTTTTTCACCAGCAGATAAAGCAATTAAGCTTCAAAAAGAGCCTAACAAAGGCCCTTACCAACTTAAATTAGGTTCTTACTTTGAACTTAAAGACTATAAAAATATGGTTAAAGTTGGTGAAGAAATTGTTCGTATCTGGCCTGATGATAAAAAAGCATGGGTAAGCTTAGGTAAATACTACCTTCAAACGGAAGACTACAAAACGGGTCTTGCAACGATGGAAGTAGCTTACAAAAATGGTTATTTTGAATCTGAAGTTGATTATAAAGTTTTGTCTAACTTCTATTCATTGAATGAAATTCCTTATAAAGCCGCATTGGTTTTAGAGAAGTCTATCAATGATAAGATTGTTAAGCGTAATAAACAAAATATCAGCGCGGTAGCGAGTAACTATCATCGCTCGAAAGATATTGAAAAAGCAGCTAAATACTATGAAGAAGCGGCAAAATTTGATGATGATGCTGAGCTTTATCGCAAAGCAGGTTCATTATTATTGCAATCGCAAAATTATAGTGCAGCCGTTGTTCGTTTGAACAAGGCACTTGAATTAGGTTCTGATAAAAAAGGAACTATTTATTCAGATTTAGCAGAAGCTTATTATTATCAAGAGAAGTATAAGCAAGCTTATGCTGCAATTACTAAAGCAATGGATGACCCACGCACACGTAAGTTTGCCAAAGGTTGGTCTGTATTTATTAAAGATAAAGCCGCTCGCAACGGTGTTAAAATTTAACTTTAATTTGCTATAGCAATTTGTAAAAAGCCCCCTTTGGGGCTTTTTTATTGGATTAAATTTATGCTAAAGAACTTAATATGGGTATGCCTCAGTGCGTTTTTTTTGAGCGCATGCAGTGATGGAAATAAGCAGTATCAATCTAAAGAGCAAGCCCAACAGGCATTATACTCTCTCAATCAGTTTTTAAGACCGGCAAGTAATGTTACAAGCCCTGGTATATCTGAATCACAGTGGCCGTTTAGTGATGCGTATTTAAAAGAGCGCCACACAATATACCAAGCGATGCAGTCTCTGGAGTTATCAGCAAGTGATAAGCAGCTATTAGACTACCTCGTCATTGCAGAGCGTTTTCCACAGCGTTATTTCAGCTGGCCGGTATCTGTACCGGTGCTTGATACTATGCTCGAATACAATCAACAACAGGATATTACAGCTGGTATCGTTAGCTGGGTTAGTTTTACGCAGCAACAACTTGTGTCAGCAAAAGAAAGTAAACTTAGGCTCAATGCTATCGAGCTTAATGCATTGCAAACGCAAGTATCAAAAAGTCTTTCCCGCAAAGACTTACCAGTAGTTATTAAGCACACATTAACCGATTTCAATGCTTTTTTAGCGTCTTATACACCACGTGGTAGTGTTGGTTTACATGGTATATCCAATGGCGGGCCATGGTATCAAAGTAAGTTAAATTACTTCTCTGGGACAACGCAAGCCCCCATCAATTGGCTGGTTGCAGTGCAATCTCAATTGAAGGGTAGCAAACAGCAAGTCACCTCGTTTAATTTTGCAGTTGATCATCAACACTCTGTGCTTGAGCAGCATTTGGCACTGACTAAAAACCAACTAACTGGTTTTGATTGGGCGCAAAATTACCAAAACCTTCGCAGCTCTGCTCAACATCGAGCAAACGAACTTAGTGATGATGAGCGGGTATTCTGGCTTGCGATGATGGAAACCGATCTTGGTATTCATTACCATGCTTGGACAGTGCAACAAGCGAAAGTTAATTTACTGAAACGGCTAAAAATGACTCCACAACAAGCTGATTATTTAGTCGCAGATATCATTTTTTATCCGGCTTACAGCTTTGCGTTTGCAACACTTATCACTGCACCTTGAGTAATCAGTCGCATACTTTTATAAATTAGGCTCGCAATTGCTACAGCGTTGGATGGTAGGATCAACAATCAGTCGCTGCGGGTCGATTTCTTCTTCACAGTCACAGCAGTAGCCATATTGGCCAATATCAATTTGGCAAATGGCGGCTTCTAGTTGCTCTAATCGTAAAATAATATCTTGGTATTCTGTGCCAAGTTGCTTTTGTACCAGCTCTAACCATTGCTCAGGGTTGTGTTCGTGTAACGTAGCAACCAATGCATGATGAATAAGGTTATTTGACTCTGAAAGTCTTAATAGCAAGGTTTCTCTTGCTTGTAGCAATTCTGTATTTAGTAACTGAAGGTGGTGTTGAGCATCGATCATGGTTATTTCCTCGTTGAGCAATGCTGTTAGTATTCATGAATTAACAAAAAGCACCATGATGTGTGTCAACTTAAGGTGCAATTGCGTATTTTTTCAAAACATCAGCCACATCTTCTTTTATCTTCAAACGTCTGATCTCATCAAACAACGTATCAGCTTGTGCGTATTGACGTTTCAAATAGCCTAGCCATTGCTTAGTGCGAGCTGCAAAGTACTTTTCATCTTTCGCTGGATCATGATGTATGGCTGAATTAATTAAATGATGCAATACATGCTCCCATTGTAAGCTCGCATAGTGTTCATTGTTGATGTGTGCTTTTATTTTGCGTGCTAAATCAGGATGAGAAAGCGCGCCGCGCCCTAGCATTAAGTCAGTGCAGCCACTACGTTGTTGGCAAAGTAACGCATCTTCTACTTGCCAAATCTCGCCATTTGCTACCACGGCAATATTTTTATCTTTGATAAGGGGAGGGATTTTTTCCCAATAAGCAGGGGGGTTGTAGCCATCGCGTTTAGTACGGGCATGAATAGCAATGCTATTTGCACCAGCACTGACAACGGCATCAACAATTTCTTGGCTGTTACTGTCATCATCAAAACCTAAACGAATTTTTGCGCTTACTTGATGCTCGTTTGGCACGGCATCACGCACAGCTTTGATTATCTCATACATGTGCTCAGGATCTTTCAGTAGCACAGCGCCGCCTTTACTTTTGTTGACGGTTTTTGCTGGGCAGCCAAAATTAAGATCAACACCATGGGAACCCAGTTCGATCACTTTTACGGCATTTTCAGCCAATGCGTGTGCAACTTGGCCAAGTAATTGGATACGTACTGGAGTACCAGCGCGCGTTAAGCCATTGTTTTGCAATTCAGGGCAGTAGCGCTTAAACACTTTATCAGGTAGGCAGGCATCTATAACACGAACAAATTCAGTTACGCATAAATCAAAGCCACCGATATCGGTGAGTAGTTGACGCATTTTAAAATCGACAACTCCTTCCATAGGCGCTAAAACTAATTTCATGATCGAGGCACTTCATACTACTGAAAAGGAGGCGTAGTTTACCTGTATACTCATGTTACCTCAAGATATGAACCATACAGACAAGTTGCAAAGATAATATTGATAAATCCCGATTTAACTCCCATAGTTAATGTCGTCAGTTGTGTGACTTATGCAGTGAAAGCAAAAAATAATGTAAAAACTTGCGGCTAAGTGAAATATTATTTTTTGTAGCGAGGTCTACTTAATAGTTAGTACATCCTTTGTTTAGAGAGAGTCATAAAATGAATACAATTAAAAAGAATTCAATTGCGTTAACATTAGGCGCAGTCGTAGTAGGCAGCACAAGTTTTATTTCTGCAGATGTTCAAGCAAACCCATTTGAATTTCAACAAATGGTGACGGGCTACCAAGTTGACGCTACCGAAGGTAAATGTGGCGAAGGCAAATGTGGTGGTGATGCAAAAACGAAAGACGACAAAGCTAAAAAAGAAGGCAAGTGCGGCGAAGGTAAATGTGGTGGCGATGCTAAAGACGCCAAAGCTAAAAAAGAAGGTAAGTGCGGCGAAGGTAAATGTGGCGGCGATGCTAAAGACGCCAAAGCTAAAAAAGAGGGCAAGTGCGGCGAAGGTAAATGTGGCGGCGATGCTAAAGACACCAAAGCTAAAAAAGAAGGTAAGTGCGGCGAAGGTAAATGTGGTGGCCGTAGCTAATTTGGTTTGATATAAATTAGTCGCAATGCATAATCAGGGCCTGCATAGGCCCTTTTTTATTGGTGGAGATTTAAATGGCAGTAATAAAACAAGATGAATTTGGCATGGTAGGGCTTGGCTTACGTCGAGAGATGCTTGATGAGTTACTTACTCAGATGCCAAGTCAAATTGATTTTATGGAAGTTGCGCCAGAGAACTGGTTAAAACTGGGTGGCCGTTTCGCTAAGCAATTTAAGTCACTTACTGATGCTAATAATTTCCTATGTCATGGCTTATCGTTATCTATAGGTTCCCCTGAGCCGTTAGATATTGAATTTGTAAAATCATTAAATGTATTTTTCAAAACGCATAACATTAAACTCTTTAGCGAACACCTTAGTTATTGCTCAGGTAGCGGGCATATGTATGATTTAATGCCGATACCCTTTACTGAGCAGGCAATTAAACATGTTGTCTCTCGAATTAAACAAGTGCAAGACATTCTCGAGCAACAGATTGCGATTGAAAATGTCTCTTATTATGCTGCGCCAGATCAGCAAATCAGTGAATTGGATTTTACCAATGAGATTTTACAGCAAGCCGATTGTAAGTTGCTACTTGATGTAAATAACATTTATGTGAATTCAATCAATCATAGTTACAACAGCGAACATTTTTTAGCAAATTTGCCAACCAATCGAATAGCGTATGGTCATGTAGCAGGGCATTACAATGAAGCGGATGACTTGATTGTCGACACACATGGTGCGGATGTGATTGATCCGGTGTGGCATTTACTGGATCTTGCTTATCAGTATCACGGGGTGTTTCCTACTTTATTAGAGCGTGACTTTAATATTCCTGCGATGCCTGGGCTTATTAAGGAGCTGGATATCATTCATCAGCTACAAGCAAAGCATACTGTAACTCAGAATAAAGAAACTGCCTGATATGAACTTTATTGATAGCCAACAAGCGTTTATGGCACATATTCGTGACCCGAAATTACACCCAAAGCCCGATGGTATCGAAGACCGCCGTATGGCGATTTACCGTGACTTATTCTTTAATAATATTAGTGGCTTTATTTCCTCTGGTTTTCCTGTTTTGAAAACTCTTTACAGCGATGAAGACTGGTCAAAACTCGTTCGGCGGTTTTTTGCAGAACATGATTGTCAATCTCCGTATTTTTTGGATATCGCAGGTGAGTTTATTGCTTATTTAAGTAATGATTACGAATTACAACCAAGCGATCCCATCTTTATGTTAGAGCTTGCTCATTATGAATGGATTGAGCTGGATGTATCAATAACGCAAACCGATCCACAGGAATGTGCTATTACTGATCAGCTAACAGAGGCGGCACTTTATCTCAGTAGTACTGCCAGAAACTTAAGCTATCAGTTTGCTGTGCAGCACATTAGTGTGGATTTTCAACCACAGCACCCTAGTGAGCAGCCTCACTATTTCGTGGTGTACCGTGACACACATGACGATGTACAATTTTTAGCCACCAATGCAATGACGGCGCTGCTATTATCGATTATAGATAGCACACCGAGTATTCAATTACCGGCTTTAATTGCGCAAGTTGCCCAACATGCCCCACAATTTACACCAGAGCAATTATTTCAAGGTGCGACTGCAACTTTAAGTGCGATGGCTGAATTGGGTGTGATCGTGACAAAAAATCACGCTTAAAACCTTTATTGATTATTTTACATCGTCTATTATGTGCGCCTTAATTTGTCGCGCTTAATAAAAGGTAGTACCTCATGTCTGAAGATAAAGATTTTAAAGACCCATTTAATGCAATGTATTTTCTTGCGTTTTTAGCCGTGTTTGTAGGAATTGGCTGTTTAAATGCAATCCTAGGCTGGATCACCACAGTATCTTAATTTGCACCGTGCAAATTTAGCGGCTGCCTTTGCAGCCTTATCTTTTTCTAAACTTCCTGCCGACAACTGATTTTTGTGATGTTATACTTATCTGCTTTGTAATATTACAGATAAATAATTTAAATTATGACTCAAGTAACTCCATCTATCATCAAAGATAGCATTACTACCATTGCCGATTACCCTAAAGCGGGCATCATGTTCCGTGATGTAACAACGTTAATGGCTAACCCTGCGGCATTTCAAGCAACCATCAATGCATTTATTAGCGCCTATAAAGATCAAGGCTTTACTAAAATCATTGGAACAGAATCTCGTGGTTTTATTTTTGGTGCACCACTTTCCTATGCGCTTGGCATTCCGTTTATTCCTGTGCGTAAACCGGGCAAGCTACCACGTGCCGTGATCTCTCAAGATTACCAGCTAGAATATGGTGAAGATGTTTTAGAATTGCACACTGATGCGATTGTCCCTGGTGATAAAGTGTTATTAGTGGATGACTTATTAGCCACCGGTGGTACGATTGAAGCGACGGCTAAGTTAGTGAACAAATTAGGTGGTCATGCGACAGATGCAGCATTTGTAGTATCGTTACCTGAACTGGGCGGCGAGCAACGCATTGCAAAAATGGGTATTAAAATCCTAAAACTGGTTGAATTCGAAGGCGAATAATTAATGAGTTATCAAGTCCTAGCGAGAAAGTGGCGTCCACAGACCTTTCATGAATTGGTCGGTCAGTCCCATGTGAAACAAGCACTTATTAATGCTTTAACACAAAATAGACTGCATCACGCTTATTTGTTCACTGGGACTCGCGGGGTGGGTAAAACCACCATCGCACGAATTTTTGCAAAAAGTTTAAACTGTGATGAAGGTATATCGGCGCAACCGTGTGGAAAATGTAGCAGCTGTGTAGATATCGAAACCGGTCGCTATATTGATTTGCTTGAAATTGATGCGGCATCACGGACGAAAGTGGAAGACACCCGTGAAATTCTTGATAACGTACAATACGCCCCCACTCGTGGGCGCTATAAAGTGTACCTTATCGATGAAGTACACATGCTCTCAAAGCACAGTTTTAATGCATTATTAAAAACCCTTGAAGAGCCACCTGAGCACGTTAAGTTTTTACTCGCCACCACTGATCCGCAAAAACTACCAGTTACTATTTTATCTCGCTGTTTGCAGTTTAATCTTAATGCGTTATCACAACCGGAAATACTCCAACAGCTTGAGTATGTATTAGGCGAAGAAAAACTACGTTTTGAAACACAAGCACTGCAAATTATTGCCAAAGCGGCTGATGGTAGTATGCGTGATGCATTGAGTTTAACTGATCAGGCAATTGCACAAACCAATGGTGATATACAACATCAAGCCGTGCAAGCAATGCTTGGCTTGATAGATAACCATTATAGTCAGCACTTATTGGTTGCATTATTAGCCCAAGATGGCCCCGCATTGATGGCGCAAATTGAGCAAGTTGCGACGCAAAATCCAAATTATATTGCTTTGTTAGACGACCTAATCGGCCTGACGCATTTGACGCAGTTAACACAATTGGTGCCTGATGCTGCCAAGTTAGATGATTACAATCGAGAATTTATTAGTGAAGTAGCGCTTAGCTGCGACTCTCAGCAAATTCAGGTTTATTATCAATTGCTGCTCAACGGTAAAAAAGACTTACAATGGGCCCCAGAGCCTCGCTTAGGTTTTGAAATGATCATGCTGCGTTTACTGGCATTTCAACCAATTGATCATCAGGCACTTGCCAGCACAACCTCTACAGCCACATCGGCTGATGAGAAGCGTGACCGTGCGGGCTCTCTCAGGGATATTCTTAATAAAAATAAGCAAGGCTCTGCAGAGCGTTTTGCTAACCAAGACTCACTAGCAGCTACGTCGAGCACAACGGTCACTGAAGAAAGTAATACAGTCGATGATACAGTTCACCCTGCTACAATGCAGCAAGAGCAAATCAGTAACGTCAATAACGAGCCTGCTCCAGCCACTGCAAGTGCACCACAATCGAGTAATCCCGATGGTGTAGCGGATGATTCAGATAACGAACTAGAGCAGCAATTAGCATCACAATATGATGATGTGATGGGGAGTGCCCTCGAGCAAGGTTTTCATGCTGACAACGCTCATCAAGCAGAACAATATGCGAGTGAACAACAACCTGATATTGAGCAAAGCAGTGCTGCGTTACAGAACAATTCAATGCCAGAGTATGCCGCGACTACGGATGCAGGCCAAAAAGAAGCGCAAGCGCAGTCTGCCATAGCGCGTATTTTGCGTGATAGAAATATTTCTGGTGCTGGCACACTTTCGGGTGGTAAATCATCAGCACAGCCACAAATGGATAGTACCGCTGAGGTTGAGAGCAATCCATCAGTAAAAAAGTCACAACCCCAGATAACGGGGATACCTAGCCCTAGTAAAGCCGAGGCTGGCAGCTACACGCCTAAGAGTATGCCAACAAAGGTTATCAAGCCTGACTTTAAAGAAAAGCACCAGACGATAGTAGAAAACTTAGCGCCCGAGTTATTGGAGCAAATTAATCCACAAAAAGTGGTGGCTGAGGCAGAGCCTGAAATAAATATTCAAGTGCCAGATGATTTTCAAAGCCCGATCAGCGATATTCGTTTTGCGCATCAGCAAGATGAATGGGCTTATTTAATTAAGCGTATGGGGCTTGGTGGGCGGATGCGTCAGTTTGCTTTACATTCAATTTATTCTAAACAGCAGCAACAGCTGCATTTAGAGGTGGATGAGTCGCAAAAACACCTTGATACCCCCATGTTAAGACAAAAGCTTAATGCTGCTTTAGCGAGTATTTATGAGCATAACGTTGACTTAACCATCAATTTTGCTCCTGGGGTGATTGATTCTCCTTATTTAATTCAGCAAAAAATAGATGCAGGGCGTCATCAGCAAGCTATTGATGTGATCAACAGCGATGAAAATATCGTGCAACTACAGCAGCTATTTTCTGCAATTATCGATGAAAACAGTATTCAGGCATTGTAATTCACTGCAATAGCCCTTATCTTCATGGCAATTAGAAATAGAAAGAGAGAAAGTTATGTTTAAAGGTGGAATGGGTAATATGATGAAGCAAGCGCAGCAAATGCAAGAGCGCATGCAAAAAGCCCAAGACGAAATTGCTACACTAGAAGTCGTTGGCGAAGCCGGTGCTGGTTTAGTTAAAGTAACTATGCTTGGTAATCACAATGTTCGCCGCGTTGAGCTTGATGAGAGCTTAATGGAAGACGACAAAGACATGATTGAAGACTTACTTGCTGCTGCGTGTAATGACGCAGTACGTCGTGTAGCAGAAGAGACGCAAGAGCGCATGGGTAAAGTTACTGGCGGTATGCAATTACCACCAGGTATGAAAATGCCTTTCTAAGGCAAATCATGCAACTTTCCGAGAGTTTAAATCAGTTAATTGAAGCATTGCGCTGTCAGCCAGGTATTGGCCCAAAGTCAGCTCAGCGCATTGCATTTCATTTACTTGAGCGTGACCGTAAAGGTGGCGCTCAGCTAGGTGCTGCACTGAGCAAAGCAATGACCGCGATTGGTCATTGTCAATCGTGCCGTACATTTGCAGAGCAGCCACAGTGCGAAATATGTTTAAGCCCTAAGCGTCAAGACAGCGGCATTTTGTGTGTTGTTGAATCACCTACTGATGTACTTGCGATTGAACAGACTGGGCAATACAAAGGTTTATACTTTGTGTTAATGGGGCACTTATCACCCATTGATGGTATTGGTCCGAATGAGATTGGTCTTGATATTCTTGAAAAAAAATTAAGCCAAGGCGGCATCAATGAAGTGATTTTGGCAACTAACCCGACAGTTGAAGGCGAAACCACAGCGCATTATATCGCTCAGCTGTGCCATCGCTACAAGGTTGCTGCATCACGCATAGCCCATGGTATTCCGGTCGGTGGTGAACTTGATTTACTCGATGGTATGACCCTCATGCATGCTTTTAGTGGTCGCAGAGTTGTGGGGCAAGATTAATCATTTTTAGTTAATAACTGCAACGCGACTTTAGAACCTGCATTAACGCCCGTTATGCAGGTTTTTTGTTCTTACTGCCTTGGTAGTAAAAGTTTGATCGTAATTTTTTCATTAACTGTGTAATCTATTTTGTAGTGACGTGAGTTCATTTTTCATCAGTCAGGTTAATTTGTAAGGATCACAATGCAAGATAATAAAAAACCTCAGCGCGCTTTGTTAAAGAGCCGACGCTTTTTACCACTGTTTGTTACTCAGTTTTTCTCTGCGTTAAACGATAATATTTATAAACAAGCGGTGTTGCTGTTACTCATTTTTCAAACCGCAAATGTTGCCGATGGCGCTTTGTATTCTAATTTAGCAGCTGGCTTATTTATTTTACCGTTCTTTTTATTTTCAGGGATGGCGGGGCAACTTGCAGAAAAAAAAGAAAAATCAAAATTGATCCGTGCCGTAAAACTTGCAGAAATCCCGATTATGCTGGTAGGCGCAGTGGCCATTTCAACGCAGTCTGTTTGGCTGATGTTAACAACGGTATTTTTAACGGGGTTGCAAAGTACCTTTTTTGGCCCACTAAAATATTCAATTTTACCGCAACACGTCGCAGCCGACGAATTAACCAAAGCCAATGGCCTAGTTGAGTCAGCGACATTCGTGGCCATTTTGTTAGGTACAACGTTTGGTACGTATTACATTACTCAAACTTTAGGGCCAACGATTATTAGTGTGACAATTGTTGGCTTAGCGATTATTGGCTATCTGAGTAGTCGTTCAATACCGAACAGTCCGGCGAATGATGCTAATTTAGTGTTTAGCTTTAATCTTTTTTCATCAACTATAGGTTTGTTTAAAGTACTCAATGCTCAGACTGAATCAGTCGGAAAATCCGTACTTGGCATCAGCTGGTTTTGGTTTATAGGGGCGATTATTTTAACGGCGCTACCAAACTATGTGAAATATGTGATGGTTGGTGATGAGCTTGTTGTTACCAGCGCATTAGTGGTGTTTTCATTAAGTATTGCAATAGGATCGCTATTGTGCGAAAAGTTATCTCGCTCACGGATTGAACTTGGCATCGTGCCGTTTGGCGCGCTGTTGATCACATTATTTCTGTATTTACTAAGTCAAGAACCGGCAATGAGCTTTTACCAACCAGCCACTGTGAAGCTAATGACACTGGAGCAAATACTGCATACCGGTGATATGTATTGGCATTTTATCTGGATGGCAGGTATTGGTATTGCAGCGGGTTTTTATACGGTGCCGTTGTACGCGTTGATCCAACAACGTACCGAAGAATCAAGCCGTTCACGTATTATTGCTGCAAATAACGTATTAAACGCGTTGTTCATGGTCGCCAGTGCGGTGTTAAGTATTATAACGCTGTCTGTATTTGCATGGTCAATTCCACAGTTGTTGTTATTACTGGCAGGATTAAATTTACTGATCTCTGTGTATATTTATACCAAGGTGCCGGAGTTCTTCTTACGCTTTGTTATCTACTTGCTGACCATTTGCATGTATCGAGTGCGTACTAAGGGGGAACATAATATTCCCAGTGAAGGCGCCGCAGTGCTGGTGAGTAACCACGTCAGCTTTGTCGATTGGATGTTTATTTTAGCGGCATCACCAAGGCCTATTCGATTTATGGTGTTTGCCCCTATTTATTATTCACCCGCGCTGCATTGGCTATTTAAAATGGCTAAAGCAATTCCAATTGACAGTGAAAAAACTAATCCAAAGGCGTTTCAACAAGCATTTGATGAGGTTGCTAAAGCATTAGAAAATGGCGAGTTAGTGGGGATTTTCCCTGAGGGCAAACTAACTGGTGATGGTTCTATTGATATTTTCCGCCGCGGTATTGAACGTATTATACAGCGTTCACCCGTACCTGTTATTCCTGTTCATTTAGGCGGTTTGTGGGGCAGTATGTTTAGTCGTAGAGCTAAATGGCGACTACCACGACTTAAATGGTCGCTGGTGGCTGTGACAGTTGGCGAGCCAATAGCTGCAAGCCAAGTAACAGCCGATAAGTTGCGTGAGCACGTAGTTGCTTTAAATGAGCAGTATGAAGAAGGCGCCGTTTGATAACGATTAAACGTTAAAACAAAAAGATGTAAATCTAGCGCGCACCACTTATTGAGTCATCAGTGGTGCGTGTGAGTCTGTGTTTAGTGGTTTACTAACTTACGGCAAGCCATACGCCAACTGCAACCATTAAACTACCGGCGATGCGATTCATCCATTTTATATTATCACCTTGATTTAAAAACAGTCGTAAACTTTTCCCGCCCGTGGCATAGAGCATCATACAGGTAAATTCACTGAGCATAATAATGGCGACTAGAATACTTAACTGTGGCGCAATCGCGTAGTCAATATTTATAAACGGTGGCAGTAGTGAAATCATAAATGCCCAACCTTTAGGGTTGGCAATTGCGGTGATAAAACCTTGTGAGAACAGAGCTTGGCGAGAGACTTTTAGCTGGCTTTGGTTATCTAATTTGAGGGTTGATTTTGCGCGCCACATCATCACACCTATGTAGATTAAATAGCCTGCGCCGAGCCATTTTAATCCATTAAAAACCGCGGGGTAGTTGAGCATAATACTCGCTACACCGGCAACCGCAGCAATAGCGACCATGGCAACACCGAGTAACTCACCAATCATCATCCACATGGTTCTGCGAACACCAATACTCATCCCGAGCGTCATGGCCAAAGTCATACACATTCCAGGGGTAATAGAAACAAAAAAGAAAGTCGGTATAAATACTCCCAGTACAGCTAGGTCGAGCATGTCGATATCCGTTATTTATATTTATAGAGTGCGCAATAGTAATGGTTTTGGAAAGGGTTAGAAACCAATTTGGGATAGATAAGCATAACCATGAGATTGTAAGCAGCCACGATAAAGCTGCGGTTTATCACTTTTTTGTAAGTGAGTTTTAACAAATATATTTTTGCTTTGTTGGGTGCTTTGAATTAGGATCAAATTAGTTTAAAACCAAGAACTAATGTCCTGTGCCTAGATTACTTATTGTTATTGCCTCTATTTTCCTAAGTTTCACTGCAACAGCAGTTGAAGTGACTGATCTATATCAAGATGTCTTAAAAGTATCTGACAAATCCCGCGATGCTAGATTAAGCGCCAGTCGTGAAGCGTTACTTAATGTACTGGTTAAGGTGAGTGGCGATCCGAATGCGGATAAAAATCCAACTGCTCAGCAACGCAGTAAAGATATTTCAGAATATATGCTGAAATTTGAGTACGATGAAAAAGCAGATGGTCAGCTTAATCTTGTGGTTAAATTTGAGGCAAACAAGATCAATGCGTTGATCAAAGAGCTTAACTTACCGCTGTGGGGGACTCGTCGTCCACTCGTGGCGATTTGGCTTGCCATCGAAGATAACTGGCGCCGTGAACTGGTGACTCAAGAAAGTTACCCCCAGTTAGAGCAACTTATTTACAGCACAGCGGCTCGTCGAGGTTTACCAGTCGTCGTACCATTACTTGACTTAGAAGACCGCGCATTAGTGGGAATACCTGAAGTATGGGGTAATTTTTCTTCGCCGGTCGAGCAGGCATCGAGCCGTTACAGCGCTGAGCGCAGCATTACGGCTCGATTATATAAACAGCCAGACAGTGAGACATGGTTACTTGATTGGCGTTTCACTAACGACGACCTGTTTGAAGCAAACAGGGTGACAGGTGATAAACAACAAGCAATCGCTTTAATGATTGACAGCTTAGCGGCGGGCTTGGCAAATGAATATGCAGTTGACCCAAATTCTACTACACAGCTTGCGCACGCAATGTTTAAATTAAAAGGCACGAGTAATTTTGTAGATATTGAATTGGCAAAGCGTCAGTTGCAAAGTTTAAGTGTGGTGACCCAAGTAACCATCGTTTCGCGTACACCAGAGGTGGTCAGTTTTGCTTTAAATCACACAGGGAGTATGCATGACTTACAAAAAGCATTAGAGCTTGACCGTGCGTTTAAACCTTTTGTAGACCCGCGTGCTTTTTATCCTGTGGCAGCTCAAAACGACTTAGAATATCAGTGGGTTGGTCTTTAATGCAGGCAATGGAGCCGGTGCAAATGGCATTACCGGTCACATTACCGGATGATGAAACCTTTGCCTCGTATTTTGGCGGCGAAAATTCACTGGAAGTGAGCCATTTAAAAAATGCCTTCAAAAGTTTAGCAACCACTTTTCAATATACTTATTTATGTGGCTTAGGGGATTCGGGTAAATCACATTTACTGTATGCAACCTGTATTCATGCTCAAGAGCATGGCTTATCCACTATGTTGCTATCTATGCGTGAAGTGATTGATTTTGGTCCTATGGTACTCGATGGCTTAGATACCCTTGATGTATTGTGTATTGATGATGTGCACTTAGTGGCGGGCAATGACGCCTGGGAAAAAGCCTTATTTAATTTTTTTAATCGTTTCAACGAACCAGGTAAGTGCCTCGTGGTTACCGCGGATCTACTCCCTGACATGCTCAACATAAGCCTGCCTGATCTTGAATCAAGACTAAAATGGGGCACTACATTTCAAATTCGTTCGATGAGTGATGATGATAAAGCCGAAGCATTAGTAAAACGCGCCAATATGCGCGGATTAGAACTCAGTGATGAATGTGCACGGTTTTTATTAACTCGCCTAAGCCGTGATATGCGCGCACTCCTGGATGTACTGGATAAGCTTGACCATGCATCGATGGCTGCCCAGCGAAAATTAACTATTCCCTTTATAAAATCTACCTTACGACTGTAATTTCCCTCTAAAATAGCTCAAGTTACTATTTTGCTTAACCAGAATGGGAAAGAATTCAATAAGATTGGTATAAGGTCTGGAATCTAGCCTGTGCTTTCAGTTATCATTAGCTATTACTTAAATGCAATCACCTCTGTGAAAGATCAGGTATCGAATGAACTTAGAAAATATATTAGCGCAAGCACTTGAGGCGGTCGCCAGTGCCAGTGAAATCGCGCAGCTTGAAGATATCAGGGTTAACTACCTTGGTAAAAAAGGCGAAATCACTAACCTATTAAAAACCCTTGGTAAAATTGCTCCAGAAGAACGCAAAGAAGCAGGCCAAGTTATTAACCAAGCTAAGCAAGATGTGCAAGCTGCGATTAATGAAAAGCGCGAGTTACTAGCAAGCAAAGCGCTTGAAGAAAAACTCGCTGCGGAAACCATCGATGTAACCTTGCCTGGTCGTGTTATGCCAACGGGTGGCTTGCATCCGGTAACACGTACAATCGAACGCATTGAAAGCTTTTTTGGTGAATTAGGTTTTGCTGTTAAATCAGGCCCTGAAGTTGAAGATGATTTTCATAATTTCGACGCGCTAAATATTCCTGAGCATCATCCAGCGCGTGCTGATCACGATACCTTTTATTTTAATCCAAAACTGGTTTTACGTACGCAAACCAGTGGCGTGCAAATTCGCACCATGGAAACTGAGCAACCGCCACTGCGTATTATTTCGCCAGGTCGTGTATACCGTAATGATTACGACCAAACGCATACGCCGATGTTTCATCAGGTTGAAGGCTTAATGGTTGATACTGATGTTAGCTTCACAGAGTTAAAAGGTATTTTGCACGATTTCTTGCGTAACTTTTTTGAAGAAGACATGGAAATTCGTTTCCGTCCTTCATTCTTCCCATTCACAGAGCCTTCTGCAGAAGTAGACGTAATGGGTAAAGACGGTAAATGGTTAGAGGTGCTAGGTTGCGGAATGGTGCACCCGAATGTACTTAAATCAGTAGGCATCGACCCTGAAAAGTATACCGGTTTTGCCTTTGGTATGGGTGTAGAGCGTTTAACCATGCTGCGTTATGGTGTAAATGACTTACGTGCGTTTTTCGAAAACGATTTGAAATTCCTTAATCAGTTCCGTTAAGAGTGAAGAAATAACATGAAATTTAGTGAAAAGTGGTTAAGAGAGTGGGTTAATCCTGCAATTGACACGCAGGCTCTTTCGGAACAGTTATCGATGGCTGGCCTTGAAGTAGATGGTGTAGAGCCAGCTGCGGCAGAATTTTCAGGCGTTGTAGTTGGTGAAGTGGTTGAATGTGGCCAACACCCTGATGCAGATAAACTGCGTGTAACAAAAATTAATGTCGGTGGCGATGAGCTACTAGATATCGTCTGTGGTGCGCCAAACTGTCGTTTGGGTATCAAGGTCGCCGTTGCTATGGTTGGCGCTGTATTGCCAGGTGATTTTAAGATTAAAAAAGCTAAATTACGCGGTCAACCGTCTCACGGTATGCTGTGCGCTTTCGTAGAGCTGGGCATTAGCGAAGAAGGCGATGGCATCATGGAGTTGCCATTAGATGCACCTGTGGGCACTGACTTACGTGAATACTTAAGCCTTGATGACAACATCATTGATGTTGATTTAACCCCTAACCGCGGTGATTGCCTTGGTATTAAAGGCATTGCCCGTGAAGTGGGCGTACTTAACAGTATTGATGTTAAAGCGTTAAATATTCCTGCAGTTACGCCAACAATTGATGACAAAGTATCGATTGAATTGGTAAACGAAGATGCATGTCCGCGTTACTTAGGTCGTGTGATCAAAGGCATTAACCTAGACGCAGAAACGCCGCTGTGGATGGTTGAAAAACTGCGTCGCAGTGGTGTACGCGCCATTGACCCTGTGGTTGATGTAACTAACTACGTATTACTTGAGCTTGGCCATCCAATGCACGCATTTGATTTAAATGCCATTGAAGGTGGCATTAAAGTTCGCAGTGCTGATGCTGGTGAAGAACTGGTATTGCTAGATGGCAACACTGCAAAACTAAATGAATCAACGCTCGTTATTGCCGATCATAACAAAGCATTGGCGATTGCCGGTATTTTTGGTGGCGAGCAATCAGGTGTTACTGAGCAAACAGTTGATATCTTATTAGAAAGTGCGTTTTTCAATCCCGTTGCGATTGCAGGTCAAGCTCGTAGTTATGGTTTACATACTGATGCATCGCATCGCTACGAGCGTGGTGTTGATTTTGCGTTGCAATATGATGCAATGGAACGTGCAACAGCCTTACTACTTGAAATCGTAGGCGGTCAAGCTGGCCCTGTGGTTGAAGCAGTTGCCGCTGATAAGCTGCCAAAGGTTACTGAAGTACGCCTTCGCCGAGCGCGTTTAGACCGTGTTATCGGTCATCATATTGCCGATGAAAAAGTAACAGACATTCTTACTCGCTTAGGTCTTGATGTTAAAATCGTAGATGGTGTGTGGAGTGCTGATGTACCTAGCTACCGTTTTGATATTCGTATCGAAGAAGATTTAATCGAAGAAGTGGCACGTGTATATGGTTACAACAGTATTCCAAACGTTGCGCCAACGGCTAAATTAAAAATGACCACTCACAACGAAGCGAATATTGCGCTAAGCAAATTCCGCAATACATTAGTGACACGTGGTTATCAAGAAGCGATCACTTACAGTTTTGTTGACCCTAAAGCACAAGCAATTTTGCACCCAGACAGTGATGCGCTTGTTTTACCGCACCCAATTTCAATTGAAATGTCGGCAATGCGCGTCAGTTTGATGCCGGGTTTACTTGCGTCAGTAATGTATAACCAAAACCGTCAACAACCACGTATTCGTTTATTTGAGCATGGTCTTAAATTTTTACGTGATGAAAACGCAGAAAATGGCGTGAACCAAGTTGCAGTTATCGGTGGTGCTATTACCGGTCTTGCCCATGGTGAACATTGGGTTGAAGAAAAGCGCGCTGTTGATTTTTATGACTTAAAAGGTGATGTTGAAGCATTACTTTCATTAACCAATGATATAACACGTTTTGAGATCAAAGCAGAACAATCAGATGGTTTACATCCAGGTCAATCTGCAGTGATTTATGCTGCTGGTAAAAAGGTCGGTTTCTTTGGTGCTATTCATCCTCAAGTACAAAAATCGTTAGATATCAATAATGCGACTTATGTATTTGAAATTGAAATGTCTGCCATTGAAAAAAGAAATTTACCAGAGGCTGTAGGGGTTTCGAAGTTCCCTTCAAACCGCCGCGACATCGCTATTTTAGTGGAAAATCAGGTTAAATCTGGCGACATTTTATCAGTGATAGAAAAAGTTGGCGGAAATCAATTGGTTGACCTAAACTTATTCGATGTGTATAAGGGCAAAGGTATTGAGCCAAATTATAAGAGTTTGGCGATTGCTCTAACACTGCAAGCGGTTGATAGAACGCTCGAAGAGAAAGATATCAATCTAGTAGTTGATAACGTGGTGGCCGCACTGGCCGAACAGTTTAATGCATCGTTGAGGGACTAGATATGGCGCTTACTAAAGCCGACATAGCTGAACACCTATTTGAAAAATTGGGGATCAATAAAAAGGATGCCAAAGATTTAGTTGAAGCGTTTTTTGAAGAAATCCGCTCAGCGCTTGAAAAAGGCGAGCAGGTTAAGCTCTCTGGATTTGGTAACTTTGATCTTCGTGACAAGAAAGAAAGGCCTGGCCGTAACCCGAAAACAGGAGAAGATATTCCTATTTCGGCGCGACGTGTTGTGACCTTTCGACCGGGTCAAAAGCTCAAAACTCGTGTTGAAGTTGGCACGAGCAAATAAATTAAAAAAGGCAGCGTAAGCTGCCTTTTTCTTTTCTACTGCGTAAATTTGAATTTATCAGGATTAATTGTTGAGCCTAAAACTCTCGTGGTGAGACAAACTGGCCTGCATTAATGCTGTCATAGGTTTGCTGCGCCAAGGTATCTAAACTGTCGAGACTTTTCCCTGATGCAGTTAACTGTTGTTCAATAGGAAAAATTTCAACATTGGTTATACCAGAAAGCTGTGCAACCTTGGTAAAGGTATACGCGTGCTTATATTTTTCATGCTTGTAAAATAAACTGATCAAGGTGGTGTAAATTTCAGGATTTGGGATTTGATCTGCTTTATTTAGCTCTAAGGTTTTATAAAGTAAATCAATGGTTTTTTCTTCATCAAACTTAATATAGTAGCTGGCTAAGAAAAACTGGATTTCCGCATCTTCAGTCACGCTCGGATCGTTTTCAAGCGCGAGTAATTTAGTCAGTGCCGATTGGTTATTATTGCGCGACCATTGATAATACAACAGCCCTGGGTGATTGGTATTTTTGGTATCTTGATAAAGGCGCGTCATTTCCTTGATACTGGTTAAATGAGCTTCCACGCGAGAGGTGGTTTTTTCTTTTAATTTTATATGCTCAATTTTTGCTGCCAGCGAAACACATTGGTCGTACTTTTCAAAACCTTTTAATAGCAAGTATTTATTGTCATCAGTAGGTTGCTTGTATTCATGGTAACGGGCCATGATCACCTCAGCACGCTGCGCTTTACAGTGACTGTCTTTATTTAAGTCATTACATAATCCAGGAGTCTCCTCACACACCTTCGTCAGTGTCAAAGGCTCTTCACACCCAGTTAACGCCAATAAACTTACTACAACACTTGCTCTTAGCAACATCCCTTAACCCTAGCTTAATTATTTCTTTACTATTCTAGCTTAATGAATTGCTCTCTAACAGTGGAGAATAAAGTTAGTTTAAATTAGAATAGCGCTGCCCACTGAGGCATATTGCTCTCAAAACACAATATGTCTTAAGGCTATCCGTTCAAAAATTGTTTAATTAGGTAAATATAATGACCTCATCTCACGAGTTAGAATACACAAATAGTTGGCAAGAACGCCAAGATTACGCTGAAAGCATGCAACCTATCATTGGTAAGCTGTATCGTAATCGCGGTATTGAAATCGCTGTATATGGCCGTCCTCTCGTTAATGCCAGTACAATTGATATCATTAAATCTCATAAAACAGTGGCACAATTTGAAGGCACTAAATTACGTTTACGCGAAAGCTTCCCATTTTTAGAAGCTATCAGCAAAATGGATTTAAACTCTGCACGTATCGATATTGGCAAACTTGCTTATGGTTATTTATTTAACGATGCTGCAAACGGTCGTTCTATCGAAGAATATTTAAACGACGAGCTAGCTGAAATTGTTAACTCGCAAGCGAAAGAGCCACGTGATGTGGTGTTATACGGTTTTGGTCGTATCGGTCGTTTATTAGCGCGTTTGCTAATTGAAAAATCAGGCCCATATGCTGACTTACGCTTACGCGCCATTGTTGTACGTGGTGGTAAAGATGGCGACCTTGAAAAGCGTGCGAGTTTATTACGTCGTGATTCAATTCACGGTCCATTCAATGGCTCAATCACTATTGATAAAGAGCGTAATGCAATTAAAGCAAATGGCAGCTACATCCAAGTTATTTATGCTAATTCACCAGATGAAATCGATTACACATCGTATGGTATCGACAATGCGCTTATCGTTGATAACACCGGGATCTGGAAAGACGAAGCTGGCCTTGGTCTGCATTTAAAATCAAAAGGTGCTGCTAAAGTATTATTAACAGCCCCTGCTAAAGGTAATATCAAAAACATCGTATATGGTGTTAATAACCAAGATATTCTGCCTGAAGATAAAATTGTTTGTGCAGCAAGCTGTACTACCAATGCAATCACGCCGACATTAAAAGCACTTAATGATAAGTTTGGTATTAATAATGGTCACGTAGAAACAGTACACTCGTACACCAATGACCAAAACTTAATTGATAATTATCATAAAGCAGATCGTCGTGGTCGTGCTGCAGCACTCAATATGGTTATTACTGAAACTGGCGCAGCGAAAGCCGTTTCAAAAGCATTGCCAGAGCTTGAAGGTAAATTAACGGGTAACGCAATCCGTGTACCTACGCCTAATGTGTCTTTAGCTATTTTGAACCTGAACCTTGCAACCAGCACGACGGTTGAAGAGTTAAATTCGTTCTTACGCCATGCTGCACTGCATTCAGATTTACGTGATCAGATTGATTACACTGCATCAACTGAAATTGTATCCACTGATTTAGTCGGTAGTCGTTATGCGGGCGTGGTTGATTCAACAGCCACAATCGTTGATGACAACCGTATTGTACTCTACGTTTGGTACGATAATGAATTTGGTTACAGCTGCCAAGTTGTGCGTTGTATGCGCGATATGGCTGAGGTTTCATTCCCAAGCTTGCCGCGCTAAGAGGCAATAGCTTAAAAATCTTTACAAAAAGCCAGCATTCGCTGGCTTTTTTAGTCGTGAATGTTTTTTCAAAACTAAAGCCATGTGGTAGGCTGTATTTAGTTTGCTACATTTAAATAACAATACGTCTATTACATTAGGGCGTTGTTTAATTTCTCACTGACAAGCGAAAGGTGAGCGATTAATTTTTCATATATAGGTTTAATAAAATGAAAATCACCAGTAATTTTGACAGTGGCAATATCAAGGTCATTGCCGCGACCGACCCACTAAATATTCAACTAGAGATCAATAAAGATCATTTATCTGATTTTTTTCAGTGGTTTCATTTTCGTCTAGAAACGACACCTTTTCAAAGCCACAAACTACATATCAATAATCTTGAGAATTCTGCTTACCCAGATGGTTGGGATGGCTATCAAGCGGTCGCCTCGTATGATCGCCAAACATGGTTTCGAGTTCCTTCAAACTATGCTGATGGCACGTTATCATTTGAGATTGAGCCAGAGTGTGGCACTGTTTATTTTGCTTACTTTGCTCCATATAGCTACGAGCGCCACTTAGATCTTATCACTTGGGCACAAAGCCAAGAGGCTTGTCAGCTGGAAACACTCGGTGAAACCCTTGATGGCCGTGATATGAGTGTGTTGCGCATTGGTGGCGAAAGTGACGAGAATAAAAAGACAATTTGGATCACAGCCCGTCAACATCCAGGCGAGACAATGGCTGAATGGTTTGTTGAAGGCGTATTGCATAAATTATTAGATGATGAAGACCCGCATGCAGCGGCATTGTTATCAAAAGCGGTATTCTACATAGTACCAAATATGAACCCTGACGGAAGCGTACGTGGCCATTTACGTACTAACGCCAAAGGCGTAAATTTAAATCGTGAATGGCAAACACCGAGCATGGAAAATAGCCCTGAGGTGTATTTAGTACTAAACAAAATGCGTGAAACGGGTGTTGATATGCACTTAGATATTCACGGTGATGAAGCTATTCCATATAACTTTGTTGCAGGCAGTGAAGGTATTCCAAGCTATGATGCACGCCTAAAAGACTTAGAAGACAGTTTTAAAGCCGCATTACATATAGTAACACCTGAGTTCCAAGATGTGCATGGCTACGACAAAGACGAGCCAGGTCAAGCAAATCTAACCGTTGGCTCATCTGCTGTTGCAGAAGAATTTAAGGCACTGGCTTATACCGTTGAAATGCCATTTAAAGATAACGATGGTTTACCTGATCCAGATTATGGCTGGTCAGATCGCCGCTCGTATCAATTTGGTCAAGATACACTGGCTGCCATCGTCAACGTTGTTGACAAGCTACGCTAATAGAGAAGGGCATCATTTAATGATGCCTTTTTATTTTTTTAGTATGTAATGGTGAATATCTTTCGAACACAGTAATAACGATTATTCGATAGATATTCACCTAATTGCTTTACACCTGAGTTAGTGCAGCATAATTCATTTTTTTTGATAATTAACTGTTAACAAGGTTAGGTGGTTTAAGTTAATATTCAATAAATTGAAAAGAGAAGCAGGCGCTGGTGTCTTTAGCCAATGATCTATTACTTCTTTGCAATCAGTCGCGCATTCTGAGTCGCTCAAGCACAGTATCGTAACTATATAAATAATAAATATAACTATAGAGGATATCCATGGAAGCTTTTGTAAGCACCGTTAATGACATTGTTTGGAGTAATGCACTCATTTATTTATGTCTAGGCGCAGGTCTTTTTTATTCCGTATTAACCCGTTTTGCTCAAATTAGACATTTCAAGGAAATGTGTAAACTCCTATTTAGCCCAAATACTTCAGATACCGGTATTTCGTCTTTTCAGGCGTTAGCGGTTTCATTATCTGGACGAGTAGGTGTAGGTAATATTGCGGGTGTGGCAGCAGCCATTGGCTTTGGTGGCCCAGGGGCTATTTTTTGGATGTGGGTCGTGGCTTTTTTAGGTTCAAGTACCGCGTATGCAGAATCAACCTTAGGGCAAATTTATAAAACCGAAGAAGACGGTCAATACCGCGGTGGCCCAGCTTATTATTTTGACCGTTGTTTAGAACAAAAATGGTTAGCTGTTTTATTTGCCATCGCTGCAATTATTGCATGTGGCGTGTTCTTACCTGGTGTGCAAGCGAATGCCGTTGGTAACGCTTTTACGCAAGTTTTTGGTGATGGCACTATGGTAACGACCAGTTTTGGTGATGTAGGCAGTTTTAAACTGGTTGCATTGGCTATCATCCTTATTGTGTTAGCGTTTATTATCTTTGGTGGAATTAAACGCATTGCCAACTTTACCCAAATCGTCGTGCCATTTATGGCGCTAGGCTACATTGTGCTTGCTTTAATCGTGGTATTTTTAAATATCGATAAAGTACCGGGAATTTTCTCGTTGATCTTCAGCGATGCATTTACCGCTCAGGCTGGCTTTGGTGCGGCTATTGGTTGGGGTGTAAAGCGTGGTATTTATTCTAACGAAGCTGGTCAAGGTACAGGCCCCCATGCCGCCGCTGCCGCAGAAGTTGATCACCCAGCGCAACAGGGCTTAGTGCAAGCATTTTCAGTGTATGTTGATACGATTTTTGTTTGTACAGCGACCGCGCTGATGATTTTAATTACGCAACAATACAATGTGGTTGGTGAGTTACCAGCAGGGCAATTTATTGTACAAAACGTTGATGCAGCAACTGAAGTTGGCTCAGCGGCCTTTACGCAAATGGCTTTATTTAGCGTGTTTGGTGGTTTTGGTGAAGCGTTTGTTGGTATTGCATTATTTTTCTTCGCATTTACTACAATCCTTGCTTATTACTATATTGCAGAAACCAATGTTGCCTATTTAAATCGCTATTTTAAAGGCAGTATCCCACTGGTAATTGTGAAGTTAGTGATTATGTTTATGGTCTCATACGGCATGGTTAACAGCTCTGGCTATATCTGGAATATTGGTGATATTGGCGTAGGGTTGATGGCGTGGATCAATATTGTCGGGATCTTAGCGATATTTTTTGTCGCAAGACCAGCACTATTATGTTTGCGTGACTATGAAGACCAAAAGAAAAGTGGCGGTCCAATTACATTTGATCCGGTTAAGTTAGGTATCAAAAATGCGACTTTCTGGGAAAAGCGTCTAGCAAAACACGCTAAAGATGCTGAGTCAAAAGATTAATCAACGTAATTAAAGTTGTTTTTTGATCCACACCGATTGGGTGTAATTGAAAAAAGACAACGACAAATAAAACACGTACAATAAAGGGCGCCGCAGGGCGCCTTTTTTATGCGTAGATTTTTATGCAAAGTATGGAGAGAGAGATGGCGATTGTTAGTTGTCCTAGTTGTAATAAGTCAATATCCGATAAACATAAACAGTGCCCACACTGTGATAGTAATGTAGCGCAGCTTGATGACGAGCAACGTCAACAGCTAGCACGCGAAAAGCGTATTCAAAAACAACAAATGTTTATGAATCATTCTTTTTTTGCGCTGATCATATTTTTAGCTGGCTTCTTTTGCTTGTACTTTTTGAACCCTGAACCTGAAACACCAAATTGGTACGCATGCGCCGCAGCCATCGCTATTGGCTGTATTTGGTATTTAATAAATCGCGTTATTTTAGTGATGCTGAAAAAGAAAAAATGACATGAACATCGACAATCTTGTAAAAACAATTACCCCAGAATTATTCGAACGCTTACAGTATGGTGCGGCAACAGGAAAATGGCCTGATGGCACTGTGTTAAGTGATGAGCAAAAACAGCAGACAGTGCAATTAGTGATGCTCTATCAAGCTAAAGTTGCGCAAACAAATGAGCAATTTACCATTGGTTCTAATGGTGAAATGGTGCAAAAAACTAAAGCACAATTGCAAAAAGAATTCACCGCAGATAACGAAATAGCAAGGTTTAGTGAACATGATCTTTAAACACCTTTTTACCCCGAAGTGGAAGCACCCAAAGCAACAAGTACGTTTAGAGGCCATTGAAAATCTCGATGGAGAGCGTGATGCGACTATTTTAAATACATTAGCACTTGAAGATAGTTCTGCAGAAATTCGTAAAAAAGCACTGACTAAAGTAAACGACTTAGTGTTGTGGTGGCAGGCGTATAAACAAGATCAAAGCTTAAAAGAACTGGCAGAGCAACACATATCTAGCGCAGTTTTAAGTGACGAAAGTAAATTGTCTAGCCAAATTAAAAACGAATATATAGAGCGTTTTGCACCAGTTAAAACCCTTGAGAAGTTGGCATTTGCAGAAAAAGAACTGCAAGTTAGAGCAAAACTTTTAAAACGTTTAGCTAACCCAAAACTAGTTGAAAAAGCGTTTAAAGAAGGCTCAACTGAGCTACAAATGTATCTTGTAGAGCAAGTGATCACGCATCAATTAGTTAAAAGCTTAGTAAAGCATGCACAAGGGGATGCAAAAGTCGCCCTTGAAACGCATATTGAAAATGAACGTTTAGCGATTGAAATGCCATTACAAGTGCAAAATGACACCCGTGTTATTTTGGCAAAACTCAATGCATTACGTGAAAAGCAAGATTTTGCCGTGGTGACTCAACAATACGCTGAGCTGACGAATCAATGGCAAGCGCTAGAACTGACTTGGTTAAGCCCTGAACAACGTGACATAGTTGCAGCCAAATATATTATGTTGACCGACAAGCTAAATGAGTTAGTTAATCAACTACAGGCTGAACATGATCAGCAGCAGCAACGCTTGGCGTTACAACAACGTCAGCTGTTAGCATTGGCAAATTTAGAAGCGCTTAGCGATGAAATTGAAAATGCATTGCAATTGGGCTTAGAAACACCAGAACAAATACAACAAGATTGGTTAGAAGCGAAAGTAGCGCAAGCGCAAGATAGCTTGGCGCAAAGTGAATTACCAGATAATGCCCAGAAGCTGCAGATTACCACGCGATTAACGAGTTTGTTTAAACAAGTCGCTAAATTACCCGAACTTAGTGAAGCGATCAGTGCATTTAAAGCCGCATTAACAGAACTGACTAACATCAGTACCGACGATATTGAGCAAACAAATTACGATGACGCTGAGCGTCATTTTAATCAAGCGCATAAAGCTGCTAAAGCACCGTTGGCACAGTTACCAAAGACTTTACAAGGGCCTTTTAAAGCGCAACTTGCACAGCAGCAGCAACGTTGGAATACGGCGGTTGCACCTATCAGTGATAAGTTAACTAAAAATCAGCAGCTCGCGGCTCGTAAAGGGCGTGACGTAAAACGCTTAATTGAACAAGGGCGTTTTAATGTTGCGTTTGGTGTTTTTAAAGGCTTTATTGAGTTATATGAGAGCCTTACACCGAATAGCCAGCAAAGCCTTGAAAAGCTGAAAGCAGATCTTGAACAGCAATTAGATAACGCCCGTGACTGGCAAAAATATGCATCTGCACCGAAACGCGAAGAATTACTGAGCGAGATCACAGCGTTGCTTGAACAACCGTGTACGGATGCGAAATCGCGTGCAAGTGAAGTGAAAACATTACGCCGTCGTTGGAATGAACTTGGTCGTTTAGATACTGAGCAAGAGCAAGCACAAGGTAAAGAGTTTGATGACAAAATCGAACTACTATTTGCACCTTGTCGCGACTATTTTGCCGAGCTTGAACAGCAACGCGAAGCGAGTAAGCTTGAGCGCGATGCTATAATTAAACAAATGGCGGTCTTAAATGAGACTGACACAGCTAGCACAGGCTTTGATTGGAAAGAATTTGAAAGCCAATACAACCGCATCAATAAAGTTTGGCGTAATGCCGGCAATGTAGAGCCTAAGGTATATCGTGCACTACAAACACAATATAAAGCGCTGCAGCAGCAAGTATTTAATACTTTAAATACCTTTCACAAAGGTAATGCCGCGGCAAAGAATGAACTTGTAGAGCAAGCACAACAGTTAGCGCAAAGTGATGACTTAGCGAGCGCATGTCAGCAGCTAAAAGAGTTACAACAGCAGTGGCAGAACATCGGTTTTGCGGGGGTCAAAGCTGAAAATGCATTATGGCAAAAATTCCGCCAATTTAACGATGTAACCTTTGCTAAACGCAGTGAAGAGTTTGCCCAGCATAAAGAGCAACAAGCTGCCGACAATGCGGTAATAACAAGCCAATTAGTTGAACTTGAAGACGCGTTAGCAGCTGTTAGTCAAAAAGCACAATTACTGGATTTACGTACTAAGGTCGTTGCACTTGAAAGTAGCAAAGAATTAAATAATCGTATTCAAAAGTTATTGACTAATATTGACGATAAACTCACTGTCGTATCTGAGCAAGCGGCCCAAGCAGATTTTGCAGCTTTGTTTACTGCACTGCAAGACCAGCAAGCCATTCCTACACAGTGGCAAAGCAATGTTGGTACGCAGTTAAGCGTTGCACAACTATTGGTGAGAATGGAGATCCTTGCTAATGTGAGCAGCCCTGAAGGTATATCACGCATGGCTGAGCAAGTTGCGATGCTTGATGATAAACATCGTGGCGAACAAGCTGATTTACAGTATTACTTAAAACAACTTTTGGCACTCAGCCAAGGTTCAGTTGATGCTGACACACTGACTCGTTTAAAAGTAATTTTTAATGTTTAATGGCTGTTGGCTCCAGTAAATTGAATGATAAAGCCGCCATTGTGCGGCTTTATTTTTATTAAGTTTTTGGCGTTAATACTTTGAATACAGTAAAGGAAAAATAATGAAGTATATTTTATTGATTGGCTGTTTATTTCTTTCAGCGTGTAATACTACTAATGGTGTTTCTGTCTATTCATTTACTAGCAGCGAGATAGAAACAGTGCTTACCCAACAATTGCCAAAGCTCAGTGAAAAAGTGAGCTTGATGGGTTTGCCTGTGCAATTTGATGTGAATGATTTAAGTGTAAATGTTGGCCCTGATAATCGTGATGTCGTTGTACTAGGCGCAGATTCAAGTGCCGTTATAAATGCCTTTGCGCTTAAATACCCTGTGCGTTTAAAGTTGCAAATAGAAGGTGCGCCTTTTTATGATAGTGAGAAGAAAGCGGTATTTTTACGCAATGTAAAATTACTTGATTCAACCGTAGACGCTGGTGGCTTTAAAGGTAATTTAGCGGTACTTGATGATGAAGCAATGAAAATAATTAACGGATTTTTAGCTGTGAATCCGGTTTATAAATTAAATATGAATGATCCTAAAGTAGCGTTATTAAGCAAGCTGCCTTTAGATATGAAAGTAGAGCAAGGCGCAATTAAATTAGTACCGAGTATTTAATCTTTATTATCCAGATATAAAAAAGCCCTGTACCAACAGGGCTTTTTTGTATCTATAAGATTATTACTAAATATAAGCACAGTTGCTACTGCTTAATTTATAAGCGAAGGTGCCCGCTTTAAGGGCTGCTGTTGATAACAGAACATTGTGATGTAAATTAAAAATAAATTCAGTATATGGGTACAAGCTGGGTGTTTAATCGACTATACTGGTTGTTAGTTAATCACCTTTAATTGCCTACTTTATGGATAAAGAGCCTCTTATGAAAAAACGTAACGTGATCTTCAGTGCTATTATGACAGCTGCATTTTCGGTTGTAGCTTTTGCTAATGAGCCCGATTTAAATTCTAATCCGTTTCTTGCAGAGCAATCAACGCAACAGCAGGGCGCTCAGGTGTTCTCTTTTACAGAAACGCCAATTGTCCTGCACGAACATGATAAAGTTAATGCAGCTCAAGATACAGACTATATTCGGCTCGCTGTAGAGACGAAAACGAATGGTTATGCGTTAGTCGACACAGCTCAGATCAAAGATATTGACAAAATGATTGCAGAGCAAAAATACGGCCATGAACTATTTCTGCGTAGCTTGAAACCTGAAATCATGGCTGCGCAATCAATCGCAGACCAAACTAATTTGTCTGATCAATTTGCAGGCGACACAGTCGCTTTAGATAATATATTGTTGCAACAAAAATTTACTGTGATGAGTAAAACCGTTGGCGGAAATTTTATTGCTGGTAGCGGTTGGGATCAGTTAACTCAGGTTGTTAAAAATGATACGTTTGGTATTGTGATTATAGAAATATTTAGTTTTAGCCAAAACAGTGCTGTATATATTGATTCGGACGCGGTGAATTATCATGTGAATAGCAATCCTGGCATCCTTTATGTACTTAAAGACAATAGCGATAATGTGTACACGAGTTTATCTTGGGCTGACGAAAAACAATCCTATTTTATTGGTCTTGAAAAAAATATTAATGATATTGGTTTAGTTGGGAAATTTAAAACGCTAATAACGTCGATATAGTTGTATTATAAAGCGCTCACAACTCTTTATGTAAAGTACGCGTGTTAAATATATTTCTCAGCACTGATAAAGTAAATAATAAACTATTTAATTTTAATTAATGACTATAGTAATCTGATTATTAATCTTAGTTTAAATAAAATCCTTAAAAACTGATTAATCGACTTGGCCTATTTTAAAAAATAGGCTTATAATTTACTTGAATCAAATCTAATTTATAACTTTACAATGTAGTGAGTCGAAAATGAAAGAAATAAAAGCGTTTATAAAATCAGCGAGTCTTGCAGACTTAGAAAAAGCACAAGCATTATTAGCTGACGCTATCGCAAAGTATACGCAGCAGCAGCAAGCAAAACAGGAAGTACTTGAGCTGTTAAAAGAAAAAGGCTTAACTCTTGAAGATCTTCAAGAGGGTGCAAATGATAAGCGCACTAAAGTAATGCCAAAATACCGTATTGAATTTGAAGGTAAAATTGTTGAATGGACAGGCCGTGGTAAGCGCCCTAAAGCATTCCAAGGCGTTGAGCTAACTAAGCACTTAGCTTAGTATTTTGGGGCCGTTGGCCCCATTATTTATAAAAAACGTGTCTTCCATTTCCCCCTCCTAAGTTGCCACCATGACGTATACATTACGCCCTTATCAACAAGAAGCTGTTGATCGTACCGTTGCTTATTTTCGTAAAACCTCAGAGCCTGCTTTAATCGTATTGCCTACCGGTGCAGGGAAAAGCTTAGTGATTGCTGAGTTGGCGCGCATTGCCAGACAAAAAATCTTAGTACTTGCCCACGTTAAAGAATTGGTTGAACAAAACGCTGAAAAATATAAAAGCTTTGGTCTGGAGGCGAGTATTTTTTCTGCAGGTTTAAAGCAGAAATCGTTAGCGCATCAGGTTACGTTTGCTAGTATCCAATCGTTGTCACGCAATAGTGAGCAACTCAATGAACACTATTCGTTAGTGATCATTGATGAGTGTCATCGTGTCAGTGGTGATAAAGATAGCCAATATGAAAAAGTGATTTTGGCATTAAAAGCACATAACCCTCAGTTAAAAGTGTTGGGGTTAACTGCCACGCCTTATAGGATGGGGATAGGCTGGGTGTATTATCGTCATTATCATGGTTTTGTTCGAGGGGACAAAAACAGCCCATTTCAACAGTGCATCTTTGAGTTACCGCTGCGCTACATGATCAAACATCACTACCTCACGGCCCCGCGAGAAGTCGATGCTGCAATCAGCCACTATGACTTTTCGTCTTTAAACTGTGATTCATTCGGGCGCTATACTGGCGAGGATATGAATCAATTACTAGCAAAAAATAGCCGCGCAACGAAAGCGATTGTGCAGCAAGTCATTGAGTACAGTGAGCAACGCGAAGGGGTCATGATTTTTGCTGCGACAGTGTTACACGCACAAGAAGTGTATGGCTATTTGCCCGAGCTGCAAGCGGCTTTGATCACCGGTGACACACCTAATGATGAACGCGACCAAATAATTATGACCTTTAAACAGCGGCGAATAAAATACCTTGTTAATGTATCAGTCCTGACCACGGGTTTTGACGCACCACATGTGGATTTCATCGCTATATTACGGCCAACCGAGTCCGTTAGCTTATACCAACAAATCGTTGGTCGTGGCTTGCGTTTAAGCGAAGGGAAGACAGAGTGTTTAGTCATTGATTATGCGGGTAATGGTTTTGATCTATTTTACCCTGAGGTGGGCAGTAAAAAAGCTGACAGTGATAATGAGCCGGTACAAGTGCCATGCCCTGGCTGCGGTTTTGCTAATATTTTTTGGGGGAAAACAGATAGCCAAGGTAAAGTTGTTGAACATTTTGGGCGGCGCTGTAAAGGGTTGCTTGAAGATGAGGACGGTTTACAAGAGCAATGTGACTACCGATTTCGTTTTAAAGAGTGTGAAGCGTGCGGCGCAGAAAATGATATTGCTGCCCGTCAGTGTCAAGCGTGTCATGAGGTAATGGCTGACCCCGATGATAAATTACGTGCGGCACTCAACTTAAAAGATGCACTAGTACTGCGTTGCAGTGGTTTAAGTGCTGCAAGCCTTGCAAGTAATCAGCAGATAATAAAGATCACCTATTATGATGAAGATGGCGCTAGTTGTGATGAAGTGTATGACTTTGCAAAACCGGCAGCACGTTATGCGTTTAATAAACAATTTGCTAAGCGCACTGCACAAGGACAAGCACCGAAAGAGTTTAAATCAGCACAGCAAGTGATTGATAAACAATTACAACTGGTAGCGCCGGATTTTGTGATTGCCAGAAAAAGTAAAAAATACGGTTGGAAGGTTGCCGATAAACTATTTGATTACCAAGGAAATTTCAGAAAGGCGAATCAGTTAAGTGGTTAAACTTAACTGATTTATAAATTAGTCTTGCTCGTCTTCCATTAATCCCCAGCCGTCACCATAGCCATTATAGCCATTAGCGATACTTTCTAAATATTGCTCAGTTTGGCCTAGTAAGGTGTGATCTGGCACCATTTGCACCTGAGTAACAACTTCCCAAATACCGGTATCTTTGCATTGCACTAACTCGGTTGCCGGTGCAAGCTCATCTTCGGCTATTGCCGTGGCAAATTTTTCAGCGTCTACTTTTTGCTCAAATAAAATATAGAAATCGATTTTGTGCATCAGGGCTAAATCTATGCCTGCAGCTGCGATTTCAGCTAAAAGTTGGCCATTGTCATCATCAGGAAAGTGCATTTAAAAACTCAATAAAATTATTTCAAATTAGTAATGACTATTGTAACCAAAATTCAGCCCATAAGCGTACTAATTTTCACATTTGAGTTACTGCGTGAAGTGGCTTCATTATGGTACTATTTCTTTCATTATCGATAAATCGTTTTTAAGTAAGGAAATTACTTGCCTAGCTGGATATTAACTCGCATTGCAGTTGGTTTATTTTTATTGTTTTCATTAAATGTGTTTGCGGCCGTACAAGTTGTAAATAGCTATGAAATAAATGGTATTAAGGGCGATCTTGAAAAAAATGTTGCACTGTATTTAAAGCAACTAGAAGGTGAAAAAGCCACCAGTACTTTGTTAAGTCATGCAAAAAAACAAGTTGCCAGTAGCTTAAAAGCACTGGGGTATTATAAACCTGTTATTAAGCTTGATTATGCGAACGAAACAAAAACATTGATTGCAACAATCGACCGTGGGCCAGTAACGCGTATTGCTGACGTACGTATCACCGTAAATGGCGCAGGTAAAGATGACTTATTACTTAAGCAAACCATAAACAGTATTGCGCTAAAGCAGGGTGATATTTTAAATCATAGTCATTACGATGCTGCACGCAAAAAAATTGAAGGGCAACTGCTTGAATTAGGCTACTTTGATGTCAAGTGGCTGACGCATCAGCTTGCTATTTCAATAAAGAATAATAGCGCAGAGGTGATATTAAGCATAGATACCGGTGTTCGTTATCAATTTGGTGATTTGGTATTAGGTGAGCAAACCCCAGCTGAAAAATACATTCGCTCGTTAGCCAAATTTAAGCAAGGTGAAGCGTATAAAGCAACGTTAGTATCAGAGTATAACTTAGCGCTTTCTACCACACCGTATTTTGCTAGTGTCCGTGTGTATGCTGATATATCTGAGCGTGCGGATCAACAAGTACCAATCAAAGTTGACGTGCTGCACAAGCCAGCCAATAGTTATGAAGTGGGTGGTGGTTATAGTACTGATTTGGGGCCTAAGGTTCGTTTTAAATGGACTAAACCATGGATCACCGAAAACGGTCACTACCTTGAAAGCAACTTGAATGTATCTCAGCGTCAGCAAGACATCTCACTCGGTTACACTATTCCTGTTGACGATCCTAATGATGATTTATGGCGATTTTCAGCGGGTTACAAGCTCGAAGATGAGTTAACTAACGATGTATACAGTAAAATTTTAACAGGTCAAATACAACGGCAATGGTTGACGGATGACGACTGGGTACGTACTGCATTTTTACGTCGAGACCGTGAGACTTACCGAATTGGTGATGAAGAGCAAAGCTCGAAAATGTTAATGCCTGGGATCAGTTATGCAAAAAAAGAAACTGAAGGGGGTACAACGCCAACATCGGGCTATCAGTGGTTGTTATCTGCAGAGTTTGGTTTAAAGGATATGTTTTCTACAACCAACATTGTCAGAGTTCAGATCCAAAATGCCTGGTTACAAACTTACCTCGATCGTCATTTACTGTTTTTAAAAGCGAATGTAGGTGCCATGTTAGTAGATGATATTAACAATGTGCCATTTTCACTGCGTTTTTATGCTGGTGGCGACCAAAGTGTGCGTGGCTTTGCATATCAATCAATATCACCTGAAGATGAAGCTGGTCGTTTAATAGGTGGTAAATATTTAATGACAGGTACGGTTGAATATAATTACCAGTTTGCAGAAAGCTGGCGAGCCGCTTTATTTGTGGACAGTGGTACCGCGACCAACGACTTTACAGATCGCGTTGAAGTGGGCGCTGGTTTTGGTATTCGCTATTTAACGCCAGTTGGACCTGTGCGCATTGACCACGCGTGGGGACTGACCAAAGAAAGTAAAAGTACGCGATTAAGTATTACTATAGGGCCTGAAATTTAATGTCAAAAATGAAAAAAATCACCGCGGCGCTAACAGTTTTTTTTGCATCAATCTTGGTGTTAGTCTTTTGCGTGCTTTTTACCGCGCCGGGTAATCAGTTTATAGCATACACTGCTAATAAACTTGTTGACGGTTTGCAAGTAACGATTAAAAACGGCCGGTTCTTATATAACGATTCATTTGATGTTGAGTTTAAAAAAGACGGCCTGGATTTCAAAGCAAAAAATCTCAAAGTTGATTTGTTTTGGTGGGGCTGTAATGGTATTTGTATCGAAAATATCAGTGCACAGAGCATTGCGCTAGTATTGCCACAGTCAACACAAGCGGTGACAGAAGCTGAGCCGGTATTAGCAGAGCCCGTTGATACGGACGCAATTGAGGAAATTAGCTTACCGCTGGCAATTTCGATTAAACGAATTGCCATTGCATCATTTGAACTTGCCCATGCCAGTGCCGATGTTGCAGTGAAAAAGTTTGTATTGTCAGCGTCTGCAGAACATTCATTGGTTACTTTAAGTTCATTAACCATTGCACAGGTTGATGTGCTACTTAAAGAAACTCAAGCTGCTCCTGTCGAACCATTAACTGCACTAGCAGCTTTACCTGACATTCATTTTAGCTCGCCGCTTGCAGCAAAACTTGAGCAGCTATTGATCTCCAAAGTCACACTTGTACAAGCAGAGCAAAGCCATGAAATTAACGATATTAAAGGCTCATTCGCAATAGATAAAAGCGAACTTACGCTGCCTGAACTCAGTGCTAATTACTTACAGTGGCATTTAGATACCCAGTTAAAAGCTAGTTTAGTGGATGATACACCCATTAGTGCAACAATTGCTGTTAATAATCCAGAGCATCAACTAACCCTGAATGCAGCTGGTGACCTGTCTGATTTGCAATTAGATGTGGTAACCGAAGGGCAGTATCCACTGACTGCAAAAGTAAATGCCGATTTAAAAACTACAAACTTCCCTTTCTCAATCAATGCGAATATTACCCAGTGGCAACTAGAAGTGGATGGTAATAATTTAAAAATAAATGATGTGCAGCTAACTGGTGAGGGTAATGCCGATGATTATAAGGTGCAATTAGCTGCGCAAAGCCAATTAGCAGCTTATCCCAAAGTACAGTTACAATCCTCACTCAGCGGGGGATTAACAAATATAAATGTGGACAACTTGTCATTACTAGCAAACGAAAGTAAAGCCACGGTGACAGCATCAGCGAGCTGGGCGGATGGTATTGAAAGTCAATTTTCAGGGCAGCTAAATAATCTAAAAGCACAATATTTAACTGACACTGTAACCAGTGATTTATCAGGGCAATTTAACGGGATATTTAAAGCTCAACAACAACAGTGGCAGTTGAAAATGACCGATACCCAACTTGGCGGTACGGTTGACGATATTCCATTTACCTTTGTCAGTGATTTTGATTTAAATAATTCATTGCATGCCAGTATTGAGAAATTTGAGCTTGTCAGTGGTGAAAATAAACTCGTCTTATCAGGTGATATTTCCGAGCAATGGGATATTAAAGGCTTGCTGCATTTAAATAAACCAGAACAAAAGAAACTACCATTTACCGGTGTTGGTGAAGGGAAACTTGCTATAGCAGGTCCTCGTTTAGAGCCTGTTGTTAATTTAGATGTTGGTCTACGTGATTTAAGTTTTGCAGATATTAGCATTGAAGCTTTGACGGTAAAAACTGATTTTAACTACGCAGCTGATTGGCAAACTAATGTGAGTTTAAAAGTAACAGATGCCACTGTAGCTGGGCAGCAAATTAATAGTTTTACAGTTACCGCAGCAGGGGATAAAGCGGATCATCAACTACAACTTGATTTAGATGCTGTAGAAGGAAAAGCGCAGCTGGAAGTTGCAGGTAAATTTACCAATAACTTGTGGCAAGGTAGCGTAAGTAATGTGCTGCTAAGTGATAACGTAATTGATTTTACTACTGAGCCAGCAGTTGCAATTAAATATAACATTGATAATGGTGATTTCTCCGTTCAGCAACATTGTTGGCAAAGCCAAAACAGTAAATTGTGTATTGACCTACTAAACCAAACCACGCAGCTTGGGCAGTTGAATGCCAAGCTAGAGAATTTTGATTTAGCCGAAATTAAACATTTATTGCCTGAAAACATTATTACTGAAGGCGGTTTTGCTGGGCAGATCAAAGCAAATTGGCAAGCGAGTCAATTACAAAGCTTATCTGCGACAATAAACTCCCATGACTTGGCTGCAATACTTATTAACGAAGAGAAGCGTTATCGCTTGCCAATAGAGACATTTACCCTCAATGCTATCGCTGATCCCAAAGATGCAAAGGTACAAGCTAGATTGAGCTCCACAGTGCTTGGTGATATCAATGCGGATGTGAATGCTGAAGATTTAACGGGTCAGCAGTTACTAAGCGGTCAGCTGGTAATTGATAAGATTTTACTAACAGATCTCCAACCGTTTATTGGGGTGCTTGAGCAATTAAAGGGCAGTATCAGTGGACAAATTGCTTTAGCAGGTTCACTAAGTGCGCCTTTGCTTAATGGTGAGCTGGAAGTCATAGATGTGAATTTACAAGGCGATCAGCTGCCAGTTGCGATTGTCGATTCAAATATCAGTATTACGTTCGATAAAACCAAAGCCACTCTAGATGGTAAGTTAAACGATGCGCAAGGCGGTAAGTTAGCATTAGTGGGCGATGTAGATTGGCAAGGTACTGAGCCTGCCGTGAACTTAGCTGTGCTTGGGGAGCAATTTTATGTTCGTGCCCAGCAAGGTGTAACATTTAAGATATCACCGGATTTAAAGATTAGTTTAGCTGATAAGGCCTTTAAATTAGCGGGACAAGTAGTTGTGCCGTATGGCCGAATTGAAATTGAAGAGCTTCCGGAAGGGGCTGTGCAAGTAAGTGACGATGAAATTATTATCGACAAACAAGCAGAGCAAACACAAGCAGTACCGTTTGATTACGATATTAACCTTAAACTGATCGTTGAAAATGATGTGCGCATTGATTCGTTTGGTTTGGAGTCTAAAATTGAAGGTGATTTATCAATTAAAATGGATCAGCAAACCCCGATGATCGCAACCGGTGAGTTGAATTTACGCGAAGGGACTTATCGTTCTTTTGGGCAAGATTTACTTATTCGCACCGGTCAAATTGGTTTTAGTGGCCCAATCGATAAACCGTACTTAAATATCAAAGCAATCCGTAACCCAGATAATACTGCTAACGATGTGATCGCTGGGATCACTTTAACGGGTAACATTGAGCAACCGGTATTAAAGGTATTCTCTGAGCCTGCAATGGATCAAGCGCAATCATTGGCTTACTTATTAAATGGCCAACCCTTGGATGAAGGGGATAGCTCCACTGACGCGATGTTGACACAGTTATTACTTGCACAAGGGGTGAGTCGCAGTGAAGGGATGGTGTCAAAAGTGGGCGAAACATTTGGTTTATCGGATGTTAGCTTGAGCTCAAAAGGCAGCGGTGATGAAACCAAGGTAGAAATCTCTGGTTATGTAGCGCCCGGCATTCAAGTTAAATACAGCGTAGGTATTTTTGATTCTCTAAGTGAAGTGGCAGTACGTTACCAATTACTGTCGCAGCTCTACATTGAAATTACCAGTGGCTTATATCAGAACGTTGATATACTTTATAAATTTGATATAGATTAAGGGCAGATATACGTTGCAAAAACTGTTATTAGTTTGCTTACTGATTTCTTTTAGTGGTTTGGCGAGCACACCATTAACGGTTCGTTACTCTGCTGGTGGCCATGCTTATCCAGCAGAGCTACTGACGCTGATACTTAGTAAGTCTGCGATTACTATGGTGCCCAGTGAAGTGCCAGATATTCCTTCACAAAACAGGGCTATAAGGTTACTAGGTGAGAAAAACGGTATCGATGTGTTTTGGGGAGCCACGAGTTTAGAATGGGAAAAACAGGCCAAAGCAATTTTGATCCCCATAGATAAAGGTTTATTGGGTTATCGTATTCCCGTGGTGCATACTAGCCATAAAGACATGTTTGCAGAAGTCACTCATTCAAGACAACTTACTCCCTTTGTATTTGGTTTACGGGAAGATTGGCCGGATAGTGCTATTTTTAAAAGTAACGAGTTAGAAACACTCATATATGGGACAGGCGCAGAACCTATTGCAATGCTGCGCTCAGGGCGTATTGACGCGCTGCCATACGAAATCTTTGATATAACTAAAAATCATGGTGATGATATTATTCACGAGCCGCATATTGCTATTCGCTATCCATCAGCAGTCTATTTTTTTGTGGCAAATAATAATCAAGCATTACACAAACTACTCTATGACGGCTTATCAGCTGCGATTGCTGATGGCTCTTTTGACACGTTATTCTTCAAATATTTTGCTGCCACTATTGCACAAGCCAATTTAAAAAACCGCCGTATTATTGAACTGACCAACCCTTTACTACCACGCAGTGCGCCAATTTATCAGCCGCAGTTTTGGCTTGATAAAAACAGCTTAACCAAATAACCTAGCGCCATAACAATAATTATAGGTGCAACATGTTTAAAAAATTATGCTTTATTGGTGGTACTTTATTAACGAGCCAAATGAGTATGGCACAAGCTGATACTCAGCCTACTGCGGCACAAATTATTAATCAAGCAACGCAGCAGCAATGGCGCTTAGTGGATGCTGACAATATTATCAAAATTACCCTGCCAACCGGTGCCGCTTATATTGAACTTAACCCGCTGCTTGCACCAAAACACACGCAAAATATCAAACAGCTCGCCCGCGAAGGCTTTTATAAAGATTTAAATGTGTATCGCTTTGTGGAAGGTTTTGTAGCGCAAGGTGGCGATGAAAGTGGTAAAAAACCAGTCAAAAATGGCGCTAAAGCAATACCTGCCGAGTTTTATTTAACGACCCCAAACCCTGTTAATATTACCGAACTTGATCACCATGATGGCTATGCCCCAATTACCGGGTTTTTAAATGGCTTTGCGGTGGCACAAGACGATGCGCAAACACAAACGTGGCAAGTGCATTGTAATGGGGTATTTGCAATGGCGCGGGATAACGATATTAACAGTGGTGGCACTGAGTTTTATGTCACAATAGGGCAAGGCCCGCGTTATTTGGACCGAAATATTACCGTGTTTGGCCGTGTACTGGAGGGGATGGAGCATTTTAATCGTTTATCGCGCGCGAGCATTAAAAACACTGCTTTTAATCCTATTACAGACCTACAAGTGTTAGCTGATATTAGTCAGCAAGATAACAGCCAGTTTAAAGTTATGCGTACTGATTCCAATGCATTTTTAGCGTTGATCAAAGCACGCCAAAACCGCTCAGAATCATGGTTTGTCGAAACGCCAAATTATGTAGATGTTTGCGGTATGCCTATACCCACTAAAAGAGTTGAACGTTAACGAGCTAACTATAAACCCCGAGCTGGCTCGGGGTTCTATACAATAAAATACCTATTACTGGCGGTTTATTTTCACCTTGAATGGGGTGACATCTTGATCCGTTGAACGGTACGGGTTGATGTCGAGTCCGCCACGGCGGGTATAACGGGCGTACACTTCAAGTTTTTGTAAATTCAATTGCGTCATTAAGTCACAATAAATACGCTCTACGCATTGCTCATGAAATTCATTATGAGAACGAAATGAAATTAAGTAACGCAGTAATGACTCTTGGCATATTTGTTCGCCAGTATAACGAATAATAATACTTGCCCAGTCTGGCTGCGAGGTGATCAAGCAGTTTGATTTTAATAAATGACTGTGCAGCGTTTCGGTGATCGTTTCACTGCTTGATGCTTTTAAACTATTTGTGCCAAGTTGGTAGTCAGTTACTTCAATGTCTAACTCATCAATGCACACACCTGGTAAGGGTGTACAAGGCAAGCAGTTATAATCTGTCGGGCTGTATAAAGTGACCGTAATAGGCATTGCTACTGCGCTTGATAAGTCAGCGGTTAAAATGGCGGCAACATCATCAACACAATCAAAACGAGTCTGATTAAAGCTATTTAAATACAATTTAAAAGACTTAGATTCAATGATATGGCTGCTCTGACAAGGAAATTCAAAGCTTGCGACAGCAACTACGGGCTTACCTTTTTGGTTTAACCACGAAAGCTCGTAACCAGTCCAAATATCTTGGCCTTTAAAAGGCAGGGCGTTTTCATCAATGCTTAAATCGTCGCGGTTAAGTTTTCGGGCGATTGGAAACAGTAGGCTAGGTGTATAAGTATCAACATACTCAGTTGATTGACCAAGCACACTGCCTTTTAATTCTGGTGCGTTGCTGTAATCTGTCATGTTAGGTCTTTTGTAGTTACAATAGCGCTATTATACCTAAAGCTTATGAGTTTCACAGCATGACTATTATTACCCAGTTAGAACAACTCCATCAACGCTTTGCTAGTAAGCAACAAGCGCAAACAGGCAAATTACCTCAGATTGAACATGACAGTGATTGGCCAAGCCTGTGTGAAGTTGGCAACCCCGATGAGCAAGGATTGATCCAATGGCAAGCGGTTGCTCGCACTCCAGGTGGCTCTTTAACTGATTTAGCTAAGGCGTTAGAGGTTGAGTTTCCAAAGGCGCTGCAACAGTACTATGGCGCGTTTTTCGGCGGCTGTATTATTGCTAATATTGACGGGCATGACGTGGAGCTATTACAGGCGTGGAGCGATGATGATTTTGATTTACTGCAGCAAAATATAACCGGTCATGTTTTGATGAAGCGCAAACTAAAACAACCGCCAACTGTATTTATTGGTTTAACTGATCAAGAAGATTTATTGGTTTCGGTGTTATTAGAAACAGGAGAGGTGTGTTTAGAGTATGTAGGTAAAAAACCTCATCATGTGCTTAGCGCTGATCTTAGCTCTTTTATTACAGCACTAACCGTGTAAGCGCTGTTACTGCGCAGTAGCAAACGCTGCGCAGTGCTTTATTAGAAGCGATTTGTTACTGAAAATCCCACGATATATTCGACACTAAGCCACATGGCTCACAGCGAAAATCAAATAACCCAAACCATGATTCAGGTAACTTCCAGTCGCCATTACAGCTTGGACACTTTCGTTCGCGTTCTGAGTTTTTGTCTTTGCCGCCCACCCGATACAAATAATAATAGACAGGCTTTTTAGTCAAAAAGCTCACTCGTTTGGCAATATCTTTACCACGGCGTGAAAGATCGCTATCAAGGTTTGATATTTCATCTAAAGCGGGAAATTCACACCGTGTAGCGCCATTAATTTGAATTTGATCACACGCTTGCCAATCTTCTTGCCACTTTATTAAGGTTTTATAATCACCATTGGCAATCGCAGGAATACGAAATAAAGGCACCGGTAAAAAGTCATCACCACAATACAATGGACTACATGTATGAACATACGTGGTATATAAAATATAACTCGATGGTTCATGACACTGATCAGCACCATTGGAGTGGATATCTTGACCAATCACTTTGACTTTAGGAGCCAGTAACCCGGCATCATGAAGTTTATCAATACTGTGTTTAACAAACGGACTGTTGTTAAGTGGGTGCATTGCCTCATCAGTCGGGCACATTACGCGGGTAACGAAGTAACCATCTTTGAGCACAGTTGGAAATTCTTCCCCCATTATTTGGCCGTTAAAGCGCAATGCATTCACTAACCGATTTATTGCTTGCTCGGCATTTTCAAGGGTCGTATCTTGGTAACAATCAAACGTTAAATCAACAACAAACATGTAAAGTCTCTAGTTTTTATTTTCGAGTAAAGCAAGTAAGCGATCAAGCTTTTGTTCAATACGATCAAGTTGGCTTTCGTCATTGCTAGCCTCTATTACAACATTGGCTGATTTTGCCAAGTTATGAATAGAATCTGGATTATTTTTATATTGGCTTACGGCTGCAATAATAACAGGTAACGGGATCGGTTGTGTTAGTTTACTTTTAGTTAAAGCGACAGTAGGGGTTTTGCCTTCGTCAAGAAGGGCTTTGATTGCATCAAAAACAACGGCATTCATTCTATTTTTAAACTCTTTAAAGTAAGGCGCAACACGCAGATGTGCTGCGCCGGGTATAATAACAGGTGGTTGGCTATAGCCAAGTACTTTTACTGCTGACGTAAACGTACATCTAGTTCGTCAATCACTTCACTCCAATCGCCGTCTTCTGCTAATGACTCTGCAATAAAGTGGCGTTGTGCTTGATCCCAAAATGGCGCGTCTTGCAACAAGGTGGTATCGGGTAATGAATGAGCAGCAATGAAAGTATCAATTTCACTCTCTGAACTTGCTAAGCCCAGTTGTTTGAAGAGTGTATTGATATCGTGTTTGGTGGTATCCATGTCATGCTCCTTGGTGATAACTGAAAAACAGTAATAGAACTTTATGATGGGTTGTTAGAGTTTAACACCCGCTGAATTTGCCTTTTAATGCAGATAGGAATATACCTATAGCTGTTGCTACAGAAAAAATCAAAATAAAAATAAGGATGAGTCATGACCGTAGAGACTGAGAATGAAACATTACGTGTGCAGTATATAGCCGCAGAAGACATCAGTATCGCAGCGAGTTTAATTTACCAAGCCTATCATGATGATCCGCTCTTACAGCCTTTGCTAAACTACAGTGAATCAAATAAAGCCAGCTATGAAAAAAAACTACGTGCTTTGATCCGCGAAGAGCTCAACACATTTTGGCAAGAAAAACAGCCGTTAATTGGTTTGTATAAACAAGATAGGTTAAAAGCAGTCGCGTGTGTGTTTGAATCCGATAGTCAGTTACAAGCCCAGCGTTATTGGCATTGGCGTTTAAAACTAATGCTAAGCGCAGGCTATCTACAAACCAATCAATTGATTGAAAAAGAACAAACGATCCGCAATGCGCTCAGCAGCCAAGGTAATTATTACTTTTTAGCATTTATTGCCGTTGATCCGCATTTTCATGGCCAAGGTATTGGTCGCTACTTATTACGCGGCTTAAATGATTTAGTGCAAAGTAATGAGAGTGCCTCAGGCATGGCGGTTTTTGTTACCCAAGATAAACACACTGCATTTTTTGCCAGTGAAGGGTTTACGTCTTTACAGCACCTTACGTTTAATAATGTACAAGGTGAACTGCTGTTTAAATCAGCTGAATGGCATTGATAAGGTATAAACGCCATTATGGAAATATCACTGTGAGAGATATCTTACATTATCGTGCGCTTTAGCCGTTTATTGCTCTATAATTAGTGCTGTTAAGTGGTTAAGTTATTGTTTTATATTAACTATATTGTTTTTGCAAAATTGTGACATGAAAATTATTATTATTTGTAACTATCGCTAACTCCACTTTGCTTTAAACTTTACTTTGTCAAGACGACACAGACTCAATGAATGAGCTGCTGCCAAGGAAATGGATTATGGCAATTAAGCATGAAGCTTAGCAGGAAGCAAACGGACAAGTTAACACGGATGCAAGGACGAACAAGGACACCGCCAGGATGCGGCACATTAGCGGAGCTAATGATAAGGACAATTCAAAGGATTATATTACAGGAAGTAATAGGAGCGGTTGGAACCGTAGGACGGCCAGGCTGGCAAGAGGATAACACTAGGACGTGTAGGATATTGCATAGATGCAATGTGAGGGTGTATTTGGATATATACCCGTTCAGGGGATAGATAAAAATGGTAGCTTCGGCGTAGGTATGGATGCCTTGTTATGGACGAAGTCAGATTGGGGCGTAACTATATGTTACGCCTTAGTTTTTTAAGTTGACATATAACAGCCACCCACAAAACCATTTCTAACTTTCTAACTTTCTAACTAGATCTTATGCGGTGGTACTACCACGCTTTTTAGCATTTCATTTTCCATCAACAACACGCCTTGGTAAACACTTTCACCATCACTGGAAAACTCAAAAATAAACTCGCTCTTAATACCTGGCTTGCCGCTTTTTAATAAGCCAAAGCGGCGTTTAATACAGGCGACACTCATTAACTGTACTTGCAGTTGCTCGCTTTGCCGTTTGGCATGCGCATTGGCAGCCTCAGCCACTTTACGATTAAGCCAAAACAGATAAATAACCGCACCAATGATAATGAATGTCCACAAACTTGCCATTTACGAGAATAACCTTCCAATTGCGCGGGCGAGGGTTTCGCTGCGATTTTCTTTACGTAACAAACCTAATAAGTGCGGGCGAATACTTGGTATTGCAACTAAATCCGCGAAAATACTTGGGAATAATTCTTCAATCTGTTGCTGGTGGGCGCAGTTATCCATAAAAATATGCAACCGTTCAGGGTCGCTTAGTAAATTAAAGCAGCGACCTGCTATGGTTTGCAGAACATCTGACTCACAGGCAATATCTGACTGTAAAATGGTATCCACTAATTGTGCTGTTAGTGTCTGCGCTTGTGCTTTAGACATTGCTCGCAAGGCGCAGCACAGTGCTAATGTATCTTTTTGTGTAATGGCTTGTTGAGCATAACTTAGCAGTTGCTCGCTTAATGATGGGGGGATTTCAACATGTTCAAGCATGGCACTGAGTGGCTGTAATACCTCTGCTGGCAGCTGCAGCCAAGCATTTTGTAACGCGGCTAAGTTTTTATCATCATCTAAGCGTAGCGCAAAATCAGCAATGCCTTGCACCGCAACACTTTGCCAATTATCAAACCCGAGTTTGCCACTAAAATACAATTGGCTGTATTCGTAATATTGTGACGCAGGTTGTTTTAACAGTACTTTTAATTGTGCGTTAAAGGCGGCTAATTTATTGGCATTGGGGGTAAAAACGTAAGGGTTGTTATCAAGTTTACCGTCGGCTTGGCTGCCGGTTAAATCATTACCAATCGCTTCAATCACCATATTGGCAAAATGGTCGCGGCTTGCACAAACCAACTTACTTTGCTCGTCAACCGGAAACTTTAAAAACCATACATAGGGTTCGCTACTGGCTTTGCTATCCCAAAATTGAATGGCTAACCAAGCATGGCCTGCTAAAGGAAAAGGGTAAGGGATTTGCGCCTGCTCAATGGCCAGAAACTGCTTCTTATCTAGCTTTGTGATATGTCTGCCAATATCAAAAACGCGCCATGTGGTGCCTGCGCCATCAAGTAATTGCCCTAAAGTTGCGATTTGCTCGGTCATAATGATCCACTGATTTTTACTGCAAAATTCTGCAAATTATACGTCATAGCAGGCCATGTGGGAACAGGGTATAATCACACAATGATAATCAAAGAGGGCGGTTATGTACCAACAGACCCAAGCGTATTTAACGCAACTAATAGCCTTATTAAAGCAGCACCAATTGTGGCAAGATGAGCCGATTGCTGCTCAAGCGTTAAATTCAACAGTGCCTTTTTGCCACGATACTATGGCGTTTGAGCAATGGCTGCAATTTGTATTTATTGAAAAAATGCAGTTATTGATCAGTGAACTTCACCCGTTACCCAGTAATTTGGCTATCGCGCCAATGGCTGAACTGATGCTAGCGCAAAAACCGGGTGGCACAGCAATTACGCAACTGCTGGCCCAGCTTGATCAATTATTAGGAAGTAATAATGAATGAACGCCTAGCCCCAGTTGAGTTTGGTGAACTTGAAATTTTGTATCGTGATGAAAACTATATTGCCATTAATAAACCGTCTGGTTTGTTAGTGCATCGCTCATTTTTAGACAAACACGAAACGCAATTTGCGATGCAGATGCTACGCGATCAAATTGGCCAACATGTATTTCCTGTCCATCGCTTAGACAGACCGACTTCGGGCGTCTTGCTGTTTGCATTAAGCTCTGAGGCTGCACGAGATATCAATCAGTTATTTATTGATAATCAAATTACTAAACGTTATTTAGCGTTAGTGCGTGGCTTTGCCCCAGAGTCGGTGTTTTTAGACAAACCACTCAAAGAAGAGCTGGATAAAATCGCAGATAAATTTGCAGCACAAGACAAAGCACCGCAGGAGGCGCAAACGCAGTTTAATTGTTTGCAACAAGCAACGCTGCCTTTACCTATTGGTAAATACCCAACGGTGCGTTATTCCTTGGTTGAGTGTTTTCCTAAAACAGGGCGCAAGCATCAAATTCGCCGCCATTTAAAACATTTGTCTTTGCCGATCATTGGTGATGTAAATCATGGTGACAACCAACATAATCAGTTTTTTAGAGAGCACTTTGCACTGCGTCGGTTAATGTTATTTGCAACTGAGCTTAACTTTGTGCACCCTTATACTCAGCAACCAATAAAAATTAAAGCGCCACTGGGTGAGGCAATGCTTAGCATTTGCACTCAACTAGGCTGGCCCAATCAAGAAAAGGATTATTAATGGCGACTATTAGCATTTTTGTAGGCAGTGTATATGGCGGCGCTGAACGCTTAAGTGATGACGTTATTGAGGCGATTGAGCAATCAGATCATCAAGCTAAGTTGATAAGCTCTCCAACAATTGATGATATAAAATCGGCCAGTCATATTTTAGTGATCACCTCTACCACCGGTCAGGGCGACATTCCCGATAATTTAGAGTCGTTTTACGCGCAGCTTAATAGCCAATTTCCTATGCTAACAGGTAAACCTTACGGAATTATTGCTATGGGCGACAGAAGCTATGGTGATACTTTTTGTGGTGCAGGGCGCAGTTTTGATGAATTGTTTCGTGACTTACAAGCCAAGCCTATTGGCCATCGCTTAGAAATTGATGCATGTGAAGATTTTGAACCTTGGCCAGTCACGGAGCCATGGTTAAAGCAGTGGCTTACTAAAATTCCAGAGTATAGATAATAAAAAAGAGCGTATTCGCTCTTTTTTATTATCTATATCGTTTTGTTTAGGTGCTTTTTACATCCACTTTAAGCTTTAACTTTTGCCCTGGTTGTAAGTACTTTTGACCGGCAAGGTTATTCCACTTAATAATATCGTTTACACTTAAGTTAAATTTATCGGCAATGCGCGCGAGCGAGTCACCACGGCGTACTTTATAGGTAATAGTACGATTGCTGCTGATCAAAGCGGTTTGTGTATTGCTAGACGTTTTATAAACAGTTAACTTTTGCCCTAAGCGTAATACGCTGTTCTTTTTAAGCTTGTTCCATTTTGCCAGTTCATTAATAGTAACGTCATACTCTTGGCTAATATCCCATAAGGTATCGCCACTTTTAACTGTGTGAGAGAGTTTCTTTTGGCTATTTTTATTCGCCGCCAAGCGGACTTGTTCAGGTAAGTGTTCGCTATTAATTGCGCCGTCACTTAAGGGCACTAATAACTGCTGACCAACACGAATGGTATTTGATTTGAGCTTGTTCAGCGACTTGATTGCACTGGTACTGGTTGCAAATTTTTTCGCAATTACCGATAGGCTATCACCGTTTGCGACAATATATTGTTGCCAACGCAAGCGATCTTTAAGTGCAGTTTTCGCCAGTAGCTGTTGAAACTGTTCAACTTTATCAGTGGGTAATAATAAAAAGTGTGGGCCATTTGGATCCGTTGCCCAGCGATTAAACCCAGGGTTTAAGCGATACAGTTCTGTTAGGCTGATATCGGCCATTTGAGCCGCTAACGCCAGATCAATTTGGGAGCCAATATCAACTGCCTCGACAACTTGTGCATTGATGATTGGGTTCCAGTTTAGGCCAAATTCATCAGCGCGTTTTAATAAGTCAGACAGAGCAAGTAATTTTGGTACATAAGCGGTGGTTTCGCTTGGTAAATCAAGCGACCAAAAATCGGTCGGTAAATGTTTTTTGCGATTCTTTTTTATCGCGCGTAACAAACGCCCTTCACCTGAATTATAGGCGGCAATCGCATTCAGCCAGTCACCATCTAAGGTTTTGTGCAAATAAGATAAGTAATCAAGCGCGGCCCGTGTTGATTGCACAATGTCACGACGACCGTCGTACCACCAGTTTTGTTTTAAATCAAAACGTTCACCGGTTTGCGGCATAAATTGCCAAATACCCGATGCACTGCGGTTAGAATAACCGAATGGATCAAAGGCACTTTCTACAATCGGCAGTAATGCAATCTCGATCGGCATGTTGCGCTTTTCAACTTCTTCCACAATAAAATGCAAGTAAGGCTCAGCACGTTTTGAAATGCGATCTAGGTAAGCTTGGTGCTTTGCATAATAATTACGCTCGCTAACCACAGGGCGGTTTTGCGGTACTTCTATTGATAATTGGTAACGAATACGCTCCCACACATCATCAAAAATCGGTGGCGCTTCATCAACATCATTTAATTGATGGTATTGCGCATTGATCATCAATGCGTCGCTAATATCATTTGGGCTTGCGCCTTCAAGTTGCGATTGCGTTGCTTGATTGGCAACTTCGTCATCAGACGATGTTGATGTCAATGTTTGACAACCACTTAGCACTAACGCCAAGGCTAAAACGAGGGGGGATTTATTCATAAATACCAATACATCAGGTAAAAAACTCGGCGAATACTACCCGTAATAAGCTAACATTGCCACTTTTTGACCATTTAAAAACTGCAACAACTGACTGATTAACCTGATAATAGGTTGATTATTATCAGGTAATATTTTTAAAAGTGGTCTTTCCAGGTTCTAAGACCTGCAAAGTTTTGCCAAGGTTCATTATTTTGTAATATGTTTTTTGTAAACGGGTTAAATTGCTTAGGTATGTTGTCTGTTATGCCTGCAATATCACTGCGCATAAAAGGGTTAATTTTTAGTTCTAACGCGAGCGTGCTTGGTAAGGTTATTTGCTTATTGTTGCGCTTTGTATCCACCCATTGCGCGTACTCAATTAAATCACGGTTGCTAGGTTCAACTGCCAACGCAAAGGCTAAATTTGCTTGTGTGTATTCATGAGTACAGTAAATTTTGCAGGTTGGCGGTAATTTTTTTAACTTATCAAAAGAGTGCTGCATCTGCTCAGCGCTGCCTTCGAATAAACGCCCACAGCCACCACTAAATAAGGTATCGCCAGTAAAAGCAAGCGCTGGGTTGGTATAACAAATATGATCTAAAGTATGCCCTGGGGTGGTAATAATCGTAAACTCAGTATTAAGTACTGTGATCACATCGCCGTCGTTTAGCGCTTTAGTGATCCCTTTAAATGGGCTATTAGCTGGTCCGTAGACTTCAATACCGGCAAACTCTTCTCGCAAGGTATTTACGCCATCGGTATGGTCATAATGATGATGTGTAATTAAAATTCCCGCAAGGGTTAAGCCAGCCTCAGCTAAATAGTTGAGTACAGGCTCTGCTTGGCCTGGGTCTACCACCCAAGCCGCAGTGCTGCTCTGCTCATTGATACACCAAATATAATTATCTGAAAAGGCTTTAATTGCTTTGACTTGCACCATGTGACTTTGCTCTATAAAGTGACGATATTACACAGTATAACGAGCTCAGCGAATGAAACCAGCCCTTAGTTTTCAAGAAGGACCCAAACCACTGTCGTGGCAAGAGTTTCCTCATGGTGACTATTTACGTAGTGGCATAGAACGTAAAATGGATAAGTGGTTACCGCGTATGTTTGGTTATCACATGTTAAAACTGGGAAATTTGAGTGGTGAACTCAATACCAGTAAAAGCACGATAAAACATCAAGTGTGTGTGGCGGAATCTGGTCCATTCACTGGCGTGGTAGCAGATATTGATGAATTACCTTTTTACGAGCACAGTATCGATGCGTGTATTTTAAGCCATTGTTTAGAATATCATTCTGATCCGCATCATATATTACGTGAAGCACATCGCACTTTGATCCCCGGTGGTTACATGGTGATCACCGGCTTTAACCCATTTAGCTTGTGTGGTTTGGCGCAATTACTGCCTTTTAGTGGCCAAAAGTTACCTTGGACTGGGCGCTTTTTTACTCCTGCACGTGTCAAAGACTGGCTTAATTTATTGGGGTTTGAAATTGTCAGTGACGAGCGTTTTATTTATTCATCGTTGGCGCGCGGTAATCGTTTATCGCGGTTTGCGCCGTGGCGGCGTTTTACTAAGCAATATTTAAAACCAATGGGCAGTGTTTATATGCTGGTGGCGCGCAAGCGAGTCGCGCCATTAACACCCATTAAACCCAAATGGCATGCTCGCCCTCAATTTGCTCCTGTAAAAGGTGCAGGCTTGCGACAAACCTCAAAGCAGCACCGTGAGCGGGATAGTTAAATAACGTTGCTCATTTTGTTGTACTTGCGGTAATTGCCCTGCACGAATATTCATTTGTATTGCTGGGTGCAGTAAAGCCGGGGCATTAAGAGTTGCATCACGAGTTTGTCGAGTATGAATATAATCCTGCTCATTAGCTTGTAGATGAATATTACTATTGCGTTGCTGCATAACAGTGGTTTTATTGGCTAACTCGCGACCATTTGGTTGATAGTCATGGCACATCCATAAGGTGGTTTGATCTGGTAATGACAGTATTCGTTGTAAAGAATGATACAACTGCTCGGCACTGCCACCTGGAAAATCACAGCGCGCGGTGCCGCTATCAGGCATAAAGAAGGTGTCACCGACAAATAAATTCCCTTCAATTAAATAACACACGCTATCTGGGGTATGTCCAGGTGTTGCGATCACAGTAACGTTAGACTCGCCAAGCATAAAGTTGTCATTATCGTTAAATAGCTTTTCAAAAGGGCTGCCGTCACAGGGCATATCGATATCATATAAGCGGCTAAAGTGTTGCTGCACTTGTTTTATCTTACTGCCAGTTGCGAGCTTACAAGGGTGAGTTGTGCCTAATTGCTGCTTAATATAACTGGCTGCGGTAATGTGGTCGGCATGAGCATGAGTTTCTAAAACCCACTCAAGCAGCAGCTCATTTTCATTTATGTGGCGAATAATGTCATTGGCGGTATTAAAGCTTAGTATGCCGCTGGCTGCGTTAAAGTCTGCAGGGCTATCAATCAACATGGCTGCCTTAGTGAGACTGCAAGACACTAAATAGCTAAAGGTCGCACTTTGTTGATGAAAAAAAGACTCGACTAAAATAGACATTAAACAACTCCGTTATATGATATAGCTAAATCTTATATCATATAACTAAGTTGTTAAATGCTTTGCGGTGAATTTTTTAAATTAAGCTTATTCTGGTTTATAGCCTGTATCTTCAAGTAAGTTTTTACTGCCAGCGGCATCACGGGCTAAATCATCAACAATTTCGTTGTATTTATTACCACTATGACCTTTTACCCATTTCCAAGTAATGTTATGACGGGCGCAGGCTTCATCAAGGCGTTTCCATAAATCGACATTTTTAACTGGTTTTTTTGCGGCGGTCTTCCAGCCGCGTTTTTTCCAGTTGGCAACCCAAGATTCAATGCCTTGTTTTACATATTGGCTGTCGGTGGTGAGGTTAATCTCACAAGGACGGTTCAAACTTTCAAGTGCAACAATGGCTGCGAGCATTTCCATGCGATTGTTAGTGGTGAGGGTGTAACCTTGGCTTAATTTTTTTTCGTGGTCATTATAAAACATAAAAATACCATAACCGCCGGGGCCCGGATTACCTAAACATGAGCCATCGGTGTAAATCTCTACGGTTTTTTGCACTGTTTTCCCTTGATCTTATGTACAATAAAGTGATTATAGAAAGATACCAGAGTCAGGCTAAATTCGATATGGCACGTAGACAAATAGTTTTAGATACAGAAACCACCGGCATCGACCCCAAACAGGGGCATCGTATTATTGAAATCGGCTGTGTGGAATTAGTTAATCGCCGTTTAACTGGCAATAACTTTCACGTTTATATTAATCCGCAGCGTAAAAGTGAAGAAGAAGCCATTGATGTTCACGGTATCACTAACGAGTTTTTACGTGATAAACCGCTATTTCATCAAATCGCCCAAGAATTTCTCGACTATATTAAAGGGGCGGAGCTCGTCATTCATAATGCGCCGTTCGATGTCGGCCATATGGATAATGAATTTGCGTTACTTAATCAAGGTTATCAAAAAACCCATGATTACTGCCAAGTTCTCGACACGCTCAAAATGGCGCGTGACTTGCATCCAGGTCAGAAGAACAACCTTGATGCGTTATGTCGTCGTTATGATGTAGATAACACGAAACGTACCTTACACGGCGCGTTACTGGATTCTGAGATCTTAGCTGACGTTTATTTAGCGATGACCGGTGGGCAAGTAAAGCTCAACTTGAATCAAAATAAAAATCAAGGCAGTGAACAGCAGCAAAAAGAATTGCGTCGTTTAGATCCCAACCGAGCGCCGTTGGTAGTCCTGCATGCCAGTAGTGATGAGCAACTGGCTCATGAAGAACGATTAAATATAGTCGGTAGCCAATGTTTATGGCGTGCCGAATAAGGCAAAGCATGAGAAGCATACTGTTAGCTGTGTGTTTGGTAATGATGTTACCAAGTACCAGCAATGCAACAAGTGAAGATAAAATAACCTTACTGCAACGTGATGGGCAGCAAAATGAAATTCCATTATTGGAAAATCGTTTTCGCATCGATTATAAAGTTGACGAAATTACCTTATTGTTTTTTCGTAAGCCCGGTGCGCCTGCAGTCGTTTTAGTTAAACCTGATGGCAGTAAATACTATGCAACGTCAGCAAGAAAGGATGACAATCTGCAATGGTTTGATGAACTCAGCTATGACTTGATCACCATAAAAAATCCTATGCCAGGACCTTGGCAAGTGGTTGGCAGTATTTTACCGAAAAGCAGAATTGTAGTACTTGGTGAAGTAGAGCTACAAGTTGAGCCATTACCAGCGCTTTTGTTTCGTGGCGAGACGGTAAAAATGACTGGGCAGATTTTAAATGATGGCCAGCCAATAAACACCGGCTTATTTCGTGATGTAGTTAGCTTACATGTTGACTTTATTAGCACCAACAACAGTGACTTTGCTAACTTTGGTGCGGGTACTCACAATGTTGCAGAGTTTAAAGATGACGGCCGTGGTTTTGATGAGCGCCCCAAAGACGGCGTTTTTACCGGAGAATTTAAATTAGTTTTCCCAGCCGGGCAGTGGCAACCGGAACTTTACATTGAAACCCCACTATTAAAGCGCACAGTCGTTCAAGATATTTTAGAAGTTAAAGAGCCACCTTTTAGTTATAGCATCGCACTTGCCGAGGATGACCTACAAGAACATCAATTAACCATCACCCTCGATAAGCAAATTGTGCAGCCTGAAACCGTATTGATCCAAGGCAAAATTTATTACCCCAATAATGAAGAGCAGATGTTTACCTTGGACGCTAATAACGGTTTAACCCGTGAATTGGCAATTAAAAATTATGATTGGGGTAGATATAGTGTTGAACTGTCTGTTTTTGGCACTAATGTGAATGGCCGTGAATTTATGGCAACACTCCCCACTTATAAGTTTGAAATAGAGCGGCCGATAGAAGCAGTACCTGAATTACCAGCACCCGTTATTAGTGAAGCAGAGCAACAAGAGATAGAAAGAGTTGCGAAAGAGGCAGAATCAATGGCAACAATGACATTTATAAGTTTAATTGTTGGTGGAAATCTGCTCATCTTATTCCTTGGTTGGTTAGCAATTCGTGTGTTTGTTCAGAAAAAATCGGTCATGCCAAAAATTAAGCTGCCATTTTTGCAGAAAAAAACAGCAGTTGAAAATGAGCAGCAAAGTGAAGAAAAAAAAGAACTTGATAAAAATGGTTCAAAAAATGACAAATCAGGTGAAATTTTAAACCTTTCGATGTCAGATGACTAAAAAACCTATAAAAAAACAAAAAAGCCCTTGACGAAATAGGGGTTGGTTCGTATTATTCACGCCGCTGTCAGGGGAGACTCAGGCAGCAACGAAAATGTGGAGTGGTAGTTCAGTTGGTTAGAATACCGGCCTGTCACGCCGGGGGTCGCGGGTTCGAGTCCCGTCCACTCCGCCAATTTTCGACAATTTGTAAGCAAGACTGGAGTGGTAGTTCAGTTGGTTAGAATACCGGCCTGTCACGCCGGGGGTCGCGGGTTCGAGTCCCGTCCACTCCGCCA
>NZ_JBALXK010000012.1:0-51575 GCF_036960685.1 Pseudoalteromonas sp. | reverse complement strand
GCGGAGTGGTAGTTCAGTTGGTTAGAATACCGGCCTGTCACGCCGGGGGTCGCGGGTTCGAGTCCCGTCCACTCCGCCACTTGATATCATCAATAAAATTAGTAAGTGCATTACCCCATGCACATACCACTGCGGAGTGGTAGTTCAGTTGGTTAGAATACCGGCCTGTCACGCCGGGGGTCGCGGGTTCGAGTCCCGTCCACTCCGCCACTTGTTATTTCCTCAATAACAAGTTAAAAAATACTTTCCCTAATAAATAACAGTAAATATATTTTCTATCAGCTATCAGCTATCAGCTATCAGCTAGTTATTTAGTTCGATAGAATGGTTAAATATTTAAGTTGATCGGTATGACTAGGCAATAAAAAAGCCCGCATACTGAGAAAGTCGCAGGCTTTAATATAAATTGGCTTACAATTAACCTTGTGGGCCAAATAACTCCTTTAAGTAAGTATCCAAAAAGTTTAGATACGCGTTGGAGGCGCTAATACGGTTTTCTTTTTTGCTAAAACCATGGCCTTCATCATCAAACAATACATACTCTACTGGCACACCATTGGCTTTTACTGCGGCAACCAGTTCATCGCTTTCAACTTGTAGTACGCGTGGATCGTTAGCACCTTGTATAACCATTAAAGGCTTAGTGATGTTCTTTGCGTGGAATAATGGTGAGATGGCACGATGACGTTCGCCATCAGTGGCAGGGTCGCCCATTTCATCATACAAGGCTTTTTTAAAGCTTTCCCACCAAGGCGGGATGGAGTTAAGTGTTCTTACCCAGTTGGTGACGCCAAAAATATTAATGCCAACTTTGAACTCTTCTGGCTCAAACGCCAGCGCTGCTGCAGTCATAAAGCCACCGTAACTGCCACCTATAATGCCGATTTTATCCGTATCAACCCAGTCTAAAGTTTGTAAGTGCTTTTTGCCGTAAACGATATCTTGTAAATCATCGGTGCCATGTTTTTTGTCATCCAGATGGAAGAACGTTTTACCATAGCCTGAGCTACCTCGGTTATTTACTGCAAAAATGGCGTAACCATGATTAACTAAATGCTGTTGCATCGCGCTATAACCTGTGCGACTTTGTCCACCTGGGCCGCCATGCACCCAAATAAGCGCAGGCACTTTATTGTTACTATTGGCTTGTTTAGGTTTATAAAGTACGCCGGGTATTTCTAAGCCGTCAAAACTTTTAAAACGTACGATAGTACTTTCAACTAAATCATTTTGGTCAATTTCTTTACTTAATGTATTCGTTAATCGCTGTGCTTTATTACTGCCTACTTGCCATACAAACAGGTTATTTGGGGATGTGTCTGAGTTTAGGTAAAACGCCATACTTTTTTCATCTGCAGAGAAGTTAACACCACGCAAGTTACCCGCTGGTAATTGCGGCATCGCAATTTCTTTGCCTGTTTGCGTGTCTATCACTGTAACTTTGGTACTGGCATCAGCATTAACACCACTGACTTGATAGCGCCCCGATTTAGAAAAATAAATAAAACTAACATCCCAGTCATCTTTGAGTGCTGGGCTATGTTCCCCTGAGGCTAAGTCATAGCGCCAAACTTGTGAAAACTCACCTTTAGCGTCTGTAGAGTAGTATAAAGATTTGCTATCGGCTGAGAAGGTTTCAGGGCCATATTGAGCGGGTGTGTCGTGTTTGGAAATTAATTGTGGTTTGAGGGTCTTTTTATAAGTATCAAGAATAAACGTGTCGCTGTCTTTATTAGTGTTACTTTTAGATAGTGCAATATAGCGACCATCAGGGCTGATTGCACCGACATCTAAACCTAGGGTGTTTTGATAAACAGGGGTCATTTTATAGGTTTTACTATCAACGCGATATAAGTCCATAAATTTAGCATCGCGCTGGTTACTGGTAATAAAAAACTGACTGCCGTCTTCAGTAAACCCTGCAAAGCTTGCACGGGTTTCTTCCCCTGGAGTTAAATCTTTTACAGATCCGTCAAGTTCACGCACGTAGACATGAAAGCGTTCATTACCACCGGAGTCCTTGGTAAATAAAACGCGCTCATCATTTGGAAAATAACGGACTGGATAGGTACTGTCTGCAAAGTTTGTTAAACGGGTTTTATCCCCTGTTTTTGCATCTACTTCATACAAGCTGTAAATACCACTTTCATCAGAGCTTACCAGTACTTTATCGCCACTGGGTGAAAAGCTACTGCCCATAATTGAAGTAGTATCAAAGAAGGTTTTTGCGTTATATGTTTTAACTTGCTGAGTTTGTTGTGACTGTGCGGCAGTGGTGGTAGTCGTTGAGGTTGATTGACTACAACCGCTCAAGGCAAGACTAATTGCACAGGCAAGTGCGGCAAATTTTAATTTGTTATTCATCGGACATTCCTTGGTTTATAGTTATCTAATCATATTTTTACCGATTTTAGTGTTGCCCGAACACTATTTAAACGCAAGTTTTTGGCTTATTTTATCTGCAACAGAGTGTTACAAAGCCTGTATCGTTATAAATACAGCTCACGCTATAATGTTTACTGATAAAGGGACCCTTCATATAAAAGGAAAGTGATGATTGAAGTTAGTGGTTTACATAAACAATTTGCACAGAACATTCTCTATAAAGATTACCGCATCAGCTTTACAGCGCCGAGAGTGTGAATTGAAGCGCCGAACGGGCAAGGTAAAACCACGCTATTGATGATGCTTGCTGGACTTGAACAACCACAAAGCGGGCAGTTGTTGTTTGCAGGTAAAGTGCTGTCTGAGCCTTATAAACAGGTAGCCATCGCTAGTGATCGCATCGCGCTGCCAGATTTCTTAACTGCGAAACAAATTATTAATTTAACGGTTAGCAGTTTAGGCTGCAATTGGCCAGCTGAGCTCATTAGCGGTTTTAACTTTACCGAATTTTTAAATACTCGTTTTGATGCATTGTCATCCGGTAATCAAAAAAAATGCCAGTTAATTTTAGCGCTGATGCGTGATGCACCGTATTTATTACTCGATGAACCCAGTGCTGCGCTTGATCAAGCCAGCATTAAATATTTACTTGGTTTGCTTGATGATTACTTAGCCGATAAAGCACATGGGCAAATCATTATCACTTGCCATGAACCGGCGCCGTTTATTGAGCATGGCTTTGAGTGTATGGCGTTATGAGCAATTTAGGTATTAAGCTGGTGATGGCACAATATCGCGCATTTATGGAGTATCGTTATCAGGCCTATAAAATTGAGCTGACACAATTACTACTGCAACTAAAAAACTTTGGTTTATTATTCTTAGTGATACTTGGCTCTGCCATGCTTGGTATGATTTTGCTGTTATTTTTAGGACTGGGCAAAATTATCGACAGCAGTGATGCGCCGCAGTATGGTGCCCAAATGGCGTGGCTGTATCTATTACTGCAAAGCGTGATGCTCAGTGCAATGAAATCAGCTATTAAAAATAACCAGCAGCGGCTCTTCCAACGTACGATTGTCAGGTCAAATTGGCTTAAGTTAATGGACATAAAACTATTATTTTTAAGCAATGGCTGGTTGCTAGCAAGTGCAGTGATTGCAATGGATCTAACCTTATCACAATGGCTAAGAGCACCGCATTTTGTGCTGTTTATGTTACTGCAGTTTGGCTTAGGCGTGCTGTGTTTGTATAAGCCAAGAGCATTAATATATGGCTTAGTATTCACTGCCATTTTAGTCTTGTTACCAATTAATATAGTGCCGTTAGCTTATCACTGTGGCTTTATTATATTATTTGCGCTGAGCATGTTACTGCCAGCATTTTCGCTGAGCGACCGATTATCGGTCAATTCATTATCTACTTTTTGGCTGAGCTTCTTTCTTCAACACAGTTGGATTTTAGTGTGGCGGGTGGCTTTATTGTTGTGTGTGTTTATGGCTGTTACTACTTTACTCAATGAGCGTAATGATTTAGCCGCAATATTTAGCGTTGTAGCGGTTGCTTTTATAGTACTATTTACCAGTTCACTGCAATTTGATTGTGGCAAATTGCGAGACAAATATGAGTTGTTTTTTCAACTAAATAACCAACAGCGGCTATTTTTTATTAGCCAATTTATACCGAGTTGTTTGTTCTTTTTTATAAGCATGCTCAGCTATTTGATGTTTGTAGCTAACATACAGTGGCTATTGTTGAGTTTGAGTGTTGTTTGGTGCACTTTACAATTATATATAGCGCAAAAAAAACCAGCGCATTATGCGCTGGTTTGGATGATCACAACAGGCGGACTGTTGGCTGCGTTAACCTAATAAGTTAAGCAGCATTCGCCTTGCTGTTTTTACTTTTTTGGGCGGCTTTGCCTGCTACTAGATCTGCAGGGTCAAAGTCGTCAACGTTAATTACATCTAAACGGGCTTTTTCAACTTCAGCCAGTTTATCAGCTTCGGCTTGCGTTAAAATACCTGCTTCAAGGCCCATTTGCGCGACTTTATCAAGCTGGAAGAAAGGCAGTTTCACGCCTTTTTCACGACATACCTTATCAAACAATGGCTCCACGGCTAGCACGTCTTTAAGCGTTTGCTCTTGGCGACCCACTAAGTTAAGCGGCTCATTTTTCAAGTATACATAGCTTGCTAAACGATTACGGGTTTCACTCGGTACTTGTAAAATTTGCGCTAGTTTATGTTCAAGTTTGTCAGTCGGTTTACGCACCGGACGGCCAAATGGGAACAACATGAGCTTAAGTGCGGCACGAAGTGGCGCTGATGGCATATTGTTAATTAAATCAGCCAGTGCACGTTGGCAATGGTAAAGATGATCTTGGCAACTCCATTGTACCAGTGCTAAATCTTCTTTTTTACGGCCTTCGTCGTTATAACGTTTCAGTGTTGCAGATACTAAATAAAGGTAACTTAGTAAATCACCTAAACGTGCTGAAATACGTTCTTTACGTTTTAATGAACCACCAAATACCGCCATGCTGATGTCAGACATTAATGCAAGTGATGCACTAAAGCGAGCAGCGGTGCGGTAAAACTCAGCTGTTTCATCTTTAAATGGCGTACTTGCAAAGCGAGCACCGGTAAAGCTCATCCACTTAGTGCGCACTAAGTTTGAGATAGTAAAGCCGATGTGACCCATTAAGGCTTTATCGAATACTGCCAGCGCTTCTTCACGGTCTTCAATATCGCAGGCACCTAATTCAGTTAATACGAATGGGTGACAACGGATAGCACCTTGACCATAAATAATCATATTACGGGTCAAGATGTTGGCGCCTTCAACGGTAATGGCAATAGGCGCACCTTGATAGCCACGACCTAAGTAGTTATTTGGCCCAAGCATGATGCCTTTGCCACCGTGAATATCCATCGCATGGATAGTCGAATCACGCATTTGTTCAGTTAAGTGGTATTTAATAATAGCCGATACCACCGATGGTTTTTCACCTAAATCCACAGCACCGGTTGACATGCTTACCGCTGCATCTGAGCTATAGGCGTATCCTGCAAGCTTAGCAAGTGATTCTTCAATCCCCTCCATTTGACCAATTGGTAAACGGAACTGACGACGAATACGGCTGTACGAACCACTGGCAAGAGCGATGGTTTTAATCCCACCCACTGAGTTTGACGGTAGCGTGATCGCACGACCAACTGATAAGCACTCAACCAGCATACGCCAGCCTTGGCCGGCCATTTCAGGGCCACCAATAATGTAATCAAGGGGCACGAAAATATCTTTACCGCGAGTCGGGCCATTTTGGAACGGCACGTTTAGCGGGAAGTGGCGACGACCAATTTCAATACCTGGCATATCTGTTGGGATCAACGCACAGGTAATACCAAGTTCTTTGGTGTCTCCTAGTAAGCCGTCAGGATCTTGCATTTTAAACGCCAGACCAAGTACAGTTGCCACAGGGGCAAGTGTGATGTAACGCTTATTCCACGTTAGGCTTAAACCAATTACTTCTTCACCTTCCCACATACCTTTACAAACAACCCCGTAATCAGGAATGGCACTGGCATCAGAGCCGGCTTCTGGTGAGGTTAACGCAAAACATGGGATCTCTTGACCACTAGCAAGGCGTGGTAGGTAATGATCTTTTTGTTCTTTAGTCCCATAGTGTTGCAGTAATTCACCTGGGCCCAATGAGTTAGGAACGCCGACAATTGATGAAAGCAGCGTTGATTTACTGGTTAGCTTTTGCAGTACACATGATTGTGCAAATGCTGAAAATTGCAGCCCGCCATATTCTTTCTTGATGATCATGGCAAAGAATTTATTATCTTTTAGGTATTGCCAAACATCTTGCGGTAAATCAGTTAGCTCATGGGTGGCTTCCCAATCATCTAACATGCTGCATACCACTTCAACCGGGCCATCGATAAAGGCTTGCTCTTCGATAGTCAGTTTTGGCATAGGGTATTGGTGTAGCTTTTTCCAATCAGGGCGACCACAGAATAAATCAGCTTCCCACCACGTAGTACCGGCATCAATCGCTGATTTTTCAGTGTCTGACATGGTTGGCGTTACTTTTTTAAACGCAGCAAAAATAGGCTTAATAATGTATTGCTGGCGAATGCCAGTAACAGAGAGTGGCACTGCGATGATCAAGAAGATTAACCAACTGATTGCGCCAAAAGCACCTGCAAAGGTACCAATAACAAGTGTTGCGATGGAAACGCCTAAGGCAGTATTCCAGCTCGCTCTGTGGTAACTCGCGATGCTAAGCAACACGATTAAACCAAGTACAAATATGAGTGTCATGTATTCAATCCTTAATAGAGGTCAGACCACCTTTGGTTAGAGTAGCGCTAGAGCGAATAATTATCAAGTAGCTTAGTGAAAATATCAGAGGCTGCAATTTACACTTCACCTCACAGCATACTGCTAAAGTAATGATTAGTCTGTATGGTTTTTAAGAAAATGTTCGATGCCTTGAATGTATTCATCAATTGTATTTACGTTCCTAAAATGGCATTATTTAATGGAGTTTTATAATTTAAAGGAATAAATTTAGAATGGCCTCTAAAGAACAAGAGTACGTCACCGTTCAAGAGTTAGAACAAGATCTTCTCACAGTGACAGGCAATCCCGCTATTGCAAAAAATCAAGCAGCTCAATATGCAATTTATTACCGAGGAGAAATCATTGATTCTGCTCGTTATAAAAAAGGTCTCCTAAGTAAAGACGACCTAATTTTAAGTAGGCACGTTCGTTGGGAGCATAATAAAAGGCACAGTAAAAAACTCAGCGATAATATGATAGCCGCCGGCCGCAAACGCGGAGAAAATGTGGCAGCCCACCATATAGTCGCTTGGGATGATCCCCGAGCTTCAAAAGCCAGGTTAAGACTCGCAGGGTTTGGAATCGATATTGACCATGAAGCAAATGGCGTATTTCTGCCAAGATTTGCTAAACATACTCCAATGGATACAATGCCTAAAGCTGAGGCACATACAAAAACTCACACAAACGAATACTTCTTAAACGTAGAAGTTTTACTTACCGATACTATAGGTGAGGGTTTAGGGCGCACAGGTATAATTGAATTACTTAGAGATATTGGCGACGAATTACAAAGTGGTGATTTTCCACTACATAAAGAATTATCAAATATGGTACCAAGGTAATTAAATGAAAGATTTTAATAAGGTTTATGCTGTTGGCGTTGATGCCGGAGAATATTTACTGTTACAAGAAACAATGTTCGAGCAGTCAATGCAGTTAACAAACAATGATATTTATACTTTCGACGGCAACCCAAAGGGTAATGATTGGCGTGCTGTAGATGTTGATTGGTTAATAGTTGAGGGTGAAACCCCTACTAACAAACCCGATGTTGCAGGCTGGGGAGCAATGGCGTTTGTAATTCCAGCATCCTTAAAAGAGATATTTGAACCAACACTTAAAGAATGCTGTGAATTTTTACCACTCAATCTTAATGGTGAAGAATGGTTCGCGTTAAATATTTTAGAGCAGCAAGACGCAATTAACCAAGAGCACACAGAGTTAAACATGAAGAATGGTCGCGTAAATAGGGTTAGGCGCTTTAAAAAGCTCACTTTAAGTAAGGATGCTATTAAACATGGTGGGTTATTTAAAGTTAAAGGAGCTGGAATATTTACCTTTTGTACAGATCAAGAAGGTGGCCTATACGACTTGACTAAAAGCCGTAATTTAAAAGGGCTAAAATTTACGGAAGTAAATGCTATTTAAATAAATTAGCTCGCATTTAGCGGGCTTTTTTGTACCTGTAATTTAAAGTGACTTACCTGCAAAAATCACTTTATTCACCAACGTACAATTGCCATTTATTGGTATGAGTTGCTCTGGCCAGTTGGGGTTGGCGGCTTTTAGGAATTTGTGGTCACCTTCGATAATGAGCTGTTTAAATGTGGTTTGGTTGTTGTCTAGGCGGGCTGGGCTACTACAACGAACCGTGTATGCATTCGGCTTCTAGGTTTACAAAAATCAAATCACCTCCATCGAATTTAGGTACCTGCTCTGTCTTTGTACTGAAAGCAACCTTTAGACAGCTTTATTAATTTAATACCTATTATTCTTATTTTCATCAGTTGTATGATGATAGATCAAGTAAATATATGGACAAACATAATCTATAGTAACTTGCCTTTGCGATAAGGTTGTTTAACAATAACCGCATAAAAGTTGTAATAATAAATTATATAGCAGCCACAAAAGCCAATGTGAAAGCGTAATGGTGACCAGGCCAAATTATAGATTATTTTTATATGCTTAACTATCTAATATTAAAGGTTAATTTATTTTATGTGTGAGTTGCTTGGCATGTCGGCGAATGTGCCTACGGATATTTGTTTTAGCTTTTCAGGGCTGTTAGAGCGCGGTGGTAACACCGGTCCCCATAAAGATGGTTGGGGCATTACTTTTTACGAAGGGAAGGGGTGCCGTACTTTTAAAGATCCTGAGCCTAGCTGCCAATCTGAGATTGCCAAGTTAGTAAAGGCGTATCCGATTAAAAGTGTTTCGGTGATTAGCCATATTCGCCAAGGTAACCGTGGCCGAGTGTGCCTTGAAAATACGCATCCGTTTACTCGTGAGCTGTGGGGCAGGGAACTGACCTACGCACATAATGGCCAGTTATCTAATTATCATGATTTAAAGCCTGAATACTATCGACCTGTTGGTAACACAGATAGTGAACTCGCTTTTTGTTGGTTGCTCGATAAAATTCGTGAAAAATACCCTAAACGTCCAGCAAATATGGCATCAGTATTTCGTTACGCGGCAAAACTTTCTCATACGCTGCGAGAAAAAGGCGTATTTAATATGCTACTGACCGATGGCGTGTACGTATTGGCGTATTGTACTAATAATTTACATTGGATCACCCGTCGTGCGCCGTTTGGTAAAGCTACCTTGATTGATGCGGATATGGTGGTGGATTTTCAACAAGAAACCACGCCAAATGATGTAGTGACTGTGATAGCAACTCGGCCGCTGACCAACGATGAGCGCTGGCAAAAAATGGAGCCTGGTGAATTTGCGCTATTTAAAATGGGTGAGTTAATTTAGCCGTCAGCCGTCAGCCGTCAGCCGTCAGCCGTCAGCCGTCAGCTGTCAGTTTTAAAGTTTGAATTAGTTATAAGTCATAAGGTGAAAAGCTCAAGTGATGATTGTCATACTTGAGCCTTTCATTTTGAACCTTATGCCAATTTACTCTGGGGCTATTTCGCTTTTTACGGCTTCTGGAATAGCGACAGGGCTGGTTACTGTGAATGATTTAAGTTGGACTTCAAACTGTTCCATGCCTTTCTCGCCTTTCCACATTCTAACTAACATGTAGTCCATTTCAGGGGCGAACCACGCAAGCGCTTGGCGCTTGTCGTTGTCGTAAAGACGTTTAACTTTTATCGCTTCAATATTACCAATAGGTAATGAGATCATCTCTTTGCCAACCACTTCAAAATTGTAGTCGCGACAGTTACCTTTTTTATCAACAAGTGGATAAGAAAAGCTGGTTTTACCCATTTTTAGCTCTTCACGTACTTGTACTTGATATGAAATTGAATCTTGAAATTGATCTGACCACTGACATTCAACTGGGTATTTACTCTCGCTACTATTAATTTGTTTTTTAGCGTCATCAAATTGCAGTTTATATTCTTTATCAGGACCGGTGCCTGTGCGGATCATACTATAGCTGACAGGCGTGACTTTTTCGTCAGTGTAGGTAAAGTTTGATGTTTCTTTGCGTGAATCTGAGAAGATCATCCACTCAATATCACTGTGGTAGCTAACTTGATAGCTGTTATCAGCTAGTTTTTTTAATGTGCGTATACCTTGACCATGATTTTCACCTTTGCGCAAAATATCATAGTTGGCTTCAAATTGAGTGAGTTCACCAGCTATTAAACCAGTAGGAAGTAATAAAGTGCCCGCACAAAATAGTAAGGCACTTTGTTTTTTATTCTGGGTAGTGCGCACCGTGTGCAGGAAGTTTTTTTTTGTCAAGAACTGCATAATCTGCTTCCATCGTAAGTCGTTGTTCACTGAACCACTTGACCACCAAAGGGTAGATTATATGCTCTTGCGCGTGCACTCGTTGTGCAAGTGTATCGGCAGTATCGTCTGCCAGCACAGGTACTTTGGCTTGAAGAATAACCGGACCGCCGTCTAATTCTTCAGTAACAAAGTGCACACTTACGCCATGAACGTCGTCTTTTGCATCAATTGCTCTTTGGTGGGTATTCAGCCCCTGGTACTTAGGCAACAAAGAAGGATGAATGTTCAACATTTTTCCTTTAAATTTTTGCACTAAGCTAGGAGTAAGAATACGCATAAACCCAGCTAATACAACTAGATTTGGTGCAAAAGAATCAATAACGTTCATTAATTGTGCATCGTAGGCTTCGCGCGAGTCAAAATCTTTATGGCTAAGCACTGCTGTGGCAATACCTGCTTGTTTTGCTCGCTCTAGGCCATAAGCGTCTGCTTTATTGCTGATCACAGCCGCTATGTTTGCGTTTATCTCGCCATTATTACAGGCATCAATAATGGCTTGTAAATTTGAGCCACTACCTGAAATTAAGACTACTAGACGAGAAGGGGCCATTAATCACGGCCGCCTAAGATTTCTACTTGCTCTTCGCCAGCTTTAGCGTCATGGATTTCACCAAGGTGCCATGCGTTTTCGCCAAGATCTTTTAAGATGCTTAAGCTTTGCTCAAGTTTGTCTGCAGGTACAACTAATACCATACCCACACCACAGTTGAATGTACGATACATTTCGTGGGTGGTGATGTTACCGTTTTCTTGTAACCAGTTGAAAATACCAGGCCACTGCCAGCTATCACCTTTTACAACTGCTTTTGCAGATTCAGGTAATACGCGTGGGATATTTTCCCAGAAACCACCGCCGGTGATATGCGAAAGGGCATGTACGTCCACTTGCTTGAATAACTCAAGTAATGGCTTAACGTAAATACGTGTTGGTTCAAGTAGGGTATCGCCTAATGTTTTGCCTTCAAATTCAGCGCTTGTATCAGCATTTGATACTTCAAGTACTTTACGAATTAAAGAGAAACCATTTGAATGAGGGCCACTAGATGCAAGCGCAATTAATTGGTCGCCAGCAGCTACTTTAGTGCCGTCGATGATATTTGCTTTTTCAACTACGCCAGTACAAAAACCAGCCATGTCGTAATCTTCACCTTCGTACATACCCGGCATTTCAGCAGTTTCACCACCGATTAACGCACAACCTGAGATCTCACAACCTTTACCAATACCTGTTACTACATCTGCAGCAGTATCAACGTCAAGTTTACCGGTTGCATAGTAATCTAGGAAAAATAATGGCTCAGCACCTTGAACGATAAGGTCATTCACACACATAGCAACTAAATCGATACCTACTGTATCGTGCTTTTTAAGGTCGATAGCTAAACGCAGTTTAGTACCAACACCGTCAGTGCCTGCAACTAATACTGGTTGCTTGTAACCAGCTGGGATTTCGCAAAGTGCGCCAAAGCCACCAATTCCGCCCATAACTTCAGGACGACGGGTTTTTTTAACTACGCCTTTAATACGCTCAACTAGTGCGTTACCGGCATCGATATCTACGCCCGCGTCTTTATAACTTAGAGACTGTTTTTGTTCGCTCACAGGATTTCCTCAAAAAAGTTGCATGGTTTTGCATGTGTATGCTTAGAAACGCGCGTATTTTACAACAATTGCAAGGTCGCGGCTAGTTCAAATATAACTTTAACGGTATTGACAAGGACACTTGTCCGCATCTGGAGTAATAGGCTTAGGTAATAAGTGCTAGGTAGTTCCTAGTACCTAAAACCTAGCGCCTTTTGTATTAGGCCTTTGCCGTTAATATAGCGCGCAGCGGTGCTGGGTAGCCTTCAATTGTTTTACTTGTATCGTTTGGATCTAAAAAGTCAATTAGCGATTCGTTTTCCATCCAATCGGATTTGCGCTGTTCTTCAAGTGTGGTGATTGCACAGTCTTTTATTTGCACGTCTTTAAAACCAATACGCTCCATCCAAAGTTTTAGTGCGGCGGTGCTTGGAATAAACCACACGTTACGCATTTTGGCATAACGATCCGTGGGCACTAATACTGTATTTTCATCGCCTTCAATCACTAATGTTTCAAGCACAAGTTCGCCTCCTGGGCGAAGCTGCGCTTTTAACTGTGCCAAAAAGCCGATAGGTGAGCGACGATGATAAAGTACCCCCATCGAAAACACGGTATCAAATGCTTTTAGCTCGGGTAGGGCTTCAACACCAAGAGGTAGCAAGTGTACATTTTCGTCAGGGTTAAAATGCTTGATTGCCTGAAATTGACATAAAAATAAATCAGAAGGATCAATGCCAACCACAAACGCAGCGCCTTCGCCACGCATTCGCCATAAGTGATAACCAGAGCCACAGCCAATATCTAATACTGTGCGGCCTTTAAGTGGTTCAATATGCGGTAGTAAGCGATCCCATTTCCAATCGCTGCGCCACTCGGTATCAATTTCAATACCGTGCACATTAAATGGGCCTTTACGCCATGGCATCATCCGCTTTAATAGATGGATGGTTTGCTTTTGCTCACCTTCAGTCATTTCTCCAGCAGCACCAATTTCTACTTTATCAATGATGTTTACATGGTTAGTAGTCACTTCTGGCAAGTTTTTTAAAACCTTTTGCCATTTTGGTAAATCGCCGTGGCTGGCCTCATTTTGCCAGTGTTTTAACTGGCTAGGCAGTGTTTCTAGCCAGTGACTCAGTGGGCTTTGCGCGATAGCGGCGTAAAATTGGTTAAACCATAAAGACATTACATATTTCCTAAATTACTTAATTGCTACCAGCGAGCAAAAATTAAAACACTGATACCACACTTGGGTTTGACTAAAGCCAATATCAGCAAGGCGCTTAAGGTGAGTGTTTAACGTATCTGGGCGCATAACATTTTCAATGGCGGTACGTTTTTGGCTAATTTCTAATTCTGAATAACCATTGTGACGTTTAAAATCATGGTGTAAATCAATCAGCAAATTGTCGCATTGCTCGTTTTCACCTTTGATTTTTTCACTCAATAACAGCACACCGCCGGGTTTTAAATTGGCGTATATTTTTTCAAGTACCGCAAGGCGCTGCGCAGGTGGAATAAACTGTAAGGTAAAGTTCATCGCAACCACTGAGGCATTTTCGATAGTTAGTTCGTTAATATCACCAAGGGTCACAGTAACGGGGACTTCTGAGCGAAAACCTTGTAAATGTAATTTACAGCGTTCAACCATGGCTTCGGAGTTATCAACTGCAATAATATGGCAATTATCAGTACGAATATTACGGCGCATGCTCAATGTTACTGCACCAAGCGAGCAGCCTAAGTCATACAGGTTTGAATTGCTTTGTGCATATTCGCCCGCTAATTTGCCCATAGTACTGACTATGGTGGCGTAGCCCGGCACCGAGCGCTGGATCATATCGGGGAAAACTTCTACTACATGTTGGTCAAAGCTAAAATCTTTAACCGCTTGCTCTGTGGCATAAATACTGTCTTTTATCGTCACACAAACAGTCTCTTTAAAAAATAATAGGGCTATTTTAGCATTTTATGCTGGATAGTCAGTGATAATTTCAGTAGCTTGGCTAGAATAATGAATAACAAGTATAAAAAGAGATGTTTAATGACTAAAAGTAAAGTAATTAGTACTGATGATATATTGGCAACCCTTTGTCATTCTGTAACTGGGGTATTGTCGTCGGCTAGTGGCAACAGCATTAGCTATTCAGCCATGGTGCAAAAGATCACCCGTACCTGTATGCGACCAGATATTGGCTGCTTTGTGTTATTTGATGGCGGTTTTACCGGGCTTGTTATCACTAACTTTACTTCGCAAGCTGCCATGGAAATTTATCACGATTATATGCGCAGTATGGGTATGCCTGAAGAAGAACTTGCTCATAGCCATTTATCGGATGATGTATCAAATGTGCTCGGTGAATTGATGAACCAAATCGTTGGTGATTTCACCTCAAAAGTACGCGAGCAATTACACACTTCAATTACGCAAAATCAGCCAAAAATGATGGCGATTAATAAGCAAGTGCAAATATCGGTTGATACCACGATGGATAGACCACAAGCACGCCGCGTGACTTTTACTACCAGTAAACAAAACATCTTTTATTTAGAATTAGCGATGGATAAAACTGAGTTCATCAAGCTACACGACTTTGATATTGTTGAAGCGGTAGACCCTGATGACATTATCGAAAACGAAGCGAAGCACAAAGCTGAAAAACAAAAAGCTGCGGACGATGCAAAAGCCAGTGATGCAGATGATGATTTTATGGCCGAGCTTGGTTTGTAAAGTCACGAGCTTTAAAGCTGTAAGTTTTAAGGAAAACAAAAAAGCGCGAGTGTATCTTGCGCTTTTTTTGTGTATCGGATTATTACGGTTTAGCAAAATATTTAAACTACCGCTGATAAATCTAAGATCTGAGCAATGTTAGCGATAATGAATGTTATCCAAGCAGTTTATTTAACCACTTGGATTAAGCTGAGTGATTAGCGGATAATCATTTGCTCACGCTCAGGCCCTACAGATACCATACTCACAGGTACGCCCATCAGTACTTCGATGCGTTCAACATAGTGTTGAGCGGCCGCAGGCAGACTGTCAAAAGTACGACAACCGGTAATATCTTCATCCCACGCTGGCATGCTTTCATATATTGGCGTTAAAGCGGCTGTTTGTGGCCAAATAGGGTTTTCGCTGTGATCGCCTGCATAACCAATACAGATTTTTAAATCTTTCATGCCAGACAGGCAATCAATTTTGGTTAAAGCAATTTCAGTGGCTGCTTGTAATTCAACTCCATTACGGGTTGCAACCGCATCAAAATAACCCATATCACGAGGCCGGCCAGTCACTGCGCCATATTCGTTCGCGCTTTCGCGAAAATTATCTTGCTCTGCCATGGCAGTAACAAGTGTGCCGGTGCCAACAGATGAACTAAACGATTTAGCCACGGCAATAACACGTTCAGGGCGCAGCGCTGGTAAACCGCTGCCAATTCCTGCATAGGCGGCAGTCACGTTTGATGATGTAGTATACGGGTATTCGCCATAGACTAAATCGCGGCCAGCGCCTAGTTGCGCTTCAAATAATAAGTTTGCATCTTGCTTTTGCAACGCTTTTAAAGGCTCTGTAACATTACAGATAAATGCACGCCACGGAGCAGTGACGTCTAATAGCCACTGAGTTATTTGTTCTGCTGTTTGTGAATAATCGCAGCTTGGGTAAAGGGCTTTTAGCTGTGGCATTTTCCAATCAAGCATAAATTGAATGCGCTCTAATAAAACCTCAGGTTGATTTAACCAACCAACTAAAATGCCTTTTTTCATTACGCGATCGCCGTATGCTGGGGCAATACCTTGGCGGGTTGAGCCGTAAGCGGCGTCACCTAAACGTACTTCTTCAAGTGTGTCTTCAAGTGCGTGTAACGGTAAGCACAGGGTTGCACGATCAGAAATACATAATTTTACCTCAACGCCCGCTGTTTTAACTTCAGCGATTTCTTCGCTTAATGCGCCAGGACTTATCACCATACCTGGGCCTAAGACGGCAATACAATCTGGATTAAAAATGCCGCTTGGTAATTGGTGTAGTTTGAACGTACCAAACTCATTCACAACGGTATGACCGGCGTTGTTACCACCTTGAAAGCGAATGCTTGCAGATGCGTTCTCTGCTAAAAAATCGACGATGCGGCCTTTGCCTTCATCACCCCAGTTTGCACCTACAACAACAATTGACGGCATAATTTACTCTCCAAATTGATTGAATGAATATGGTATGCCCACTATCTAAATAAGAGAAATTAATTATAATTATTATCCCGATAAGAATTCCATATCGATTTTAGATAATTAAGGTCATCAAGATGTTAGATATTCATTGGCTAAAAACCTTTGTCACATTAGCGGAACTAAAACATTTTGGTAAAACCGCCAATGCGCTGCATATGACACAGCCCAATGTTAGTTTGCATATTAAGCAACTAGAAAAAATGACACGGGTAAAACTGATCGAGCGTAATCCGTTTAGTTTGACGCAAGCAGGTATACGGCTATTGCAGTCTGGGCAAAAAACCTTGTGGGAATTACAGGTTTGCCAATCTGATTTAAATGCGATTAATGAGCTACGCCAAGGCACACTGACAATTGCCGCCAGTGATATTATTTCTCGATTGTTGTTGATTGAACCGTTTCAGCTATTTAAACGCCAGTTTCCGGGGATTGATTTTACCTTGCTCAATACCACCTCCTCACAAGCATCGACGTTGGTGAAAAGTGCGGAGGCTGATCTTGGTTTTGTTATTGCGCAAAAAGAAAGTGAACCACTGCATTTTACGCAATTGCAGCAAATCAAGTGGTGTGCGTTGGGGGATCATTTACAGCTATGGCAGCAAGCTAAAAATAACAACACTATAACGCTGACTGAGCCGCCAACATTAATTTTACTCGGCCATGATACGCGTACGCGCGAGTTACTCGATAGCGCATTACCGTCATTAAATTTACCTAATTACCGGGTAATGGAAGTGGGCAGTGTGGATGCACAAATTGATTGGGCTGAAGCGGGCTTTGGTGTTGCTATCGTGCCGGAGTTTTCACTGCGCAGTAAAGCAAATTTAACCACCACAGTCACCGCCTTGCCCAAGTTTCCAACCACTAGTTTAGGTTACATTGTGCGGCAAAATCAGGTGCTTTCAAAAGCAATAAAACAATTGTTGTATTGGGTGAGCGAAGAGATCTCGCGTAGTTATCGCTAACCAGCGGTATTTGTTTATTAGTTAATTTTCACAACAAAAAGTGTAAAGCTTTCATGCATATATTAAGATACAGGGCTGGTGGCTTTAAAGCTGCAATTATTACAGACTTATGCGGATCTTCTACTGAATGAGCTATTTTAAAAATTTAATCACAAAATTTATTATGATGATGCAGCAGCGGCCAGGTTTATTGGCGGTATTTGCTTTTTGTAGTGGGGTGGCAAGTTATGTGTTGGTTGAGCGTAAAGAATCATTTTCACAAATTATTGCCATACTGCTGTTAGTTAGTTGGCTATGGTTGATTGTTGATAACTGGTTGCGCGATAAAGTAGAGCAGCGCTTTGGTGTGGCTGTTTCTCCCAATTTTATGCGTTTTGCCCTGCAAATGGTGCAACAAGAAAGCCTATTTTTTGCATTGCCATTTTTTCTCGCGGTGACTTCTTGGAATCATCCGCAAGCTATTTTTACATCCTTAATTATTCTCTGTGCGTTTATATCGGTTGTCGATCCGCTTTACTATAAAAAATTAGCGAAGCACAGCGTGCTCTTTACAGTGTTTCATAACTTTGCGTTATTCGTCGTTCTGTCGGTAATTTTACCTATTTTATTTAATCTCACGACCAGTCAAAGTGTAAAGATTGCATTGATCACCGCCGTTATTTTTACTACTCCTAGCTTAGGTAAATTAATGCCTAACGCCAAATGGTGGCGTTTCCCTCTATTGGTTTTATTGCTAGGTGTTTTAAGTGCCGGTTTATGGCAGCTACGTAGTTGGGTGCCACCTGCAGCACTGCGTTTAACCGACATTACTTTATCGCATCAGGTTGATGTAGAGCAGCGTAAGGCGGTAGGCAGTATTAAGCATTTAGACGCTAACTCATTGCATCAGCAAGGTTTGTATACTTGGACTGCGGTTAAAGCGCCCAGAGGGTTAAATGAAAAAGTATTTCATGTTTGGCTACTTAACAATAAAGTGGTTGATCGTATTGCATTAAATATTAGTGGTGGGCGAGAGCAAGGCTATAGAGCATGGACGCATAAAGTAAACTTCCCAGCAAACTCTGTTGGTAAGTGGCAAGTACAAGTTGTTACCGAGTCTGGCCAGCTAATAGGTTTAACTAAATTTACGGTCACTCAATAAACTTATTTATGAGTCAATCAAACCAATAGAGTGGTCACTGTGTGTTGTAGGCAATAATGTTTACTTTAAATAAGGGTTTTTCCCTTGTGTGACTAACACACAAAATATTCGTAAATCTAATTCGAGCTGATGATACTGCGGCTCCATGTGGCAACATAACTGATAAAAACTTTTGTTATGGTCTTTTTCTTTAAAGTGGGCGAGTTCGTGTACAACTAGGGCTTTTAATAACTCCTCGGGGGCACACAATAAGTCACTGTTAATGGCCAAATCATGTTTACGGGTTTTACCTTGCATACGATAAGTGTGTGTGCCGAGTGCATTAGTGACCATGTCACCCTGCTTTTTAAACGCGGCACGGCCAAACGGCGGGGCATTTTTTAAGTAGCGTTTTTTAAGCTCAGTGGCGTATGCATATAATGATTTGTCACTGGTGATCGTATGTGCATGGGGGTATTTTTTAGTTAAATACGCGCCGTGTTTATCATTATCAATAAGCTGTATTACTTGGCTTATAATTTGTTCTGGGTAGCCTGTAAAATAGCGTTTAAAATCACTCATTCAATTACTTCTTGTTGTTAATTATATTTTAGCGGAATTCAAAATAAACTTGCTTGGCTGGCTTCTTTCTCACCAGTAAAGGGGTTGAGTACTGGATGATCGTAACCTAAATCTTCACAAAATGCCCGCGCTAACAAAGGGGCTTGGCGGTTATCTGCGGTATGAAAAAATACATACGGGTGCTTACCTTCATCAAGCCATTGTTTTACTTTTTTAAGCCAAGGTTGGTAATAACTTTTATAATCGTGCTCTAAATCGGCAATTACAAAGCGAGCCATAGGTTGACTGCCTGTTGCAAGTGCATGTACGGGTAGGTGCGGCTTTTTCTGCTGTGCATCGATAAGTGCCGCAGTGTTAGGTTTTACTGCAAACAGAGCGCGGGTATCCATTGCTATTCGGTTGATGTTGTTTGCAATTAGTAGCTGGTTTAACGCAATTTCCGCCGCGCCTTTTTTAAAAAAATCGTTGTGGCGAACTTCAACGCCATAATTTAAACCGGTAGGCAGTTTTGCAATAAATTGCGCCAGCAAAGGTAATTGCTGTGGGCTAAAGCTGCTAGGCAGCTGCAACATAATTTGCCCAACGCTTGGCAGTATTGGTTCAAACAAGTTAAACCACGCAGTTAACTCATCATCAATATTAGTTAGTTGTAATTCATGACTAAAACGGCGATGAAATTTAAAAGTAAATTTAAAGTCACGATTAACAGCCTCACGCCAGCGATTTAATGATTCAACACTAGGATCGGCATAAAAGCTAGTATTGCCTTCAACGGAGTTAAACACCTGTGCGTATTCGTGCAGCATGTCGGCATTTTTGCAGTGACTTGATAATAAATTGCCTTTCCACGCGGTACTTGACCACTGCGGACACCCTAAATACAACATAAAATGACTAACCGATAGTGTGTTTTTGTAAGTGTAACAAATATCTAGAACGACTGAAAATTGAATGCTTACAGGGCGCTGCGGTGCTCGCATTTTCAAGTAACTTGGGTATAATGCTCCCCCTAAAATGATTTATAAATAGTGGCTTTATCTCCCCAAAAACGTCAAATTCTTAGGGAAAGCGGCTATTAGTCTTAAACTGACAGGAATACTATGCGCTCTATATACTGCGGACAGCTAAATAAAACTCACGTAGATCAAGAAGTTGAATTATGTGGTTGGATCAATAAACGACGTGACCTTGGTGGACTAATTTTTGTCGATTTACGCGATAGAGAAGGTTTAGTACAAGTCGTATTCGATCCTGAAGTTGAAGGCTTAATGGATACAGCGAATAAATTACGCCAAGAGTTCTGTGTACAGCTTAAAGGTGTTGTACGTGCTCGCCCAGATAGCCAAGTAAATAAAGACATGGCCACGGGTGAAGTTGAGATTTTAGGCACTAGCTTAACTATCATCAACCGTTCAGAGCCACTACCACTTGATTTTAACCAAGTAAACTCTGAAGAGCGTCGTTTAAAATACCGTTACCTAGACCTTCGCCGTTTAGAAATGAGTGACCGTATTAAATTACGTGCAAAAGCTAGCAGCTTTGTTCGTCGCTTTTTAGATGAAAATGGTTTCTTAGATATCGAAACGCCAGTACTAACTAAAGCAACACCTGAAGGGGCACGTGATTACTTAGTACCGAGTCGTGTACATAAAGGCAGCTTTTACGCGTTACCACAGTCTCCACAGTTGTTTAAGCAATTGTTGATGATGTCTGGCTTTGACCGTTATTACCAAATCGTTAAATGTTTCCGTGATGAAGATTTACGTGCAGACCGTCAACCAGAATTTACCCAAATAGATTTAGAAACGTCGTTCATGAGCTCTGATCAAGTACGTGGTATGACTGAAAAGATGATTCGCGAAATGTGGCAGTCACTACTAAATGTTGATTTAGGTGATTTCCCAATCATGCCATACGCAGAGGCAATGAACCGCTTTGGTTCAGACAAGCCTGATTTACGTAACCCTATGGAACTGATTGACGTTGCTGATTTAGTTAAAGACGTAGAGTTTAAAGTATTCTCAGGTCCTGCAAATGACGAAAAAGGCCGTGTTGCGGTATTAACCGTACCAGGCGGTGCATCACTTTCTCGTAAGCAACTTGATGACTACACTAAATTCATCGGCATTTACGGCGCGAAAGGGCTGGCATGGATGAAAGTAAACGACCGTGCAGCTGGTGTTGAAGGTGTGCAATCACCAATCGCTAAATTCTTAAATGAAGAAGTGATCAATGAGCTACTTGCGCGTACTAACGCACAAACTGGCGATATCATTTTATTCGGTGCAGATAAGCGCAACACAGTAAACGAAGCGATGGGTGCACTTCGCCTTAAGATTGGTGTTGATTTAGAAATCACTAACCTCAATAGCTGGGCACCACTTTGGGTTGTTGATTTCCCAATGTTTGAAGAAGATGACGAAGGCACATTACACGCTGTGCATCACCCATTCACTGCACCAAAAGACATTGATGCAGCAGCCCTTGAAGCTAACCCAGCAGCTGCTATTTCAGATGCCTACGACATGGTATTAAACGGCTACGAAGTGGGCGGTGGTTCGGTCCGTATTCATAATGCTGATATGCAAGAAGCGGCCTTTAGAATATTAGGTATTGATGCGCAAGAGCAACAAGATAAGTTTGGTTTCTTACTTGATGCACTTAAGTACGGCACACCACCACATGCAGGACTCGCATTTGGTTTAGACCGCTTAGTAATGTTACTTTGCGGCACAGATAACATCCGTGATGTTATTGCCTTCCCTAAAACAACGCAAGCGTCATGTTTATTAACCAACGCGCCAAGTAAAGCCAATGTAGACTCATTGTCAGAGCTTGCTATTAGCGTTGTCGAAAAAGCTGAAAAAGCAGCAGAATAAATGATTAATTAGCACTTAATTTTGCAATTGATTTAAAAACCCTTAGGTGTATGTCTAAGGGTTTTTTTGTGCTTTAATTGCGCTTTAATTTATCGGTTAAATAAAATAATAAAGGAACAATATGTCAATTAATGCGACCCTTTTGGGAACAATCGTTTTAGTTTTGGTCCCTGTATTTGCGCTTGTTAGTTATTTTTTAAGTAAGCGTAAAACCACTACCCCCGTTATTGTTGCCGTTATAGGTGGATTTTTAGGCTTAGTACCTGTGCTTGGGCTTATTTTTATAGCTGTTTTGGCACTTAAGAGTGATTTAGCTAAAGAAGCGGTTTGATGTTTTCACAAAACGATTATTACGATCAGCAATTTGCAAACTGTACGGCTACATCGCAGCGCTTTAGCGACATAGAGTTTGAACAATGCCAGTTTATAGAATGCGACTTTAGTCAAAGCCAATTTAGTAGTTGCCGCTTTATTGATTGTGAGTTTATTAACTGCAACTTGAGTGACTTAAGTTGGAATTACAGCTCACTAGAAGAGGTGAGTTTTAAAAGTTGCAAGTTAAACAGCATTGTTTGGGGGCAAGTCAATTGGCCGCAACTGGCGTTAACTGCACCAGTGAGTTTTAAAGATTGCCAGCTCAGTCATAGCTCGTTTTATGAATTGCCATTAAAAGCCTTGAGAATGACAGACTGTTTTGCCAAGGATGTTGATTTTAGACACGCTAATTTAGCCGCGAGTGACTTTAGCGGTACTGATTTTAGGGATAGTTTGTTTCATCAGACTAACTTGAGTCGCGCTAATTTTGTAGGGGCTACTCAGTTTAATATTGATATAAAAAATAACGATGTGAGTCGTGCCAAGTTTGAGCGATTTGAAGCGCTAAACTTATTGACCGGGCTTGATATAGAGCTGGTGGATTAGCCGCAAATAAAGACGGCTAATCACTTATAATAATAAACGACTAGCAGGCAGGGCCGTTTTTATTACGTGCGCTGGCAAGTGCGCGGGCAATTTCAAGCAGCGCAGGAGAAATATCACTCGCGCCATCTTTAATTAGTTTTGATACATCACCCGATGAATAGAGGCTATCGCGTGGTGATTTAATGCCTAATTCACGCACAAAATCTTTAGTCTTGCCGGTGCTGCCTGTTTCAATAAATTTAAAAATAATACGCTCGTTATTATTTTTAGGCTCTGTTTCTAGCGTTTTGATTTCATCTTGGTAAGCTGCAATTCTGCTTTGTAAAATATCGATACGTTCTTCGATGCTGTTGTATGATTTCATGGGTAGGTACTTTTCTAAATAGAGTGAAGATAATACCGTCATTATCGCACAGTTTTAAAATAATTATTTCGTTCTTTAAACCTCATTCGCTTTTTAGTATCTGTTAGATTGTAATTAATATCGTTAGCTTTAAAATGACTGCAATTAAAAATAAAAATAATTTTTGTAAGTTATGCTGACACGTTCTAAGTATTTGGTGATCCTCTTTTCCTTTTTGGTTAGCGTAAATAGCTACGCAAGCGGTGATGTTATTTTTGATGAGGCTCGCGGCCGTAGCATCCCAATCCATATTACACTCCCTGCACACAGCACTCACTGCAGCCAACAAACAAAATGCCCGGTGGCGTTTGTTAATGCTGGTTATGGGATTGCGCATACTGACTATCAGTTTGCGGTAGATGTATTTACAGCTAAGGGTTATTTAACCACTGCTGTAGCCCATGAACTAAAAAACGATCCTGCGCTTAATTCTAATCCGCCCTATATGACAACTCGAATAGAAAATTGGCATCGTGGGGTCGTGACCCTAAAATTCTTAGTTGAGCAATTATCCGCTAAATACCCGGCGTACGATTTTAGCCAGCTTACTTTATTTGGTCATTCAAATGGTGGTGATATATCTGCACTCTACGCGGCGATTTACCCAAAGCAAGTGGGCCAAATTATCACGCTTGATCATCGCCGCATGTTGCTACCTCGTAATAAAAATATTCGGGTTTTAACGCTACGCGGCAGTGATTATCCTGCGGATAATCAGGTATTACTCAATGAAGATGAATTAGCACAGTATCCGGTTACGCAGATTTCGATAGAGAACTCACGCCATAATGATATGTATGACGGCGGGCCTAAGTGGCTGGTGGATAGAATGAGTAAAGAAATTAAGGCGTTTGTTGCAAATTGAAATATGAAACCAAGCGCGTAAATAGAATAAGTTACCAGTTTTACGCGCTTACTGGCTATTTTACCAGTTCACTGACGATTAATGGCTCATTGTGCAGTGTTTTGTGCACCGGGCATTTGTCAGCGATTTCAAGTAAGCGCTGGCGTTGCTCATCGGTTAAATCGCCTACTAGGGTGATTTTACGAGTGATGGCTTCAAGTTTGTCGCTTTGCTCGCAGTTATCGCAATCGTTATGATAGTCGCGGGTGTGATCTAGCTCTACCTTTACGTGTTCAAGTGGTAAGTTTTTACGACTGGCATACATGCGCAGCGTCATCGCGGTACATGCTCCAAGTCCGGCGAGTAAATGATGATACGGATCGGGGCCTAAATTATTGCCGCCCACTGCTGCGGGCTCATCGGCAAGCCAAGTATGATCTTTGGTGCTGACATGCTGAGTAAATACATGGTCTTTTTCTTCAACTAATACGTTGCCGTTGGTCAGTTTGGCACTGTATTGGTTTTCATCAAAAGCTACATAACGTTTTGCCCATGACGCTATAACGTCTGCTGCGTAATCGGCATCGTCTTTGTTAGTGAGTAGATGGTCGGCGTTATCTAAACTAATAAAGCTTTTTGGATGTTTAGCGCTTGCGTAAATCTTTTCAGCTTCGTTAATACTTACCGTGGTATCAATAGGGGAGTGCATTACTAACAAAGCACGCTTTAATTTACTGATATGGCTGCGGTTGTATTGGGCTATGTCATCGACAAACTGTTTTTTTATTGTGAACTCACGCCCAGCTAAATTGACTTTTGCTTCGCCAGCGGCGTTAATCTCATCTAAATGTGCGGCAAAGTTATGGGTTACATGTTGCGCATCTGAGGGCGCGCCAATGGTGGTAATAGCTTGCACTTCAGTAATGTGCTCGGCTGCTGCTAATACAGCAGCACCGCCCAAACTGTGGCCTATAAGCAGTTGTGGCGCTTTAAAGTGCTCACGTAAATGATCAGCTGCGGCAATTAAATCTTGGATATTTGATGAAAAATTACTGTTAGCAAAGTCGCCATCACTGTTGCCAAGGCCGGTAAAGTCAAAGCGCAGGACTGCAATACCTTGTTGTGTGAGCGCGCGGCTAATGCGCGATGCTGCAGCGATGTCTTTACCGCAGGTAAAACAATGCGCAAACAAGGCATAAAATTTAACATCACTGACAGGTGTTTCAAGCTGACCGGCGAGTGTTAAATCACCACTTTTGAACGAAATTTTTTGGCGCATAGGTTACCTTTTAGGATTGAAAGATTTTAGTGAAATAGGTTATGAAAGAGTAGACCATAAAATTGTGTTTATGATTTCAATTAGTTTCATGCTTTACCTATAACAGCAACGTTTTGATTTGCATCAACTAATAAACGCTTACTCAGTTGAAGAGGACATAAGTCCTTATTTTTTTTTGCCTGTTTTATTATCCTCGCGAAGCGCTACAATGGAGCAACTGCTATGATTAGCAAAGGCTTTTAACAACTTAATTCATTGGATATGAACATGCAATTACCTACCGTTGATTATAAAGCGAGCGATGCGGCCGCTCAATTTGTTGAGTCTCTTAGAAATACTGGCTTTGGTGTATTAAAAAACCACCCAATACCGCAGTCTTTAGTTGAATCAATTTATAAAAATTGGCAGGACTTTTTTAATTCTGAGCAAAAGCATGAGTTTTTATTCTCCAAAGACACCCAAGACGGCTACTTTCCGCCATCGGTATCGGAAGTTGCAAAAGGCTTTACAGTAAAAGACATTAAAGAATATTTTCATGTTTATCCTAATGGTCGCGTGCCGGCACAGCTTGAAGCGGATATTCGTGAATATTATCGATTAGCTAATGAGTTTGCTGCAACGCTTTTGAGCTGGGTACAAGCAGAAGCGCCAGCTGAAGTACGAGCTAAATTTTCAATCGATTTAAAAGATATGATTGCTAACTCTGAGCAAACATTGCTGCGTATTTTACATTACCCACCAATGACGGGTGATGAGGAGCCGGGGGCAATTCGCGCCGCTGCGCACGGTGACATTAATTTGCTGACGGTTTTACCAGCGTCAAACGAGCCTGGTTTGCAAGTGCAAAAAACTGACGGTGGTTGGTTAGATGTGCCATGTGATTTTGGTAGCTTAATCATTAATATCGGCGACATGCTGCAAGAAGCATCGGGTGGCTATTTTCCATCAACCATTCACCGTGTCATTAATCCTACGGGTAAAGCGTCAACTAAATCACGTATTTCGTTGCCATTATTTTTGCACCCGCGCCCCGATGTTGTGCTTTCTGAGCGTTATACCGCAGATAGCTACTTACAAGAGCGTTTACGCGAATTAGGTGTTAAGTAATTAAAATATTGGATAACAACTCTTATTTTATAAAAACGGCCATTGTGCCGTTTTTTGTTTTTAGGCATGCTTAGACAATAATTTTTTAAAGTTTAAGCGTATGGGAGCGGCGCAAAAGTTAATATTCAATGCATTATTGGTCACGATCGGTATAATGCGCGCAACTGGCCACTTTGGCCTTATTTAAAAGAGAGTTTATATGAGTTTTGATGGGTTAGGTTTATCACAGTCTTTAGTTAATGCAGTTTTAGAAAAGGGCTATGAAACGCCAACACCAATTCAGGCTCAAGCTATTCCTGCGATTATTGAAGGTCGTGATGTGATGGCTGCAGCACAAACAGGTACGGGTAAAACAGCCGGTTTTACATTACCGCTGATTGAATCTTTATCTAAAGGGCAAAAAGCCAAAGGTAATCAAGTACGCGCGTTAATTTTAACGCCAACACGTGAGCTTGCATTACAAGTGAGTGAGAATGTTGAGGAGTATGCTAAGCACTCTAATATCAGTTCATTTGTTGTCTATGGTGGCGTTAAAATAAACCCGCAAATGCAGCGCCTGCGCAAAGGTGTAGATATTTTAGTTGCAACGCCTGGACGTTTAATTGATTTACACAATCAAAACGCATTAAAATTTGATAACCTTGAAGTATTAGTGCTTGATGAAGCTGACCGTATGCTTGATATGGGCTTTATTCACGATATTAAACGTATTATCAGTAAACTCCCTGCTAAACGCCAAAACTTAATGTTTTCTGCAACTTTCTCTGACGATATCCGTGCGCTTGCAAAAGGGCTTATTAACGATCCCGTGGAAATTTCAGTTGCAGCTAAAAACACCACCGCTAAAAGTGTTACCCAATGTGTTTACGCTGTTGATAAAGCGCGTAAAACAGCTTTACTAAGTCACTTAATTCGCAGCAATGATTGGCAGCAAGTATTAGTCTTTAGTCGCACTAAACATGGCGCAAACCGCTTAGTTAAGCAACTTGAGCGTGATGACATAGTGGGTGCAGCTATCCATGGTAATAAATCACAAGGCGCACGTGTCAAAGCGCTTGATGGTTTTAAAAGTGGTGAAGTACGTGTACTCGTTGCAACTGACATTGTTGCCCGTGGTCTGGATATTGTAGAGCTGCCGCATGTCGTTAACTATGATTTGCCGAATGTGTATGAAGATTACGTACATCGTATTGGCCGTACAGGCCGTGCTGGGGCGTCGGGTGACGCTATTTCGTTTGTAACGATTGATGATGCGGATGACTTATATGGTATTGAGCGCTTTATTGGTGAGTTGATCCCTCGCGCTCAAGAGGCGGGCTTTGAACCAAGCAATCCAGTACCAGAAAGAGAGCTTGATGCACGACCAACAAAACCGAAAAAGCCGAAAAAAGCTAAACAGCCGTTTTCTAAGCCTAAGTCGGATAGCAAAAAACCAAATAGTAATGGCAGTGGCACAGGTCCACGCCGCGGTGGTTCAGGCAAAAAGCCGGATGCGAATAAAGCCAGTGGTGAGCAAACACAAAACCCATGGGCTAAACGCCAATCTGTAGGTGGCAACTCTCAGCGCCGCCGCCGTCCAAATAATGATGGTTCAAGCAACGGCTAATTGATCAGTTGATTAATAAAAAACGCGCCTACTATGGCGCGTTTTTTATGAGCTTGTAAAACTACAAAGCTTTAAGATAATTAACTGCTAAGCCAATAAATAAAGTCACACTGACACTGAGTAAGGTACCGAGCATCACGTATTCAGTCAGTTTTTTATCTTTACTGGCACTTAAATCACCAAATCGAAACACTGATTTTGCTGCTAGTAAAAAGCCGACTCCGGTAAATTGGTCTAGCAAAATAAATGTTAACATTAATACTCGCTCAAGCATGCCGATGCTTTGTCCTGCTGCTGGTAAACTCCCAGTAGTGCTAAAGCCGGAAGTGATCCGCTCTAACATCATGCGAATGAACACCGCACTTGGCGTTAATACCAATAAATACCCACACACTACCCATAATGTTGCTGGTTGTATTAACCATTGCCAAGCATGTGTGAAAAACTCACTGCTGTCACTTAACCAAATGGCTAATAACAGCAAAATGACTAAATGAGCGAGTTGATCGACAACAAAAGGCACCACCCCTTTATTGGAATACGATTTTGCTAAGTCAATAAAGTAATGAGTGACAATAACAATACTAGTGGCGATACATATAGGCGCAATGGTTTGCCATCCAAAGGTAAACTCCCACCAAGTGACAATAGCTGCGGTGGTCACGCCATGTACTAGCACATGCAAATACAGCTTTTTAGCGCGAAAATGGCGAGTGTTGCGGTTATTGACCCAGCTCATTGGTTGCCAGTAAAAATCAGCTAAAATATGGCCGATAATGAGTGCCACTAATAACAACATAAAGCTCATTTTATAGTTCCTTTAATGTGTCTGCGATGGTTTTTTCTGCATACTGTAAAAACCGTTCGACTAATTGATAATGACCAAGATTGAGTAATTTAGTGACATTTTCTCGGCTTGTATGCAATTGTTTGGCAAGCTCACTGTGCTGGTTATTGCTACTGGTTAAATAGACATACAGCGCGTTTGCTTGTTTTTGGGTCATTTTTCTCAGCAGCACATCAATAAAAGCTAGACTCAGTGTTAACCCTTCATTAGTGGGTTCGATAACACTGCTAAATATAAAACGTTGATTGTGTATTTCATCAAGACTGCGGCCAGATAAAGTAAATGCTGACCCCGTGGCTGTTTTTATATCTGCTCTGGCGTTATCTATTTCGCCAATTGCTAGGCTTTGGCGAACCTCATAACCGCTTGCCTTTAGATGCAAATATAATAACACAGCGACATTGCAGACCTGCGCAGGTTGATTTACTTGCAGCTGAAACGCATCGCCTCGATAAATAATACCCTGATTGTGTTTATCTTTCGTAATCGCTCGCAAACTTTGGTCAAGTTGATAGAGCATTGCATCATACTCGTGCTTTGGAATATGTTGTGATTTGATCACATCGCCGCTGATCACCGCAATCATAAATGTCCTAATTTAGTTACATAATCAAATGTAACCAATATTGGTTACATGGTGCCATGTAACTAATTTAGGTTACTTTAAAGGTAAATGCAAGGGCCGGAAATGGCTGTAGGTATGCTACAGTAACAGGCCCTCATAAAAAGGATATCGTATGAATCAAGAAACACACAGTACAACAAGCACAAAACCTAAGGTTGGGATTTTTGTCGATGTACAAAATATTTATTACACCTGCCGAGAGAGTTACCGGAAAAATTTTGATTACAATGCCTTTTGGGCAAAAATCAGTCATGACTATGATATAGAATGCGCGATAGCGTACGCTATTTATCGTGGTGACGAAAAGCAATCTCAGTTTCAAAATATCCTGCGTGCAATTGGTTTTGAAGTGAAGTTGAAACCGTTTATTCAACGTAAAGATGGCAGCGCTAAAGGTGATTGGGATGTTGGTATCACCATTGATATGCTCGAGCAAGGAAAGCATCTTGATAAAGTCATTTTACTCTCTGGTGATGGTGACTTTGCGCTATTATTGGGCCATTTACAGCATCAGTATAATGTACCGTGTGATGTCTATGGCGCTGATAAACTAACTGCGGAAGCGCTGAAGCAAAGTGCTGAGCATTTTTATTGTATTAATGACGCTTTGCTACTGTAACTTAAGTATAAAATATTTAACTCAGGGTCAGATATATTTGATATGGTGAAATGACACAGCAACAATTAGCAGATGCTGTGGGGTGACACGCCAAACCATTGCTGCAATTTTAGCTGTCCGTATTCACAGTCGTTGGAAGTTGCTTTTAAAATAGCCATTGTATTTAATCGACCGCTAGAAAAAATATTCCAATATAAGCGGTGATTCTTTACTAAGTTATTTTTTTTAGGTAAACTGGTACAGCATTACACAGTTTATTTACGTTATTAGCCATTTGTACTGTTAAAATAGCATGTTAAATCACTATTTTAGGTGTTGTTTTAGGTAATAATGTCATTTTTAAGCCTTATTATTGCGTTGAAAAATAGTCGACACTAATTTAATTAATATTAATTATTTATTTAATTCAGTTAATTAGAGATGAATATGGAATATGTGTGAATTTTTATGAAAAATATAATGACAACGCTGTCATTTGTTGTGTAACATTAATTCAACATGGGTTGAGGGTGAATCGCATTAAGATAATAAAAAAAGATGCGGTTAATACAAATATTAAACGAAGGTTAGAGGTCGTTAAATGATGGCTAAGAGTGCGAATGAGGACCAATTGTTTATTGGTATCGATGGTGGCGGAACTAAGTGCCGTGCAACTATATACTCTGCACAACATGGGGTATTAGGAACTGGTCTAGGTGGCCCCGCGAATCCATTACATGGGTTAGAACGCACATTAGAGTCAATAATGGTGTCTACACAGCTGGCAATGCGTGATGCCGGCTTGCAATTAGAAACTATTCACCAAGTCTATGCAGGCTTAGGGTTGGCAGGCGTTAATCTACCAAGCTTGTATGAAAAAATAACTGAATGGGAACATCCATTTAAACAGATGTTTCTAACTACAGACTTACACACTGCATGTATTGGTGCTCATGAGGGCGGTGATGGTGCAGTGATTATTACTGGTACTGGTTCATGTGGTTTTTCATATGTTAAAGGGCAATCAGTAAATTACGGTGGTCATGGTTTTGCACTGGGCGATAAAGGTAGCGGCGCATGGATGGGGCTTGAGGCTATCAAAGCGGTGTTAGTTGAGCTTGATGGATTAGGTCCGCAAACACTTATGACCCCAGTAATGATGAATCATTTTAATGCAACCAATGCTATGGGTATAGCCGAACAAATGGCTGGACAGCCGTCAAGCAGCTATGCCAAGCTTGCCCGCTATGTTTTTGATGCAGCGCATCAAGGTGACGTTATTGCATTGGCCATCGTTAAAGATGGCGCAGCCTATGTAAGTCAGTTAGCACATCGTTTATTAGAAAAAAATCCACCGCGTTTATCTATGATTGGTGGCCTTGCTGAGCCATTAAATAAATGGCTTGACCCAGAAATTGCAAAACTTGTTGAAGTACCAAAACAACCACCAGAAATGGGGGCTATTTATTTCGCTCAACAATCGGTACTAGAACAAGATCAAAAGGTAGCATTGTAATGAAAACCTTCTATCGCGCAGCGCGTTTATTTACCGCCGAAAACTTTATTGAGAACGCATTATTTAGTGTTGAAAATGGTGTATTTAAGCTTGAAGATTCGACTACTGAGTCAGTTGTTGAGTTGAATGGCTTAGTTGCACCAGGTTTTATTGACGTACAAGTCAATGGCGGTGGCGGTGCATTTTTTAATGCTCAGCAAAGCACAGATTGTTTAGACCGTATTGCAAAAGCGCACGGTAAATTCGGCACTACTGCACTCATGCCAACACTCATTACTGATAAAGTTGAAGTAATGCAAGCGGCCGCAGATGCAACGGCAAAAGCTATAAGTGAAGGCGTACCGGGTGTATTAGGTATCCATTTTGAAGGCCCACATTTATCTTTCCCAAAAAAAGGCACTCACAGTGAGCAGTTTATTCGTCCAATTAGCGAACAAGAGTTTGCTATTTATGCCCGCCAAGATTTAGGTATTAAAATGGTGACCTTAGCGCCAGAAAACGTCAGCATTGCGGATGTTGAGCGCTTAGTCGCTTGTGGTGTGAAAGTATCACTTGGCCATACCAATGCTGATTATCAAACAACTATGGCGGCTCTTAATGCAGGGGCCGATGGCTTTACGCATTTATACAATGCAATGTCACCATTTACCTCACGTGAGCCGGGTGTTGTTGGCGCCGCTCTTTGGCATGATAACAGCTGGTGCGGATTGATTGTGGATGGCCACCATGTGCACCCTTTGTCTGCGCAGTTAGCAATTCGTACAAAGCAACGCGGCAAAATAATGTTAGTCACTGATGCCATGCCTCCAGTGGGCACTGATGATATGGAATTTGATTTCTTTGATGGCCGAAAGGTAATTCGTACTGGAGATAGATTAAATTCAACCACTGGCGAATTAGCGGGTAGTGTTTTAGATATGGCAAGTGCTGTGCGCAACACCGTCAATACTTTAGATGTTAGCCTAAGTGAAAGCTTACGAATGGCAGCATTGTATCCGGCTCAATACTTAAACCTCAAGAACAAGGGACGTTTACTTGATGGCTTTGACGCAGATTTTGTGGTGCTCGATGAGCAACAGTATGTCAAAGCAACTTATATTGCAGGCATTGTAATCTAACGTTTCCCTGGAAAAAACCCCGCCGTTGTATCGCGGGGCTTTTTTGTTTTAAGAGTAAAGAATATGACAACAACAAGCGCAGTTGAAAAACCGATTAAAAAACGTCTTGCATCACTTGATGCATTACGTGGTATGGACATGTTTTGGATTTTAGGGGGGCAATCTATCTTTGCCGCTTTATTTGTTTTAACAGGCTGGTCCGGTTGGAAAGTCTTTGAAGCACATACCGTACACAGTGCTTGGCATGGTTTTACTTTTTACGATTTAATTTTCCCGTTATTTATCTTTCTTTCTGGTGTGGCGATGGGGCTTGCACCGAAGCGTATTGATCATCTTCCATGGAATGAGCGAAAGGTTTACTACCGCAAAGCGGTTAAACGTTTGCTGTTATTATGTTCATTAGGTGTAATGTACAACCATGGTTGGGGCACTGGTATTCCTTTAGCGTTTGATGAAATTCGCTATACCAGCGTATTAGGTCGTATTGCAATTGCGTGGTTTTTTTGCGCTATGTTGGTATGGCATACCAGTATTCGCACGCAAGTATATACTGCGGTTGGGTTATTACTGGGGTATTGGTTATTACTGTGTTTTATCCCCGTACCAGGTGGCGTTGCTGGTGATTTAAGCGCTGTTGGTAGTTGGAATGCATGGTTTGATAAACACTTTTTACCGGGTATTAGTTATCAAAATCGGCCTGTAGATCCTGAAGGGGTTTTATCAAGTTTACCTGCAATTATTAATGCTATGGCAGGGGTTTTTGCAGGACAGTTAATTATCCGATCATCAAAAATTGGTGAGTGGAAAACGGCTGGAATTTTGTTTGGAGCTGGTGTTGTAAGCGTTTGCTTAGGTTGGCTTTGGAATTTACAGTTTCCAGTTAACAAAGAATTATGGACCAGCTCATTTGTACTTGTAACGGTTGGTTGGAGTGCAATATTACTCGCGGTTTTTTATGCTTTGGTTGATATTTTAAATGGCCAAAAATTAGCGTACCCGTTTGTAATTATAGGTGTTAACTCAATTATTATTTATATAGCGTCAAGTTTAGTTAACTGGAGTTACATCAGTCGCAGTGTATTTGGCGGTTTTATTAATGCAGCTCCAGATCTATGGCAGTCTTTAATCGCTGTTATCGCTCTGTTATTAGTACAGATCCTAGTATTGCATTGGATGTATAAACGGAAGATTTTTGTCAGCGTTTAAACGGTCAATAAAATAATTGTAGAAATATAAAATTTTTATTCACTTTTACTTTACAAATGAAAGTGGAATGGTAATAATGACAGCGTTGTCATAATGGTATTAACCAAGCAGTGTATCCCTGTTAGGTTTGATCTAAGGCCCAATTCGATTGCACGTGGAATTGGGACTTAGATCCCATTTTTTCATCAACTAATTTAATAACTGAGCAAACAAATATGCAAATAGTAATTTTAAATGATGCAGCAGCCGTAGCTGCATATGGCGCAAATATTTTCGCAGCCCAATTACAAAAAAAACCAACATCAGTGCTCGGTTTAGCAACGGGCTCTACGCCGGTTGCGTTATATCAACAATTAATCGCTAAAAATAAAGCTGGTGATATCTCATTCTCTCAAGCGACAACATTTAACTTAGATGAATACTTAGGTTTAACGGGTGAGCATCCACAAAGTTATCGTTACTTTATGAATGAGCAATTATTTAGTCATGTTGATATCAACAAAGAAAATACTTTTGTACCGCCTGGCGATGCTGTAAACCCAATTACTGCGTGTAAAGAATACGAAGACAAAATAGCCAAAGCAGGTGGCGTTGATGTGCAGTTATTAGGCATAGGCCGAAATGGCCATATCGGGTTTAACGAGCCTTCATCGGGTCTTTGTTCACGTACTCGCGTAAAAACCCTGACTAAAGCAACCGTTGATGATAACGCTCGTTTTTTTGCTGCCGATGAATATCAACCACATTTATCTATTACCATGGGCATTGGGACTATTTTAGAAGCAAAAAAGGTTGTGTTACTTGCAACCGGCGAAAATAAGGCCGATGCAGTGCATGCCATGATTGAAGGCCCATTAATGGCTAAGTGTCCAGCCTCTGCGCTTCAGTTACATAAAGATGCTGTAATTGTTATTGATAAAGCAGCCGCAAGCAAACTTGAAGATTTAGAGTTTTATCAGCATATCGAAGCTGAAAATCAAAAATTACAGGCACATTTAGCTACATTGTAATTATTAAAAGAATTTATTGTGTGTTTAAAAAAGTCCGTAAGGGCTTTTTTTTTGCCTGTTTATCAGTGAGTAATAATTGGGTTTAGGTGAGTGTTATGGTAGTTTTAGCCATCTAAACAATTAAAAGGACGAGCATGCTTAATTACACTGCTATGTCGTTAAATCGGGCATCAAATTTACGTAAAGAGCCAAGCTGGTTTGCAACTCAAGTCAATGCGCAAAGTCGTTGGTTATTAGTGAATAATAATCAGACCTTATTTGACAGTAATAGCTATTCAGTGACGTTTTTGAGCTTCGCAACAGTGTGTAATTTAGATTTAACTGAGGCGATATTTTTAGGCTTAGATGAGCAACAAACCAGCCATTTCGCACTTGATGTAAGTCAATTAGATGAAGTGCTATTAGCAAAGCTGATTGGCGATGCTGAGTTTGTTGATATTCGTCGCTATGGCGTTAACGTTGCGCTTGAACAAGGCTCAATGGCAGCACTCGCGCGCGGCTTGTGTTACTGGCATGCAACACATCGCTATTGCGGACGCTGTGGCTGCGAAAATACCCTTGTTGAGGCAGGCCATTCTCGTTTGTGTAGTAATGATAAGTGTAAGCATCAAACCTTCCCACGTACGGATCCAGCTGTGATCATGGTGGTAACGCGCACTTTTGCTGATGGTATTGAGCGTTGTTTATTAGGTCGCCAAGCAGTATGGGCGCCCGGTATGTATTCGTCTTTAGCTGGTTTTGTTGATCCGGGCGAAAGTTTAGAGCAAGCCGTCGCACGGGAAGTGATGGAAGAGGCTGGTATTGTTGTTGGAAACGTTCGTTATATTGCCTCACAACCATGGCCATTTCCGTCATCAATTATGTTGGGATTTATAGCTGAAGCTGTTACCGAAGATATTCACGTTGATAAAGATGAGCTGGATGATGCGCAGTGGTTTAGCCGAGAAGAGCTGCAGGGCTTTGGTAATTGGCATGAAGAAGGGGAGCATTTAAAGTTGCCTCGCACGGACTCTATATCACGCTATTTAATTGACCACTGGTGTAATTTAAACGATTAAGCATTGTGTAATGCATGTATGAAATTTTTTAAGGATTAATAATGACGACAAGTAATAAAAATACGCTGTTAGTCAGTGCTGGACGTAAAAAAGCCTATACCCAAGGCGTTGTTAACCCTGTAGTGCAGCGAGCGTCAACGGTTGTTTTTGATTCCGTGGCCGAACTCAAAGATGCGGCAAAAAAACGCGGCGATAAAACGCTATTTTATGGTCGTCGCGGCACCACCACACATTTTGCACTGCAAGAAGCAATCACCGAATTGGAAGGCGGAGAAGGTTGTGCGCTGTATCCATGTGGAGCGGCGGCAATTAGTAGTGCGCTATTGGCTTTTGTGAAAGCTGGCGATCATATCTTAATGGTTGATAATGCTTATGAACCAACCCGTGATTTTTGCGATAAAATTTTAGCAGGGTTTGGTGTTGAAACTACCTATTATCCGCCAACAATTGGTGCTGGAATTAAAGCACTGATCAAAGAAAATACCAAAGTGCTATTTTTAGAGTCTCCAGGCTCTATCACTATGGAAGTGCAAGATGTACCGGCAATGGTTGCTGTTGCCAATGAACAAGGCGTGATGACCATGCTGGATAACACTTACGGCAATGGCTTGCATTATCGGCCATTAGAACACGGTGTTGATATTAGCATTCAAGCTGCGACTAAATATATTGTTGGTCACTCTGACGTGATGATGGGCGTTGCTGTAGCGAATAAAAAATACTGGCCAACTCTACGTGAGCAATCTTATTTGCTTGGTCAATGTACCTCAGCTGACGATGCATATTTAGCGCTTAGGGGGTTGCGTACTATGGCGGTACGTTTAAACCAGCATGAAAAAGCGGCTATAGAAGTGGCTAGCTGGTTAGAGCAGCATCCACTGGTTGATCATATTCGTCACCCTGCATTTGAGAGTTGCCCTGGGCATGAGTTTTTCAAACGTGATTTTGATGGCAGTAATGGTTTATTCTCATTTGTAATGAAAGAAGGTAATCAAGGGGCGATAGATGCCTTTTTAGATAGCCTTGAGCACTTCAAAATGGGCTTTTCGTGGGGCGGCTTTGAGAGTTTAGTGACCGCAAATTTAACAATGAAAGGCCTGCGTTCAGCGACGGGGTGGCAGCTGGGTCCGGTGATCCGCTTACATATTGGCCTTGAAGATGTTGACGATTTAATTACGGATCTAACACAGGCATTGGACGTGTATAAGCAACATTTATAATTATTTGCTTGTTACATTTTAATCTATTGTTACAAAGCTCACCATTTGGTGAGCTTTTTTTTGCTAGTAATTCAACACGTTTGCCCTTAGTGTAAGCTGTATATCGATTAAATAGGAATATCTGTGACACAATTACACCCACAGCGATTATTGAAAATTGCCCAGTTTGAACTGGTAAGGTTATTTTTGACTAAGCGAGGTTTACTGGCGGTTGCGGCTTTTGCAATATGCTGGTTACTCATTCTACGCTACCCAATTGGGCAAGCGGTAAGCTTGATTAGCTCCCCCGAGATAGCTGAATTAGCACAGCAAGTGTTTGGTGCTATAGGGTTAAGTAAATTGCTCGATTGGCCTGAGGCTGAGCTTGCCATGTATTGGTTAATTGCATTATACAGTTTCCCCAGTTTTTGCTTATTTTTATGCAGTGACCAACTCGTTGGTGACAAGCAGCGAGGCACGCTTAGATTTTTATCTCTAAGAGCGACCCGTAACGAAATGTTATTTGGTCGGTTTTTAGGGCAAGTGTTTATTTTGGCCGCGCTGTTAATTGTGACCTTAGTGGCTGCTGTCGCAGTGATGGCATTTCGTGAGGCGGCATTATTAATGACGGCTTTAAGTCGCAGCTTCATGTTGTTCTGTTACCTTTTGATAGCCGTTTTACCCTTTATAGCACTGATGACTTTATTAAATACATTTGCGCGTTCGGCACGTTTAACCGTGGTGCTGGCCGTGTTATTTTTTGCTGGCGGAAATATTGTTGTTGGTCTATTGAGTTGGCAAATTCCTGCAATGGCAATGCTTGATTATATTTTCCCTGGAGTACAGTTAGATCAAATGGCGGGGCAAAATGCAGGATTGTTTAACAGTTTAGGTATTCCCGTTATTCAAACTGTGGTTATGTTAGGCCTAGCCCAGCGTATTTTTGCAAGGAGTTCATTATGAGCACATTAATACAGGCAACAGGTTTAACTAAGCAGTACGGTAGTAAATTAGCACTTGATAATGTGAGTTTTGAAATTCAACAAGGTGCGCCAGTTGCGTTAGTCGGACCTAATGGGGCAGGTAAAACCACGCTGTTTAGCCTGTTATGCGGTTATATATTACCGACAAAAGGCACGCTCAGCATTTTAGGCCAAAACCCAGGCAGCAGTGAGTTATTTGGCAAACTCAGTGCGCTGCCGCAAGATGCGCAACTTGATCCCCGTTTTAGTATTTCTCATCAACTCGCGTTTTATGGCCAGTTGCAAGGGCTTTCATCTAAACAAAGTCAAGCAGAAGCAATCCGTGTCCTTGAATTGGTAGGGTTGGCAGAAGCTGCCAAACAACGCGCCGATGATTTATCGCATGGTATGCGCAAGCGGGTCACAATAGGGCAGGCACTGATCGGTAAACCGCAAATTGTGATGCTCGATGAAGCCACCGCAGGGCTTGATCCCATTCATGCCCGTGAAATACGTCAATTAGTTTCCGAATTGAGCTCAGAAGCGACGTTTATTTTAAGCTCACACGATCTGACCGAGCTAGAACGTTTATGTTCACATGTATTGCATCTTGATAAGGGCAAGCTTACCGAGCATCCCAAGCAAAACAATAGTAATGAACAGCAAATTGGCTTTATCACCTTGTTATTAAATGAGCAATACGCTGATGTTGAGGCAAAAATTCAAGCTCTGCCAGATGTATCCAAGGTATATAAGAGCCAAGCGAAAGAGTATGTTATTGAGTATCAAAAAACAGCCACACCATTTGATATCACGCTATTACAATTTTGTTATCAGCAAGGGTGGCGTTACCGCCAATTAGTAAATGGACACACATTAGAGAATCAAATTTTTAAACAGGAGACAGTATAATGGGTTTATTAAGTGGATTAATGGGCAATGCCAGCGAAGTTGATGACGCTGATTTAGAAAAAGTATTAGCGAATACCTTGATTGAGGGTGAGCAAGTAGAAAAAGCCTACAAGGTTGTACGCGATATGTTTATATTTACTAACAAGCGTTTAATTTTACTCGACAAGCAAGGTGTGACTGGCTCAAAAATGGAAATGATCAGTATTGCTTATTCAAAAATTACTAAGTTTAGTAAAGAAAGTGCTGGGCACTTTGATCTAGATGCGGAATTAAAAATTTGGGTGGGCTCTGATCCGACTCCAATTAGTAAAGACTTCAAATCCGGTGACAACATCAATGATGTTTATCGCATCATCAGTCAGTATGCCCTGTAAAGATAAGAAAAAAGAAAAATGTAGTGATTGTTTCAATAATCGCTACATTATTTTTACAATAGCTTACATAATTTTACATTTCCCCAATTAATACAATGGCTTAGTTAAGTTCCCGTTCAGTTAACAGGAGTTAGCATGTCCCCCGTCTTAGCCAGTCGGTTAAAACATGTAGCAATCAACAATGTAAAATAGGGAAATCTTTTTATGAAAAAGTTAGCAGTTATTATTTCGAGTATTCTTCTTTCAAGCGCCGCGACTGCTGCGGACAATTATCAGTCAATCAGCCATTTAGGATATATGGACACTGATGGCAACGACACAGTAAGCGTTGATTCAACGTATTACTTTTCTCCAAAAACGACTTTAGGTCCTTACGACCAATTCGAGTACATTAATAAGCAAACTAATGTTTATGGTGCATACACAGATAATGATTTTAGCGATGTCGCTACCATTGGTGGTGAATATTTCTTACAAGATTTTGTTCTAGGTGCTGAGTACAGCAATAATGACTCTGACGCTGGTTCAAGCACTGATGTAATTAAACTGTCTGCAGGTTACTTCTTTAATCCTAATCTTCTTTTAAAAGCAACATTTGAAGATGTTGAAGATGGCGAAAATCGTGTTGTATTTGATTTAGCATACAACCACCAGTTAAACAGCACAGATTACATCGGTTTCACTGTAACATCTGATGACGAGTTTGATTACCGCGCCGTGAACGCTAAATACTTCATGGATCTTAAGCAAGGTAACTACCTAACTGTTGAAGGTACTGTTTCAGATACTGATAATGGTAGCAGCTCTTGGGAACTTGGTTCAAACTACTACTTCACTAAAGCAACATCAGCGTTTGTTACATTTAACAAAAACGATGATTACACGTTTGGTGCTCAACATTTCTTCAACAAAAATGTTGGTTTAAAAGCAGGTTACGGTAATAACTGGGATGATTCTGGTTATGACGCTTACTTTGCAAATGTAAGCTTACAGTTCTAATCAAACTGTAAATTTAGTACTGCAATACTAAAAAAGCCCGCTCAATTGAGCGGGCTTTTGCATTTTTGCTATTTAACTAGTTTACTTACCAACCACATTGACGGCCTTTGTTTTGTTCATCAAGGTAGGCTTGCAACGGTGCAAAGTAATCAAGTAGGGCTGTTGCATCCATTTCAGGTTTACCCGTTATAGTGGCTAATGCTTCTTGCCAAGGGCGGCTTGAACCCATTTCTAGCATCGCATTGAGTTTTTCACCGGCTTCTTTAGAGTTATATACTGAGCAGCGATGAATGGCTTCTTTGTTACCAGCAATTTCACATAAACTACGGTGGAAATCAAACTGTAAAATATGCGCTAAGAAGTAACGGGTATACGGTGTGTTACCTGGCACATGATATTTTGCACCTGGATCAAAGTCAGCTTCGCTTCGTGCGATAGGTGCTTTTACACCTTGGTATTTTTCACGTAATTCCCACCATGCCTTATTGTAGTTTTCAGGCGTTACTGCACCAGAGAATACTTGCCAACGCCATTGATCCACAAGTAAACCAAATGGAATAAAGGCAACTTTATCCAGCGCCATTTTCATTAGTAAGCCAATGTCTTTTGATTCATCAGGAACTTGCTCTAATAAACCAATTTCTTTTAAGTAACCAGGTGTTACCGAAAGCGCAATGGTATCGCCAATGGCTTCATGGAAACCGTCATTAGCACTTTCTTGATAGTAAAGTGGTTGACTATTGTAAGCGCGTTGATAAAAGTTGTGACCTAACTCATGGTGAATAACTGAGAATTCTTCACCTGTACGTTGAATACACATTTTAATGCGTAGGTCGTCTTTGCTATCTATATTCCACGCTGAGGCATGGCACTGGACATCGCGATCCGCAGGTTTTGTGAATAACGAGCGTTCATAGAAGGTTTCAGGTAAAGACGCAAAGCCCATTGAAGTGAAGAATTTTTCAGCGCCTTGCACCATTTTTAGTTCATCGTAGTTATGCTCGGCGAGTAACGCGGTGACGTCATAGCCAGGATCGGCATTTTCAGGCGCAACAACATCGTAAATGTTACCCCATGTTTGTGCCCACATATTACCTAACAAATGTGCGGGAATAGGTTGATCTTGTGGAACTTTATCTTCGCCATACTTTTCACCCAACTTGGCACGAACATGACAATGTAGTGAGTCATACAGTGGTTTTACTTGGCCCCAGATACGATCAAGCTCTGTTGCAAAGTCATCTGCTGGCATATCGTATTTACTACGCCACATTGCGCCAGTGTCTGCATAACCAAGTTCTTTTGCACCTTCATTGGTTAATACAACTTGCTGCTCATACAGTGGTCGCATCGGCTTTGAAACCTGGCGCCAGCCCTGCCATAAATCAAGTAGCTCGTTGTAATCACGACTGGTGGCCATTGTTGCTGTCATATCACCAAGGCTTAAGCAGCTACCGTCATCTATACAGTATTTTCCTTTACCGTACATACCACCAAGCTCTGCCACAAGCTGTGATAATTTTGCTGTTTTTTCTGCATCTTGTGGGGCAGGTAAAGTGAGGGCTAATTTTAATTTATCGAGCTTACGACGAGCATCGTAATCAAGCTCAAGTGAGTCAAACTGTGCAGCTTCGTTTGCAAGACGAACCACTGCGGCAGTCATCTTACGGTTTACTTCTGCTGATAGTGCCGATGTATCGTGAGTAATAAAATTTGCGTAAATCCATTCAGCACGACTTGATTCTAAGTATAGCGCACTGAGCTCTTGCTCTGTGGTATCTAAAAAAGCTTGTGCATCTTTTGCGGTTGTCGGTGCTGGGCTGGCAGTTTGCGCTGTGGTGTTATTAGCTTCTTGGTTACAGCCAGTTAATGCTAATGTGCTGGCAACCATTATGGCGCTCAAACTGAGCTTAAAATGTGGAGTAGTCATGTTGACCCTTATATTTGTTATTTATCGCATTGGATAATAGCAGTGTCTGTTTGTTAGGCAAACTTTATCATTCTTTGTGTCGCGACCTTGGATCAGGCATGCGTATAGTGACATTGTATTTATTAAAGGATCGGTCATAATCAAGTCAATGCATTTCATTAATTAATAAGGATAGTTTTCATGTCAGTATTTATCTTGTTACTGGTGGTCGTCATCGTTATTTTTGCGGTCAAAGATATCCGCTTAAACTTGGTGAGCCGCCCGACATTTAAAATGTTTAAAAGAGTACTTCCGCCGCTTTCACAAACAGAGCGAGAGGCGATGGAGGCGGGCGATGTGTGGTGGGATGGAGAACTGTTTAGCGGTAATCCAGATTGGCAGGTATTGCACAGCTACCCAAAACCTGAACTTAGTGAGAAAGAGCGGGCATTTTTAGATAATGAAGTCGAAACTTTACTGGCAATGCTTGACGATTATCAAATAGTACAAAAAGATAAAGACTTACCGGCAGAGGTTTGGGATTACCTAAAAACCCAAGGTTTCTTTGCGATGATCATTCCAGAAAAATTTGGTGGTCGACAGTTCTCAGCAATCGCAAACTCAACCATAGTCGCTAAAATTGCCACTAAAAGCTTAACCGCGGCGGTGACAGTGATGGTGCCTAACAGTTTAGGCCCGGGGGAATTGTTATTACATTATGGTACTAAAGAGCAACAAGAGCGTTGGTTACCGAGTTTAGCCAACGGTAAAGATGTGCCTTGCTTCGCACTAACGGGCCCCGAAGCCGGCTCTGATGCGGGCAGTATTCCTGATTCTGGCGTGGTGTGTAAAGGTGAGTTTGAAGGCGAAGAAGTGTTGGGACTGCGGTTAAATTGGTCTAAGCGTTATATTACACTGGCACCCGTTGCCACCGTACTTGGGCTCGCTTTTAAAATGTATGATCCAGATGGCTTGCTTGGTAAACAAAAAGAGCTGGGCATTACCTGTGCGCTGATCCCCACAGATCACCCCGGTGTTGAAACCGGAGAGCGTCATTTCCCTCTTAATATGGCGTTTATGAATGGTACAACATACGGCAAAGATGTATTCATTCCGCTGGATTGGATCATTGGTGGTCAACAAGGAGCTGGGCGAGGCTGGCGCATGTTGGTTGAGTGTTTAAGTGCAGGGCGCGGTATTTCATTACCTGCGCTTAGCAGTGCAACAGGACATTTATGTGCTCGAATGACATCTGCGTATGCCACAGTTCGCCAACAGTTCGGTGTATCTATAGGGCAGTTTGAAGGGGTGCAAGAAGCGCTTGGCCGCATTGGTGGTTTAACCTATAGCCTTGAAGCATGTCGATTAATGACCGCAGGCGCCATTGATTTAAAACTAAGTCCGTCAGTGGTGACTGCCATTGCTAAATACCATATGACAGAAATGGGTCGTACGGTGATGAATGATGCAATGGATATTCACTCAGGCAAAGGAATACAAGTTGGGCCAAATAACTATTTAGCCCACGGTTATATGGGGATCCCGGTCTCAATTACTGTTGAAGGAGCCAATATTTTAACCCGTAACTTGATGATCTTTGGTCAAGGTGCAACACGTTGTCATCCATTTGTACTCAAAGAAATGGAAGCTGCGGCGATGGAAGATGATGATTTAGCACTCAAAGAATTCGATTCATTATTACTGCAACACATCATTTTTGCAGCCACCAATGCAGGTATGGCATTCGTGCATGGTTTAACGCGCAGCTACTTTGCTAAATCGCCCGTGTGTGGTGCCACTGCAACCTATTATAAGCAACTCGGACGAATGAGCCGTGGACTTGCTTTTAGTACTGATGTGGCCATGTTAGTGCTTGGCGGAGAGCTTAAACGCAAAGAGATGATTTCAGCGCGTTTAGGGGATGTGTTAAGCCATTTGTATTTGGCATCTTGTGTACTTAAACGATTTGAAGATGAAGGACGCCAACAGGCTGATTTACCGTTTGTTAAATACGCCGTGGAGTTATCACTGTTCGAAATTGGCCAAGCATTTGACGGCTTCTTTAAAAACTTCTCAAATCCGGTTGTTAACTTCATACTTAAACGTATCGTATTTCCGCTTGGTAACCATTACCAGCGGCCAAGTGATGAGATTGCGCAAGAAATTTGTGAGCATATGACACAACCTGGTGTGTTTAGAAATCGCTTAACCCATTTATGCCATGTCGATGAAAATGCAGGCACTGGGGTGATGGAAAATGCATTCATGGCCATGCATGACACTAGCGCTGCATTTAAACGGTTGAAAAAGTGGCAACGTGAGGGCACCCTTAATCGTAATCATGATATCGAAACTGCGATTAACAGTGCGCGTGAAAAACAGTTGATCACCGATGAACAAGCAGAAAAACTGCACGGAGCTAATAATTTACGTAAGCAAGCCATTGCAGTCGATAATTATAAAGCGGGTGAATTATAACTTTAGGGTAATTGATTTACGCTGAAATAAAGAAAGCCTTGCAGATGCAAGGCTTTTTGTTAATTAACCAGCGCTAAGCTAGTTTTGGTAATTATCTACTTTTTAACGTGCAAATGGATCTGCGTTGATTTTATCAACATACCAATTGCCTTTTTTACGAACCATTTTTACACTGCGCATATCATCGACTTTATTACCATTGAATTGGCCAGTAAAAATCAGGTTGATATTAGCTGTCTCACCGTATTGCTCTCTTAAACTCATATTTGTCATATCGACTTCAATGACGACATTATCGTATTGCATGTTGACTAAATTACGAGCAAATTGCTTAGAGGTGCCATATGATTTCATGATCCGAGCCATTCTTGGCGTTGCCATCGTACTGGCTTTAGTAAGATCTTGTTCGTTATAAAGCGTATCAAAGAACAGGGCAGCGCTATTTCCTGGGGTATTCTTTTCACCTTTTGGTGCATCGTCACCACCGCAGCCGCTCAGTAGTAATAAAAATGTAGCAGTAAATAGAGTTATAAATAATTTCATTAGGTAAATAGACTTGTTAGTGATGATTTAGTGTGTGACGAAATGCGACAGATGTAAAGTTTACGGTAAGAATTAGTGATGTTAGTGCAATAAATAATAAAAAAGGATGCATTTAGCATCCTTTTTTCAAAGTAAATAGTGTTATTGCACAAGCTCTTGTTCAGAAAATTCTTCAGCAAAAAGCGGACTTGATAAATAACGCTCGGTTGCACTTGGTAAAATAACCACTACGTTCTTACCTGCATTTTCAGGTAATTCTGCAATACGCTTAGCGGCAACAACCGCAGCGCCTGATGAAATACCGACTAAGATACCTTCGTCTTTCATAAGCTTGTGAGCCATTTCAATGGCTTCTTCATTTGAAACAAGTTCAGCACCATCAATGACACTAAGGTCTAAGTTACCAGGGATGAAGCCTGCACCAATACCTTGAATTTTATGAGGGCCAGGTTTAATTTCTTCACCCGCTAAAGTTTGGCTAATAACGGGTGAATTTGTCGGCTCTACAGCGATTGATTTAACACCAAGGCCTTTTTCAAGTTTCAAATAACGGCTTACACCCGTAATAGTACCACCCGTGCCAACACCTGCGACGAAGAAATCAACGTTACCGTCAGTTGCTTCGAAAATTTCAGGCCCTGTTGTTTCAAAGTGAATTTTTGGATTCGCTGGGTTTTCAAACTGTTGTAATAGGATGAACTTTTCAGGATCGCTGGCTTGAATTTCTTTTGCTTTTTCAATTGCCCCATTCATACCTTTAGCGCCATCAGTTAATACTAAATTAGCACCTAAGGCTTTTAGTAATTTACGACGCTCAAGGCTCATGGTGTTTGGCATAGTAAGTGTTAATTTGTAACCACGAGATGCTGCTACAAACGCAAGCGCAATACCTGTATTACCTGAAGTTGGCTCAATTAACTCTTTATCTTTTGTCAACTCACCTGATTTTTCAGCTTCCCAGATCATTGATGCACCGATACGGCATTTAACACTAAAACTAGGGTTACGAGATTCAACTTTAGCAAAAATATTACCAGTAGTGACACGGTTTAGCTTTACTAATGGTGTATTACCAATACTGAGTGAGTTATCTTCAAAAATTGTAGACATAATGTTCCCTTAGGTGCAATTTATTCAATCGGGACCGATTTTAAGCAATCGATCTTTAATAATGACACTTTACTGCTGAATTAAAAAAACTAAAGTAAAGTTTGGCTATAAGATATACCCAAACGACTTATAATTGAATGAAATAAAAACAGCTTACTGTTCTTATCCACCAGTTCATAATGAATAAGGTACAGCAGATTATAATGGCTAAGAAATTAGACTGGATGTTTAATGATAAAAGTGATGATATTTTGTGCAAACAGGTCGCTATTGAGCGGTTTTATGATACAAGTAATTAAAAACATGTTAAAACCACATCCACCAAAATTTATAAAGTGATCACAATGACATTAATCTTAAAATTAATTGCCGGCATATTAGGCGGTATTTTAGTGGGCTTATATGTTCCACTGACTGGGGTTGAACTCCTTTACACGGTAAAAGAAATAATTGGCCAGTTGATCACTTTCACGATTCCGTTGATTATTTTGTTCTTTATTGCCTCTGGTATCGCGGGTTTACCGAAAGGGTCAGGCCATTTATTGGGTAAAACAGTTGGCTTTGCATATGGCTCAACAATTATAGCTGGTACTTTAGCTGTGTTGGCTGTCAGCGCTATTATTCCATTATTTGATGGCGGCTTAACGTTTGAAGCCGAGATTGCAACCGAAGTAGCCAGTTTTATTGATTTAGAAATTCCACCACTTATGGGGGTGATGACCGCACTTGCGACAGCATTTGTGTTTGGCATTGGCATGAGCCAGCTGCAATTAGAAACGTTGAGAAAAGTATCAGATCAAGGTCGTGACGTGATTGATGGTTTATTAGCGAAAGTCATTATTCCAGCATTACCTTTTTATATTGCAGGTGTATTTGCTGAAATGACTGTGGCGGGCACCGTTGTCGATACCTTACAAACATTTGGTGTGGTATTAATTGCCGCATTAGTGATGCATTGGCTTTGGTTAAGCATTTTATATATTGGCACTGGGATATTATTAAAGCGCAATCCGATTGAGTTAATTAAAAATATGCTCCCCGCTTATTTTACTGCATTAGGGACTATGTCTAGTGCGGCAACAATTCCTGTATCGCTGCGTTCGAGTAAAGCTAATAATGTAAAAGAAGATGTAGCAAACTTTACAGTACCACTGTGCGCCACAATACATTTATCGGGTTCAACAATTACGATAGTGACATGTGCGATGGCGGTGATGTTCTTATCACCTAATATGGATGTTCCTTCACTATTTGGTATGTTGCCATTTATCATGATGCTCGGTGTGGTGATGATTGCAGCACCGGGTGCACCGGGTGGCGCTGTAATGTCAGCATTAGGTTTGTTAACCAGCATGCTAGGATTTAATGAAGGTGCAGTGGCGTTAATGATAGCGCTTTACCTCGCACAAGACAGCTTTGGTACTGCTTGTAATGTGACCGGTGATGGTGTAATTGCATTATGGGTTGACCGCTTTAGTGAAAAAGCGTCTTCTTAAATTTAGTTATCCGAAGCGATATTAGAGTTATCGTTTCGGGCTTTCTGTGTTAGTGTGCTGTATTAAATTGTCACAATGACATGCTGTTAGGTTATATGAGGGTGTCCCATTGATTAATGTACTTTTAGTTGATGACCATGAACTCGTACGAACGGGTATCAAACGTATTTTAGATGATGTTCGTGGGTTTAAAGTAATTGGTGAAGCTAAAACAGGTGAAGAGGCCGTGCAATTTTGCCGCCAACACTCTCCTGATATCGTGCTAATGGACATGAATATGCCAGGTATTGGCGGATTAGAAGCGACTAAAAAGATTTGCCGCTATTGCCCAGACGTGAAAATCATCGTGCTAACTGTGCATTGTGAAGATCCATTTCCAAGCAAAGTGATGCAAATTGGTGCCCATGGTTATTTAACCAAAGGCGCAGGCTCTGACGAAATGGTTAATGCTATTCGCGCAGTTAATGCTGGGCAACGTTACATTGCTCCAGAAATCGCGCAACAAATTGCTTTAGCACAAGTGACTGGTCGTACAGATGAAAGCCCGTTTCAGAGTTTATCTGAGCGCGAATTACAGATCATGCTAATGATCACCAAAGGTGAGAAGGTGCAAGATATTGCTGAGCGCCTTAATTTAAGCTCTAAAACAGTGAACAGCTATCGTTATAGAATGTTTGAAAAGCTCAATGTTGGTGGTGATGTTGAACTTACCCATTTAGCGATTCGCCATAAGATGATTGACATCGACAGCGCCCATTAGCCTTGCCCCATGGCAGAATTTGATCACGCCCACTTCTTAAAAACACTATCAAGCGATCCAGGCGTTTACAGGATGCTTGATAGTGACGACAACGTTATTTACGTTGGTAAAGCGAAAAACCTTAAAAAACGTGTTAGCAGCTATTTTCGCAGTAATGTTACCGATGGTAAAACGCGCGCCTTAGTTAGTAATATTAGCGATATTGATATCACTTTAACTAACACCGAGACTGAAGCTTTACTGCTTGAAAATAATCTAATAAAAAAATACCAGCCTCGTTACAACATATTACTGCGTGATGATAAATCCTACCCTTATATTTTATTAACAGCACATAAACACCCGAGACTTGCATTTCATCGTGGCAGTCGCAAAGTAAAAGGCGAGTATTTTGGGCCATTTCCAAGTGCTGGCGCTGTTTCTGAAAGCTTGCGGTTAATGCAAAAAATATTTCCAGTTCGTCAATGCGAAGATGCGTATTATCGCGCTCGTAGCCGGCCATGTTTACAATTTCAATTAAAGCGCTGCTCAGCACCATGCACAGGCGAAGTTAGCGATGATGAATATAGCCAGCAAGTGGATTTTGTGAGGAAGTTTTTAGCCGGTAAATCCCATGAAGTTATTGCCGCACTCATTACTAAAATGGAAGCAGCTAGCCAAGCGCTACAGTTTGAACTAGCGGCGAAAGTGCGCGACCAAATAATGCTGCTGCGGAAAATGCAAGAGCAACAGTCAATTTCGGGTAATTATGCTGAAATGGATGTGGTCGGCTTTGCCCATCTCAATGGCCTTAATGGTATTCACTTATTGATGATCCGTGATCACAAAGTGCTCGGCAGTAAAACTTACTTTCCTAAAGTACCCAAAGACTCACAGCAACAAGAAATACTAGCCTCATTTCTTGGCCAATATTATTTAGCGCCAGGTGCAACAGGGCGCATAGCAAAAGAAGTGATTTTGCCCTTTGCGATTGATGAAGCTGATGTGCTGGGTGAGGCGTTAAGCCAAGTAAGCGAGAGAAAAGTCACTTTAAAAACAGTAACACGCGGTGAGCGCGCGAAATACTTGCAGCTCGCTAATAAGAATGCACTTAATAGCATTACCGTGAAGCAAAGCACTCAAGATTCAATTAATAAACGTTACGCGCAGCTTAAAGCAACGCTTGGCCTTGATGATATTAGCCGTATGGAATGTTTTGATATTAGCCATACCATGGGTGAAAATACAGTAGCAAGTTGTGTGGTATTTGATTCGCAGGGGCCTAACAATAAAGAATATCGACGTTTTAATGTGACAGGGATCACCGGTGGCGATGATTACGCTGCAATGGAGTTTGCATTAAACAAGCGTTACAACAAATTAGTAGATGAAGATAAAATTCCAGATGTAATTTTTATCGATGGCGGTAAAGGCCAGTTATCACGCGCTGAGCATTACTTCTCAACTTGGCCGCATGCAAAAATGCCGTTACTAGTCGGTGTAGCAAAAGGCACCAGCCGAAAACCTGGGCTTGAAACGCTGTTAATCGATGGGGGTCGTAAAACCATTCCAATGGACTCAGACGCCCCAGCACTGCATCTCATTCAGCATATCCGCGACGAATCACATCGATTCGCGATTGCAGGGCACCGTAATAAGCGTCAAAAACAACGTACACAATCACTATTAGAAGAGATAAGTGGAGTAGGCTCAACACGCCGCCAAACATTATTAAAATTTTTAGGGGGCATGCAGGGAGTAAAAGCTGCTAATATAGACCAATTAAAGCAAGTACCCGGGATCAGCTCTGACATGGCTGAGAAGATATTTAACCATTTGCATGACAAGGGCTAGCCCTTCATGCGAATATAGAAAAAAAGACATCCTCAAGTAGTTATGTGGAATATTCCAAACACACTCACAACATTTAGACTTTTTCTTATCCCCATTTTCTTGGTGGTATTTTACTTGCCTTATTCATGGGCTTTCTTTGCTGCTGCCTTTATTTTTTGGCTAGCATCAATCACTGACATTCTCGATGGCTATTTAGCGCGCAAGCTTGAGCAGTCTACGCCTTTTGGTGCATTCTTAGACCCTGTTGCTGATAAAGTCATGGTGTGTACGGCATTGGTTGCGTTGGCGAGTTATTATCAATCAATGTATATGACTATCCCGGCTTTAATTATAATAAGCAGAGAAATTGTGATATCAGCATTGCGTGAATGGATGGCTGAGCAAGGCAAGCGTGGCAATGTAGCTGTATCCAATATGGGCAAGTTTAAAACGGCTGCACAAATGTTAGCCATCATTGGACTTATTTGGCAGTACGATAGCTGGATGATGTATTTAAGTTATGCCTTATTGTACATTGCGACCTTCTTAACGGTGACTTCTATGCTGCAATATTTGATAGCAGCGTGGTCTGAATTGACTAAAAATTGAGTCTAAACGTATAATAACGCACCGTTTTAGATAAAAAATAATCAAACAGTTCAAAACTAGCATTTTTTGTATTGACGCGTTTAATAATCTCTGTAGAATGCGTCCGTGTTGAGAGGGCATAGCCCCTTAGATAAACCAAGTAACACAAGTTGAGTTGCTAGAATGTCATACCGCGATATAGTCGCGCGCCGACATAGTAACAACTTACAAGTATTAAGCGGCACTAGCTCAGTTGGTAGAGCGCGACCTTGCCAAGGTCGAGGTCACGAGTTCGAGCCTCGTGTGCCGCTCCAGTTTATCTTAAAGGCTAACCCAGATGTTGGGGCGGAATGGCAGAGTGGCCATGCACCGGATTGCAAATCCGTTTACCCCGGTTCGACTCCGGGTTCCGCCTCCATTTCAACACTCCACATG
>NZ_JBALXK010000011.1:0-144494 GCF_036960685.1 Pseudoalteromonas sp. | reverse complement strand
GCAAGAAATAGCGAAACAAATAATTAAACAAAAAGCTGATTATATCCTAGCGCTCAAAGGTAACCATTCAGGTATGCAGAGTGAATTAGAAGCTTGGTGGCACAAGAGTGAGCGCGAAGGATTGACCAATAGCAACTATGATAAACATACCGAAATAAGCTCAGGGCATGGGCGCATTGAAACAAGGGTTTGTCAGCAATTGCTTATTGATAAAAGCTGGTTAGATAAAATCTACCAATGGTCTGGCTTAAAGAGTGTTATTCAAGTAACCGCTGAGGTTCACGATAAATCATCAGGTACAGACACGATAGAAACGCGTTGGTATATTAGTTCGTTAGCGTTAGGTGCGGAGCAAGCACTTAATGCGGTACGAAGCCACTGGCAGGTTGAAAGTATGCATTGGATGTTGGATATGAACTTTAGGGAAGATGAATCAAGAATCCGTAAGAAGCAAGGACCCCTTGTTTTTAACGTAATGAGAAAAATAGCCATGGCGTTATTTAAACAAGATACAACTAAAACAGCCAGTATGGCGAGAAAAAAGAAAATGGCAGGGCTAGACGATGATTATCGCTCAACCCTGTTAGAATCTGGGATTAAAATGCGCTAGCCGTGTACTTAGGGGCAGTTATGACACAATTAATAGCAATAACAAAGATAGCACCTAGCAAAATTAGCGGCTTGTTGCATGATTACTTAGCAATTAGTAAGTTCAAAGTGGTGGCCATGCTGGTGTTAACTGCATGGGTTGGTTTAGCGCTTGCCCCCGATGTTGGCCGTGGTATTGGCGTACAATTTATTAGTTTACTGGGAATTGGCTTATTGTCTGCGGCAGCGGCTGTGATCAATCATGTAGTCGACAGTGAAATAGATAGTAAAATGGCGCGCACTCGTCATCGGCCCGTTGCGAAAGGGCGGTTATCTAAATCTCATGCATTAAGCTTTGCCGCAGTTATTGGCGTAAGTGGTTTTTTAATGCTGATGATCTGGGCTAATACTTTAACTGCCATATTAACCCTATTTGCTTTAGTCGGTTATGCGTTTATTTATACGTCGTTTTTAAAGCGCGCAACACCGCAAAATATTGTGATTGGTGGGCTTGCTGGTGCAATGCCACCATTATTAGGTTGGGTGTCTGAAACCGGGCAAATGGCGGCCGCGCCCTGGTTATTGGTGATGATTATATTCACATGGACTCCGCCACATTTTTGGGCACTGGCAATTGCCCGCAAAAGTGATTATGAGCGTGCCAAAATACCTATGTTACCTGTTACTCATGGAATCGACTTTTGTAAAACTTGCGTCGTTGCTTATTCAGTATTGCTTACCTTAGTATGCGTATTGCCTTATTTGATCGGCATGTCGGGAATTATCTATTTGCTAGCAGCTACTTTATTAAATAGTATCTTTACGTATAAGGCAGTAAAACTAAAATTGGCAGGAAATGACGATACTGCAATGGATTTATTTCGTTTTTCGATTGTCCATTTAATGTTACTCTTTGTAGCCTTATTTATCGATAAATGGTTTTTTATATGAATAACTTAGCTGTTAAGTGTCGACCTGTGTGGTTGGCGCTAGGGTTACTGTTTTTAACAGCATGCAGTGATAGCGCGATGCCTGAAGTGGAGGCTTTAGTGTACGAACAAGCGCGACCGTTAAGTGATTTTTCTCTACAGGACCAAAACGCCCAACCAGTGACCAAGCAAACGTTACTCGGGCAGTGGAATTTAGTGTTTTTAGGCTATACTAGCTGCCCCGATATCTGCCCGCTGACATTAGCTAAACTGAAGAGTGTTTATAACGCATTACACGCTGATTACCCCCTGCAAATTTGGTTTTTAGCGGTTGATCCAAAACGCGATACAACAGCTAAACGCAAAGCCTACATCGATTATTTTAATCCTGACTTTTTAGCTGTTTCAGGAGAGCACAAAGATTTGTTTCCATTGGTCAGAGAGTTGGGGCTCATTTACGCTATTAGCAACAGTGATGAACCAGATTACGCTGTTGACCACAGTGCTTCAATTGCAATGGTTGATCCACAAGGAGCTGTCAGGGCCATTTTTAAACCTGAGTTTAAACAAGGTAGTGTGCCGTTAATTAATGCTAAATTATTAATCACTGAATTTAAGCAGATCGCCGATTATTACCAATAAGTTAATCTGAACGTGTATTTTCGAAGAATCTAACGGGGCGTTCGCCCCTTTTTTTTGCTTTTATTTTATCCTCGGTAAATAAATTCACTCTTTTTTCAACGCATTTATGGCATTTTCACTAACTCAGTCTAAGCTTTTGTTATGAATTGGTTAAACATGGAAAGTGCTAAGAATATGTTGAAGCTTCCCGCTGAATTAGCAATCACCCAAGTTGAAAATTTACACCAAGATTTATTGCAAGAATTACATAGCAATGATGATGTGTGCCTCGATATAAGTGAGGTTGCACGTGCCGATACGGCTTCAATTCAGCTATTGTGTGCTTTGCAGAAACATTTGTTATGTGTACAGCATAAAATTATTTGGATTGGGCAAAGTGAGTCTTTAAAGAGTGCCATTAATCGCTTAGGCCTAAGTGAATATCTAATACTCGAGAATGCAGAATAAGGGGTTCATATGAAAAGAATTTTAGCCGTAGATGATTCTGCGTCGATGCGTCAAATGGTGGGTTTTACGCTTAAAAAAGCGGGCTTTGATGTTACTGAAGCAAAGGATGGTAGTGAAGCGCTAAGCATCGCCAAGCAGCAAGGGTTTGATGCCGTGATTTCGGACGTCAATATGCCGGTTATGGATGGCATCACTTTGATCCGAGAGCTGCGGACCTTACCCAACTATAAATTTACCCCATTGCTCATGTTAACTACCGAATCAGGTATGGACAAAAAAGTAGAGGGCAAGGCAGCTGGGGCTACTGGCTGGATAGTTAAACCTTTTAATCCTGAGCAGCTATTAGCGGTGTTAAAAAAAGTCATTCGCTAATCTAGGAGACGGGGTATGAGTATAGATTTAAGTCAATTTTTTGAAGTGTTCTTTGAAGAAAGCTTTGAAGGCCTAGATGCTATGGAAGCTGAGTTATTAAACTTAGTACCCGGCGAAGAAGATTTAGAAACAATCAATACTATTTTTCGTGCAGCACATTCAATCAAAGGAGGCAGTGGCACATTTGGTTTTAATTCTGTGTCTGACTTTACCCATGTGTTAGAAACCCTGTTAGATCAAATACGCGAGGGAAAACGAGAACTTACCGCAGAGCATGTTAACTTATTACTTAAATCTGTTGATTGCTTACGGGCTTTACTCAGTGCCCTGCAAGCAGAGCAAGAACCTAATTTAGAAGAAGCTATCGATCTGAGAATTAAGTTTGAACAAATTCTAGGGGTCAACCAAAGCGATTCCGATAAAGTTGAGGCAGAAGAGCAACCAGCGCAACCAGAATTCAATACCTTTCAAATTGATTTTAAGCCTCATCATCACTTATTTAAAACCGGTAACGAGCCACTGTATATGATCAGTGAACTGGCTGAATTGGGCGATTTAGAGACGCAAGCTTTTCATAATGAGATCCCTGATATTACGGACTTAAGTGCCGATGATTGTTTTCTATCATGGCGATTCTTTTTAAATACAGCAAAAGATGAAAGCGCAATTCGAGAAATTTTTGAGTGGGTTGAAGATGATGCTGATATTAGTATCACTCTGTGTGGTGGTTTATTCGCAGAGGAAAACCAGCAAACTACAACAGCAGAGCCAATTGCAGAAAATATCGAATCCCCCTCAACAGTCGCCGAAGTTACTGAAGTTGTCGCGGTTAATTCGAGTAAAAAAGCAGCTACAGTCAAAGTTACGACACCTGCCGCCGCGGAATCAACTTCAATTAGAGTGGGTATCGATAAAGTTGATTCATTAATCAATATGGTGGGTGAGCTGGTTATAACTCAAGCCATGTTGAGCCAAATTGGCGAACAAGAGATAACCGAAGCGACCATTGCTTCTTTGCAAGAAGGCTTAGCACAACTAGCACATAACACCCGTGACTTACAAGAAAGCGTCATGCGTATTCGCATGCTGCCAATTAGCTTTGTATTTAGCCGCTTCCCGCGCTTAGTAAGAGATATTTCGCAAAAGTTGAATAAACAAGTTGAGTTAAAGTTGCTCGGAGAGCAGACCGAACTTGATAAAACTGTGATGGAAAAAATATCAGATCCTATGGTGCACTTAGTACGCAACTCCTTAGACCATGGTTTAGAAACCGTTGATCAGCGCATTGCTGCTGGTAAAAATCCGGTTGGTAAGGTCACGCTTAATGCGTTTCATCAAGGTGGCAATATCGTTATAGAAATCATGGATGACGGACAAGGTCTGAATACAGCAAAAATAAAACAAAAAGCCGTAGCTAATGGTTTAGTTAACGATACGGACGAGTTGGATGATGATGAAATTAATGAGTTGATCTTTATGCCCGGTTTTTCAACCGCAGATGAGGTAAGCGACATTTCAGGGCGCGGTGTGGGAATGGATGTAGTGAGACGTAATATTCAATCACTTAATGGTTCTGTTGAGGTGTCATCTGCCGCAGGTGTTGGCTCCACATTTACGATTAGGCTGCCTTTAACATTGGCTATTTTAGATGGTCAATTAGTTCGAGTAGCGAAACATACTTATATTATTCCACTCATTTCTATAGTTGAGTCCTTGCAGATTGATATCAGTAAAGTGAGCCGAGTTGGCAAAGACTTAGATGTACTTAGGCTACGAGATGAATATATCCCGATCTTACGCTTATACAATATTTTTAATCACCAAGGGGCAATTGAAACGCTCGATAAAACGTTGTTGGTAGTGGTCGAAAGCGACAATCAAAAAATCGGCTTATTAGTTGATGATTTACTATCGCAACAACAAGTGGTGATCAAAAGTTTAGAAGCAAATTACCAAAAAGTAGATGGTGTTTCAGGTGCGACTATTTTAGGGGATGGACGAGTTTCATTGATTGTCGATATTAGTGGCTTAATTAAATTATCAGGGCTGAGAAAGCCTGGAAGCCAAGAGCTAATTATTGAATCGAAAGCAAATTTGGAGGCGTCATGATCTCTGCGCAAAGCGAAGTAGATAGCAAAATAATGCTAGAACAGGCGCAAGGAGTTAAGCAGTTTTTAACTTTTATTATGGCTGATGAAGAATATGGCGTTGATATTTTAACGGTTCAAGAAATTCGTAGTTGGGAAGAAATCACTGAAATCCCCAATGCCCCTGACTATCTCAAAGGAGTCATTAATCTACGTGGCACCATAGTGCCTATTTTAGATTTAAGGTTACGTTTTGGCTTAGCGGCGATTGATTATGGCCCGCTTACAGTGGTGATTGTGGTGAAAGTCTATTTTGAGCAAAACAGCAAGATTATGGGCGTGGTCGTTGATGCCGTATCGGATGTTTACAGTATCGCAGGGCAAGACGCGAAAACAGTGCCTAATTTTACGGATTCAGAGAACTCTGAATTTGTGGCGGGATTGGTTAACGTTGGTGAAAAAATGGTCGCGTTACTAGATCTGAAAAAAACAATGGATATTTAGTGTCTTCACTAAATGAGCAAATGTAAATAAACAAAAAAGGTGAAGGGCATGGGGTGGTTTAGCAATTCTAAAAATTCAAAATCAGATAACGACTTGGTTGTTGAGGCGTTAAATAAGTCGCTCGCAGTCATTGAGTTTGAGCCAAGCGGTGTCATTTTAACTGCTAACGAAAATTTTCTAACTGTCATGGGGTATCGGCTTGAAGAAGTTCAAGGTCAGCATCATGCTATTTTTGTTGCAGAAGATGAGTCGAAAAGTACCGAGTATCAAGCATTTTGGCAGCGTCTGCGAGGCGGCGAATTTATCTCTGACGAATTTAAACGTATAGATAAAAATGGCCGTAACGTGTGGATACAAGCAACCTATAACCCAGTATTAGACGCCAATGGCAGTGTGATTAAGGTTGTTAAGTTTGCCAGTGATATTACCGCACAAAAAAATAAAGCTTACGAGACGGCAGGGCAAATTGAAGCCATTGATAAGTCGCAAGCAGTTATTGAATTTGAGCTAGATGGTACGATTATTTCGGCTAACGAAAATTTCCTCAGCACATTAGGTTATCAGCTCGACGAAATTGTTGCGAAGCATCACCGTATATTTGTAGAAGCAACGTATGCGCAAAGTAAAGAATATCAAGCTTTTTGGCAAAAGCTTAGTCGCGGTGAGTTTGATTCTGGCGAATATTTACGGATTGCGAAGGATGGCTCGGCAGTTTGGATCCAGGCTTCTTATAATCCAATTTTTGATTTAACCGGTAAGCCTTATAAAGTCGTTAAATACGCCATTGATATCACCGCGCAAAAGCAAGCTGAGGTCAAATCGTTACATGACGCTCAATTATCCAAAGCACTGCAAGTGTGCCAAGCCAACGTGATGATTGCAGATAACAATTTAGAAATTGTTTATGTTAATGAACAAGTACAGCGAATGTTGCAAGCCCGTGAAGAGACACTTAAAACCGTATTACCAAGCTTTTCGGTCGCGAATTTAGTGGGTACTTGTGTTGATGATTTTCATAAAAAACCAGAGCATCAGAGAAAACTACTTGCTGAGTTGCAGCAGCCACACAAAACGCAATTGCGCTTAGCCGGGCTTATTTTTACTTTGATCGCGACTCCGTGGCTTGGTACTGATGGCGAACGCCTTGGCACTATTGTTGAGTGGGAAGACATTACTGATGAGGTCACCCGAGCTGAAAAAGAAAAGCTCGAAGCAGAAGAGAACTTACGAGTGCGTCGCGCTCTTGATCGGGTTGCTACTAATACTATGATTGCCGATGCTAGTAACGACATCATATATATGAACGAAGCCGTGCTAAAAATGATGCAGGCTGCAGAGTCAGATTTGCGCAAAGATTTACCGCACTTTGATAGTAATCAGTTAATGGGGCAAAACATTGATGTGTTCCATAAAAACCCAGCCCATCAGCGTAATATGTTGGCTAAATTAGAGACCACTTACAAAACAGAAATTCTTGTCGGTGGCAGAACCTTTGGTTTGATTGCCAACCCCATTTTTACGCCTGAAAAAGCACGCATTGGTACGGTTGTAGAATGGACTGACCGCACCGCAGAAGTGGCTATCGAAAAGGAGATTGCTGATTTAGTGAGTGCTGCAGGCAATGGTGAATTGCAAACTAGAGTTGTGGAAACGGATAAAAAAGGTTTCTTTTTACGCTTAGCACAAGGGTTAAATAGCCTTGTTGCAATTGTTGATGCCGCAGTGTCTGATACGGCAACGATGCTAGATGCATTAGCAAATGGTGATCTCTCTATCCGTATTGAAAAAGATTATCAAGGCTCGTTTAATAAATTAAAACAAGACGCGAATGCAACCGCGGATAAGTTGACGGAAGTGATAAACCGCATCAATACCTCGGCTACGTTAGTGGCCAGTGGTGCAGAGGAAATATCGCAAGGTAATGCTGATCTGAGTCAACGTACTGAAGAGCAGGCCTCATCATTAGAAGAAACCGCATCAAGTATGGAGCAAATGACCAGTACGGTCAGACAAAATGCCGATAACGCAAAAGTGGCGAATCAGCTTGCAGAAGAAACACAAAGTAAAGCGCAGTTAGGTGGCGAAGTTGTTAACCGTGCGGTGACGAGCATGTCAGCCATTAATGAGTCGAGTAAGAAAATCGCAGATATTATTAGCGTGATTGATGAAATTGCTTTTCAAACCAATTTACTTGCACTGAATGCGGCTGTAGAGGCTGCCAGAGCGGGTGAGCAAGGTCGAGGGTTTGCAGTGGTCGCAGGAGAAGTACGTAATTTAGCACAGCGCTCTGCAGGTGCTGCAAAAGAAATTAAAGAGCTGATCCGTGATAGCGTTGGCAAGGTTGAAGACGGTACATTATTAGTGAATGAATCGGGTGCAACCTTGAAAGAAATTGTGATTGCGGTACAAAAAGTAACAGAAATGATTTCTGATATAGCTCAAGCATCAGAAGAGCAAAGCTCGGGTATTGAGCAAGTAAATAAAGCGATATCACAAATGGATGAAATGACTCAACAAAATGCTGCGCTAGTAGAGGAAGCCTCCGCTGCTGGCGAGTCGATGTCTGAGCAAGCAAACGATATGCGCCGACTACTCAACTTTTTCACGATAGATCAGCAAGAAGAGTTAACCATAGCGCCAGCTAAAGCGACAACTGCACCAGCGCGTAGCAGTAACATTCGCAGTAAAGCCCGAGGAAATAACTTTGCAGATTCAGCTGATGAATGGGAGGAGTTCTAAGGTTTCGTAAACAATATCGCAGCTAAAGGCTCTATGCTGTACAAACGGGAGAGCCTTTAGGTTGCAATTGTTTTTAATGTTCAACTGCATCCCTGACGCACTTATTACGAGTAACGGTAATGAAAGAGTTCTTACTAACCGATAGTGACTTTAAACAGATAGCAGCTATCGTTTATCAGGCGTGCGGTATAGTTTTGGGTGAACATAAACGGGAAATGGTTTATTCACGCCTTGCTCGTCGCATCCGAGCATTAGGGCTTACAACGTTTAAGCAGTATTTAACTTATTTAGATAATCACAAAGAGCAAGAATTTAGCGATTTTATTAATGCGATAACCACCAACCTGACTTCTTTCTTTCGTGAATCACATCACTTTGATTATTTAAAATCACATGTTGTACCTAAGTTGTTAGTTGCCAATAAAAGCACTCGACGAGTGCGAATATGGTCTGCTGGTTGCTCAACGGGTGAAGAACCTTATTCATTAGCTATGACCTTGCATGGCTTATTTCCAAGCGATTGGGATGTGAAAATTCTAGCCACTGATTTAGATTCAAACGTATTAGCAAAGGCGCAGTCAGGTACTTACACTGCTGCGAATGTTAACGGGCTAGAAACGCAGCAATTACAACGTTGGTTTTTAAAAAGTAAAGATGGCGAGCAGTTCAAAGTTAAGCCCGAATTACAGCAACGGATCCATTTTAAGCGTTTGAATTTATTGCAGGACTGGCCAATGAAAGGGCCGTTTGATGTCATATTTTGTCGTAATGTGGTGATTTATTTCGATAAAGAAACAAAAGATCAGTTGTTTACACGTTATAGCAATATTTTAGCCGAGCAAGGGTATTTATTATTAGGGCACTCTGAAACGATAGGCAAGGAACATAGTGAATTTAAAAATTTAGGTAAAACTATGTACCTTAAGGTGAGCTATGGAACGTAATTTTAAGCCTGTACTGCATGGCTTTGAGCATATCAAACGGTTTTGGGATTCAGGGCAACAGCGAGTTGTTGCTAAAGTTTTACCCGGCGAATTTTATGTATCAAAACATGATGAAGTGATTTCTACTGTGCTTGGTTCGTGCATTGCAGCTTGTATTTATGATGACAAGCTGGGAGTTGGTGGCATGAATCATTTTATGCTTCCTATTGAAAGAGGTGCAGAGCCTACCAGCGCGCATAGTTTAAATTGTCGTTATGGTAATTGGGCAATGGAATTTTTAATTAATGAGGTGCTGAAAAACGGTGCATCAAGGCAAAACTTAAAAATAAAATTGTTTGGCGGTGGCAAGATTATTCGCTCGATGACCGATATCGGTCTTGGTAATATCCGCTTTGCCCACTCTTATGTACAAGAGGAAGGGTTAAATTTGGTATCTCATGATGTAGGCGGTCCTTGGCCACGTAAGGTAAATTTTAATCCTCAAACAGGCAGGGCACAGGTTAAGAAATTGCGCGAGATGCACAGCGAAACGATCGAAAAACGCGAAATTAATTATTTACACGATATCGAAAAACAAGATTCAAAAACCGATATCGAGTTATTTTAAGGGGCTAACTATGATCAAGGTGCTAGTGATTGATGACTCGCCATTAATACGGCGAGTATTAACAGAAATTTTGCATCAAGCAGATGATATTGAAGTAGTAGGAAGTGCAGAAGACCCTTATCAAGCACGAGAAATGATTAAACAGCTTAACCCTGATGTGTTGACCTTAGATATTGAAATGCCAAAAATGGATGGTATTAGTTTTTTGAAAAACTTAATGCGCCTTCGGCCGATGCCGGTGGTGATGATCTCAACGTTGACACAAAAAGGCTCGCCTATTACTTTGGAAGCGTTGGAACTCGGGGCGGTTGATTTTATTGCCAAGCCGACTGTTAATGTCTCAGAGCAATTTACTCAGTACGCAAAAGTTGTGCAACAAAAGGTGCGTACTGCCGCTACAGCACGTGTTCGCTCCTTTAAGCCCGGTGAGGTTAAGCCACTCGATACACTGCGTGATGCCCAGTTTAGCCACAATAAAGTGCTGGCAATTGGGGCCTCAACGGGCGGCACAGAAGCAATCAAAGAAGTGCTAATGCGAATGCCAGAAAATTGCCCGCCCATTGTGATCACTCAACATATCCCACCGGTGTTTAGTAGCTCATTTGCGCAACGAATGGATCGCACCTGTACCATCAATGTTAAAGAAGCAGAGCATGGCGATAAGTTAGCAACGGGGTGGGCGTATATTGCACCTGGAGATCAGCATTTAAGGGTGATTCAACAAGGCGGTAGTTTATACTGCCAGCTTGATCAAAGTGAGCCGGTCAACCGCCATCGTCCAGCCGTCGATGTATTATTTAATTCGCTTGTTGAGATATGCCCTAAAAACACCCTTGCTGCTTTATTAACTGGCATGGGCAGCGATGGCGCTAAGGGGTTACTGGCATTAAAACAGCATGGCGCGTATACCGTAGCGCAAGATGAGTTATCGTCAGTGGTATGGGGTATGCCTAAAGCCGCAATTGAACTTGGTGCGGCAATAGATGTTGTTTCTCTTGATAAGGTAACTGGGCAGTTATTGAGCCACGCAGTTAAGCATTAATCAACAATTACCCACGGTTGTGAAAACCAATAATAACTACCCTTGTGACTGATTGATGGCGCTGTACAGTTAAATCGAGAGCGACCTTGAGCTAATGGTTTAGGTGAGTTTATAGTCACAGTATCAGCAGCCGGCCATGCTAATGTTGCTTGACCAATACCCGACACATAACAGGCTAACTGACTTTTATGAAAGTCTCCCATATTAAATTTGATACTGATCTGTGGTGGATTTTCATTGGTAACACTGTCTCCATAATTGAGCTCTTGGATTGAAAATGCGCGCGAGTTAAGTTTAGTCACTAAAGTATCAAGCTTGCTATAAAAGCCAGAAGCTGGGAAGCGTGGTAAGCGGCTAAAGTCAGAATCCTTGTTAATGGCTCCGGAATGTTGACCAATTCCGATGAACCCCAGTTTTTTTACTAAATGCTGTAATTGATTATTAAATTCACCATAGGGGTACGCTAAATATTTATAGTCATGGCCAATTTCTTCTTTAATCCGTTGTTGTGATGACAAAATATCTTGCTTGATACGTGCTTGCCATTCGCTGGTGGTTTCATTGGCTAATTTACGGTGTAAGTAATTATGCTCACCACTGTGATTACTGATCAGCGCGCCTTTTTTGGCAAGCTCTCTGAGTTTATCCCAGCCCATTACATAGCCTTTACCTTCATCAATCAATTTTGGATTAACAAAAATGGTGTAAGGATAATTAAACTTCTCTAATATCGGTGCGGCTTGTTCATAATTATTGTTGTACCCATCATCAAAGGTAATTGCCACGGTTTTATCTGGTAAACTTTGACTTTGTTGTAAACTTGCAAGCAAATCATTTAATGCGATGACGTTAAAATCATGTTCTTTTAAATAGTTAAGGTGTTCAGTGAAGGTTTTAGCGCTAACACTTGTGACCGCCGGTAAGGTTTCACTGACATGATGGTATTGCAAAATAACTGCGCTGTGAGCAGGTAAAGATAGCCAGAATAGGATTGATAATACACTGTGAAAAAGTTTCTTAGTCGTCATAAAGCACACCATAAAAGCTTGCTGTTGTTAGCCGGTCCTATGATATTATCAAATATAACCGTGCCACTGTTAGGATTAGTTGATACCGCTGTAATTGGCCATCTCGGCAGCGCTCACTTCCTAGCTGGCATAGCCTTAGGTGCCACCGTGATCTCGCTATTATTTTGGCTTGCGGGCTTTTTACGCATGAGCACCACAGGGTTAGTTGCCCAAGCTTATGGTAAAAAAGATTATCATCAATTAGCCGGGTTATTAAAGCGCAGTTTAGTTTTAGCGCTACTCGTTGCCTTTACTTTAATTGCTTTATCGCCTTTGATCAAACATGTTATGGCATACCTTTCTGGCTCCAGTAGCGAGGTACTTGCACAAGCCTATCGCTATTTTGAGATTCGTATTTTTAGTGCCCCAGCGGCACTTTGCAATTTGGTGTTATTAGCCTGGATGCTAGGGATTCATTACGGCAAAGGGCCTTTTTATTTATTACTTGTCACCAATCTTACCAATATAGCTTTAGATATTTATTTTGTGGTGTTTTTAGATTGGCAAGTGGCTGGCGCCGCATGGGCATCAGTTATTGCTGATTATATCGCTTTTATCTTTGCGTTATTTTTGGTGTTTAAATTAGCTAAAAACATGGCTGTTCCACTGCTTGTCGGTGGCTGGTTCAGTGCACAAAAAATGTGGGCCTTGTTAAGTCTTAATCGTGATATTTTTATTCGCTCTTTAATATTGCAATTGTGTTTTAGCTTTATGACATTTTATGGCGCACGGATCGGTGATATTACTTTGGCAGTTAACGCGGTCTTGCTGAATTTTTTAATGTTAGTGAGTTTTGCTCTCGATGGTATTGCCTATGCCAGTGAGGCAAAAGTAGGGCAGGCTAAAGGTCAAGGAAGTGTGCGACGTATCCACTTATGGGTAAAAATAAGTGTGTTTTGGGGAGCACTTTTTGGCCTTGCTTACAGTGTGTTTTTTGCATTGTTAGGTAAGCAGATAATTACTTTATTAACCGATATACCACAGGTGATCAGTGCCGCAAATAGTTATCTACCGTGGTTGATTTTTATGCCACTTGCAGCAATGAGTTGCTTTTTGTTTGATGGTATTTTTGTGGGTTTAACTCGCGCGAAAGATATGCGTAATACTATGCTGTTTTCAGCTTTAGTTGGTTTTTTTGGTGTTTTTTGGGTGTTTAGTAGTTGGCAAAATCATGGCTTATGGTTGGCGATGAGCTGTTTTATGCTGTTAAGGGGTCTAACCTTAATTGCCCGTTATTGGCAGTTGCGACAAACGGATCAGTTGCTGAATTAAATAGATTAATAAATTCTATCGGTACATTTTCCTAATTACGTGTGTTAATTTTTAGTTTCGACTATCCTTTATGCAGAAGTTTGAAATAAAGGTAGAGAAAAAATATGTTGTGTCGGCTGTTAGTATTAGTTTGTATTTTTTGCTTTGTACGATCTGAAAATACCTTAGCAGCGTTTCAACATTACGGCATAGAAGAGGGGCTTTCACAAAGTGTGGTGTTTAATATTCAGCAAGACCAACAAGGTTTTATGTGGTTTGCCACCCAGGATGGCCTAAATCGCTTTGATGGTAATCATTTTGAGGTCTTCAAAACATCGACTAAAAAGACTAATTCACTGACTAACAATTACATTTATCCTTTGTTATTAGGCAGCCAAAACCAATTGTTTATTGGCACCCGCCATGGTGGCGTGAATCAGTTAAATTTATTTAGCTATCAGTTTGCCACTCCACAGCTCGAAAATAAGCGAATTACCGCATTACTTACTTATAAAAAATGGCTGCTAGTTGGTACTTTTGATGGCATGGTTTATCGACTAAACCAAGATACCGGCGAGGTTGAGCGCATTGCCAAACAATTACTAAAGCCGGTGTATGCGCTTAGCATAGTGAACGACACTATTTGGATTGGTACGCATGGTAATGGTCTGCATCACTTTGACTTAAAAACTAATAAGCTAATGCCAGACTATTTGGCCAAGGTGCTTGGTCGCGAACAAATTCCCCCCAGTATTTTTGCTATTAAACAAAGTAACGACTCTCATATTTGGCTGGCAACACAAGGTAGTGGCTTATATGAGATTAACTTAGCCAAACACAGTTATCAAAATTGGCGACATCAGCCAAGTAATACCAATTCACTATCAAGCGATCAAGTACGAGATATTGAATTTGATCAACAAGGGCGTGTTTGGCTGGCAACCCGAGGTGGGGGTGTCAGTATTTATAACAGACAGAGCAAGTCTTTTAGTCGGTTAGAGCATGATCCGTTTGATCGTTACAGTCTTGCGCATAATCGTGTGTACAGTGTGTTTCAGGACCAAACTGGCATCATGTGGTTTGGCACTGCCAATGGCATTAGTAAACTTGATCCAACGACTCTCAACTTTAATAAATTGAAAAAGCCCAGCCCTCTTACCAGCAATGATGCATGGGCATTGTATGAAGACCCACAACAACAAATTTGGTACGGCAGTTGGGGTGGTGGTATTGATATATTAGACCGTCAATTTAACCGGGTGAAGCATTTAGATAAACAGTCGCAACCTTTGGCGCTATCAAGTAATGCAATCAAGGCAATTACCCAAGACCAACAAGGTAATACATGGATTGGCACTTGGGCTGATGGTATTGATGTGATCACTAAACAAGGTCAGCTGATCTCTTATAAGGCAGGCGTTGGTGAGCATGGCCTGACTGAAAATAGTATTTATTGTTTGTTAGTCGATAAGCACAATGATGTATGGGTGGGAACCAATGGCGGAGGGTTATTTCGTTTTGATAACAAGAGCAAGCAATTTATCAGTTATGCCACTAAGCAAGGCGACTCAAACTTAATAATAACGGCACCACGGGTTACAAAAATTTACCAAGATAACGAGCAGCAATTATGGTTTGCCACTGATGGTGAAGGAGCGTATCGCTATGATTTTATAAGTAATGAATTAACCAATTACGCTAAGCAAGAAAATGGCTTGGGGCTGAGTCATAACACTGTGCGAGCATTCTTACGCCGTGCTAATAATGATATGTGGTTGGCGACTTCCGATGGAATTAATATCATCACCGCAGGCTCAGGAGAAGTTATTTATTTAGGCCTTGAGCAAGGGTTACCCAATCAAGTTGTTTACGGTTTGATCAGTGATAAACAGCACAATGTCTGGCTCAGTACGAACAATGGTTTAGTCAAAATAGACAGCCAGAGCTTTCAAATAACTCATTTTCAGGCTAAAGATGGTTTACAAGGAAATGAGTTTAACGCAGGTGCTTACTTAAAAAATAAAGAAGGTCAGATTATTTTTGGTGGCACGCAAGGGTTGACCGTGTTTCAGCCTGCACAGCAAACACAAAATCAGGGCAGCGCAAAGCTTGCCCTGACAGAGCTTAGTTTTGACGATACAGCATTAGTTAACCGATATAACAGCACGCTAGGTATGCATTATGAGGTAGAGAAAGAGCGTCAGCTAGAAATTGCCGCCGATGTACAGCGGGTGTCGTTAACGGTTAACTACTTGCATTATTTAGAGCCCGAACAAAACCAGTATCGTTATCGTTTAACAGGGTTTGAGCAACAGTGGCGTACAGCACAGGGCAGCAATTTAAAAATTGATTACACCAATCTACCGCCGGGTCAGTATCAATTAATCGTTGAAGCATTTTCAAAAGCCGGTGTCCCAGCATTAGCACCGGTGTTAGTTAACTTTCATGTGCTTACCCCTTGGTGGCGCTCTTGGGTGTTTTATATTGGCTATTTTTTTGCAGCGATCTGTATTGTTTGGCTGTGCATTGTTTTATGGACACGTCGTTTAAGGCACCAAAAAGCTGAACTGGAAGCATTTGTAGCATTACGAACTCAGGAAATAGCGCAGCAAAAAGAACTCATTGAGCAGCAGGCAACTGCTCTCAGTGATACCTTAGAGAATAAAGTGCGCTTTTTCACCCATGCCTCACATGAATTAAGAACCCCTTTGAGTCTTTTGGTTGCGCCGTTACAAGCTTTGCTCGCCAATGAAAGTAGCGATAAAAAAAGACATAACCTGAATTTAGCATTACGTAACTCTAAGCGATTGGAAAGCTTAGTCGATAAGTTATTAACCCTGACGCGTTTTGATGAAAGTAGTGCTGATGAGGTTAAGTATATTTCTCTGTCGGCAATCGCTCGTGAGGTCGCTGCTCAGTTTAATGTGCTGGGTGAGCAGCAATTGCAGTTTGATTACCAAATAGATGATGACTTATATGTGAATGCCAGTCGTGAGGGTTTAATTACTATTTTTAGTAATCTATTAAGTAATGCTTTTAAATATACAACACAGGGAGAAATAGAGTTTATTGTTTCGCGACAAGCACAGCAGGCGCAAATTACAGTGCGAGATACCGGACGCGGTATTGCAGAGGTCGAAAGAGATAAAGTATATGACTTATTTTATCGCGCCAGTGGCCATTCTAATATTGAAGGCAGTGGCGTTGGTTTATCAATCGTAAAGCGGCTTGTTGATAAATATAAAGGGTCAATAGCACTTACTAGTACACTTTTAAAAGGCACCGAATTTACTGTGTTGCTAGATTTAGTTACACCATTACCTAATCAATCAACGGCGGCGTTGCAACACATTACTCCTGTAGTCAGTACTCCCATAGTCAGTGACGCAATCAGTAATAACATGGCGACTATTTTGGTGGTTGAAGATAATGATGATCTACGTAACTATTTACACAGCGAGCTTAGTATTAAATACAAAGTGCTGATGGCTGAAAATGGTAAAGTGGCGATGGCGTTATTACTTGAGTATGTGCCAGATCTGATCATTACTGATTTAATGATGCCCGAAATGGATGGCTTCAGCTTATTGCAGGAGTTACACCAATCGCATGTAACATGTCATATCCCTGCTATTATCTTAACGGCCAAAGGTGATCATGATAGTAAATTAAAAGGCTTAAACCATTACGCTATGGATGTCATAACCAAACCTTTTGAGCGTGCCGAACTGCTACTAAAAGTTGATAACTGGGTGGCCTGGGTTGCTAAATACCACCAACAAAGAACAACACACAATGCTAATTCGCAGTTGGATACGACAAGTGCGATGACAGATCCAAAAGATGCACAGTTACTAATAAACATCGATGCGTTTTTAGCCGAAAACTATCACCGCCCGGAATTAACCGTGCCTATGTGTGCAAAGCAGCTTGCCTTAAGTGAACGACAATTACAGCGTAAATTGAAGGTGCTGGTTAATCTATCGCCCACAGAATATATCCGTGATTACAGGTTAACAAAAGCTGCGGAGTTAATTCGCACTGGTCAGCAAATTAATTTAGTAATAGAAAATGTTGGTTTTACTTCACGATCTCATTTTTCAAAAACTTTTAAGGCTAAATATAATATGACAGCCAAACAGTTTCAGTGTTCTAATTGATTGAATTTTAATGTTTTGTCGTATATGAGGACATTTTAGTCGCAAAAGAGAGCGGATTTTTTTTGAGGCTGCTCTATGATGAAAAGTAGCGCTGATAGAATATTTTGCGCTTATCATTGGCAGTTATTTTGTATATGAAATTTCTCCTTAGGCAGAGGTTGGAGAGTAGGCCCAGCCTTTGCCATTTTCTCATTAAACCCCACCACGATGGTTATCACATACTTTAGCCGTGTCAGGCTAAAATCAACTGTAATAAAGCCCATTTAATTGCATTGGAAAACACATAACGCGCTTTCCTATCACCTTTCATGCTTTTAAGTTATTGATATTAAATTGCTTGTCGGTAATTTGCTCATTTTAGTCGCATATCAGCACCTCAGTTTTATTAAATTATCCTACCCTATTTAATTAGCGCATTTCGTTAGAGTAAACCTAATGAATTAGAGCAAACCTGATGAAGTAGACACATGCAGGCTGGTGAATCAAATATTGATGATGGGCACTGGCCTTGCTTTAAATAAAGGAAAATACAATGTACTCACAAAGCAGAATTAAAACGCTGGGAGCAGCGGCGTTGTTAGTCAGCTCGCTCCATCTTGCTGGATGTGGCGGTAGTGATGATGATGACTCGCCAGCTCCCCAACCAACGAGTAATAATAAACCCACTGTGAGTATTAGCAGTGACGCAGAGGTTATTGAAGGTAGTGAACTTAGTGTCACAGCAACTGCTACAGACAGTGATGGTAGTATTACCAGCTATGCTTGGAAATATATTTCGGGGCCGCAAGTTGAGCTTTCAGGCAGTGATGACAAACAAGTAAGCTTTACCGCGCCTGATATTGAAGTAGATGAACAGTTGGTACTCGAAGTAACAGTCACCGATGACAAGGGAGCGACCGCTACTGCAGCAGTGACTATAAATATCAAACGTAAAGCATTAAGTGTAACCATTACGGGTATTGTAACGGATGAACCGATTGCCTCACCGAATGTTGCCGTGATGGTGGGTGATGAAGAGTTTCAAATCATTGCAGATGACAGTGGTAAATACAGTATTGAAATTGAAGTTGATGACTCGTATGCCAATAAGCTCGTGAGATTAGTTGCGCTGGGCAATAACTCGATTAACCCAGAAGTTGAATTTATTTCTCAATTGCGTTCAGTGGCCACCTTAGTATCGCAAGCAGGGGATGATGGAAAACTGACGAAAGACGAAAATTTTGGCGTAAACATTACTAATGTAACCACCGCCGAATTTGCGCTTTTAAGTCGCGACAATACAGAAGTTGAGGATGAGCAAGCGTTAGATAAGGCACTGTTAGCTGTTGATGCAGATGAAAAGTTATTATTAGCGGCATTGATCAAAATAATTGTTGATAATGACGCCTACGAATTACCAGAGGGAATTGATTCAACATTAGATTTGATCGGCAATGCTGATGATATTGAAAACTTTATTAACTCTGTAAATAGTAAAGACTCTGAGCTTATTGAAACAGTTAAGCAAACTATCAAAGAAGATGATGAATTAGTAGATGGAACTGTAGGCGAAATTAGCGGGCAATATATACTTATGGCCCCTAAATTTTACAGTGCTGCAGCCTCACAGCTAGACTTTAATGACGATGGCACGGGTACATATAGTAGCTATGAGGTAAACGCGACATTTACTTGGCAACAACAAGAAAATGATATCAGCATTAGCTTAACTGAGCCGGCTTTAGTTTCATGTAGTTATCCTAGTGATGGCAGTGAGCAGCAAGAAGAGTGTATTTATTTAAATGCACTTGGTTTGACTGTGCTATTAGAAAATGAAGCTAATAAAAGTGTCGAGTTTTTTAGTGAATATGAAACAAAAATTACTGGCAATGCAGATACTAAACAAACTACTTCCTCTACTAGTAACCTTACGCTTATTCCTAAAGAACGCACGTTAGCAATACCAAGTAGTGATCTTATTGGTACTTGGTATGTTGAACGAGTATCACGTTTATATGGTTTCAGTGAAGCTATTTCGCTTAACCTAGCGCAAGGGGGGACAGGGACCTTAGTTGATAATACTAAAGCGCCAATTGCTATCAACTGGTCTGTTACAGGCAATCAATTAATGGTGACAAGTGAAGCAGAGGAACTCTCTTTCAATTATAGTTTTTGGCTAATTAAAGATGTCACTGTAGGTTATCACTTTGTAGCATCTCTTGAAGCTAAAGATGATTCAGCAACTCGAACAGCAAATGGTTTAATGGTTAAAGATAATTCATTAGCATTTGAAGGGTCAGAGTTACTAGGTAAGTGGACAATTTATCAAGGCCAAAATGTTCCGCAAACTGATTTACATTATGACGTATATGAAGATGGCTTAATGAATTTTAATCTTGATCAAAACTATCGTTCTTGGGCTATTGATAGTGAAGGGAAGTTCATTCGTAATAATTATTACACAGACTCTGGGGTACAGCCTGTTTGTGATAATCCGAATAATGACTGTGTAGTATATAGCGAGTTCTCACAACAATTACTTGCTGAAAATAATGGTCATTACTACACCTACCGTAAATACCGTTTCTTTAATAATGATGGTAGTGAGCGCGTTGAAGATTATTCGTCACATATTCGCGAATTCTCAGTCTCAGCTGAGTACGGTGTAGCTAAGTTTGCCCCGTATTGGCTGGAGAACAACTCAGGCTTTGATGCCAATGGTTATCCAACTGATGAGAATTACATCACACTTTATACGCCAAAAGAGCGAGCCGTTGCATCTGTGACAATCGCGACAACTTATAATGCAGAGCTTGATAAGAATGAGTATACGCTGACTCAGCAATATCAAGGCGCAACGACTGAAAATAACTATACCTTAGCCGCCGGAAAAATACTCTTTGGTACTATGAAAGCTGAGATCAGTGACTTTGATCGGGATTATCTTACAGTCTGTGTTTATGCTCAATCAGCAATGTGTACTGAAGCAGATAAGCAACGTTGGTATTTTGATGTTGCTAAAGCACAGCAACAAATAGTTGTTGTTCGTCCAACCCCTGCTCACCCTTTAGATGGTGCATGGCAGCTGGCTGATGAACCGGATGTGGTTGTTGTACTTCGTGATGGTAAGTGGATACAAGTTCAAAGTCTGGCAAAAGACGATGAAGACGATGGTTTCGCTGGTTATGAATATGGAGACTTTACATGGAATGCTGATACGGGGGAGTTTTCAGTACAACTCGAAGATGACACTAACGGCAATTTTGGCCTCAATGATACTGGTGCGAAAACACTAACTGTTGATGGCGATGTGATGACCTTAAATATCGAAGATGAAGGCGAAGTTATTTTTAGTCGAATTTATGATCCAAGCAATCCGTTAGTAGGGGCATATATAGAAGGCTCTATTAGTGGCGGCGACTTCTTTATGGCAGTATTTAAAGAAGATGGTTATTTTATTGAGCTTGAACATACGCAAGAGTATGACCCAGGTATTACAGGAAGTACTTATACCGTTGCAAGTGATCCAAGTGGCGATCCTAGCACTTTGAGTGTCACAGTTGATTACTTTACTAACCAACTTGATGGTCTCAGTGAAGCTGACCCATACTTTGTTGTACAACCACGAGGTAACAAGATTATTTGGCATGATGGCGATGACTTTGGTGTGATGCAAAGGGTAACTGATGTTGATGCAAACGAAATTGAGTTTACCGAGGAGGATGTATTAGGTCAGCACATACTTCGCTATGTAACTGATGACGGTACGGGTCAAGTTGATTTAGCAATCGATATTATGACAAACGATGCGCGCTTTGAAATTAATGGCGAACTTCGTGTGGTTGAATGGTCAATTGAGCTGGGCCAACTTAAACTTTATAGCCCATTAGAACTAGAAGGTGACTCGGCTTATGGAGTCGTTATTTCACCACAAGCTGTGATAAATGGAGGAGACGGTTTTGCAGTGTCAGTGTTTGGTTTTGAAGCGCCAGATAACCATCCTGATATGGAAGATCCTGAACTATTTATTAATGTTGCGGGTAGTATGTTGAAGCAATAGCAAGTTAAGAGCAGGGCAAATTAGCCCTGCTTTTTTTATCGAGGAGACTATGAAAGCATTTCTTCCAGTTGTATTAGCTGTTAATTTATCGTTTTTGCGAAACGATGAACTTATTGAGTTGATAGAAAAAAGTGACTAATTCTTAAAAGTTGTTGAGGTTTATGATACAAAGTTAATACTCTCAACTTTTAGTTACAAATATGACAGAACTTTACCATTGGTTTGATCTAATCGGCATCGCGGTATTTGCAATGTCAGGTACTTTAATTGCCTATGATAAAAAAATGGACGGTTTTGGTGTCGTGGTATTAGCAACTGTCACTGCGATAGGTGGGGGAACAATCCGAGATTTAATTTTGGATGTACCTGTGTTCTGGTTGCACGACCAAAGTTATTTTATCGCTATTTTTGCTTCTGTATTTGTTACCGCTCGTTTGATCAATAAACAAAAATCAATTCCTGTATACCACTTACATGTTGCTGATGCGTTTGGTTTAGCATTTTTTGCTGTTATGGGCGCACAAAAAGCACTGCTTGCAGGTATGCCTGCAACAACCGCTATTATTATGGGGGTTATCACTGGTTGTTTTGGTGGCGTTACCCGCGATGTACTCGCTGGTAATATTCCCATGTTATTAAAAGGTGAGCTGTATGCTATTACCTGTATTGCTGGTGGTATCATTTACACTCAAGGCATTGCCTTTAACGTGGCAACAGAAATGGCCATGATTCTCGCTATGTTAACCACCTTGTTATTGCGTCTTGCTGCAATGAAATGGCAACTAACACTACATGTTTTCAAATATCCTGACTAGACTGTAAAGAATATAACATTACAGGGACAAAGGATGTCATTAGCTCGAATTTATTCGCGTGCCCAGGTGGGCATTCAAGCACCCGAAGTGATTGTAGAAGTACATTTAGGTAATGGTTTACCGGCATTTCATATTGTTGGCCTGCCTGAAGCGTCAGTTAAAGAGGCTAAAGATCGGGTTCGTAGTGCATTAGAAAACTCCAAATTTGGCTTCCCCGATCAACGTATAACCGTAAACTTAGCACCAGCCGACTTGCCCAAAGATGGCGGCCGTTTTGATTTAGCAATTGCGATTGGCATTTTAGTGGCATCAGGGCAGATTGTTTGCACTGATATTGAAAAGTATGAATTTTACGGCGAATTGGCGCTTAACGGCGAAGTACGTGGCGTGAATGCGATACTTCCTTCGGTGTTGGCTGCTAAAGCGCAAGGACGCTGCTGCTTTTTACCATTAGTCAATGACAGCTTAGCAAGCCTAGTCAATGGTGTGCAGCGCAAAGCTATTTCCTCTATTCAAGATGTGTGGAGTGATTTACTTAATCAACAGCCGTTACCGTTTAATATTAGCTATCCAGAACAACAGCATAGCGGTGTTGAATTTTTAATTGATTTAAGTGACGTAAAAGGGCAACCAGGTGCGAAAAGAGTGTTAGAAATTGCTGCCGCGGGTGGTCATAATTTATTGTTTTTAGGGCCGCCGGGTACTGGTAAGTCGATGCTGGCGCAGCGTATGCCAACGATAATGCCTGGCATGTCTGATGATGAGGCGCTCTCTACTGCTGCTTTGTACTCAATCATAGGGCAAAGTGTTGATTTAACTAATTGGCGTAAGCGACCATTTCGTAATCCTCATCACACCTGCTCTGCTGTCGCATTAGTTGGTGGCTCATCGAATCCAAAACCGGGGGAAATTTCCTTGGCACACAATGGTGTATTATTTCTCGATGAATTACCGGAGTTTGAGCGAAAAGTACTTGATTCATTGCGCGAACCAATGGAAACCGGCACTGTTACTATCTCAAGAGCGGCGCGGCAAATGGAATTTCCAGCGCAGTTTCAGCTCATAGCGGCACTTAATCCCAGCCCCACTGGTTGTCATAATGATAAACGCGCAACGCCAGATCAAGTTATGCGTTATTTATCGCGAGTATCAGGGCCTTTTATCGACCGTATTGATTTACAAATAGAACTGCCTCGTTTAAATAGTACGCAGCTGCAAAGTACCGAAGCTGAAGAAACGAGTGCTACAGTGCGAGCCCGAGTTGAAGCGGCCTATAATTTACAACTAAATCGGCAAGGCAAAGTGAATGCGCGGCTTAATAATAAAGAGATGAGCGTGCATTGTGTACTGGCGGCAGCGGAATTGCAGTTTTTAGCAAAAGCTAGCGAGAAGTTGTCGTTATCGCCTCGCTCTTATCATCGCGTTATTAAAGTTGCGCGAACGATCAGTGATTTAAAAGGGCAAACAAATATTACCCTGAGCGAGCTAAAAGAAGCGTTGAATTATCGGGCGTTTGAGCGGTTACTAGCGCAATTGAGTCAATACTAGATGGATAGCATGTAGCCTTTACCACGTACGGTCACAATGCGTTTTTGGTCTTTTTCATCATTAAGTTTTTTACGTAGGCGACCAATCAGTACATCAACGGTGCGATCGTTAGGGCTCCAATCTGGCTGGCCAATTTCTTCTGATATTTTTTCACGAGAGGTGGCTTTACCCGCGTTACTGATCAAGCAAATAAGCACTTTATGTTCTGCTTCGGTCAAACGTGATTCAACCCCTGCGGCAGTAATTAGCGTGCGATTATCTGGGTGCAGTTTGAAGTCAGCGTATTCAATAAATTCTTCACTTTCGTCGTGGCTATTATTGTTGTTCAAGCGTTTATAAAGCGCTCGCATACGCAGTTCAAGCTCTAATAAATCAACCGGTTTGCAAATGTAATCATCAGCGCCTTGGGCAAGGCCTGCGATACGGTCGGCCTGCGAGTCGCGGCTTGAAAGCATGATCACACCGATATCGGTAAGCGTATTGAGTTCTTTTGCTAAGTGAAGACCATCTCGTTTTGGTAATACTATGTCAACAATCGCTAATGAAATGGCATCATGGTTATTAGCACGAGATTGCACTATGGCTAAGGCGTCAGCGCCAGTGGCGTCATTTTCAATACAAAATTCAGTCTGCGTAAAATGATTGATTATACGCTTAACTAATAGCTCGTCATCTTCAACCAATAAAACATGAATAGTCATAGTATCTTAATTACCTTTAATGATGCCGCTATGTTATCACTCATTCGTAAATGGTGAGAAGGGCGATTTTTAGTATTTATACACTATTTAGACGATTATTAGATAATTAAAAATAGGCAAACCTAGAGGGTTTGCCTATTGCTTGCTGTAAAACTATTTTTCCGGATATAAATACTGCCACCATTGCGGCTGCTCTTTTAAGTGTTTATCAAAGTATGCCAGCATCGTGTTCCACCAATTAAAACGTTGATCTCGGGCGAATATTTGATGATCAGCCCCTTTGTATTCAATCAGATCAACCTCTTTACCAAGTAGTTTAAGGGCGGTGTACATATTATGACTTTCACCCACTGGAACATTGGTATCAGCATCACCATGCAATAGCAGTAGCGGTGTTGTTACTTTGTCAGCGTGAAATACCGGACTATGCTGGCTGTATAGCGTGCTGTTATTCCAAGGGTAGCTGTTTTTAGACGCTTCACCTGAATATAAATAGCCCCACCAACCTTGACCCCAATATGAAGTGATATTAGAAATGCCTGCATGGGCAATTGAGGCGCTAAACATATCGGTTTTGGTGGTCAGTAGCATGGTCATAAAGCCACCATAAGACGCCCCTAAATTACCTAAACGCTGTTTATCAATGAACGGGTACTGTTTTAGCAGCGCTTGCGTGCCTTGCATTATATCGTCAGCAGTATATTGTCCCCATGCATTGACGTGTTTTGCCGAAAACTGTTGGCCAAAACCTGTTGCGCCAGTCGGTTGCACTACATAAACCACATAGCCATGCTCTGCCCATAAGTTAAATGGGTAGCGGCCGGTAAAGCCACGAGTAACGGGTGACGTACCGCCATAGTAATAAACTAGCGCTGGGTATTGTTTATTTTTATCAAGATTGCTTGGTAAGTAAACTCGACCTTTAATTTTAGTGCCTGCGGCATTGGTAAAGTTAAATTCTTCTAAGCTGGCTATATTGGTATTGGCGTATTCTTGCGGTTGTGAATCCCAAAGTGTGGTTGCTTTGTTTTTGCTAATAGTTAGCTGTTTTAGTTGTTGTGGTGATGATGCATTTGAACCACTGACTAAAATAGCAGGGCTGCGACTGCTTGAGTAACTAAATTGTTCAACCACATCAAACCCAGTGTTAAGTTTGCTAAAGCGCTGCTTACTTTTATCGTATAGATACAAAGCAATGGTGTCTTGTTCGGTCACTTTAACAATGGCATCGCCATTAGCGAGTACTTCAAGCTGGCCAATGGCAGGGTCAAACTCACGGCTTAAAGGTACTGCATTTTTGCCATTGTCGGTTAATAGATAAAGCTGCCCGTCGTAGTTATTTGCCAACATATTCTCTGGCAAGTTTCTGCCTAAGCCGGCTTTAAAATCAGGGCCTGCCGTGACATAAATATCATCGCCGGTGTACTTTGCTTGATTAAATGTCGCAAACTGACCAATAACTGTGTTGCTCGCATTGGCAACATTCAGCTCTACTAATTCTGTAGTAGGGTGAGTTGCAGCTTGCATTGCTTCAGTACCGCGGCTGAGTATTACAGTACCGCGTTTACTATTAAAATCTTCAATACTGTGGCTAAGCGGCCCTTGGCTCAGTGCTTTACTTAGGCCGGTGTTAATATCTAATAAATAAGCTTGTGAAGTCGTACGAGCATATGACCAACGATCTTGCAGGCCGCGGTAATGCTTAGTGAGGCTGCTATCTGCTGTCGGTGACTTTGACCAGCTAAAGATTAAGCTGTTGTTATCGTAATAAGCAAAACTGCTTGCGCCCTCTAGATTATTGGCAATTACCTTTAGGTTTAGTGTGTTACGGTTTAACTGGGTTAACTTTCCATCTAATAAATACACTAAATAATTGTTATCTGGGCTCCAAATAATGTTGCTTGGCTGGCCTGACTCAAAGCGATAAATCGTTTGGTTATCATCATTTTTCAGTTCAGTAATGACATTCGCTTGGTTGCCGGTGCTGTCTTGGTAATGACGTTTAGCCACTAAATACTGTTTGCCATCAGGGGCCATTGAGAGCGCGCTGACTGTGGTAGCATCAAACAATTGCTTGGCAGATAAACCATGCTGTGTTGCGCTACTAAAAGTTAACGTATCAATGTCAGTGTTCGGACTAAAATCAATCTCAACATCGTGCCAGTTCGCCACTTGCTCAGCAATAATGACTATTTGGTGATCGCCTTGCGGTAATGCTAATTCATAATTTTCTTTTTTAGCCGTTTGTTTTTCACCATTGATAAACAGCTGCGCCTTTTCTATACCTTTGAGAGTGAGCGTGCCTTGGCTAAAGCGCTCAGCATGTGTGGAAAACTTTAATGCTTGTAAGCCGCCAAGGGTTAAGGCGCTGACTTTATCTAAGTTTTGCCACTTTAATTTTTCGCCAAATACCGTGATGCTTGTTGTTGGTTGTTGAATGCTAGGTAAAAGAGCTTGAATAATCGCGTCTTGATGCTGAGTTTGGTAGGGCTTTAACTGCATATCTGCGCCAAGTGGGCCAATAAACTTAATATCGCTTTTATTTATTGGTGCAGCAAGTGCTACATTACTTAGTGTGCTTAAAGTTAATATCGCCAGTGCGGTGGTTAGGCGAGGAGCTTTACCGCGCCATGCTGAGCTATAATTCATAGTTGAGCCTAATGTAGGGAATTTAATTGAATATAGCATGGCGCCGTAGCACCAAAAAGCGCTCTGCGATGGATTTCAGTTTATCACTCACGGAGTTTGAGGTTGGCGCTCACAGTTGTTAAGGTGTATCTAATTGAATGACTAAGAGGTCACAGTGACATTATTAATCGTTTACATGGTCGTAGCGATCACGATTTCTTTTTTATGCTCTATTATGGAAGCGGTGCTGTTGAGCATTACGCCAAGTTATGTCGCAGTGCTGCGTAAAAAAAAGCCTAAATTAGCACAGCGGTTTGAGCACTTGAAAACCAATATTGATCAACCGTTAGCGGCTATTTTAACGTTAAATACCATTGCCCATACTGCCGGTGCTGCGGGCGTTGGAGCACAAGCTGCGGTGGTGTTTTCAGATGCCGCCGTGGGTATTGCTTCAGCGATAATGACCTTATTGGTACTGGTACTATCAGAAATCATCCCTAAAACCTTAGGAGCAAAACACTGGCGAGCGCTTGCTCCGATAGTTACCCGAGCGCTGCGCTACTTAGTTATCGCGCTCAAACCTTTTGTATGGTTTGCCGAAAAGCTCACCAGTATTTTAGGTCGTAATTACAATGAAGCTTATTACATTCGCCAAGAAATAGAAGCAATGGCTGATATGGGGTCACAATCAGGAGCGCTGCATCAGGAAGAGTCTGAAATCATCCGCAGTTTATTGCATTTTCGCCATGCTAAGTTAGATTCTTTAATTACTCCACGCACGGTATTATTTAAAGTACACAAGGATTTAACTGTCGACCAATACCTAGCGGAACATGGCTCATCGGCATTTTCTCGGGTGTTGGTGTATGACAAAAATGGTGACGATATTATCGGCTTTGTGCATAAAAACGATATTATGTTGGCCTTTCATCGACTGGGCAAAGACTATAAAATCAGCAAGTTGATCAAGCCTATTTATACTGTCCCAGAGACATTGTACGTACCCACGCTATTGCATACTTTATTAGCCGAGCGTACGCATATTTGTTTAGTGATAGACGAGTACGGCGATGTGCAGGGGATTGTTACGCTTGAAGATATGATTGAGGCGTTAATGGGCTTTGAAATAGTCGATGAGCATGACCAATCTGCCAACATGCAAGCGGTTGCAAAGCAGCGTTGGCGCCAGCGCCTAGCAAATAGTAATACATTATTAAGTGAAGAGTTAAGCAAAGAGTTAAGTGAAGAAGTAAGTGGTGAATTTAACGCCGAGAAAAACTCACCAAAAGGCAAACATTAACGTCGGCTATTACTATTTAATGACACCATATGTAGCCATGATTGCGCCCAGCGAATAAACTCTACTTTGCCTTTTGGGCGGCTGATCAAAAAGCCCTGCATTAATATATGCTCTTTAAAGCGATCTAAAAACTCAAGCTCTTCAACACGTTCAATGCCTTCGGCGACAATTGTTAGGTCATCTTGAATAGCAATATGCACTAAGCTACTAACAATAACCTGAGAAAATAAGTCGCTTTCGATATTGCTAATCAAGGTGCGGTCGATTTTTACCTCGGTAAAAGGTAAGGTTTTTAGTTGCTGTATATTAGTAAAACCAGTACCAAAATCATCAAGTGAAATACCAAAACCACGCATTCTTAAGCGGTTTAATGTTTCTAATTGAGCTGAGGTGGATAACGCATGTTGCTCGGTGATCTCTAAAATAATTTCGCTAGGCGTAAGCTGGTTGAGTTGTAAAATGAGTGCCAGTTTATCTGGGCAACTTAAATCCTCAAGTTGACATGGCGATAAATTAAAAGCGAGTTTAAGCTTATACCCCAAACGGTTTTTTATTTCCGAAAAATCCCCCGTCGCTTTTTCAAATAATTGAAAGGTGATCAGGTTAATCAAATCTAAATCTTCGGCAACACAAATAAACCGTTCTGGTAAAATAATAACGCTGTTTTCGGCGGTCACAATCCGCGCTAATACTTCTACACTTTCAACTTTGTTATTTGTGCGGTTTACCTTTGGTTGATAAAACGGGGTAATTTCATTATGGCTGATTGCATGCAGCAGTTGTGCTTCAGAAATTGGCTCGCTGGTTTTTTCAGTGTGGCACGCTAAATATTCTAATTTCTTAAGGAGCGTATAAACTTGATTAAGCTGCACTGGCTTAGCAATATTGCCAATTAAATGTATATTATTTTTGCGTGCTAAATCAGCGGCCAAATCAATTATCTTGGAGTTCATTTCTGAAATAATCACAATGGCGCCGGGATAATGGATCTCGCCAAGGTGGCGAATAAGCTCCATACCATCCATGTCGGGCATATTTAGATCAGTGAAAACGGCATCAAAAAAATATGGCTTTGCTTTTACTTTATTAAGTGCATCTTGCGCGTCTAAGCAGGTTGTCACATGGGGGACGTTAAGCTCATTTAAAATAGCTTGCATCACCACTAAAATCGCTTTTGAATCATCAACAACTAGAATATTGCGTGCTGCTTTTGTCATTTCTATTCCCTGAAATAAAACGTACTGGTAGCTTAAAAGTAGTAGATGATCGGCAAAGTGTCAGCTTTAGCGATGAAAATATATTCCATAACCTCGCTAAAAAAATCGGTATACTAACAATATAATTTTTAAGCTTTAAAGTGACATCATGCAAATACAGCTAACTCTCGCTGAACAACAATTTAGTTTAGTGCTTGCAGGGCGACAAATTGTAAAAATTTTTCAGCAACAACAAGCGATTGGATTTGATAATCCGCGCGAAAACTATTTTGAATTTAAACTTGACGATCAAGTGATTGGCTTAGACACCAGTGCTGTGGTTGAACAAAGCTTATCACTACATATTAATGATCAATTTGTGCAACAACTCACCTTGCCGCCAATTGAAAAAACCAAACCTAAGCAAGGGCTACTTGGGATATTTGCGCTCGGTTTTAAGATATTTAAAAGTGCCAAAGTCGTTAAAGTGGCGTTAGCTGGCGCTTCCGTGGCCGGTTATGCGTGGCTGTTCACCTTTGAATTTGCCTTGATGCTGATAGCCTGTTTAGTGATCCACGAATATGGCCATGTTAGAGCGATGCAATATTTTGGTATTAAAACCAAAGGCATTTACTTAATTCCGTTTGTTGGTGGCCTTGCCGTCAGTGACGATAAAATTACCACCCGTTGGCAAGATGTGGTTATCTCGCTTATGGGGCCCGCATTTGGTTTGATCACCTCTGTTTTAGGTGTGGTGCTTTATTACGCCACCGAGATGGAAATCTTCGCAGGCGTTGCGGTGCTCAGCGCATTACTTAACTTATTTAACCTATTACCCATCTTACCGCTCGACGGTGGTCATGTCCTAAAGAGCATAAGCTTTTCAATGCGCTCTTGGATTGGCTTAAGTGTGTGCTTGCTTGGTGTGTTATTTGGTTTATGGATAAGCTACACCTTTGGCTTAATGCTATTGGTGTTTTTCTTATTCATCGGTGCGCTGGAAATCGTGTTTGAGTGGCGCGGCCGCCATTACTCGCATTTATTGCCACTGGACAAATACGGACAAGGTTTTTCAGCGGTAATGTATGCACTCGTCGTTGCAGGACACGTCGCGGTGATGATGCATTTTGCTGATTCAGAAAATCCGATTTTAAGCCTGCCGATGAAGATTTTATCGAGTTAATTTCTATAAGGCGCAATGAAAGATTGCGCCATTGAGTTTTGTCATGAATCAATAAAAACTCAATACCAAGGATATAAACACCCCTGTAATAATTAACTGCACTAAACAAAAACCCATAATGTCTTTGGCTTTTAAACCTGCGATAGCCAGTACTGGTAAAGCCCAGAATGGTTGAATCAGGTTAGTCCAAGCATCTCCCCAGGCTACCGCCATTGCTACGCGGGGCATGTCGGCACCTAAAGCCTGTGCTGCGGGTATTACGATAGGCGCTTGTACCGCCCATTGGCCGCCGCCTGATGGCACAAATATATTCACTAAGCCGGCACTTAAAAAACTCCAAAACGGCAATGATTCTGCGCTGGCTATGGCTATAAAGCCTTGCGAAATTTGTTGTGCTAAGCCGGTATCAACCATAATCGCCATGATCCCTGCATAAAATGGGAACTGGATAATAATTCCCGCGCCGCTGGGCACTGCTTGTTGTAGGCTATTAAGTAAATTATATGGCGTTTGATGTAGTAAAATGGCAGAAAATAAAAACAGCGCAATCACACTATTTAAATTAAGTGAGCCGCCATTAAAGATAAAATAGTTAACTAAATAAACTAGCCCAAGCATACCAATTCCTAGCCCTAATAACTTACTATGCTCAATTTTATCGGCAGGACGAGTCACTTTATCGGGTTTGGGGGTCGCTTCTATTAATAGGCTTTTATCAACATATATACTGTCTTCAGTGCTGGGTAACATATAGCGATTGACTAGTGGCATAATAATAAACAAGCCCACTACAATGGCGATATTAAAGCCTGAAAATAGCGTGTCACTGGTGTTTATTACGCCAATGCTCTGCTGTGAAAAATGCCCCTGCGTTGCGATAGTTAACGGAATTGAACCTGCTAAGCCACCATGCCAAACAATAAAGCCAGAATAGGCACTGGCAACCAGTAGACGATAATCAACCAGTGTCTGGCGAGCAATGGCTTTGGCAAACAAAGCACCAATCACTAAACCAAAACCCCAGTTGATCCAACTGGCGAGCAATGACACTAAGGTGACTAAGATAATCGCTTTTGGTGCAGTATTAGCAAGTTTTGCCAATTGCGTGAGCAATCGGCTCATAATAGGTGTGCTTGCTAACATGTAGCCGGTCAGTAATACCAGTAGCATTTGCATGGCAAAACTGAGTAAGTTCCAGAAACCACTGCCCCATGCTGTTAAAACTTGCTGTGGGCTTGAAGGCGTTACGAGTGTTGCAATTATAAAAGTTAGTAAGGTGAGTAAAATTACAAAGATAAACGGATCGGGCAGATAACGTTCTACTAGTTTTGTGAATGGCTTGGCAATTTTATTAAGCATAAAAGTGTATTTTTATTATGTGTGTAATGCCAATTAATCACGAAAACGTTTCATTGGCAAATAGACTAAAGCAGTAACGGCTGCTATGAAGGGTTGCTAGTCAATACTGCCTTGAGGCGGCTTTGCACTTCTTCAACCAGTAAATCAGGTTGGAATTTAGATAAAAACGCATTACAGCCCACCTTTTCTACCATAGCTTGGTTAAAGCTACCGCTGAGGGAAGTGTTAAGCACTACATGTAGGTTCTTTAAGCGATTATCGTTACGGATCTCATAAGTTAGTCGATAACCATCCATCGCGGGCATTTCAGCATCAGTGATCACCATCAGCAACTCTTTTTCTACATCCATGCCTTTATCGGCCCAGCCTTTAAGCATATTCAGTGCTTCAAGGCCATTGCTGGCAGGAATAATCTCAATGCCTAATTGGCTCAGTGTATCGCTCACTTGTTTACGCGCTGTGGGGGAATCATCAGCATGGAGAATTTTGCGCCCCACAAATTCGTTCACAATGCTTTTATCAAGTATTTCATCAGAAATTTGTACTTCGTATTCAACAATTTCTGCCAGTACTTTTTCCACATCGATGATTTCGACTAATTGCTCTTGGCCATCACGTTGAATTTTAGTGAGTGCTGTCAGGTAATGATTTTTACCAACAGAAGTCGGTGGCGGCATAATATCAGACCACGTCATATTGACGATTTGATCAACCTTACCAATTAAAAAGCCTTGCACGGTGCGGTTATATTCAGTGATAACTAGGTTACTGTCTTCAATGTTTTTGGCCGCTGGCATGCAAATGGCTTGGCGTAAATCAATTACTGGAATAGATTCACCGCGAATGTTAGCAACACCAGAAATTTTAGGATGAGCGTGAGGAATAATATTTAAATGAGGCAGTTTAACCACCTCTTTCACCTTAAACACGTTAAGGGCAAACAGGTGTCGGCTGTGCAAATAAAACAGTAATAATTCTAAGCGATTTTCACCAACAAGTTGAGTTCGCTGATCAACAGAAGCTAATACACCTGACATAACACACTCGACTATATAATTAATAAATTCAAGTATAGCTTACACTGTTCTGCTTTAAAAAAGCAGCCTAGATAATAATCTTAGTATTTATGTGCTGCACAGCCATTGCCATCATTTCAGCATTACAGTAACTTATCGCATAATTGATAGCTGAATAACCAAGTGGTGGCATGCCTTTTATATTTAAACGATTATTTTTATTAGTCAGAAATCATATTGATCAGGTCAGCTGGCAAGCTGTTGCAATTGCAACACTGTTGCATATGCTGTTGATCTGGGTACTGTTAGTTTTGGCTGGTGAAACCGCTTTAAGCCCCGTTAGTACCTTCGTTTACTACTATATAGTAACTACCTCAACGGTAGGCTATGGTGATTTTAGTGCCAGCACAGACTTGGGGCGATGGATTGTAGCAATACTGCAAATTCCATTTGGTTTAGCTTTATTTGGTGTTCTGTTAGGTAAAACAGGGCAAACAGTTACTTATTTAATTAGGCGCGCTATGACAGGTGATAAAAGTTTTTCGCATTTCAACAATCACATTATTATTTTTGGTTGGCATCAAACCCGCACTAAAAAAATGATTGATTATATCTTGGCTGACCAAAAACGCATGGATCGTCGAATTCTACTGGCGGTGACAGAGCAAATGGAACACCCCTTTTTAGCTAACGCACATGTTGATTTTGTGCGTTTATCGAGTTTTACCGACTGTGAAGAGCTTGAGCGTGTGGCGATTAAGCAAGCCGATAAAATTATTATTGATGGCCAAGATGACGACCAAACATTTACTACAGCGCTGCGTATCAGTAAATTAGTAAAAGATGACTGCCACATAAGTGCGCATTTTAATGATGAAAGTAAAGTTGAAATGTTGCTAGAGCACTGCCATAACGTGGAATGTTCAAGTGCTAAATCAGCTGAAATTTTAGTGCGCTCAATGCAAGATCCTGGCTCTAGTCGCGTACAAGAAGAGCTTTTATCAACCTTGCATGGTGATACTCAGTTTAGCTTAGTGATCCCCGCTGAGTTGGCTGAAATGGAGTTTGGTAAATTATTCCATCACTTTAAACACGATCATGATGCTATTTTACTCGGTGTTGCGCACAACTTAAGTGCCCAAAATATGGATTTAAATCCGCCACTTAATTACCCAGTTAATAGCGGCGATATATTACATTACATCGCTGTTGATCGTGTATTAAGCAGCGAAGTAGATTGGCAGGGATTGGCTAAGTAATGGGTGAAGTCGCGTTTTTAATTCTATTATTGAGCGCCTATATTCTACCTGTGGTAATCGTGCTCAATAGTAAGCGCACCCAAGGGCATGAAAAAAATGGTTGGTTAATTGGCATTATCCTCTTCTCATGGCTCGCATTAGTCATGTACTTTGCCATCATCCCTAAGCATGGCCATAAAAAGAAAAAGGCCAAGAAAAAGCAAGGCTAAGCGATCAGCTTACATATAAATTTTCCAGCCGTGCTTGGTTTAATCAGCACGGTTTTTTATTTTGGGCTACTTATTTTACTTTAGCTGTTTTAATTTGTGTTCTACTAAAGGATCATCAGGAGCTAGTTGTTTGGCTACTTCGAGCAGTTGAATGGCATCATTAGGGTGCTCATCTTGGTGCTTTAGGGCAACATCAATCAGTGGTTGAATATCAATTTTTGCTTGGTGTTCTTGCACATGCGCTTGTTTTTCATCAATAAGGATATTGTGTGCTTTGCTTAATAAGGCTTGGCGGTGCGTGGATTTGATATTCGCCTTGTTGAGCCTTCTATAATAGTCTTCTTTAAAGCGCAGAGTTTTTGTTTGTAAGCGAAATTGCGCAATATCAATTTGTTGGTGGCGAATAAAATCCACAGCTACATCTTTATAGAAACCAAATTTATTTAAGTAGGTTGCATGAACGCTGTGGCCCATACCAAATACCCGTAAGTGGGTTAATTGGGGGTAACGTTTAGCGTGAGCGCGGTCAATTCGATTAGTAGGGTCATAAATAATGTAGCCTTTAGCATGCCCTAAATCTAAGTCGTGGTAATCTCCCGTCCAATCAAACTTTTGAGCAATCTCGGTACTTGAGCGGTCATCCCATGGTGCTTTTTCTATATTTTTTGTACTAACAGGATGAAATAGCAACACTTTATCGAGCTTTAACAGATTAGCAAAGGCACCGACAGCAAAACCTCCTCGGCTTAAGCCATAGCCTAAACGCTCTTTAAAGCCACCTACAAGGGGGGCTAACTGTTCAATAAAAAACAGTAGATTACGATGCCTAAACCAGTTACTAATACCTAAGTGCTGAAAGGCAATAATATTCACATCTTGCTTTTTTGCGAGCCTGTAGGCCCACGGTGAGAAATCATCGGTAAGGTCATGTTCTTGGTAGTTTGTACCGGCAGGTGAAAAGGTAAACAGCAGGGGCTTATTCGCGTCGACGATATGATATTTTACATACACATCACCGAGTAAATCGCCTCCAGACATAGGTAATCTAGCTTGTTGCTCATCTTGAGGTAGAGTTAACCACTCATCTAACCAATATAATAACTTCATTTATCCCCCAACCCAAAAAAGCCACCCATTTTAGCAAATTCTATTAAATAAAAGAAACCTGACCTTATTTTGGGAATTTAATGGCGTAAACCGATGTTAGAAATGTAATGAGCCGCTTTCACCTTAGCTATGCTGTTTAATCGTTTACCGCAGTCGCCTAAAATAGCTTACTCGGTCATTTTTATAATTTCATGCCAATCATTCTCAGTGACCGGCATGATTGATAATCGTCCGCCTTTTTTAAGGGCTATTTCAGTAATCGCGCTATTGTCTTTAATCGCTTTAAGGCTAACGAGTTTATTGAGATGCTGTTTATAGGTTACATCAACCACTACCCATCGCGGCTTATCACTGGTTGATTTAGGGTCGTAATAATCGCTACTTAAATCAAATTGGCAAGGATCTGGATAAGCCTCTGCACTAACTGTTGCGATCCCCGCGACGCCAACCTGTTTACAGCTTGAATGATAAATCATCACTAAGTCGCCAAGTTTTACATCATCGCGCATAAAGTTGCGGGCTTGATAGTTACGTACACCTTCCCACACTGTTGTTTGATTTGGCGCGTTTTTTAAATCGTCGATTGAAAACGCATCAGGTTCTGTTTTAAATAGCCAATAAGCCATTGTTATCTCCCTTAGATTTACATAATTGTAGTCTATAGTATTATGTGGGTCTTGTCGGGATTGAGGATATATGAATGAGCCAAGTTTTAGATGATTTACTGTCGTTATTAACTTTAGAAGAAATAGAGCAAGGCTTGTATCGCGGGCAAAGCCAAGACCTAGGATTTGGTGCTGTGTTTGGCGGCCAAGTGATGGGGCAGGCACTTTCTGCGGCTAAAGAAACCTTGCCGCAAGGGCGGATTGTGCATTCATTGCACTCTTATTTTTTACGCCCAGGGGATGCAGCTAAACCGATTGTTTATGATGTTGAAACTATCCGTGATGGTAAAAGTTTTAGCACTCGTCGAGTGAAAGCGATTCAGTACGGCAAACCTATTTTTTATATGACGGCGTCTTTCCAAGGTCTTGAGGAAGGATTATCACACCAAGCGAAAATGCCCGATGTGCCTGCGCCGGAAGAACTTAAGTCATCGCTTGAATTTTACCAAGCCAATGCTGAGCATATTCCCGAGGTGATCCGCAATAAATTTATTCGTGAAGTGCCGATTGATATGCGCCCGGTCACTTTTCATAACCCGTTTAAGCCAGAAGTGATTGAACCGGTTAAACACATTTGGTTTAAAGCCAATGGTGATATGCCTGATGATCAGCGTATTCATAATTATTTATTAGCGTATGCGTCTGACTTTGAGTTTTTACCAACCGCATTACAGCCGCACGGTGTGTCGTTTATGCAACCCAATATGCAGGTAGCTACCATTGATCATGCGATGTGGTTTCATCGCCCGTTTCGTCTAGATGATTGGATTTTATATACCATTGACAGCCCAAGTGCTAGTTCTGGGCGAGGACTCGTGCGCGGCCAGTTCTTTGACCGTCAAGGCAACTTAGTGGCCTCAACGATCCAAGAAGGGGTTATGCGCCAGCGTTAATCTTGGCGCTGTGGCTGACAAGATGTATGCTCAGCTTGGCTGAGCACAATATCACTAATTGACTGCCAGACCCGTGCTGGCAGTAATGCTTTAAGATGCATATACACTTCGCACAGCTCTGTGCTGCCCTGCAAGCCATTATCTGTTTCGCTAATTAAACCTTGCTCGCGTAAGTTGCTAATAAAACCGACCAATACTTTTTTGTCGAAAAATTCCGGCGTTTTAATGCCGTGCAATGTCCCTAAACGCTCAGCCAGTACTTGGCTTTCACGTTCGAGCTCTTCGCGCTCAATGCCTAAACTTGTTTGAATAAAACCAGTCACAATCGCATAGCGCTGCAGTGTTAGGCTTAATGCCCGACCAAGTATTTCAAGCTTTGCTAGGCAGTCATTACTATTGGTGATTTTGATGTTATCACCATCAATCTCAATTAAGTCTTGATCTACAAAGCTGGCTAGGATGCGGGTAATGTAGTTTTCATCGAGTTCGTGTAAAAACCATTCCTTAGCAAATAATGGGTAAAAACAGTTAATCAATGCTTGGCATTGTGCAATGGTGGTTTTATGGCTTTTAAATATATGCAGCGCAAGTAAGCTTGGCACTGCAAAAACATGCAGAATATTATTGCGATAATAGTTAAACAGGGTTTTTTCTTTATCGCTAATAGCAATAATTTCGCCAAACTCATCGCTGATCACATCAAATTTATTTAGTTTTAACGCATGCGCTAATAGTTGTTCTGGGCTTTCATCTGGGATGGTGATTTTTTCACTGTAACTAGCACTGCGTTGCAGGTGTAAGTAAAAATCTAGCTGTGCTAACAATTTAGGTTTACTCAGTGCTTGTTTATCATTTACTAGCAATATCATTGCCAGTAAGTTAACTGAGTTAAGGGCTGCGGCACTGTTAATGTTAACCATCACTTTATCGGCAAGGGTTGCCACTTGGGGCCCAAGCCACTGTGGTTTTTGTACATCGGTAGGGTGAATAGAGTCACGCCAATCCGGTTGTTGCTCATTTAAATATTGGTTGATTGAGATAGGATCGCCAAAGTTTAAATAGCCACGGCCATAGTTTTTCAAATTTTTAATGGCTTTAAAAATACCAAAAATCGACTCGCCTTTTTTATCGTTGCCGGCAAGCTCTTTCAGGTAAGTATTGATTTCCATGACGTGCTCGTAACCAATATACACAGGCACAATCGAAATGGGTCGATCAATGCCGCGCAGCATAGCTTGTAGAGTCATTGCTAACATACCGGTTTTTGGTGGTAGTAAACGTCCTGTGCGACTGCGACCACCTTCGGTGTAAAACTTTACTGAATAACCTTTAATAAACAGCTGGCTTAAATATTCTTTAAACACGGCTGAATAGAGCTTGTTGCCCGCGAATGAACGGCGAATAAAAAACGCGCCAGAGCGGCGGAAGATACCACCGGCAGGGAAAAAGTTTAAGTTAATACCCGCTGCAATATGTGGTGGCACTAAACCTAAATGATAAATAGAGTAGGTAAGAAGTAAGTAATCCATATGCGAGCGATGGCAAGGCATATAGATGATCTCATGACCTTTATTAGTTAAGTCATGTAGCTGCTCGGTATATTTAACTTCAATGCCGTTATACAGTTTATTCCACAGCCAAGTGAGCGCGCGCTCAGCAACTCGAATGGTCGCGTCACTGTAATTGGCGGCTATTTCATCTAATAGCTTTAAGGCATTTTGCTGTGCCCGTTGGTGGCTGATGTTTTTTTCTTTGGCTTCAGTTTGAATCGCTTTTTTGATGGTTGGTGAAGCTAATAACGAATTAAATAGTTGCTCGCGTGAAGGCATTTTAGGCCCCGTCGCCGCTAGTTTTTGACGACGAAAATGCACCCGTGCCACGCGCAGTAATTTGTGGGGTAGTTCATCAACCTCAGCTTTTTCATTAACCAGTAGTGATAAGTCCAGTGGCTGACTAAAACGAATAAAGTTGTCACGGCCAGAGAACAGTAAAACAAAAAACTTACGAAACCAGCTTGGGGTAAGAGAGTGCGACACCAGTGTGCCTAACCCAGGCTTTTCTTTACCAGGATTACGGCCCCATAAAATGGTTACTGGCAGCACTTGGACGTTTTGTTCACCGTTGGCCAGTAATTGCTCAATAATTTGTTTGCCTTGATTAAGCGCATCAGTTGCTTTGGCCTTATCACCAAATAGTGGTGGCGGGTTTTGCAAACCAATAAAGCGCTCCAGTTCTTGACCACCTAAAAGTTGTGATTGTGTAGGAGAGGGTAAGCCAAACTTTTTGCAGACTTTATCCAGCGCCGCTAAATCTGAGCGGGCATTGAGCTTAACAATATAAAAGGTTGGATATGCCGGATTAAGGCCGTATTGTTCGATTGGGTTTTCAGGCAGCACCTTGCTTTTAACAAACAGGCTATTCATTACCTTAGAGACAAAATTCAAACAATAATTAAAAATACGCATCAACTCACCAACGTTAGAGGGTAAAAAGCAAAATAAGCGCAGATAATACCAAGTAATAACTGGACTGACCATTATCATTAATAGCAACGACCATTATCGCGCTCTATTACTATAGATAACTTCCTGTAATGACGACACGATGACAGCCCTTTTTCTGCTGTATAAATAACAACCATATCGGCAGTTTGAAATAGTTGTTGCATTTATCACCAATATCACTATAATACGCAGGCTTTCAAAATTCCCCCGGGAACTTGGAAGGAACATTAAGCTTGGATTTCAAGCTAATAAAACAGGAGTTCCGATTTGGAACTCAACGTAGATATAAATCAACAACCGGCATCTTATGTTTTTAAGATTGTTTCGGTCGTTTTTTTATGCTCTTTTAAATGCTCTTTATATTGAGGTTTAAGAATGTCAAATCAACGCATTCGTATTCGCCTAAAAGCTTTTGACCACCGTTTGATTGACCAATCAACGGCGGAAATCGTGGAAACTGCGAAACGCACTGGCGCACAAGTACGTGGTCCAATTCCACTACCTACACGCTTTGAACGTTTTACTGTACTTACATCACCGCACGTTAATAAAGACGCGCGTGATCAGTACGAGATCCGCACCCATAAACGTCTGATCGACATCGTAGAACCAACTGACAAGACTGTTGACGCACTTATGCGTTTAGATCTTGCTGCTGGTGTTGATGTTCAAATCAGCCTGGGTTAATCGAAAGATTAGAGAGGTTTTAGGAAAATGGCATTAGGTCTAGTCGGTCGTAAAGTGGGTATGACACGTATCTTCACTGAAGATGGTGTATCTATCCCTGTGACAGTTATTGAAGCGACACCTAACCGCATTGCTCAGATCAAATCTGACGCAACAGACGGTTATAACGCGCTTCAAGTAACCGCAGGCACTAAAAAAGCAAGCCGTGTAAACAAAGCAACAGCGGGTCACTTCGCTAAAGCTGGTGTTGAAGCGGGTCGCGGTCTGTGGGAATTCCGCCTAAATGGTGGTGAAGGCGATTTTGAAGTAGGCGCTGAGCTTACTGTTGAATTATTCAACGAAATCAACAAAGTTGACGTAACCGGTACTTCTAAAGGTAAAGGTTTCCAAGGTGGTGTTAAGCGCTGGAATTTCAGCATGCAAGACGCTACACATGGTAACTCTCTATCTCACCGTGCTCCTGGTTCAATCGGTCAAAACCAATCACCTGGTAAGGTGTTTAAAGGTAAGAAAATGGCCGGTCATATGGGTGCTGAGCGTGTAACGACTCAAAACTTAGAACTAGTACGCGTTGACGCTGAGCGTAACTTGCTTTTAGTTAAAGGTGCAGTACCTGGCGCTATCGGCGGTGACGTTATCGTTAAACCTGCTGTTAAAGCATAAGTCCTGGAGATTTAGTGATGGAATTAGCAATTAAAGACGCTTCTGGCGGTCTTGAAGTTTCTGAAGCTACTTTTGGACGTGAGTTTAACGAAGCATTAGTACATCAAGTAGTTGTTGCATACGCAGCAGGTGCTCGTCAAGGTACTCGTGCTCAGAAGACACGTTCTGAAGTAAGCGGTGGTGGTAAAAAACCATGGGCTCAAAAAGGTACTGGCCGTGCACGTGCTGGTACAATCCGTAGTCCAATTTGGCGTTCAGGTGGCGTTAGCTTCGCAGCTAAACCACAAGACCACAGCCAAAAAGTAAACCGTAAAATGTACCGCGGTGCGATCAAAAGCATTTTATCTGAATTAGTTCGTCAAGAGCGTTTAATCGTTGTTGAAAGTTTTGCTCTAGCAGCACCAAAAACTAAAGAACTAGTTGCTAAGCTTAAAGAACTTGAGCTTAAAGATGTTCTAATCGTAACTGAAGAAGTAGATGAGAATCTATTTTTATCGGCACGTAACCTGTACAAGGTTGACACGCGTGATGTAGCTGGTATCGACCCTGTAAGCTTAATCGCTTTCGATAAGGTACTTATTACAGCAGCTGCTGTTAAGCAACTTGAGGAGACGCTAGCATGATTCGTGAAGAACGTCTTTTAAAAGTGATCCTTGCTCCACATATCTCTGAAAAAAGCACAATTGCTGCTGAAGAAAACAACACAATCGTTTTCAAAGTAGTAAATGACGCAACTAAAGCTGAAGTTAAAGCAGCTGTAGAGAAGCTTTTTGAAGTGGAAGTAACTGGTGTTCGCACACTTAATGTTAAGGGTAAAACAAAACGTACTGGCGCACGTTTCGGTCGTCGTAGCGACTGGAAAAAAGCTTACGTTACTCTTAAAGAAGGCAGCGAACTAGACTTTGTCGGCGGCGCCGAGTAATAAGGGGAGTTAGAATTATGGCACTTCAAAAGTGTAAGCCAACTTCTGCGGGTCGTCGTCACCTAGTTAAAGTGGTAAACCCAGATCTACATAAGGGCAAGCCATACGCACCACTATTAGAGAAAAACTCTAAGTCAGGTGGTCGTAATAACAATGGTCGTATTACGGTTCGTCATATCGGTGGTGGTCATAAGCAGCATTACCGTTTAATCGATTTTAAACGTACTAAAGATGGCATTCCAGCCACTGTTGAGCGTTTAGAATATGATCCAAATCGTAGCGCAAACATCGCACTTGTATTATATGCAGACGGTGAGCGTCGTTACATTATCGCACCAAAAGGCTTAAAAGCTGGTGATGCAATCCAGTCTGGTGTTGATGCACCAATCAAACCTGGTAATGCATTACCTATGCGTAATATGCCTGTAGGTTCGACTGTTCACAACGTAGAATTAAAACCAGGTAAAGGTGCTCAAATCGCACGTTCTGCTGGTGCATACGTTCAAATCCTTGCGCGTGATGGTCAATATGTAACATTACGTCTTCGTTCAGGCGAAGTTCGTAAAGTTGAATCTGATTGTCGTGCAACACTAGGTGAAGTAGGCAATGCTGAGCATATGCTTCGTTCACTTGGTAAAGCAGGTGCAAATCGCTGGCGTGGTATTCGTCCGACAGTTCGTGGTGTTGCCATGAACCCGGTTGATCACCCACACGGTGGTGGTGAAGGTCGTACATCTGGTGGTCGTCATCCTGTGTCTCCATGGGGTAAGCCGACTAAAGGTGCGAAGACGCGTAAGAACAAGCGTACGGATAAATTTATAGTACGTCGTCGTACTAAGTAATATTGAGGAATAGCCATGCCACGCTCTCTCAAGAAGGGTCCTTTTATAGACCTACACTTGCTGAAGAAGGTAGAGAAAGCTTTGGAAAGCGGTGACAAGAAGCCAATTAAAACTTGGAGCCGTCGTTCAATGATCATACCTAACATGATCGGATTGACCATTGCTGTCCATAATGGTCGCCAGCATGTACCAGTTTTCGTTTCTGACGAAATGATCGGTCACAAACTAGGTGAATTTGCACCAACTCGCACTTACCGTGGCCACGCTGCGGATAAGAAAGCGAAGAAACGTTAAGAGGGGAATGATAAATGCAAGCATTAGCTAAACATAAATTCGCCTCTGGTTCGGCGCAAAAAGCACGTCTAGTTGCAGATCAGATCCGCGGGTTACCTGTCGATCGCGCACTAGAAATCCTGGCGTACAGCCCTAAGAAAGCGGCTGTATTAGTTAAGAAAGTACTTGAGTCTGCTATTGCTAACGCAGAGCATAACGAAGGTGCTGACATTGATGAGCTACGTGTAACAACGATCTTTGTGGACGATGGTCCAACAATGAAACGTATTATGCCACGTGCTAAAGGACGCGCAGACCGCATCCTTAAGCGTACAAGCCACATCACTGTTGTGGTTTCAGATAGCTAGGAGTATAAGTAATGGGACAAAAAGTTCATCCTACTGGTATTCGCCTAGGTATATCTAAACCTTGGGTTTCTACCTGGTACGCGAGTTCAAAAGATTTCTCTGCACAGCTTTTTGGCGATCACAAAGTACGTACATTCCTTACTAAGGAATTGAAAGCGGCTTCTGTGTCTAAAATCGTTATTGAGCGTCCAGCAAAATCAATCCGCGTAACAATCCACACGGCTCGTCCGGGTGTTGTTATCGGTAAAAAAGGCGAAGACGTAGAAAAATTACGTCAAGCGGTAACTAAGATTGCTGGTGTACCTGCTCAGATCAATATTTCTGAAGTACGTAAACCAGAACTAGATGCACAACTAGTAGCAGACGGCATTGCCTCTCAACTAGAGCGTCGTGTTATGTTCCGTCGCGCTATGAAGCGTTCGGTACAAAATGCAATGCGCATCGGTTCTAAAGGGATCAAAGTTGAAGTTAGCGGTCGTCTTGGCGGCGCAGAAATCGCACGTTCAGAATGGTATCGTGAAGGTCGTGTACCTCTACATACTCTTCGTGCTGATATCGACTACGCAACTTCTGAAGCCTTAACCACTTATGGTATCATTGGTGTTAAAGTTTGGATCTTCAAAGGCGAAGTTATTGGTGGTTTACCACTAGTACAAGAGCAAGAGAAGCCAGCTAAACGCGCACCAAAGAAAGCCAAGAAAAGTGCTAAGTAGAGGTAGCGAGTAATGTTACAGCCAAAACGTACAAAATTCCGTAAAATGCACAAAGGCCGCAACCGCGGTTTAGCGCAAAACGGTAACAAAGTAAGCTTCGGTACTTTCGGTCTGAAAGCTACTGGCCGTGGCCGCATGACTGCTCGTCAAATCGAAGCAGCTCGTCGTGCCATGACGCGTCACGTGAAACGTCAAGGTAAAATCTGGATCCGTGTGTTCCCAGACAAGCCAATCACGAACAAACCGCTTGAAGTTCGTATGGGTAAAGGTAAAGGTTCTGTTGAATATTGGGTTGCTGAAATTCAGCCTGGTAAAGTACTTTACGAAATGGAAGGTGTTTCTGAAGAGCTTGCTCGTGAAGCATTCAACCTTGCTGCTCGTAAACTGCCATTCAAAACAACTTTCGTAACTCGGACGGTAATGTGATGAAAGCAAGCGAACTAAAAGACAAAAGCGTAGAAGAGCTTAATGCTGAACTTCTAGGACTTCTTCGTGAGCAGTTTAACCTGCGCATGCAAGCAAGCACTGGTCAGTTAGCTCAAACTCACACGCTAAGAACAGTACGTCGCGATATCGCACGTGTAAAAACAGTTATTAACCAGAAGGCAGGTCAATAATGAGTGATAAAATTCGTACTCTTCAAGGCACTGTAACTAGCGACAAGATGGAAAAATCTTTCACTATCGCTATCGCACGTTACGTGAAGCACCCAATCTATGGGAAATTCATCAAACGTACGACTAAGTTACACGTACATGACGAAAATAACACAGCAAAAGCGGGTGACGTTGTTACTATCCGTGAATGCGCGCCAATCTCTAAGACTAAGTCTTGGACATTAGTAGACGTTATTTCTAGTCCAAAACAAGCTTAATTTTTAATTAAGTCTGTTTTATAAAAAGCCCCGGCATTAGCTGGGGCTTTTTGTTTTTAAAAAGCTATAAGCGGTAAGTTTTAAGCCGTAAGCCGTAAGCCGTAAGCCGTAAGCCGTAAGCCGCTCGGAGTGAAGTTGAACGCCTGAGTCTATTGAGGGCCTTGAAGAAAAGAACGTCACGAATATGCAGGTATAAAAATTCATACTACAGAAAAGCACTTCGCTAAATTTCCCTCATAAAAAACTACTTGACCTTAACCTAGCTCCAGCTTTTATGCTGTATTTTTTCACTCTGATTAAATGCTATGTGTCCGATTCAAAATTACCTTTTAAGCCTAGGCCTTACCGAATATAGACAATCTATAATGCAAGTTGTGGAGCTTGGTCGAGCGGTGGAGCGCTCAATTGCAAATAACAGTGAATTTGCAGCTGCTGCGTTAGCATGGGTTGAGCAACAAAAAAGATGCCCAACAATGACAAACAAAAGAGCATTAATTATATTCTTACTGCATAAATTGGGTTATAAAATTAAAGGGCAAAAAAGCCTTTGCAAATGCAAAGGCTGATGTTTTTCTGCGCTGACCGCTGACCGCTGACCGCTGACCGCTGACCGCTGACCGCTGACCGCTGACCGCTGACCGCTGACCGCTGACCGCTGACCGCTGACCGCTGACCGCTGACCGCTGACCGCTGACCGCTGACCGCTTAGGATTGAGGCTGTCCGTATATTTGCTCTGCGCGGTTAAATAGCACCCAAGAGGTTAAAATATACTTATCATTTGAGATGGGCTTATTACCTCGATGCGTGTGGGTAAAATAACCAGGGGCGACGACCATAGTGCCTTGCTTGGGAGCTATTTTACGCTCTTGGTAATAAAACTCTGTTTCGCCACCTTCCTCTACATCATTTAAGTAAAACATAAATAGTAGTACTCGATGCAGGGCGTCATTGTGGCCTGCTTGCGGATACACTTCGCTATGCCAATACGGATAACCGCCTTTATTTACTTGGTATTTCTGAGCCTGAATATTGCCAAGGCGAAATATTTGTTGCACTAACAAGGGCAGCTGGGGCTTGCCTATTTCATCAAAGTTAGCTTGGGTTAAATCAGTTGGCACTCCTGTTTTGGGGTGATAAACCTTTAAACCAAATGCACCTATCATCATAAAAATATGTTCTTCTAGGTATTTAAAAATATAGCCTGCAGTGGTTTGTTGAATATGTTTTAATTGCTCTGCATACTCAGGGTATGAACTTAAGTACAAGTCGTGACTATCTTTTTTTGCTAGATCGACCCCGCCAGATGTGATGCCTTGCTTTAGGTGCGGGCTTTGTTCAAACTCAGTGATAAAATTATCACAAAATTCTTTGCTTAGGGCGTTATCGTAAACGCGAATAAAGTCCGTCATGAGCTGCCTTTATTGGAATTATTATGTTTATAGAAAAAATTACACCGCGCTTTAGCGAAACAGATGTACTTGGCCATATCAACAATACCGTACTCCCAGTTTGGTTTGAAGCCGCACGGGCGCCTATTTTTAAATTTTTTACCCCGGATTTAAATCCTCAAGACTGGAAACTTATCATTGCTAAAATTGAGGTGTCGTTTGTCGGGGAGTTGTTTTACTCCCATGAAGTGAGTATTAAAACATCGGTAGAGCATATTGGCAGCAGTTCATTTATGCTTCGCCAAGAAGCGTGGCAACAAGATAAATGCTGCGCAATTGGTAAAACAGTGCTGGTACGTTACGACTTTGCCGCCAAAGCTAAGCAAGCTTTATCTAGTACTGAGAAAGCAGCCTTGCATGAGCATTTTATTGCCGCTTCTTAATGTGTAGTTTTTAACAAGTTATGCTAAGCCTTGTAGTAAGTAGTTATCTAAAGCAGTAACTTGCGCTTTACTAAAGCGCAGCCCGAACTTTGTTCTACGCCACAATATATCATCGCTGGTTGCTGCCCACTCTTTGTTAATTAGATAATCAACTTCTTGAGCGTATAGACCATAGCCAAAGTGACAACCTAAATCAGTCACAGCATTGCAATTACCTAGCAGTGCATTAGTTAGCGTGCCATAGGAGCGTATTAGCCTATTTAATAATAGCTCAGGCAACCAGTTATATTTTCTTTGCAGTTGCGCTACTAATGTCGCTTTGTCACTAAAATCTCCACCAGGTAACGACGCATTTTTTGTCCATGCATCGTTCATATGAGGATAAAATGGCGCGAGTTTATTTACTGCGTTCTCTGCTAGTTTTCGATAAGTAGTTATTTTACCGCCAAACACACTTAGCAAAGCAGCCTGATTATTATCATTATTTAATATCAGCTTATAATCTCGGGTGACAGCTTGAGCATCCGCTGAGTGGTCATCAAGTAAGGGGCGAACGCCACTAAATGTATGCACAATATCAGCCGCTACAATCGGGGTTTTAAAGTATTGATTGGTAATATTGATTAAGTAACTAATTTCTTGTTCGCTAATTTTTACATCTTTAATATTGCCGGTATATTCTTCATCCGTAGTACCAATCAAGGAATAGTCATCTTCAAAAGGGATGACAAAAATAATACGTTGATCTTCATTTTGAAGAATATAGGCACATGGCTCGTCATGAATACGCGGCACGACGATATGGCTGCCTTTGACTAAGCGAATATGTTGCGGGGATGGCTGAATAAATACATCATCAAACAATGACGCAACCCAAGGGCCTGCGGCGTTAACAATGCTTTTGGCTTTGATTTGCTGTTGTTGTTGTTGTTGTTGTTGTTGTTGTTGTGTCGTTTGTTGTTCTAGGGTTACATCCCAGTGTTTAAGGTTGCGCTGTGCCTTTATACAACGAGTACGCGTTGCTATGGTTGCTCCGTTTTGTTCGGCGGCAAGGGCATTTAAGATCACTAAACGTGCGTCATCTACCCAACCATCAGCATATTCAAACCCCTGTGAAATTGCGGCGTTAAGCACACTGTCTGTTGTGAAAGTAATCGATTTGGAGGCGGGTAGCGTGTCTCGTTTACCTAGATGGTCATAAATAAATAATCCCAGGCGGATCATCCATGGCGGCCGCAAATGTGACTGATGAGGAAGTCTAAACGAGAGCGGCCAAATAATATGCGGCGCTTTTTTTAATAACACCTCACGCTCTAACAATGCTTCTTTTACTAACCTAAATTGATAATGTTCTAAATAGCGCAGCCCGCCATGGATCAGCTTACTGCTGTTTGATGAGGTTGCTGAGGCTAAATCGTCTTGCTCACATAATAATACTTTTAAGCCTCTACCACTGGCATCTGCGGCAATACCAGCACCATTAATGCCACCGCCAATGACTAGCAAATCATATTCGTTATCGAGTAACTGCACGGGAGCACCTTTAAGTTGGTTGTTATTGCCAGATTATATTAACGCGATTAGCCGCCTGTTAATTCGCACTGTTATTCTGCTGATTATTAGCAAGCGTCACTTGCGCAATACAATGCAGCCATTTTGCATATAAATCGTTGCGCTCATCGCTGCTCATTGCTGGCTCAAAACGGCGGTCACATTGCCACATAGATGAAAGTTGCGCTGTTGATTCATAAACACCACTTTGCAGGCCTGCTAAATAGGCAACGCCAAGCGAGGTGGTTTCGGTTAAGGTTGGGCGTTCAACACTCGCACCTAAAATATTCGCTAAAAATTCCATAGCCCAGTTATTATTAGCCATACCACCGTCAACGCGTAATATACTGGGGCGCAAGCCATCTCCTTCCATCGCTTTTTGTAAATCTTTAGTTTGATAGCCCACTGATTGTAAAGCGGCTGCCACAATGGTGCTGATACCAGAATCTCGGGTAAGCCCTAAAATAGCACCTCGTGCATTGGCATCCCAATAAGGAGCGCCTAAACCTGTAAAAGAAGGCACTAAAAATACCCCATGATCTAAAGGAACCCCTTTAACCAGCGCCTCGCTTTCACCTGCGTGCTCCAGTAGCTTTAAACCTTCAACAATCCATTGCATGGTTGCACCGGCCATAAAAATACTGCCTTCAATGGCATAGGTTGGTTTACCGTTGAGTCTATAAGCGATAGTTGTTAGTAAGCGATTATTCGACTTGAGTGCTTTATCACCGGTGTTAAGCATTAAAAAACAGCCTGTTCCATAGGTGCTTTTTGCCATGCCTTCTTCAAAACAAGCCTGGCCAATTAAAGCGGCTTGCTGATCGCCCGCAATACCTCTGATCGCAATAGGAGCACCAAATAGTGCACTTGCTGTTAAGCCAAAGTCGGCTGCAGAGTCCATGACTTCAGGTAGCATCGAGGCTGGAATATCAAATAAGCAGAGCAGCTCTTCATCCCAGCATTGCTTATGGATGTTAAACAATAATGTACGAGAGGCATTGGTTGCATCGGTTTTGTGTACTTTACCGTCGGTTAATTGCCATAGTAAGTAGGTGTCTACCGTGCCAAAAGCCAGTTCACCGGCTGCTGCTTGCTCTTTAGCGCCAGCGACATTATCTAAAATCCAACGTATTTTGGTGGCAGAAAAGTACGGGTCGAGCAGTAAGCCTGTTTTATCATTCACGCTTTCACTGTATCCTGCATCACGTAAACTATCACAGTATTCACTGGTGCGCCGATCTTGCCAGACTATCGCGTTATAAATGGGTTTACCTGTCGTTTTATTCCATACTAAAGTGGTTTCACGTTGGTTGGCGATACCTATAGCTATAATTTCTTCAGCTTTTACTTGCTTATCAGCCAATGCTTTTTGCGCGCTGCTAATAACAGTTTGCCAAATGTCATCGGGGTTATGCTCTACCCAACCATTTTCAGGAAAATATTGTTGAAACTCTTGCTGAGCGGCAGCATATACTTGCGCATCTTTAGTAAATAGCACTGCTCTTGAGCTTGTTGTGCCTTGATCAATCGATAGGATATATTTAGACATTAACGGATAGTTTTTAAATGAATATGGGTTAGTTTGTATGCAATTTTGTTTATTCGCAATGACTTTTTAAATTGGTGAGATTTAAGACTAAACATAACCTTATGAAAAAATACCGCTTTATAATTTTGAAGCCCACTTTTGTGGGCGACTATACCCAAACCACCTCAAGATGCAGAATTCAGCGTTTCACAGGTGCTTAATATCAAGGCGTTACTTTGCAAGAATGGCAGTCCCTTTTAAGAAGGAACAACGATGAGAGTAAGTGCCTGTGAAACGCCCAACGGGTTGGTTTAAAAGCGATTTATACTGCGTTATTGATTTTAACAAGGGAATCACCATTCTTTGCAATCAATGCCTTGCCTAAACCGCTTTTAATTCCAACTGAAACTCGCATCTTGAGGTGGCTTGGGTATATAATTAAGACCCGCTAGCACTTACTAATTCTTTGTGTAGCCAATCTTTTAACTCTGCCCGTTCAATTTTTAGTTGTTGCATGGATTGATCATCAATCGGGGCATCTTGAAGTTCGAGTACCCGAACCTCCTTATCAATAGCATTATACTGCTTTGCTCTAGCCGCAAACTCGGAACTTCCTTTACTTAATGCGGTGATGGTATTTAGATGCTCAGGAAACTCTTTAGTTAATGAATGGTCTTCGCCTAACATATTTTGCTCCTTAATTATTAAATGCAGATGATGTGGGATATTTATTTTCCCCAACATAATAGAGCTTGGGCAATTATAGAATAAATCAAGAGGCGTACGCTGAAAGAGGCGAACTTCAACGTACGCGTTGGCTGCTGTTATTTAGCATCATAAGATGATAATGCTACCAATAGTGCATTGCGCAAAGCTATCCGCTGAGCTCAATACTTTATCGGCAGCTGTTTGTATATCCAAAGGTGCTGCATAACTTGGTAGCACAACACTTGCTAGCATCAAGCAGGCAAAAGCACACAAAAGGCTGATAGCTTGTTTATCTGTTTTGTTCATTATTATTCACCTGCAATCTCAAGCTGAGTAACGCTATAACCTTCCTCTGCGAGTAATGCGAGTAGATTGTGTTCACCGGCTAAATGAGCGGCGCCAACCAGCACTAACTCTTGTTGGTCATTGCCAAACATGGCTTTAACTTGAGGTAACCAATTGTGATTACGTTCTTTTAGTAACTTATCAAAAGTTGCAGGATCATCTTGGCGCATAGGTACTATCACTAATTTATTAAGGCTTTCAGTATCGCCGCTGCGCCATGCTTTCATCATGCCATCAAATAGGTTTGCGTAATCATCGAGTTGAGCTAGATTAGACTGAATGAATTTATCTTCGCTATTTTCACCCATCTCTTTAAAAAGCTGCAGTTGAAATTCCAGCGTTTCTAGATAGTGTTGTGTTTTTTGGTCACTACTTGCGCGTTTGGCAAAATAGGCATCAACACCATCACCAATTAGTTGCTGTTTTTGCAACTCCATCGACATCAAAATAACACTCACCATAAAGGGTCTAAAGCTGTTTAGTTCGTTTAAGCTAACGCCAAACTGTGCCAATTTTGTTTCTAGTTGCTCCTTAACTGCAGGGGAAAGTTTTTCACTTAAAGTTTCACCATTGCTATACGAAAGAGTTTGTAGCAGTGACATTTGTGCTTGGCTATCCGTAGGGTCGGGCATTTTAGCTTCTAAAATCACGGTGTCGCTTTGTTTATAAGCAAACTCAAACTCTGCGGGTAGTGGCATTTGGTCGCTAGGTAAAATATGCAGTGTGCCGCCAATATAAATATTGTCATCGCCTTTGCTTACTTGCCATACAGAAGATTGTGCCGCGACAGATAAGCTCAATAATGAGCAGCCAATAAACAAGCCTTTGCTGACTAAGTTTTTACTAAAATTGATCATACCTCATTCCTTTTTGATTATTCTGAATATCAAATTAGTTAAATAATTTTGCTAGTTGTGCAGAAACTTGCTGGTTCACCATTTTGATTGATTCATCTATTTGCGCACTAATAGCGGCATCAATTTTGTTTAATTGGTTTTCAAATGAAGTGTTAAAGTCTTGGCTAAAACTATAATCAACAGCAACCACTTCTGGCGTTTGTGGCATGCTTACAGCTTGCGAGTTGTTGGTATTGTCTGCTTCGTTTGCCATTGCAGTCGCACTGAATAAAGTGGCTATAACAGTACTTACTAATAGAGTTTTGGTCGCTGCTTTAGTGAATGATTTCATGATTTGTTCCTTCATATTTAGTCTAGTTTGCCATCCATAATGACCGGGATGTGTAATGTAATATTTACCGTTTTGTTCGCTAGGTTATAGCGATGAGTAAATATTAGAGGGCAGCAGCAATAAAGTCGCTTATCTAGCTATGAGCAATTTAATCATAAGGTTTTTAATTTTAAATATGTTTTAAATTATGTGTTTAGGTTGAAACCTTATTTGGATTATAAGGTTTTTTTTTTAACTATTTTGGCTTGTTGACGATACTTTGGCGGTGAGTTTTTAACTGCTGTAAAAAATGTTAGACGTTAGATGCAGTTTTTCAATCGACAATTAACTGAAAATTCTGTGCTATTGAGTTAGAATGCGCCTCAATTACTCCCTTGCCTTGCAACCTTTAATTACCAATGAGTTACTAACCTGATGTTGTTAATGATCGACAATTATGATTCGTTTACCTATAACTTAGTGCAATACTTTCAGCGCTTAGATCAAGAGGTGCTAGTAAAGCGCAATGATGAGATCACGGTTAGTCAAATAGCGCAGTTGAACCCGCAGCATATTGTGATATCGCCAGGGCCATGTACGCCAAACGAGGCGGGTATATCTTTGGATGTGGTTGCAAAATTGAAGGGGCAGTTGCCAATTCTAGGAATTTGCTTAGGTCATCAAACCATTGCTCAGGCATTAGGTGCAAATGTTGTTAGAGCTAAACAAGTGATGCACGGTAAAACCTCACCAATTTATCATGCTAATCAAGGTGTATTTACTGGTTTGCCGAATCCATTAACGGTATGTCGTTATCATTCATTAGTGGTTGAGAAAAATAGCCTGCCAGATGAATTGCAGATCACAGCTTGGACCGAAACAGAAAATGGCCAGTTTGATGAAATAATGGGCTTAGTTCATAACAGCTTAGCGTTAGAAGGGGTACAATTTCATCCTGAGGCTATTTTAACTGAGCAAGGGCTCGAATTACTTGCTAACTTTTTAACTCGGTTCTAGGCTTATGCTAACAAACGTAATTACTCCTTTAATTTTTATATAAAGACAATAATGAATGACAGATGAAGTGCGCCAACAAAGGATTGCCAAAGCATTAGAACAACGAGCTCATGACCTGTTGCTTGGGCATAGCTTTGCGCAGCGTCAAATTGGTTATATCCATACCTTAGAAATTGACTACGGCGAAGCAATGGAGCAGCGCACTTTACTTGAAGTTGAAGTTGCCGCAGAAAAAATACGTAAGTTATCTAGCACAGCTCATCATAAATACCGGGCTCAAGCCAGTCAGCAGCTACATCAAGTTATTGATACTGCAATGAGTAAGCAGCTAGCCGATATAGACACTGTACTGCATGAAACGATTGGCATTGAAGATAATGTCCCCGCAATTTTAGACATACTCGCGGTAAAATCTGCATCGGTAGGGCGCATTGAGCCGTTAGTAAAAGATCTAACCTGGCTGGGGCGTGAATTAGTCACTTTTGTCAACTTACCTTATTATCGCGCACAACGTAATAAACACACCTCGGTTAAAGTTGATAATCCGTCTTTAGCACTGCGCTATATCGGTTTAGATAATTTGCAGTTTGTTGTGCCTACCTTCGCGGTGCGTCATTGGATGCCGCACAGTACTGAACCATTTCCATTGTTAAAGCGCCGCTTACGTGATAATTCAATGGCCTGCGCTATTGCTGCGCAAGAGTTGGCAAAGCTTAATGGAATCAATGAAGTTCATGCATTTACCTTAGGTATGCTACTGGATGTGGGGAAAATAGCCTTGATCAGGCTATATCTTCGTACATTCGAACGAGTGTGGCAAAGAAAAGTGGCAATGGCCCGCGAAGAACAACACAAAGATTTACACACTGCCTTATTAGAGTTGAAGCCAGATCCGCTATTTTTAAGTACTTTACTTAATCAGCATGCGCTTAAAGTGACTGCAACGGTGATTGAGAAAATGGCATTTCGGTATTTGCCATTTAATGCTGTGCTATCGCAATTGGTTAATGGTGTGGCAAAAGGTGACTCAGCATTGCCGCTAACAATGTTGATACGCAAAGCACGCTGCTATAGCCAAGCTGTTAGTTTGAGTGCCCACCAGTTACTAGAAAGTGATGAAAAATCACTCTGGTTTAATTATGTTGGACTGTCTAAGCAGGAGCTTGAACAGCTAGAAAAAACCAATTTGCAGCATTTTCATATTAAAATTGACTAATTTTATAAATTTTTTGTTAATTTTTTTACGACTATTCATTCATCATTAATTTCGACTCTTATCCACTTTTTATCTGTCCAAGCGCTGCTTGGCGTGTAGTGGGGCTGCCTTATCGAATAAACAACCCCATTATTCACTATTCAGATAGTTATTCACTATCTCTGAAATAATATCTCAATCCCTTTAATAACAAGGGCTGCATGAAAGTTTTCTAAGAGACAACAGCAAAAAACTCTGAAATAATGACCGTCTGAAAATTGAACCAGAGAGTATTTTTTGGCAATTTAAGCTATGCTGATTTACGCCAAAAGAGATGGTATTTCACACCATCATCGAGCCTATTTTCACGCTCTCTGTGAGATCACAATTAAGAGGATATAAAATGACAGTCAATCGCGAATTATTTGATCAAGTAATGGTTCCTAACTACGCACCTTCAAGCGTTATTCCTGTTCGTGGTGAGGGGTCACGCGTTTGGGATCAGCAAGACCGTGAATATATCGATTTTGCCGGTGGTATTGCTGTTAACTGTCTAGGTCATTGTCATCCAGCATTAGTTAAAGCATTAAAAGAGCAAGGCGAGAAAATCTGGCACGTAGCTAATGTAATGACTAATGAGCCAGCTCTGCGTTTAGCTAAAAAGCTAGTAGATGCGACATTTGCTGAAAAAGTCTATTTTGCCAACTCTGGCGCTGAAGCAAATGAAGGTGCACTAAAATTAGCGCGTCGCGTAGCACTTGAAAACTTCGGTGAACAAAAATCACAAATCATCGCTTTCAACAAAGGTTTCCATGGCCGTACATTCTTCACTGTTACTGTAGGTGGTCAAGCTGCTTATTCTGATGGCTTTGGTCCAAAACCAGGCGATATCGTGCATTGTGACTTTAACGATTTAGATGCTTTTGAAGCGCTTATCTCTGATAACACGTGTGCGGTAATGATGGAACCTCTGCAAGGCGAAGGCGGCATTATTTCTGCTACTGATGAATTTGCTAAAGGCGTGCGTGATTTATGTACTAAACATAATGCATTGCTTATTTTTGATGAAGTACAAACTGGTGTTGGCCGTACTGGTGAGCTTTATGCGTACCAAGGTTTGAATGTAACTCCAGATATTTTAACTACAGCTAAAGCGCTTGGTGGCGGTTTCCCAATTGGTGCGATGATCACCACAACAGAAATTGCTAAGCATCTTAAAGTCGGTACGCATGGCTCTACTTATGGCGGTAATCCATTGGCATGTGCTGTTGGTGAAGCAGCCTTTGATACTGTAAATACACCTGAAGTACTCGCTGGCGTTAAAGAAAAAGCTGCATTGTTTAATGAGTTACTCACTGCAATTAACGATAAGTACCACGTGTTTTCAGAAATTCGTGGTCAAGGTTTGTTAATTGGCGCAGTAGTGACTGAGCAATTTAAAGGTCGCGCTAAAGAGTTTTTAGTGGCTGGTACTGCTGAGGGCGTGATGTCTTTAGTCGCTGGTGCTGATGTAGTACGTTTCACACCATCTTTAGTGATCCCTGAAGCGGATATCCGCGAAGGTATGGCACGCTTTGAAAAAGCGGTTGCCAAAGTTGTGAACGGTTAAGCAACACGTCTCATCATAATAAGGGCAGGCAGCAAGCTTGCCCTACTATTCCTAATTTACCGTTATTTATAAGGGAGCAAGCGGACTCATGATGATCCTTCGCCCAATCCAGCAATGTGATTACCCAGCTTTATTGAAAATTGCCCACGAATCAGGGCATGGTTTTACGTCTTTACCTAATAACGAAGAGTTATTACAAAAAAAGATTGACCATTCTATAAGCTCATTCGCAAAAAGTGCATCTCACCCAGGTGATGAAGGTTACTTGTTTGTTCTTGAAGATAGCGAAACTGGTGAGGTAGTTGGTACCTCTGCAATAGAAGCTGCGGTAGGTTTAGATGATGCGTTTTATCATTATCATTTAAGCAAAGCTATTCATTCATCTCGTACATTGAATGTATATAAAGCAGTTGATATTTTAACTTTGTGTAATGACTACACAGGGGCAACAGAGCTTTGTACGCTGTTTTTAAAAGATGGTTACCGTAAAAATAATAACGGTAAGCTGCTTTCAAAAGCACGTTTTATGTTTATCAAGCAACACCAAGAGCGTTTTGCTGAAACCGTTATTGCAGAAATGCGCGGTGTTTCGAACGAGCAGGGCAATAGCCCATTTTGGCAATGGCTTGAAGAGCACTTTTTCTCAATGGACTTTCCAACAGCGGACTACTTAACTGGCATTGGCCAAAAAGTATTTATTGCTGAACTTATGCCGAAGTACCCAATTTACGTCAACTTATTAAGTAAAGACGCGCAAGCGGTAATTGGTAAAGTGCACAATAACACGCGTCCAGCGATTGAGTTGTTAAAAAGTGAAGGCTTCACTTTTAATGGCTACGTTGACATTTTTGATGCCGGCCCAACCGTTGAAGCAAAAGTTGATAACATTGCCACTATTCGTAATGCCAAAAACTTTACCGTAAAAATTGGTGATAACAGTGGTGACACTGCTGTGATGTTAGCCAATGAAAAACTTAATGACTTTAGAGCAACCGTTGCACAACTAAACTTTGATGCAACCAGTTCAGAGCTTACATTGTCTCAAGCAATGGCCGATGCGCTGCACTTACAAGCGGGCGATTTAGTTACCGCAACAAGCTTATAATTTAGGAGAAAGTACATGACTCATCCTGCACAATTTATTAATGGTCAATGGTCACAAGGCCAAGGCGATGCATTTAATTCAGTAAATCCAGCCAATAACGAAGTTATTTGGCAAGCGAACTCAGCGACCAGCGAGCAAGTTGATACGGCTGTAAATTCAGCGCGTACAGCATTTTATAGCTGGGCAGACAAATCCTTTGCAGAGCGCCTAGCGATAGTAAAAACGTTTGCTGAGACGCTAAAAGAACACAGCGAAGAGCTAGCGGTAGCGATTGCCTTAGAAACCGGCAAACCGCTATGGGAAACTCGCACTGAAGCGGGTGCTATGGTTGGCAAAATTGCTATTTCTGAAAAAGCCTTGTTAGAGCGCACCGGTGACGTTGAAAACCCAATGCCACAAGGTCGTGCGATGATCCGCCATAAACCACATGGTGTTGTAGCCGTGTTTGGCCCGTATAACTTTCCGGGTCACTTACCTAACGGCCATATTGTGCCTGCATTATTAGCGGGTAATACCGTGGTATTTAAACCATCAGAGCTGACCCCAGCGGTGGCAGAGCTTACACTTAAGTTGTGGGAAAAAGCCGGTTTACCAGCAGGCGTAATTAACCTTGTACAAGGTGAAGTTGCAACGGGTAAAGCATTAGCAGCCCATAAAGGTATCGATGGTTTATTCTTTACTGGTTCATCACGCACGGGCCATATTTTACATGAACAGTTTGCCGGTCAACCGGGTAAAATATTAGCGTTAGAAATGGGGGGTAATAACCCACTTATCATTACTGATGTTGCGGACACTAAAGCAGTTATTCACGATATTATTCAATCAGCGTTTATCTCTAGTGGCCAGCGTTGTACTTGTGCACGTAAATTGTTTTTACCAGCAGGTGAGCAGGGCGATGCAATTTTAGCCGGTTTAATTACTGCCACAAAAGCGATTAAAGTGGGCAACTACGATGACGCAGAGCAACCATTTATGGGCTCGATGATTTCATCTGCTGCCGCTTCAGGCATGGTAAAAGCACAGCAACAACTTGTTGAGCTTGGTGCTGAGGTGTTAGTTGAGCTTAAGCACACTGAAAATACAGGTTTTGTAACGCCAGGTATTATTGAGTGTACTAATGTTGCTAACTTCCCTGATGAAGAGCATTTTGGGCCGTTATTAAAAGTATTCCGCTTTACTGACTTTGACAGTGCAATAGATAAAGCCAACGATACTAGCTTTGGTTTATCAGCAGGCTTGCTCAGTGATAATGCTGCAGATTACGACCATTTCTTACGTCGTATCCGTGCTGGTATTGTTAACTGGAACCGTCCAATTACGGGAGCTTCAAGCGCAGCACCATTTGGTGGTATTGGCGCATCGGGTAATCATCGTGCTAGTGCATACTATGCAGCTGATTACTGTGCATATCCAGTGGCTTCCGTTGAGCTTGAAAAAGTAGCAATGCCGGCAACATTAAGCCCAGGCTTAAAAATCGATTAATCGATTTTTCTAAACTAGTAATAAACCACTAAAAAAGCAGCCATGGCTGCTTTTTTTGTATTGGTTAAGGTTCAAAGGTAGCAATTAAAAGCGCTTTCTGCTTAAATCAGTAGAGTCGTGTTTAATTAGGTGTGAAGAAATATGGTTTTAGATAGGCAAGGGTATGATGATTTGATCATGTACCTTACTCAAAATTTAGCATTATTTGAGAAGTCCGGCGAAATAAAACCAGGCGCTCCTACTATTATGGAGCTGATTGAAGATGATATTGCTGAAAATGTCATGCTGATATGTCAGCAGCATACTGAGCTTACCACTGAACAACGTAGCCAAATTGTGCGTGAAGTTGATGGTATCGTATACGATTTACAAGAAGTGCTCAGCAGTGTCACCAGTAATCAAGTCACCATAGAGCAGCATGCCTTTATTGACGAGTTTGCCGCACTGGTAAAAAACCTCTTTGATAGCGCCGTTGTTGAAAGTGCCTAATCATTCCAATTATCGTTTTTAATTTGCAACTGTGTGTGACTTCCTTACAATCAAGGAAATAACTTCTTTGAGAGTCATAAAATGCAAGCGAATGTAAAATGGGTTGAAGGCGATACCTTCCTAGGTCGTTCTAATTCTGGTCATAATGTGGTGTTTGATGCTGGTAGCGATAGCGCCGCACCGAGCCCAATGGAAATGGTGTTAATGTCGGTTGGTTGTTGCTCATCGGTCGATGTGGTGAGTATTTTAAAAAAAGCCAAACAAAACTTCTCTGATGTACAAGTACAACTAAGCGCTGAACGCGCTGAATCTGCCCCACGAGTATTTACTAAGATTAACTTACACTTTGTCGTGACTGGCGATAACGTCTCTGAAAAGCACCTTGCGCGTGCTGTGCAGCTTTCGGCAGAGAAGTATTGTTCAGTGGCATTAATGCTTGATAAAACAGTAGAAATTACCCACTCACACGAAGTTATCCAAGAACAGGGAAAATAACGCTTTTTCCTGCGGTGAAATTCGTATAAAATCCGCGAACTTTTCATTCTGCTCTGGCAGATTTCACTTGTTTATAGGTTGGTTTATCATGAACAAACCCTTCGATAAAATTAAACTTCATGGCTTTAATAACTTAACCAAGAGTTTAAGCTTTAGTATTTACGATATTTGCTATGCAAAGACAGAGCAACAACGTAAAGAATATATTGAATATATCGACGAACAGTATAGTGCTGATCGACTAACCGATATTTTAGGTGAAGTAGTGGATATTATCGGTGCGAATATCTTAAATGTTTCGCGTCAAGATTACGATCCACAAGGTGCTAGTGTAACGATTCTGATTTCAGAAGAGCCAATTGAACAACAGCAAACTTATGACGTAGATGAAGCGCCAGGTCCATTACCTGAAACCGTGGTTGCTCATTTAGATAAGAGTCATATCTGTGTTCATACGTACCCTGAAGCGCATCCTGATGATGGTATTTGTACTTTCCGTGCTGATATCGAAGTTTCTACCTGTGGCATTATTTCGCCTCTTAAAGCGCTGAACTTCTTAATTCATAGCTTAGAGTCTGATGTTGTAACAATTGACTACCGCGTACGTGGTTTTACCCGTGATGTAGATGGCGTTAAGCACTATATTGATCACGCGATCAATTCAATTCAAAACTACATGACCGAAGATACCAAAGAAGCGTACCAAATGATGGACGTGAACGTGTATCAAGAAAACTTGTTCCACACTAAGATGATGCTAAAAGAGACCGATTTAAATACCTATTTATTTGGTGTCACTACTAGCGACTTATCTGAACAGGAAGAAGAAGAAATTCGTTCTAAGTTAACCCGCGAGATGCAAGAAATCTTCTACGGTCGTAACTTACCTGAAACAGAATAAGCTAAGCTTGTTTTAAAAACGGCGTGTAACGAAAGTTATGCGCCGTTTTTGTATGTGGGTTATTGCGATAGTTAGTGTGAGTAAAGCTTACGAGTAACGCAGTATTAATTTTATTACCGTAGCTTGGGTTAGCATAACGAAACCCGAAAAACCATTACCTCCAGTGATTGTGGCTATCACAGGTAGGTCGTGATTTATCGCGACAACTAAACTCCTTTTTAAATCAATTGCAGTAAGTCCCATTTATTACCGTATAAATCTTCAAATACCACCACGGTGCCGTAGGTTTCTTCGCGGGGTTGTTCATTGAATCGAATGCCATTTTTTTGCATCATTTTATAGTCACGCCAAAAATCATTGCTGTGTAAAAATAAAAACACGCGACCACCAGTTTGATTGCCTACAGAGTCTAATTGCTGTGGCGTACTAGCTTGTGCAAGAAGTAAGTTAGTGCCATTCGAATTAGGGGGAGAGATTAATACCCAGCGTTTGCCATTACCAAGGTCGGTATCTTCTATTAAATCAAACCCCAATTTTTGAGTGTAAAAAGCAATGGCATCATCATAACTTTCAACGACTAACGCGATGCTTCCTATGTGTTGTTTTATATTAGACATTGACCTACCTTACGAATTAATAACTGTGTCTAGGTGTTTTACCAGAACAATACAATTCATCAGAGGACAAAAGGCTGTATTAGGTCGTTTATCACAAGAACTATGCAATAAGGTTGGGTTTTGGTAATCATTTGACTGCTATTCTCACCACTTATATGCTGGTTAAAAGCCCACCTAAAGGATCAATATGTCAGCTAATTTATCTCAACGAGTGTTTTGTGCCGAGCAAGTACGAACTCACGAGCCCGCCGCCGCAGCGCAATCTGGCGTAGCTATGTATACGCTGATGGAGCGAGCTGGTAAAGCGGTGTTTGATCAGACAATTAAGCATTTTCCGCAAGCTCAAAATTATGTGGTGTTGGTTGGGGTGGGTAATAATGCTGGTGATGGCTATATCGTTGCAAAGCTTGCTATACAGGCGGGCAAGCAGGTGATAGTGATTGCAGCTGCGCCAGATAAACTATTAACGGGTGATGCACTTACAGCGCAAGAAGCATGGTTTGCAGTCGGTGGTGAAATCGCGGCATATCATCAGCAAACTATAAATAACGCTGATATTATTATTGATGGCTTGTTGGGCACTGGTATTAGCAGCGATGTGCGAGAACCTTTTATTGAGCTAATTGAAGCTGCAAATAGCAGTCGCGCGCCAATTGTGGCGATTGATTTGCCATCGGGTATTAACGCCGATACTGGAGTGGTGCAGGGAGTGGCCATTCAAGCTGATATTACAGTCACTGTGGTTGCTATTAAGCAAGGACTTGTTACTGGTGCTGGGCGTGCCTGTGCAGGCTTATGTGAGTTTGATGATTTATCTGTCGGTGATGTGTTTATGCAATTGGCGACGCTAAGTGCTGAGCTTATAAGTTATCAAACATCTCAAGGCTTAGCGAAAAGAAGCAACAATAGCCATAAGAGTAGCCATGGTAAATTGTTATGTGTTGGCGGGAATACAGGTACTGCGGGGGCAATACGCTTAACTAGCGAGGCAGCGCTGCGCAGCGGGGCTGGCATGGTGAAAGTATACACACATCCCGAGTCAGTACTCGCTGTTAGCATTGGTCGCCCTGAGCTAATGGTCACTGCGACAGATTTAATTACAGCACTCAAGTGGGCTAGCTGTGTTGCGATTGGTCCAGGGCTTGGGCAAGATGAATGGTCAACCACCACCTTCGAAACAGTGATGCAATATTGCTGCACGCACAACAAGACGTTAGTGATAGATGCTGATGCGCTAAACCTGATTGCTCAAAGCTCGCCTGTAACCTCATTGAAAAATGCGGTGATCACACCTCATCCAGGTGAGGCCGCACGGTTACTGAGTTGCTCTGTAAGTGATGTAGAAGCAAATCGTTATCACAGTGCTGCACAACTTACTCAAAATTATGGAACTTGCTGTGTGCTTAAAGGGGCAGGCAGTATTATTACTAATAGCACTAATACCTGGGTTTGTACTGATGGCAACCCAGCACTCGCTGTCGGCGGCAGCGGCGATGTACTTACAGGCATTATTGCTGCGCTTATCGCGCAAGGGCTAACAACAGAACACGCTGCTTGTTATGGCGTAACATTACATGCCAAAGCCGGTGACATCGCTGCACAGCGCGATGGTGAAAAAGGTATGCTGCCTAGTGATTTATTTAAGATAGTTAGACAACTCATTAATGACAAATAACGGATCAATATACTTACTGCAACTGTTTTGGGGAACTTGTTTTGCTAAATGCACTACAGTCCCTATACTCTAATTTGCGCGGCTATTATTTACTACTAAGGTAAGAAGAAGATGTTGATACAAAAAAAAATGTACCTAGGGAGTTTTCTGCTGCTGTTGTTTGCTTTAATTATTCTGTCAGGAATAATGCAGCTTGTTGTTACGCCAATTATTAAAAATGATGCTATATCCAGCGCAAAACTACAAGCAAAGGTAATTGGCGAGTCATTAGCAAAAGACTTAGCTAAAAGTGCTACCTTAACGCAAAGTTTAGCCGTGGTAGCTGAAACCTTACCACTGCAGCAAGCGGCCTTTATTGAGAATATTGCTCCTTTGATCGCAAGTGGCAAAGGTATAGCGGGTGGTGGTATTTGGCCGGAACCGAATAAAATGCTGCCTTCAGCAGAAAAAGCATCTCTTTTCTGGGCAAAAACAGGCAATGGCCAATACCAACTTTTAGATGATTACAATCAACCTGATAGCAGCGCGTATCAGCAAGAAACCTGGTATAAAAATGCTATTAACGCTAATCGCGGTGAGTGCGTTTGGTCTGAAGCTTATGTAGACACGGTATCTAATGTGCCAATGGTTACTTGTTCGGTAAAAATAATTCGCGATAACCAATTTTGGGGGGTTGCCACCTTAGACGTTGAGCTGGCATCTATCGAAAGCTCATTGATCGCGGAGAACAATGCCACGGGCACCTATAACTTTATTTTAGATAGCGCCGAGCAATTGGTATCGATCCCATTGATACGCGATACTAACTTAGCAATGATGAGCCTTACTCAGGTTGCCAGTAAAGACAGTAGCTTAAAGCCATTGGTCAGCGCTTTGCAAAACGGCAATACAACTGTTGCTGAATTTGCCAGTGGGGTGGTTAATAATGACGAATCTATTTTAGTAACCTACTCATTGGCAGATCAAAATTGGCGATCAGGGGTTATTATTCCTGCCGCAATTGCCAAGAAAACCGTTAACACCCTCACTTATTATTTATACGGTTCATTTATCGCCCTTATTCTCGTTTTTGTATCAGTATTACTGATTTTTGGTAATCGCCTGGTGCAGCAAATTAACACCACTACAGAGCAGGTTAGAATGTTAGTGCAAGGTCGCACCAATTCAAAATTAGCTGTGCGCGGTAGTGATGAAATGAGCCACTTATGCGTCGCAATTAATGACTATGGCGATCATTTGATTAAGATATTAGAACAGATCAAAACAGAAGCCGCTGCGGTTAAAAACAACGCTGAAGCGATGGATAATTTAAGTAATAACAGCCAAATTCGCACGCAAGAGTTAATGGAAGAAAACAATATGTTGGCTGAAGCAATTAGCGAAATGTCGATAGCAGCCTCATCAGCTTCACAAGATGTATTGAGTGTTGCTGATATTACTACGCGCTCAGCTGATTTAGTGAATTCTGGTTTTGATGTTATTGAGAAGAGTGCCGAATCAATCCAATTATTATTTGATAAATTAACGGAATCATCAGATGCCATTTCACGGATTGCACAAGACTCAAAACAAGTGGGCTCGGTGCTTGATGTGATTATGAATATCTCTGAACAAACTAACCTACTTGCACTAAATGCTGCCATTGAAGCCGCTCGAGCAGGTGAATCAGGGCGTGGCTTCGCGGTAGTCGCTGATGAAGTTCGAACCTTGGCACATCGTACTCAGCAATCGGCTGGCGAGATTGAAACCATGATCAGTCAATTACAGGAAGCCGCGAGCAGAGGGGTTAGCGTTATAGGCCAATGCCGTGAATATTCTGAAGTAGTGAACGAGCGCTCAGCGACAACGCGCGCGCAATATGAAAATATTGTCACCGCGTTTAACGATATTAAAGAGCGCTCATCAAGTATTGCCGTAGCGACTGAAGAGCAATCACAGGTAACTGAAAACGTGAAAAACTTGGCAGAGCGAATTCGTGAGATCTCTGTGCAAAATGCCAGTGATGCTGAAGAATTCCGTAGTGTCAGCAAAGATTCAAATAGCCAAGCACAGCGTTTATACCAAATCAGTCAGCAATAAGTTTGATTTATAGTCCACGTTAGAGTTTGCTGAAGATGCTAACTCTAACTTAACTCTTAGCGGTGCAGTTCACCGGCTCGTTCAGGCTGATAAGTGACTGCTTTTATTTTCACTTTGATGAGGCCGCCAGCTGGTTTTGGCCATTCAATTTCATCACCTTGTGATAGGCCAAGTAAGGCGCTGCCAACAGGGGCTAAAATTGATATTTTATCAGCGCTTGCATCAGCATTTTTTGGATACACTAAGGTCTTAGTGAATTCTTCTTGGGTCGATTCAACAATAAAGTTTACCGTTGAGTTCATAGTAACCACTGTCGAAGGCATATCTTTTGGCTCGACTATGGTTGCGCGACCGAGTTCAGCTTCAAGTTCTTTTTCGCCAGCGAAACTGCCAGCTGGTAATGATTCCATTAAATCATACAATCTATCAGCATCGAGCGATGAGATGATTAGCTCAGGTTTTTTATTCATCTTAATATCCTTAACAATGTTGTATAAATAAAATTAACTCTAAGTATGGTTTGCTACGCAGTTCAAAGACTGCTCTACGCTGGAGTCATTTTATTTGCAAGTTATATCCGCTATTTTATCTTTGCCCATAATGCTAAAAACCCAGCCGAAGCTGGGTTTTTAATTGAGCTAGATGGTTAGGAGATGAATTACATCATCCCGCCCATTCCACCCATACCGCCCATGCCGCCCATATCAGCGCCGCCAGCTTCATCCTTTGGGATTTCAGCTACCATTGCTTCTGTGGTGATCATAAGGCCAGCAATCGAGCCTGCAAATTGTAGTGCAGAGCGCGTTACTTTAGTTGGGTCTAGAATACCCATTTCAATCATGTCGTTGTATTCGCCAGTTGCTGCGTTGTAACCGTAGTTACCTGTGCCGCCTTTAACTGCGTTAATAACTACAGACGCTTCGTCACCTGCGTTAGTAACGATTTGACGAAGTGGTGCTTCCATAGCACGTAGTGCTACTTTGATACCGTGGCTTTGATCTTCGTTGTCGCCAACTAAATCAACTAGTTTGCTTGCTGCACGTACAAGTGCAACACCACCACCCGGTACTACGCCTTCTTCAACCGCAGCGCGAGTTGCATGAAGTGCATCTTCAACGCGGTCTTTTTTCTCTTTCATTTCGATTTCAGTAGCAGCACCTACTTTGATTACTGCAACACCGCCGGCAAGTTTAGCCATGCGCTCTTGTAGTTTCTCTTTATCGTAGTCTGATGTTGCTTCTTCGATTTGTGCTTTGATTTGAGCAACACGACCGCTGATACCCGCTTCTTCGCCAGCACCATCGATGATAGTAGTATCATCTTTGGTGATAACTACGCGCTTTGCAGTACCTAAGTCTTCAACCGTTGCTTTTTCAAGCTCTAGACCGATTTCTTCAGAGATAACAGTACCGCCAGTTAATACTGCGATATCTTGTAGCATTGCTTTACGACGATCGCCAAAACCAGGTGCTTTAACCGCTGATACTTTAACGATACCACGCATGTTATTAACTACTAATGTAGCTAGCGCTTCGCCTTCAAGATCTTCAGCGATGATAAGTAGTGGCTTGCTTGCTTTAGCAACGGCTTCTAATGTAGGTAGTAACTCACGGATGTTAGATACTTTTTTGTCTACAAGTAGAATGAATGGGTTATCTAATTCAACGGCGCCTTTTTCTGCGTTGTTGATGAAATACGGAGATAGGTAACCACGGTCAAACTGCATGCCTTCTACAACATCTAGTTCGTTCTCAAGTGATTGACCTTCTTCAACTGTGATCACACCAGAGTTACGGCCTACTTTTTCCATTGCTTCTGCAATGATGTCACCAATCTCTTTATCAGAGTTAGCTGAAATAGTACCTACTTGAGCGATTGCTTTTGCATCGGCACAAGGTACTGAAAGCTCTTTTAGCTCAGCAACCGCTGCGATGATTGCTTTATCAATACCGCGCTTAAGGTCCATTGGGTTCATACCCGCTGCAACCGCTTTTAAGCCTTCGTTTACAATTGATTGTGCTAATACTGTAGCGGTAGTTGTACCGTCACCCGCTGCATCATTTGCTTTAGATGCAACTTCTTTAACCATTTGTGCGCCCATGTTTTCAAACTTGTCTTCAAGTTCGATCTCTTTTGCCACTGATACACCATCTTTAGTGATCACTGGAGAGCCAAATGATTTGTCTAGAATTACGTTACGGCCTTTAGGACCTAAAGTTACGCGAACTGCGTTTGCTAAGATGTTTACGCCAGCTAGCATTTTAGCGCGTGCATCACCTGCAAAAAGTACTTCTTTTGCTGCCATGATTAGTTTCCTTTAAATTCTTGAATGTGTTAAACGAAAAGTAGGTTTAGCCTACAATGCCTAAAATATTGTCTTCACGCATGATCAGGTACTCTTGACCTTCGATCTTTTCAGCTTTTTCAACATATGAGCCGAATAACACAGTGTCACCGACTTTAACTTCTAATGCTCTTACGTCACCGTTATCTAGAGTACGGCCATTACCAACAGCGACAACTTTACCGCGAGTTGATTTCTCAGCCGCAGAACCAGTTAATACAATACCGCCAGCAGATTTGGTTTCTTCTTCTAGGCGCTCAACGATCACGCGATCATGTAAAGGACGAATGTTCATTTTGTTTAGTTCTCCTAACAGTTTCTGAACAGGACAGAAAAAAGCTTTATATGTACCAGTTTGCTTTAAACCTAATGATTTAAAGCAATTGATTTAGTTGTACTCAGTAATGGGGGTATTGCGTCAAAACCCAAGTGGAAAAAATTAAAATTTTTAATCTTTTCGCTCGTACTCGCCGTCAATGGTGGTCGGCTCGCTCATTTTACGTGGTTCTGGCTCTGCATGAGTGTGCTGATTAAATGATGTTGGGCCTTGTTGCATGCCTGCACTCATACGTACTGTGGCTTGACTAGCAAGGCCTGCAGCTAGTTTATTGCGAATAGCTGGGGTTAATAATAAAAAGCCAAATACATCAGTCATGATGCCTGGTGTTAGTAATAAAACACCTGCGATAATCACACATAACCCGGTAAATAACTCTTTGGCTGGCATTTGTCCTTTCGCCATTTGGCTTTGCACATTTTGCAGTGCGCCCATGCCTTGCGTTCTAACTAATTTTGCACCAAATATTGCGGTGATGATCACTAAGGCAATGGTGGCAAAGCCGCCAATTACATCAGCGACTTGAATTAATAAAGCGATTTCAATAATCGGCACGAGAATAAATAACAAAAATAAAAATCTAAACATAAGGCTCTCTAAATAGTGCTCACGTAACATCGTGATGAAATACAAATATGGGTTACACGGTCTTTTTTCAAGGCTGGTGGTAAAGCTACACTAGCTAACTACACTTTGCCTTAGCTATCAGCTACTATGGCGTTGGGCAGAGCAATCAACCAAAGGTTCAATATGACGACTCATTTTCGACTTATTTTTACCACTTGCGCGGATGTAAGTGAGGCACGCTCGATGGCTGAGCAATTAGTTAAACTTAAACTCGCAGCGTGTGTGAACATTCTTCCTAATGTGGAATCTGTTTATATGTGGCAAGGAGAGGTTGCTCACGCAACCGAGTGTAAATTATTGATTAAAACGAAGTCAGAAAAAATGAATGAGGTAATTCAGACTATTAAGCGATTACATAGTTATGAGATCCCTGAAATTCAGGTTGTTGATGTAGCCACTGGCAATTTAGCCTATTTTAATTGGATGGATGAGGTACTTAATTAATGCGTTGTTTTCTTTTATTGCTTTGTGCGCTTTCGCTGTTTCCAGCCCAAGCTGCGAATAAAGATTTATTGAGTAATTTACTACAGCCCGCAGAACAAACATTTTTACCGGTTGAACAAGCATTTTCATTTGATTTTGATCAGCAAGGCAGCACGCTATTTATTGGTTGGGATATTGCACCCGGTTATTACCTTTACAAAAAGAAGCTGGAAATTATTGGCAAGGGTGCCGATATTCAAGTCCCCGATCTTGGCAAAGGGGTCGTTATTGAAGATGAATTCTTTGGCAAAACCGAGGTGTTTTTTGATTCACTCAGTGTGGTTAGTAAGTTAAGCAATGTAGCGAAAGATGGCGTAGTTAAAGTTCGCTATCAGGGCTGTGCTGAAGCAGGGCTGTGTTACCCTCCTGAAATCATTACCATTCCATTGAGTATAATTGCCGGAGAAACTCCTGCAGCGGATAGCGCAAGCACAGGTAATGCGTTAGCTGCACTTAGCGCCGCATCGCCTGCTCCTGTAGTTGATGATAGTGCTGTAAATAATGAACCAGAAAAAGAGTTAAATTTTACCGAAAAACTAGCCTCGCAAGGCTTACTGGCTAACTTAGCTATTTTCTTCTTAGTGGGTATTGGTTTGGCATTTACACCCTGCGTGTTTCCGATGTTTCCGATCTTGTCGAGTTTAATTGCCGGGCAAAAAAATCTATCGACTAAAAAAGCGTTTGCACTGTCTTTTGTGTATATCCAAGGCATGGCGGTGACTTATGCGGCGCTAGGTTTAGTGGTGGCTTCATTAGGTGGTCAAGTGCAAGGCTATTTGCAGCATCCATTTGTATTGATCAGCTTTAGTATTTTATTTGTATTGTTAGCTATGTCGATGTTTGGCTGGTACGAAATCAAACTACCTAGCGGCATGATGAGTAAGCTCACTCAAGTGAGTAATAATCAAAAAGGCGGCAATTACATTGGCGTATTTTTAATGGGCGTGTTGTCGGGTTTAATTGCGTCACCTTGTACAACAGCACCGTTATCCGCGGCATTATTATTTGTAGCGCAAAGCGGTGATTACCTCGTGGGTGGCTTAACTTTGTATGTGCTGAGTTTAGGAATGGGTATTCCATTATTACTACTTGGTACTTCTGGCGGAAAATTATTACCTAAAGCGGGTGGTTGGATGGAGCAAGTTAAAACCCTGTTTGGTTTTATCATGTTAGTTGTACCGCTTATATTGCTTGAGCGCATTGTTGATGCTGAGGTCATTTTGTTAATGGCAGGTCTGCTGGCAATCGCTACCGCACTGTATTTACATCATTGGCAGAGCGGTCAAAGCCAAGGAAAATTAAAAACCGCTCTGTGGTTTGTTGCTACGTTATTAGTGATTGGCGGTGCGAGTTTAACTAAAAATTATATTTGGCCAGCCGAACACACCGTTAACACTGCAGCGGCTGAGCAACAGGAACGTGGTTTTAAGTTGGTTGCTAACTTAGCTGAGCTTAAAGAAGCAATTAATGATGCAAACAGTGATGGCCGTTTAGTGATGGTTGATTTGTATGCAGATTGGTGTGTTGCGTGTAAAGAATTCGAAAAATACACCTTTCCTGACGCTAAAGTGCAAGGTGAGTTTGCAAATTTTGAGTTGTTAAAAATAGATTTAACCGAAAGTGATGACACCACAATCGCAGTAATGGAAGAATTTACGGTATTTGGGCTACCAAGTATTTTGTTTTTTGATACCCAAGGCGAAGAGCTTGCAGCGCAGCGTGTGACGGGCTTTTTAAACGCAAAGGACTTTGCTGAGCATTTAGCAAAAGTGAAAAATAGCGCTAAATAAACATTTTTCGTACTGCTATTTTAAACGCCACTTTATATGAGTGGCGTTTTTGTTACTGTTATAGTTACTAGTGATTAGACCAGTATTTTGCTGCTATTTACATCGAACTGGCTATAATAGGTGGTTAACGTGAGAAATAGTTGCTATTTTAGTTTTCTCCCCTTACATTTTACGGGGATTTCTAATCAAAATGGCTTAACTCATTATTTATAGGATTATCGCGTATTATGGCTGCAAAATTTAAACTTTTAGTTATAAATGGCCCTAACTTGAACATGCTAGGTAAGCGTGAGCCAGATAAATACGGTTCGCAAACCCTTAGCGAGATTATGAGCGAACTAACAACGGTTGCTGATGGTCTAGGTGTGGAGTTAACGCATTTTCAAAGTAATGGTGAGCAAGCTTTAATTGAGCGCATACACAGCGCTTGGCAGGCTATTGATTACATTATTATCAACCCAGCAGCATTTACGCATACAAGCGTGGCTTTACGTGATGCATTACTGGCGGTTGATATCCCGTTTTTTGAAGTGCATTTAACTAATGTGCACGCGCGGGAAGCGTTTCGCCATCATTCATATTTTTCTGATGTGGCGCAGGGCGTGATATGTGGATTAGGCGCAATGGGTTATCGCGCAGCACTAGAAGCTGCCGTTAATCGGTTGCAAAACGCAAATTAATTTTAACACACAAACTAGAAGGCGGGTCGTTCATGGATATTCGCAAGATCAAAAAACTAATTGAACTAGTAGAAGAATCAGGTATTGCTGAATTAGAAATCACTGAAGGTGAAGAATCAGTACGTATCAATCGTAATAACATGAGTGCAGGTCCAGCTTACGCTCCACAGTATGCACCTCAATATGCACCAGCTCCTGCGCCAGCGGCACCAGCAGCTGCCACAGTTGCAAGTGCAGAAGCAGCAGCTCCTGCAGGTCCTACTGGTCATCAAGTATTATCACCTATGGTTGGTTCTTTCTATTCAGCAGCTTCGCCAGAAGCACCATCGTACGTTGAAGTGGGTTCACAAGTTAAAGTAGGTGACACGCTTTGTATCATCGAAGCGATGAAAATGATGAACCAAATTGAGTCAGATAAAGCGGGCACAGTAAAAGCGATTTTAGTTGAAAATGGCGAGCCAGTAGAATTTGATCAACCGCTATTCATCATTGAATAATAGCGTAACCTAATAAGGCCAACTCTTATGTTAGATAAAGTAGTCATTGCAAACCGAGGTGAAATTGCACTTCGTATCTTGCGCGCCTGCAAAGAGCTTGGGATCAAAACGGTTGCTGTGCATTCAACGGCGGATCGCGATCTTAAGCATGTATTGCTTGCAGATGAAACAATTTGTATTGGTAGACCTTCAGCGACAGAAAGTTACTTAGATATTCCGCGCATTATCGCTGCTGCTGAAGTGACAGATGCTGTCGCTATCCACCCAGGTTATGGTTTCCTTGCCGAAAACGCTGATTTTGCTGATCAAGTTGAACAAAGCGGCTTTGTATTTATCGGTCCTACAGGCGATACCATTCGTTTAATGGGTGATAAGGTATCGGCAATTAGCGCGATGCGTAAAGCCGGTGTACCATGTGTGCCAGGTTCTGACGGTCCGGTATCGGATGACAAAGAACGCAATATGCAAATCGCTAAACGAATCGGTTATCCGGTTATCATCAAAGCTGCAGGCGGCGGTGGTGGTCGTGGTATGCGAGTGGTGCGTAGCGAAGCTGAACTCATTGATTCTATTGCTTTAACGCAACAAGAAGCTAAACAGTTTTTTGGTAATAGCATGGTTTACATGGAAAAATTCCTTGAGAACCCACGCCATATCGAAATTCAAGTACTGGCTGACGGCCAAGGCAATGCGGTTCATTTAGGTGAACGTGATTGTTCTATGCAACGTCGCCACCAAAAAGTAGTTGAAGAAGCGCCAGCACCAGGTATTACAGCAGAAGTACGTAAATTTATTGGTGAGCGTTGTACGCGCGCATGTATCGAAATCGGTTATCGTGGTGCGGGTACGTTTGAGTTCTTATACGAAAACGGCGAGTTCTATTTCATCGAAATGAACACCCGTATTCAGGTTGAGCACCCAGTAACAGAAATGGTCACTGGTGTTGATTTAATCAAAGAACAGCTAAAAATTGCAGCGGGTCAGCCACTGTCGTTCACTCAAGATGACGTTGTTATTCGTGGCCATGCCATTGAGTGTCGTATTAACGCTGAAGACCCTGAAACGTTTATTCCGTCACCGGGTAAAATCACGCGTTTCCATCCAGCGGGTGGTTTAGGTATTCGTTGGGACAGCCATATCTATGCTGACTACACAGTGCCACCACACTACGATTCAATGATTGGTAAGCTAATTACTTACGGTGAAAACCGTGATGTAGCCATTGCCCGTGCACGTAACGCATTGAATGAGCTTGTGATTGACGGTATTAAAACTAATACGCCATTGCATAAGCGCATTTTAGCGGATGAAAACTTCCAAAATGGTGGCACTAATATCCACTATCTTGAGAAGAAGCTAGGCCTGTAAACGAGGTATAACCGTTTATATGTAAAAAAACCGGCAACTTTGTCGGTTTTTTTGTGTCTGATGATCGCTGACTCGCCTTAGCAAAATAATCTGGTATGATTAACAGGTTATCGTTTTTAATACTATCCATGAGGTAAGAATGACGCACAGTGTTGGTTTTCAACTCGCTGATGAAGCTGCAACGGTTAAAATGGGCAATCAACTTGCAGGGTTAATGGAGCAAGGTGCAGTTATTTATTTACATGGTGATTTAGGAGCCGGTAAAACCACTTTAACCCGTGGTGTGATCCAAGGCTTTGGTCATCAAGGTAAGGTTAAGAGTCCAACATATACGCTTGTGGAACCCTATGAATTGGCAACGGCCAATGTGTATCATTTTGATTTATATCGTTTAGGCGATCCAGAAGAATTAGAATACATGGGTATTCGTGATTATTTTTCGCCAACTGCAATTTGTGTGGTGGAATGGCCTGAAAAAGGCGGTGAGTTTATTCCCACTCCTGATTTAGATATTACTTTACGTTATGTTGGCGATGCCCGAGAAATTGAAATTAAAAGTATTAGCCCGCGTGGCGATAGTATTGTGAATAAACTCAAATCAGATTGAATAACAACAAATAATAAAAGGTGTAGTGATACAGATGAGTCGAGCTGTCATAAAGTGGATGTGCGGTTTTTTGCTGTTAGCAATCAGCGCTAGCCTCTATGCACAAAATACTATTAATAGTGTACGGGTTTGGCCATCGCCAGATAGTACGCGGGTAGTATTCGACCTAACGGATAAGCCCGATTTTAGTTATTTTATGCTGAAAAACCCATTGCGTTTAGTGGTTGATTTAGAAACGACAGATAAAATAAAAGATTTACCTGCGATCCCAAATAAGCACCAAATTGTCAGTAAGCTACGTTATTCAAAAGCAAAAAGCAGTAACGGCGTAAGGTTTGTATTTGAGCTAACAGGGCCGGTTAAGCCAGTGATCTTTGCTTTAGCGCCTACTGGACCTTACAAAAATCGTTTGGTCGTTGATTTATATGACAAAAACCAGCCTGAGTCGGCAGCAGTCAGCAGCAGTGCTGCGGTTAAAAAACGTGAGCTTAATCAGCAGCGTGATATTGTTATCGCTATTGATGCGGGTCATGGCGGTGAAGATCCCGGTTCAATTGGCCCCTCAGGCACTTACGAAAAAGATATTACACTGCAAATTGCGAAACGCTTAGAGCGGATGATTGATGCCGAGCGCGGCATGATCTCACGCATGGTGCGCCGTGGTGATTACTTTGTAAATTTAAATACCCGTACTAACCGTGCTCGTGAGAAGAAAGCTGATTTTTTTGTTTCTATTCATGCTGATGCGTTTACCAGTCCGCAACCAAGTGGCGCATCAGTGTGGGTGTTATCACTGCGCCGTGCTAACTCAGAAATTGGTAAATGGCTCGAGGATAAAGAAAAACATTCAGAGCTACTTGGCGGTGCTGCCGGGGTGATTAAAGATACTGCCAGCGAGAAATATTTAGCACAAGCGCTACTTGATATGTCGATGGATCATTCCATGAAAACGGGCTTCAGTGTCGCAGAAGAAGTGATGGATGAATTAAAGAAAGTCGCCAAAATGCATAAAAAAGCGCCACAAGCGGCTAGTTTTGCTGTATTAAAATCACCGGATATCCCATCAATTTTGGTGGAAACAGGATTTATTTCCAACCCACGTGAAGAGCGCTTATTAAAAAGTGCTAACTATCAAGAGCGTTTGGCGAAAGCGATATTTACCTCGCTAAAAAGTTATTATCTTAAAAACCCACCTGGTGACTCGTTATTTGCGTCATTAAAATCTCAATATCCAACTAAACATAAAGTTCGCCCAGGTGAATCATTAAGTTTGTTAGCTAGTCGCTACGGGGTATCGGTGGGAAAGCTTAAACAAGTTAATCAATTAAAATCTAATACCTTGTTTATTGGTCAAGAGTTAGACATTCCGCAAAGTTAAAATCGTTAGGATTAGTATGAGTATTGAAATATTACCCGCGCGATTAGCTAACCAGATTGCCGCGGGCGAAGTGGTTGAAAGACCCGCATCGGTGGTCAAAGAACTCGTTGAAAATAGCCTAGATGCAGGCGCAACTCGCATTCAAATTGATATCGAACGCGGTGGTCACAAACTGATCCGCATTCGTGATAATGGCTCAGGCATTGATAAAGATGAGCTTACATTGGCGCTTTCTCGCCATGCTACCAGCAAGTTAAAATCCCTCGATGATCTAGAGAATATTTGCTCGTTGGGTTTTCGTGGTGAGGCACTGGCATCAATTAGTTCGGTATCACGCTTAACGTTAAGCTCAAAAACACAGCACCAAGAAGCTGCATGGCAAGCGTTTGCTGAAGGCCGCGATATGGCGGTACAAGTTAAACCGACAGCGCACCCCAACGGCACAACTATTGAAGTTAAAGACTTATTTTTTAACACCCCAGCTAGGCGCAAATTTTTACGTACTGAAAAAACAGAATTTACGCACATTGATGAATTGATCAAGCGCATTGCGCTGAGTCGTTTTGATGTGTCGATTACCCTCACTCATAACGATAAAGTGGTGCGCCAGTATCGCGCGAAAACAGATCCGGCACAGGCAATTACTCGGGTTGCACAAGTTGCCGGCAAAGCGTTTGCGGAACAAGGTTTGTATATTGAGTCAGGCGAGCCTGGTTTGCAATTACACGGCTGGGTACTACCTGTGGGCTCGGCAAATACCACACAATATACTTATGTAAATAATCGCATGATGCGCGATAAACTTATTTTACATGCAATTCGCCAAGCGTTTGAAGAAGTTGCAGGGCAAGAAGAGTTGCCGGGCTTTGTTATTTATATTGATATTGATCCACGCCAAGTTGATGTAAATGTGCACCCTGCGAAACATGAAGTGCGTTTTCATCAAGGGCGCTTAGTACATGATTTTATTCTACAGGCCATTAAACAGGTCGTGCTGCCGCTACAAGATGAGTTTGCTGTTGTTGACCCACAGCCAAGTTCACCACACGCGGCTTTAGATCACCCTCACACTAGTGCATCACAACCGCACTCTAACAGCGCTGCTGGCGAATTGTTTGATTACCCTAAATCAAACCTGCAACCTCTTGAACGTAGTTACAGTGGCGCTCAATCGGCTTCTTCACGCAGTGGTGGCGGATATGGAGGCGCAAGCGGTAGCACAAACCAAGCGAGTCGCGCCAATCATCATGATGTCAGTGCATTTTATCAAGGTGTTAATGAGCAGCATGCCAGCCACTTTGACCAGCCGACAGCTGCCACGACTGAATTACCGGCATCTAATCCTCGCCACCCTGGGCAGCCTTTACTTGTGCAAAGTGATGGCGGTTGCGTGTTTAGCCAGCAGCAGCAACTGTATTGTTCACACTTTAAATATTTATTAGTGACAGATTGGCTGGAACTGATTGCTGAGCAAGGCAACTTAGAAGGTAAAGCGTTATTGTTACCTGTAAGAGTCAATATTAGTAAAGAAGATAGTGTGTGTTTAACACAGCAGCAATCGTGGTTTACCTTGCTCGGTTTTGAATTACTGATTGAAAAACAATTTGTGATGGTGAAAAAACTACCGCAGAGCTTATACCTGTTAGATGTGAGCCAAGCTATAGATGCTTTGTTAAAAGCAGCACACGCTGAGCTTGAGAGTATTGAAGATTGGTTGCACTGGCAACTAAGCCAAATACCGTCACGCTTTTATGCCAGCCAAGCATTTGCTGAGGATGTCGCGCGGATGCAAAATAATCCGCAAACAATTCAGCGTTTAGCTGCAAAAGCAGTTAAAATAGATTTAAATCATTTTTTAGCACAATTAGATTAAGGTCGCCGAGTTGAGTAATTTACCTGTCATTTTTTTAATGGGCCCAACCGCTGCCGGGAAAACTGCGTTAGCTATTGATTTATGTCAGTATTTAAAAACTGAAATAATCAGCGTCGATTCAGCCTTAGTGTATAAAGATATGAATATCGGCACTGCAAAACCGGACGCAGCAGAGCTCGCGCTCGCGCCACATCACTTAATTGACCTAATTGACCCGAGTGAAAGCTACTCTGTGGCAGATTTTCGTCGTGATGCGATTGAAAAGATTGACCAATTTCACCAACAAGGTAAAGTGCCAGTATTAGTTGGTGGTACAATGATGTACTTTAAAGCATTAATTGATGGTTTATCGCCATTACCAGAGGCATGCCCGATCATTCGAGCAGAACTTGAACAACAAGCTAAGCAATATGGTTGGCCTGCATTGTATAAAGAGTTACAAGCAGTTGACCCTCAGGCCGCTCAAAAAATGAGTGAGAATGACTCGCAACGTATCAATCGTGCGTTAGAGGTTTATCGCTTAACGGGTAAAACGATGACTGAGCTGCAAAAAAGTAAGCAGCCGAGTTTACCCTATACGTTCCATCAATTTGCGATTGCACCGGATGATCGTGCTGATTTGCATGAACGTATAGCACAAAGATTTAAAATAATGCTTGAGCAGGGGTTTGAAAATGAAGTTTCATCCCTATATCAACGTAAGGATTTACACCCAAACTTACCTTCTATTCGTTGCGTGGGTTATAGGCAAATGTGGGATTACATTGCTGGCGACACTGAGTACGATGAAATGGTGTTTCGCGGTATTGCAGCAACACGACAGCTTGCTAAACGTCAACTGACGTGGCTAAGAGGTTGGCCCGATGTAACGTGGTTGACAACGGGTGATGAAGAAAACTTGCAACGTGTTGTAAGTTCGCTAAGCTAGTAGTAGTTGAAATTTTTTAGCTTTGTTAAATGAGTTCAGCCACTTAATTATAATAACACCTAGAACGAAGGAAAATAACATGGCAAAAGGCCAATCGTTACAAGACCCATTTTTGAATGCGTTACGTCGTGAGCGTATTCCAGTATCAATCTTTTTGGTTAATGGCATCAAACTACAAGGTAAGATCCAGTCATTTGACCAATTTGTTATTTTACTCGAAAACACCGTAAATCAAATGGTGTATAAACATGCGATTTCTACTGTAGTTCCTGCTCGTGCTGTTAACTTCCAAGGTATTCAAGGAAGTGAAGACGGTGAAGAGCCTGAAGCTGGAAATTTTTAAATTAGGAGCATAATGTTTGTTTGACCGTTATGAAGCCGGCGAACAGGCAGTCTTAGTTCATATCGACTTTCCAAAAGAAGGGGATCGTGAAGATCTTCATGAATTAGAAATGTTGGTATCTTCTGCTGGTGTTAGCAGTTTGGCGGTTGTGCAAGGCAGCCGTCAAGCACCACATCCGAAACTATTCGTCGGTACCGGAAAGGCTGAAGAAATCGCTGAGATTGTCAAAATCCACAACGCAGATGTCGTCATTTTTAATCATCAACTCAGACCGTCACAAGAACGCAATTTAGAGCGCGTTTGTCAATGTCGTGTGCTTGATAGAACGACGCTTATTCTTGATATTTTTGCGCAACGTGCACGTACCCATGAGGGTAAGTTGCAGGTTGAGCTTGCGCAGCTGCGGCACATGTCAACTCGCTTGATCCGCGGGTGGACTCACCTTGAGCGTCAAAAAGGCGGTATTGGTCTGCGCGGGCCAGGTGAAACACAGCTAGAAACAGATAGACGCTTGCTGCGAGTACGCATTCAAAGTATTCGTGCACGATTAGAAAAAGTGGCCATACAGCGCGAGCAAGGTCGTCGTGCGCGTAACCGCAATGAAATTCCAACCGTTTCGCTTGTTGGTTATACAAACGCGGGAAAATCGACGCTATTTAATCGCATTACCAACTCTAATGTTTATGCTGCCGATCAGTTATTTGCGACCTTAGATCCCACTTTACGTAAACTCGAAATTGAAGATGTTGGCGCGATTATTTTAGCCGATACCGTAGGCTTTATTCGTCATTTGCCTCATGATTTAGTGGCTGCATTTAAAGCAACCTTAACAGAAACCCGAGAGGCTGATTTGCAGCTTCATGTGGTGGATGTCGCTGATCATCGTCGCAAAGAGAATATAGAACAGGTACAATCGGTTCTTAAAGAAATTGAAGCGGACGAAGTGCCGCAATTGCTGCTATACAACAAAATTGATGCGCTGGAAGATATTGAACCGCGTATTGATCGGGACGACGAAGGCACGCCAATTCGAGTTTGGTTGTCCGCTCACAGTGGTGCCGGGTGTGAGTTGTTGTCACAGGCTATCAGTGAGCTGTTAGCAAAGAAAATGTTTGTACACACACTTAAATTAGCACCGCAGTTTGGCCGATTACGTGCCGCGTTGTTTAATTTAAATGCTGTACATGAAGAAGATTTTGATGAGCAGGGTCAATGGTTGTTAGCTACTCGTATGCCTATGGTAGAGTGGAACCGTTTAAGAAAAGAGTTTGGTCCTGAAATCGACGCTTTTATTTCGTAATTCGAAAAAACTACCGCACAATGTCATTTTTAGTATGAGAACAGCGGTATTTTTGTTAGATTTAACGTAATTACCTAAATTATTTAGATAACAATGGAGTATAGCTATGGCCTGGAATGAACCGGGTAATAATGGCAATGACAAAGATCCGTGGAACAAAAAAGGCGGACGTGATCAAGGCCCACCTGATTTAGACGAGGTGTTTCGCAAGTTCAGCGGCAAGTTTGGCGGCTTATTTGGCGGTAATAAATCCGGCAATGGCGGCGGCGGACTCGGTGGAGCTGGTCTTTCATTTGTGCTAATTATTGCGGCAATTGTATGGGCACTGAGCGGTATTTATACCGTCAAAGAGGCTGAGCGCGGCATCGTATTACATTTTGGTCAGTTTGACCGCATTGCAGATCCAGGTTTGCGTTGGAAAATGACATTTATTGAAACAGTCGTTCCGGTTGATATCGAAGCTGTTCGTTCGTTATCAACGTCTGGCTTTATGCTAACCGAAGACGAAAATGTGGTTAGTGTTGAATTCCAAGTGCAGTACCGTGTAATTGACCCATTCTTGTATAAGTTTAGTGTTACTAATGCTGACTCGAGCTTAGAAGAAGCATTAGAAAGTGCGCTACGTTATGTTGTTGGCCATTCAAAAATGGACCAAGTATTAACAAACGGTCGTGAGGTTGTGCGTCAAAATACGTGGGATGAATTAAATAAAATCGTTGAACCTTACAATTTAGGTTTGATCATAACTGACGTTAACTTTAAAGATTCACGCCCACCGGCTGAAGTTAAAGATGCCTTTGATGATGCTATTGCTGCACAAGAAGATGAACAACGTTTTATTCGTGAAGCTGAAGCTTATGCCCGTGAAATTGAACCGCGTGCTCGTGGTCAAGTAACACGTATGACGCAAGAAGCAGAAGGTTATGGCGAACGTATTATTTTAGAAGCGCAAGGTGAAGTGGCTCGTTTTGAAAAGCTACTACCTGAATATCAGGCAGCTAAAAAAGTAACCCGTGAGCGTTTATATATTGATGCTATGGAAGAGGTACTCGGCAATAGCTCAAAAGTGTTAGTCGATGTTAAAGGCGGTAATAACATGATGTATTTACCACTTGATAAAATCATGGAAAAACAAGGTACAGCAACCCGCGTTGCATTGCCAAGTTCAAGTGATATTAACGACTTACGCAATAAAGTTAATACTTCGCGCAATAGCACTGTGAACTCAAGTTCAGACCGCTTTGGCGCTGATCGCTTTAACGACGGGAGATAAGCGCAATGAAAAACTTTAGTTTAGTTCTACTATTAGCGGCCGTTGTGTTGTCGTTTTCGTCAGTGTTTGTTGTACCTGAAGGGCAAAAAGCGATTGTAATGCTATTCAGTAAAGTACAAAAAGACGATAGTGGTGAAGCAATTGTGTACAGCCCAGGTTTACAATTCAAAGTGCCTTTCTTTAGCCAAGTACGTCGTATTGATGCGCGTATTCAAACTTTAGATGGTACGCCGGATCGCTTTGTAACTAGTGAGAAAAAAGACTTAATAGTTGATTCATACGTTAAGTGGCGTGTAAATGATTTTAGCGCTTTTTACTTACGTGCTCGTGGCGATAAGCAATATGCTGAAGCGCTACTTAAGCAAAAAGTAAACAATGGTCTGCGTACTAACTTTGGTTCACGTACTATTCGTGAGATTGTATCTGGCGAGCGTAGCGAGCTAATGGAAGAAGCGTTAGTACAAGCGTCTGAAAGCGCGCAAGAGCTAGGTATTGAAGTACTTGACGTACGTGTTAAGCAAATTAACTTACCATCAGAAGTGAGCAACTCAATTTATCAACGTATGCGTGCAGAACGTACCGCTGTTGCTAAAGAACATCGCTCTGAAGGTCAAGAGAAAGCCGAAACAATCCGTGCTGAAGTTGACCGCCGTGTAACGGTCATGCTTGCTGATGCAGAGCGTAATGCGCGCACTGTACGCGGTGAAGGTGATGCCAAAGCGGCAGCCATTTATGCTAACGCTTACAATAAAGATGCTGAATTCTTCGGTTTTGTTCGTTCATTAGAGGCCTATAAAAAGACCTTTAAAGATAAGCAAGACGTGATGGTGTTATCACCAGACAGTGACTTCTTTAGATATATGAAAGGTGCTGCTGCGCAGTAATCATTTCCTACATCGAACACAAATCCAAACCCTGTGTATGCAGGGTTTTTCTTTTAGTAAGACAGATTATTGTGAATAACTTAAAGTTATTCAACCAGTTAATTTTTATTGTAGTGGTCGTTAAATGATCAAGCAGAAAAAATAACCTAAACGGGGTGATCTTTGCCCTTATTTTCTGGTAAAATCTCGTCCTAATTTTTTCTAAGTGAATTTACAATGGGTAAAAACGTTGTTGTATTAGGCACCCAATGGGGTGACGAAGGTAAGGGTAAGGTAGTTGACCTCCTTACAGACAAAGCATCTTTAGTAGTTCGTTACCAAGGTGGCCATAACGCAGGTCACACTTTAGTTATCGGCGGTGAAAAGACAGTTTTACACCTTATTCCATCGGGTGTATTACGTGACAATGTTAAATGTGTGATTGGTAATGGTGTTGTAGTTTCACCAGAAGCGCTAATGAAAGAGATTGGCATGCTTGAAGAACGCGGCGTACCAGTACGCGAGCGTTTATTAATAAGCGAAGCATGTCCGCTAATTTTGCCTTTCCACATCGCATTAGATGTAGCCCGTGAAAAAGCACGCGGTAATAAAGCTATCGGTACAACGGGTCGTGGTATTGGTCCAGCGTATGAAGATAAAGTTGCCCGTCGTGGTTTACGTATCGGTGATTTATTCAACCCTGAGCTATTTGCTGCAAAACTTAAAGAAGTATTGGAATACCATAACTTCACATTAGTTAACTACTACAAAGTAGATGCAGTTGATTTCCAACAGACTTTTGATGATGCAATGGCTGTTGCGGATATCCTTAAAGCAATGGTTGTTGATGTTACTGAATTACTTGATCAAACTCGTCTTGCTGGCGACAACATCTTGTTTGAAGGTGCACAAGGTACATTACTTGATATCGATCACGGTACTTACCCGTATGTTACATCTTCAAATACCACTGCCGGTGGTGTTGCGACAGGTGCAGGTTTTGGTCCATTAAACCTTGATTACGTACTGGGTATTATCAAAGCTTACACCACGCGTGTTGGTTCTGGTCCTTTCCCTACAGAGCTTTACGATGGCCTTGAAAAACAAGACCCAGTAGGTAAGCACTTAGGTACTGTTGGCCATGAGTTTGGTGCTACAACAGGTCGCCTACGTCGTACTGGTTGGTTAGATGCTGTGGCAATGCGCCGCGCAGTGCAAATTAACTCGATCACAGGTTTCTGCTTAACTAAACTAGATGTTTTAGATGGTTTAGAAACGCTTAAAATTTGTATTGGTTACCAACTTGAAGATGGCACTGTTACTAACGTAACGCCACTTGCCGCTGAAGGTTATGAGAAAGTAACCCCTGTATATGAAGAAATGCCAGGTTGGTCTGAGAACACAGTAGGTGCTACCTCTGTTGATCAGTTACCACAAGCAGCTTTAGATTATATCAAGCGTATTGAAGAAATCACCGGTGTACCTGTTGATATTATTTCTACCGGCCCTGATCGTGTAGAAACTATGGTATTACGCAACCCATTTGCATAATCACCAATAGTGCTAAAAAAGCTGCCTAGTGCAGCTTTTTTTGTGGCTATTTTTCAGCTTTATTAAAATAAGCATGGATAAATTTCATTCTGGAACGATCTTTGTATAAACTTTAGCAAGATGGTTTTTAATTAAAGTGACCTAAATGCGTTTGTTATCTTGTTTATCATTAGTGCCGCTCTGTATATTATTGACAAGCCACGCTAAAGCGGAAGAACCAATAGCCGCAGTACCTTTGTACACTGAGACCGAGCTGTTAGCACTGATCAATAAAAATACCCATTTAGCCCGTGTAAAGGCAGATGATTGCCAGTTAGTGCAAGATATCGAAGCGCGAGCCAATAAAATGGCACTGCCTTCTTATCAATTCCTATATGGCGATATGCTTGCTTACGCGGTGTGTGTTGACCGTAATGTAGAGTTAGGTGTGTATTATATGCGCCAAGCCGCTCAGCAAGGCTTAGCGGCGGCATTAGAGCAGCTTGGACGTTACTATGATACTGGTCGGCTTGTGCAAAAAGATAAAGCACTGGCTGTAACCTATCTGCGTGAAGCTTCATCACAAGGTAATTTAAAAGCACAATTACGCTTAGTTAATTTATTTAACCAAGGTTTTGGCAGCCCTCGTGATTATGAAGATGCTTACCGTTGGCTATTTCATGCCATGGTGGCTGATAAAGCCACGCATAAAAAAATAGAACGATCACTCGCTCAGCTTGCACAAAAAATGCCTGATAGTGTCGTCGCTCGGGCGCGTTTGCCGATGTAGATGTGAGTTAGTTAGCGAGTTAGAAAGGGTAAAGTTAGCAAGTTGAAAGTAAAAGGGCTAGGTGTAACACCTAGCCCTTTTAGTTTACTCTTTTATTTCTTTTGGCTCTTTGCTTTTGCCGTTGTTTGGATCTTTTAACACCGACATTTTAGGTGGTAGCATCGCCACAACACGCTCACCTTGTTGTGGTGGTTTTTCCATATTTATCGTAAATGGTCGCAGTTTTACTGGCGAATCATCATCGCTATCTTTATCCCCATTGAGAATAAATAATGGGATCGCATCGCTGTTCATCTCTTGATACTTTTCCCAGCTAAACTCTTCAGAAATGCGTGTCGCACTGACCTTACCGCCTTTGGCAATCAAGCTACTTAAGCGGGCATATGAGCCACTGTCGCCAAAGAGTATTTGACGCGATAAAAACGTTGCACTGTCTTTATTTGCTTTCGCATGGGAGGTTGAAGAGCGTAGTGAAAACACGTTTTTCTCATTCAATAAATGCGAAAAGTACTGTACACCTAACGCGTTATGATGGCGATTTGGTGATAGCGCCATAACACTGCGAATTGTGGTAAGTGGTAGATAACGCTCGGCATGCTCTGATTGCGGGTTACCATAGTAACAAGCAAGGCCATCCATACGTGCCATACGGCAGTTTTCCCATGCGGGATCTGATAAATGCACGGGAATATTTTGCTCTTTCAGACCACATGCAATAGCGCGAGCGACATGGTTGGCACCGATGATCAAAATGGTGTTTGGCGAAGGTTGACGTACTCCTAATAATTTAGCCACAGGAATCGCGGTTAAACTTTGCAGCACCACTGTAATAATGATCACGGTAAAGATCAGCGGTACGATTTTTTCAGCGTCAGCGACACCAGCTTCCATCATACTCAACGCAAATACCGAGCCCACCGCAGCGGCAACAATCCCGCGCGGTGCGATCCAAGCCAACACTAAACGAGATTTTATCGGCAGTTCAGTGCCATAAGTTGAAATAGCAATACACAGCGGGCGCGCAACAAACAGTACTATCGCTAAAAAGATAAATACATCAGCATCCAGCATCATTAAATCAGAGAGCTCTAAACGCGCAGCAAGTAAGATAAATAAAGTCGAAATTAAGATCATAGAAAGATCTTCTTTAAACTCAAGGACAGAATCAATTTCTAAATCGTCTTGGTTTGCAAGCCAAATACCGAACACTGTGACCGCTAATAAACCTGACTCATGGCTTAAATGATTAGAAACAGTAAAGCTAATGAGTACCAGCGCTAAGATGCCGAATTTATGCAATTCAAATGGTAGCCACTCTCTACGGATCAACAATGTCGTTAACCAGCCAGCAACCACACCAATAGATAAGCCCACACCTAAGGTTTTAAATAATGCGATAATGGTGTGTAAAAACACTTCACCTTGTCCGACCAGCATAACGGCTTCGAATACAAGCACCGCAAACAAGGCACCAATTGGATCGATAACGATGCCTTCCCAGCGCAAGATACGGTCTATGTCTTGAGTTGGTCGCATTGAGTTCAATAGTGGAGCTATGACCGTTGGGCCAGTTACAACTAATACAGCGCCAAGTACTGCGGCAACACGCCAATTTAACTCTAAAATCCAATATGCACTTAGACTGATTATTATACAGGTGGCAATCATGCCAATTGAACACAGATTGCGAACTACCTTGCCAATGCCTTTAAGTTCACGAAAGTGCAGGGTGAGTGAACCTTCAAATAAAATAACGGCAACACTAAGTGACACTACCGGAAACAGCAGATCACCTAGTAGTGCATCTGGGTCTAACATACCGGTAGCAGGGCCTAGTAGTAGGCCTGTAAGTAACAAAAATAAAATAGCTGGGACACGAAAAGCCCAGGCTATCCATTGGGCGAGAACCGAGCATAGAGCGATCCCTGCGATATAAATAGCTGACATAGATGAAGTATTCCTTATTTATTACTGCGATTAGGATATAGCTAATGAAACCAATAATACAGGGGTATACACGTGTATGTTATTTTTTCCTAATAGAATTTTAGCTGTTTATGAACTTATTTGTGGAATAAATGATAATTAACTGATTTTGAAATAATCGTAATGACTAAATGTTAGTTTAACCTAATGAAAAATAAAAGCTTTAAATTTATATAGTGGAAATTATAAGCCAATCGGATGAAATGTAGCCTTGATCTCTAGGCTAAAATTAGCGTATTATAGTTAGTGTTCAAACAATTAGTCATCTAATTAGTTATTTTTTAGGTCTAAGCGAATACATATAGTTATTTTTAAGTTGTTCATCATTTCAATGACTTAGATTGAGGTTACTATATCTATATGCTTAAAAATTAATTTTTAATTGTTTTGAACACAATTTGTATATTTTTACTCGTTTTTAGCAGTGAGTTAATTTGAACAAAATTACTTAGTTGTGATTTATATAGTTTGAGTTGAACTGTTGCTTACTCAATATTTGACACCCATCGTGGTGAGCAAATCTCGGTCCTTGAGTCATCACCCTATCTGTTGGTGTACCAGACTCTAGAGGCTCTATGTATGTTGTTAATAAAAAAGCCTCACACAGCTTTTTACAGCGATGCATAAACAACACTTTTTTATTTACTTTATAACTGTTCGGTCTTAATGATTGGGCCAGAGTTATGCTATATCTGCTGCTTAGTTTATATACTGAGTAAATGTATTTGGCTGAGTGTTAAAAAGTGCTGATTAAAAAAAGAGTAAAATGACAAGTACAAATTGTTAACTCGTAACCTAGTATTATGCTAGGTGATTGTTTTCATACTTATCCAATTAGGGTAAGACACAGTTAAAATGGAAAGTTGAACATTTATGCAAAAGTTAAATTGGCGACGTATCGTATTAAAAGTAGGTAGCGCATTAATTGCACCCGATCAAGATGGCTGCCGCTCACGCTATTTATTAACCATCGCTCAGTTTATTGTTCGTTGTCGTAGTCAAGGCATTGAAGTGATTTTAGTTTCGTCAGGTTCAGTGGCTGCTGGCGCGCATTTATTTCCGAAGACACAGGAACGAACTGTGACAATGAAAAAAGCCATGGCTGCGGCAGGCCAAACAGAAATGATGGCAATGTGGGACCGCTTTTTTGATTTCCCATCGGCACAAATTTTATTAACTCATGGTGATTTACGTGACCGTGAGCGTTACGAAAGTATTCGAGAAACCGTATTTACCTTACTTGACCATGGTGTGCTACCTATCATGAACGAAAATGATACGGTGACCACTGATGATTTAAAAGTGGGTGATAACGATAATTTATCAGCAATGGTGGCAGCGGCTGCAGATGCTGATGCATTAATGATTTTTTCAGACGTAGATGGGCTTTATGATAAGAACCCTAATCTACATGATGATGCCGTGTTACTGCCTGAAATTAAATCAATTGATGATTCAATCTATGCTATGGCAGGATGTGCTACCAGTGCAGTTGGCACCGGTGGTATGAAAACGAAAATAGAAGCGGCAGAAAAAGCCACTTCACATGGTATCACTACTTATATTATTAATGGTTTTAAAGAGCAGACGTTTACAAAACTGCTCGAGGGTGAAAACCCAGGTACTATTTTCTTACCGTATGAAAAACCAATGCAAGAAGCTGTTCATTGGATGACACATACTGCAAGTGAGCAAGGTGAAGTCGTTGTAGCTGGTTCATACGATGAATCTTTAGAGGGCGAAACGGGTTGTATCCGTGGTGATGAAATTGTTGCCGTACATGGTGAATTTGCCGTTGGTGATACTATTTTAGTCCGCAGCAACGACGGCACTCGATTAGCCAAAGCAACGGCAAATTACAGTAGCTGTTTATTGAATTTTATAGCTGATAACGAACAAAGCGAATTTAGCGACAAAATGCAAGATTCGATCGGTCCCGTTATTTCAGAGAAAGATATCGCATTATTGGAGAAGTCATGAGTTTAATTACAGATATTTCACGTCAAGCAGCCAAAGCTGCACACCAGTTAGCCTTACTCGATACCGAGACCAAAAATCAGGTGCTACTGGATATGGCGGCAGCATTACGCCAGCAAAAAGCATTTATTATTAAAGAAAACGAAAGTGACTTAGCTGCTGCACGCGATAATAATTTAGCAGCGTCGATGATAGACCGTTTAACGCTAAATGATGAGCGTATTGAAGCGATGGCCGAAGGCATTGAAGTGATTGTCAGTCTTGACGATCCAGTGGGTCAATTACGTGACATCACAGAGCGCCCAAATGGTATTAAAATTCGTAAAATGCGCGTACCGCTAGGTGTGGTGTGCATGATTTATGAAGCGCGTCCAAATGTAACCGCTGACGCTGGCGCCTTGTGTTTTAAATCAGGTAACGGTGTGATTTTACGTGGCGGTAAAGAAGCATTAAAAAGCTCACAAGCCATCGCAAGTGTCATGCATCAAGTGTTAGAGCAGCATAATCTACCAGCAGCGCTTATTTCAGTGATCCCAGATCCTGACCGTGCATTGTTAATGGAGCTAATGCAGCAACGCGACAGTATTGATTTAATCATTCCACGTGGTGGCGAAGGTTTAATTAATTTTGTAACGGACAACAGTACCATACCTGTGATCCAACACTTTAAAGGCGTGTGCCATTTGTATGTGGATAAAGACGCTGATTTAGAAGTAGCGATTAATTTATTACTCAATGGTAAAACTCAGCGTACTGGCGTTTGTAATGCACTAGAAGGTTTAGTAGTACACCAAGATATTGCAGATGAGTTTTTAAACTTGTGTGCCGTTGTATTACGCCAAGAAGGTGTAAAAATTAACGCCGATAGCCAAGCCGCACAATATTTTGATGAAGCAACAGTGCTTACACCAGAGCAGTTTGGTGAAGAGTACCTTGATTTAGAAATTGCCATTCGTGTAGTGCCAGACTTTGCTGGTGCCATTGAGCATATCGCACAATTTGGTTCAAATCATACCGAAGTTATTTGTACTAAAAATGACGCAGCGGCAAAGTTGTTCCAACGCAGTGTAGATGCCTCAGTAGTGATGGTTAATGCGTCATCACGCTTCTCAGATGGCTCGCAGTTGGGCTTAGGTGCAGAGATTGGTATCGCAACATCAAAATTACACGCTTACGGTCCAATGGGCTTAGAGTCACTAACAACTGAAAAGTACTTAGTGAACGGCGAAGGTCAAATTCGCGAATAATACTCTGTAATACTAATCGTGTTAAGTTACTGACCATTTTAGCTCGCTAGAATGGTTAAATATTTAAGCCGATTGGTATAAAGCGTTGAAATATAAGATTTATAAAATTAGTCGGTTCTAGCATATGTTAGAGCCGATTTTTTATGTCTGGCTATAAGTAGAGTAAGCTTTCACTTAGCTAACTAACAAGCTGCAAATAAAAAGATATTAATAAAGATTTAAGTTATTTTATCAGAGTAGATAATAGAGGGTATGTTTGTGTGAAAAGTTAGGAAAGTGGTGGAGCTAAGCAGGATCGAACTGCTGACCTCCTGCGTGCAAGGCAGGCGCTCTCCCAGCTGAGCTATAGCCCCACATTCCTAAAGTTACGAATTTCGTAACCCACTTGAGATTCCCTTTCAAGCGGGACGAACTTTAATGAGATTTCTAAATTTGGTCAAGCATTTTTTATATATTTTGCGAATTTTTACGCAAGTAACGTATTTTTGATAGACTAGCTGTCACTGGATAGCAAAAAGACCTTAAAAATGAAAAAATACGCATTGATCCTGCTCGTTATGCTTTGCGGATGCGCAAGTCAAAATGATGAGCCGCCTTTTGAAATTAATAACAAGCAATTACATACTAAGTTAGATGACCAAGGTAATAAAATTTTTGCCTATGTAGTGTCGGTTAAAGCGAATAGTCGAAAAAGTTTAAACCTAGATCGACCACTCACTCGCAGTGAGTTTAAAAACTTTGCAGAACAAGAGTATTTTGAAGAATCGAATAGCTTAAAGCTAGAGTTAGAAGACCAAGCCGTAGAATTATTGCAACAAGAGCTAAAAACAACGCAATACTGTAACGACAAGTACGAAATAAACGATGTTGTATGGCGAGATCTAAGCGTGCAATTAAGGGGGCATTGCTTATAAATGTTGGCGGATAAAACTAAGTTAACAGCGTTGTTAGCGCATTTACAGATTAGCTATGATGTGATTGAGCACCCTGCATTACATGGCAGTCTTACTGCTGATGAATTAATGATAGAGCGCCCAGGTACGCGGCTGAAAAATTTATTTCTGCGTGACAACGAAGGAAAAAACCATTTTTTAGTGATCACAGCCCATGACAAGCAGTTAGATTTAAAAGCATTGGCAAAATACCAAGGGTTATCACGATTAGGCTTTGCCTCAAATGAGCGTTTAGCGCGATTTTTAAAAGTCGCGCCTGGGTGTGTCTCGATGCTGGCATTAATGAACGACAAGCAAAACAATGTCACCCTATGGTTAGATCAAGATATTTGGTTTGGGGATTTATTCCATTGTCACCCGTTCGAAAACACTGCAACCTGGCTATTACAAAAAGCGGATTTAGAGCGCTTTTTTATAGCAACAGGGCATCAGCCTAAGGTCGTTTTTTTACCCGCTAAATAACCCGCAGTAACTAAAACTAAGCCACATAAACACACCAATAACAATGAGGCCATAAATGCGACATGGCCATATTGTTGGTAAACCAAGCCCGGTATAAACGAACCTAACGCGCCGCCACTGTAATAAAACGACACATAAGCGCCATTGGTCACGCTGGCCGGGGCGATACTGATTTTATTAACCAGCGGTGCCGCTGTTGAATGAATGATAAACATCGCTCCACAAAAGCCCGTGAACGCCAGTAGAAATATTATCAATTGCGAACTCATTAAAAATACCAGTGTAGTGCTATAAAAAATAAATATCGCTGACAATAAATGCCATGGCGAAATACTTTTTCTTAATAACCAAGGGGTGGCAATAGAGGCGAGCGCGCCGATTAAATAGCCACTATAAACTAAGCCGATATCGCGAGTATTAGTAATTAAAAAGGTATCGCGCAAAATAAATGGCAAATAATTTAATAACGCAGCAAAGCAAAAAAACATACAAAACACAGCGCCATATAATTTCAACACCGTAGCATTTGCAAGTTGCTTTAAATAATTGAGCGGTGAAAGCGTATTACTAACAATAGCGACTTGGTGGCGTGGAATACATACAGCAGAGCTTATCAAACCAGCAGCAATCAAGAAATAAAAGCTTTGCCAGGTCCATAAATCTGCAAATATTGCGGCGAGTACACGGCCAAAGTAACCCCCAGCTATGGTGCTACCTATGTAGAAAGTCATATTTTTTTGCAATTGATCAGCTTGATAAGTACTGCCAATATAAGTGGTCATCGCGGTAAGTGCCGCAGGTAAGGTTAAACCTTGTAAAAACCGCAGTAACAGTAATAACTCAAAACTGGGTGCATAGGCAAAAGCATTGCAGGTAACAGCAAGTAATATCATGGCGTAACGAAGAATACTCAGTGGATTGCGTTTCGCTAGTAATAAACCATATACCAAAGGAGCCACGGCTAATGGGATCATCGTTGCCGTCATCAAGCTACCTGCGGTGGCAGGACTGACCGAAAATTGCTCCGCAAATAAGCCAAGCAATGGCTGTGGTGCATACAGCACAAAAAAAATAAACAGTGAGCAAACTAATAAATGACCCAAGCGCATACTATTGGCCCTACTACAAAAACCACAGCTTAACCTGATTGCTAGTAAATTCAATCAAGTTAAATTTTTTCTTTGTAAATCATCATTTATTGCGCTAAATCAGCTTTGTAATCACAACACTTTGCTAGATTAATGGCCACAGCACTATGATTTGTTTTAATTGGTGGTTTGGGTATAAAATAAAGCTAATATCAGTTTTTAATGGAACAAAGCCATGGGTTCATTACAAGACCAATTGCTACAAGCAGGATTAACCACATCACATAAAGCTAAAGTTGCTAAAAGTGAAAAACGCAAGCAACAAAAAAAGCCAAAGAAAGGGGCAACGAGTAACCCTAGTGATCTGCAAAAGCATATCCAGCAAACAAAGCTTGAGCAGCAGAAAAAAGCTGAAGAGTTAAACCAAACACGCCAAGCTGAGTTAAAACAGCGTGAACAGGTCGCTCGTGTTAAGCAAATATTAGAGCATCATAATCAAGATTCTATTCGTGGGGAGCGTACTTTTAATTTTACTTATGAAAATAAAGTAAAAGAGTTAGACGTAAACGAAAAAACCCAAAAGGCTTTATCAGGTGGCCGGCTCGCTATTTGTGTTTTAGAAGGGCAGTTTTTTGTACTTGAAGATGAACCCGCACGTAAAGTGGCAGAAGTTGATGAAAAGTACATAGTGTTTCATGTTGAACCTGAAGATAAAGGCAAAGATGACGATGATCCTTATGCCGATTTTGAAGTACCAGATGATTTAGTTTGGTAGCCTAACAGCTAATTTGAACAGTGTGTTTGGTGATCTACCCGGTGTATAAATAACGTACATTAGTTATGTGCAAAGATCTGTCATTATGGTCTACAATTAGAGCAATAATTTTTATAAACCGTCAAAAAGAAGAGAGAATACAATGAGCAAGATAACAAAATTACTCTTAGGTGCAAGTCTCACTATGGCTGCAAGTGTGTCATTTAATAGCTTAGCTGCTGATGGCGCTGCGCTTTACACTGCAAAACTATGCCAGACTTGTCACGGTCCTGAAGGTAAAGCACCGATCATGGCAATGTATCCAAAATTAAACGGTCAGAACAAAGACTACTTAGTAGCGCAAATGAAAGACATTAAGTCAGGCGCGCGCAGTAATGGTATGGCAGCTGCGATGAAAGCGATGGTTGCGAATGTAACTGAAGAAGAAATGGTCGCAATTGCAGATTATTTAGCAAACGTAAAATAATTTTGCTAAACGCGAGTTACCTACTTAACTCGCAGTAAACAGCCACACCATTTGGTGTGGCTGTTTTATTTTAAAGATTGATCATCCTCGCACACTACTTTAGACTTCTATCCATCTATTTCGTGTTAATGGCACGTATGTAAAAGGCATTGCAATGTTTGAATTACCACAGCTTGATTTAAAAAATAAAGTATCAGCCCAAGAATGGCAGTTGCGGGTTGATTTAGCCGCCTGCTATCGGTTGGTTGAGCATTTTCGTTGGGGTGATTTGATATACACACATTTATCAGCGCGTTTACCGGGTACGGATCATTATTTAGTTAATGCGTTTGGTCTCACTTTTGATGAAGTAACCGCCTCTAATTTAGTGAAAGTGGATTTAGACGGTAATATTTTAGATGACACGCCATTTGCGATTAACCCCGCGGGGTTCACAATTCATAGTGCAATTCATGAAGTGCGTGAAGACGCCCATTGCGTCATCCATTTGCATACTAAAGAAACCATAGCCGTTGCGACGCAGCAAAATGGTTTGCTGCCATTGAGCCAATATTCAATGTTCTCGCTACCGTCGTTGTCTTATCATGGCTATGAGGGTTTAGCGGTCAATAATGATGAAAAAAAACGTCTGCAAGATGACTTAGCTAATACCAATCATATGTTATTGGTCAATCATGGTGGCTTAACTGTTGGGCCCACGGTTGGCGATGCGTTTATGCGTTTTTATGATTTGCAGCGTGCCTGTGAAATTCAGCTTGCTCTGCAAGCCAGTGGCCAAGCAGTTACACCGGTACCACAAGCGATAATAGATAATATTTATAATCAAGCGAACGTAGTGCACAGTGGCAGCACCGGCGGGCAACTAGCCTGGCCTGCAATGCTGCGTAAAGCGTATCGACTTGATGCTAATTTTGCAAAATAACCAAGCTCTGGTTAATAAGGAATTTTATGAAAGTTAATCGCGTTGAAGTGTTTGATATCCATTGTCCAGACAGACCAGCTTGGACACCGGTATTTGTTCGTATTCATACTGACGAAGGTATTAGCGGCGTTGGCGAAGCAGGCCTTGCGTATGATTTAGGTCACAGCGCAGCAGCTGCTATGATCAAAGAAATGGCTGACGCTTTTTTAATTGGTCACGACCCATTCCAAACAGAAAAGTTATGGTCGCGTATGCTACGTGAAAGCTTTTGGGGCTTAGGCGGCGGTCCGGTGGTTTATGCTGCAATGAGTGCGATTGATACTGCTCTGTGGGATATTAAAGGTAAATCATTGGGTTTACCGGTGTATCAGTTACTTGGTGGTAAAGTAAACGACAAGCTACGTACTTATGCATCACAACTACAGTTTGACTGGGACAGTGAGTTCAAAGCGCTTGTTCATCCACAAGAGTACGCAGAAGCGGCATTAAAAGCCGTGGCTGAAGGCTACGATGCCGTTAAAGTTGATCCGATCCAGTACGATAAAGATGGCAATACTTATTACGACCGCACAAATATTATTTCTCGCGCGGAAATGAAATTATACCGTGCGCGCATGCAAGCTATTCGTGAGGCGGTGGGTGATGAAGTCGATATTATTTTCGAATGTCACAGCTTACCGGGTGTGACATCAGCAATTCAAATTGGTGAAATTGCCAAAGAGTTCGATTGCATGTTCTATGAAGAGCCAGTGAACTATTTAAATCATTCACTGCATGCCAAAGTAGCTGACAAAGTAGCAGTGCCTATTGCTGGTGGTGAGCGTTTATATAATCGTTGGGGTGTACGCCCTTATTTAGAAGATCAAAGCATTAATGTGCTACAACCAGATATTGGTTTATGTGGTGGCTTTACTGAAACCAAAAAAGTCTGTGATTATGCCGATATTTTTGACGTGCGTATTCAGGCTCACGTATGTGGTGGTCCAGTGGCAACGGCAGCGTCATTACATTTAGAAACCGCTATTCCTAACTTCTTAATTCATGAGCATCACACTTATGCGATTAAAAAGTGGAACCGTGAGTTATGCCTGCAAGATCCACAACCTAAAAATGGCTTCTTTGAAGTATCAGAAGAGCCAGGTATTGGTATTGAGCTGAACGACGAAATAGTGATGCGCTCGCAACGTGTAGAAATAAAATAAACGAGTCGCGAGCTATGAGTAGCGAGCTAAATTTAGCTCGCTACTCATAGCGATGATTTACTTTGACCTTTAACAAGCTTAAAGTTTTCCTAGAACCTAGAACCTAGAACCTAAAACTAGAACCTAGTTATAATTCACCTTACATTTCACATCCGGTAATGGCTCTGTGGCCTTACTGTCTAAATGCCTAACAAAACATAGATCATTTTTAATAAGTAGTTCATAACGGTCTGGCATATTGAGTTGCTTGCCCATAATTGGGTTACCAAGTTCATCAGTTTTAGTTACGTTATCGACCACCATTAAACTACGTTGCATAAATACGTCATCAGCGACTGCAATATTCTCAGTACGCATCAGGCGAACAATGCCCTGTGCAATAAGTTCACTTTGCGGTTTTGTAAGCAGCGCATGTTGTAACTTTGGGGTTGCCGTTTCTGCTGTTGTACAGCCATATAGCAGCAATAATGATGCGACCATAAAGAATACTTTTTTGTTTAGCATTGTAGTGACCATAATAGCTTATTACCTTGGTAATATTTTGTTCTGTTCAGCCAATGCAGCTGCACGCGTATCTTGTACGGCTGGCGTGTCGCTAAAGCGGGCGGGTGCAAAACCTTGCTTACTCGCAATTGAGCTGGCAACAGGGCAGCTACCGCTTTGACGATAATCTAATGCCGCTTTAAGCATGGCTTCTTCAGGGTCACCTAGCTGGTGGCTAAAGTCATCAGCTACCGCACAGCCATCAATGAGCACTGGTTGACGAGGAGTATTATTAGTGTTTTGTGGTGCGAAACCATCTGCATATTCGCCAAAACCCTTATTGTTTTCGCCAGTAAATTGAATGCTAAAGTACGTGGTATCACAGTTATCTGTGGCGTAAAATCCATAAGGTTTGCCACAAGTGCCAGCGCCAATTTGAATAACTTCAATATCAGCGCCGCGTAGGCCGTTCATAATCGCTTCACTGGCTGAGCAGGTACTAGCAGTGGTTAATAAATAAACGCGCTCTAAATTAAGGCTTGGTAATGGTGTACCTGGTATTAATGCCGGGTTATCGGCAAAGCCAACAAATTCATCAGTGAACATCACAGGCTCCAAACGCTGCCCAGTAACAGGGTTAAAGGTTGGGTGTTGGTCGTTGAAAATAGTTTTTTCAAAAATTTTGCCATTGGTATTCGCAGACCCTGCGATCATGTAAGCAACTTGGCTTGCCATTTGTAAAAAACCACCGCCGTTGTAACGAATATCAATAATTAAATCAGTGACATTACTGGCTTTTAGATTATTGAAGGCATCAAAAAGTGGCTTTTCAGCAATCGCATTGTGGCTGTTAAATTGAAAATAACCCACAGCCCCATCGGCCAGTGTTTTTACGTTTGTGACAGGCTGTGAGGTGATTGTTTGCGAGTTTAAGGTTACCTCACGGGTTTCATCGGTATTAATGTCTTTGAACAAAAAAGTGGTGCTTTTACCCGTTTGACTTGGAAATAAACCTGCGTTGAGGGTATCGACTTCTGCTTGGGTTGACGCATTGATAAAATCAACGCCGTCGACTTCTAAAATCTCAAAGCCACGAGCAAGGTTTTGGTTGCTAGCTGGGGAGTTCGGCTCTGTGTAACTGATCACCCCTTGACGTGGCGCTGATGCGCTTATCAATTTTATTTTAAAGCCATAACCAAAGGTCACTCCTGATTGGCTTTGTGCTTCCCATTCTGCAGTAGGTAGGCTGGAATGAAAGTTATCTTTTTTTGCACCAGAATCGGTAATTTGTTCTGTTTTTAGTAAAGCAAAGTATTCACTAACAGTCGGTGTGAGTGCTGGATCGCGATCAATAATTTCGTCATACCAAAGATACGTTTCGTTACTCCAAGAACGCAGCCAATGTTTTTCGTTTAATGCTTGGCATTGTTGATCAAAGTTGCCTGATGGTTGAAATACACCTTGAGTCCAGCTGATGCTAGTTCCTGTATCCGTGTTGTTATCTGTCATCGAGCTACCGCCACCACAGCCGACGAGCAGTGCTAGTAATGAGAGATTAACAACTCCTAACGCAAATTTATTTGTTGATGAAATAGCCATATTGATACTTTATTTTTATACAACATGGCTTAAATATAGCGGGTTTTAATTAAACTTGATAGCAGTACAATGCGTTTTTGTAGCTTAGTTGTGACCACATGTTATCGCTCGTGCAACGTTTGAAATGGCTTTGCCAACATTGTTGGTAACGTGTATTGATTTGGCACACTGGGAAGTTACTGGCAAACATTACTCGCTGTATTCCAAAGTGTTTAATAATAAAATCAAAGCACTGTTGTTGCTGGGTTTGAGTCAGTGCTGGGAATAATTCAAATCCTGAAAATTTGATCCTGCAATTGGCTATTTGTGCTAGTTGGCTAATGCCTTGTTGCCAAAGCTGTAAGTCACTCGGCAAGCCCGCATGGTTGATCACAATCTGCAGATGTGGAAGTTGGCGGCAATAATTCACAATTTGCTGTGTAATTACGAGGTTTTCAATTGCAAATTGTGCTTCAAAAATTAATTGATGAGCGCTTAATTGCGCTAAATTTTCTAGGCAATAAGAATTACTTAAGCGCATGGCATCAGTGCCTTCGGTTATGTCTCTAATGCCTACTAAACTTGGATGCGATAATGCAATAATTGCATTATTAAAATCGTTGGGATGGCTGTCAATATTGGCATAGCTGACGGCTTTATAATTTTGCCCAGCTAAGTGTTCAGCTAACCAATGCAATTCATTGACTGGCTGTTGATTATCATAGCCCGCCTCAATATGTACCAGGCCTGCAAGCTCAAACTGAGTTTGTTGCTGGAGCTGAGCTGGAGTTATGGGGGCTTTAATTGTCGCTAAGTTTGGCCAGCTGACCGGGTTGCTCCCTTGTAACCAATCATATTGCCCCTGTGCTAAATTAAAAAAGTGTACATGGGGGTCTATAATTCGTGCACTCATTGCGCTGTGTAGCCACCGTCAATAGTTTGCAAACTGCCGGTGATAAAACTGGCATCGTCACTGGCTAAAAAGTTAACAAGGGCAGCTACTTCATCAGCTTGGCCGAGTCGACCTAACGGTTGTAAAGCACCTTCTTCGGCTACGATGCTTGCTTTATCTGCGCCACTGCGTGCGCAATATGCGTCTATCGCATTATGAAATAGCGGTGTTTCTATGGTGCCTGGGCAAACAGCATTAGCACGAATATTGTATTGCGCGTAATCAAGTGCGGTGGTTTTTGCCATTGATGCGAGGGCATGTTTGGTTAAGTTGTAGGCAAAGGAATTGGTTTTGCCAATAATGGCTTGATCAGAGGCAATTAAAATAATCGCCCCATGTTGTTGCGCTTTCATGCTCGGTAATACGCTTTGGATTGCTGCGTAAGCACCTTTTACATTAAGTGCAAATAAGCTATCAAAGGTTGCTTCATCGGTATTCTCAATGGTAGCGCTTAAATGACGACCGGCATTCGATACCAACACATCGATGCGTTTTGAATGACTGGCAATGTCGGCAATAACTTGCTTTACAGCATTAACATTACTGACATCACAGTGGTGCCAAATGCCTAAATCAGCAGCTTCAAGATCCAGATTATGCACTTGATAGCCGTTATTTAAAAAACGCTCAACAACAGCACGGCCGATGCCTTTACTGCCGCCTGTTACGATTGCAACCTTTGACATGCTAATTCCTTAGTGGTTGTGGCCACAGCCGCCTTCGCTATGTACATGACCATGAGATAGTTCTTCGCTGGTTGCTTCACGTACGCTGAGTACTTGCACATCAAAAGTCAGAGTTCGACCAGCAAATGGGTGATTTAAATCACAATCAGCATTAAAACGACCTACTTTTACAATCGTTACTTGATGGCGACCTTGGTTAGAGCTCACCATCGCAGTCATGCCTGGTTTCCACACTTTAGTGTCACCTTGGAGGTGTTTAAGTGGAATGCGTTGGATTAGATCATCAACTCGTTCACCGTAAGATTCACTTGGCTCAAGCGTAACGCTGAAACTATCGCCTGGGGCTTTACCTTCAAGCGCAGTTTCAAGGCCAGGAAGCATGCCTGCTAGGCCATGAATGTAGGTTAGTGGCTCGCTGCCTGTACTTGTTTCTAGTTGCTCGCCTGCTTCACTTAATGTGTAGTGAAATTCAACCGCCGAGTTTTTGCTAATTTGCATGCTGATCTCTTTAATTTAACTAAAATGAAAAGCTAATTTTACGCTAAATACAGATGATGTGAAACTGCTGGTTAGTGTGGTTGCTTTAAGGTTTTTTCAAGTTCAGAAAGTAAACCGTCATTGTGTATTTGGGAAACTGCTTTTGTTGCTTGTGGTAAATGTAATACCAGTTGCGTACCAGGTGTTAAAATACTTGAGGCAGTGAGTTTATTCCACTGCGCTAAATCACTGTGTGGCACATCATAAAGCTGGCTAATTCCCCAGATAGTATCCCCTGGTTTTACTTGATATTGAATCGCAACAGTGGGGATCGCCACTTCGTTTTGTTCCAGATAAGGACTGATCCGATAATCAACCGTTAATGAATCTGGCATGGTGCGAGGTTGCCCAACCAGCAGAGTTTCGCCAATGCCGATTAGATTGGAGCGTTTATTATTAATAGTTTTAAGCTTTTTGACCGATAAACCAAAGCGTCGAGCTATCGAATATAAGGTATCATTTTTTTTCACTGTATATTCGCCAGTAAAATTATTCTTAAAAAATTGGCTACTCAATAAACTTTTCTGCTGTAGTGGTAATAATAAAGTGTGTGGACCATTGGGAGAGCTTTGGTTTTTTAAATAACCAGGGTTTAGTTTATGCAAATAGCTGCGACCAATCCCAGATAAGTTTGCGATCACTGAAAAATCAAATTGTTGGCCAACATTAAGCTCTGTGGTAAGGGCTTTATTTGCTAATTTAGGACGGATCAATCCACGCTTTGGGTGTTGTACTAAATAGCTTAACGCCATTAATTTTGGTACATATTCAGAGGTTTCTTTAGGTAATTTTAACGACCAGTAATCGGTGCTTTTACCGCGTTTTTTGTTTTCGGCAATGGCGCGTTTTACTCGTCCTTCACCGCTATTGTATGCCGCTAATGCATGTAACCAATTACCATCAAAACGTTTATGTAAGTATGCTAAATAGTCCAGTGCGGCATCGGTTGATGCTAAAACATCTCTGCGACCGTCATACCATTGATCTGATTTAATACCAAAGTGATGGGCTGTAGCTCCAACGAGTTGCCACACACCAACTGCTTGCTCTGATGAGCTGATAGTTGGCCGAAAATCACTTTCCACAAAAGGTAGCAAGGCCAATTCCATAGGTAACTTACGTTGCTCAATTTTACTAACAATATGATAAAGATAAGGGGCGGCCCGAGTACTGACAATCTGCAAGTATTTAGGTTGCTTGGTATACCATGCAATCCGCTTATTGAGGGCTTTATTGAGGTAGACCTCAATCGTTAAGTTATTAGCAATGTGTTGCCATAGATCTTGGCTGCGATTGTTTGCTTGCGATGCTTTTGTCGTTTGTTGCGATGGTGCTAATAATTGTATTTTTTGTTTTTTCTGTTCGGTGTCAGTGATTGCTATTGAGGTATTCGCAGTTGGCTTAAAGTGATTAAAAATAATTGGAGCTTGCGCTGTATCACTTGGCTCTTTTGGTTGCTCAGTTGTCTGGCAACCAGATAGGAAAACTAATGTCATTAATAGGACTAAGAGATAACTGCGCATAAAAATCACTAAATAAATATCCTTGTAAAAGTTTAGCACATCCGCGTGCGGCCGCTATTTTGACTGTTTCGCTTGTTTAAGTCCAGCCTGTAGGAACAGCGGATAAGCTTTTTGACTGATCGCATCGATTTGATAGTCTTTCGCAAACTGCGGATTAAAACTTTGTTCTAATTGCAATAAATCTTGTTGCGGGTGAGCCTTTACATGAGCCTGAATCGCCTGTAAGAAACTTAAAGGTTGGCGTAAATCATTGCTTTTAAGGGGGCTGCCGTGGCCAGGTAGGATGACTTTAACACGTTGATCATTGTGTAATTGCGTGAGTACTTTTAACCAATTATCAAAGTTACCATGACCAGGATATGGCAGCCAATCAACGATATCTGCGCCAACTAAAATAGTATTGTTTTCGGCGCTGAGAGTTAGGTCACCATTGGTATGGGCTTGATAGGCGTTAATGGTGACAGGGTAATTACCAAGCTCCAGCGTGAGTGGCTGTAAGACAAGTATATTAGGGTCTTGCAGTTGGTATTGGCGCCAACGTAGTAGCCTTTGTTTCGCTAAGTTTAGTTTGTCGCGCCATTGTTGCTGTTGCGCTTCAGGTTGTTGTGATAAACGTTGAAAGCTCAGTTCAATGCTTTTCTCATAACTATCAAGCTTACCTGTATAGGTTTTTTGCAGTGTTTTAAACTCAGTAGCAAGCTGTTGGTGGACAATCAATTGAGCGTCAGGGTAGTGATGCTGCAAAATAGCCATCCCCAGTAAATGATCATCATGAGAGTGACTAGCAACTAAGTAGCATAAAGGGGTTTTTAAGGTGCTCTTTAGCTGTTCAATGGTGGCTTCAACTGCGGCAAAATCGCCACTGGCATCAAACATTAATGCGCATTTATCGCCTTGAACAAGCACTTGGTTTGAATCATAAAAGCGCAGTGCGCTCGATTGCTCTAAAAATTTTACGTGAGGAGAAATACTGTGCCATTGTGTTGCGGCAACACTGGTTTTGGCTGCAATAGCAAAATAACTTAACAGTAAAAACGCAGTTAACTTTACGGGAGTATAAAAATAATGGGTCATAGTTACAGAGCCTAAGTTGCCAACAATAAAAGAGGCAAGTTAGCTGATTTTGTTTGTAATTGATACCGCAATTAAATAGATAATAAAAAAGCGCAACGTGCGCTTTTTTATTTAGTTGATGATTGTCCTAAGTAAGCACTTAGTTTATCAATGAGCTGGTCTTGTTGTTGTTGTTCAACATTTTGCTGGGTTTTTGCTTCAAGTAACTCGTGGCTAATGTTCAAAGCTGCCATTAGTAAGGCTTTTTGATCATTGCGCACTGTTGAGCGTTGCTTCATTTGTTCAACCAAATCGTTTAGGTATTTGGCCGATGCAATGAGGGCATCTTCTTGTCCAGCAGGGCAAGCAAATTGCTGCTCTTTACCAAGCAACTCAACGGTGACTCGCTGGTTTTGCAGCTCAGACATTAGCTAGCCTGTTGGACGCTTTGTAGCTTCTCAAGTAAACCAGTTAGAGTTGTGCTGGTGTCTTTTTGTTTTTCTTCACTTTCAAGCACTTCAAGTTGAAGAATTTCATTTTCATCGATTAGCTTACTATTTTTATCTTTAAGCTCACTAACCTGAGTTTGTAGCTGTGAATTTTGACCAATTAATTGGTCGATCAATTGTTCTAGTTGAGAAAGGGTATCGTTATTCATTAAGGCGCTCATAAAACTGTGATTATTGTCATGCAAATGTAAAGCAAAGTTGCTTTATATGCCAGCATTTACGTGTGTTTTAGCTGATTTTTATTTAATGTTAATGGGCTGTTCAGGCTGGCGGCTGATTTGTTCATAAGTGATTCACTTAATACTTGAATTCAAGGACCAGCAATTTATGACCCTTGGTGTTTTATGTTGTAGAATATAGCTAACTTCAATGGGTTTATTTAAATAAACCATTAATAGCGAAATAACATTATGCTTAGTTATAGACACTCATTTCATGCTGGAAACCCAGCCGATGTGGTTAAACATTTGGTACTGGCTCAGGTATTAAGCTACCAGACACTCAAAGATAAGCCATTGGATTATATCGATACTCATTCAGGGGCTGGCTTTTTCGAGTTAGCAGGCGCAGATGCGCAAAAGACCCAGGAATATCTTGATGGTATTGCTAAGCTTTATCACCACAATAGTGAACATCAAGAACTAAACGATTATATCGCGCTGATTAAGTCATTTAATGACACCGAGCAATTGGCTTTTTACCCTGGTTCGCCAAAAATTGCCGAGCACTTTTTACGTCGCCAAGACAAGGGTTGGTTTTTTGAATTACATCCGCGAGATTTAGCGTTATTGCAAGAAAACATGAGTGGAAAACGCTCTATTCGTGTTCGTGGTGAAAATGGCTTTGCAGGTTTAGTTGGTTTATTGCCCCCAGCTTCGCGCCGTGCCTGTGTATTAATTGATCCTCCTTATGAAATTAAAGACGACTACGATACCGTTGTTAAAACGCTAACCAAGGCTTATCAGCGTTTTGCTACTGGCACTTATATGATTTGGTACCCAGTGGTTGATAGAGAGCGAATTGAGCGGATGGAAGAGGGCTTAATAGCTTCAGGAATGCGTAATATTCAACTATTTGAACTGGCAACTGCAGCGGATACTGACGTGCACGGTATGACTGCATCGGGAATGATTGTAATTAACCCGCCGTGGAAGTTAAAACAGACCATGGATAAAATATTACCTGAACTGGTAAGCCTGTTAAGTGACTCGTCTGGTTTTTATCGTAGTGAACAGCTAGTAGAAGAGTAAAAATAAACTAAAACGCCCAGCAGCGCTGGGCGTTTTATTAATACCTAAGAGCTTTATTTAAAAGTATGTTGCTTTAAAAGTAGCCAGTTCGTTGCCTTGCTGATCTTTTAAGCTGAGTGATTCACCTTTAATTTCCCACTTGGCAGTATTTTGTAATACTGCTGACATTGCCGCTTCTTGTTCCATACCTTTAAAACACATTTTCTTTGTACTGGCTTGCGGGCTAAATGTAAGTGATTGCTGATTTACCTGATAGCTGCCAGTAAAGTTATTGCAGCCTAAAAAGCCATGGCTTTTGTTGTCAGCGCTAAACTGAATAAATGGTTCTTTAGTTGCTACCGTTACTTTCTCGCCATTTAAAGTAATGGCTTTAAAATATGTATTTACTAAATCAACATCTGGTTTTTGCGGTGCAACCTTTGACACGACTACTTCATAAGGGGCTGCTTGTGTTGATTGTTCAAATGGATTGTTATAAGTAGTGCTCACATAGAGTAACTGGTCTTGATTGGTGATGCGTGCCATTACACTGTATCGATGGCGTTTATCCATTTTACTCGCGTCATAACTCAGTTCTACTGTGTATGGTGGTGCACCATTAATATCGACAGTTTGCTGGCTGATCACTTCAGCTTTAGCATCCATTTTTGATACATCAGCAAGAGTCACTGTAAGTTGTGAACCTGGGCGTAGCATACTGCGATCAAGGTAGGTAACTTGTGTTGTTAAAGTGGCCATAGCTGCATCTTCAGTAGTTTGTTCAGTTGCTTCAGGTTGAGTTTGGCATCCTGAAAGCACAACAGCACTGCTGGCTAATAGACTAATACCAACAATCGATTTTAACATTGTATGTGGTTTATGTAATAGCATGGCCTATTCCTTGATGTGAATTAAATCGGTGGACTTTTAATTGCTACAAGTTTACGGCGTAGTTACTTAATCATAGCTTAATTAGCTTAGCTATTAGAACAGTATAAAAGGTGCTTTTAGGCACCTTTCAATACAAATATTCGCTTATTTCTTTACAAACTTTGTTAAAATAACAATGCGCTGACCATCAACACGCCCTTCGATATGTTCAGGGTTGCTGGTTAAACCAATGTTACGAACAGCAGTACCTCGTTTAGCGGTTAAGCTACTACCTTTAACATCTAAATCTTTAATTAGCGTGACGGTATCGCCAGCTTGTAGCACTACGCCATTGCTATCAATATGTTTGATATCATCATTTTCAGCAAGTGCTTTTTTAGCCCATGCTAATGTATCTTCTTCAAGATAGATCATATCAAGAGCATCTTGTGCCCAGCCATTATCAACAGCTAAACGGGTTAGCATTCTATAAGCAACCACTTGCACAGCAGGTGTTTGACTCCACATGCTGTCGTTTAAACAATGCCAATGAGTTGGCGTAATATCCGTGTTGCTTTCAACTTGGTCTTTACAGATTTGGCAGGTATAAATGCATTTATCTGAATGAGCTTCAGTGACCGGTGGCACTTCGTATACAGAAAGGTTTTCAGTAGCAGCGCATAACTCACATTGGTTATTACTGCGTTCAACTAAGGCTTGTTCTATGCTCATATCTGGCTCTATTTGGGAGGTAAACTCAAAGGTAAGCCGCTATTATACTCAATTGTAGAGCAAATTAGAACATATCCATTATTTATGTGTGGGTATATCGGTTATTTTAGATGAAGGTGATTTTACTCGATTTAGAAAAATGGGCTTTATTGCTTCAAGTTTAAGTTTAGGCAAGCTGAAAAAATTTAACTATACTGAGTCGATATAATAACAACCATTTAGCTGGCATGAGTCGCTAAAATTATTAGCAGGATATAATATGCTAAATACGCAGGTTACAGCCAATGTGCCAGACCTTGTAACTCAATATATAGCAAGGCAGCCTATTTTTAATGCTGAAACAGGCGTTTATGCGTACGAATTGCTTTATCGAGATTCGATTAATAACGTATTCCCTGTTGGCACAACGGATGGTCAAGCTACAGGGCGATTGTTTTTAACGCTTTAATGCTTATTGGTATCGATAAACTTACCGCTAATCAATGTGCCTTTATCAATCTTTCTTCAGATGCGTTATTAGAAGATTTTCCTAAATTATTGCAACCAAACAGTGCCGTAATTGAAATTGTGGAAAGAGCCGATAACATAGAGGAAGTAACAAGGCGTGTACGCGCATTAAAAAGAGGGCTACATTTTTGCTCTTGATGATTACGATGGCGATGAAAAGTGGGAGCCATTATTAAGCCTAGTTGACTATATTAAGCTTGAAGTTGAAGAGCCAATCATTAAAACCAATATGCTATTAAAAAAGCTAAAGCGTCGTTTTCCTGATGTAAAAATTATAGTTGAACGTATTGAAACCCATGAACAATTCATGATTTTAAAAAACGCAAGCTGCGATTACTTTCAAGGCTTCTTTTTTGCACGACCTGAAATGCTCAGCTATCACAATGTTGAACCATCAAAATTAGCTGTTTTTGATCTATTACGTTGTACATCTCGCCCGGATTTGAATTTTGACGAAGTACATCAACGTGTTGCAAAGGATGTAGGATTAACTGCTCGTATTCTTAAGCTGGTTAATGCTCGTTCTAAAAACCCAGACTTCGTTATTAGCTCTATTTCCCAAGCAGTTATTTACTTAGGTGAAAATACCATCCGTCAATTTGTGCGAGTACTCGCGTTGAGTGAGCTAGGTGTTGATAAACCCAGTGAATTGACTAAATTAGGTTTAATTCGTGCGCAATTTATGCTGTTGATGCTAGAACCTGGTGGTAAGGAAATGGCTGAGCGAGGCTATTTAGTTGGTTTAATGTCGGTGCTCGATGCCATTTTAAATATGGGGCTTGATGTTATCGCAAAAGAGTTTTGCTTAGGGGATGATTTATCCAGCGCACTGCTTAACTTTAACGGCATGCTAGGTGCTACGTTACAACTAGCTCGAGCAGTGGAAGAAGATAACTGGCCGTTAGCGATTAAATTATTAGAGACCATTCGTCCTGCTTCTGAAATTGATATCGTCTATAACGCTATGTTTGCAGCGCGTCAGTATGGAGATGACGTTTTAGCCTCAATTATTGAACAAGCGTAATAGCTTGAGTATGATGCGCCATCAGCCATATTATTTTAAAGATTTATTATGCGTTTAGTACTGCCTATCATCACAATTTTAATTGCGCTTGCGCTATTGTTACCTGGGGTTACCCAGCCAGTGTTAACTTTAGAAGGTAAAATAGATAAATCAAAACTAGCACAAACAGGCATTGAAATGCTGGCAGATGAAGGTGACCGTAATACCCGCAATATGCTGATGATGGCATCTAGTATGTTGGGGCTTGATAAATTGGAAGGTGAAATTAGCGCTTACGAAAAAACGAGGAGTATTTGGGGTACGGTTAATGAACTGGCTGATAACAAAAATTACTTAGTCGCAGCATTAGTGGCATTTTTCTCGATCGTGATACCAACCTTAAAACTATTGATGCAATTGCTCTATATTTTTTTACCGGTGAATAAATTTAAGCACATGCTCGGTCAAGTAATACAAGGTGTAACTAAGTGGAGCATGGTAGATGTATTTGTGATTGCCTTAATTGTGGTTTATCTTGCGGGTAATGCCGATGGCCAAATGGGGGAATTGATCAACATGCACGCTGAACTGGGTGTTGGTTTTTGGTATTTCACCGGCTATTGTTTATTTGCCATCGCCGCCAGCAGCTTAATAAAAACAGATATAAAAAGTAGCTAAACGTTTGTATTAGCGTGTAAGTTACCATAAACTTCGCTAGAACCTAGAACCTAGAACCTAGAACCTAGAACCTAGAACCTAGAACCTAGAACCTAGAACCTAGAACCTAGAACCTAATTTACAAAAGGCATTTTTTTGCAACGTATTTACCTTAGTTTATTGACCGTCGTGTTGTTACTCACTTTAGTGGGTCAAGCTGTCGCGTCTGTAACTATGTCGTGCGAAATGCCTCATATGAGCCAATCTCAGTCACAACCAACTGACATTGATGATATGCATCATGGCATGTCGGCAGGTATGATGAATATGGATTGTTGCGATGACGACGCAACAAACAACCAAGAGTGCGCTTGCCCAATGAGCGCCTGTAGTACGCACTCTATGTTGAGTATGGGCAGTTTATTTACAGCAGTGCTACTCAGTGCCGAAAAAGTACAACTCTATACCCCACAAAATCAAATCTACATAGCCAACTCGTTATATCGCCCTCCTATGTCTGCCTAATTGCAGCATAGGTGCGTCTGAAATTTACTAAACTTTATTAAAAATCGCCTATTGCTGCCTCTAAATTAATCATTTTTTTAATTTTTAGTGGAGTAAGTGATGAATCACTTCGTAGTACTTAAAAGCAGTTTTTTAGCGCTAATGCTAACAACAGCAAGCTCAGTATACAGTAACGAATTAAGCCTTGCACAAGCGCTCGATTATGCTCTTGATAATGAACCTTGGCTCACAGCGAATAAATATCAGCAAGCTGCTGTGCAAGCACAAAGCTTAGCCGCAGGTACATTACCTGATCCGGTATTAAGCTTAGGGCTGATGAATTTACCTACCGATGGCTTTGCTTTCGATCAAGAGGGTATGACCCAATTAAAAGTGGGTGTAAGCCAGATGTTTAGCCGTGGCGACAGCCTAGAACTCAAACAGCAAGCTTTAGCGCAATCAGCGCAGCAATACCCATGGCTGCGTGCCGATAGGCTTGCTCAGGTTAAAACCATTGTTATTGAATCTTGGCTCAACGCTTATCGTGCGCAGCAGAGTATTGCGCTGATTGAGCAGGATAAAGCCTTGTTCACGCAATTAATTGATATTACTGAGTCAAGTTATGCCAGCTCTGTTGGTAAAACTCGCCAGCAAGATATTATTCGCGCCCAGTTAGAATTAACCCGCCTTGAAGACAAACTGGTGATGCTAGAACAGCAGTTTGAAAGTGCTAAAAAACGCATGTCACAATGGCTACCGATGAGTATGTTAACTCAACCTGTCAGCGCTAAGCGCAATGATATTAGCCCATTAGTTGACTTTGCGGCGCTTAAATTTGAACAGCTAATGCCGCTGTTAATAGCGCATCCTGCAATCGTTGCCATAGAGCAAAGCGTTGCTGCCAAGCAAACCGAAATTGCCGTGGCTAAACAAAGCTACAAACCGCAATTTGGTGTGAATATGGGATATGGCTACCGTGATGACACGCTGATGGGTGACTCTCGTGCCGATTTATTTTCAGTCGGGATTAGTATCGATTTACCGCTGTTTACCGACAATCGCCAAGACCAACAAGTCAATGCTGCTATTGCCATGGCGGAGTCAGCGAAAACAGAGAAGTTGATCGCACTGCAAAAGCTAAAAGGCATGTATTTTAAAGAGTTTAGCCAGCTTTCACGACTGCAACAACGTGACGCCTTGTATCAAACAAAGTTACTGCCACAAATGGCCGAACAAGCGCAAGCTACCCTAAATGCTTATACCCGCGATGATGGTGATTTTTCAGAAGTAATGCGTGCTCGTATCAGCGAACTGAACGCCAAAATTGATGCGTTAAATATAGAGATTGATCAACAAATTATTATTGCTCGCTTGAATTATTACGCCAGTAGCAAAGATGCTGCTGTGATGGCTGAGCTAGTAGCAGGAGAGCACAATGAACACTAATTTAAAATTGCTTATCGCAGCATTAGTAGGCGCAGGAATTGCGGCAACTGGCTTTACTTTAATGAATGAACCAGCTGAATCGGCACATGCTAGTACAGAGCAAAAGCCACTGTACTGGGTTGCGCCTATGGATAGTAATTATCGCCGCGATGAACCAGGGCTTTCACCAATGGGCATGGATTTAGTGCCTGTGTATGCAGAGGATGAAGGCAATAATCAAGATGGCCCCGGTGCGGTTACAATCTCCCCTGCAGTCGTTAATAACTTAGGGGTTAGAACGGCTAAAGTGCAGCTCAAGGCACTGCAAAGTGAAGTAAAAACCGTTGGCTACGTGCAATACAATCAAGATCAGTTAGTGCACATACACCCGCGTGTAGAAGGCTGGATAGAAACGTTGTACGTTAAAGCCGCCGGAGATCAGGTAAAACAAGGGGAGCCGCTATATACCTTATATTCACCACAATTGGTGAATGCACAGGAAGAGTTTGTACTGGCTGTAAACCGTAATAACCCCGTGCTTATTCGTGCGGCAAAAGCCCGCTTAAAGGCGTTAAATGTCTCGGATGGTTTTGTCGAGCGCTTACAAGCTAATAAAAAGGTGATGCAAAACATTACTTTTTACGCGCGCCAAAGTGGGGTGGTGGATGAGCTTAATGTGCGCGAAGGTTTTTATGTCAAACCGGGCACCTCGATGATGAGTATCGCTCAATTGGATGAAGTGTGGGTAGAAGCCGAAGTGTTTGAACGCCAAGTCGAACTTATTAAAGTGGGCTTACCAGTTACCATGACGCTTGATTACATTACCGGGCAAAGCTGGCGCGGTAAGGTTGATTATATTTACCCAACACTGGATGCAAAAAACCGTACTTTGCGGGTGCGCCTACGCTTTAATAACCAAGACCATCAGTTAAAACCGAATATGTTCGCACAAGTGAGCATTCATGCCAAAGCAGCTGAGCAACAACTTATAGTACCAAAAGAAGCGGTGATCCGCACAGGCAGCCAAGATCGCGTTGTAGTTGCGTTAGGTGAAGGTCGATTTAAATCGGTGGCAGTCGAGCTTGGCCGTAGCGATAGTCAGGATGCCGTTATTTTAGCGGGCGTTAAAGCCGATGATGAAGTGGTGACGTCAGCACAATTCTTATTGGATTCTGAATCCAGCAAAAGCTCTGATTTTAAGCGCATGCAAACACCAGCTGCGGTCACTAGTGTGTGGGGTAAAGGGGTGGTTAATAGTGTAATGGCAGATCAGCGTAAGGTGAATATCAGCCACGACCCTATTGAAGAGCTGGATTGGCCCAGCATGACCATGGACTTTACGGTTGCCGAGAGCGTTGATTTTAAAGCGCTACAAGCCGAGCAAACACTGCATTTTGAGCTAACTAAAAATGCTGATGGCAGTTACACGATAAGCGGCATTCATATAATGGATTCCACCCATATGATGAATGAAGCTGACAACATGGCGACCGTAATAGGCACTATTAATAGTATTGATAAAGCCCAGCGCACAGCCAATATTAGTCGTGGTGCAATTGAAAAATGGAACCGAGATCCGGCCACTATGGACTTTATGTTTGCTGAAAATGTTGATTTAAGCCCTCTTGCGGCGCAGCAACAGCTGACATTTACCTTTAGTGTGCAAAACGGTGAATTCGTGATCCAGCGTATTGATGCTGCATCAAGCATGCAATCACACAGTGGTCACTAGGGGGCATTATGATAGCAGCAGTTATTCGATGGTCCGTTACTAATCGCTTTTTTGTATTATTGCTCACTGCAATACTCATTGGCAGTGGTTTATTTGCGGTAAAAAATACCCCAGTTGATGCTTTACCTGATTTATCCGATGTACAAGTGATTGTAAAAACCTCATACCCAGGGCAAGCGCCACAGGTGGTGCAAGATCAGGTGACCTTCCCGCTTACCACCGCGATGCTCTCAGTACCAGGGGCACAAACGGTACGCGGTTTTTCATTTTTTGGTGATTCCTACGTATATATCATTTTTGATGAGAACACTGATCTCTACTGGGCGCGTAGTCGAGTGCAAGAGTATTTAAGCCAAGTAGCGAGTCGCTTGCCCGACACCGCAACCGCAGAGCTTGGCCCAGATGCCACTGGTGTGGGTTGGATTTATTTATATGCGCTGGTGGATAAAACCAATCAACACGACATTAGCCAATTACGCAGCTTGCAAGACTGGTTTTTAAAGTTTGAATTGCAAACCGTACCAGGGGTGTCAGAAGTGGCCTCAGTGGGCGGGATGGTGAAGCAATATCAAGTCAATGTAGAGCCAGATAAACTGCGTGCCTATGGCATTCCGCTGAGTTTAATTCAAACCGCGATTAAACAAGGCAACCAAGAAATGGGGGCCTCGGTGGTCGAAATGGCCGAAGCCGAATACATGGTCACCAGTACCGGTTATATAAAAAGTGTCGCCGATTTAGAGGCAATTTCACTGGGGGTGAACGCCAATGGCACAGCACTGCAATTACGTGATGTAGCCGATATTCGCCTTGGTCCACAAATGCGCCGTGGCATTGCCGAACTCAATGGTGAAGGTGAAGTAGCTGGTGGTGTGGTGGTGATGCGCTTTGGCGAAAACGCACAAAAAACCATTGAGTTGGTGAAGGAAAAACTCGAATCACTGAAAAAAGGCCTGCCTGATGGCGTTGAAATAGTGCCTGTGTATGACCGCTCTAATTTGATCAAAAACGCAGTTGATAACCTCACCAGTAAACTGCTCGAAGAGTTAGCGGTGGTGGCGCTGATCTGCGTGGTATTTTTGTTCCATGTGCGCTCATCACTGGTGGCTATTATCACTCTACCGCTGGGAATTTTAACGGCGTTTATTATCATGTATTGGCAAGGCATTAACGCTAATATTATGTCGCTTGGTGGCATAGCCATTGCCATTGGCGCGATGACCGATGGTGCGATTGTAATGATCGAAAATATGCATAAACACATGGAAAAAACCCCATTAACCGATGAAAACCGTTGGCAAATTGTCATCGATGCCGCCAGTGAAGTAGGCCCTGCATTATTCTTTAGCTTAATGATTATTACCGTGAGCTTTATGCCGGTGTTTATTCTAGAGGCGCAAGAGGGCCGTATGTTTGCCCCACTGGCGTACACCAAAACCTATGCTATGGCGGCATCTGCAGGCTTAGCAATCACCTTAGTGCCAGTGTTAATGGGTTACTTTATTCGCGGTAAAGTTATTTCAGAGCAGAAAAACCCCGTTAACCGTTTACTAGTCAACGCATATAAACCTTTACTTAATCTAGTTCTGCGCTTCCCTAAAATGACCTTAGTGTTAGCACTGGTAGTCGCAATTATTGGTTTCTATCCGGTGAATAAAATTGGCAGTGAATTTATTCCACCGTTGGATGAAGGCGATTTAATGTATATGCCAACCACTTACCCAGGCTTGTCGATAGGTAAAGCGCGAGAGATTTTACAACAAACCGATAAGCTCATCGCCACAGTACCCGAGGTGTTAACCGTGTTTGGTAAAGTAGGCCGTGCAGAAACTGCCACCGATCCTGCGCCACTGACCATGATCGAGACCTTTATTCAGCTCAAGCCAAAAGATCAATGGCGCGCAGGCATGACCTTAGACAAGTTGAAAAAAGAGCTCGATGGCTTAGTGAAGTTTCCAGGCCTGACCAATGCGTGGGTGATGCCAATAAAAACTCGGATTGATATGCTAGCAACGGGAATTAAAACCCCTGTCGGCATTAAGGTTGCGGGGCCTAATTTGAGCGAAATTCAAAAAATTGGTCAGCAGATTGAAGTGTTACTTAAAGATGTGCCCGGTACTGCTTCCGTTTACTCTGAGCGGGTAGCGGGTGGGCGTTATATCAAGGTCGATATCAACCGTGAAAAAGCCGCCCGTTATAGTTTAAATATTGCCGATGTGCAGCAAGTGGTTGCCACTGCCATTGGCGGCATGAATGTCACGCAAACGGTCGAAGGGCAAGAGCGTTATCCGGTGAACTTGCGTTACCCGCAAGATTACCGCGATTCGCCCGAAGAACTGATGCTATTGCCAATAGTCACCCCTGCAGGACAACGCATTGCTCTTGCCGATGTGGCTGACGTATATATTGAAGATGGCCCGCCGGGAATAAAAAGCGAAAATGCCCGCTTAAACGGCTGGAGCTTTATTGATATTGATGGCATTGATATTGGCAGTTATGTAGACAATGCGCGCCAAGTGCTTGACGAAAAGCTAGTGCTTCCCGCTGGCTATTCAATAACCTGGGCTGGGCAATATGAATACATGGAGCGTGCTAAAGATAAGCTTGCCTATGTATTACCACTGACCTTAGCGATTATAATTGTGTTGTTGTACCTCAACTTTCGAAGCTTTGTTGAAGTAGCCATAATAATGGCCACCTTACCGCTGGCAATGATAGGTGGTATCTGGCTTATGTATTTAGAAGGTTTTAACTTCTCAGTTGCCGTGGGAGTGGGCTTTATTGCCCTTGCTGGGGTCGCGGTTGAAATTGGGGTGATCATGCTGGTGTACTTAAACCAAGCCTACAATGAAAAATGCGCGCAAGCACAACAAGCAGGTACAGCGCTAAGCTTTGTCGAACTTAAGCAAGCCATAGTCGAAGGCGCAGGCCTGCGAGTACGCCCAGTGATGATGACAGTCGCCACTATTATTATCGGCTTACTCCCTGTGCTATACGGCACCGGCACCGGCAGTGAAGTAATGAGCCGCATCGCCGCGCCGATGGTCGGCGGTATGTTCAGCGCGATTGTATTAACCTTGCTCGTATTACCCGCGGTGTATTTGCTATGGCGCAAGCGGGGTATTAATTAGTGAATATCACCCTATAAAAATTACCCTGTTACTTGTAACTTATACGAGTTTAAGTAACAGGTTTTTAATACTCACTTGTTTTTACTTAACTTTTTAATGGCACGTTTTTAGCTTTATTCTTATAACACGTCTTTAGCTATAGCCTTATCTCTAGGCATAATTAAGTAAGGAACACACATGCAAGTTAAAACAATACAAGAAGTGTACGATTGGACTGTACTATTTCATACGCAAATGGCTGCAAACTTTTTTAGTCTTCGAGATGGTTTAGCTGAGCATAATAGAATGCTTGCGGACTATTTTGTTGAGTACGAAAAAAAGCTGGCTGAGGATATGGTTGGTTTTAAAGCCATCACCGAAATAAATACATTAGATACGTATTGCTATGAGTACTTCGCTGAAAATCCAGAGTTGATCAACTTCACCGATTTAGATCGTGATATCCGTGTTGATGAGCAAGTGATGCAGGGTTACTTATCTGAGCAGCATAAAAAAGTGATTAACCTTTATGAATACTTACTTAGTCGTGCAGAAACCCCTGCTGGAAAAGAGAAGTTATCGCAGTTGCTAGAGCTTGAGCAGCAAGGCTTAAAGCAGATGATACAAAGTGCTAATCGCCATATGGATATGTAATAGATAAAATAAATCGAATTTGGATAGCCAGCGCTATCCAAATTTAGTTATGTTTATAAATCACACAAAGTCGATTAAAAAACCCACCTTTTTTAAGTACTTTTGCTCTTGCTGTAAGTCTGCATGCAGTAGGGTTTGCTCGCTGAGCCATCCTAGTGGAAACTGCAACAGCATACTGTTACCTTTAACAGAAACGGCTAACTCTTGATGTTGATCGTTAAGGCGCTTTTGATTTAATAATACCGCTAACCTGAGCAATACAATTAATTGCAGAATTTGAAAGTGCGGCACGGATAATAGCGTTGGAAACTCTTCTAAGCGAACTTTTTTACGGTAAAAACGTATCATACAGCTTAGCAGCGTTTGCTGCTGTTGCGTAAACCCCGGTAACTGGCTATTTTCAACCACATAAGCACTGTGCTTATGTAAGCCCGATGAGTTAATACCTAAACCAATTTCATGCAACTGTGCGGCCCATACTAGAAGCTGGTGATTATCTAACGAGTCGAGCTGCCATTCTTTTTGTACTTGTAAAAATAGCCAATCTGCGGTGTTCGCAACACGCTGAGCATGAATTTTATCAATCGTGTTTCTTTCACTTAAGTTCGCTATGGTATTGCTGCGTATATCTTTAAGTGCCAGTTTTTGCTGCATTTCATGCAGTAAGCCTTCGCGTAGTGAAAAGTCACTGTAATCCATTTCGGTAATATTAAACAGCTGAAAAATCGCGAGTAAAATAGCTAAGCCACCGCAAATACTTACTTGACGCTCAGGGCTTAAACCTTCAATTAATAAGTTATCAATGGTTTTTGCAGCAATAAATTGGGTTTTTAGCTCAAGTAACCGCTCTAGTGTGATATTTTTTTGCTCAGGATCATTTGCGCTGATCATCGCTAAAACTGACTTTATCGTACCTGAAGTGCCAACCACAGATTGCCAGCCAGCACTAATGTAATTGGCAAAAATAACTTCAAGTTCTTGCTCGGCTTTTATTTGTGCTTTGTTAAAACGTTTGTCGTTAATAATACCATCGGCAAAAAATTGCTTGGTATAGCTTACGCAGCCCATATTGCGACTTGAGAGCAGCTTATGTTTAAAATGCTTGCCAATAATTAGCTCGGTACTACCGCCGCCAATATCAATCACTAAACGGTTGTCATCATGGTGAATGTAATGAGCTACACCTTGATAAATTAAACGCGCTTCTTCTTGACCTGAAATCACATCAATATGATAGGGGAAAACGTTACTTGCTTGAGTTAAAAATGAATTAATATTTTTTGCGCGTCTAAGTGTATAAGTTGCGGCTATTTTTACATTGCTTGCTGGGAAGTCTTGCAGTGTGGTGGCAAATTGCTTCAAAATCGCAAGCGCTCTATCCATGGCAACCTGACTTAATTGGTTTTTGTCGTCTAAACCATCCGCCAAGAAAACCCGTTGCTTTTCTTTGTGGAGAATTTGCAGCGAGCCATCAACCTCTCTTGCGACCACTAAATGAAAGCTGTTTGAGCCTAAGTCAACCGCAGCTATTGAGGGATAATCATTCATTATTGTAATTGCCTTCCCATTTTTTTAAGTGATCGTAAATCGCGATTTGCGAACGTATTTTTTTGCGATTGCCGCGTCTTACATAATGATTTTTTTGTTCACTATCAATAATCCGCGCTTTAGTGCGATCTTTAAATTGTAGCTCAAGTACATCGATGATCAGTTGCTTAAGCTTCTCATCATAAATAGGCACACCCACTTCAACCCGATGATCAAGGTTACGAGTCATCCAATCAGCAGATGAAATATAGACCTTTTCGTCACCATTATTAGCAAACACCATCACTCGCGGGTGCTCTAAAAAGCGGTCAACAATACTAATAACGCGAATGTTGTCGCTAAAATTATTGAGCCCTGGGACCAGTGAGCACATGCCCCGTACAATTATGCGAATTTTAACCCCGCTACGAGCGGCTAAATACAAGCTATCAACCAGCTCTTTATCGACTAAGTTATTTATTTTTAGTGTTATTTTACCTGTTTTACCATTTTCAACGTGTGCAATTTCCTGCTCAATCAAACCAAGTAGCAGTTGTCGCGCATTGACTGGGGATATCATTAAGTGATCGAACACGAAGGGCTTATAACTACTTTCAATAAACTTAAATACGCTATCGCTTTCATCACAAATACCTTGATGTTTAGTGAACAAACTAAAGTCAGTGTAAATTTTAGCAGTTTTTTCGTGGAAATTACCGGTGCCGATATGCGCGTATTTAACAATGTGGCCTTTCTCTTTGCGATGCACAATACATAATTTACTGTGTACTTTAAGTGCAGGAATACCAAAAATAACTTTAATCCCAGCAGCGCTCAGAACTTTAGCCCAGCCAATATTATTTTGCTCGTCAAAGCGGGCTTTTAGCTCAACCATTACCGTCACTTTTTTGCCATTTTTAGCCGCATTAATAAGTGATGAAATTAGCCGAGACTTACTCGCAACACGATATATATTGACCTTAATTTGCGTAACATTAGGGTCAAATGCTGCTTGGCGAACATATTCCAATAAGTGATTAAAGGTATGATAAGGATAGTAAAGTAGAATATCTTGCTGGCTAATTGCTGCAAAGACACTGGCGTGATTGTTAAAGGCGGTGCTTTGCAAGGCAGGGAGCGGTTTGTTTTCTAAATATTGACGACCAACATTTGGAAAACCAATAAAGTCTCTAAAATTACGGTAACGGCCGCCGGGGATCAATGCATCATGATGGGTAACACCTAAGCGTTTTTTCATTACTTTAAGCATCGGTTCTGGCATGGCTTGATCGTAAACTAACCGTACGGGTTCCGCATAAATACGTTGCTTGAGGCCTTTTGACATTTTATCAAGAATGCCTTCTTCTAGTTCATCATCAAGGTTATATTCGGCGTCCCGAGTTAATTTTATGGCGTAACCTTGGATGTTATCAAAGTCAAAAAAGCTACTAAAAACATCACTTAAAAAGAAAGTAATGACATCATCTAGCATCACAATAGTTTTATGACGACGAGTTTTTTCTGGGGGTAAAATAATGAACCTAGGCACTCGATCGGTCGGTACTTCTAGCATGGCGTAATGGCTTTTTTCATTATTCATTTCAACAAACATATAGGTCATAGTGTCGTTGATTTGATCTGAGTAATCTTTGTTTTCATCTAATAAAATAGGGGATATATGCTGTAATACATTATCGTGAAAGAAGTTTTTTAACCAGTTTATGTGAAACTCGTTAAGCTGCTCAGGACGGTCGACATGAATATTATGGTCAATCAGATCTTTTAGAATTTGCTCATGGATCAGGTTAAACTTTTTGCCAAGCTGAAGCACTTTTTGCTGAATTTGGGTAAATAAAATTTCGTCTTCATCAAAGTTGGTATCGGGGAGCTTGTTTAATAAAATACGCCGTTTCACGTCGGCAACCCGCACCCTGAAAAACTCATCCATGTTATTTGAAAAAATCCCCAAAAAACGAATGCGCTCAATAATTGGGTTATTCTTGTCTTTCGCTTCTTGTAAAACACGGTCGTTAAAAGATAGCCAACTCAACTCTGGGGCAAAATAATTTATCGTTTGAGACACATCAGCGCAGGCGTTCATTTTCTATTCCTTGGATAGCAACTGAACAAAATATAAAGTACTTAGATGACACAAAAATGACAAGCGTGTCACTTTTATGACACGCTTGTTGGTACTGGAGGTTGAAGCCTTGAGTGGTTTAAGCGTCTTCGATATCAACAATTAAATCAGAGGTAATTGCTTCAAGTGCCGCGACTACTTCATCTTTATTCATGCCTGAAGGTAGCGCAACCGTAGCAACAGCACTAAAAATAGGCACTCCCCAGTTCGGTGCACTTTGCTGCTTGGAGTTCAGGTGAGTGATGTTTGCACCTTTATGGCGTAATACGCCGGCAAGCTCTTGAATAATTCCAGGGCGGTCATTACCGGTGATCACAAAGTTAAGCTGTTCAGCTGGCGCGTCAGGAAGTTCATCGCTACCCGTTTCAATGCGTACTTCTAGTTGCGGTAGACTATGTAATGAATCTTGCAATTCTTGCAAGTGTTCAGCTGGTACTGCAACTTCAATAATGCCGGCAAAATGACCCGCTAAATGGCTTAAATTACTGGTCAGCCAGTTGCCATGATGATTCAAAATAGCAGAGGAAATATCCTCCACAAGTCCAGGACGATCTTGTCCCAAAATAGTTATAACTAATTGCTTCATAAAGTAAACCCTTTAAGTGCCATGATTGAATAATAAATGCCCAGGCATGAAATTGTTGAATGATTATTATATTTAGTAATGAACCGCATTGAGTATTGACTCAGTCCCCAAATTTGTCCAATTTTTTTGCCATTAGTTCAATAGAAAAACCGTAATATAGTGTGGGTTTAGCCGTTAAACTCTCTAAACTGATGTTATTCAATAATAAATTACTAAATTGAAAGATTTTCAATATGTTGTTTTTTTAACTCATTGAATATAAACACAGTTTAACTAGTTGTTATGGATATAACCACAAAGCCTAAGCAATTATGACGGTTGTAACAATACTGTCATCTTGGTGAAATATAATCTACTCAACGTTAAGATTTATAGGTGTTTTGATGACTTCCAATCCGAATAAACCGTCTTTTAATACGGATAGAAGCCGTCTATTTAAAGATCGGTTTGCCAAATTTAGCATTACCGCTGGCGGTATAATGGTATTAATAGCTTTGCTATTGATATTCTTCTATTTATTGTATGTTGTGCAACCTATTTTCGAATCAGCGAAAGTAGAAACTCGTGATAGCTTTGCCGTTAGTAATGCAGATCAAGTTGTTGGTTTAGGTGTTGAAGAACAAACCGAAGTGGCTTTTTTACTAAGTAAGCAAGGTAATGTTGATTTCTATAGTGTTGAAAAACAAGGTTTTGGCAAGAAACTTAAAAGCTTAGCAGTACCACTTGATAGCGACGTGAGTAGTTTTGCAGTCAGTGCGCCTTTTCAAGGGCAGTATGCATATGGACTTGAAAACGGCTCAGTGGTGTTGGTTGCGCCTAAATTCTTAGTTACCTTTCCTAATAACGAGCGTAAATTAACACCGCGCTTAGGTTATCCATTGGGCGAAGACTTACCATTACAAGTTGATGCACAAGGCGCAGCAATTAAACAATTTGCCTTTAGTCACTATGAAGATAAAACCGCGGTTGTGGCACAAACTGAAGATAAACGCGTTATTTTCAGCAGTTTTGTAGCAGAAGAGAATATGTTCAGCGGCGAAGTTGAATGGGTTGTTGAGCGTACTGAACTCGATATTGAGGGGCGTGTAGACCAGTTATTAATGTCACCAGATACCACCCGCACTTTTGTTCGTTCAGCCAATCAAATTTATGTTTATGATACGCGTTACCCAAGCGAAGTTGAATTAATTCAAATGCTAGCGGCTAACGAAGAAAATGCCAACCTAGTAGCTGCACAATTATTAGCTGGTGCGAACTCATTGATGCTGGCTAATGATAATGGCGAAGTCTCACAATGGTTTGAAGTAAACACTGATACAGGCCGTGAATATCAAAAAATTCGTGCCTTTGAAACGTCAAAGCAACCTAAGTTAGATATATTTACTGAGTTTTATCGTCGTACCTTCTTCACTACCAGCAGCAATGGCGAGCTTGGTGTGTATTACACCACCAGTGAAGCTAAATTATGGCAAGGTAAAATCAGTGACGGTCCGATTGAAAACTTTGCCATTGCGCCTCGCTCAAACGCAGCGCTTATCTTAGCCGATAATAAACTTACTGTGCTTGAAATCCACAATGAGCACCCGGAAGTAACTTGGTCAGCGTTATGGCAAGAAGTATGGTACGAAGGTTATCCAGAGCCGGGTTATATTTGGCAGTCAACATCTGCAGGCGATGACTTTGAATCGAAGTTCTCTTTAGTGCCAATTTCGTTCGGTACTATTAAAGCCGCTTTATATGCGATGTTATTTGCTGTGCCAATCGCACTTTCTGCGGCAATCTATACCGCTTATTTTATGTCTGGTTCATTACGTAAAGTTGTTAAACCCACTGTTGAAATCATGGAAGCTTTACCTACTGTAATCTTAGGGTTTTTAGCGGGTTTGTGGCTTGCACCATTAATTGAAGAACACTTACCGGCAATTGTAGGCTTACTGTTTATGCTACCGCTGGGTATTTTATTGACCGCATTTGCGTGGACTAAGCTACCTGAAAGCATTCGTCATCGCGTTCCTGACGGTGCTCATTCAATTTTACTTATTCCAGTGTTGTTGTTAATTGGCTGGTTGGCGTTTGCCATGAGTGGCGCCATCGAACTTTGGATGTTTGACGGTAATGTGCGTCAATATTTAACTAACGAATTAGGGATGACGTTCGATCAACGTAACTCTCTTGTGGTTGGTATTGCGATGGGGTTTGCGGTTATTCCAACTATTTTCTCAATCGCTGAAGATGCCGTATTTAGTGTTCCTAAACATTTATCAAACGGCTCATTAGCACTGGGTGCAACGCAGTGGCAAACATTGGTAAGTGTTGTGCTATTAACTGCCAGCCCAGGTATTTTCTCTGCCGTGATGATGGGACTCGGTCGCGCCGTAGGTGAAACCATGATCGTACTAATGGCAACTGGTAACACACCAATAATGGATTGGAGTATTTTCCAAGGTATGCGTACTTTAGCAGCTAATATCGCAGTAGAAATGCCAGAATCAGAAGTGGGTAGTTCGCACTATCGAATTCTGTTCTTAGCCGCATTTGTATTATTCATATTCACCTTTATTTTCAACACGATTGCTGAGTTTGTTCGTCAGCAGTTGCGTGATAAATACAGCTCGATGTAAGTAGGAGACACGACATGATGAAGCAGTGGTTTAAGTCAGGTTCTCCTTGGATATGGATGACAGGTGGTGCAGTTAGTATCAGTTTGATATCCGTATTAGGGTTATTAGCCATGATCGCCTGGAAAGGACTTAGTTTCTTCTGGCCATCACAGGTTGTGCAATTAGAGCTACAAGGCTCTGTTGCGCAGCAAACGGTAATCGGTGAAATTTACGACCGCGAAATGGTGCCTAAATCGCGCCTTGAAGCAACGGGTGTTGATCTATCTGGCTTTGGCAAAGAGCAGTTAGAGCGCTTTTTGATCAAAACCGGTAACCGTGAATATGTCGATTTAGATTTTCGTTGGGTGCTTGAAACCGACATAAAATCAAATACAAAACCTGCCGCTATCGCCGTATTTGAGCGTAGTAAAAACGGTAACTTTTATGGTTATGTAGAAAATGTAATACAAGACGGTCAAGTTATTACTGACAATAAAAATGCAGTGCTTGAAGATCTAGTTGACCGAGCTGTTGAGTTAAACGAGCAAGCGCTTGATTTACAAAACGGCGATATTGGTCATATTAACTATCAGTTAGAACGCCTGCGTTTAAAAGAAAAGGCATACTTGCTTGATGATGCCTTGACCGATGAGCGTGTTGCAGAACTTGCACAACAGCGTGCTGATTTAAGAGCTGAATACGGCGAGTTGGAAAAGCAATTATTTGCGCTGCGTAAACAGGCCAAGCGTGACCAAGTCACAGTCAAAGATATGCGCGGTGAAATTGTTACTTTACCGTTATACCAAGTACTGGATTTTTGGTTTCCAAATGACATGGGCTTTTTTGCAAAGCTAGGTCACTATTTTGTACAGTTAGGTAAATTTGTTGCGGATGACCCGCGTGAAGCAAATACCGAAGGTGGCGTATTTCCTGCTATATTCGGTACTGTGTTTATGGTTATGTTAATGGCCGTGATTGTTACCCCATTTGGTGTTGTTGCAGCGATTTACTTACATGAATACGCCGCTAAAAATGCGGTTACTAAGATGATCCGTATTGCGGTGATCAACTTAGCGGGTGTGCCATCAATTGTGTATGGCGTATTTGGCTTAGGGTTTTTTGTTTATGTGTTAGGTGGCAGCTTAGATCAGTTATTCTACCCTGAAGCATCACCTAGCCCAGTATTTGGCACGCCAGGGGTAATGTGGTCAGCATTGACGTTGGCAATTTTAACCTTACCGGTAGTGATTGTTTCAACCGAGGAAGGTTTATCACGTATTCCAAGTACGGTTCGTCATGGTTCTTTAGCGCTGGGCGCAACGCAAGCAGAAACGTTATGGCGTATTATTGTGCCAATGGCAAGCCCTGCGATTATGACTGGTTTAATATTAGCGGTTGCTCGTGCTGCCGGTGAAGTAGCGCCATTGATGTTAGTAGGTGTTGTTAAGATGGCACCAACACTGCCGCTAGATGGTAACTTCCCGTATTTTCACTTAGATCGCAAATTCATGCACTTAGGCTTTCATATATACGACGTAGGTTTTCAAAGCCCGAATGTTGAAGCGGCTCGTCCGTTGGTTTATGCCACCGCATTCTTGCTGGTATCAGTGATTATTACCCTGAATATTACCGCAATCGGCATACGTAACCATTTACGTGAAAAGTTTAGATCGCTTGATCAATAATTAGTAAAGATTTTATAGGTAACAAATATGATTACAGTCGCTCCACAAGTAAACCAAGCAAACGGCAGTTTGAAATTGGATTTAGAAAATTTAAGCACTGAACAAACAGCGCTCGAGATCAAAAACTTAGATCTTTACTATGGTGAAAAACAAGCGCTTAGCTCAGTGAGTATGAGTATCCCTAAAGGTCAAGTAACCGCGTTTATCGGGCCATCTGGTTGTGGTAAATCAACATTACTACGCTGCATTAATCGCATGAACGATTTAGTTGATAGCTGCCGTATTGAAGGTGAGATATTACTTCATGGGCAAAATATCTATGATAAAAGCGTAGATGTTGCAGCACTGCGCCGTAATGTCGGTATGGTGTTTCAGCGCCCAAATCCATTTCCTAAATCAATCTACGAAAATGTAGTTTATGGCCTACGCTTACAAGGCATCAAAGAAAAACGTAAATTAGATGAAGTTGTTGAACAATCGTTACGTGGTGCAGCATTATGGGATGAAGTAAAAGACCGTCTTCACGATAGTGCGTTTGGTTTATCTGGTGGTCAGCAGCAACGTTTAGTTATTGCTCGCTCTATTGCCATAGAGCCAGAAGTGTTATTACTTGATGAACCAACATCAGCATTGGATCCTATTTCAACACTGGTAATTGAAGAACTCATCAACGATTTAAAAAATAAGTTTACCGTTGTTATTGTTACCCACAACATGCAACAAGCTGCAAGGGTTTCTGATCAAACGGCCTTTATGTACATGGGTGAATTAATTGAGTACTCAAATACCAATACGTTATTTACCACCCCAGCGAAAAAGAAAACCGAAGACTATATTACCGGCCGCTACGGTTAGTGAGTAGTTATCGTATTTCGGGTGATGTGAACGATTTTGATAAGAAGGTAGACAATGGAACACAATATTAATAAGCATATTTCTGGCCGCTTTAACCAAGAGCTAGAAAACGTCCGTAATCATGTACTCAGCATGGGTGGTTTAGTTGAACAGCAACTAAATAGTGCGCTTGATGCAGTTAGCAATGGCGATGCTGAATTAGCGCGAAAAGTGCGTGAAAACGATTATAAAGTCAATGCCATGGAAGTGAGCATTGATGAAGAATGTACGCGTATTATTGCGCGTCGTCAGCCGGCAGCTAGCGATTTACGCTTAGTGGTAGCGATAGCTAAAACTATTGCCGATTTAGAGCGTATTGGTGATGAAGCAGAGCGCATTGCTAAAGTAGCGTTAGATTCATTTACTAAAGATCAGCAAGATTTATTGGTCAATATTGAAAATATGGGTCGCCAAGTTTCTAAAATGCTGCATGATGTACTGGATGCTTTCGCGCGTATGGATGTGCAAAAAGCATTTGAAGTGCATAAAGAAGATGCCAAGGTTGACCGCGAATACGAAGCAATTACTCGCCAAATTATGACCTATATGATGGAAGACCCACGTTCAATTCCAAAAATTATGGATTTAGTGTGGTCAGTACGTTCATTAGAGCGGATTGGTGATCGTTGTCAGAATATCTCTGAGTACATTATTTATTTTGTTAATGGCAAAGATATTCGCCATACATCTCAAGAAGATATCGAAAAATCGTTATAAATTATTCGTTATCCTCCTTTTTTATTAAAGCGGCTAATGGCCGCTTTTCATGTTAACACTATAATTAATATGCCGCTCAAGCGCGAGGGATGTAATAAAAGCATTCACAATCGCGGTGAATGCTGTAAAATTCACGCCGCAAAGCATACTAATTTGATTTAAGGGTCAGTTATGCCTACAAACGCATTTTTAGGGGTATTCGCAAAATCTCCTATAAAGCCAATGGAAGATCACATCAAGAAGGTACATCAAGCAAGTAAAGCTTTGATCCCTTTTTTCAATCATGTATTTAAAGAAGAGTGGCAACAAGCAGAAGAGATTCGCTTGAACATTCGTAATTTAGAACGTGAAGCCGACGACATGAAAAGAAATATACGTTTACAACTGCCGCGTGGTTTATTCATGCCAGTAGAGCGTACAGATCTGCTCGAGCTCGTCACCCAGCAAGACAAAATTGCTAATAAAGCAAAAGATATTGCTGGTCGTGTAATTGGTCGTGAGATGACCATACCAAAAGAAATTCAAGCTGATTTTCTAGCTTATGTAACTCGTTGTGTTGATGCCACTAAACAAGCATCAAATGCAATTAACGAGTTAGATGAGTTACTAGAGACTGGTTTTAAAGGTCGCGAAGTGACCTTAGTCGAAAAAATGCTCGTTGAATTGGATGCAATTGAACAAGACACGGATGATATGCAAATCATAATACGTCGCCAGTTACGCGCCGTAGAAGATGGACTAAACCCGGTAGATGTAATGTTTTTATACAAAATCATCGAATGGGTCGGCGAACTGGCAGATATTGCAGAGCGCGTAGGTTCACGTCTTGAGCTGATGTTAGCTCGTTAATTTATACTCAGTTCAATAACGAAAGATTAGGGTTACACAATGGATATCATTGCATCTTATGGCACGGTATTAATTTTAATTGCCGCAGCAGTCGGTTTTTTTATGGCTTATGGTATTGGCGCGAATGACGTTGCTAATGCGATGGGCACATCAGTAGGTTCAAAAGCACTCACCATTAAACAAGCAATTTTTATTGCGATGATTTTTGAATTTGCAGGCGCCTACTTAGCTGGCGGTGAAGTAACATCGACAATTCGTAAAGGTATTATCGATTCAACACCATTTTTACAGCTTCCCGAATTAATGGTCTTGGGTATGATCTCGGCATTATTTGCAGCCGGTAGTTGGTTGTTAATTGCATCCTTCTTAGGGTGGCCGGTATCAACAACACACTCAATTATTGGCGCTATTATTGGTTTTGCATTAGTTGCTGTTGGCAGCGAAGCAATCCAATGGGATAAAGTAGCGGGTATTGTTGGCAGTTGGATAGTTACCCCTGCAATTTCAGGCTTTATTGCGTATTTGATCTTCATGAGTGCGCAAAAACTAATTTTTGATACCGATGCACCACTTAAAAATGCCAAACGTTATGTGCCTATTTATATGGGTTTAGCGGGCTTTATTATGTCTTTGGTTACTATCAAAAAAGGCTTAAAGCACATTGGTGTTAATATCGGTGCTGTTGAAGGTTATTTATTAGCAGTCGGTATTGCTGTGATTGTGGCCATTATTGGTAAGATTGTTATCTCGCGCTTAAAGATTGATCCAAAAGCCGATAAGAAAATGCAATTTAATAACGTTGAGAAAGTATTCGCTATCTTAATGGTATTAACGGCATGTTGTATGGCCTTTGCGCATGGTTCGAATGACGTTGCTAACGCCATTGGTCCACTAGCGGCAGTTGTAAACATTGTTGAAAACAATGGTGAAATAGCTAAACAAGCGTCAATCGCATGGTGGATTCTACCACTAGGTGGCTTTGGTATTGTTGCCGGTCTGGCTATTTTAGGTAAAAAAGTAATCAAAACCATTGGTGAAGGCATTACGCATTTAACACCAAGTCGTGGTTTTGCCGCTGAATTAGCCGCAGCATCTACGGTTGTAATTGCATCAGGTACTGGCTTGCCAATTTCTACTACTCAAACCTTAGTTGGCGCGGTGTTAGGGGTAGGTATGGCTCGTGGTATTGCTGCACTTAACATGGGTGTGATCAGAAACATTGTAGTTTCTTGGGTAATTACATTGCCAGTTGGCGCTGCCCTTGCTATTGTTATTTTCTACATACTAAGAACTGCCTTTGGAGTTTAAATCCAGCAGCTTTTGAGTATCACAGACTTTTAGCTTGAAAAGATCTCAACGCCCTTGGTGTTGGGGTCTTTTTATTTGTGGGTAAAGAAAGTATGACGAACTTACCAAGTATTAAACAACTGCAGTATTTATTGGCAGTTCATCAGCATCAGCACTTTGGGCGCGCGGCAAGTGCGTGTTTCATCGGCCAGTCAACACTCAGTAGTGCCATTCAAACCCTTGAAGAAACACTCGGTTGCCAACTCATAGAACGTGAAAATCGCAGTTTGATGTTCACTGCCATCGGCGAGGAAGTAGTCGAGCGGGCACGCAAAATTATTGACGATACGTTAAGTGTCAGAGAGCTGACTAAAAGTCATTTAACCCCGCTAAGCGGTACGCTCACACTCGGTGTTATTCCAACCATTGCCAGTTTTATTGCGGCACCTTTATATCACCTTTGCCAGCAACAGTTTGCTGATTTAGAGCTGATTCTAGTGGAAGATACCAGTGATAGCTTGCTGGATAAGTTAGAGCATGGCCATATCGATATGGCCTTATTAGCATTACCTTACGACACCGATAAGTTCCATACTCAAATATTAGCTCAAGATCATTTTAGTCTAGTGCATCATAAAGACTATTTGCCAGCTAAGAATATTGAAGATTTTAACTTATTACCTGAAGCTAGCGTGTTCTTATTAGAGCGCGAACATTGTATGACAGGGCATGCGCTGAGCGCGTGTCACCTGAACCGTTCGAGTTGTATCAACCCATTTGAAGCGGCCAGTTTGCACACTTTACTGAGTATGGTTGAGCATCAGTTAGGGGTCACATTTTTACCGCAAATGGCAATTAACGCCGGTATTTTAGAGCACAAAAACATGCTAGCAACGCCTTCGCAAGGCGATGCATACCGCGATATTGGCATTTTATGGCGTAAAACAACCGGGCGCATTCGAGACTTTCGTTTATTTAGCCAAATGCTAGAGAGTTTTTTAAAGCAGCAATGCCGTTTAACTGCGATTGAATAGCTCATTAACGTGAGCTTTTTCATTTATTTTAATTTATTTTCATCTTTTCCAAACTATCTTCCCCACACTATCGACTAACCTAATAAGTAAAATAACTAAGCATCGAGAACCGTGTTTTTTCAATCACTAGAAACATTAATCGCCAAAGCACAGCAAGGAAATAAACGCGCCTGGCTTAAGCTGGTAAAACAGCATGAAAGCCAAGTTTATAACTATTGCTTACGGATGCTTAGTAACCCTGATGATGCCATGGATTTAATGCAAGAGGTGTTTATATCGGTGTATAAAAGTTTGCCAAGTTTTCGTGGTGAATCAAGTTTTAACACTTGGGTGTTCCAAATAGTGCACCGTCGTAGCGTTGAGTATTATCGTCGTCGTAAACACTTCGAGAGCCTTGATGAAGTGCCTGAGCAAGCATGTGAGCACAGTGAGCTGGAGCGTAATCAGTTAGTGAGAGTTGAGCATCAACAATTAAAAACGATGTTAAATAACTTACCGTGGGAGCAACGTTTAGTGGTCGAGTTAAAGTTTTTTCAGCATTGCACCTTTGAAGAGATTGCTGAGCAACTCGATATTTCCACAAATACCGCCAAGTCACGGCTATACAGTGCACTAGGCAAGTTAAAAGTTCATTTGGAGGCCGTTGATGGCTAATTTAGAGTCGCTTTTTGAGCAATGGTTAGAGGGCAATATTTTGAGTGATGCGCAATTGCAGCAGCTCGAAAATGACCCTGGATATAGTGCGCTGATGAGCCAAGCCCAAGTCTGGCAGCAGCATAGTAATGAATATAAAGCAGTACCAGTGCCTGATTGGGATCGCCAATCAACAATGCCACAGCTCGCTTCTGTGAGTGTATTTAGTACGGCTGGGATATGGGCTGTTGCGGCATCAGTGATGATTTGCTCGTTAATCTTTTTAGTTATGCCAAAGCAGCAGGCACCAGAGTTGCTGGAGCAGGTCGCGAAACAAACGCAGTTATTAGAGTCACAGCAAAAGCAAATTGACCAACTGCAAAAAATTATTACGGCGCAAAATGAATTACAGCAGCAACACATGTATCAACTCGCTAAAGAGGCTATTACCACTGGGCGCGTTGAACGCCAAGAAGACCTTAATAGCTTACTTACGTATATCAAAACCCAGCGAGCTCAAGATCAGGCGTATCTGCGGATGCAGCTAAATGACTTAGCCGAGCAAGTACAAGAGCAGCCAATGGCGGCCATTGCGAAAAATTAGGAGTAAAGAGCATGAATAAAAAACTTATCAGCAGCGCTATCATTGCGGTAATTGGTTGTACAGCTGGCAATCTACAGGCAAAAACCCCCGCAGAATTGGCTTCTATCCAGCGTGAAGTCGGAATTATGGAAAACATTTTAAGTAGCGCTTTAAAGCAGGATACTGATAAAAAGATCCGCGCAATTTCAGCTAACTACCTTGCGGATCAAGGGGTGGTATTTGAGTTAGATGTAAGAGGTGCAAGCCGTTGGCAGACTATTTTTAGTAACGCGCCAAATGCGCCGTTGCCACCGTTGCCACCGTTGCCCGATATTGATTTTTCAAATGTGAATGTTGAATTCATTAGCGAGCATGTAGAAGTATTAAGTGAGCAGGCTGTTGAATCATCTCGAGAGGCTTACCAACAAGCGATGGAAGTTATGCGTGAAGGTGCAGAGCGAGTACGTGAGATTGCAGAGCAAGAGCGCGATGTTAGCCGAGATTTACGCGAGTTGGAACGTGAAAAGCGTGATTTAGAATTTGCTAGCCGCCATGATAATAGCGCAGAAGCAAAAGAGCTTGAACAACGTAAAAAAGCGCTCGAAAAAGATATCGCTAAACTTGAAAAGCAACAAACAACACTCACAAAACAGCAACAGCAGTTACGCCAAGATATCAACGCAAAGCAAGCTGAGCGTGAAAAGCAACAACTTGCAGAGCAACAAAAGTTGCTCGCACAGGTTAATAACAGTATTAGTTTAACGCTTTGTGATTATGGAAGTGGTTTACGTAGCTTGCCAAACGATGAGCGTGTGAGTTTCGTACTTAAAGGGTTGGCTGATAAAAATAAAAGCTTGATCAAAGTTTTCACTAAGGCAGATATAAAAAAATGCGTAGTGGGTGACATTAAAGCCAGCGATTTAGCCCTCAAGGCAATTAGCTATCAGTTTTAATTGCCCAACGAACAATCCCTGACCAACAAAGCAGCCGATCATAAAGGCTGCTTTTCATTATGCCCTTCGTATTCAAACTGTTTATTGAATGGCGTAATATCTGGTAAAAACAATAAATATACCCACACCACTAAATTAAAATAGGGGACCAACCCTAAGCAAGTAAATGTTGTTACCGGGTAGCCTTTACGTTCAGCATAACGGTAGCATTGGTAAGTTATCCCTAAATTTACCACTAGTAATAGCACGATTAGTTGCGTCATAATTCACTCCATAAATTGACAATAATACTAATAACAATATGTTAGTTGCTAAGTAGTATGTTGTGGTCATTCGGTGATGTCATGTCATTTTTGGATAATCTATATAATAACAAGACATTTACCAAGCGATAGACAAAGTATAGATGAGTTATTCTAAGATGGAAGTAAAAAAATAGCTTGAATTGTTTAAAAATGTAACAGTTTTAGCTAGGTGATTGTTCGTAAAAAGTTTTGTTTTGTGAAATTTTTTGTAATTGATATTTTATTTTTTCTATCGGCACTGGGCGTGAAATAAAGTAGCCTTGTCCGAAATCTACGCCAATTTCCTTCAGCGCTAAAAAAATCTCTTTGTTTTCTACATACTCAGCGACAGAGCGCTTATCCAGCGAGCGACTAATATCATTAATTGCTTTAACGAGCGCTAAATCAATCGGATCATTGAGCATATCGCGAACAAACGAGCCATCTATTTTAACGTGCTGCGCAGGCAGTTGCTTAAGGTAATTAAAGGTACTAAAGCCGGTGCCAAAGTCATCTATTGAGAAGTGGCAGCCCAAGCGATTGAGTTTTTCAATCATCAGCCGCGTGGCTGTTAGGTTATTGATACTGGCCGATTCGGTGATTTCAAAAATAACCCGAGTCGGCACAACCTGACATTTTTCAAGAGTGGATTCAATATGCGGTAATAAGCGTTCATCTAAAAACGATTGCGCTGAGAGATTGATCGCAACTTGATTTAGCTCTGGGTTGGCAGCGATAGCAGCAATGGCATTACTGATCACACACTGATCCATCAAGTAAGTGTCGTTTAATAATTCAAGTGACGGGATAAATTGGTTTGGATAAACCAGTTCGCCGTCGAGCTTTAAGCGTAACAGTGCTTCAAAATAAGCCACACCACCTTGTTTAAAGTCCCAAATTGGCTGGTAATGTAATTCAATTTGGTTTTGTTGCAGTGCTTGGCGAATACTGTGTCCCCACTCTAAGCCTGCTTGTAAGGTATTATGGTTGGCATCTTCTTTTGAATAGCAATGAACGAGATTACGGCCCAAGCTCTTTGCGACATATAAGGCAATGTCGGCCTGTTTTAAGCATTCACTCGGATCGTGGTTTGCGGCAGTTATTTGCGTCAAACCAATCGAGCAGCTGATAGAATAAACTTGTTCTTCTGATTTAAACTGATGCCCTTCAATCGCCATACAGATGCTTTCTGCGATTAAGTGTGCATCAAGCAAGTTCATATTTTTTAAGATCACAGCAAACTCGTCACCACCAATACGACAAACTAAATGTTCGTCACTGATGTTATCGGTAAAGAGTTGCGCCACTTCTTTTAGAACGATATCGCCTTGTTGATGACCTTTACTGTCATTAATTATTTTAAAGTGGTCGAGGTCAATATAAATTAAGGCGTGCTCTATGTCGTCATAGGTGCGTTGTGGTTGGCAAATTCGATTCAGTTGTTGATCAAAATAATAGCGGTTATGTAAGCCGGTTAGCGTGTCATGCAAGGCCAAATGACGCAGTTGTAATTCAGCCTGTTTGCGCTCATGGATATTATCGATAGTGGCGGTGATGGTCGCCGCATTACTGCTGTTTTTGATCAGCTGTAAACGGCATTCAACCCAGATAGCTCGGCCATCTTTATGAATTATTTGCACTTCTACTTGTTGTTGCAAGGCGCCACCTTGCAAAATGCTGCTAATAGTATCAAGCAGCTTTTCTTTGCAGTCATTAATACAAAAATCAGAGAGCGCTTTGGTTAAGGTTTCTTTGATACCAAAACCACTGAGTGCTTCCCACGCTGGGTTGATAAAGCGAATTCGCCCTTGTTGATCAAACTCAAGCACTACAGTATTAAGGTGTAACAATATTCGCTGATGGGCAGAAAACAGCTCCTTATAACGATTTTGACTTTGACTTAGCTGCTCAACCTTTTGTGCAAATTCAGCATAACTGACCATAAAATCTTCGCGGCGTGCAGCATGGTCACACACTTTTGTAAGTAGTGAATGCTCGTAGGGGGCACGAATAAAGTCAGTCACACCAGAAAGTAATAGTTGCTCAGCATGATTAGCATCTTTTGTATCAATAATAGTTACAATGGCTTGCTTTGGATTATGCAGTAAAATTTCTTCAACTAATTGGCTTGCAGCTCCGGCATGCGCTGCGGTTGCATCGAGTAACACAATGGCAAATTTTTGTTGTAAATAGATAGACAGCGCTTGTTTAGAATTAGCCACATGGGTGCAGGCAAAATTTAGTTGTAGTTGCTGGGCGATTTTAGCCGCTTTAGTGCTGTCGGCTTCAATAAGTAATAAGTCTAAACGGCTACTTTTTTCTAAATGAGTAGATAGCACATTAGCTAAAACTTGCGGTAGCATGTCTTGTCGTTCACATGGCAGTACTGCATCTATGCCATAACTACGGGCAGTTGTTTCTGCTATGCGCTCGCAATAAATAGGTGGAATAAGAACAATTGGGGTATTTTTGGGCGTTTTTAATAGTCCTGAGCGGATCATTCGTGAAAAGCGCCAACCGTCAATTTTACCGACATTAAGCCCAGTAATAATGACATCAACAGCTTGAGATTTTAAAATTTCGAGGGCTTGCTGGCTGTCGGCTACTTCAAGAAAAGTAAACACATTGAGTCGACTTAAAGTTGACTTCACTGCCTGACGCTCAGCGACACTGGCATTTAAGATCAGCAAACTTAGCTGCTTAGCCATTGTAGTCATACCTCTTATTAACCCAACTTTAATTAAGTTGAGTAGAATAATGCCATTTGTCCTGAACCACAAGAGAACAATGCAGGGTATTTTTATTAAAGCCGTTGGTTGAGCTAATAGCGCGATACAGTTAAACTTGGCGCGACTTTTTTGATCTGGATATATCCTATGCGCGTGGCCGATTTTAGCTTTGACCTACCTGATGAATTAATTGCTCGTTTTCCTAAGCAGGACCGAACCAGCAGCCGTTTACTGACTTTAGATGGCCCAACTGGCACTGTAGAACATAAGGTATTTAGCGATGTTCTTGATTTAGTAAATGAAAATGACTTACTGGTTTTTAACAATACTAAAGTGATCCCAGCAAGAATGTATGGCCAAAAAGCATCTGGCGGTAAACTTGAAGTGCTGGTAGAGCGAGTGCTTGATGAGCATCGCGTACTTGCTCATGTACGCGCCAGTAAATCGCCAAAACCAGGCACAATGATTATTCTTGAAGGTAAAGCAGAAGCGACCATGGTTGGCCGTCATGGTGAACTGTTTGAATTGGAATTTGCAGCTGAGCAAAACGTCCTGGAAATTTTAAACGATATTGGCCATATGCCATTACCGCCGTATATTGATCGTCCAGATACCGACGAAGACCGTAAGCGTTATCAGACCGTTTATGGTGAAAAGCCAGGCGCCGTTGCAGCACCTACTGCAGGCTTACACTTTGATGACTCGCTAATGGCGGCACTGAAAGCGAAAGGCGTAAACATGGCCTTTGTCACTTTGCATGTGGGCGCGGGTACGTTTCAGCCTGTGCGCGTGGATTCGGTTGATGATCATATTATGCACTCAGAGTACATTGAAGTACCTGATGATGTTGTCGCAGCTGTTGCGGCAACTAAAGCCAAAGGCGGGCGTGTTATCGCCGTGGGAACAACGTCTGTGCGTTCATTAGAATCGGCGGCTAAAATACATGGTGGGCAATTAGCGAGCTACTTTGGCGATACCGACATCTTTATTTACCCGGGTTATCAATTTAATGTGGTTGATGCCATGGTGACTAACTTTCACTTATCGGAATCGACACTTATTATGCTGGTCAGTGCTTTTGCTGGGCAGGAAAATATTATGAGTGCTTATCAAACGGCAATCGAACAAAAGTATCGCTTTTTCAGTTACGGTGATGCGATGTTTTTGACTCGGAAATAATGCCTTCTTAAATCAGTTTAGAACCCAGCAAAATGCTGGGTTTTTTTACTTTTAATTTCAGCTTTTAGCCCAATTAATAGTAATGCCATAGTAACTAATGGTAGAATCGAGCGGTTAAATTATAGCTTGTTGGACTGTTTTTCTGACATTGAGGATGATATGAAATTTGAATTAGACCGTACAGACGGTAAAGCCCGCCGTGGCCGCTTGATTTTTGATAGAGGCGTAGTAGAAACTCCAGCATTTATGCCTGTGGGTACTTATGGCACGGTTAAAGGCATGACCCCAGATGAAGTAAAAGATACTGGCGCGCACATTTGTTTAGGTAATACGTTTCACTTAATGCTTCGCCCTGGTACTGAAATCATCAAACAACATGGTGGTTTACACGGCTTCATGAACTGGGATCGTCCGATCCTAACTGATTCAGGCGGCTTCCAAGTGTTCAGTTTAGGCGCCATGCGTAAGATTTCTGAAGAAGGTGTATTATTTAGTTCGCCAGTCAATGGTGAAAAAATCATGCTCTCGCCAGAAAAAGCCATGCAAGTGCAACGCGATTTAGGCTCAGATATCGTGATGATTTTTGACGAATGTACGCCTTATCCAGCCACTGAAAAAGAAGCAAAAGAGTCAATGGAGTTGTCACTTCGTTGGGCTAAACGTTCAAAAGAAGGTCATGGTGATAACCCATCAGCCTTGTTTGGTATTATCCAAGGCGGTATGTACCCTGAGTTACGTGCGCAATCACAAGCCGGATTAGAAGAAATTGGTTTTGATGGTTATGCGCTCGGTGGTTTATCTGTGGGTGAGCCTAAGAACGAGATGATTAACATTCTTGATCATTGTGCATACAAAATGCCAGAGAACAAACCGCGTTACCTTATGGGCGTAGGCAAACCAGAAGATTTAGTTGAAGCTGTGCGTCGCGGTATCGACATGTTTGACTGTGTAATGCCAACTCGTAATGCACGTAACGGCCATTTATTTATCACAGGTGGCATCGTTAAAATTCGTAACGCAGTACATAAAACAGACACCGGTCCACTGGATCCGGAGTGTGATTGCCATACTTGTAAGAATTATTCACGCGCGTACCTACATCATCTTGATAAATGTAACGAAATTTTAGGTGCACGACTAAACACCATTCATAACTTGCGTTATTATCAGCGTGTTATGGAAGGTTTACGTAATGCGATTAGTGACGGCAAGTTAGATGAATTCGTAAATGATTTTTATGCACGCCGCGGCCAAGATGTGCCAGAGCTTGCAGATACTACAAATTAAATTTTAAAAATTAAAGAGGAAGTGTTATGAGTTTATTTATTTCAAACGCCCACGCAAGTGCGGCAGGTGCAGCTCCAGCCGGTGGTGGTTATGAGATGTTGATTATGCTAGCTATTTTTGGTCTAGTATTTTACTTCTTAATTTACCGTCCACAAGCTAAGCGTGTAAAAGAGCATAAAGCGCTAATGAACGCGATGGCTAAAGGCGATGAAGTATTAACGCAAGGTGGTTTAGTGGGTAAAATCGCTAAAATCTCTGAAGATAAAGACTTCATTGTTATTTCACTTAACGACCAAGCTGAAGTAACTGTACAGAAATCAGCAGTTTCAGCAGTATTGCCGAAAGGCACAATGAAGTCGCTATAATAATAAAAAGAAGGACGCCCACGTGTTAAACAAGTTTCCATTATGGAAGTATTTACTTGTTCTAGCTGTGATTGCGATAGGTCTTTTATATGCCTCTCCTAATTTGTATGGTCGTGATCCGGCCATACAAATTTCAGGTACTAAAGGAACTGATGCCGATCTCAGTGTTGTAGACAAAGTAAACGCGACTCTCAAAGAACACAACGTTACTGCTAAGTCAGTAGTTTTAGAAAGTGGCCAAGTATTGATCCGCTTCAAAAACGTTGAAGAGCAACTTAAAGCGCAAGACTTATTGCGTAATTCATTAAGTGATGATTACATCTCAGCCATTAATATGGCCCCGGCGCAACCTCATTGGTTAAAAGCCCTTGGCGGCAATCCAATGAAATTGGGCTTGGATTTAAGTGGCGGTGTTCACTTTACGATGGAAATCGACATGGTGACGGCGGTTGATAACGCGCTTGAACAGATGGATCAAGATTATAAAAGTGACCTGCGTGAAGAAAAGCTGCGTTATCGCACCGTTCGCCGCGTAGCCGGTACTGAACGTCTTCGCGTTGAAATGCGCAGTGAAGAAGACAAAGACGCTGCAGAGCGCTTCTTACAGTCACGTTACCCATTGCATATTTTTATTGATGACAGCTCAAACGATAATGCATTTTACGCAAGCCTTAGTGACCAAAAGCTAAAGGAAATTCGTGATTATGCAATCAAGCAAAACGAAACCATTATTCGTAACCGTATCAACCAAATTGGTGTTGCTGAGCCGAACGTACAGCGCCAAGGTGCAGAGCGTATTATTGTGCAACTGCCTGGTGTGCAAGATACTGCTCGTGCAAAAGAAATTTTAGGGGCAACAGCCACTCTTGAGTTTCGTGAAGTAGACGAAAATGCAGATCCTTCAGCTGCGGCGCAGGGGCGTATTCCGCCAGGCACTGAAATGATCATGAGCCGTGATGGTTACCCTGTGGTACTGAAAAAACGTATCATTCTAGAAGGTAGTCATATTACTGGCGCGCAATCTGGCGCTGATGAATACCAACGTCCGCAAGTAAGCATTAGCCTTGATAGTAAAGGTGGCGCAAAAATGAATGCCTTTACTAAACGCGCGATTGGTAAGCGTATGGCAACGGTATTTATTGAATACAAGCCTTCTGGTAAAACAGACGCAAATGGCAAAGCGTTACCACCAATTAAAGTTGAAGAAGTTATCAACGTGGCAACTATTCAAGCGCGTCTTGATCGTTCATTCCGTATTACTGGCATTGATAACCCTGCTGAAGCACATAATCTAAGTTTATTACTACGTGCAGGTGCTTTGGTTGCGCCAATTCAAATTGTTGAAGAGCGTACGGTAGGACCAAGCTTAGGACAAGAAAACATTGAAGCGGGTATGACTGCGGTTGCATTAGGCTTCTTGTTTGTACTGATCTTTATGTTGGTTTATTACAAAGGCTTTGGCTTAGTCGCTAATATAGCTCTTGCTGCTAACTTGGTATTGATTGTGGGTGTAATGTCGCTGATCCCAGGTGCTGCATTAACACTGCCTGGTATTGCCGGTATTGTATTAACAGTCGGTATGGCCGTTGATGCTAACGTACTAATTTTTGAACGTATTCGTGAAGAACTTGCTGATGGTCGTAGCCCGCAACAGGCAGTTCATCATGGTTATGACAGCGCTTTTAGTACGATTTTTGATGCTAATATTACCACCTTAATTGCTGCAATTATCTTATTCGCAGTGGGCACAGGTCCGATTGCCGGTTTCGCAGTAACACTTGCGATTGGTATTATCACCTCAATGTTTACAGCCATTGTTGGTACCCGCGCGGTGATCAACTTATTTATCGGCGGTAAGCGCGTCGATAAGCTGTCAATTTAAGGAGCAGATATGCAAATTTTAAAATTAGGTGGCAGAACATTAGGTTTTATGTCGCTGCGCAAAGTTGCAATGACTATCTCAACGCTGCTTATTTTGGCCTCAATGGCGTCGATCTTTGTTAAAGGGTTAAACTTTGGCTTAGATTTTACAGGTGGCACGGCAGTTGAAGTGGGTTTTTCACAACCCGCTGATTTGAAGAAAGTCCGTGCAGCACTTGCTGAAAACGGCTTTGCTGATGCTTCAGTGCAATTATTTGGTTCAAGCCAAGAAATTTTGGTCCGTTTAGCCCCGCGCGGTGATGACGTAAAAGCTGAAGTTATAGGTAACCAAGTTATTGAAACACTAAAAAAGGCAGACGATAGTGTGGTAATGCGCCGCATTGAATTTGTTGGTCCAAGTGTAGGTGAAGACTTAAAAGAGCAGGGTGGCCTTGCCATGTTAACTGCACTTATTTGTATCTTGATCTACGTTGCATTTCGTTTTGAATGGCGTTTTGCGGTGGGCGCGGTGGCAGCTCTTGTGCACGATGTTGTGATTACTCTGGGTTTGTTCTCAGTGTTGGGCTTAGAGTTTGATCTAACCATTCTGGCAGCAATCTTGGCAGTAATAGGTTACTCACTGAACGATACCATTGTTGTATCTGATCGTATTCGTGAGAACTTTCGTAAAGTGCGTATCGACGATACCATTGAAATCATTGATATTTCATTAACGCAAACACTTAACCGTACCTTAGTAACTTCAATCACCACTATTTTAGTATTGATTGCCTTGTTTGCTTGGGGTGGCCAAACGATTCATGGTTTTGCTACTGCATTGTTATTTGGTGTGTTTATTGGTACTTATTCTTCAATTTATGTTGCAAGTGCCGTTGCGATTGCAATGGGCGTCAGCAAAGAAGATTTAATACCAGAAGTGATCGAAAAAGAAGGCGCAGACTTAGATCCTATGCCATAGGAATTACTCTAATTAGAGTAACTAAGTTTGTATTAAAAACCGCTCCATGAGCGGTTTTTGTTGTTAAGCATTACCGACAGAAACGGGTGCTTTATGCCACGCGGGTTAAAAAATCATGGCTAAAGCCATTTCCTACGTTTTGCTTTTAAGATTGGCTTAATGCTAAGAGCTGCGCGAGGTGCTATGGTTAATTAATTCCGCCTACGCAAATGTCTGCTCATTTTCTCCTCATTGTCTTCTCTTTGTGCAAAAGATGTTTAAGTAATTTATTCACAAAGAGGCTAAGAGGGCGCTGCGCTTAAGAGGTCAAAAGCGCTTGATTAGGAGCTAGGATTTATAGCCCGTTACCCGCGCCCGTAGCTAGCGAAGCGTCTCGGTGGTGAATAAACCTGCGCGAGGTAAACTCGCGCCTACGGGTTTGCACCGGTGTTTGCGTTTACTGTAGGCGCGGCTTTATGCCGCGCGGTTTAAAGACTCATGGCTAAAGCTATTTCCTACGTTCTAAAAACCTCTAACATCTAATATCTAATTGCGGCTAGGTTCTAGGAAAGAGACTAGGGGCTAGGATTCATAGCTCGTTACCCGCAGCCCGTGGCTTTTCTTCTCTTTTTACGAGTTGGCACTGGCGTTAATTATTGCTATTTATGAAATTAAAAATTCTCTATAATAGCCATTATTGATTAAGTATTGGTGTAACTAACTAATGTTAAAGCCACTTGTAGTCGCTAGTAGTCTAATTATTGTTAGCGGATGTGATAATAACTTAACAGCTCAACAAACTGAGCATGTTGTGAAACCTTCACAATTAAGTGCATTTGAACAATACCCAGATCAAGCTAATACCTTGCTTAATAATATTCGTGCGAGAAAGGATCCGGCCAGCTTAGAGGCAGAATCCGCAGAGCTAGTCACTTTATCGCAGGCCTTAATTAAAGAGCTTGTCGTTAAATATCCACAATGCACAGCATACTTAGATGCGTTAAGTGAAGTGGCAACTGTGATTGCTTCATTGCCGTTGGCTGAAATCGACAGCGGGTATCACCGTGATGCTAAGCTGCCTAAATTTGATGATCCTGTGTGTTATCACGCCAAAGACTTACTCGTTCACCCGGCAACAGTGCAAGCGAGTGCACGCTTGGGACTCGCTGATCAAAACGCTTATCAAAATGCGGAACTTGATATGATTGAAGTCATAGCGCATTTTGAGCAGGTTGCACGGGCATTAAATAACTAACTAATTATTCAATGCAACACACTGCGCTGCCATAAAATTGTCATACGCTCTTGCTACTTTAACCGCCTCTTAATGAAGTTATGGGTTAATAATAGTGAGTGATCGGCTTGGTATATTAGAAAATATCTTAAAAAACAGTGAAATTACCACGTTATTTCAACCCATCTTTGATATTGCCGAGCAGCAAATATTAGGTTATGAAGCGCTTAGTCGTGGCCCTAAAGGCTGTCCCCTTGAAATGCCTAATGCATTATTCAGTGCAGCAGTAACCTTTGATAAAATCTCAGAACTGGAGTTGTTGTGCCGCTCTAAAGCAATCGAAAACTTTGTAAAACTGAAGCTGCAGGGTAAGTTGTTTTTAAATGTCAGCCCGAAAACTTTACTTGATCCCTGCCACCCTAAAGGTGAAACATTACACCTTGTTGAACAATTTGGTCTAGCTGCTAATAAAGTGGTGATAGAGGTGACTGAGCAAGAAAAAGTGGATGATGGCTTTTTATTATTGAAAACCATTGCTCACTATCGCAAGCTGGGTTTTTCAATCGCGATTGACGACTTAGGTGCAGGTTATTCAGGGTTAAAGCAGTGGTCAGAATTGTGCCCTGATTATGTAAAAATTGATCGCTACTTTATTGATCATTGCGACGAAAGTGTAGTTAAAAAGGAATTTTTAAAATCCATTATTGAACTTGCTAAAGTCACTAAAACAGCGGTTATTGCAGAGGGAATAGAGCGCCCTGAAGAGCTTAGTCTACTTGAAGGTCTTGGTATTGTTCATGCGCAAGGGTTCTTGCTTGAACGGCCAAGCTTACGGCCAAGTTCAGAGTTTAACTCAGATCAATTGCAGCAGTTAAATTTTACCCCATTAGCGGACCAATTTGAGCAGTCAATGGCAATTGGTTGGCTGGCTGTTGAGCAAATGCCTATCGATAGCCATACCCGTTGTAAAGATGCCCATAATATTTTTGAAAAAGATAAAGCCATTGTTAGCATAGCTGTCATCAACCACGATTCGCAACCGATTGGACTATTACATAAAGATCAGCTGACAGAGGTTTTTGCAGCGCCTTATGGTCACGCTTTATATGATAAACAACCCGTCACAGCATTAATGCATAAGCAACCGTTGGTGGTTGATGAAAACCAGCTACTTGATACCGTGAGCCAGCAGATCACAGAAAATGATTTTGATATTCGTCGGCATATTATCATTACTCGCGCCGGGCAATATTTGGGCCTTGCGCCGCTTCGCGATATTTTAAAACATATTACCGAAGAGAAAATACGTCATGCCCAGCATGCTAATCCACTCACAATGCTACCTGGTAATGTGGCAATAAACGAAGCGATAGAACATAGGCTAAGAGTAAAACATGGCTTCGCACTCGCTTATATCGATTTAAATCACTTCAAACAGTTTAATGATTTATATGGTTACGCCAGTGGTGACAGCGTTATAAAATTACTCGCGGATGTGACTACGCAGGCATGTAGTAACATACCAAGCTTTGTTGGTCATATTGGCGGCGATGACTTTATGGTGGTGTTTGATGGTGATGATGCCGAGTCAGTTTGTAATCAAATCATTCGTGATTTTGAGCTAAAATCACGGGCCTTCTTTACCCCAGAGCATATTGCCAGTGGCGGCTATTGGGCCAGTAATCGAGAAGGTGAAAAACAATTTGTACCACTGCTAACATTATCAATTGGGGTTGTTGAGCCCGATTTAGAGCAATGCACTAACAGTCATCAAATTGCGGCGTTGGCAACCGATGCAAAAAAAGAAGCGAAACGTTATCGTCACAGTTATCTATTTTTATGTAAACGACGTGGCCCCGCGCTTGCGGTTGTTCGTTTAAGCCCGGAAAAGCAAGTAATATGAAATAAGTTTAAGGGGAGCTGTTTTACTTGAGTATTTACTCACCAGCGTGTAGCTTTATTTAAACCTAAAAGGTAAACACGCCTAAAACTAGAAAATAATAATTATGACTAGCTACTTTTCCTCATTTATTTCACTTTTAGCATTTGTTAGTTATGCACTGTACAGTGAAAAAGTTACCGCAACAGAAACTGTGACGATTGGCCAAGAACCTAGAGCCCTGTATCAGCGCGACGAATATTTAAAAGAATTATTGCAACAAGCACTTACTGCTGCTAATTACTCAGCCCAGTTAAAAACGGTTATTGTACATCCGCATCAACAGCGTGCACTTATCACGTTAGACGGTGATGGTGTAGATCTATACTGGAGCATGACCAGTCCTGAGCGCGAAACCTTAGCCATTGCGATTAAAGTGCCTTTATTCAAAGGCTACATAGGTAAGAGGGCACTTGTTACCAAGCAAGAGTCACTTAGTCGCTTTTCAACTGTTAGCACTCAAGAGCAACTTAAAGGATTCACAGCAATTCAGGGGCATGATTGGCCTGATACAAAAATATTGGCGCACAATGGTTTATCAGTACGGCCATTCGCTAATTATCAAGCAATGTTTAATATTGTGTTGACGGGGCGGGCTGATTACTTTCCACGCTCTTTTATTGAAGTCAGCTCGGAGTTAAAAGAAAAGAGTAATGAAGGGTTAGTGATTGTCCCCAACCTTTACATTAGTTACCCAAGTGCCTTTTATTACTTTGTCTCAAAGCGCAAACCAGAGCTTGCCAAAAGCCTAGCTGAGGGCTTGGCAATAATGCAGCAAAACGGCAACTTTGAGCAATTATTTGCACAGTACTTTGCTGAGGATTTAAAGGCATTGCCATTTGATACTGCTAATACTGTAGAGATCAAATTAGAGAACCCATATTTTGCACATTAAAAAAGGAGCCTAAGCTCCTTTTTACAATTTACTCGCGCTAATAATTAGCGAAGTAACGCTTCAGTTAAAACTGGGCGGATCTCACGAATGATTGCTTGAGTCAGTTTTGGTGCGCCACAGATAAGGTTACCGCTGTGGCTATAGTTATTACCGCCAGCGAAATCAACAACCATACCGCCAGCTTCTTTAACCATTAGCTCACCAGCAGCGCTGTGCCAAGGTTTTAAACCAATCTCAAAGAAACCGTCAGCACGACCCGCAGCAACATACGCCATATCTAATGCTGTACAACCTGCACGGCGAATATCGGCAGTATGAACAAACAATGCTTTAAATGCTTCAGTGTAAGCATCCATGTGGTGTTTGTTTTTATACGGGAAACCTGTAGCAAGTACAGTACCTGATAAAACAGTTGTTTTACTTACGCGAAGACGTTTGCTGTTTAGCTGTGCGCCTTGACCACGAGAAGCAGTGAAAAGCTCACCACGAATTGGATCGTAGATAACTGCTTGGTCTAAACGACCTTTAACTTTAAGTGCGATAGAAACCGCATAATGAGGAATGCCTTTGATGAAATTTGTAGTGCCATCAATAGGATCAACAATCCATTGGTAATCTGCATCCTTGCCTACGTGCTCACCTAGTTCTTCACCAACAATAGAGTGAGTAGGGTAAGACTGTAAAATTGTGTCGCGAATTACGGCTTCGGCTTCTTTATCAATATTAGTTACTAAGTCGTTAGTGCCTTTTTGTTGCACTTCAACTTTTGATAAATCTTCGCCAGCGCGAAGTAAAATTTTGCCTGCGTTACGCGCAGCGCGAACCGCAATGTTTAACATTGGATGCATGGTGTTACCTTTGGGTTGTAAAAGAACGTTTATATATTTCTATATATTTCAGCCGGCGTATTCTAGCGATTTTTGACACAAAGTAAACAATAAACCCCAAAAAGTTTTGAGTGTTTTTTGTACGTAGCTGTTTGAGAAGAGGTTTATTAGTATTGTTTTCCGTCAGCCGTCAGCCGTCAGCCGTCAGCCGTCAGCCGTCAGCGTCAAAGTTGGGCATTTGCATTTTAAAGTTATTGTTCCTATATATTAACCATGCTTGTGAAGTGGATAATACAATGAACTTTGAGAATCTTGAAGTATGGAAACGCTCAGCAAGATTAAGTGCTGATATTTATAAACTTACAATCGACCTAAATGACTTTGGCTTTAGAAATCAGTTAACGCGATCTGGTCTATCAGTACCTAGTAACATAGCTGAAGGCATGACTCGCGAAAGTGATAAAGAGAAGTTACGGTTTCTAGATATATCAAGATCTTCGTTAGCGGAAGCGAGAACACAAATTTATATTGGGATAGACATTAATTATATCAATAAAAATATCGGCGTTCTGTGGATAAATGAAACAATAGAGCTGTCAAAAATGTTGACAGCCTTAAAGGAAAAAATCAAAGCTGATAGCTGATAGCTGATAGCTGATAGCTGATAGCTGATAGCTG
>NZ_JBALXK010000010.1:147979-148182 GCF_036960685.1 Pseudoalteromonas sp. | reverse complement strand
GGGCGCATAGCTCAGCTGGATAGAGTACTCGGCTACGAACCGAGCGGTCGGAGGTTCGAATCCTCCTGCGCCCACCACTTTCTATTACTATTTAAGTTAATAGAAGACAACCGACGATAGTCGGTTTTTTTATGCCTAAAATTTGCTGTAGGCGCGGGTTTATCCCGCGCTTGTTAAAATGGGACCACCAACCTAGCGGTCGA
>NZ_JBALXK010000010.1:0-147881 GCF_036960685.1 Pseudoalteromonas sp. | reverse complement strand
ATACGTCCTGCGCCCACCACTTTCTATACATTTACAGAACGATGTAAGAAAGTATCAACCGACGACAGTCGGTTTTTTATGCCTAAAATTTGCTGTAGGCGCGGGTTTATCCCGCGCTTGTTAAAATGGAACCACCAACCTAGCGGTCGAAGGTTCACTCTTAGAAGATACGTCCTGCGCCCACCACTTTCTATACATTTACAGAACGATGTAAGAAAGTATCAACCGACGACAGTCGGTTTTTTTATGCCTAAAATTTACCGTAGGCTCGGGTTTATCCCACGCTTTTAACTATAAAATTACCAATCGAACGGTGGTAAGAACTTACTGAACAATTTAAATCATTAGGTTTGTCGCTCAACTATTAATTTACCTATGTTAGCGAAAACGATACACTTTACTTATTGTTATTTATAAAATTATTGACCTCTTGCGCCATATATATTTGTTCTTATTGTTGAGCTACATCTTGCCACTATCGGTATCTGCTCAAAATTCACCACAGAGTTCTCAGCTCTCAGCAGTTAAATCTGCTCTTATCCAACCTTTGAGTGACAAGCAACGGCAATTGCTAAAATTTAAGCTCGAACCAGCACAAAACTGGCGATTTAGTTATTTTAATGAAACCGTATTTAATTCAAAGATGGTGGTTTTAGAAGCCGGCAACAAAGCTAATCCACCATTATTGTTAGTACATGGGCTCGGTGAGCTTGCGATGCAAGATTGGTTCTCGGTGATCCCGACACTTGCCGAGAATCATTATGTAATTGCTGTAGACCTACCAGGCTTTGGTAATTCAGAGTCACCACAAGGGCGTTATTCACCTCATAATTATGCTGCAGTTTTGGCTCAAGTTGTTGAGCTTTATAGCGCGCGACCAGTCACTGTGATTGGTCATTCTATGGGCGGTGCAGTAAGTTTGTCTTTTGCTGGTTTATATCCACAACAACTTAATAAGTTAGTGCTTGTTGATGCTGCTGGAGTATTGCAAAAGGTTGCTTTTTTAAAGCCGATCACGAATATCGTTATTAAAGATTCGTGGCTGCCAAAATTTGTCCGTACTAAGCTCGCTCAACTCAATGATTTTACAACAGGCTTAATTGAGCTGGGTACAATTGACTCTTATTTTAGTGATTTACTCCAGCGCAGCGATAGTGCTTGGAATGCATTAATGGGAGAGCAACCAAACATGAATGCAGCGCTGAGTTTAGTAGAGCAAGACTATAGCAATATTGTTGCAAACTTAAATACCCAAACGTACATCATCTGGGGTGAGCGAGATAACATCGCGCCGCTTAGAACAGCTAAGGTGTTGCAGCACCGACTAGCCAACAGTGAGCTGATGACAATAGCGCAAGCCGGTCACGTACCAATGAAAAGCGCAACTGCTGAGTTTTTAGCATTACTTAATCATGCCCTTGAAACGCCAGTAGTGGTTCGCAAAGAACAATCACATGAAGTGGTAATGCAATCACACTTAAGCTGTAAAGATCGACACAGCCAAACGTTCTCTGGGCACTATAAAAGAGTGCTTATATCGGGCTGTAATAATATTTTACTCAAAGATATGACCGCACAATCAATAGCGATCACTGATTCACTGGTGCGCTTGGAAAATATAACCATCACTGCTAGTGATCTTGGATTAGAAATTGTTGATTCCGTAGTAGAAGCAACCAATGTAACTATTAATGCGCGAAATGGCGTAGAGCTTGTGGGCGCCCGTTTTGATGGTGCAGGTGTGGAAATAAACGCAACTGCATTGGCAATGACGGTAAAAACGCAAAGTAATATCATTTTTTCATTAAGTAAAATCACCAGTGCCCACTTTCAAGGCAATGTTCATCAAGCATTTGAACTTCAAAATAGGAGCGTAGATGAGTACCTTCAACAAGCTAACTAAAATTGCCGTATTTGCAGGTTTGAGCATTGCTTTAATTGGTTGTCGTTCAACCAAAACCGAACAAGCGCATTATCTTGAACTTCAAGATGGCATATTTTACGGTGCTTATTCTGGTGTCTCTACTGTAAGCGTTGATACCCTAGCTTACACTTATAATACTGCGCAAGTGTTAAACAAAAGCGATAATGAACTGCTTGATAGTATTGATCCTGCTATAACTCATGCCACGTTAAGTTTTCTTATCGGCTTGGGAGTCAGTGCTGATTTTGCCGTTGCAGAAAGTGATTTGGCCTATAAAAAAGCAGATAATCCCAGAGCTAAATATTTAGCCTACTCGGCGCAGTCATTGGCATTTTATAGTCAGGGGTGGCGTGATTTAGCAAAACAACGGGCTGATATTATTAAACATGACCCTATGTTTAGTGCAGTGAAGAGCAGTTACCCAAAAAATCAATTAATTGCCTATTTGATTTTAGGTAGCAGTGCTGTGCATAACGGCGATTTAACTACAGCGAATGAAATGTTTACTATTATTGGTGAGCAGATTGATAAGCCGTGGCTACCGTCGGTGGCCAAAGCGGTAACGTTTGCGTTTAATGGCTCATTTTTTAACACTGTTGATATGTTGCAGGGGTTACTCAGTGACCCTAGTTTAACGCAATATGAGCGTGCAAAATTGGATGAACTTAAATCAATAGCGCAAAGTAATTTATCAACAACGCAAAAACAACAGGCTATGGCTAATCTTGCTGATAACTTTGTGTTTGAAAAAATAAAAAGTGGTAGTAGTGGCTTATATCAGCAATATTTAACTGATTTGCAAAGCTACACTAAAGGTATTATTTAGCTAGTGGTTGCCACAGGTGTTACTGGCGATCATTGAAATCATACCGAACAAACTCGCGAATACGCCAATCGCAAGTATCGTAAAATGAAAAATCTCAGCTCCAGCTTATTACTCTTGTAACAGCGGGGTCTGAGATGTTCTTTATGTTTAAAACCTCAAAAAATTAAAATAGCAGGCTGAAGTTTAGGCGCAGGGTGCGCGGCTCAATCGGGTGAAAGTGATTATCTTCAACCCCATCTGCAGGCTCACCCGCTAAGCGTGATGCATAGAAGTAGTCAATATCGTGATCAGTACTATCAAATATATTTAGTACCTCAAGTCCCACTTTCCAATGCGTTTGTTGATAACTTACTAAACCATTTACCACTGTAAGTGGCTCTGAGCGTTTATCACCATCGCTACTAAGTATGCGCTTACCAATATGACGTACGCGCAGTGAAGACTGCCATTGCTGCGTAATATGCCAGTTTACACCTGTACTGGCGACCACCGGCACCGCACCTTCAATTCTATCGTCACTTGAATCGATATCTAAGCGAGAGTGAGTGAATGAGGCTTCAGCGTCGAAGCTCAAGGCATCATTAAGCCAATAATAAGCACTGAGTTCTAAACCGTAACGTTTTGATGCATCACTGGCTTCAGTATTACCGGCATCACCGACAAAAAGTAATTCAGAATCTAAGCTTAGCCACCACAAGGCGGCAGATAAATTAAATTGTTGCTGATCAAAATAGCGCAGGCCCAGCTCAGCACCATTGCTTTGTACTAGTAAATCAACTTTTTCTGCGGCATCTAAGGTAACAGGATCTTGGCGGATAGTGGCTCCTCGAGCATCATTTGAATGATATGATTGCCCCCAGTTGGCATAACCGGCTAAGTTATCAGTGAACAGATAATTTAAGCTGGCTTTAAAGCTGACCAAGTCATCATCTGCACTGCCTGAATTAACACTGTTATTACTATCAACATCAGCGTCAAAGTAATCATAACGCACCCCAAACGAGGCTTCGAGCGCTTGGCTTAGGTTCATTTTTGACTGCCAATAAGCTGAGTAACTGGCTTCGTCTACGGCATCTTCACGCACAGTACTTAAACGCTGGCGCTGTTTGGTATTATATAAACCGACTTGATCAATATTATCGCGACGATATTCAACTCCTAAAGTATGCTGGATCGGCATTTGTGCGAGGGTGTCAGCAAATTGATAACTTAATGCGCCACCGCTAATTGTGCGGCTATCGACTTGTTGAAACTGATCGCCATTAACAGGGTCATTTAAAAAGTAAGAGAAGTTAGAAAACAAGTCCATATCATAATTGATCACATAGGCATTGGCTTTAATATGCTGACCTTGCCAATTCGCCGATAAACTATAACGACTAGAGCTGCCGCCTACGGTTGTATCGAGTGAACCAAGTTCGCTGATAATACCTTGATCTACAGCACGCTGCGGAATTTGATCCGCTGAGTTCCAGCTATTATCATAGGCCATTGCTGTAACAGATAAATCACCATTCCATGCTTTGCCGACATAACGGATCATGGCATTTTTTTTATCGACATCTTCATTGATATCTTGCCAGGGACCGTCGTAACCTTGCCACTCACCGGCAATAATTATTTTACCGTTAGCAACGCCAAGGGTGCCCAATGCCATCAACCGTTGATAGTTGTCTTCGCCAAGTGTGATGTCGAGTTGTTGGTGTTTAGGGTTGTCGGCTAAGTTAAATTCGGCGCTGCCAGCCGTTGAAAAGTCACCTTGCGCCGCCCCGTAAGCGCCTTTTTGATAGTCAATGGTTGCAATCGTTTCTGGAATAATAAAATTAAGGTCAGTATAGCCTTGGCCATGGCCATGACTGCGCATATTAATAGGCATACCATCAATGCTGGTCGCAAAGTCGGTGCCGTGATCAAGGTTAAAACCGCGAATAAAATATTGATTAGCCTTACCTGAACCACTGTGCTGAGTAACAGCCATGCCAGGGATAAGCTCCAACATTTCAGCGCTGCGCAGCATGGGGCGGTTTTCTATTTCACCTTGGCCAATAACGCCACTTGAAGCACTGATCGCATCACCAATAAGGCCTGTACGATGACCATAAATTGTTATTTCTTCTATATTGGCAAATGCCTGTGTGGAGCAGAGTAAGCTTCCTGAAAGAACTAAAAAGCTGCGCATAATCACTTCCTTATAATTTAAGTTAATGTGTTTATTGTAGTTCTTAATACGTTTTATAAAGTTAATTGGATGCAAATATTTGCTTGTAATTGAAAATATGTTATTTTTAATAAAATATTCCAAAAATAATAACTTTAAGGAATTTAAATTGATTCTAGCTAAACTGAAAAAAGTCAGCCTGAAACTAACCATTTTTAGTGCTTTTGTAGTGCTTGTTGGCTGTCAAAATCAGTCGCAGCAAGAAGCGCAACAAACGGTTAAACAGCAACCCCAGCAATTTTATCAGCAGGTGATGCTAGCCGCGCCAATTTTACCGGCCGATCTTACAAATATCGCAATGCGAGAGCACTCGGTTGCTAATAACACTGCGCAATCAAGCTATAAAACGGCGCGTGACGTTGATTACAGCAAAGCCGGTTGGCAACAACGTGTTGCTGCTGATTGGCAATATTTTGATATTCCCGCAGCAAAAGGTAAGTTACTAATAATTGATTACCAACAGCAAGGTAGTCAGTTGGCCTATCGTTATTTAGCAAATGGTAGCCAGAATGAATTATATGAACCGTGGAGTTCATCTAAAATTCAAGCATTTAGTGGCGCAATCGCAAAAGTAAGAGCAACTAATTTTCAGTTGGGCGCACACGCTACTGTAGGCAATAGTAATGTCGCTGATTTGATCACCAGCATTAATAGTTACGCACCTTTTGGCAGTGCTGATGGTAACTCGAATGCGATTGCCAGCTATTTCATTAACGTTGCTGGGCGTGAATATTTAACTAATTTATTTGCAGATAGTTGGCTAAAGCTTAATGATTCTCGGATTATGTTTAAAGGTGCGTATGCGACAGACGTTTTTACCCCTAGCACGACTTATTGGCAAAGTATTGACAGTGACACTATTAGTAGTGATATCGCTTATTTTACTGCTAATAGCGATGATCCTGCTTATTTAGGTTATCGCTGTGATGGCTGTGATTTAACCGGAAATAAAGCAATGACAACGTTAGCGCAAGCAGAATGGTTAAAGCGTTTGGCGAGCCATACAAGAGAGCCTTTAACGCAACAACCTTTCTTACAAGCACAGGATATTGATGTGCTTTTTAATGGCACAGGACACACAGATAAAACCGCTGAGGTGGGTGGTATGATGCAAGGGATCAGTCAAATGATCACCGAGTCATTAGCACAAGCTTTAGCTCCTCATGATACTCGTCCTGCAAAGCAAATCTTGGATGAGTTAACGCAGGGACAATGGCGAGTATGGCAAAAAATTGGCTGGGGCCCGAGCGAAACGCGTTCAACCACAGAAACGGTGATGTTAGCTCATGTTTATTTGCCCTTTATTCAAGGTGGGCGAGAGTTTACCCTCGCAGCCCAAAATAGTGTGCTAGGTGCAAGTGAAGAGAATTTAGCCGCGACAGGAATACAAATGCAGGCTAATTTTACTCATGCATTTAAACAATTACTGATACCGCCAAGTAAATAAAAACAATGGCACACAATTTATAAAAAAATTGATAATAGAGGATCACCTTAATGCGACAAACACTTATCGCCCTGAGTATTTCATTAGCCAGTATTGCTACTATTGCCCCTGCCGTGGCAACGGCTAATACGTGGCAATCAGATGTTATAGGGGTCAATCAATCGCAATTAACACCGCAGCACTGGCTTAGCCAAGTGACTGATAAAACCATGATGAGTGCAGCGCAAATTGCAGCATTTAATAAACAATTGATTGCTGAGAATGAACATATTGTTGATCCGTTAGATTTTGCCTCTCAGTTGAACAAAGAGCAGCTAAAAGCGCATATTTTAAGTATTAGTGCGGTACCAAAAAGTCCGCGTTTTTACCCTAATGGCAGCCCGTTAACCGCTAAGCATTTTGCAAAGTATCAAGCTAATTTGAATTTAGACGAACTGGCAGATAACAACCAAGTTGCTTATGGCATGGTGGTAAAGCGTACAGCTCTGCGTACATTTCCAACCTGGGATCGAGTATTAAACAGTGGTTTAGATAAAGACCTCGATCGTTTTCAAGAAAGCGGATTATTCCCCGGTGACACAGTGGCTATTTTGCATCAAAGCGCCGATAAAAAGTGGCTACTTGTGCGTGCTTACAATTACCTAGCTTGGGCGCCAAAAGCGGATATTGCCGAGGCAGATAAAACTACATTACGTGAGTTTAAAAATAATGAAGATTTTTTATTGGTAACGGGCGCTAAAGTTAATACTGCTTATGTACCTGGTGATGAAACCACATCGCAAGTGCAGCTTGATATGGGCGTAAGACTGCCTTTAGTTGATCCACAGAAAGTACCCAATTTATTACACGGGCAAAATACTTATGCAAGCTATGTTGTGCAACTGCCAACCCGCGATCAGCAAGGCCAGTTAATATTAAAGAGTGCACTTATTAGCCGCAGTAGCGATGTAAATCTTGGCTATTTACCTTACACCCAACAGCATTTAGTCAAGCAAGGGTTTAAGTTTTTAGGTGAACGTTATGGCTGGGGGCATGATTACAATGGCCGTGATTGCACCGGTTTTGTAGGGGAAATATATAAAACCTTTGGTTTATTAATGCCGCGTAATTCAGGCCAGCAGGGTAAAGGCGAGTATGGCATAAATCATCGCTTTGATAACGAAAGCTCAGAGCAAGATAAACTTGCCACAGTAAAGCAAATGCAGGTGGGCGACCTTATTTATATACCAGGCCATGTGATGATGTATTTAGGAGAACAAGATGGCCAGCCTTACATCATCCATGATGTGAAAGGGCTTGGTTATAATAAGCCTGATGGCAGCTTTTATTCCAGCTCGCTAAACGGCGTATCAGTAACGCCATTACTGCCACTGCGTTTATCGCAAACAAAGAGCTATTTAGACCGCACTTATAACATTAAACGTATTCGTTAGGAGCAAACAATGAAAATTACCGCAATACGTTTTGCCAAACTAAAAGTGCCCTTAGTCACACCATTTAAGACCGCACTGCGTGAAGTGAGCTTTATTGAAGATTTAGTGGTGATCATTGAAACCGATAAAGGTGAAATTGGTTACGGTGCTGCGGCATCAACTCCAGTTATTACAGGGGATACACATCAAAGTATACTCAGTGTGATCAAGCAATTTATAGCACCAAAATTGCTAGGTATGGAAATCGAAAATCTCAACCAAATATGCCAGCTGATCCAATCAAGTGTGGTGGCCAACTACAGCGCAAAAGCTGCGCTCGAGCTGGCCGTGTATGATCTTTGGGGGAAATTACACCAAGCACCGCTGTATAAATTACTCGGTGGTGGCAGTAAAACCTTACGTACTGACATTACAATTAGTGTTGATAATATAGATAAAATGCTCAGTGACTGTGCTTTGGCAGTGTCGCAAGGCTTTGATATTTTGAAAGTGAAAATAGGCAATGACCTACAGCAAGATATCGAACGAGTGAAAGCGATTTATCAGGGCTTTGGTCAGCAAACGCAAATTCGTTTGGATGTAAACCAAGGTTGGAATGCCAAACAAACGGTGTTTGCATTACAGAAACTAGAAAGCCACAATGTCGAATTAGAACTTGTTGAGCAACCAGTAAAAAGTGATGACTTTAAAGGCTTAAAATATATTACTGAGCGGGTTAATACACCGATCATGGCTGACGAAAGTGCGTTTTCGCCAAAGCAGGTTATTCAATTATTAGAACAAAATGCTGTTGATATTATTAATATTAAAGTGATGAAAACGGGTGGTTTAAGCCGCGCCATCGAAATTGCCAACATCACTGCCCAATACCAAGCCCAGTGTATGATTGGTTGCATGTTAGAAGGTAGTATTGCCGTTGCTGGAGCGGCGCATTTAGCGTCGGCAAAAGCACAGCAGATCAGTAAAATAGATTTAGATGGCCCAGCATTAGGGCAGTACGATCCGGTACAAGGCGGTGTTGAGTTTAATGGCCCCGCGATCACCTTAAGTGATGGCCCCGGTTTGGGCATTAAAAATATCGATACATTACAACCGATCAACGATGGAGTTTGGCCGTTATGAAAAAAATAATAATAACACTGCTTGCCACAACCGTGCTTAGTGGCTGCGCTAATAGTGAAATTAGCACAAGCTCAGCGGTTAAAAGTGACGCTGTGATCCCGTCGCAAAGCCGGCAATTAGTGGTGGTCGTTGCCGATGACTGGCAAGCAATTGGCGCGCAGTTATATCGATTTGAACGGGTTGCAGGGCAGTGGCAACAACAAGGCCAAAATCACAGTGTGGTTCTTGGCCGCACCGGTTTAGCATGGGGAATTGGCTTACACCCAGAGCAACCAGGTGTCCAAAAACAAGAAGGTGATGGTAAGGCGCCCGCAGGAATTTTTGAACTCGGCACCGCATTTGGCTATTTAGATTCATTAACCACCAATATGACCTATCAAGGCATGACAGCAGATGATTACTGTATTGACGTAAAAGGCTCACCATTTTACAACCAAATGGTTGATAAATCGGTAGTCGGTGAGGCTGCGGTTAAAGGTTCGTCGGAGTGGATGCGTCGTGATATTTATAGCCAAGATAACCTGTATAAAAAAGGTTTAGTTGTTAAGCACAATAGTGAAAATATTGATGGCGCAGGCAGTTGTATTTTTATGCATTTATGGCGTGCAGAAAATAAACCAACCGCAGGTTGTACGGCAATGACAGAGCAAAACATGGATACCTTATTAGCCTGGTTAGATGAGCAGAAAAAGCCATTGCTTGTTAGTTTACCTGCTTCACAATATCAACAAAAACAAGTGCTTTGGGAACTGCCTACCATTAAATAATAGCTATGAAGCCCGTTTGTTACGTGGCTTTATAAAGTAAATAATAAAACTGTTTTCTTTTTACTAAATTAATGGAATAATATATTCCATTAACAGGTTTGAAGTTGGGATAATAAATGAGTGCACAATACACCTTGCTAGATTGGCTCGTGTTCGCAAGCTACGGAGCAATTTTATTACTCAGTGGTTGGTGGTTTAACCGCAAGCGCGCTAATTCAAGTAAAGACTTCTTTTTAGGCGGCAATAGCATGCCGACCTGGATGGTTGCTATTTCAGTGTTAGCAACATCGCAATCAGCGGCTACTTTTATTGGCGGGCCAGATCAAGGTTACCAAGGTGACTTGTCGTATTTAGCAACCAATATTGGCGCATTTATCGCCGCGTTTATTGTGTCTATTTTTCTGATCCCGAAGTTTTATCAGCAAAAAGTGTACACAGTTTATGAGTTGCTCGAAAAGCGTATTGGTCCTAAAGCAAAGCGTCGCAGCGGTCTTATGTACTTATTTGGTCGAGTGTTCGCCAGTGGCGCCCGCTTATACATGGCAGCCATTGCAGTGGCGATGATTTTATATGGCAATATAAATGCCGACAGCGTCATTATTGCGACGTTACTGCTCGCGCTAGCAGGTTTGTTGTACACCGTATTTGGTGGTATTCGCAGTGTAATTTATTCTGATGTATTGCAAAGTGTGGTGTATGTCAGTGCCGCCATCGCAGTTATTTGGTGTTTATTAACACTTATTCCTGCTGATTTTTCGACTATTTTAGCAACCTTAAATGAGCCAACGCCAGGCGCTGATTCTAAACTGGCTATTTTTAAGTTTGATTTAGACTTTGGCCCAAGTGGTGTATTTAACATGGCGTCGGTATTAACTGGTTTTGTACTGCTTAATATCGCGGCTTTTGGCCTTGATCAGGACATGACGCAACGCTTACTTACCTGCAAAAGTGACAAAGAAGGCAGTAAAGCATTGCTACTTTCTATCGTAATGGTTATTCCCGTGATGCTGGTGTTTATCTTTATTGGCTTATTGCTGTACATCGTGTACCAACAACCAACATTAATGAACAGTGATGGCGCGCAAGTGGTGCAAGAGTTCAACGGTGAAAAAATCACTATCTTTATGTATTACGTATTAAATGAAGCGCCAGCTGGCGTTAAAGGCTTAGTGAGCGTGGGTATTATAGCCGCAGCTATTTCAACCCTAAATTCAGGGCTAAGCTCTATGTCATCGGTTATTGTGCAGGATTTATATCGCCCATATTTAGCGGCTAAAAATAAACACGTTGCTGATACTCATTTTGTTAAAGCAGGGCGTGTTGGGATGGCTGTGGTCAGTTTAGCATTAGCTCTGATGGCGATTATTTGTTACTTCTGGCAGCAATACAGTGATATGCCGCTGCTTAAATTTGCGCTCAGTGTGATGGTATTTTCGTACAGTGGTTTATTAGGTGTGTACTTTACCACGTTATTTACTAATCGTGGCAGTGAAGGCTCAGTATTGGCGGCGTTAATTGTCGGCTTTATGGTAACGCTATTAATGCAGCCTTACATGATTGACTGGCTATTGCCTGAAGCATCACGTTTTTACTTAGGTTTTACGTGGCAGCTGTGTATTGGTACTGCGTTGTCGACCTTAGTATGCTGTTTAGGTAAAGCGCAGTTGGCTCAACGCGGCCAAGCGACAGTTGGAGCTGAGCAAGCATGAACATAGATTACATCCTTGCAATTGATGGCGGGGGCACAAAAACAGTCGCCAAATTAATTCATTTGCACAGTGGTCAAGAATATACCGCTCACGCAGGTGAGGCATCAATTTACAATGATTTTAATACGGCAATAACTAGCTTAGAACAGGTGATCAACCGTGTGTGTGAACAAAGTGGTGCGCAGCATAGTCAGATATTAGCGGTCATGGGTTTAGCGGGTGGTTCATCAAAAGCTTTAGTTGAGCGAGTCACAGCTACGTTACATTTAGGCTGCGATATTGAGTTTGCACAGCTGATGATAGTCAGTGATGCAATTACGTCATTATATGGTGCTAACCTTGGTCAGCCGGTTGCTGTACTTGCGTTAGGCACCGGTGCAGTAGGTGCGAGATTAACAGCACAAGGCGATACTAAATTAATTGGTGGTTGGGGTTTTTCAGTCGATGATTTTGGCGGTGGCGCGCGTTTAGGATTAAATGCAGTACAACGCTTGTTAGATGAGATTGATCGCTTTGATCAGCCACAGAGCCAGTTAACAAAGCAACTAAGTGAGCAAATTGGCCGTGACCGTGAACATATTTCCAGCTGGCTATTGCATGCTAAAACGGTGGATTATGCACGTTTTAGCCCGTTAATTTTTAGTTTAAAAGAGCAATGCGATATTGCCGATGCGGTACTTAGCGAGCATGCACGTCAAGTAGAGCGACTGATTGAAAAATGCCGCGGTAACAGTCAATTGCCAGTCATTATTATTGGCGGCTTAGCAGATGTAACCACTGCGTTATTAAATGAGCACATACAACAGAATTTATCTCCCCGTCGAGGGGATTCGTTAGTTGGTGCGGTGATTTTAGCCACCGACCAAGTTAAAAAATTGACCACAAAAGGATTACGCGATGAGCCCTGAGTATGTTTTTAACCAGCAGCGCGCGCTTTTAGAAGAACTGAATGGGATTGTCTCAGAAGGACAAAATCTAGATACCTTAGATATTGATTTACTTGATAGTACTGAGATATTAACGAAAATTAATACTGAAGATCAAAAGGTTGCAGAAGCTGTAAGGCTAGTGATCCCAGAAATCGCCAAAGCAGTTGACCATATAGTGACAGCGTTTAAGCAAGGCGGCCGACTGATTTATATTGGTGCAGGTACTAGTGGCCGACTTGGGATCTTAGATGCGGTTGAATGCGCGCCCACCTACAGCGTAAGCGATCAGCAAGTGATGGGCATTATTGCTGGTGGCGAAACGGCTTTTAAAAAAGCGGTGGAAGGTGCTGAAGATAGCTTAACACTCGGTGTAGAAGATCTTAAGGCAATAAACCTACAAGCAAAAGATGTTGTAGTTGGCATAGCCGCCAGTGGTCGTACGCCCTATGTACGCGCCGCCATTGACTACGCTAAATCGGTAGGTTGTACCACGGTAGGAGTAACATGCAACCCAGACTCAGCGGTAATGAAACAGCCTGATATTGGTATTTGCCCAGTGGTAGGCGCTGAAGCGGTAACCGGTTCTACGCGAATGAAATCAGGCACAGCGCAAAAGCTGGTACTTAATATGCTCAGTACTGCCAGCATGATCCGCACCGGTAAAGTATATAAAAACTTAATGGTTGATGTGAACGCCAGCAATGAGAAGCTGCATGCTCGTGCTATTCGTATTGTGATGCAAGCAACCGATTGCACTCATCAACAAGGTGTTGATGCACTTGCGCAAGCTAAGCAAAGTGCCAAGCTAGCTATTTTGATCATATTGACGGGTAAAGATGCAGCGCAAGCCGAACAAATGTTAAATCAAGCAGATGGTTTTTTACGTAAAGCGGTGGAGCTGTAAATGTTGATCAGAATATTAGTTATTTTGCAGTGTTTGATGTTGAGCGCCTGTGCTCAGCAGAGCGCTGAAAAGAGTACTTCTGTAGATACTACAATGAGTGTGGGCGCATTACAGTTCCAGCAGTACTTGCCCCAACTTGAGGGCAAACGCGTTGGTTTAGTGGTTAATCAAACCTCACGAGTTGCTGGAACCCACATTGTTGATTTATTACGTGATAAAGGGGTTAATGTAACAAAGATATTTGCCCCTGAGCATGGCTTTCGTGGCGATCATGATGCCGGCGCTCACGTAAAAAGCACGGTTGATGCAAAAACGGGCATTGATGTGGTGTCTATTTACGGCAGTAATAAAAAGCCTGATGCGGCAGTGTTAAGTGAATTAGACGTGATCATTTTTGATATTCAAGATGTTGGCGTACGTTTTTATACTTATATCAGCTCTATGCATTATATGATGGAAGCCGCGGCGCAAAACAACCTTGAATTTATCGTACTTGATAGACCAAACCCAAATATTGCCTACGTTGACGGCCCCGTTTTGGATTTAAAATTTCAGTCTTTTGTGGGCATGCATGAAATTCCTGTGCTGCATGGCATGACGGTGGGCGAGCTGGCTAAAATGATTAAGGGCGAAGGCTGGATAGATCAAGCTCAGGCACTTAGCTTAACGGTTGTGCCAGTAGCTAATTATAGCCGCGATATGACATACAGCTTACCAGTCAAGCCGAGTCCAAACTTACCTAACGATCAATCAATTGCGCTTTATCCGTCATTATGCTTTTTTGAAGCAACGCCAATAACCATTGGTCGTGGCACAGACTTTCCATTTCAAGTAGTCGGCTATTCACCAACGCCGCTAGGGGAATTTAGTTTCACCCCCCGTGCGATTAAAGGTGCATCTATGAACCCAAAATTTAAAGGGGTTGCGGTGCAAGGTTTAGATTTACGTGATAGTGCAATTAAAGGGCTCGATTTAAGCTTATTTATTAGCGCATACAACACCTTAACAGAGCATCAGCAAACGTTTTTTGAACGAGCAGGTTTTATGGATAAGCTCGCCGGCACAGACAAACTGCGTTTAGCGATTGAAGCAGGCCAAACAGAGCAGCAAATCAAACAAAGCTGGCAGCAAGACTTAGCCCGTTTTAAACAGCAACGTGCGCCATATCTGTTATATCAATAAGGTTATTGATAATTCAATGAATTTCAAAACGCAGCTTAGGCTGCGTTTTTTATTGCCTTTAAAAAAAGCTAACTGTATGGTTTAGTTATATAAACCAAAAGCTATATAAACTTAAAGGAATATAACAATGACAAAAATAGCATGGTATAAAAAGCCTGAAATGATCGTTGCTCTGTCTGCATTACTCATAAGTGTTGTGACAACAATAATAGGGCTCTACTCCACTATGATTGATCGATCCTATGCAAGAGCGTCGGTTTGGCCAAGAGTGGAAATTTATAGAAGCCATTCGGTAGAAAAAGGGCACTTTAGCTACGGGGTTATGAATAACGGCACTGGGCCGGCAATTATTAAATATGCCAAAGTTACTTACAAAGATAAACCTGTTAAAAAATGGTCGGACTTTATAGTTGAGACTAGTTTAGTGCAATCCCACATTGGCACACGTATTCTACCAAGCCAAGCTAATGTCAGTGTGGTTAACATAGCGAATAAAGCTTATTTAGCTGATATGCTCGAAATTGATAAGCAGGTTACTATCGAACTTTGCTATTGCTCTATTTATGATGAATGTTGGCTTGCAGATAGAAGTAACCAGTCAAAAGAAATCGCAGAGTGTGAGATCAGTGACGAGCAGCGATTTATTCAGTAATGTACATTTCTTAAATAAAAAAGGCCACAAAAGTGGCCTTACCCTGGAGGGGAATAAGTAAGCATTGATAAAATGCTTACTTATCGCTTTAAGATTAAAACTTAAAGTTTACAGATAGCTGTAAGCTACGTGGGTTGTAGTAGCTGCGTGCTTCAGTAAAGTTTTCATCGGTAACGTATGGGTTATTGTTATACCCTGTTTGACGATTAAATACGTTGAATAGATCAGCGCGGAACTGCATTTCAAAATCACCCGTAAGTTTAAAGTCTTGTGTGTAGTTTAAGTCTAACTGCCAATGACTCGCGCTACGACGGCTACCAGCAGGTTCGCTATAGCGGCTAGTACTACTAGTTGGGTAGCCATAGCGTGTACCATCCCATGCTTCCCATGGTTTACCTGATTGAAATACAAAATAGGCACCAACATTAGCTTGCCATGGCACTGTATAGTAACCGTATACTTTTAATAGATGTGGTTTATCACCAGATAGCGTACCGTACTTATTATCCCATGAGTAGCGGCCGCGGCCATCACCATAGTTTGATGAACCGATAAAGGTATTCGCATCATTGCTTGCAGCAGTGTTATCTTGGTCAAAGTTACCGTAGTAGTGACTCCACACATATGAAGCGTTTACATAGCTGTTTTCACCTAAGTATTCAGCTTCAATACTGGCTTCCCAATATTTAGTTTCGCCGCCATCAACTTCAGCAATTACATAAGATGAACCGCCAATTTCGTCACGAATATCAGCAAGATTATCTACATATAAGCCTTGATCAGCAATATGTTGTGGTACGCCATCAGCTTCAACGCCAGAGTAATCAGTTAAGCGAGCGTCATTAGGCATATCTTCCCAAAAATGGTTGCCTTTACGGTGACGCACGTGAGCACGTAACACTAAGTCACTACCAACGTATTTGGTTGTACCAAGCGTAAATTCAGTAATACGACGTGGGGTTAAATCATCGGCAAAGATTTTACCTGATGAACCTTGACGAGGCTCTGCGTAAATAACATTACCGGCAGCATCGAACTCAACCTCAATTTCAGCTCGAGTGTTACGATCCCACGATGCCGCACGTGAAAGTGAGCTCGCTTCAGGGTTATACATAGAGAAATTAGCAAAGATTGAATCTTCTTCAGAGTACGTCCAAGTTGCACCTAAGCGCGGTTGGATCATGTCAGACCAATCAGTTTGGTACATTTTGTATTTATTACCGGGGGCTGTTTCATAACCTGAAATAGTGCCGGACTTTTCACGTAAGCCTTGGCCATACCAAGTATCACGGCTAACAAGTACGCCGATGTTGTAGGTCCAATCGCCTACCTCAATTGAGTCATTGATCTCAAAGTTGATAGATTCACTTTCTGAGTTGATGGCCGAAACAGCACTGTTTCCGCCAACTAAACTCATTTGTTGTACTTTGGCACGATAAATAACCGGCGCGCTGCTACCTTCTTCTAAACTTTCATCTAAGCCACCCACATACGAGATACTGCCCCAGCCGTTTGATAGGCGCGACAGGACTTCTTTACCTTCTTTCCACTCGGCGCCAATATGCAACGTGTGGTAAGTATCACCCCAATCAAATTCATGATCTAGGTTGATTTCAAGTGAGTCACGGTAGAAGTCGATATTATCGTATTGCGAATAAGCACCAACGCCGCCGCCACCTTTCATTTGGCCGTTTTCAGTATAACCATATTGATTTATAAGCGGCGCAGCACCAGCGTTAAATGCGGCTATTTGTGCTGCGGTGTAATTATCATCAGCATCAAGTGAGCTCGGTACAGCAAAATAGCCCATTTGATCTAAATTTGCTAAATCAAGTTGCCCTGTTAGTGATGGCACTACAGACAGTGGAGTATCAGGTATACCCGCGGTTTCAAGCTCAAATTTACTGTATTGGAATGAAAGCGTAGTCGCTGAGCCTAAAATCCATGAACCATCTAATGTGAAGATATCTTGATCAGATGTATCACCAACAGATACGCTATCGGTTTCATAAGCACCGATTGAGCGTCCTTCAATGACTTTTTCAGATGTACGCTGTGAAATATTTAATAAAATATCGTCAGTAGGTGCCCAGGTTAATTTACCAAAGTATTCATCACGAACACTATTGTAATCTTTTACTTCGCCATAAGCGGTATTTTTATTTTCTTTAGTTTCTTCTGGACGGTAGTACGAAGTATAAAAATATAATGTGTCTTCAATCAGTGGGCCACTTAAGCTGGCAGTTAACCAACTTTTATCTAGCTCATAGCTTTCTTCACCGACAGGTGTTGCAACAAATGTTTTAGGCTGTGATTTGTACTCAACATTGCCATGGAATTCGTCAGTACCTGACTTTGACACTGTGTTGATAGATAAACCACCAGAGCGGTTAAAGCCAACGGCTTTTGCACCACCGCGGTCCATAGTAACAAACTCTACATCGTGTGTTGATGGCTCTGAGGCTAAGTTACCAAACATCGGTAAAGATACATCCACACCATCAAAACCATAGGAGTTATCAACCCCTGAACCACCCGCGGATGGACCAAGCGTCGCGTTTTGCGATAGCTCAACACCAGGAACCAGCTTTAACAGATCACGGTAATCTTGACCAACAGGCACACCTTCAATGGCTTTTTTACCTAGAGAGTTACTCAGTGATGAGTTACCTTGGCGAAAAAGCTTACTGCCTGTCACCGTGATCACTTCAACATTATCTTTTTTGCCGCTCAGCGTGACGTTTACATTTGATGTTTGCTCTAATAAAACATCCACTGTCATGGTTTGTGTAACGCCATTATGATCAGTGAAAGTAAGCTCGTAAGTGCCAGGCTTTAGTTGTGGTAAATCGTAACTACCATCTTCGCGAGTAACCACGGTACGTGCTTTTGGCATTACGTTACTGCTAGCTGTAATAGTAATACCAGCCAGAGATTGATTTGCCTGCTCGGTGGCTACTTTACCTTTGATGCTACCGTTTAAATTTGCAAATGCGGGAGCACTTGCCAGTGAAGCTGCTATAAGTGCGGTGGCTATTGCAGTTTTAGGTACTTTCAAAGCGCGGTGTGTCGCATGCGCTAAAGAGCTAATATTGAAGGTTGGTGCATGTTTTTTCATTGTTTCCCCGTCCTTTTATTATAATTTGTCTATCGCTCCGGACTAATTTCCCACTCTAGAGTCATAAACTTGTTGCCAATATATTAAACAGCTGTTGCAAGTGATGGTCAAGAATATTTTTTTCTATTAATTGGCTTGCATAGAAATAAAATATATAAAAATAACCGGGAATGATGCTCTATATCTAGCTGTTATGCGTAATGCTCCGGGTGTTAGGTCTGTAAAATAGCTTTAAGCTTTTGTTTTATAGTATTAATTTAATTGTTGGTGGTTTGTGGTGTATATGGAGAGGGTACTTTTTGTTGTATAAATTTAATTCGAATCAGGTGTTTTTATAGGAACTAAAAAATTACATTAAAATCTTCATTGTTAAAATAATTTATATTTTTTGAGAAAGGAACAGCGTTTAACAACATGTACAGGATAGGAGTGGAATAAACCAAACAGGTATGAGTCATACCTGTTTGGTTAAACGATGCCTTAGTGGTTTCTGAACTCACCAACCACATCGTTTGAATGTTCTAATAATTTACGTCCTTGGCGGCTCGATTGCGTTAGGGCGATAAATAGAATATCAATAACGAAATCTTGCGCGGTACGGGCAAGAATCGACGATAACCGTACTGACTCTTCTTCTGCCACAGAATACAACCTCACATTGGCTTGATCAGCAACTGGGTTGCTACCAAACTTAGTGACTGAAATCACAGAGCTATCGTTCTTTTTAGCTTGTTTTACTACTTCAGCTATTTCTCTGGTGACACCTGATTCACTGATCGCAATAACTAAATCGCCTTTAGCAAAGGTTGATACATAGGCTAGTTGCGCATGGCCGTCAGGTTCTGCGATCGCAGGCATACCTAATTTTTGTAGTTTATAAGAGAAGTCTTTAGCTACAAGAGCAGAGCCCCCTAAACCACAAATCAAAATTCGCTTGGCTGACTTTAGTAAACTGACTGCTTGTTCGATTGCTGCAGCTTCATTGAGATTTTTTGTTTCAGTTAGCACGGCCAGCTTACTGCTAAGTAGCTTTTCAGCAATTTGCTCTAAAGAGTCAGTTAAAGTGATTTTTCCGTGTAGCTTTGGTTCTGACGTTTCATCATTGAGTGCATCAATAACGGCCAATTTAAAAGCAGGAAAACCTTTGTAACCCAGCTTTTGCGAAAATTTCACAACACTTGACTGGCTTACACCCACCACTTTAGCCAGCTCTACTGATGAGAGGTTACGAATAGCGTTAGCTGAGTTCAAGGTGAAATCTGCTAGTTTGGCTTCGCTGCTCGATAGAGACTGACGTAAGGCTTTAATTTTTACAAATGTAGACATACTACTCGCTTATTTTTATATTTGGCGTATTTATAGCATTAATCGAAATAAATTTGTACTCAATTTGGGTTCAGTGTAACTGTCTTTGCTATACTCTTATGCCTATGCGTACAAAACAAATAAATTATTCGTAATGAACGATATTATGTTTTGGAATATTCTTCAAGAATAATTGGAATAATATAATTATAATTAGCTAAATTTACAACAACCAATACCACTAAGTAATAGATTTGTTTAAAGGTAGTGGATTTGCTGTGTTTCATTCTGAGATAAAATATCCTTTGCTTGACTTTCTTGTGAAATAAATTATTTACAAACCGTTTCACTATGATAATGTTTAGACTACATTTTGTTGCGCATACCCAAATGGCAACACTACGACTATATTTATTTGCTTATGTAATACACTTTTCACTCTAGTGATCCTCTTATCGGTGTTTACGCTCAGCAATCAGTAATGAGAAGGTTATGACGTTTTTATCTTGGTTTAAAAAGCTTAGTATCGCTATTACCACAACGCTGTTGGTCAGTTGTGCTTCGACCCCATATGAATTTACACAATCGGCAAATTATAGCCATCGTGTTAAATTCTTGGTGATGCATTACACCGCTATTGATTATGAAAAATCAATGCGCGTGCTGGTGGAGGACGGTGGCTTGAGCGCTCATTACTTATTACCAGAGTCGAATGATGCCAGCTACCCAGAAGACGAACTTAAAATCATTCAGTTAGTGGATGAACACGACAGAGCATGGCATGCAGGGCGTAGCTATTGGCAAGGCCGAGAGGATTTAAACGATCAATCAATTGGTATTGAAATTGTCAATGTACCAACATGCCATTACCCTGAAGTTAAAGCCGATGTACAGCTGGAAAATGACAGCACCAAATTGTGTATTTTCCCTGATTATGACGCTAAACAAATGGCATTACTGATAGAGCTAAGTAAAGGTATTTTAGAGCGTAATCCTGATATTGGGCCAACTCAGGTTGTTGGTCACTCAGATATAGCGCCGTCGCGTAAGAATGACCCGGGTCCGCGTTTTCCCTGGTATCAATTGTATCAGGCCGGTATTGGTGCATGGTATGAAAGTGACACCGTTGATAAATATTGGCAGCAATTTAGCTTAGTAAAACCGTCAGTTGGTTTAATACAAAAAGCGTTACGTGGTTATGGCTATGATGTGCAAGCGACTAATCAACTTGACCCACAAACACTTGATACGTTAAGTGCGTTTCAAATGCACTTTTTACCTTGGCATGTTAGCGGTAATGCAGATGCGCGCAGTGCCGCGGTATTGTTTGCTTTGATGGAAAAGTACTTTCCTAAAAAAGCCGCAAAGCTAATGCAGCAATACCAACAACAGCAAACTGCACCTGAACCAAAGGAAAAACCGCTTGCGAACGCGCAGGTTGTGCTTGAAATACCCAACCCAAATCCAAGCTCTCGCACCTTAGTGAATGACCGTGGTACGTTTAAAGCTTACAAAGGCCGAGGCCAAATTATTATTGAGAATAGCACTGCAAGCAGTGCTGATATCTTCATTAATGGTGAAAAAATAAATATTGCTCAAATACTTATTGCTAATAAAGTGTATGAATATAACTTATCTAAACGCACCCACAATGGCACAAATACCTTTAAAGTTGAGAATGTGCAACCTAAAGGGGCAAGCTTAACGATTCGTTTCCCGTATCCTACTTTAGCCACTCAGCCAGTTACATCGAATAAATTTAAACAGGTCGATGAGTTAATTAACCAAGAAGTCGCTGAAGGTTTCCCAGGTGCCGTACTGGCGGTAATAAAAGACGGTAAATTGATCAAATTAAGCCACTATGGCGATGCAAAAAAATACCACGCAGATGGCTCATTATTATCCCAGCCGCAGCAGATGAAAAGCGATACGCTATTTGATATTGCCTCAAATTCAAAAATGTTTGCCACTAACTTAGCGCTAATGAAATTAGCCAGTGAAGGTAAAGTTGATGTAGAAAAACCACTCTTTTATTACTTACCTGAATTTAGAGGGGCAGGGCGTGAGCAGCGTTTGGTTAAAGATTTATTGACCCACAGCGCAGGTTACCCAGCAGTGGTTGATTTTCATCGTAAAGACAATAAGTTTGGCGAGCGGTTTTTTTCACAAAACAGTCTACGTACAAAAAACCTACTACTGACAGGCGTACCGTTTGTAGCAGGTCGTAACGTAAAGCACCTATATTCTGATATTGACTATATGTTGCTTGGCGTATTAGTTGAGCGATTAGCTGGGCAACCATTAGATAGTTACGTTGAGGGGCAAATTTACCAGCCGCTTGGTTTAACCCATACACTGTATAACCCGTTGCAAAAAGGCTTTACTAAAAATCAAATTGCCGCCACAGAGCTGCAAGGAAACACCCGCGGTGGACGAATAAATTTTGACAACGTACGTACAGATGTTTTGCAAGGCCAAGTACACGACGAAAAAGCGTTTTATGCGCTAGGTGGTGTGGCAGGTCATGCAGGCTTATTTAGTACCGGGCAAGATTTAAGTGTGCTTGCACAATTGTTATTAAATCGCGGAGGTTATGGCGATAAGCAACTATTTACCCCGCAAGTGCTTGAGCAATTTATTGCACCACAAGCCAGTGATGAAAGCTATGGTTTAGGTTGGCGTCGTGCCGGTCACGGTGCGTTAAAGTGGCATTTTGGCCCTTATGCTAGTGAGCAAGCTTATGGTCATACTGGTTGGACGGGCACGGTAACTGTGATTGATCCTGCCTATGATTTAGCCATTGTTTTACTAACCAATACGCGCCACACACCTATTGAAGGCAGTGAAAAACGCTATGAGTTTGTGGGCAAAAAATTCGAAACCGGAAAATATGGCTCTGTGATTTCACTCGTTTATGAAGCCCTCTTAAACCATTGATGAATATCACTAGTCGAATTAAGTTGAGTTTATTGCGCAACAGATTAAGCTAGTGGGTTTGTTCTAACCTTCATGTGAAGGTAAAATAATTATAACAGCGGCATGGTCGCTACATAAAAGGTTACTGTATGTCTTGGTATTCAATTTTACCGCCGCTAATTGCGATTTTAATCGTATTTTGGCGTAAAGAAGTAATAATGGCGCTACTTGTCGCGGTTGCTTCTTCTGAGTTTTTGTTAGCACTGCAAGGTGATGGCAACACGCTTTTTAATACGTTTATAAATACCATTGAACGGGTAGTGAGTGTTGCAAGCTCACCGGGGAATAGTCGTATCCTCATTTTTAGTATCTTGATTGGTGCATTGCTTGCCTACATCCGTGAGTCTGGTGGTGTTGCCGCGACGGTTAATATGTTGATGAACAAAGGCGTCGCTAAAAGTAAACGCCAAGTGGGTTACTTAACCATGTTCTCCGGTATTGCCGTATTTATTGAATCTAACTTAAGTGTGCTTACCGCAGGTATTTTATCCCGAGGTTTATTTGATAAATTTAAAATGAGCCGAGCTCGGCTAGCTTATATTATCGATAGTACCAGTGCGCCAGTGTGTATATTAATATTACTCAATGGCTGGGGTGCGTACGTACTTGGCTTATTAGGTAACTATGAAATGTCAGAATCGGCAGTGTCGGTGTTATGGGGCAGTATCGGTTATAATTTCTACGCCATCATCACTTTACTCATTGTGTTTTATACCATCTCATTCGATAAGGTTCATGGCCCACTTAAAAAAGCAGAAGAACAACTAGAACACCAAAAAACCGAGTTACAAGAAGAAGTAAAAGGCACCAAAGCACGTTATATGTTAGTGCCGCTGATTACTCTAATTGGCAGCATGGTCGGTTTTATGTATTGGTCGGGCGATGGTGATATTGCCAGCGGCAGCGGCTCTAAGTCAGTACTGTACGCCACTATTTTAGCCTGTGTTGTCGCCTACTTTTTAATGGTAACCTCACGTGAATTTACGCATCATAAACTAGTTGATATTGGCTTTAAAGGTATGGGCGAGCTGCTCCCTTTAGTTGCCATTGTTTTGCTATCGCTTACTTTAGGTGCAAGCTTAAAAGACTTAGGCACGGGTACATTTGTTGCAGGCTTAGTGGGTGATTACTTACCTATCTACCTAGTGGTTCCGGTATTGTTTGTAACTGGCGCGGTGATTTCTTTTACCACAGGTACTTCGTGGGGCACGTTTGCCATACTTATTCCAATTGGTGTGCCACTTATTCAAGCGCTCGGCCTACCACCATCATTAGTGATTGCAGCTATTTTAGGTGGCGGCGTATTTGGCGATCATTGCTCGCCAATATCCGACACCAGTGCGGTGTCGGCAATTGCCTCAGGCTGTGACTTACTTACTCACGTTAAAACGCAAATGCCGTATGCATTATTCGCTGGTGGCTTAACGTTTGTAGCTTACCTCATTACAAGCATTATTGTTTTATAGAGAGTTAACGAGAGTAAAGTTAGCGAGAAAGCCTGCAAATTTGCAGGCTTTTTTGTTTTTAGATCAGCATTTATTGCTGAATTAACTTTTTATATTTGGCTGGGGTTATTTGTAAAATAGCGTTGAACTCGTTGTTTAGGTGAGATTGATTATCTTATCGATCAGTTTTTGTGTGTGCTCAATCGCCTGGTGGTAAATTTTTGGTGCATTAAGATGCGCCGATAATAAAGCTATAAACGAATCTAAATTATCATGTAGATCAAACGCTTGTGAAATACCCGTTAAAGTGGCTGGGGCAACAAAGGAATGATTAATCTTTTCTAAGTGAGCAAGCCCTGCGGGCCTCAACCGGATCCCACAAAAAACGGAGCCAGCTGTAAACGTTATTTTTTCTGACTGTGTTGATATGGTTTGCATTAAGTAAGGTGAATTTAATGGTTTGCCAGCTAAGTTAAGCTGCCCAGATACCAAAAATATAACGCCTTTCGCGCCATCACAGGGGAGCCAACTATCCCCTGAAAATTGGGCGCGAGCAAACCAAATTGCTTGTACATAATCAGCGATATCGCCTGTTGGGCTGTAAAGCTCAAGTAATAGTTTGTCGTTCATTAAACTCGGCTATCGGTTTAAACATTTTGACCATACGATTCCAGCTATTTATAGCATTAATTGCTACGGTAAGGGTCACTAAACTTTGTTGATCAAATAACTCGGCAAGAGCAAGATAAAAGTCATCATCAATGCTCTGTGACAAAGTCAACTTCTCGCAATGCGCTAACGCAGCGCGCTCTTTGTCGTTATAAAGCAGCGCGTCTTGCCACGCATTGAGGGCAATAATGCGGTTAATGCTCTCACCATACTCCAGCGCTTGCTTGCTATGCATTGCCAAGCAATATGCACATTGGTTTAATTGGGACGCTCTTAATTTCACCAGCTCCCAAATTGTCAGTCCAAAGCTTGCTTCGACTTTCTGTTTGATCAGTGCTTCTTGATCAATCAAGTAGGTCATTAACTCGGGTTCAACTTTATAGTAATTTGCTCTTTGCATAATCGTTCCTAATAGATAAATAACTGCTACCTAGTTTAGTGACGAATAAATAAAAAGAATTGTAAAAAAGCGACTTTGTGATTTGTTATTAGTGTAGTCGTACTGCGCTAAGTTTTTGTCATACTATTACACAATATAAAAGCGATATAAGTCGCTGATATATTAATTTCACCCTTAAATTAGTGAATATCAATACTAATTTAGTTCTTAAGCTATAAAAAAGCTCACATCCAAACGACTTTAGTTTACGTTAATTTAACAATTAACTTTATTTGTAGTACAAATGATCCTAGTATGAGTGCGCAAACGATAATTATTAACTGTTTGTACCTAAGTGCAGGATTTGCATTTTACACAACACCATTCAAGGAATGGCATAAATTGGAGCAAAAGAATGAGCGTTATGGCAACACTGATACAACGGAAAAAGAGTTTGTTTTTACTTCTGTTATCTACCTGTAGCTTTGCTACATTGGCAGAAAACTGTACAACTATGCCCAGCTCAGGCGGGGTTTACTCTGTAATTAACCGTGGCTCTGGCTTGGCATTAGATGTAAATACGTCTGATACTAGTGGCGCACCGGATGTAATTAGCTATCAATATTGGGGGGGTACAAACCAGAAGTTTGCTTTCACTAAAGGTAGTGATGGTTATTGGACAATTCGTGCACAGCATAATAACCAAGTACTCGATGTACTCAACTCGTCGCAGTCTAACGGCGCAAACATTGTAGTGTATGACGACTGGCAAGGTGACAATCAACGTTGGCAGTTGAAGGCGTCTTCATCAGGTGGTTTTAACATTGTAAATAAACTTACGCAAAAGTCATTAACTGTGGCAGGTTCGCAAAACGGTGCCAATGTGTATCAAAATGATGACGCAGGTGGCAGTTCGCAGCGCTGGTATATCAACCCTGTTTCAGGTAGTTGTGGTAGCAGCAGTGGTGGTGGTCAAACAGCATCTGGTTTAATTGGTTTTGCAGCACAACCAGGCAGTGATGGCCTTGCAACCACCACCGGTGGCGGTAATGTATCGCCAACAGTTGTCACTAGCTGTAGTGCGTTAACAGCCGCATTAAATTCAACATCAACGGCGGTTATTCAAGTGCCGAACAATACAACGATTAACTGCCATACGGCTAATCGCACTGTTGCAGCGTGCCCGCTTGATTGTGGTACATGGGGCGATTACGGTAAAACCTGGTATCGCTTACCGGTTGGCAACCAAAGTTGTAGTGAATTAGGCAGCAGCTCAAATAACACGGTTAACGTTACACGCAATGACTCTCGCCTTCGTGTTCGCTCAAATAAAACTCTTGAGGGGTTAGGGCCAAACTCAAAAATTATCGGCGCAAGCCTAGTGATCAGTAATGACCGTAATATCATTATTCGTAACATTTTACTTGAAGATATAAACCCTGCGTTAGTTGAAGCCGGTGATGCTATTTCTGTTGATGACAGTAGCCATATTTGGATTGATCACATGGCATTTAATAAAATCAGTGATGGTTATATTGATATTGGTAACAGTCAAAATGTTACTTTAAGCTGGAATCGTTTTTATGGCTATAACCCACAAGTATGCGCTAATCAGCATTGGTATACGCATTTATTCCAAAACTCACAAGTGACAGCACACCACAACTTTTGGGATACCGCAGCAGGGCGTAATCCAAAAATAGATGGTTATAATTCACGCGTGCACATGTTTAATAACTATTGGAAAAACATTACTTATTTTGCAATAAGTGCAGGTAATGGCGCTGAAGTATTAGTTGAAAATAACTATTTTGAAAACAGCGCAAAACCACATTGGAATCAAGGCTCAGGTTACTTTAGCGCCTCAGGTAATGTTTATACGGGCGTGTCAGCAACTGATCAGTATCGCGATAGCGGAGCAAACATCTTTAACGATATCCAGTTATACCCATACAGTTTAGACAATGCCAATAGCTTAGGCAGCCAAGTTGATGGCGGTACAGGGCCGCAGTAATACGCCCAAACCACCTTAAAATGCAAAAAGCCCTCAATTAGAGGGCTTCATCACATTGCGTGTATTAATCGTTAGATTTTACTATTGGGTACGATGCGGTAAATTCCCATACCATCAATACCCAGATATAAATCGCCATTAGGGTGGGTTGCAATACTGCGCACGCGGCCAACACCTTCAAATAGCTTGCTGTGACCCGTTACTTTATTACCATCAAGTTCAACTAATACCAAATGCGCAAACTTCATAGCGCCAACAAGTACATGGCCTCGCCATTGCGGGTATTTGCTGCTTGTAACAAACTCCATCCCTGAAGGGGCGATAGACGGCACCCACACCCAATCGGGTTGTTGCATACCTTCGCGGCTTGTTTCATCAGTAATTTTGGTACCAATGTAATTGATGCCATGAGTTACTTCTGGCCAGCCGTAGTTTGCACCCGCTTTAATAATATTGATTTCATCACCACCGCGAGGACCGTGTTCATGACTCCAAATTATGCCCGTTTCTGGGTGCATTGCCATGCCTTGTGGATTCCTGTGGCCGTAAGAGTAAATGCTCTTACGTGCATTTGGCTGGTTTACAAATGGATTTGATTCAGGGATTGAGCCATCGCTATTAATACGGTGAATTTTACCCGCATCGTACTCTAGGCTTTGTGGGTGAACATCACGCGCGCCGCGATCACCAATCGAAAAATATAAGTAACCGTCTTTATCAAATTCAATCCGTGAGCCGTAATGTTTGGTGGTTGTAGTGTTTGGCGCACCATCAAACAACAACTGTGTATCGGTTAGCGTCATGTCTTTTAACTTAGCACGCATGATTGAGGTATTATAACCCTCTTCATCACCTTCATAGCCTGAGTAAGAAAAGTAGATCCAGCCATTGTCTTTAAAGTTAGGATCAAGCTCAATGTCTAATAAGCCGCCTTGACCCTCAGCATGCACTTTAGGCACACCTTTAATAGTTTGCTCTAGCAGTTTGCCATCACGAATAAGTCTAAGTTCGCCAGAGCGGTCAGTCACTAATAAATCTTGCTCGTTAAGCCACGCCATTCCCCAAGGAATTTGGATACCTTTGGCGATTAATTCAAGCTGATACTTATCAGCACTTTTAGCGACAGGAATTTCTTGCTCAGTTTGCTGCGCACAGGCTTGTAAGCTGGTTAAATTAATAAGACTGATGATTAAGCTGCTACAAAAGGACTTTTTCATGGTGACTCCAATTTATTAAACACGATGTATTTAGAGTAGCGTGTTCAAGGTTAAATTGTTATGAACATTTACTAAAGTGCGACTATTAGTAGAAAAAGTGGGATAAAAGTCGAGTTATTGCTGTTTTAAGTTTCGTCGTAGGAGATAGCTTAAGCTACGAATAAAAAATGATGGCTTCGTGCGGCGGGCGACGAGCTACGGCACAATCTTGCTAACTCTTGTCGGGATAAATCCTGGACCTACATTAGAAACCTTATTCAAGGTTTTGTCGCACTGGCGACGGCAGCCAAAGAGGGGCTGCCGCTGGCCCCTCTCTGGACTCTCCCAGCGCCACCCGAGCATCACGCTATATCCTTCAAATAATAATTGATGTGAACGTAAACGGCGAAGATAGGCCATCCATGGCCTAGTTTCGCCTTATCGCGCATCCATGCGCGATATTACTCATCAATTACTTATTTTCAGGGCGTGATGACGGGGAATGGTGTTAAACGTGAGATTTATGTTTGGTCTTGGCAAGATGCAAGACCTGATGCTGCGCTGGAAAAACACAAGACCTGATTCTAAACATGTGACGAAATTAAAAAGAGTTTAAACTATAAGGTATTAATTACAGTCTTCTTTTAAATAATGCTAGCATGTAAAAAATTTAATTATTTAACACGCCCATGAATAGTCAAAAATTAAATAAAGACCCTTATGAAAAACTTTTTTGGGGCACAGTTATAATATCTATTTTCGCTTTTCTTACATTAAGCACTACAGCTATAAGTTCAATAAAATCACATGAAATTTGCTTTTCTTATCAGTGCTTAAATTTCTTTTTTTCAGAAGTGATGTTAGTTCCTTTAACATCCTTAGCTGCTACACTTCCTATTTGTGCTATTTTTCTTACTTTACATAAATCGCAGCAAACTAAAATTCAGATAATTCAATCATCAAATCAAAATAAAACAGCTAATTTTTTCATGCATAGGAGAGAGTTTGCTGAATTATGTAAAAAAATAGAAGAGAAATACCCTGTAACTGTAAATTGGCAGGAAATATACAACAGAATATTCTTTAATAATATCAATGATGAAAAAGTAAATTTGAGTTATGACTCATCTCTATCAGATTATTTTTCTTTGGGCGAAAATTGTTTAAAGCTATTCAACAGACTTTCAGAAATGAATGCTAAGGTTGATACTTCAGATGCAATAGGCTTGCTTCATGAGCTAAATAGGATAGATAGTACTTCAGGTATAAAGCTTCAGCTATCAGGCTCAGTCAACAAGTTGTATCTAAAAGATGAAATGGCAGATATTGGGATTAAGCATTACATGCCGTTGAAATTAGTTAATGGTTCAATAACACAGACTTGGGAGCTTTACTTCGACATCATAAAAGAGCTTGCTTTCTTTGCAGGTGCTACATTCGATTACGAAGAATCTATAAACGCGTTAAGACGCTACAATTATGTACTTTACCAAGAAGGAAGAATCGTTAAAAACGAAGGCGATTAAGTTTTAATAAGTTATTGAGATGAGCTCGGTAGATCCGGCTTTTCTGTTTTAACCTTCGCTTAAAAAAGACTTAACAATCAAGCGGGAATACCTTTTGTTTTTGTCGGTACTGTTTTATTTTACAAAAAAATACATGCTACGTAAGTAAGGAAAAGGTTCAAATACCTTGCTACATAATTCTATTTAGCTGAGCATGTACCTATTATAGTCATTGATACTGAGGATTTTACAAAGTATTAAGAGGCAGCTGATCACCCCCTACACACCTTAACCCCACCCCCAGCATGTTTAAGCGCGATGATCTGGCCTTGGCTGTTGTGGGCCATGGCGAGCATGTCGCCTTTTACAATATTGCTCTCTACGGCGTGTTTGGTTTTTAAGTCATTCAATAATGAGTCTTTTATTTGAATGAGTACTTCGCTGTGGCAGCTAGCGATGAACCAGTCGTTATCAACTTTTACCAATTGCCCGTATTCAATATAGCGCTGTTGATGTAGGCGCAGGTCGGCGGCGAGTTTGTCATCCAGTTGTTGTTTTTGGCTAGTGATTTCACTTGTATAACTGCCCGCATTATCTACTTGGTGAACCTCAATAAAGTGGTAATTGCCTTGCTGTGCGGCAAAGGTGTTGTTCAGTGTGTCGTGCTGCTCTGTGGTGATATCTGTTGTGGTAAACACGGTAAAGCCCAGTACCGCTAAAGCGCAGGCGAGGCCGGTCATTTGTAGGGGTAATAAAAAGCGGGTTGGCTTTTTATTTGGCTCTGTACGTTGTGCTTGCGTCAGCTCTGCGCGTTGCTCTGCACTGAGTGTGTGGCGTTTTTTGCGCTCGCTAAAGTGCTGGTTAAGTTGTTGCTCAAACTGCTCGTTATGCTTTTTCATGGTAGCCTCCTAATAATGTTTTTAAGTTTTGTTTTGCATAACGTAGCCGTGTTTTTACGGTTTCATGATTGCTTTGCGTGATCTGCTGTATGTCTTCAAGCGAAAAGCCTTCTTGCTGCAAGGTAAGGGCTTCGCGTTGTACAAAGCTCAGTTGCATTAAAGCGTGGTTAAAGCTGTCGTAATCAAAGCCTTGTTGTGTATTAGGTGCTGCAATTGCAGTATCGTCTTCTAATTCTACAAAACGCTGTTGTTTGCGATATTCATCAATCAACGCATTGCGAGCTAAGCGAAACAGCCAGGCTTTTGGGTTGTCTTGTGGTTGATAGTAATGGCGTTTTTCCATCACTTTTAACCACGTTTGTTGGCTTATGTCATAGGCGAGTTGCTCATTACTTTGCGTCACTAAATAATGATATAAGTCGTTACCGAACATGGTGACGAGCTTGGTTAAGTGGCGGTTGTCGCCACTTTTTGCGTAGTCAGCTAAGTGATCGTCACTTGGCTGACTAATAAACCATGATTTTAAGCTTGTAAGCATAGGCGCCCTTAGCGTTAGTGAACTTTTATTGCATTTGGTCTAACTTAAAATCAAGTTGTACACTTTGCCCCGTTTGCATTTGTGCTACGCCATCAATCACTTTTGGGCGGTATTTCCAGCGCTTTATTGCCCGCAGTGCTTCACGGTCGAATATCCGTTTTGGTTCTGCGTTAGTGACTTGTGCATCAATTACTTCACCGGTTTGAGATACATTAAAGCTCAATTGCACCCAGCCTTCAATACCATCTCGTGCGGCAATCGGCGGGTATTTAGGGTTAATACGAACGATTGGGGTCGCATCACCTGTAGGGCGCTGTAAGTTAGCTTGTATATCGCCACCTATTTTATCAATGCTTATGTCAGGCGTTATTGCGGTTTTTACTATATCGGTATCAGTGCTTGGCGGTGTACGCGGCGGCACTTTGGGTGGTGTTTGCATTTTAGGTGGCGGCGGCAGCGTTTGCTTTTGTTGCACTTTCGAGTCTTCAGGTGCTTGGAATATCTCTACAACGATGTTGTCACCATTGAAGCTTGGCGCGCGTTGCTCGCCGCTTATTAAATACTGCATAAATGCAAATGCAGCAAATGTCATGGCGGCACCACCAATAATAGCTGTTGATGTTTTTAAAGCATGATTGGTGTGTGGTAAAGCTACTGTTTGCATAAGCAAATCCTCTGTCATTTGTGGTGTATTTATCACTAAAACGTGCGGTAAATTAAAAAGGGGTGAAATATTTTTAAAAAGTTTCGTGTTTGCTTATGGGCATTGGTTACAATGGCGGCTGTGAATTTTGGTTTTTATTTTATTAGGCAGTTATGCAACTTATTCAAATTGATAAAGCTCGTTATCGTAAGCATTTAAACCGCGTTATTATCGGCTGTGGTTTAGCATTAGCAGCGGGCAGTTTAGCTATTTCGCAAACCTTAATTGCGCTGTTCCCTGATGAAAGTGGCAGCCATTTTCATTGGAATTTGTTTGGGGTAATAGTCACTAGTATCAGCATCGGCTGGGCGCTGAATAAATACCGCACGCATGATTACATGACAGAGGTGGTGTATGTGTGGGAGCTTAAACAAGCATTGAATAAAATCACCCGGAAAATGGCTAAGCTAAAAGCCGCAGGGCGCGAGGGCGACCCACAAGCATTACTGGCTATTCATTACAGTTATGCAGGTTCGCGATTATTGTGGCAGCTAGATGATAACACCATCACTATGGATGAATTAGCAGTTAAACAAGCGGAGCTTGATAGTGTGGCGGCGCAGTTTAATGTCACGCTAAATGCTGATGATTACGATGAGTCAATTTTAAAGCAGTACTAAAATAATTTTGATTACATTTGGCTCTTATATGTGTACATTTATATTACTTAAAAAACTGAAATAAAAAAGAAAAGGAAATTTCATGAAAGTAAACTCGTTTTGCTTAGCAAGCTTATTAACGTTATGTACATTTTCTGTTAGTGCCAATGATGTGAGTTTTTCAATCGGCGGAGGCTATCCCTACTTTGTTATACCTGAAGTCTCGTTATCGGCTAATGAAGGCACTCAAAGATGGTATGCCAATTATAAACTCGGTTTAAATGATGGTTTTTCGCTCGGTTTTGAGCACGCATTAACAGCTAATAAAAAGCATGCACTAGGTTTGGTCATAGGTGCTATAGGTATAAGGGATGATGAGCGTGAATGCGTCAAAACTGATGATGACAGTATTAGTGGCGAGGTGGGTAATATTATAGGCTGCGCAATAACAGATGCGTTTGATTATGAAACTACTAATGGTGCAGGCGTGAGTTATAGCTACCTTTTTCGTGGTTTAAATGAAGGTGGTTGGCGCGTTCGTTTTGAATTAGGCTATGGCGAAGGCATTGATAGTAATGAAAAACGCGCTGATGGGGGGATAAGCGTAAGCTACGAATTTTAATCCCTCGCTTAGATTTATAAAATAATCCTATCTAACATAAACTTAACCAGCACTATAAACGTATAATACAGTCAACTAACTTTAACTACATTTATAGTGCTGCTGATGAATAAAATAACGCCAAAAAAACTGCTCAACAGTAAATGGACTGCTGTTTCACCCGTTAATAAAGAAAAGCATTTTATCATTATAGAAATGGACTTTGATGAAGAGGGCGTTGTGATAAGCTGTGTGATTGAAGCCGTGATGTCTAAGCGCCAAGTTGCAATTAATTGGCAGGATTTAAAAGATCAGCAACGTTGGTTACAAGGCTGGCAATAACGAGCGTTTTCAGTAAAGCTTGAGGCATGAGCCTAACTAGGATTTAACAATGAAAAAAATATTGGTGGTGTGTTTAGGTAATATTTGTCGTTCACCAACGGCTGAAGCTGTGCTTCGTGCTAAAGCATTGCAACAAGGGGTTACCCTTGAAGTTGACTCCGCCGGTACGGCGGCTTACCACTGTGGCAATCCACCGGATAAACGCTCTCAAGCTGCTGCGTTAAAACGTAATTACAGTTTTAAAGGGATCCAAGCTCGACAAGTACAGCAACATGACTTTGAATATTTTGACTTGATTTTAGCGGCCGACAAACAAAACCTTGCAGACTTAATGGCGCAATGTCCTGCGCATTTACAGTACAAACTATCGCTGTTTCTAAGTTATGGCTCATCTGCAATTGATGAAATTCCCGATCCTTACTATGGCGGCGAGCAAGGTTTTGAGCAGGTACTCGATTTAATTGAAGATGCCTGTGATGAAATAATAAAGAGCCAGCACTGAACTTAAATTGATGCAAAATAGCCAATTAAAAATAGCCACATTTAACCTGTTTAATTACCTTGAGCCGCCAAATGCATTTTATGAATTTGAGCGTATTTATAGCGCGCAGCAGTGGGCTAAAAAACAGCGCTGGATTGTTGATTACCTCACGGAATATCAGCCTGATGTGATTGGCTTTCAAGAAGTATTCAGCATTGAGTCACTAAAAGCACTATTACATAAAGCCGGTTATCACTACTTTGCTGTGGTTGATGAACCGCAAGTGATTGACGAGTTTATTTATAAACGCCCTGTGGTGGCGATTGCTGCTCGCTTTGCAATCAATGAGGTGGTTGCCGTGCAACATGATGCGGAGCTTGCACAAGTAATAGGCCTTGGTGCTGACTTTACGTTTAGCCGTAAAGTACTCAGAGCCACTATCGCAATGCCGCACATTGGCGATGTAGATTGTTATGTGGTGCATTTTAAATCTAAGCGGCCGATGCTCGAAGTTGAACAAACCAGCCAGTTAGCGCCAGAGCAGAATATTATTGCGCACTTAAAAGCAGAGATTGCGGGTGGCTGGGGATCGACTATTCAGCGCGGCAGTGAAGCAGCGCTATTGATGCTGGAAATGATTAAACGCCGTGAAACGTCACAAAACCCTATGCTGCTAATGGGGGATTTTAATAACAATCTAACCGATGGTGTACTGAGCCATTTACTCACCGACTCATTGCGCTTTGCCCCTGCGTTTGATAGTAAAACTTACCTTGCAAAATATTGTTTAAATGATGCGTGGCAGCTGTTTGTAAAATTGCAAACTAGTATGCAAGAACCAGCAACACAAAATTTAATCCCTACGCCTACCCATTATTTTGGTGCTAGCAGCTCTGTCCTTGATTATATTTTGTTATCTTGTGAGTTTGATACAGAATACGACGACAGCTTTTATGAGGTCAGTGACTATCACACGTATGATCGTCACTTGATCAACCCTGAATTTGAGCGTGACGACCAAAGTACCGACCATGGCGTGGTGATGATCACTTTAACGCTGCGCTGTTGAATTATGATATTTTCTTATCTTTTTTCGCTAAATAGTAGCCAATAAGAATGCCTGCTAGTGCGCCAAAAAAGTGGCTTTCAAACGATACATGGGGGCGCTGAGGTAGTACACCCCAAATCAAACCGCTATATAAAAACAACACCACAACACTAATCGCGATGGCTTTAAATGAGCGATGCATAATACCGTAGCAAATTAAAAATCCCCATAAGCCATACAATACGCCGCTTAAACCAACGTGAATATTGCCGCGGCCAAATAGCCAAACTAGCAAGCCGCCAACCAGAGCGGTGAAAATAAATACGACCCAAAAGCGCTTTACACTGTATTGGCAGACTAGCCAGGCGAGTATTGCAAATGGTATTAAATTACTGATCAAATGTGCCCAGCCGCCATGTAAAAAAGGCGCGAAGAAAATACCGCTTAAGCCACTTAAGCTGCGCGGATAAATACCTAAGCCATTTAAGTTTATGCCCGGTAAGCTATTAATTACTTGTAGTAAGGTACACAGTAAAATAATGCCAATTATTGTAAAGCGTTTACTGGCCAGAGGAGGAATGCTTAAAGAACTTTTTTGGTTTGCCATACATAAGCTTAAATTGAAAATGGGGTTGCCAGAGTATACCTATCTTGCTACCAAAATGAAAAGCCTTACCCAGAGGGCAAGGCTTTGCTACACGCTAAATTGAGTTTAACCTAACTTAGTTAATAGTTTTTTAGCTGCAAGTTCAGAGCTGGCAGGGTTTTGACCGGTGATCAGTAAGCCATCTTCTAAAGCAAGGACACCCCAATCATCGGTTTTTTGATAATCGCCACCTTTTTTAATGAGCTCATCTTCAACCAGTAAAGGCACGATGTCAGTCAGTTGTACGGCATCTTCTTCACTATTGCTAAAACCGGTTACTTTTTTACCTGCAACCAGCGCTGTGCCATCTGGGTTTTTCGCATTTAAAAATACAGCGCTTGCGTGGCAAACACCCGCAACAGGCTTTTCTGTTTTGATAAAGTCTTCAATCAGTGCAATTGAGGCAGTATTGTCAACTAAATCCCACAGTGGTCCGTGGCCGCCTGGGTAAAATACGCCGTCAAAATCGCTGGCATTTACCTCACTAAGTACTTTGGTGTTGGCCATCAGGGTTTGAGCTGCGCTGTCGTTATCAAAACGTTTTGTGGCATCGGTTGCTGCATCAGGTGCCGCGCTGTTTGGATCAATCGGTGGTTGCCCGCCTTTTACTGATGCGAGTGTAACTTCGGCACCGGCATCAATAAATGCATAATATGGGGCGGCAAATTCTTCTACCCAAAAGCCCGTTTTATGACCTGTATCGCCAAGCTCTGCATGTGAGGTAAGAACCATAAGTATTTTTTTAGCCATAACCGTATTCCTTCTGATGAATTAAATTTTTAAGCGGGTCTGTAATTACTATATGCATTAAGCTAACTTTAAACAACGATGATAAATTTAACTTTATTGATTTAAAAATTGATACAATTGCGCGGTTGAATTAAGGAGGTGGCATGAAGGTATCGTTTGAACAGCTAAAAAGCATGGTAGTTTTTGCACAAATTGTTGAGCAAGGCAGTTTAACAGCGGCTGCAAAACAGCTTGGCTTGACCCGTGCTGTGGCAAGTTATCATTTAAAAAAGCTAGAAACCCAGCTTGAAGTAACCTTATTAAATCGCTCAACCCGTACCATGGCGTTAACAGAGGCGGGAATTGCCTACTATGAACGTTGTCGCGTGATCACTGAGCAAGCAAATGCTGCAAATCAACACATTGAGAACATTAAGAATGAGCCGCAAGGTTTGTTAAAAATTAGCTGCCCAGTGAATGTCGGTATGCAATTGATAGTGCCTGCAATCAATGATTTTAAACGTCAATACCCTAAAATAGACATTGACTTACAGCTCAGTGATGAAGTGATTGATATTATTAAAAATGGTTTTGACTTTGCGATCCGTGGTGTTGCCCTTACAGACTCAAATTTACAAGCCACTAAACTGACTACCATGAGCACCTGTATTTGTGGCTCGCCTGATTACTTTGCACATTTTGGCAAACCTAAAATACCAGAGCAGTTAAGTGAACATAAGTGGGTGGTGTATCAATTAGGCAGTAAAACACTAACCCTACAAAAAGACGGTAAAAAACACAGTTTAACTATGCAGGGTGGGTTAAGTACTAATAACGCCGCGGCACGCACAGCCTTTGTTGAAGCCGGGCATGGAATAGGGCGCATTCCACTTTATGATGCTTGGCCAAAAGTGCAAGCCGGGTTGTTAGCAACGGTATTAGATGATTACAAAAGTAAAGACATCGAACTATACGGGGTGTTTCCACCAGGCGGTGCGGGATCTAAAAAGCTGCGTTTATTTATTGATTACTTAAAAGATTATTTTATAAAAAAGCATACCGCTTTGGGTATGCTTAAAAGTAACTAACTTAGTCGCGCGAGCTTAAAACTCGCTTACAAAGTACGGCTAAATAACGCTACCGCTTGCTGATACATGGCAATAGCAAGGGCGGGGTCGTAACGCTCCCCTTCATCGCGCATAAACGCATGTTGCGCGTTTACTTCTTGCCATTGGTAGTTAATGCCCGTTGCAACAACCTGCTGATAGATTTTAGCGCGGCCTTCTTGTGGTACATGAGGGTCTTGCTTACCCCAAATAAAGTGAATTTCACCTTGAATATCAGCCATGCGTTCAAACGAGTTATTACCGGCTTGTGCAGGCAGTGTATCGCTATGAATATCGGTTGCGTATAAACAAAATGCGGCTTTAATCGCTGGGTTTAACGCTGCGCGATAAGCTAAGTGACCACCAATACAAACCCCCATAGACCCCACAGAGCCAGTGCAATACTCTTGCGTTTGGGCAAAGTCGATTAAGGCTTGCGTGTCGCTGTCGTGGGACTCAAGCGGTTTTGCCCATTTATCAGCGTTGCCTTTGTCTTTACCCGCGTCATCGTAGGCCAGCACAGTGCCAATTGGGTTTAGCTCATGAAACACCTCAGGTACCAGTACCACAAAGCCATGGCCGGCTAAAAGTGCCGCACTACGTGCTATTGGCGCGGTTTGTTGGAAAATTTCAGAGTAAAAAATTATTGCCGGAAATTGCCCGTCGGCTTGTGGGCGGTAAACAGTGGTGCGCATAGTGCCTGTTGGGGTAGGCAAGTCAGCGTTATGGTGTTGGATGATCATAAAAGCGCTCAATTAAATAGTATATAAAATATATGGTAACTGAGCGCGATAAAATAAACACGTCCTAAAGTTTAAATACTTGCAGGCATTTTATTACAGCTAGCATAGTAACTTACGGTTGCTGGCCAATCGGAAAATATGCCCATTACACCAACCTCTTGTGCTAAAACATCAACCACAGTGAACATATCGCCATCGTTATCTATAACATCACTAATAGACTGATAATAATAACCGCCACCTTCATTTAGAGGGCCAGAGCGTTCAAGGCTCCATGCAATAATATTAAGCCCTGCGGCTTTAGCATCTATGGCGTACTGCGAGGGCACTATATTGTTGTCGTTATCTATAGTCAGTAGCACCCAAATAGGGGGCGCTATAATTTTAACGCCATCAGTTGCGAGCTCTGCCATGCTTGGCTGCCATGTTGCTGCGTTATTAGGATCAAACCCTGCATTACTGTCGCGACCATCTAAATAAACACTTTGTGCTGCAAATTCAGGATTAGTGTTAATCCAATATTCTACGTCGGCTAGGTTAAATGATTGCGGATAAACATGGTTTGCGGGTACCTCCATTTGTGTGTATTCATCCAGCATTTTTTGCGCGTATTGTGTTTGGGTCATGCCATTAAAAGGCATGCTCACTTGAGGAGATTTAAGCTCAGGGGTCATTTTTACACCCAATTCTTTAAATAGTGCAATACTTTGTTTGTGAGTCATGAGTGTACCTGAGGTAGCGTATAAATCAGTGCGCCAACTCGGTGTACCCTTCATATAATCGCTAACATTCGTTGCATTGGTGTTCGCGCCATCCATTTTACCCTCAAGGGTTAAAAATTCAGCCAGGCTAATATCGCTAGTGCAACATTTAGCTGTAGCAGGTGTACCACTGTTAGGATCCGCTGGCGTAAATGGCACGCTGCATTTAGCGGCAAGTTCTGGGATCGCTAAAATATTAGTGGTGGTATGTAAATCACATTGTGAATGGCGACATACCAGCTCTTTATCATTTGTAAACGTCACATCGCACTCAACAATGCCCGCGCCCATTCGAGCTGCTGCAATGTAAGATTCTTGAGTATGCTCAGGGTATTGCATCGGTGCACCGCGATGACCAATTGAAAAATCAGTACGATAAAAAGGGCCGTCTTTGCATGATTCTAATTTTGTTTTTAGAGCGCTGGTAGTCATATCGTCAATTAAGTAGTCAGGACGAGCACCGAGTTGAATATTTGTACCTTGCGCTACTTCAACAATAACAGGGGTAGGAACTTTAACAATTTCAACTTCAGTGTTGGTGACAACCACTTCTTTTTCGACTATTTCTGTATCGTCAGCGCAGCCAGTGAGTGTAATTAATAATAAACAACTAGCTAGTATAGGTGTGTGTTTCATTGTTTGTCCCTAAAAATCAAAGTGGACGCTACCTTACTAATTATTAGTGACAGTTTCACTACAGAGTAATTAATTTACTCTTTTCGCCATTATTTGGTTTACCACTAATGCAAAAAGTATCACTCCCGCGCCAATACTTAATCTAAGTAGGTCTGCATTTCTATTCCAAATAAGCACATTAACAACAATGCCCGCAGGAATAAGCAAGTTGTTCATCACCGCCAGTGCGCCCACATTGACAATAGTTGCGCCTTTATTCCACATAAAATAGCCAATACCGGATGCCACAATTCCTAAATAAATCAGTATGCCCCATTGTGTTGACGTGCTAGGCAATTTGTTTGAATCACCAAATAAGACATAGCAGCTACTTGCAACAATGAGTGCGCCAATAAAAAACCAGCCAAATACAGTTTTATCATCAAGCTGCTTATCCAGCATTAAGCGTTTATAGGTTACTTGCCCTGTAGCAAAACTAATATTCGCGCCTTGTACCAGTAATAACCCGACTAAGAAGTTGCTGTCTAAGTTTTCATAGCGAATAGTAATGGCACCTAAGACGGCAATAAATGCGACGATAAAAAATTGTGGGTTAAATTGTTTGTTAAATGCATCGTTTAATAACGTGATGTAAAGCGGGGTCATTACGGTAAATAGCAGTACTTCAGGCACACTTAAGAACAAAAATGAGTGGTAGTAAAAGCTATACATAAGCCCGAGTTGTACTGCACCTATCAGCATGAGTTTGCACGCAAGTGGGGGAGGTGTTCGTTTTAAAAACGGTAAAAATAGCAGTGTGGCTAGGGCTACGCGAATTAATACACTAAACCAAGCATCAACTTGACCTGCTAAATATACGCCAATTAAACTAAATGAAAACGCCCATAATAGAGTGACGGCAAATAAGTAGCCCATAGTGTTGCTAACTCCAAACTAAAAACGCGAGTGTATACTACAACGAGCATTAAAGGGAGTGGCTCAGTGAAGTAACCTGAGCCCGTTGATTAATTTATTGTTGTGAACTAACAAATTGTTTGGCATCGGCTTTTAGCTGCTCAAGCGCGTGCTTGTTATAATAACGACTATGTGAAATAACCCCAGTTAGCTTTTGCGTGTTACGCACATCAAGCAATGGATTGGCAGTTAAGAAAATAATATCGGCAGTTTTACCTTTTGTCAGCTCACCAAATTGCTCACTTTTTCCTAAAAACTCTGGCCCAGCAAGGGTTGCTGATTGCAGTGTTTGCAGCGGCGTAAGGCCGTAGTCACTAAAAATAGCCAACTCTTGATGCAGCGATAAGCCAGGGTAAATATATGAATTTAAAAAGCCTGCATCGGTTCCGGCAATAATTGGCACACCGGCTTGTTGTGCCAGTGGTAATAACTGTGCGGTTTTTACAAAGCGCTCTTTACGTTGCTTAATTTGTGCTGGTGTGTCTTTATTAGCTCTATCGACACGCCATTGGTAAGTGGCTTTAAGCCCTTTACCAAGGTAATTTAAAAACTCATCATCTTGATGGTTATTTTCATCAATATAGGCGGTAATTTGCCCGCCAATTAAAGTAGGCACGACGGCGGTGTTATTTTTAGCTAATACGGCGTATTTATTTAAAGCCGTTTGAGTATCAATATGTGCGGTGATAATAGGTAACGCGCTGCGATAGCTTAATTCTTTAGAGGCCACTTTTGCAGATATTTCAGACTCGTTGCTCGCGGCCGCTTTTAATAAGTAGGTCATGTGCTCTATAGCATCCAAGCCTGCATTAGATACATCTGTAACCGATAACGAAAATGGAATATGCCCCGATATTTGATAACCACGTTTTTTCACTTCTTTCACGGCTTTTAAATACAGCTCAGGTGTTAATGCGCTATCGGTGATTTTGATAAAGTCGACATTCATAGCATCTAGGCTATCTATCGCAGCATTCATTTCCGCAACGGTTTCAACTTCTAAATCGCCAGGCCAAATTGAGTCTTTACCTTCAAGTTTTGGTCCTGAGGTATAAATTGTTGGGCCAACTAATTGATTACTATTTATTTGCGCTCGCCAACTTAGTACTGATCCACTCAAATCGGCTGCTGCATCACGCACAGTGGTAATACCGTATGCTAAATATAACGGTAGCAGTTGTTTGTTTTCTTCTATCAGCTCTTCACCGCCACCAAAATGTACGTGCATATCCCAAAGACCAGGCATCAGGAATTGATCATTGGCATCAATGTAGTTTTCAACAATATAGTTATTTTTAAGTGATTGGTTACTGCGCCCAATGATCACACCATCACGAATAGCAAGGGATTGGTCTGTACTCAATTGCCCTGTTTTTACATCAATAATCGTGGCATTAGCGATCACTATATCGGCGTACTCTGTTGGTTGAGTCGTGCATGCAGCTAGTGCTAAGCAGGTTGAAAATAAAAGTGTATGTTTCATATAGAAGCTCTGAATTAGTCGATCTGAATTTTTTATTCAGACTAGCACAGAGAAAATGATAGGGAGTTAATTTGAGTTAGAAGGTCAAAAACACAGGTTGATTGCGATAAAAAATGAGAGCCTATTGCGGGCTCTCATTATAGGTAAAATCAGTATATTTTATTCAACTAGACCACGGCGCTTAAGTAATGCGTCTGTAGTTGGCTTTTGACCACGGAACTCAATGTAGCTTTGCATTAAGTCGCGGCTGTTGCCTTTTGATAAAATTTCTTTACGGAAGCTATCGCCGTTTTCACGGGTTAAACCACCTTGCTCGGTCATGTGCGCAAAGGCATCGGCTGCAAATACTTCAGTCCAAAGGTACGCGTAGTAACCTGCTGAGTAACCACCGGCAAAAGTATGGCTAAAGTAGCAAGACTTATAACGTGGTGGTACTGGGTAATAGGCGATACCGTGTTTTTCAAGCGCTTCGTGCTCAAATTTTTGTACGTCGGTAATTTCAGTATCAGAGCCAAATGAGTGCCACTCCATATCAAGCAATGCCGCTGCTAAGTATTCTGTTGTACCAAAACCTTGGTTGAAGTTTTGTGACTCAAGTACTTTTGCTAGTAGCTCTTTTGGAATAGGCTCACCGGTTTTGTAGTGCTTAGCGTAGTTAGCAAGTACTGTTGGTTCTATGTTCCAATCTTCGTTTGCTTGTGAAGGGAACTCAACAAAGTCGCGCGCTGTTGCAGTACCAGCAAGGCTAGGGTATTTAACGTCTGAGAACAAACCGTGCGCCGCATGACCAAACTCATGGAACATAGTCGTTACTTCAGAGAAGGTCATTAATGTAGGTTGGCCATCTGCAGGCTTTGGAATATTCTGTGCGTTGTAAATTACAGGTTTTGTGCCTTTGAGGCCACTTTGACCCACGTATGAGCTCATCCAAGCACCGCCACGTTTACCTTCACGCGCATACGGGTCCATGTAGAATAAACCAATTGCGCTACCATCGGCGTTAAATACTTCAAATGCCATGACGTCTTCGTGATAAACCGGTAAATCTTTACGCTCTTTAAAGGTGATACCGTAAAGTTTCTCCATCGCGAAGAACATGCCGTCGTGGATCACTGATTGCATTTCAAAATAAGGCTTAACAAGTGCTGGGTCTAAGTCGTACTTAGCTTGACGAACTTTTTCTGAATAGAACGCCCAGTCCCACGGTTGCACTGCAAAGGTTTCACCCGATGCATCAATTACTTTTTGGATTTCAGCGGCTTCAGCTTTGGCTTTGTTTACAGCTTTTGGTGCAAGGTCATCCAAAATGCCGTACACGTTGTCAGTGGTTTTAGCCATACGCGTGGTCATTACATACGATGCCCAGTCTTTATAACCAAGTAACTCTGCTTTTTGCGCACGTAAATTAGTTTCTTTAATAATGATCGGGCCGTTAGTATTTTGTGCGCGGGTTGCTGACGCTTTAAAAATACGCTCACGTAATTTACGGTTTTCAAGGCTGCTTAAAATTGGCTGTTGCGTGGTGTTCACAAGGGTGATCATGTAGCCTTCTTTACCTGCTTTTTTAGCTGCAGCGGCTAGGCTGTCAATTTCACCCTCTGATAAACCCGCTAACTCGCTTTTATCAGTGACTAAGATCACATCTTCTTTAAATGATTTTAGAATGTTTTGCGAAAACTCAGTTGATAACTTAGCAAGCTCTGCGTTGATCTCGCGCATTTTGGTTTTTTGCGCTTCGTTAAGTTTTGCACCAGCGTTGACAAACTTAGTGTAGTAAAACTCAACCAGACGTTGGTCTTCAGCGTTTAGGCTTGCTTTGTTGTTATAAATGCTTTCAACACGTGCGAATAACGCTTTATTTAAGTAGATATCATCTGAATGAGCCGATAGTACCGGTGCCATTTTAGCGGCAATACGTTGGTATTCGCTGTCTGAAATCAAACCAGATAAGTTATAAAACGCTGTTGATACACGGTCAAGTAATTCGCCAGATAGCTCAAGCTCAACTAAGGTGTTTTTAAATGTTGCAGCAGCAGGGTTGTTAGCAATTGCTTCAATCTGTGCTTTTTGCTGTGCAATACCGGCGTCAAAAACTGGCTCGTAATCTTTAGTGCCAAATTTATCAAATTCTGGTGCCATGTACTGAAGTGGGCTTGGTTTCATTAATACATTATCAACATTAACTGTTTGTACTTGAGATGCTTGTGCAGATGAGTCTTCTGCTTGTTGTGAACTACAAGCAGATAATAGTAAAACACTAGCAATAGTGCTAGCGATGAGAGATTTGCGCATAAGAGCTCCAATAAAAAAATAAGCCTTTTAAGACAGGTAAGGCATTAAGCATCTTAACTTAGCAAATTTTAGATTATATACAATAAAGTTTATCGGTTTAATGAGGGGATTGAGCGCAAAAGGCAGGCTTTTCGGATAAAATATCGGAAAACTTGAAAATAGTAGCTAAAATATAATTATTAATATAAAAGCTACTGTTTGGTTGTTGTCATATTACTTAATGGGTAATTTACTAAATAGTTAATCATGCCCAGCAAAATTAGTTGTAACCTAATACAAACTTCTTTTCACTACCAAAGCTTGCTGGCTGCTGGTGGCCGAACTCTTTGTTAATTAAATTTAAAGTTTGCTCTTGCTCTGCAAGAACAGACAAAATTTTATTTCGGTAATCTAAGCTAGACTCAAATAGTTCTAGATCAACTAAAGGCTGCAAAGTAGCTAACTTTTGATTTAAGGTTAGTTGTGACATCGATCTCTCCTCACGCTTTATTTACCTTACAATATATTTATAGCATCAGTTGTAAGGAATTGTTAATAATTTATTCATAAAAAACATATTGAACTTTAACTTCTCCGTAAATGCCATTATGGCGTGCTAAACTTACTTAACCCTGAATAGGTGTCCCGTTTTATTTATTTTGGAAAAAGTATGACGTTAGAGTTAGTCTTTCAGTATTTATCGTATGTAATTTTTAGTTATAACAACATTGAAATTACCGTAGCTAAAGTTATTCAAGTCCCTTTGATACTTTTTGCAATGTGGTTTGTGGTTACTCGCATTGGCCGTTTAATTCGTAAAACATTGCTGGCGCGCAAAATGAACCCTGATGCGGTGTTGTTATTTACCCGTATCTATTTAGTATTAAGTATTGCGATATTAGTTTTTACTTCTTTAGAAGTGCTAAATATTCCACTGACAGCATTTGCTTTTGTATCTGGTGCCATCGCTATTGGGGTGGGTTTTGGTGCGCAAAATATTATTAATAACTTCATCAGTGGCTGGATCTTAATGTGGGAGCGGCCTATTCGTATTGGAGATTTTTTAGAAGTGGGGACTGCAAAAGGTGTGGTCGAAACAATAAACACTCGCTCTACGCGTATTCGCCGTAACGATGGTGTACATATGTTGATCCCAAACAGTCAATTACTTGAGAACACAGTAACTAATTGGACCTTGATAGATCGTAATGCGCGTTCTTCGGTCAGTGTTGGTGTTGCCTATGGCTCGGATGTACTGCTAGTTGAAAAGCTAATTAAACAAGTATTAAGTGAACACTCAGCAATCTTACCGACTCCAGCATATTCAGTATTATTTGATGACTTTGCTGACAGTTCATTAGTGTTCAATGCTATATTTTGGGTCTGTGCTGAATCAGAAACCATGTTACGCCAAGTGCGCAGTGATATTCGCTTTAGTATTTATAAAGTGTTTGCAGAACATAACGTCACGATTTCCTTCCCGCAGCGCGATATTCATATTGATGGTGAAATTGCCTTAACGCGACGATCATTAAAATAACTATAAAAGTCGTTTATTGCCAAGTGCAGTAAACGACTTTTTAGTTTGAGTTATTGTCGCTGTGCTAGTTTTTTAAGCTTTAACGAGAACAATACTATTAAAGCGCCAAAAATTACTGCGTAAGTAGCAACTAACCAAAGCAGGGTATGGATCCCTGCACTTGGGTTAAAAATTAAATATAAACCAAATAGTACCGACAGAGCGCCGGTAATAATCAAAAGCCATTCACCTGAAATTTCAGCTCGTAATTTTAGCGCAACAAAAATTTCAACTGCACCAATAGCAATAGCCCATGCAGCAACATAATAAAGTAATAGTATTGTGGTAACGTTTGGCGCAAACAGGGTAACAAGTCCTGCGAACACGGATAACACACCACCTACTAACAACCAGCGCCAGTAAGGATTATTTTGCTTAGAGTTCCAAGCAACCCAGACTCTCAGGATGCCATCGAACAAGAAATAGCCGGCAAAAAATAACAACATAATGCTCAGTGAAGCGCTTGGTGCAAACCAAGTGATCACGCCAAAAATAATCGCGATTAAGCCGCGTATAAAAAGTACCGACCAATTTTTTGAAAGTGTTGAGGTGAGATCCATCTTATTCCTTAGTGGTAGCGTAGAGCTCGCTTAGGTGTTTATAAGTTAGCGTGTGTTGGCAATGAGGTCAAACAGATTGCTGAGATGGGGAAAATTATCAGTAAAATTAATGTTATTAACTTTTAAATACGAGATATCGCTTTTATAGTTAATAATAGATAGGCACTTAGATCAAAACACACCAAGGAATTAATAATGGGTAAGCACTTTATTTCAATATTAAAACTAATTGGCTTGGCCATTTTATTTAGTTTTAGCCTCAGTTCATTTGCAGAGCCAGAAGTGACAGTAAAGTCTCTGATCGATAAAGAAAGCAAAGAGCAAGAGCAACATGCAGCAGCGCAAGAGAAAGGAGCCGAGGTAAAGCAAGCCTTAAAAACAACGGCAATCACCACAGCTGTAAAAGAACAGGGAGGTGAGCTTGATATTGACTCCTTGCCATTTGATGAGTTCCACCGCATCACCCCAAGTTCTGCTATGCAAGCGTATTTACGTGCGGCACGACAACGAGATTATGCCCTTGCTACAAATTATTTAGACTTCCGAAATTTGCCACCTGAAGTGAAAGCCATTGCTCCTGAGCTTTTAGCTGAGCAGCTTTCTTTGGTATTTGATCGGACACTGTGGATTGATATTGATACATTGAGTAAAAAGCCTGAGGGTAAAAAGAATGAGTCAGTACCCAGCTATCGAGATTTAGTGGCAGAGATCACCACATCACGAGGACCGGTACAAGTTTTATTACAACGTGTACCTGATGAGAAAGGCGAAAATAAAGTTTGGAAAATATCTAATGCAACAGTCAGTAAAATTCCATTTCTAGTTGAAGAGTTTGGTTATAACGCGGTGGGTGAGTGGTTGTATAACCATCTCCCTAAAGCAGAGTTACTTGGTGTAATGGTATGGCAGTGGGTTTACTTTGCTGGCTCATTTGCCGCCTTCTTTTTGATATCGGTATTGATTACACGTATTTTTGCGGCCATTTTACATCGCTTTAGAGCGAAAACCCCTGATGACGTATTATCCTTTATTAAAGGACCAATTTGTTTACTGTTGGCAGTATTATTAGCGCGATCATTGCATGACGTATCGAATGTAACAATTGCGGTCGTGGCGCTTGCCCAAGGCAGTACCGTATTGCTGATTGCATGGACTTGGGTATTTTTACGTAGTGTTGATATTGCAAAGCACCGTCTATCAGAGCGATTTATTGCACAAGAAAAGCCACAAGCTGTCTTTTTATTACGTCCGGCAAGTAATGTAATTAAAATGCTGATTGTGATCATTGCTGCTTTGCTGTGGTTTGAAAACTTAGGTTTTAGTGCCACAACCTTACTCGCTGGTTTAGGCATTGGTGGGTTAGCGATTGCATTAGCTGCACAAAAAACAGTTGAGAACATAATTGGCGCAATTACCTTATATGTATCTGCCCCTGTGCGTATTGGTAGTTTATGTAAGTTTGGTGCAAATGTCGGGACGATTGAAGAAATAGGTTTACGTGCTACTCGGATACGTACTTTAGATCGTTCAGTTATCTATGTTGCTAATGCAAAGTTTGTCGATATGCATTTAGAAAATATTTCAGAACGCGAGCGTATTGCTTTTAGACCTAATTTAATGCTCAGCGCACAAACTAAGCAAGTAGATTTACAATCCTTTATAAATGCGTGCAAGCAGTTATTAGATGACCATGAGCACATTTGTACAGATCCATGTAGAGTGAAGTTTAAAGGCTTTACGCCATGGGCATTACAGATAGATGTATTAAGTTATGTAAATACCACCGATTTTGCATTGTATATGGAAGTAATCGAGGAATTAAATATGGCAATCCTTGGATTACTTAATGAGCATAACTGTGAGTTGGCAAAGCCAGAGTTAGCTCAGTTAACTAGTTAGTCTACAGATAAAGTGAGGTTGATATATAAATGCGTATCAACCTCACTTATGTTGCTTGCCTACATTTACACCACAATAATTAACAGGACAAATGTCCGCATAAAATAAATATATTTGCATAAACACTGCAAAGTTCGCTTATCATGTCGCCATTTGTTGTAAAAAGTTTGTTTTATTGTACATATTTATGCAGCAAAACTGTCACACAATGCTATAATCTTCAGCGTTCATTCAGCCTCTTTACTTTGTTTTGCACTCTCGACAAAGAGGTCCGCGCAGCTTACTGCAAGGCGCGAAAAATTGATTGAGCCCGCCGAGTGAATTTGGCGCAACACACCAACCGTTGAACAAGAGTGCACTAAAAAGGTTAATCCCCGACATGAAAGCAATGAAAAGATCTACGTTAGCAACCCTAATCAATGCAACGTTGTTCACTGCCGTAGCAGGTACTTCATTTTCTACTCTTGCAGCTGATGAGCAAGTTCCAGTTGCAAAAAGCAAACAATTAGAAGTTATTCAAATCACTGCACGTAAACGTGTAGAAAACGCACAGGAAGTACCTGTCGCTGCTTCTGCTTTACAAGGTGATAGCCTTGATGCTGCCAGTTCTGCCGGCATGGATATTCGTTTTTTAAATGCAAAAATTCCAAGCTTAACTGTAGAATCTTCATTTGGTCGCTCATTCCCACGTTTTTATGTTCGTGGTCTTGGTAATTCAGATTTCGATTTGAATTCATCACAACCAGTATCCCTAGTGGTTGATGAAATTGTTCAAGAAAGCCCTATTTTAAAAGGTTTTCCTATATTTGACACGGGCCGCGTAGAAGTTCTCCGTGGACCACAAGGCACCTTATTCGGTCGTAATACCCCAGCTGGTTTAGTTAAAATTGATTCAGCTCGCCCAAGTCAAGATTTTGAAGGTTATGCAGCCTTATCATATGGTTCGTTCAATTCAATTGACTTCGAAGGGGCTGTAAGTGGTGGCTTAACTGATAACTTATCAGCACGTGTTTCTCTATTACGTCAAGAGCGCGATGATTATATTGATAATCGCTTAGCAGGCAATGAGATTGATGACGTAACAGGAGGTTATCAAGAAACTGCCGCGCGTATCCAATTCTTATATGAGAAAGATGATTTCAGTGCATTATTGAATTACCACACTCGTGACTTAAATGGTAAGCCAATTGTATTTCATGCAAATGCAATTGAAACAGGCACAAATAACCCGCGCCCGGGCTTTGATCCTGAAGTGATATATCAAGATACTGTGCAATTTGCTACACAGAATGTAAATAGCCAAGGTGCTAGCTTAAAGCTAGAGTACAGTTTTGCTGATTACACGTTGACATCGATCAGTGGCTGGGAAAGTGCAGAAATTTTCTCTCGTGCTGATGTAGATGGTGGTTTTGGTTGTGGGAATACTTTTGTTCCTGGTTGCCCAACACCAGAAATGGGACCTGGTTTTATTTTCTTAGCGTCTGAAACCGCTGATGCCCTTCCAGATCACAATCAATATACACAAGAACTACGTTTAGCAAGTGATTTTGCTGGTGACTTTAATTACCAAGTTGGTGCTTTTTATTATAATGAAGAGCAAGTGATTGAGACTTACGGTTACGATGGGTTAGGTGCAAACTTCTTAACTGGCTATGTTCGCCAAGATCAAGACACAACAGCATGGGCTGTATTTGCATCGAGTGAATATCAATTAACTGAGAAGTTAGAAATCACTGCTGGTTTACGTTACTCAGATGATAAACGTGACTTTACAGCGTCACGTTACGCATCTCCAGAGTCGGCAGTTGCTAATTTAACTAAGTCAGTTGCACCAGAAGATAGCCATGTATCATGGGATTTAGCTGCTGCGTATAAATATTCTGATGATATAAACTTATTCGTTCGTGCTGCAAATGGTTTTCGTGCACCGAGCGTTCAAGGTCGTATCTTATTTAGTGATGATGTAACGGTTGCTGATTCTGAAACAATTAACTCAATTGAAACGGGTATTAAATCAGACGTGCTTGACGGTCGTGGACGTGTCAATGCTACTGTTTTCTATTATCAAATGGATGACCAACAGTTAACAGCTGTTGGTGGTGACTCGGGAAATTCAGCTCGTTTGTTGAATGCTGATAAAACTGTTGGCTACGGTTTTGAAGTTGATACTCAATGGGTATTGACTGATGAATTTGATGCAACTTTTAACTTCAGTTATAACAATACTGAGCTGCAAGATGATGATTTATATTCGCAAGGCTGTTTTGCTTGTACGATTACTGATCCGCTAACAAACCAAGGTTATAGTTTAGACGGTAATAGCCTGCCACATGCGCCGGAGTGGATTGCTAACTTTACTCTACGCTATACTAAAGAGCTTGGCGATGGTGAGTTTTATGCGTTTACAGATTGGTCATACCGTAGTGAAATTGATTTCTTTTTATATGAATCAGTGGAGTTTACTGGTGAAGCATTATTAGAAGGTGGCTTACGCGCGGGTTATAAGTGGTTTGATAATAACTACGAATACGAAGTTGCGGCATTTGCACGTAATATAACCAATGAGCAAGTATTCATCGGTGGTGTAGATTTTAGCAATAACTCTGCAATTGTTAATGAGCCTCGCTTTATTGGCGCTGAATTTAAAGTTAACTTTTTCTAAGTAGACTTTATAATTGCTAATATTAAAAGCCCGCACATGTTGCGGGCTTTTGTATTGTTAAACCGGATTTATAACTGCTAAAGTAACGCTAATTATATTTAAAAGAGAGTAGCAATGGCTGGATTTTGGAACTACCGAGTGATTTTTTGTGAAGCAACTAAAGATGAAGCGGCGCAATATCAAATTCATGAAGTTGAATATAACCTAAATGGTAAAGTTACGAATTGGTCAGAAACAGGTGCCGCGCCTTTTGGTAATACGCTAGATGCACTGCAAGATGATGCTGAACGTCTTAAAACAGCATTTGCCAAGCCAGTACTAAAAGTGGTTAGAAAAGAGCGCGGTTATGAACTGGTTGACGTTGCAACGGGCGAAGAGGCTTTTGCCGAGCCGCCTGCGGGATTAACTGAGTAATTGATATAGTGTAAAGGTGCCTTGTGTGCCTTTTTTGATTGTTAAAATAAAGGAATGAGGATGACTTTAAAAGCAGTACTATTTGATATGGATGGCACCTTGGTCGATTCCGAAAGTGTCCATTTTACCTGCTGGAATGATATTTTAGCCCCGTTTGGCGTAAGTTATAATGAAGATGAGTTTTGCCAACGCTTTTCAGGTCGACCAACTTTAGAAGCCGCAATTGAAGTGGTTGAGCAATACAACTTATCAGTAACGCCGCAGTGGTTAGCACAAGCTAAATATGATGCCTTTGAAGAATTTGTACTAACACAACTGCCAGCCCTGATGCCCTTTGCTAAAGAGATTTTACACAAGGTTAAACAAAGCGGTTTAAAAATGGCATTAGTGACAGGCAGTGCTCGTCTTGAAGCGTTACCTATTTTGCAAGGGCATGGCTTTTATGAATTGTTTGATTGCGTTGTCACTAAAGATGATGTGCAAAATCCAAAGCCTGCAGGCGACCCTTATTTACTTGCGTTATCAACGTTAGGTATTTCAGCCGAGGAAGCGATTGCGGTAGAAGATACTCATACCGGCGTGACTGCTGCCACAAATGCAAAGGTCGCGGTGGTGGCAATACCGAATAAACATACTTTAGAGCATGATTTAAGTTTGGCATTTTCGCGAATGGATAATTTACAGCAACTATGGCAATGGGTACAAACTAAGCTATAGTTTTAGTCTACTTGGATATAAACAAGGGACTGACATGCGTAACGGACTAATCACAATATGGTTGTTGCTCACCGCTTTTAATTGTTGGGCAATTGAACCACAACTAATTGCAAATGCACAGCTTGCCAAGGTTTATCAGCAACACCAAGCAGCTGCAATCGACAACTATTTAGTCAGTGAAAAATTTGATGGAGTGCGGGCAATTTGGACTGGCACTGAGTTTATAACCCGTAACGATAATGTGATACATGCTCCAGCATGGTTTGTGGCTGACTTACCCAATCTGCGATTAGACGGAGAGCTGTGGACTAAACGCGGCGATTTTGCAGACCTCAGTGGTATTGTGCGCACTTTACAGCCGTTGGATAGTGACTGGCAAAAAGTCACCTATCAGATATTTGACATGCCAGATCAACATAATCCCTTTGCAGTACGCTATGAAAATTATCTACGTTTAGTAAAAACATTAAATAAGCCTCACATCCAAGCAGTACAGCAGTATCAATTTACTACAGAGCAGGCATTATCTGCGTACTTTGATAAAGTAACTCAGCAAGGTGGTGAAGGTGTAATGCTGCATTTAGCCTCGGCAATGCATAAAAGTGGCCGTTCTGATGCGCTGTTAAAGTTAAAACCTTATTTTGATAGTGAAGCGGTCGTCATTGCTCATCTTCCAGGAAAAGGCAAATTTACTGGCATGCTAGGGGCGTTAAAAGTAGTTACACCACAAGGAAAAGAGTTTTCAATTGGTACTGGCTTTAGTAACGCACAGCGCCAAAATCCACCCGCAATAGGAGCGACGGTGACATACCGATATCATGGTTTTACTAAAAACGGTTTACCACGGTTTGCCAGTTTTTTACGTCAACGCGATCCTGATTAACATTTAAAAAAAGCCGTAAGTATGCTAAATTGCGCGGCCTTTTGATAAGTAGTGGTGGCGAGATGTTTGTTGGTTTTGATTATGGTAGTTCAAATTGTGCAATGGGTGTAATAAATGCACAAAATGCTGTCGAGTTAGTACCGTTAGAACAAGGCAAGCACTATTTACCTTCCACACTTTATACTCATCACAGTGCGTTAGTGGTTGATTTTGTTGCTCAACATTTAACGGGTAGTAGCTATGAACATGATTTTAAAAGCCAGCGCCAAGCATTGCTTAATACTATGGTGCGGATAAAGTCGGATTTAGACCTTGCTCCCGGTGAAGAAAACCTCTTTATTGGCCGTGAAGCCATCAGCCAGTATGTGCAGTTTCCTGAAGAAGGTTATTTTGTTAAATCGCCTAAATCTTTTTTTGGTGCCACAGGTTTAAAGCAAGGGCAAATCAACTTTTTTGAAGATATTGCTACCGCGATGATTTTAAAGATCAAACAACGCGCAGAAGCCTCTTTACAATATGCATTAACGCATACTGTGATTGGTCGCCCAGTGAATTTTCAGGCCGTTGGCGGTGAAGAGTCAAACCAACAAGCTTTAGGCATTTTAGAGCGTGCAGCAAAGCGTGCTGGCTTTAAAGAAGTCGCGTTTTTATATGAGCCGCTTGCAGCGGGAATTGATTATGAAAGTTACTTACAGCACGATCAAAAAGTGTTAGTTATCGATATTGGTGGAGGTACTAGTGATTGCTCGTTTGTACAAATGGGCCCCAGCTTTCGTAACAGCAGTGAGCGTGATCATGACTTTTTGGCTCATACGGGTAAACGTATTGGCGGTAATGATCTCGATATTGCCCTGAGCTATCATGCGCTTATGCCTTTGCTCGGGTTAGGCAGTAAGTTTAAATCGGGTTTGCCTTTACCTAATCAGCCATTTTGGCAAGCCTGTAAAATCAATGATGTGAATTTACAAAGCCAGTTTTATAGTCAGCAGCATACTCGCGAGTTACTTACTCAACTACGAGAAGTGCAAGCGCCCGAGTTATTTCAACGGTTGCTCGATTTACAACAAAATAAGCAGGGCCATCAGCTAGTTCAGCAAGGGGAGGCGGCAAAAATTGCTTTATCATCAGCCTCTGAGTTTAATTGTGAGCTCGAATTTTTAGCGCCACAATTACACAAAGCGTTATCACGCGATGATTTAGCATTGGCGGTCGATGATTCTATTATGCAAATTGTTAGTTTAGCCAAGCAAGCGATTAAAGATGCTGGCGCCGTACCTGATGTAATTTATCTTACTGGTGGTAGCGCCCAATCACCGCTGATCAAAGCGGCATTAGTTGAGCATTTAGGGGACATAAAAATGGTGAACGGTGATCACTTTGGTAGTGTCACCGCAGGGCTCACTAAATGGGCAAGCATGCTTTATCGTTAAAGCAGAGCTGCCTTTATAGCGTAATTTGCCGGGTTGCGAGGTACTTCTCGTAATCAGGCAAGCTGCGCTCAAGCTCTACATGCATTAATGATGAACTTAATAACATATCAGCACTGACTTCGTTACATGCCACAGGAATATTCCACACTGCCGCTAAGCGTAATAATGCTTTTACATCAGGGTCATGAGGCTGAGAGGCGAGGGGATCCCAAAAGAAAATCAACATATGAATTTCGTGTTCGGCTATTTTTGCACCTAATTGTTGATCACCGCCCATTGGGCCACTAAGCAGTTTGATCACATCGAGCCCGGTATTTTTCTCAATTAGATGGCCTGTGGTGCCGGTGCCATACAAGGTATGCTGACTTAAATTGTCTCGGTGCTTATTACACCATGCTTGTAATGCGGTTTTCTTTCCATCATGTGCGACTAGCGCGATGTTTTTTTTAGCAGGTAATGTTTGCTGTTTTTGTTCCATGCTGACTCTTATTATTTTTACACTAAAAGGTTGATAGCAAGTGCTATAAACACAATACCTGTAATTCGGTCTATCCACAATTGCGTATTTGGGTTGTCCCTGAAATAACTGGCAATTTTATCGCCAAAATAAATATATGTGCAATCAATTGGAAAGGCGAAAATAGGGTAGAGCAAGCCAAAAAAAGCCAGCTGGAAGGTTGTCGAGCTGGATAAACTCGGATCCACAAACTGCGGTATAAAGGCAATAAAGAACAGCGCAACTTTTGGATTGAGCACTTCCGTCATCATCGCTTGGAACATAACATTTTTCTTTTTACTGGTACTGACATGGGGCTTGTTATCGCAGTCGTCATTTATTGTTACAAAGGTGCTTTTTAGCATCATTATCCCTAAGTAACATAAATAAGCGGCGCCAGCATATTGTACTGCGGTGTAAGCAACGTCAGAGGCTTTTAGGATTGCAGTTAAACCAACCACAGCAAACAAAGTATGTACTACACCACCTAAGGCAAAACCAAAGGCACTTTGCAAGCCAGCAGCACGGCCATTAGCAAAGGTTTGCGCCATTAAAAAGGCGTTGGATGGCCCCGGTGCCACAGCGATTAAAAAGCTGGCCGCTAAAAATGACAGTAAAAATTCTGGATTGATCATTTGTGCAGTTTATAAATAATAGATGGTTGATCTTAACAAGCTTGCAGGCAAAGAAAAAGCGGGCATTTACCCGCTTAATTTGGTTGGATTAAACAACTAGAAATTAACAGTACTGTTGTTTGAGCATACTGTTGTGCTTTGTGCTTCACACACTTGATATGTATAAGAGCCGCCACCTTTTGTAGAAATTGCATCGGTGTAGCTATTAGTATTTGCAACTGTTGATACTTTGCTACCATTACGATAGATATCAACTTGGCTGGTTGTTGCGCCGCTCCAGTTTAAATCAGCAAAACTTGCGCCTTTTGATTTGTAACCTGTTGCATCAAGACTGATATCGTCATTACCTGGTGTAGGCGTGCCACCTCCATTATTACCTGCACAACCGTTGGCACTGAGGTAAGCTTCAGCATCAACCGCTTTAACTATACCGTGACCAAAGTAAACGTCATGCCCAGCAGCACCTTGATCTTGTGCAGTTGCTTTGAGAGCATCGCGGATCTCTGTTCCTGTACACTCAGGGTGTAATGACCATACTAACGCGGCAATACCAGATACAGCAGGTGTTGCCATTGATGTGCCGCTCATATAACCATAATCGCTGGTACCAATATTAATACTTACGTTGGAGCTGGCAAGTAAAGCACTGCGATCTTCAAATGCAGCGCCTACAGCTGGGATAGTCGTATCGTTTGTTTCACCTAATGTAGCGTATAACATACCTGCTTCGTTATTGATAATAACCGCGCCCGTACCACCGGAGTTCTCACAGTTTGTAACTTTGTCATAAAATGAGATGTTGCCACGGTCAATCATGCATACTTTTCCAGCTGCACCAGAATCAATACTTTCTGCAGTGCCCATGTAATATGTGCTGGCAGATACTTGGCCTGAATTTTCCATCGCAGAGGATGCAAAAACTGTGTTGTCTACTAATAGAGATGCGGCTGTAGCCATACCTGCTGGATAGGTAGATAACGTATCTACGCCACCGGCTGTGACTTCAACACAAATTGTTTCGTCAGTGGTTGCTCGTTTGCCACGGCCTGTTGTACAGCTTGGAAATTGTGAAAAGTCAGCAATTTGGTTATTAGCATCATTTGCACCAACCATCATTACAGAAGGGTAGCCTGCAGGGTAAGAGCGTACACTATTACCATCATTACCCGCAGCGGCAATGACTAAACCGCCAGCCTGAGTAAAGTTAGCAAATGCATTTGACTCAGTATTATTAGCGCCGCCACCGCCTAAACTCATGTTGATAATGTTAGCACCGGCTTGTGAACAAAGATTTGCAGCGTGAGCTAAATCAGATGAGTAACCCCAGCCATCAGCATTAAATACTTTGATAATATGCATGGCAACACCCGGTGCCATACCAATGACACCTACATTATTATCAGCGGCGCCAATTGTACCTGCTACATGCGTTCCATGTGGGCCGCCATTATCAAACCAATTACCCGTACCACTGTTATTGTCGCCTGTAATATTGCCCCAAATAAAGTCAGGATTTGTGCTGTCTAAACCTGAGTCTATTACGCAAACTTTCATGCCCGCGTTGGCATCAAAGGTAAGTTGATCTGCTTGCGATTGATATACAGCGTATGGTGTAAGTTGTTGCGTCATAGCATTACCAGCGTCGTCATTGTAAATAGACATTGGTACACGCTTTTGATCTTCTTCAACTAGCTTGATATGAGGATTGTTTAATAAGCCTTTAACTGAAGCTAAGTCATACCCAGTAAATTGCGCAGCAATAAAGCCATCACCATCAACTTTGATATCGCCACCGAGTTTTTTAGTGAGTGCTTTCACGACACCCTTTTTATTATTATCAACTTGGATTATATAGCGATCGTTTGCTGCAGCAACGCTGCCAGTTGCACACAAGCCACTAATGATAAGCGCCAATGCGAGTTTATTTGTGTTCATATTATGTATCCCTAAATGTTATGATGTTAACTTGATGTTAACTTGGTTTACATTAGTTTAATTCTAAATGGGATGCAAGGGGGGATTATTCATAAAAAAGTAATAAAATAATCTTGTTATTACTTTTTTATAGCGAATTATTATAAGTGGATGTCTAAGCGGTTAAATAAAATATAATGATTCTCACTACTTAAAAAACAGTAAAAAAGTACCATAATTATTTTTTATGATATGCGATGATTTATAACTGCAAAATAAGCAAAAGGGACTAGCAATAGGAAATGAACACCGATCAACAAAGGTGTGGTTAAATTTAGAGATTGGGTAATAAAAACCAGTAAGCTTGCTCCACTCATTTGCATAACACCAATCAATGCTGAAGCTGTACCAGCTTGTTTTGGAAATAAGCTCAAAGCTCTACCTGCTGCAGAGCCTAAGGTTAATGCAAAACCAAAGGCGGCAATAAACATCGGAGCCATCAACGCCAGTGGCGTTTCAATGTGGCTTAAACTAAGCATCAGTACTCCTGAGAACACTAGCATTAGTAGGCCTAACTTAAGTGCGCGTTTTGGCTGGTGTTTAATATAAATCGGTGTGATAAAACTTGCGACAATGCTCAGCACTGCATTTACAGTAAACCAAAACGTGAAGCTCCCCACAGAGCCACCTAATTTAGTGATAATCCAACCCGGCGCTAGGGTTACAAACACTAATATTGCTGACATTGCGACCATGCAAATTAAGCTATTAAATAAAAATAGTGGCGTGCTAATGATGGGGATAAAGCGCCTTAAATCGAGGATGTGGCCATGATATACGCTGTCGCTGGGGCGGGTTTCTTTGAACATCAATAAAGTAACCAATAAGGCCAAAAATGCAAAACCAGCTAAAAATAGGAAATTCATTCGCCAACCAAACTGTACAGTTAACCAAGCACCTAAAATGGGCGCTAAGGCAGGAATAAAGCAAACAATACCGTTTAAGTAAGTGATCATTTGTGCGCTACGCTCACTGCCAAACCGGTCTCGTACAATGGCAAAAGCAACCACAAATGTTGCGCAGGCGCCGAGACCTTGTACTGCGCGCGCTAATAACATAGCGTTAAAGTTTGCAGCGTAAAAAGCACCAAGGGAAGCTATGGCATATAGTATGATACCAATTAGAGCGACAGGTTTACGGCCAAATTTATCTGCTAAAGGGCCTGCAATTAATTGCCCTAAGCCAACCGTGAGCATAAAAATCGCAACAGTTTGTTGCACCTGTTTTTCGCCAACTTGAAATTGCTCGGCAATAGTTGGAAACGCTGGTAGGTAAATATCAATTGCTAATGGGCAGAATATAACCAGCAGGGCAAGAATTGAAATAACACTAAGATGACTGCGGTGATCGGTTGTTGACATGAAGGCTCCTTTTGGCGCGTATTTTAAGGCTGCAGAAATAAAAAAGAAAGGCCATATGGCCGACCTGAGGGAATATTCTTAGTAAGATAAATAAAGACGCTTTTGCTATCTGGTCTGATGTGTTAATTTTAATCTCTATGCCTTTTAATTAAGAAACGTTATGAGCGATAAATCAGTGGTTTTAAAAACATGGTTAAAATTAAAAAATTTACCACTAGGCAACCGGTTATTTAGCAAAGTCGTGTGTTTTAAAGCGCCTTATTTTGGCTCAATCAAGCCTACTATTTTAGATGTAAAAGAAGGGCATTGTAGCGCTGTAGTGAAAAACCGCCGCAGTGTGCATAATCATATTGGTACTATTCATGCCATTGCGCAATGTAATTTAGCTGAGTTGTGTGCTGGCGTGATGGTTGATGCAACGGTGCCTTATAAAACTCATCGTTGGATACCCAAAGGTATGACAGTGCAGTATTTAGCAAAAGTGGATACGGATGTCACCGCGGTAGCTGAGATTGCTATGCCAAGACAATGGCAGGATAAAGAAGATTTGTTGGTGCCGGTTAAGCTTTATAATACCCGCAGTGAATTGGTATTCACTGCTGATATTACGATGTACATTACTAAGAAAAAAGAACAGAAAAAATAAAAAAGTAACTTACTCTTTTTCTGCGGCTTGTTTATTAAAGAATGACAAGTCGTTATCGCCTTCACTCAATACTGAGGTAAGCTCGGCTTTTGCGTCTGTATTGTGCGTAACTAACTCAACGGTTTCTGCTTCATGACGTTGTTTTAAGTTACCTTCAATAATCGCACCTGCATCAATACTGAGTGTATCTTGGTAAACATCACCATGTACTTGCGCTGAGCGTTCAATAACCACTTTACTGGCATTGAGTGAGCCAATGATTTTTCCTTTTACAATCACGCTTTCAGCAACCACAGAGCCCTCTACACAGCCCGTGTTACCAATAACTAAGTGATTGACGCGCACATCACCATCAATACGTCCATCAAGTTGTACTTCGCCTTGGCTGACCAAGCTGCCTGTTAAGCGAACATCTTCAGAAATGATCGACGGCGTGTGGTTGGTTCTTTTTAATTGTGAATCAGAAGAGTTACTTACTGTTGATTTTTTTTTACCGAACACGAGAAAGCGCCTTTGTTATTTTGACAGGATTGACATGTTTGTCGTTAAGTAATACTTCATAGTGTAGGTGAGTACCGGTACTTCTGCCAGTGCTACCCATTAAGCCAATAACATCATTTTTAGCTACTGCTTGGCCTTTTTTTACGTTGATTTTATTTAAGTGACCAAAGCGCGTTACAAAGCCATTTTTATGTTGTAGTTCAATAAAGTTACCATAGCCACCATTACGTCCTGCACGCAGTACAGTGCCGTCAGCAGGAGCAAAGATTTCGGTTTTATGCCAACCGGCTAAATCGACACCTTTGTGATAAGCATGACGATTATTTACAGGGTCTTTACGCAAGCCAAAACTACTCGAAATATAATAATTAGCCGCTGGTAGAGTTTGTGGTAGTTCGCTAAGTAAATTTTCAAGATTATTTAATGCTAGAAGTTTGTCGGCGATCAGTAAAAACTCAGTAGGTATTTTTGACTCGTCAAATAAATCCAGCGGACCACCTTGCGCGGTTTCTGATATTTGACCATTAAGCTGCAGTGCTAAGGCGTTATCGAGCCCAGCCCCTTTGAGCATGGTTAAAATAGCTTGGTGGCGTCGCTCAATTTGTTGTTCAATTTGTAAAAAACTTTGCAAGTAGTGAGCGTCGAGTTGAGCAAAGCGTTGTTCAACTGATAGTAAATTGGCTTGAGCGCTATCTGGATTTTTTTCATCAACGAGCGGCTCATGAAAATCACCTTGCTGTTCTTTGGCATCGATATTTTCAATTGTTGCGGCATCTTCAATTGGGTTGCTCATCGACTCAGGTAAAGAATCGATCATGCTTTGTAATAAAGCTTGTTTTTGTTCCAGTTCAGCAAGCTGTGCTAGTTGTTTATCATATTGCTGTTGTTGCTGTTTCTTTTGCAGTTGCCACTGTTGTTGTTTTGATAGTTGGCTTTGCTCAATATCGGAGATTTTGTTGGTTTGCGAATAAATTTGTAAGGTAGATACCGTTAACCAGCCTAAAGCAATTAAAACAACCGCTACAGCTGAAACTTGTAACCAAGGTGCTAATATCACATGTTTAACCTCACCATTTTGGCGGATCAACAGCTGTCTAGCTGGGAATAATTTGTGATAAAAAGACTTAATAAATGCTGACATGGCTTATAAATACTTGCTATTAACCGAATCAAGATAGCAATCTGAGCTGAAAAAGCCAGTAAAAAATTGTAATTAATCTCAAAAAAGGAGGCGTTGGTCGCCTCCTTATAAAAAATACATTTAATAAATGTTTACAATTTAGTTACTTAGCAGGAAGAACAGTTCCTTCAACGCTGCCGAAACCGATACGAGCAAAGCCTGCTTTTTCACACCAACCACGCATAATAACGTTGTCACCATCTTCTAAAAAGCTACGTTGCTCACCATTATTAAGAGTGATTTTCTCTTTACCACCACGAGAAAGTTCGAGTAATGACCCCGCTTCTTCGTGAGTAGGACCTGATTGCGTACCTGAACCTAGCATATCACCTGGCATAAAGTTACAGCCATTTACAGTATGGTGAGTAACCATTTGCGCAACTGTCCAGTATGAGTGTTTAAAACTTGATTTTGATACTAATGAAGGAGCTGCACCTTGCTCACGCATTTTTGCGGTTTCAATTTGCACGTCCATTTTTATATCAAAGGCGCCCAGCTCACGGTTTTGGCTTGATTCTAGATAATCTAATGGCTGAGGGTCATTTTCATCACGTGTCCACGATGTTTTGTAAGGTGCTAACGCTTCGGTGGTGACAATCCAAGGTGATACCGTTGAAGCAAAGTTTTTTGCAAGGAATGGACCTAATGGTTGGTATTCCCATGCTTGTAAATCACGTGCTGACCAGTCATTGAATACACAAAAACCAAATACATGGTTTTCAGCGTTTTCGATAGCAATAGCATCACCCAACTCGTTACCTTTACCTAAGTAAATGCCTAGCTCTAATTCATAATCTAAGCGTTTACATGGGCCAAGCGATGGTACTTCTGCATCTGGCGCTTTAGTTTGACCGTTCGGGCGGTGGAATGTTTGTCCTGATACATCAATAGATGAAGAACGACCATGGTAACCAATAGGTACCCATTTGTAGTTAGGTAGTAACGGGTTGTCAGGGCGGAATAAGCTACCGACTGCTGTTGCATGGTAAATAGAGGTGTAAAAATCAGTGTAATCGCCAATGCGACACGGCAATGCAAACTCAATGTCTGCCTGGGCAATTAATGCGTCGCTTAACTTAGCTTGTTCAGCGGCGCCTTCGCGTAACGCTTTAGATAATGCTAAACGTAGTGCTGACCAATATTGCTGACCAAGACCCATAAATTCATTTAATGTCGCTTGGCTTGCTGCAGCTACGGCTGCTTGTGCATCGCCTGAGAAAATTGCTAGTTCGTTTACTTTGGCAAGGTCGATAACTTGGTCGCCAATAGCAACGGCACCACGAAAAGCTTCGTCAGAATTTTTACGACGTACTTCTGCAAATGGTAGATTTTGAATTGGGAAGTCACAGTTTGCAACGTTTGCTGAGGCTACCCAGCTGGTTAAATTTATATCATGGGTTTCGTTAATTAAACTCATTACATTTCCTTTGGTTTAGTCAGTCGCGCTTTACAGTGGATATGGTGATGAATGGCGCGATTTAAACAGTGAAAATCAGATTGTCATTTATAAAATAGGTGAAACGACAAAAAGCAGCGAAGTACGCTGCTTTTTAAATCTATACGCGGGTGTTATAAAACGCCGCGGCGCTCTTGGTCACGCTCGATTGATTCAAACAGTGCTTGGAAGTTACCTTCACCAAAACCACCGTCATCAACGCGTTGGATCATCTCGATAAAGATTGGGCCAAATAAGTTTTTCGAGAAAATTTGTAATAAGTAGCAATTTTCACTTTGGCTATCTACTAAGATCTGATGTTCACGGATCTTTTCTTTATCTTCTGCAACCCAAGGTACACGGTCGAAAATTGTGTCGTAGTACTCAGGGATAATATCAAGTGTGGCAATGGTTGATTTATCCAGCTTATCAAGTGAGCTTACTAGGTCATCTGTTAAGAATGCTAAGTGCTGTACACCTGGACCGTTGTATTCACCAAGGTATTCATCGATTTGGTTGTTATCGTTGCCTTTACCTTCATTGATTGGAATCGAGAAGGTGCCGCACGGTGATTTAAGTGCGTATGAGATCAAGGCTGTTTTTTGGCCTTTGATATCAAAATAACGAACTTCAGTAAAACCAAATACGTCTTTATAAAAGTTTGCCCATGTTTCCATGGTGCCTTTATAAACATTATTAGTTAAATGGTCGATGCGAATAAAGCCTTTATCTTCAACAATGTTTTGCTCACTTAAGTCTTCAAAATCAGTGTCGTAGATTGAACCTTTGTCAGCTGACTGCTCGATGAAGTAAATTAAGCTGTCGCCAATACCGTAAATTGCAGGGTAAGGTAAGTCTTTGTGGGTTGAATCTGTCGCAGCTTTTGCACCACGCGCTACCGCTGTATCAAATGCTAGTTGTGCATTTTCAACACGCCAGCCCATAGAGCAAATTGCAGGGCCATGGCTTTTAGCAAATTCAGCTGAAAAACCATCACGCTCATTATTTAGTAAAAAGTGAATATCGTTTTGGTTGTAGTAAACAATGTCTTTACCTTTAAATGTTTTTAGTTTTGAGAAACCAAAATCGGTAAATACTTTATCCATATAATCTGCATCAGGTGTAGCGTATTCAGTAAACTCGATCCCTACCAAACCTAAAGGGTTAGTTACTTCACTCATAATAATTCTCCCGCAATAAACACTGCGTCTTGTTGTGTCTGATGCGCAGATAATTAACTATAACTAGACAAAGGGGAAGAGCTCGCATCTATTTAGCTAGCAGGCTATTTGTAAATTAAATGGGACGATCATTTGAAAGTGCGCGTAGAGCAGAGGGCGGTTTAGCACTGTGTGTTTAACAATCCAATGTTAATGCAATAATGTATTGCTTAGTTGATTGATATTAATGATTAATTTGTTTTAATTGGGGATGTAAATTAACGAAATTAAGGGAGTTTACTCCCTCAATTTAATAGATGCATTGTAATTAATTGTTTACGGTAGAGCCGCGTTTGTTAAAAAACTTGCTGCGTTGCTCTAACCATAGGTTCGCTTTTATAGCTGGTGCACTTTGATAATGGCGTTCTACAGCTTGGTTTAGCGTTCGTGTGCTTGGCGCAAAGCTGAGAGTTTGTTGTGCGCCAGCCATAGTTTTTATTTCATCGCGAGTCAGTGCCCGCCCTGCATAAAGTAGTGCGTTTAAATAACCAGGCTCAGTCTCATAGTTATTATCAGTTAACAGCAGTACGGCTTTATCTAATGCCCAGCGACGATTGATTTCGCCTTCTTTTTTTACTCCTGCTAATTCGCCATCTATATACACTTCAAACACGCCATTGTTAGGAGCGGTATAGAATACAAAGGCGATGCGATGCCAAGTATTAGATTGGGTGTTGCCAAAATAACCACTTTCGCTGGTTGATTTCCCTAAACCACCTTCAGGGTTAATAAAAATATCTGCATCATCTGTTAAGTAGTTTTTAGCATCCGTTTGTATTAGAGCACGGTAAATATCTTTGGCTGCCAGCGGCCAGTAAATATCCATAACTAAGGTGTAATCAGATACCAGCCCTTCATTTTCAAAATCTCCGTTGGGCGGCGTGTTAAGTGTGATCTTTAATCCTTCTGTTGGAGAGTGGTCGGTAAAGGCCATCACCCCTGAAGCACCGTCGTTTAGATCTGCAATCTGTAATTGTGTGGTAGTTTTATATATTGTGTCTTGCGCGCCCCAGCCACTATTTTCAGGATCAAAATAGCTTAACATTGATGGCCCATAATCAGCTTTTAATGGATCGCTTGGATCATTGAAATTCCAAACGGTGACATTAGCTTGGTTTTGGCATGCATTAAGTTGCGTATTGGTGTCAATATACAAACATTGGCTGGTACGCTGGCGAGCATATTGATCGAGCAGTTGCCATGTCTCCGCAAGCAGTTGTGGCTCAGCAAAAGTAATTCCATTAAAAAATAATTCAGCATTGAAAGCGGGGCCTTTTTGCAGTGCCAAGCTATAGCTTTGATTGTCATTGATATTATCAGGCGCTAATAGTAGCCAATCTGGTTGGCTTGCGGCCATAGCTTTTAAATCTCTACCACTGACCGTGACTTGATATATAGCACTGAAGCCAGGAGTATTTGAAGGTTGTCTTTCAACTTTAAAGGCATTATGAAAATCTTCTTGGGTGAGTGTACCAGGGGTCCAACGTGTTTGTACTTGGCTTGCATCAAATAAGGCAGCATCAAGCTGATGCAGTTGTTTGCTGGCAAGCGCTACAATGTTCATTATATCGATGGTCGTTGGGTAGTTTTCTGAAATAGCGATTTCAGTATTGGCATCAGGCGCGTATTTGCCCATTAAAAAATCTATATGTGTTTGCAATGCTTCATCAAAAGTATTTATTTGTGCTGTAGCTAGGGTTGAGTAATTGATGTCAGCAACTGTTTTTGTTGCTAAATCAAACGTTAATTCTAGGTCAGTTAAACCTTGAGCAAAAAAGTTGGGTTGGATCACTACACTGCCATTATCAAGCTGCTGAAAGCTTTCACCACCATGGGTATGACCACCGAGCACCAGATCAATACCAGCAACGTTTTGTGCAATTTGCAGATCGGCGCCTTCTCCTAAATGACTCAACATCACCATGTAGTCGACATCTTGGCGGTGTTGCCCAACAATCGTTTGTGCAATATCTTGCCATTGCCAGTTCATTTTAAAATTAGCGATAAAATCAGGAATGGGTGCCGTTTCTACTGGTCGATCAAGTTCATTCCATGGCACTGAGGTCATACCAAAAAAACCGACTTTGAGGCAACCAACTTGCACAATTGAAAAATCAACTGCAGCAAAATCTCGTGTGCTATCGCCGGTATAACGCGTGTTACTGGCAAGCACGATGGCATTATCATCATTGGCGTAGTCGAGTAATTGTGCTGGCCCCCATGCATAATCATGATTACCCACCACACGGACATCGAACGCCATGGCTTTTATCGCCTCAACCGTTGCGACGCCTTTGGAGGTTTGCTCTGCCACGGTGCCTTTTTCATAGTCATCGCCACCATTAGTAAACAAGGTATAAGGTTGCTCAGTCACAGCTTGTTGATAGTGGCCTTTGATCCGGCTGAATAAGCGTTCTTTAAAACCAAACCTTGCATGTAAATCTGCTACATGGATAAAGCGCATTTTTTGTGTTGCTTGGTTTGCTTTACACTCAGAGCCTATAGTTTTGCTGATTTGCTGTATTGTACGAGCATGTACAGCAAATGTACCAAAGCTGTTTATTTGTCCACTAACAGTATTTGCAGAAGAGTTTGAGCTTGCTAATGGTTGCCATTGCCCATCAATTAATTTCACGATCGAGAGCTGTTGCCCAATTTCTGCTGAATTAGCTAATGTTATTGTGAGATTTAAAGGCGTATCGAATGTTAGATCTTGAGGGCTAAAGGTATATAACGCGGAGACAATATTAAGAGCTTTATTCTCATCATCAAGCTCAGCTTTGCTAAAAATAAAGCTTGTATCGGTTGTTACCGCATTGACTGGAGCTGTTAGTAGAACAAGCGCATCATCAAAGCTTTTTGATAAACCATCCTTGGTGCTAATAATTAATTTTGATTCGTCTACAACGAAGTTAGTATCTTTCTCAGTGCTATCGCCACAAGCACATAACAAAGTAAACACAGCAACGAGCATTGAAAACCTGATACCGTAATAAAAAGCCATAATAGCCATACTGCCACTTATTATAATGTGATTAGAATACCAGTATTTAGGATTGGTTTACAGATTGCTTATATAGAAAAAAATAGAAATAACAGATAGATGTTAAAATACTGTCGTTTTTTGATCTTTTATTTCAAGTATTAATGCGAGTGATTAAATAAAGTAAAGTGAGGTATTGTTACCTCGGGTCAATTTTACACAAATAAAAAGGCAAGATATTGCTATCTTGCCTTATTGGGATAAAACTGAGCTGATACTGTAATCAAGCTCAGTTTAAAGACAGGCTATTGGTGGACGCTAGTCTCAGTCAAACCTTGTTTTTCCCATACTTTAGCTTTGAAGCTCATCAGTACTAAGATGATACCTACGCCGATACTAAATAAGGCAATTTGTAAGTAAAGGTTAGGGATTTCTGCAACATTGTTAGGATCAAAGTTACCAGCAAGTAACCCTGAAATTACGTTACCAATTGAGTATGTTAGTACGAATACCCCCATCATTTGACCAGTATAGCGACGAGGAGATAATTTACTTACCGCACTCAAGGCAACAGGGCTTAAACAAAGTTCGCCTACTGTATGTAAGAAATACGTAGTAACCAGCCAGTAAGGAGCTACTTTTAAGCCTTCAGCTGCGTAATGCGCTGCCATAAACATAACTAAAAAGCCTGAAGCCATAATAACTAAGCCTAACGCACATTTTACGCTGTAAGTAGGCGATACCATTTTCTTAGATAAATTAATCCAAAGAGCGGCAAAAAACGGCGATAGGGCAATAATAAACAGCGAGTTTAAAGATTGAAACCAAGTGGTTGGGATTTCAAATGTGCCAACAAGGCGATCAGTGTAGTCGCGAGCAAACAGGTTTAATGAAGAACCTGCTTGTTCAAAGCCAGACCAAAAACAGGCGGAGGCAATACATACTAAAAATAGTGCCCACATTCTTTGTTTTTCAGCATCAGTTAGTTTGCCTTTGAAGTAAACAAGACCAAAATAAATGAAAAAGATAACAGTAAATATAACTGCTGTGTAACCTGCAACAATAGTTGGGTTAATGACTATAGCACCTGTCATCGCAGCAGCAGTTACGGCGGCAACAACGATTACAAACGCAGCAATACCGCCCCATGCGCGTGAAGCACCTTTAGGGCTCAATGGGTTTGCAGGTAATGCGCTATGATCTGGTAAGTTATTAAGTGTACGTTTGTATTGTATTAAACCAATTGCCATACCTACAGCAGCTGCACCAAATGCCCAGTGCCAACCTACGTTTTCCATAAAGTAACCACAAACGTAGTAACCAATTAAAGAGCCTAAGTTAATACCCATGTAGTAAATAGCGTAACCACCGTCACGACGTTCATCTTCGTCAGTATAAAGCTGACCAACCATGGCACTAATATTAGGTTTAAGTAAACCAGTACCGGTTGCGACAAAGATTAAACCAATGAAAAAAGAATATTCATGTGGAACGGCTAAAATAATATGGCCACACATAATGATGATACCGCCATACCATACTGCTTTTTGACCACCAAATAACCTATCTGCTAGCCAGCCACCTGGTAAACCTAAAAAGTATACAGAACCTGTGTATAAACCATAAATTGCAGCTGCAGATGCAACGGTAAATCCTAAGCCTTCTTGTTGTAAACTTGCTGTCATAAATAATACGAGCATCGCTCGCATACCGTAGTAACTCATTCGTTCCCACATTTCTGTGAAAAACAGGGTTGAAAGTCCTTTAGGGTGACCAAACCAGCCACTGTCAGAATTTGAACTCATATTTACTTCCTAACTCAAAGTTTGTTATAGCGGCCTTATATTTTTTGCTTTGGTCGTTCGTGCTAATTGCACTGATTGAACGGGTGGCCATGAATTGTTTTTAATGCAGCTAAGGTAATGGTTTGCTAACTAAGTTGTTTGCTTAGCGGGTAAGAGTCACACCCTTATCCTAGCTACAATTGCGGCTAAGTATACATACACCTTATGTTCAGGGGAAGTGCTTGCGATAGTTAGCTATGTCGTGGTTTTAAAACAGGCCCTAATAGTCAGCGTAAGGTACTACGGGGGTTCCAGGGAAAATCATTTCGCTATAAACAGGTTTAAAGTAATAGCGAAAATAAAGCTGGGCATAGTTAGGTTCATAAAAATCAGCGCGATCTAAGCTAAAAAAGCCACCAAAAAACCAGTGCGGCGTATAACGATACTCAAAACTAGCAGCCAAGTTATATGACATACCAGAGGTTGTACTGCCTTCAAAGACTGGATTAACACCAGTGATTGAGGTTCTTTGTTGTGCCTGAGCTTGAAGCTTTGGATCATTTGGGAAAAAATCGCTGTCGTCATTTGTGGTCGTTGACCATGAGATACCGCCCCGCAGGCGGTAAATAAAATCGTTATTAACACGGCGGTCATAAATGATCGGTAGAGATACGCCAAGGTAGTTTTGTGGACTATAATAGCCGCCATGGCCAAAAGTTTCTTCACTTAGATTATATTGATAAGACCAGTGCAAAAGGTTTGCGCCGAGTGTCAATTCGGTGTTTTTTTCGCGGATATAGCGATTATAGGCGCCGCCCATTAGACTGTAACGTTGATTGTCTTTAACGTTTTGACCTTGTAATAACTGCAAGTCAGCAGAGCCCCAAAAACCCCAATCAAGGCCAAGATCATGGGATAAATTAAACCGTAAGCTGGTTGCTCTAACGCCACCCCAAACTTCATTTGTAAACACATCTTCAAGACCGGCATACGATAAAACTGAGCTAGTTACTGGGCGTTTATTAAGTGTTATACCATAACCAAAATCACCTAAGTCGCCATTGTAATTAACTCCCCAGACAATATCTTCAACCAAAAAGCCAAGTGGTGTAGTGCCAATATCAAAACGCCAAGTATCGTTTAGCCAGGCAAAACCAATATCAATGCCTTCTTGTTGTGGCTCTATACTATTTAATGGACAATCAAAAATACACAGAGCCCCTTGGCCGTAGCGACTGCCTGAAAAGGTTTCATCAAAGCGGGTCTCCTGACTGGAGATAGTCATTGGGTCAAGTTTAATAATCCCGGTGCCATGCCAAAGTGGCAAGCCGACCTCAATAGGCATAGAGCCGGCACCTAGGCTGGCATCGTTTTGAGTACTAGTTTGACTGCTAAAGTTAATACCGGCCGTTATATAGGCTTGCTCTCGCTGTTGAATTCGAGCAAGCTCTCTTTTCGCATTATTTACATACCAAGGTGCCTCGTCATTTAAGGCATATAATTCGTAGTTAAGAGTGGCATCGCTTTGTGCTTTTATACTGCTATTTGGTTCAATTGCCTCTTTATACCAAGTTTCTGCGTAAGCATTTTTATTATGAGTTTCTGCAACTTGCGCAGCTTGATAATACATTTCTTGGCTATAGCCTGATTTAACGAGTAACTCATTGGTTAAGCGAATAAGATTATCTTCATCTTGAAAATCAACAAGGGCGGTCATTAATAACTGTTGCTGGTATGTTTGATCTTTATCTACGTCATTTATTAATGTAGTAACAATGCGATCTGCCAGAGCATGGTGATTTAGCTCGCGGCTAACCCTTGCTACGGCAAGTTCGGTATCGGGTGCTAATTTTTGGCCTTGTTGAACTTGCAGCTGGTATAGATCAATAGCAGCTTGGGGTCTATTTAACTCAATATTAGCAGTGATAAGCGCATTATATACTACTGGGTTGTTAGGATTTTGTTGAGCAAGTAACGCTAATTTTTCAAGGCGCTGCTCACCCTGGTTAAACTTATTGATGTAATCAGTTTGCAGAGATAGCCAACGTATTTGTTGTTCTTCAGTGGCCACTTTCGGTAGTTGATAGCGTGCAAACCATTGCTGTGTTTGTTGTTCCTTATCACTGTTTAAAAGCCATTGACCATATGTCATATGCCAATAAGGACTTAAGCTGTCATCCCGTTCTAAGGCTGTGCGTAATTGACTTAGTGCGTAATTGTATTCATTAATCTGCTGCCATTGTGTTGCCAGTTCTGCCTGCATTAAAGGCGTTAAAGGTTGGGCTTCGAGCTCTGTTAGATTATAAATAATCGTACTTTTATTATCTTCGCCGTTATTAGCAAGTTTGCTCATCTTGGCATTGATTGAAAGTTGCTGGGCGAGTTGAGCAACGTCTGCGGTACGGGCATTATTAGGCACGTAGCTAAGGGTATCAAGAGCGCCTTGGTAGTCGTTCAAAGATCGTAAAAACAGTGCGTGGCTGTATCGCAACTCAGCATCGAGGGGAAATTGCCATAAGGTCTTATTATATAAAGCTTTAGCGTGGTTTAGTAAGCCTTGTTGTTGATATAAGTTAGCCAGATCATAATAAAGCCAATTTTCTCTAGGCGTTTGTTTTATCGCTAAGAGAAGCAAATTAACGGCCTGATCTAATTTTCCTGCAGCGGTGAGCTCATCGGCACGCGCGCGTAATTGGCGACTTTGAATTCGAGTATACTGTTCAGTTATTAAAGCCTGTTGTTTTGCTGTTAACTGGTTATAAAATTGATGACTTCGGGAAAAGTTATCATCGCTACTTGTTAGGGTTAACATTGCCCCTAAGGTACGAGCTTGTAGCGGCTCTTGAGCCAAAATTTGCTGATAATAAACCATAGCTTGCTGAGCTTGGCCTGCTTTTTCTGCCAGTTGAGCACGATAAAATAACACGGTCAGTGGGTCTTCATCGAGCGTGTGTGCTAAATCAAGTTGCAATTTAGCGCGACCTAGATTGTTGTCATCTATCGCTAATTCTGCCAAGTTTATGTATTGCCAAAACTTGGCAGTGGTTGCTAAACCTTTAAGGACCGCAATCCGATTAACATTGTCACTAAGCTGCTCGGCTTTTTTGAAATAACGGTAGGCTGCGGCATTATCTCCTTGGCGTAGCTTTAATAGTCCTATGCTACTGAGTACTTCAGGATCTTTAGGTCGACCAGCCAGAGCTGTTGTAAAGTATCGATTGGCTTGATTATATTTTTCATTTTCAAGCGCAATAACCCCTTTTTGCCACGCTTGATATGCAGGATCGGCTTGTTTAATGAGCTCTTCTTCTAATTGTTTTGCAAAGTCATTATATTGCAGCTTGCCTTTATTACTTTTTGGATAAGCTAAAAAATAGCTTTGGTAAGCATTGTCTGTTTGTTTACTAATAGGCATTTCTTCAAGCGCGGACAACCATGCAGATTCAGCCTCAACAGCAAGAAATTTACTATGTGCATAGTGATTTAATATACGCAATGCATCATTGTTTTGTGGATTTTGCTCTAGTAAGTGTTTTGCGTAAGTAAGTTCAATACGACTAGATTCAGGGTAACGTTTAAGTAATGAGCGATAGCCTCGTAATGCTTGCTGCCAGTTATCGTCACTTTGCGCTAACCAGTTTATATACTCAAACTCATACTCGATACTAGGGTAGGTCAATTTGAATAAATTATCATAAAGTGCGATTGCAGCACTGTACTGTCCAGCTCGCGCTAACAATTTGGCTTCTTGAACTGATGCCCTGTCTTGGTCGTTAACCCGAGCTAATAAGCTTATTTGCTTAATACAAGGATGGTGTTCACCCTTTAATTTACTAAGTAGATTAGTTGCTTTACTGTTTTGAGCGAGTGCAAAATACACATGCGCTTGGGCACATTGCACCTCAATATTGTTAGGTGCAATACTTAATAGCTTATCTAAGCTATCAGTCATTAACTGTAGATCTTGTTCGATCTCACCAAGCTGAACTTGGCTTATGAGCCAATGAACTGATTCTGTATCTAAGTCTTGCTGTTTAGACACCGATACAAATGAGCTAAATAACAGTACAGCAAGCAGCCACTTTATCGGCATTCATTGCTCCAATTTGGAAGTAGCGCACCTTGCTTATCAATAGTAAAACGTTTATTTGTGGTACTCGTTCCAAACAAATATAGCACGCTGTCGTAATAACGATTTGTAATAAAGCGAGTGTCTATCATCAATTTTTGTTGTAGAGCTGCTAACGTTTGGGTTTGGCCTTTATCAGCAAGCAATGGTAGTAATGCAGCGATAAAGCCCGCAGGGCCAGAACCTGACGCTTTACCTGTATCGACTCGGCTTTCAAGTGGCGCTCTATTATTGTTTACTAGGTACTGCAGCATAGGATCGAACTGTGCTATTAGCTCTTTTTTGTATGCTGCTTCATCAGCCATCATACTTGCCCACAGGTAGACGCGAATTGCATTATAGCTACCAATAGCGGGGGCTTTATCTGTGTGGTAAAAACCTTTTTCGGGGTTATACATAACCCAATCAGGGCTGAAGCCATTTTTGCTGGTTTCAAGTATTAACTTGGCTGAACTGTCATGAAGTGCTTGCCATGCAGAGTGTGGATAACGCTGTGCAAACTGCTGCAAAATAAACAATGGGGCATAACTTGGATTTAATTTCCAGGTTTGTTCACTCGGCTCAAAACCATTGGGTGCAGGAAGTAATGTTAACCCTAAGTTAGGTAAATAAGCGGTTTCTTCACGTATAATACGCTCTGCCATAACACTACTTAGCACAGCGTAACGCCGTTCTTGCCAAAGAATTGCTGCTTGTGAAAGTGTATAAGCTATCCATAAGTCTGAGTCGGATGCAGGGTTTGAGTCGAGAATTTTACCTTTTCCATTACCATCAATCCCCCATTGCCAAGCTGGCAGGCGAGTGCTTAAGTCGCCTTCAGCGAGATGGGTTTGCGTCCACTGTAAAAGTAGCTCAAAGCTTGCTTGATCGTTTGCAAGTAGAGCAAAAAATAGCGCATAGGATTGACCTTCAGAGGTCGTAATACTTTGTTTACTACCAAGATCAATGACCCGACCTTGATCGGAAATAAAATGCTTTTTAAAGGTATCCCACTGAGACCAATCAGCGCAGCTTTGGGCTACAGAGTTTAATGGCCAAATAAGTAGCATACTGACGAATAACACAATGTTTTTCATTATTTATTTTCTCCTTCAGATAATCGTTTTTGCGTCAGTAACATTAATAATCGCCATAACAAAAATGATATCAGCAACAGAGTAATAATCGACAGCACGGCGAGCAAAACTGGACGGTCTGAAAAGTGGAACCAAATTAAAGTATGAATAGGAACATGACCAACAAAATATTGTTCGTCAGTTTTTATCGTTTTTATACCTTGGCTATTGATAATTGCCGAGCTGCCGGTGATTTTTGCTGTTTGTTCATTTATCAGTAGGGCATCACTTAACAGTGGATAGGCTGCATTGTTTGTTGCGATTAAAGACACAACCGAGCGCTCAGAATCAAACGGAGATTGAAAGCCAGAGATGATGCCAAGTTTGCCTATACTTCGGATATTAACTTGAACTCTTTCAGGATCGCTTGTATTAAATGCACCATTATAAATAGCCTGGTTAACCACTCTATTGTTATCATTTATCAAAACACTGAGCGCACTGTCTTTGCTCATGTCATGATGAAGAGAGTCAGGTTTACCGATAATAATAATATCTTTGTCGTCAAAGTTAATATCTTGTGCCGGGAATTTAATAGCCAGTCGATGTGATGGGTAACCCGTTATTGCCCCTAAATGGCCTGTAAAGTTAAGCAATAGACGAATGCCCTCTACTGAACTGTTTGGTTCCATAATTAACACTGTTTGATGTAAATCGGCAAATTTAGTAAATGGAAAGCCACTGTTTGCAAAAGCATGTAGATTCGGTAATGCCATATAATGATTAAACGCACTCACATCAATTGAAGAACTACCATCGATAGCGCCAAACTCACCGCCGGCAGGTATGGCGTTACATGCACCAGATTTAGCCACCGAAAAGTTAAAATCATAAGTAAGTTGGTTTTTCATGGTCAAATCTAAACCAGTTAACTCAAAGTCCTGACGTGTCTGATTTGGATTAATATCAGACAGTAAAGGTAAGAAAGTATTGGTTGTGATGGTTTTTCCACCGTCATCATCAAGTACAAAGCCATCAATGAATTTACCGTTGATCAGCATGTTCAAGCGAGAAATTAAGTTTTTTTCTACCGGTGTATTACGGTAATTAAGGGTGATAGGGATACCATTTTCACGCCACGTAAATAAATCCGGTGCAAAGCGTAAATCAAGATTCACAGGTTGACCTCGAAACCCTTGTGACTGTAATTGAGTTGGGTACTCGATGAATTCATCAAATGTTACTGCACGGTCTGAGCGAAGCCAAAAAGGCGCATCATAGGCTTTACGAAGTGGTAACTTGCTAATTTCATCAATCACTGCAGTGCGACCAGTCATTACTTTATGGCCAAATAATAAACCAATCACAGCATCTTTTAGCTGCTTTGTATCTTTACCTAAAACAAGCAGTACTTTGGCATAGCGATGTGTTGGGCTACTGATTATTTCTATAGTCGGCTTTTCTACATCAGGGTAATTTAACAAAAAGTCTGGTTTGTCATTATTGGTAGCAAACACCACACTATGAGTGGTCGGTATTTTGTTTATTGCTACTGGGAAATCAGCTTTACGCCATTTTGCTTGCCCACCAAAGAAACTAGCAAGTGAGGACGCTGCTTCAAGCGTGGTTTCATCTGGTTGAGAAGCAAAAATGAATGGCAAAGTTAACTGGTTATTATCCCGCTCATCGTAAAAAGGAGCAGGGAAATACTCTAATAGGCTTTCTAAAGCCAAGCTTTGCTGTTCAATTTCTATCGCGCTCTCTTTATCTATTTCAGCCCAAATAGTTTTACTAAAATCATCCTGACAGACTAAATCATAAAAACCAATCAGTTCAAAACGAACTTGGTTAAAGTCTTTCATCAGTTTAGCGTTGAGTTCAATATTGTGCTGTGACTTTGAACCAGTAACAGCAAGCTTATTGTCTATAGGCAATACGGTTACCAAATGTTCGTTAAAAAACACTTTAATATGAGAAACACGTTCAATTAACGCAGGCGAGTTTGTGAAGGAAAAATTGAGCATTAACTTTGTGCCGAGTTTATCAAGGCGATTGGTAAAATCAACACGCGTATTATTGCTGACACCATCGAGCCGAAACTTGTTAATGCCTAAACGTTCAAAGCGCAAAGTTAACTGCTCTTGAGGAGGTGCTTCTGGGTAGCCATTATCAAAGATAGACTTATCTGAAAGTGGCTCTGCCGCTGTAGCCAAGCAATTAATGCTGAGCGTGCTTATAGCGAATAACACGGTGAATAACGATCTTATCATAATGTTTCAAATACTTTTTTAGGTTTTGTGGGTAAAAGTGTCGTAATAAACGCAATTGACCGCGATAACAGTTCGATCAAGGGTTTTAATTCATTTGGAGCATGAAAAATTAAATTTTTAAAGCCTCTTAGACTAACTCGTAAGACATTGGAAAAGCTGTAAGAAGGCTTATCATGCTTAAAGTTTTCTTGCCAATCAAGCCATGCATCCGCTCGCGAAAATGTACATTGGATAAACGCTTTTTGTTTTTCAATATCAAGATCTCTTAAAGTAAGACCTATTTGTTTATCACGTGTATTACAAATATAAGTAGCAAAGGAAAATTGTTTTAAACCGCGACTCATTAATAGCTCAACCTTATCGTTAACTCGGCAGGTTGCAATATGTTGTGTTTCTATCCCCACACCGCTGTCAGAGTAATCGGTTATTTTCACTTTAATTGTATGGCCATTGGCGAGTCTAATTGCCGCGGGAAAATTTGCGTTAACACGGTGTGAACTTCTCACTTGTTTAGCTTCTGCGGCAACCGCAACCGCAGCACCTAATATAATAATATTGTAGCTTGCCCAGAGCATGCTGATCAGCAGTACACCTATTTGTGATGTATCACCAAAAAATAGTCGTAAAATACCGTAACCCATGCCAACAACATTAATGAGCAATAAAACGATATATGGTTTAGAAATGATCCAGTCATACCGTTCAATATTATTTAGCCCACCTTTCTCGGTTACATTAAATTTGCCCTTATTAGGATTTATGAGGGCAACAGTCGTCGGTTTTAAAATATACCAAGCAAGCACTGACTCATAGACTTCGCCCCAAAACGAATAACGATACTTGCCCTGAATACGTGAGTTGGTAATTTTTACTTGCAGTAAAGTTGGCACTATATACAAGAAAATAGCGAGAAAAGGGGCATAAATAATCGCCGCATTAAAATAGATAAGTGCTAGTGGAGCAGTTAAAAATACGATGCGGGGTATGCCTGATAAAAAGTGTAGCATAGCATTGAGGTAACACATGCGCTGTGCCAGATTTAATCCTTTACCAAGTAATGGGTTATCAAGACGGAATATTTGTGCCATGCCCCTAGCCCAGCGGATCCGTTGGCCTACGTGAGCAGAAAGACTGTCAGTGGCAAGGCCTGCTGCTTGAGGAATATTTATATAAGTTGTCTTATAGCCAGCTCGTTGCATACGCAGTGCTGTATGAGCATCTTCGGTAACGGTCTCTACTGCAAAACCACCAATTTCATCAAGCGCTGCGCGTTTTAAAACAGCACAAGAACCACAAAAGAAAGTCGCATCCCACATGTCATTACCGTCTTGGATCAGGCCATAGAACAGCATGTTTTCATTTGGTATTTTGCCTTGGTTATTTAAGTTTCGCTCAAAGGGATCGGCTGAAAAAAAATGGTGAGGCGTTTGCACCAAACATACTTTTTCATCTTTGATAAATTGCCCCATGGTCATTTGTAAAAATGAGCGGGCAGGGATATGGTCACAGTCAAAAATCGCAATATACTCACCATCAGTATATCGCATGGCATGATTCATATTTCCTGCTTTAGCATGGTTATTATCAGGACGTGCTATGTAGCCAACCCCGATTTGTTTTGCAAACTCGGCAAATTCTGGCCGTTTGCCATCATCTAAAATATATATATTGAGTTTGTCAGCGGGCCAATCGATACTTTGCGCAGCAATAGCTGTTGGCTTTACCACGCTTAAAGGTTCGTTGTAAGTAGGAATATAAATATCAACTGTAGGCCACGATGTTGATTCTTCAGGCAATTGTACAGGTTTACGATTGAGTGGGTTGATAGTTTGAAAAAAACCTAATATAAGCACCAGCCATGCGTAAGTTTCAGCGAGCAACAGGCCAATACCTAAAGCTAACGCTAAAGGGTCAGCCCAGTTTAGTGTTTCGGTATAACGCCACCATAAATAACGAGTCGAGGTTGTCACCGATAAGGTAATCATAGTGATCGTGGCAATCTGACCTTCAACACGACGCAAAGTGTAAGCAACTATTAGAATTAAGCTAATAAATACAGCTTGTGCTTCGACGCTAAAAGGCACCGTTACAAACACCGCAACTGCAAAAAATAACAACATAATAAACGCAACTTTTAATATTTGGTTTTCCCAAATATTGGCTTCGCTGATGCGTTTGTAATTAGCTTGTTGTGACCTTTTCTTGCTAATAAACCAAACATGTTTAAAGGCTTTAACGAGTTTTATATCAACAAGGCGGAGAATACGAATTGAGCGTTTAATATCTTGCCACGTTTTCGTTCTTTCAGTATTGAAGTAAGCAAGGCTGGCTTTATTTGTTTTAAAGAAAGCTAAGTATACTGTTTGTAAAATAATCCGAACGCAATTACTGATTGTACATACAGGTAAAGTAACATGCGGATAGAAATAGCTAAGTCTTGATTTTATTTTGCGTTTTTTATTGTTATCTAATTTAACGAACAGCGATAAAAATAATAATAAAAAAGGTAAACAAAATGCGGCTATCACACTCATTTTGTGCTGGTTGAAATAACTATGGAATTTTAAAAAAATAAACCGTACGAGTAGCTTGCTAAAAAACAAGCTAAGTAAAAGCCGAAACGCTTTTTCAGTAAAAGACATACGTGAATTAGCTTTCATCTTGATTAACTCTGCTAACTAACCATCCGGCTAAAGTCTCAAAATCGTCATTTGCTACACTATATGGCGCACAGTTAATCGCAACATTTCTAAAGGCTGTTGCTTCTTTAATAACTTCATCTTTATTTATGTATAAAGAAGCTAAAAGGGGAATGTCTGATTGCCAAAGTTGTAGTAAATCGAATTCTAGCTCAGATGCACTGTTATAACGGTTAGCTAAAAAATAATGCTGCCACTGTCCCTGTGCTTGAGAGAGGGTTTGTAATCTTTTGTAGATTAAACTATGGCATATGGGGTCACAATTAACGACTTCTAAAAATACATCATTTTTATTTAATGAGTACTGAGTTACGTCAATGTGGGCTGGGCAATCAAATAATACCCATGCATTATCGCTATTGTCGATTTGATTACAGCCTTCGATGATATGAGCTGACGAAAACTGCGCTTGGCTATTTGAGCCAAACGGTAAAAACACGACACCATCACTGTCTTGATGGAATTGACTACTCGCTTCGTTAAAAGTTGGGTAGTTGCTCCACCCCTGCTCATGTGCCCATGCTAGCCCTAAGTGTAGACCAACATCAGATTTTGGATCTAAATCTATTACATAGACTTGTTCTTTTGACTTTTTCAATGTGCACGCTAAATTTGCCACCACTGACGTTGCGCCGGTTCCTCCTTTAATTCCCTTTATGAAGATTCTTTTCATTATTTAGTCTGTGCTTTTGTTAATTTTATGATCTTGCTCTGTTTCTGTAATAGATATAGATATATCTTTAAGCAATGGGTATTTTTCAATTGTCGATTTATTTTTCGCCACATTGACTATTTCAATGTAATTTTGGTTGGCGCTGCCAAACTTCCGATACAAGTTATCAATATCATAATCCGTTAGAATATTTGATTTTTTTACTGCAAAGTGGCTCATTTAAAGCACCCTAAATGATAAAAGTCGTTTAAATTTGTGATTTGTTTGTGTACATAAGCTGTATTATATATAGAATACAGCTTAAAACTAGTACTAAAGTATCCTTTAGAGGGGTTAAGTTGCCTAAATTAAATATTTCAGGATTAAATCCAACATTTTCTGAACTAAAGTGTAGTGCGAATTATGCACTGATTGCGCCTTTAGACAATCAGTTAATAGAATTAACTCAAAACATGCTTTCTAATACTAGTGAACATATATTTTTGCTGTCAAAGCAAGTCGATATTTTTTTTGAAAGTGACCATTCAGGCCACTTACACACCCTGTATGACGAAGGTAAGCTGCATCCATTTAATTTAAGTAACGATATTAGCTTTGCAAAAAAGCGATGGTTTTCTAAAGGGATCCTCAATGAACTCAAAGAATACACAGTAATAAAAAATAGTTGTGTGATGGTTCATTTGAGCTCTGATATGTTTGTTGACTATAAAACCGAAGAGCTTAAAGGTCAGCTCACACTTTACAAAAATTTTTCAATTGCAGAAAATGCGACCGTGGTGTTTTTAATTTCAGGAGCAAATAATAGTGACTTGCGTCGCCAGCTCTTAATGTTTAATGATGTGATTGATGGTGTGGTAAATATGACCCAAGAAGCATCAGTTTACAGCTTAGAATATGATTTCTGGCATCATAGTGAAGGCGTTATTGCGGCAGAGACCATTAATTATCAACGTAAAAATAACCAACTCATAGTGTTAACTGCTGACAAAGATACCTCACAAGCTTACGGTAGCAGTGCAACTAACCAAGACTTTGATGAAGATGACGTTTGGCTTGTGAAAAGTGCTGTACCAGCGGGGACAAAACTACCTGCGTATTACAAAGTTATTGAAGATAATGATGCTCTGTATGAACATGCATTTAAAATGAAGGCTGCCACGCTGGTTTTTGCTGTAACGCGCTATACCGACTTGTCTTTACTGGCTAGAGAATGTTTTTCCTTGCGTAAACAGTGCGGCAGAAAGTTAAAACTAGTAATTCAGAACGTTGATGGCGTTATTCGACATCAAGATGAGTGTTTATTTTTAACCTTAGGCGTTAACCTTATCTTATATAGTTTTTCTGAGCCTTCACGGTTATTGTCGCAGATCCAGTCGATTCAAGGTTTCCAATTTTCTAGACCGTTGCCAAGCTCAATCGACGATGTGTTAAAATACAGCGATAGCGTACTTCACAAAGGTTATTTGCCACTCAGCGATTTTGCTAAGCAGGTCACTAAACACAGTGATTCAGCTGCTAATTTAGGCGTTAGTGGTGTGTTAGTGGTATTGGAATTATTACCACGTATTGATGCAATTCACCCGTTACATTTATTTCATGTAAAGCGAGAGGGCGATATTTTTAGCTATGTTGACGGCCAGGTATATCTCTATCTACATGCCTGTAGAGAACATGATGTGGACAGTGCTATTAAACATTTATTTAAGTTAGATATTGCTGACTTTTTCATTTCGAAAAATGTGATTGCTGATCATTTTTACATTCAGCAAGAGTGTCGCCGTTTAGCTCGGGAGTATCAAGCAACACAAGTGCCTGATTACACAGAGCAGTTACAGGAAAATATAAGTTATATTTTTGATGGACAAACACCGGATGTTGCTACTTTGAGTGCTGAAACGGCTGAATTTAGAAAAGTCGTGAGACCAGTTTCTATGCCCATTAAAGTTATTCTCAAAGGGGAGTCAAAATGAGCTTAAATCAGTTTTTTATAACCTTTGTAATTGCTTTATTGCTGGGGATTATCCTTGGTAATATAGGTAAGGCGGTGCTAAGTAAACTTATAAAAGTGTATCGAAAACTAACATTTCGCCATGTTTTATTAATCCCATATACTCCCAAAAAACAGAAAAAGGACGGCAAGTGAAGCTTTCAGGATTAGGTGTTTGGAATTTATACTTTTTAGCAAAATTTGCTTTGTATCTGCGAGGTGATATTTCATTTGATTGGTTATCTAATGCTGCTTTTTTTGCGTTTCTTTTGTTATCAAGCGACTCTCGCATAGTTATGCGCATTAAAAATGGGCTTTCTGTCGTTTTAGCAATAGCGCTTTTATATCATGATTCTTGGTTACCCCCTATTTCTAGGCTATTAAAGCAAGCTACAAACTTACAAGAGTTTAGTTTTGATTATTTTTTAGAGATTGTAGCACGCATGGTGAGTATTGATTTGTTGCTAGGCGTGTTTGTATTAAGTTTAATTTATTGGTACAGCGTAAAATGGTTACGTTATACCAGTATCACAGTCCTTGGCTTTGCGTATGTTTACTGGTTTTCAACGACACCGGTAGCAGCTGTAGATGCTAGTTTACCTACAGTGGCAAGTAATAAAGTAACATCGCAAGTGGTGCCAGTTAATATCACTCAGTCTGAACTTGCTGGTACCCCAGACCAACAATTAACAATGTTTTATCAACAGCAAGCAAGATTAAAAACACAATTCGCTGATACGTTTCAAGGTGAACAGTTTGATGTGGTTGTGTTGAATATATGTTCATTAGCTAATGCAGATCTAAACGCAATTGGTGTTAAAGCAAATGAGCTGTTTAAAAACTTTGACATTTTGTTTAGTGATTTTAATTCGGCCACCTCCTACAGTGGCCCTGCTGCAATTCGTTTGCTCAGAGCAAGTTGCGGGCAAACAGATCAAGACTCATTATTTAAACCAGTCGATGAACAATGTCACCTGTTTAATAACTTAACTAAGTTAGGTTATAGCAACAGTGTAGCAATGAATCATGATGGCCATTTTGATGATTTTATTGGCTTGCTTAACCAACACGGTGGTGTGTCAGCTCCTAAGTTTGATTTTTCTGGGTTATCACCGATGCAATATGGGTTTGACGGCAAGCCAATTTATTCTGATTCAGAAGTATTGCTGGATTGGCTTAATAAACAACCAAATAACTCTCAGCCTAGGGCCTTGTATTACAATTCAATCAGTTTACACGATGGTAATCAGTTAGCAGGACGTGGTCGAATGAATAGCTTACAAAGCTACCCAACCCGACAGCAACAATTATTCAATGATATTAATCGCTTTATTGATGAGCTTGAAAACCAAGGACGCAATGTATTGTTAGTGGTTGTGCCTGAACATGGCGCGGCATTAGCGGGCGACAAGTTACAATTTGCAGGCCTAAGAGAAATTCCAAGCCCGTCAATTGTATCAGTACCAACCGCTGTTAAGTTTATTGGGCCTAATGTGAAAAGCCGTGAACTTATAGAAGTAACTGACACTGTGAGTTATTTTTCATTATCTGAGCTAATAAATAACGCAGTGAAAAGTGATGTTTTCTCTGGAGCAACAGCAGTTGATAGATTACTTGGTAATACTCGCAGCATCACCAAAGTCGCTGAAAACCAGGACACCGTTATGATGTACATTAAAGGTGAACCTTATATTCAACTTGATGGCGGAGAATGGACCCGATACCCTAGTAATTAGACGCTATTGTCCAAAAATCTTTACAATAGACTATCCTCAGTAGTGGAGTTCGCGTATTATTCGCGACATATAAGTTTCTCTTTCTTGAGGGTGTAATGCGTTTAGATATCCATTGTGCAGATCGTATTGGTATTGCACAAGAAATACTCAATATCTTGGTGAACTACCAAGTTGATCTTAAAGGTATTGAAGTAGATTCTGTAAACTGTCGTATGTATGTGAGTTTTCCACCGATTGAGTTTGAGCAATTTCAAAAAATCATGCCTTCAATTCGGCTAATCGATGGTGTGCAGGATGTGCGTACCACTGCATTTTTACCTTCTGAGCGTGAGCATAATGAGCTTAATACGTTATTACGGGCATTACCTGATGGCGTTATTTCTATTGATGCTAAAGGTTGGGTAAGATTATGTAACGATGCTGCGTGTAAAGACTTGCAGATGAGCGAAAAAGAAATAATAGGCTCCAACATAAACAATCTACTCAAAGGCTTTAACTTTACGCGTTGGTTAGAAAGCAAAGAAGTGTTAGGGCAAACAACCCGAGTTGAAGTTGCCGGTGAAGATTTTATTGCTGACATACTGCCAATTGCAGTACCACAAGGAAATGAAGGTGATGTACTCGCTGGTGCGGTGATCAATATCAAATCACAAAGCCGATTAGGTCAACAAGTCAGTGCGTTTCGCCGCTATGGACAAGAAAGCTTTGCAACCATTCATAACTTCAGTACTGCGATGCGTCGTGTGGTACGTGAAGCGAGAAAAATGGCACAACTTGAAGCGCCGATTTTAATAACAGGTGAAACAGGCACAGGCAAAGAGTTATTAGCGCGCGCTTGTCATTATGCGTCTAACCGTTCAGTAAAACCGTTTATTGCGTTATCGTGTGCGTCATTACCTGATGATGTCGCTGAATCTGAGTTATTTGGTTACGCTGGCTATGAAGAAAATGCCGCGCCAAAACGCGGTGTACTTGAGCAAGCAGATGGCGGTACGGTATTTTTAGATGAAGTAGGCGAGATGTCTACCCAGCTACAAACTAAGTTACTACGCTTTTTGCAAGACGGTACATTTCGTAAAGTGGGTGATGAAAACGAAGTAAAAGTGAATGTGCGAATTATTGCTGCCACACAAAAAGACTTGCCAGCAATGGTACAAGAGGGCGTTTTTAGGGAAGATTTATACTACCGTATTAATGTGCTCACATTGGAAATCGCTCCTTTACGAGATAGAAAAGCAGATGTGGGTCCATTAGCTGAGCACTTCATTCAAAAATATGCGCAACAAAATGGTCATGCTATTCCGGAACTATCAGCTGAGTGTTTGTCTTTTCTGCAAGAATATCCGTGGCCTGGTAATGTTCGCCAGTTAGAAAATGCGATTTATCGTGCTGTATCATTATTAGATGATAATGAGCTGCGCGTTGAGCATTTACAATTACCTACCTTTACTCATGATTTAGGTTATTTAGAATCTGATTTTGAAGGTTCGTTAGATCAAGCGGTAAAACGCTTTGAAGCGACTTTATTGCGAAAGCTCTATCCTGCGTATCCAAGCTCTCGGCAGTTAGCTAAGCGGTTAGGCTTAAGTCATACTGCCGTGGCGAATAAGCTTCGTGACTATGGCATTAATCGCAAAACGGTAAAAGTCTAACTTATAGGTTAAATTCAACACATGGGTTACTGTTTGGTGCCCATGTCTTTAGTGACTCCATCAATAGCAATATTATCAATACCATCACCATCAGGGTTAAACTTAATGATAATACTGATGTTATTACGGGCAAAAAAATAGTCTTTATTATCAAGGCTAATAACATAATTTCCTTTTACTGGCTCTTTAAATTGGCGTTTCTCTAGTTTGATGGTGTGTTCACCAATTTGCCAAGTAAAGCCTTCAAAAAAGCCATTATTAAACTCTTGCACCCACACTTGTTGATCATCTTTGGCAAGCGTTATCGCGATGGAATACGATTCTGGTAACGCCATTGAGTATGTTTTGCTACCAATGGTAAATTGCTCATCAGCTTGTTGCCAATTAAAGCCAAACTGAAATGGTTTCTCAGCCCCTGTTGGGTAGCTTATGGTGCCTGTTCCTGGGTAGTTAAAGTCAGCCCACGCACTGTTGCAGCACAGCATAAGTAAAAAACCACAGGAAAAAATAACTTTGTTCATTATTGTTGCTACTTTTTATGATTATGAACCGTGAGATTAGAGCAGAATATTCTCCAATGCAATACGCTATGCTACACTCAGTCAATTGTTAACTGGTAAGACCTTCATTGTGAACTTATATTTTCGCCTTTTATTATTGTTTTTCAAAATCAAACGCAACCGTGATTACCAATCATTGTTAGAGACAGTAGATATAGAATACAAAGCGCTGCCTAGTGATTGTGATATCAATTTGCACCTGACCAATTCACGTTACTTAGCGATGATGGATTTAGCGCGTACATGGATGACAGAACGCGTAGGGCTGCTTAACACCATAATGAAAAAGCGTTGGTTTCCTATTGTGAACGCGACTGCGATTACTTATATCCGTGATATTAAGCCAATGCAGCGTTACACCATCAGCACCCGTTTAGTTGGCTGGGATCATAAATATTTTTATATTGAGCAAAAGTTTCACTCAGCGCGAGGTTTACATGCGATTGCGTATGTAAGAGGGGTATTTAAGCGTAAGCGCGGTGTAGTCAGTGTCGAAGAAATGTTAGAGGCGGTTAACTTTGATGGTGTTGCGCCAATTCTGCCGCCAGAGATCATGCACTGGAAAGAAATGTTAGAGCAGAAAAAAATAACAAATCTTCCCAGCTAATAATATAAAAAGGCCGTTAGGCCTTTTTAGTGACTAATTAAAAAGCGTATTTTACCCCTAACATTGCAACAACAGGGTCAATTTTCACTGTTGACGTTAAAGCTTGTGCACCATCTGCGTAAACAGTTGCATCAGTTTCGATATCGATAATTGATACCATGGCATGTAAGCCCCAATTTTCATTCATCATATAGTTAAAGCCTGCCTGTGCTGCAAAGCCAAAAGAATTGTCTAATTTAACTTCTACGTCATCAGTGCCTAATGTTGCTTTGAGTGCATCTGTTGGTTGCTCATCAAAAAACACTGTGTAGTTAACACCTACACCAACGAATGGGCGAAACGCATAGCTGTTATCGAAAAAGTGATACTGGGCAAACAATGTCGGTGGTAATTGTTTAATATCTGCAATTTTATTGCCGGCTAAACCGCCAGTACCATTAACGTTGTGGTCAAAAGGTGTGGCTGTAACTAGCTCAAGTACCCACTTATCATTAAAAGCGTAGTCTATAGTGACACCCAGTTGCGTATCAGCACCGCCTTTTAAGCCAAGAGTAGGCGCTTCATTTATTGCTGAGCTACTGTTGTCAGGGTCAACACTAATAGCACCTACATTAACGCTAAAGTTTGCACTAGCAAAAGGAGAGGCGATTAAAAGTGAAGTGAATAACGCTGCGCTAAGTTGTTTTTTCATGCTGTTCTCCGAGAACTTTAATTTTTGAATTGACGCTATTATCAATTATTCGAGGAATAAAAAGCTGTTCTAGATCAAGCTTTATAACCTTGTATTTGGTGCTTTGGCGTTTGTTTGATGTAGATTAAGGTTTGCTTATTTGAGCACTGAAACTTATTGACATGGGAGCCATTTTTTTGCGCTATTCATCAATAGGTCATAGAAATAAGGTATACTTGTAGCTCAACACAAGGGTATGCAATGAACGATACTAATCACCTTTTTCTATCCGGTTCTATCAGCAAAGCGCTGTTAAAACTTGCCGTTCCTATTATTCTTATCAATATCTTGCAATCAGCTTATCAATTAACCGATGCTTTTTGGGTTGGCCGCTTAGGCGCAGCGCAAGTCGCGGCAGTGTCTGTGAGTATGCCTGTGACATTTTTAGTGATTGCGATTGGCTCTGGGCTTGCCATGGCAGGGGCAATTTTATCAGCGCAATATATGGGCGCAGGCCAACAAGATAAAGTAAACCATGTGGCTGCGCAAACCGTGCTGATGGTGACGGTGACAGCGATTATATTAGGGATAATAGGGTATCTACTTTCACCTTACTTTTTGCATTTGCTAGGGGTTGAGGATGCGGTATATAACGATGCTTTAAAATTTATGCATGTGTCGTTTGCCGGTGTAGTGTTTGTGTTTATTTATGCCATGTTTCAGGCTTTAATGCGCGGGATTGGGCAAACAAAAGTGCCTCTGATAATAGTAACAGTGACTGTGCTGTTGAATTTTGTGCTCGATCCGCTATTTATCTTTGGGTATGGTAGTTTTGAAGGTCTAGGTGTAATGGGAGCCGCATTAGCGACCTTAGTGACGCAAAGCTTAGCTGCCATCGCTGGGATTGTTATATTTTTACGTGGTCGTCATGGCATTAAACTTAAGCTTTCAAGTTTCGCTCCTGATTATAGCTATATAAAACAAGCGTTTTATTTAGGTGCACCAGGCTCCGTTGAGCTTTCTGCACGCGCGTTTGGCCTTATAATCATGTCTTTCTTGGTGGCCAGTTTTGGCACTCAAACCATTGCATCTTATGGTGTGGGGTCTAATATTTTGCAGATGGTGATGATCCCAGCAATGGGGCTTTCGATGGCTGTATCTACCTTAGTTGGGCAAAACATGGGGGCTGGCAATCCACACAGAGCTGAACAAATCACTAAACTGGCAGTGCTGTGGGGCTTATGTGGGCTCTCTTTCATTGGTGTACTTGCTTATCTATTTGCGCCTCACTTAGTGGCATTTTTTATCCCTGATGATCAAGCCGTGATCAGTAAAGGAGCCGAGTTTATTCGGGTTATGTGCTTAACTTGGGGTGGTATTGGGGTGCAGTTATGTGTCGTTGCTGCATTTAGAGCATCGGGCAATATGCTTAATGCGATGCTATTGGCATTGTTTTCTCAATGTGTGGTGCAATTCCCTGCGGCGTATATTTTGTCAAAACACACGGCACTTGGCGATCAAGGGATTTGGTACTCGTTTGCAGTAACCAATGTGCTCGTTGCTGTGGTGTCATATCTGTGGTTTGTGCGTGGTCGTTGGCAGCAAACAAAACTTACTAAGGATGACAAAGACATCGCTCAAGTTACCCAAGAAGCCTTTATCGAAGAAGGCAGTCATTAAGCGGTCATAAATACAGGTTGTAATGAATACATTCTATAGAAATAGGTGTGTTTATTATGACCTTTGCTGCCCAAACTAACATTCAACAGCAAGCAAGCCAACGCCATGCTGTGATCGATGATTTACAAACGCTGATCAAATTTAAATCTGTTACGCCCCAACAAGCTGGCGCAATAGATTGGCTTAATACACAGTTAAGAGCACTTGGTTTTGACTGTGAGCAATTTACCTTTAATAACGTAACTAACTTGATTGCCAAAATTAGCTTTGGCGATGGGCCTAACTATGCTTTTTCAGGTCATATTGATGTTGTGCCAGCGTCAGGAGGAGCGTGGCGAGCAGAGCCATTCTCTGGGGAGATCATTGACGGTGCTATATATGGTCGTGGTAGCGCTGATATGAAAGGGGGCGTTGCAGCTATGTTAGCCGCCTGTCGCGCTTTAGTAAGCCATACGGTGAATAAGCAAGGTACTTTTTATTGGTTGATCACCTCAGATGAGGAAGGTGAAGCGGAATATGGTTCACTGCTTATTGCTGAGCGTTTAGCGCAACAGGGCATCCAACTTGACGGCTGTATTGTTGGCGAGCCCACCAGTCATTTGCAGGTGGGTGATACGATTAAGAATGGCCGTCGAGGTGCACTTTCTGCACAACTAACAATTAAAGGTAAGGCAGGTCATGTTGCATACCCAGAAAACACCTTAAATGCAGCCCACTTAAGTGCCGATGTGGTGAAGCGGTTGACTAATATTATGTGGCAACGTGATGAGCCTAGCTCTAAAACCAGTGTGCAAATCACTGGAATTAATGTTGCAAATGTGGTCGATAATATGGTGCCAGCATGGTGCGAAATGACATTTAATATTCGTTATAGCCATGGTTATAAAAGCAGTGATATAAAAAATGACATTCAATTCGCGTTAGCTGACTTACAGCAATACATAGATATTGAGTGGCAGCGTCCCTGTGAATCATTTTATACCAGTCATCAAACTAACAATTGCTTATTAGAAAAAGTAGAACAAGCAGTTTTTGATGTAACTGGAAGCTACCCACTACTAAGCACCAGCGGTGGTACGTCCGATGGCCGCTTTTTTGCTAATAGCCACACCCAAGTGATTGAATGTGGGGTACGAAATAATACCATCCACCAAGTTAACGAGCATGTGCCTATTAATGATTTATTGAAAATAGAGCAAATATACACGCGCTTACTAAAGAAGTTATTTATTGGTTCATTTAATAATGGCTCTGAAAAGCCAGATTAAACCTTATAAACAATATTAAACTTGTATAGTTTTGTTTATTTTTAAAGTGAAAATTTCCTCTGCTTTATATTCTAATATAGGATAAAAATGACGCTTAGCACCTAAAAGGTGATTTAGAAATGGATATTTATGAAAATTAACTCGTTTAATCACTTTAGAGCGATTGCAATCATTTTAATTATCGCTGGTCATTCTTTTGGTACTATTGGAATGGAGTTTGATAATACGTTCGATATAACGTTAAGAAACTTGATTGCAGGTGGAACAAGCTTGTTTGTGTTTATATCTGGTTTTTTATTCCACCATATTTTTTATCCTCGCTATAAATATAAAAAATTCTTAACTGCTAAATTCTTAAACGTATTTTTACCTTATTTACTACTTAGTTTTGTTCCCATTTTTCTTTATGTTTCGATGAAGAAAGACGTTTTTGGGGCTTACTTTTTACCAAATGGCAGTGGTGTATTTAACGAGTATTTAGTGCCGACATTTAAATACTACTTGTCTGGTCGATTTTTAGAGGCCTATTGGTATATCCCTTTCATTATGATTACTTTTTTATTGTCTCCTTTGCATATGAAATACATAAGACTTACTTTAAGTCGTCAGCTGGTTCTGATTTTTGGTTTGAGTGTGGTCGCTATATTTATGCATAGGCCAGTTGCTAACATCCATGTTTTACAGAGTGTTTTATATTTCAGTCCGGTATATTTAATTGGGATCACGGCCTCCATACATAAAGAGTTTATTTATGAAAAACTTAGAGGTAAGGAGTTATACTTACTCGGAGCCGCACTGTTAATTGCTTATTTTCAAGCTAGTTTAGGTTACCAAGGCAATTACCATAAACCTACTTTTGAGTATGGCGGTATTGATCTTATGTATTTCCAAAAATTTTTATTGTGTTTTTTCTTTATGATTTGGCTAAATAGATTTGAAAATTATGATAGCAAAATTATTAATTACATTGCCTTAACTAGCTTTACAGCATTTTTTATTCACCCATTTATAATATGGGCTTTAAGTCGTTCTAAATTTGATTTTTTACACCTTAATTCTTGGCTAGTATTAGCGCTATTTGTACTATCAGTCGCTTTAATATGTGCACTTATAGCTAAGTTAATGAAAAAGATTATTCCTAAGCACAGTCGCTACATTATTGGTTATTAATCGCTTCCAGTAAGTTAAGCGCTACTTCAGGTAGCGCTTTGCTTTGCCTTCTTTTACTTTTTCAAGATCAACTAGCACTAGGCCATCAATACAATTATTGAAATCTGGATCGACACTAAAACTTAAAAACTTCACGCCGCCAGGTTCACACAGCTCTGTATATTGTTTGAATAAAGTGGGTACTTGTGCCCCTATATTGGCAAGGATATGCTTTAATTCGACAAAGTCTTCTTTCACATCATCGCCACAAAAGAGGTTCTGGCATTGTTTAAACTGCTGCTCAGTGAGCTTAAACTCATTATTCGGTGTCGCGATAGTCTCCTTAGTGCCGTAATAATGTTGATAATAATGTACCAACAGTGCTTTAGCTTGTTCTGGCAGGGCGTTTGACACACTCACGGCACCGTAAAGGTAGCGATATTGCGGATAGTTTTTTACAAATGCACCGATGCCATACCATAAATAATCAAGGCTTTTACGGCCCCAGTATTTAGGTTGCACAAAGCTGCGGCCAAGCTCGATACCGGCTTCGAAATAGGGGGCCATTTCATCGCTGTAGGAAAATAAACTGTCGGTGTATAAACCTTTACGGCCATGTTTGTTGATGATCTCTTGCGCGCAGGCTAATCGATAAGCACCCACTAATTCTAATTGACTGCTATCCCATAATACTAAATGTTGGTAATCCATATCGTATTTGTCGATATCGCGGCGTTTGCCACTTCCTTCGCCGACAGTTCGAAAAGAGATCTCTCTTAGCCGCCCTAACTCTCGAAAAATCGGGGAGCTGCCCTGATATTGATATAGATATATCTGCATGCCATCTTGTGTAGTGCCTAAGCGCTCGCATTGCTCTATGGCTTTTTTAAGCTCTTTTCTACACTCAGGAGTGGCAATAGGGGTTTGAGTTTTCAGTGGCAAGGTCTTTTTTGAAGTAAGCATATACAGCTGCTTACGAATGAGGTTGACCACTTCTTTGTCTTTTAGGTTTTCAATTAAATAAGATTCGGGAGGGATAGACGCGCCAATTTCAAACTCTAATGACTTTTGTCGTTGCTTAAACATCTCTTTAACCAATAGTAAGCTCGCTAAAGGTTTATAGATCATAGAGGTACCGTAAAATAATGGGCTATTTTTGGCTTTGATAAAAATGGGCAGAATAGGGCAGTTGGCTTTTTTAGCGATCCGTAAAAAACCGCTGTTCCATTTACAGTCTTTAATGCCTGTAGGACTCAGGCGTGATACCTCCCCTGCTGGAAAAATTAAGATTGCCCCTTCTTCTCTTAAATGTTGATGAATATTGGTTAATTCTTGTTTTTTACTGGTACCAGATAAGTTATCCACCGGTAAAAGCAATGAATGCATTGGGGTGACTGACATCAGCATACGATTGGCGACGACTTTTAAATCTTTTCGCACACTTGATAATACTTTTATCAGTGCTAGCGCATCTAACGAACCGATGGGGTGATTGGCAACAATGACGAGTTTACCTTCACTGGGAATATGCTCTATTTGTTTTGGCTTATAACGAGTATCAAAATCGAGTTCATCAAGTACTTGCTCCACAAACTCTATTCCTTGCAGGTGTGGGTAAGCATCACCAAAGGCAACAAATTCTTGCTCATGAAGTAAATAACCTAAGCCTTTTTTCACTAAACCTTTAACTTTGGGTGAATTTTCTAACTGTGGTAGGTTTGCTGCGATTACTTTATCAACACTGATCATAATTACCTCATCGTCATCTAGCGATCAATCTGTGTTCAGCATAGAAGTTTGCTATGACAGTTAGGTTGCAGTTGTGTGACTGTTTGAAGAGTAATAGTCCTTAGATAAACGGTCTTGATTAAGGTTATACTAGGGAAAATCAACAACGATTAAGGTATTCGTATGCATGTTCTTGTAGCAATAAGTGGCCGAGATTGCAGTAAAATTATCGCAACACTGACCGCTAAATTACCTAATGTAACCATTTCACAGTGGCCTGATTGTGAAAATTTAACTGATGTTGAGTTTGTTATTGCTTGGCTTGCGCCAGCAGATATGTGGGCACAGTTACCTAATTTAAAAGCAGTATCATCATTTGGCGCCGGAGTTGATAGTATTGATATGAATTTGATACCTGAGAACGTTGCTGTAACACGAATAGTGGATGAAAATTTAGCAGATGATATGGCGGAATATGTGCTCACCCATATTTTAGCGCACAAACTCAGGCTTAAAGAGTACTTTATTAAACAGCAAAACCAGTTGTGGCAGCCTAAGCGCGCTTTTAAACATCAACATGTGGTGATCCTTGGTTTTGGTGAGTTGGGGCAACGTTGCGCTCAACGCTTAGTTGCTAATCATTTTAGCGTGAGTGCATTTTCGCAAAGTCCTAAAAATATAGCTGATGTAAATTGTATTCATAAACAGAACGATTTGGATAATGTGCTCGCCCAAGCTGATTACTTGGTATGCTTGTTACCACTGACAGCCCAAACGAAAGGGGTTATTAATCGTGATTTATTAGTGCAATTGCCAGCTCATGCAGTACTTATCAATGTTGCGCGCGGGCAGCATGTTGTTGCTGAGGACTTACTTTGGGCACTAGATAATCAAGTTATTCGTGCAGCAACATTAGATGTATTCGAGCATGAGCCATTAGTTTCTGATCACCCTTTTTGGCAGCACCCAGCAATTACTATTACACCACATTGCGCAGCATTATCTGATGTTGACAGCGTAACTCAACAAATAGCTGACAATGTACTGCGCTTGCAAGCGGGCGATAAGCTAAATAATAAGGTTGATAGAACAAAAGGTTATTAATATTAGGGGAATAATTGTGCAGTACATGTTGTTAACATATGTTATTTTGGTTAACCTAGCTGGGTATCTTTATAATAAAAATAACAATAAGGTCTCTCATGAAACAGCAACAAGGTGGTGTAAAACTCAGCATTATTGTGATCTCGATTATTTTAATGGGAGTGTCTGCGTGGTTTAACCAAGCCAGTGCAGCCGAACAAGCTGACGTTCTGCAACAGCAAGCCGAATAATAACTTAAACTGATAACCTAAACCGGGTCAGTGTTTGCAATGACGCTCTCGGTTTTCACTTTTTTTCTCATCACTTTTCTTTATTAACACATAGGTTGCGCCACTGCCACCATGCTGCCTTAGCGCACTATGAAATGCCAACACACAGTCAATTTCCTGTAACCATTTGTTGGTATAACTTTTTAAAACTCCTGGAGTCTTTTTATTTTTTAAGCCAATACCGTGGCGGATCAATACCACACGGATATTACGCGTTTGACAATCGCTGATAAATTCAAATAGGGCATGACGTGCCGTTTTCAGCGTTCTGCCATGTAAATCAAGTGTCGCATCAAGCTGGTATTTTGCTAATCGAAGGTTTTTAAATACACCTGCTTGCACGCCAGCATTTTTATAACTTAATAGTGCATCAGGAGCGAGTAGTTCAACTAACTCACTGCGTAAATAGTTTTCATCACTGTTTAAATCTAGCTCTGCAGATTTACGCTTTTCTTGTTGGGCTAACGAAGGCTGCGCAGCGTGGGGTATTGGCTGGATGGTATCGTGATCTAGGCGGACTACGTCTTCCATAGACGTTAAAAATAAATCAAAGTCAGATAAAGGCATAGTGGAACTCACAGTAAAATCCAAAGTAGTATCGTACGAGAATGATTTTAACTTAGTTCATTTTTCTGCCCAAGTTCTTCCTGCGCAAAAAAATACCCTACTGAGCAAAACTCAGTAGGGTATATAAAATTATCTTGGGAGAGATATTAATTCTGCGGCACATTTAACTGGCCAAAAGTATAAACTTTGAACAGGTAAAAGGTGTTGATCAACACTAAACTCATGTTTGAAATAACACTCGATGACATTAAATCCAAGCTAAATGATAAAAACAGCAGTACGCAGGCGCTGATCGCCGCTACACGCAATATTGTTAATTGATTGATAAAAAACGCCCCTAATCCTAGGGCTAACAGTATAAAATTTAAAAGCCAATCTAGCTCGTTTAGCATGGTAATATCATTGTTCATGTGTTGAAAAAAGGAGCGCCATTATGGTGATAATTTGCGCACCTTTCAACCAAGTAATTTTATATTTTCAGATTAGTTTTTTTAATCCAAAATTAATTTATTTAAAGCTGAAAAAAAGCCTCCTTGCTCGGTTATTCGATATTTCTGACAGGTATCAGGTTGTTTATTGTTTTGACATAAATACAGGCTGTTACGTGATAAATCTGCATTTGGCTGCAAATGTGAATCAAATAACATGGCACCGTGACCAAATAACCCCGGCCAATACACACTTTGCGTGACTAGCCCTAGTTTTTCATAGGTTAATAACTGTGGTTTGGGGATAATTAATATAACGGCGACCACAATCGCAGCAGCGATAAGGCCTGTACGGCTTTTTTTGGTTGCAATTACCTCAGAACTAACGCTTGTCTCTTTTACAGCGCGTGTTTGAGTGGGGGCTTTACGCTTGTTAGTTGATGCCGTTGGTTTTTTTCGTTGGGGCGTTTTTCCTAACAAGGATTGTTTTTTTATATTGTTCGACATAAAGCAAATCTGGCCTTTTAAGCAGAGCTCTCTATAATGAGATTATTAAATTAGAAAAGTTATTAAATATACTGCACATAATAACTTAAACCTAGTTCATAACCTACGGGGATCAACCATGAATACGCAGCTTTCAATTTTAATAGTGGATGATGTGGGAACAGTGCGTAGCTTTCTTAATCAGACACTCATGCACTTAGGCATTGAAAATGTTAAAGAAGCATCAACAGCTGCACAATGCATAAGTGCATGTCAGGCGGCCAATTATAATATCATTTTTTTAGATATAGAATTGCCAGACGGCGACGGAAAAGAGATTATTGCACAGATCAATGAGATAAACCCTGAAACTAACGTGGTCATGGTCTCAGCGCATTCAACCGTAGAGAACGTTAAAGATGCGATTGAGAAAGGCGCTAAAGGGTTTGTTGTGAAGCCGTTTACACCTAAAAAAATTGCTGCTATGTTGAAAAAGTTCTATCCAGAATTAGAAGTCGTGTGATGGGCTGAATAACAGATATAAAAAAACCGGCCTAGGCCGGTTTTTTATATTCTAACAAAAACAAATTATAGCGCTTTGATCTTAGCTGCTAAACGGCTCTTATGACGAGCTGCTTTGTTTTTGTGGATTAGACCTTTAGTTGCATAACGGTCTAAAATAGGTGTAGCAACTGCGAAAGCTTGCTGTGCAGCTTCCTTGTCGCCCGCTTCAATAGCAACAACTACTTTTTTGAAGTATGTACGCATCATTGAACGACGGCTTGCGTTATGCTGACGGTTTTTTTCGCTAGTGATAGCGCGTTTTTTTGCAGACTTGATGTTAGCCAAGGTTTGCTCCTAACAATCTTAAAATAAGCTTAATTTAAAGGCCGTGGAATATGCCTTTTTTAATCATGAATGTCAATAAAAATTTGACATAACAAGAAAAACTGCTCCTATATAACGAACATCAATTTGCCGCTCTAGCAGTTAATGACGCTATTGTAACAAAGGCGGTGAGTTCAGCCTAGTGCTTTAGAGCGATTTATAAAAAAGTCTGTGGCATAATCGGCTTTATCGTTGGTTTTAAAGCAGGTTTAAAGTGGCTAAAGGATTATTTCGTTCCGGTATGATTGTAAGTTGTATGACAATGATATCGCGTGTTTTAGGCTTAGTAAGAGATGCCGTTGTTGCGAATTTACTCGGCGCAGGTGCTGCGGCAGACGTTTTTTTATTCGCTAACCGAATTCCCAATTTTTTACGTCGTTTATTTGCCGAAGGCGCGTTTGCTCAGGCGTTTGTCCCCGTGTTATCGGAAATTAAAGAGCAGCAAGGTGACGATAAGGTCAGGCTGTTTGTTGCTCAAGCTGCAGGCACATTAGGAACTATCTTACTGGTTGTCACCCTGTTTGGTGTTATTGCATCGCCAGTTATTGCTGCATTGTTTGGGACCGGTTGGTTTATTGAGTGGTGGCAAGGAGGGGCCGATGGTGAAAAATTTGTTTTAGCCAGTAGTTTACTTAAGCTCACTTTCCCTTATTTATTTTTTGTAAGCCTTGTTGCGCTCAGTGGGGCGGTGATGAATGTTTATAATCGTTTTGCTGTGGCTGCATTTACGCCAGTTTTACTTAATATTTCGATTATAACCTGTGCCATATTCTTACATGATAAATTTTCAGTCGGTGCCTATGCACTCGCTATCGGTGTATTTGTCGGTGGTGTCGTGCAGTTATTGTTTCAATTACCGTTTTTATATCGCGCAAAGATGCTAAGCCGTCCGCGCTGGGCTTGGCAGGACGACAATGTAAAAAAAGTCCGCAAGTTAATGTTACCGGCGCTGTTTGGGGTATCGATCAGTCAAATTAACCTACTCCTCGATACGATGATCGCCTCATTGTTAATGACCGGGTCGATTGCTTGGTTATATTACTCTGATCGGTTAATCGAATTTCCACTGGGGTTATTTGGTATTGGTATTGCTACGGTGATTTTGCCGGCATTATCAAAATTACACAGCAGCAAAAAAAGCAGTGATTTTCAGCATACCTTAGATTGGGGGGTGCGCTTTGTTATTTTTTTAGGCCTACCGGCAATGGTAGGTCTAATGATTATTAGCCCGTTAATTATCTCGGTGTTATTTGACCATGGCGCATTCAAAGATGGCGATATCGACCATGTACAAGCTGTCAGTATGGGGGTTATGGCTTATTCGGTAGGATTAGTCAGCTTTATGCTGATCAAAGTTTTAGCGCCAGGCTTTTATGCTCGCCAAGATACTAAAACACCGGTGCGTATTGGTATTATTACCTTGATACTTAATATGGTGTTTAACATTATGCTGGCGCCGTTTATTGGTTATTTAGGTTTGGCGCTTGCCACTTCAATGTCGGCCAGTTGTAATGCCTATTTATTGTATCGTCAGTTAAGCAAAGAGCAGGTTTATCAATTTTCGCGGTTTAGTTTACTGTTTACTTGCAAATGTGTTGCAGCTTCCACAGTTATGGGAGGCATAGTCTGGTATTGCGCAGCACAATTCTTATGGCGTCAATGGCATTTTAGTGAGCAGGTTGCTTTACTCACAGGCTTACTTGCGCTGGCAGGGGTTGTGTACTTTTTTGTTTTGTTTTTACTTGGTGTGCGGCTAAATACCATAAAAAACGTTGTTACCACATAATTGGTTAAAAAAACTAACTGAAACTCGCATCTTGAGGTGGTTTGGGTATAATCGGTGGTTCTGTAACCCAAGTGAAATTTTACTCGGTACATAACGCGCATTAAGGCATTAGGTGGCATGGAGTTAATTAGAGGTATTCACAATATTCGTGCGCAGCATTATGGCTGTGTGTTGACCATTGGTAATTTTGATGGCGTGCATCTAGGTCATGCAGAAGTGCTCAATGGGTTACTTAATGATGCTAAAAAATATAACTTACCCAGCACCGTAATGTTATTTGAGCCGCAACCGCAGGAGTTTTTTGCTAAAGACAATGCGCCAGCTCGACTAACACGATTACGTGACAAGCTGCGTCTATTAGCAAAATTGGGCATAGAACGCGTTATTTGTATTAGTTTTAATCAGCAATTTGCCAACATGCAAGCTGAGCAGTTTGTAACAGAAATACTGATTAATAAACTTGGCGTAAAAGCGTTAACAGTGGGTGATGATTTTCGTTTTGGCAAAAGGCGTCAGGGAGATTTTAATTTACTGACAAAAATGGGCCAAGCGGCGCATCTGGATGTAAAAAGCACCGCGAGTTTTCGGCAATTAAATGCTAGAGTGAGTAGCACTTTGATCCGCCAAGCACTCGCTGACGGTCAATTAGTGCAAGCCAAAGCGATGCTCGGTCATGATTATGCAATATCAGGGCGAGTGATCCATGGCTGGAAGCGCGGCCGAGAACTTGGCTTTCGTACCGCTAATATCGCATTAAAACGGCAAGTATGCCCAGTCAATGGGGTATTTGCTGTACAAGTTACGTTAAACGATAAAACAGTGTATGGGGTTGCAAATATTGGCAACAAACCCACATTTAATGGAACACGCGCATTATTAGAAGTTCATTTGTTCGACTTTGCGCAAGATATTTATGGACAGTTTATGCACGTGGAGTTAATTAAAAAACTTCGCGATGAGAAAAAATTCGAGACATTAACACAATTGACGGCACAAATAGCAACTGATGTTGCTGCCGCTAAACAGTGTTTTGGTTTAAATTAGGTAGCCGATACGGAAACTAGGATTAATGAGCGACTACAAGCATACTTTGAATTTACCGGAAACAGAATTTCCAATGCGCGGCAATTTGGCACAACGTGAGCCAAAAATGCTTAAAACATGGTATGAAGACGACCTATATGGTCAAATTCGCAACGCTAAAAAAGGTAAAAAGACCTTTATTTTGCATGACGGCCCTCCGTATGCAAATGGCGATATCCATTTAGGCCATTCAGTAAATAAAATTCTAAAAGACATTATCGTAAAATCAAAAACTTTATCTGATTTTGATGCACCGTACGTACCGGGCTGGGATTGTCATGGTCTACCAATTGAATTAATGGTAGAGAAAAAAGTAGGCAAGCCAGGCGTGAAAGTTACGGCTGCAGAATTCCGTGAAAAATGCCGTGCCTATGCTAAAAAACAAGTTGAAGGTCAAAAAGTTGATTTTAAACGCTTAGGTGTGTTTGCTGATTGGGATAAGCCTTATCTAACCATGAACTTTGATTTTGAAGCCAATGCAATTCGTGTACTGGGGCGTATCATTGAAAAAGGTCATTTGCACAAAGGCGCAAAACCTGTGCATTGGTGTACAGATTGTGGCTCAGCATTAGCAGAAGCTGAAGTTGAATACCAAGATAAGCAATCGCCAGCAATTGATGTACGTTTTCAGTTTATTGATCAAGCGGCTGTTGTAAGCGCGTTTGATTTAAAAGCGGATCATGAAGGCACAGGCACCGTTAGCACTGTGATATGGACAACCACACCGTGGACCCTGCCTGCTAACCGCGCAGTTGCTGTACATGCTGATTTAGAATATGCACTTGTGCAAGTGGATGATGAAGGCGCACAACAGCGTTTAATCTTAGGTTCAGAGCTGGTTAAAGATGCCATGGATCGTTATGGCTTTAATCATTACCACGTATTAGGTTATGTAACCGGTTCAGCACTTGAGAATTTACAAGTAGCGCATCCGTTTTATGACTTTAATGTGCCAGTGATTGTTGCTGATCACGTTACCACTGACTCAGGTACCGGTATCGTGCATACAGCACCAGGACACGGTCAAGAAGATTTCGTGGCGGGTCTACAATATGGTTTAGAAGTGGCTAACCCAGTTGGCGCAAACGGTGTGTATTTACCTGACACTGAGCTTTTTGCCGGGCAACACGTATTTAAAGCAAACGCCAGTGTAGTAGAAGTCCTGACTGAACGTAATGCGTTAATGCATCATCATGCCCTTACACACAGCTACCCGCATTGCTGGCGTCATAAAACGCCAATTATCTTCCGTGCTACGCCGCAGTGGTTTGTGAGTATGGATCAAGCTAATTTGCGTCAAGATTCATTGGCTGAGATTAAAAACACTCAATGGTTGCCAGAATGGGGCGAAAGCCGTATTGCGAACATGGTTGAAGGTCGTCCTGATTGGTGTATTTCGCGTCAACGTACTTGGGGTGTACCAATTGCTTTATTTGTTGATAAAGACACCGGTGCGCTTCACCCAGATACACAAGCATTGATTGAAAAAGCGGCACTACTTGTAGAAAAGTCAGGTATTCAAGCATGGTACGATTTAGAACCTGCGACTTTACTAGGTGAAACTGACGCTCAGCAATACATGAAAGTACAAGATACGTTAGACGTATGGTTTGATTCGGGTGTATCGCATGCCTGTGTGGTTGATGCTCGTGAAGATTTAGTCGGCCCAGCTGATTTATACCTTGAAGGTTCAGATCAACACCGTGGTTGGTTTATGTCATCAATGATGACCTCTGTGGCAATTAATGGTCATGCGCCTTATCGTCAAGTGCTAACTCATGGTTTCACTGTGGATGAAAACGGCCGTAAGATGTCAAAATCATTAGGTAACGTAATTTCGCCACAAAATGTGATGAATAAATTGGGCGCAGATATCTTGCGTTTATGGGTTGCCTCAACTGATTACACTGCAGAAATGACTGTATCAGATGAAATCTTCAACCGTTCAGCGGATCGTTACCGTCGTATTCGTAACACTAGCCGTTACTTGCTAGCTAACTTAAGTGGTTTTGATCCAAAAACGGATCAAGTGGCTATCGACGATATGGTTGAATTAGATCGTTGGATTGTTGGCCGTGCTGCACAGTTACAAGATGAAATTTTAGCGGCTTACGAAAGCTATCAAATGCTGCAAGTAACGCAAAAGCTAATGAACTTCTGTACTGGTGAGTTAGGTTCATTCTACCTAGACGTGATCAAAGACCGTCAATACACAGCGAAAAGTGATAGTCATGCTCGTCGTTCGTGTCAAACAGCGCTGTACCATATTGCTGAAGCGATGACGCGTTGGATGGCGCCAATCATGAGCTTCACTGCACAAGAAATTTGGCAAGCACTGCCAGGTGAGCGCGACCAATATGTATTTACATCAGTTTGGTATGAAGGCTTAAAAGCTATAGGTGAAGGCCAGTTTAGCAACGATGATTGGTTAACGATTTTAAATGTGCGTGATGAAGTAAACCGTGTCCTTGAAGGCGCGCGTAAAGAAGATGTGATTGGTGCAACATTACAAGCCAATGTCGATCTTTATGCAAGTGCTGAGCTTGCTGCTAAATTAGCGGCATTGGGTGATGAATTACGCTTTGTATTGTTAACCTCAAAAGTCACTGTTACAGCAGTTGATGCACAGCCTGAAGGCACTCAAGCGACAGAGATTGAAGGCTTGTATATCGCTGTATCAGCAACTGATGCTCAAAAGTGTGAACGTTGTTGGCATTACTGTGATGATGTAGGTGCAAACCCTGCTCATGAAGAAATTTGTGGTCGCTGTGTTAGCAATATTGATGGCGAAGGCGAAACACGTCAGTTCGCATAGGAGTATTAAGTGAGCAAACTAGCCCAAAAAAGTGGTTTAGTGTGGCTATGGTTAAGTCTACTACTTTTAGTTGTAGACTTTGCTACTAAAACACTGGTTGTTAACACCATGAATTTACGTGATTCAATTGATATTTTGCCGTTTTTTAATCTTACTTACGTACATAACTACGGCGCCGCTTTTAGCTTTTTAAGTGATGAAAGCGGTTGGCAACGTTGGTTTTTAAGCTTGATAGCAATTAGCATCAGTGGCTTATTAATTTGGTGGCTAAAACGCTTACCAGCGAGCAATAAAGTATTATGCGGTGCGTATTCGTTAGTATTAGCTGGCGCAATTGGTAATTTATATGATCGTTTAACATATGGTTATGTCATTGACTTTTTGCACTTCTACTATCAAAACTGGAACTTCCCAGCATTTAATATTGCTGACAGTGCAATTTGTGTTGGCGCTGCATTATTATTATTCGATGCCTTTACTGGCGAAAGTCCTAAGGAGCAAAAAGCATGAGCCAACTAGTTATTGGTGAAAAGTCAGAAGTAATTTTTCACTTCTCAATTAAGCTTTCAGATGGCTCAGCGGCTGACTCTACCAAAGTGCATAATAAACCCGCCAAATTAACGATGGGTGACGGAAGTCTAACGGCAAACTTTGAAAAGTGTTTGTTTGGCCTAGCGGCTGGCGACAGTAAGTCATTTGAGCTTGAACCAGAAGATGCGTTTGGGCAACCAAATCCGGATAACATATATTATGTTGACCGCAGTAAATTTGGCCCTGAAACACCGGCTACCGTTGGTTCTATCATTGCTTTTACACAACCAGATGGTACTGAGTTACCGGGTGTTGTACGTGAAGTGCAAGGGGAGTCTGTAACGATTGATTTTAATCATCCGCTGGCAGGCCAACGTTTAACCTTTGAAGTTGATATTTTAGAGGTGAATGGCTAATGGATATTTTACTAGCAAACCCACGTGGATTTTGTGCGGGCGTAGACCGTGCAATTAGCATTGTAGAGCGTGCTTTAGATATCTTTGAAAAGCCAATTTATGTGCGCCATGAAGTAGTACATAACCGTTATGTTGTAGATGGTTTAAAAAATCGTGGTGCGGTATTTGTTGAAGAGCTGGATCAAGTACCAGATGACAGCATTGTTATTTTTAGCGCCCATGGTGTATCGCAAGCGGTGCGTAGTGAAGCAAAACGTAGAGATTTAAAAGTCTTTGATGCTACGTGCCCGTTAGTGACTAAAGTGCATATGGAAGTAACTCGAGCAAGCCGTAAAGGCACTGAATGTATCTTAATTGGTCATCATGGTCACCCTGAGGTTGAAGGTACGATGGGTCAGTATGATAACGATGCCGGTGGTATCTACTTAGTAGAAACCCCAGAAGACGTTATGAAACTGAGCGTTAAAAACCCTAATAACTTATTTTATTGTAGTCAAACCACTTTGTCGGTAGATGATACCGCTGATGTAATTGATGCACTGAGAGTGAAATTTCCATCGATAGATGGTCCGCGTAAAGATGATATTTGCTACGCGACACAAAACCGTCAAGATGCAGTACGTGATTTAGCAGATAAAGTTGATGTGTTATTAGTGGTTGGAGCTAAAAATAGTTCAAACTCTAATCGTTTACGTGAACTTGCAGATAAAATGGGCACTGTGGCTTATTTAATTGATGATGCAAGCAATGTAGAAGATAACTGGTTTAATGATGCTAAAGCGGTTGGTGTTACTGCCGGTGCATCGGCACCAGAAGTATTGGTACAACAGGTTATAAATCGTCTTAAAGAACTAGGCGGTAAACAGGTTATTGAAAACCCAGGCGAAGAAGAAAATATCGTATTTGCTGTACCTGTTGAGCTGCGCTAACCTTTAGTGTATTTAATGGGTAATTGAAGGAGAGCGCAATGAGCAAGTCGGTGCAAACCAATACTTTGCTTTTTGCTGCTCTTTTTAAAGAGCGCGGCGTACTTGCCACTTTAGTGGTTGCGCAAGTTATTGCTACCGTTCTTGCTTTTGCCCCTACCACAGCCGGTGATACATGGATCCGTCTTGGTGCGATAAGCTTGTTTTTACATCTTACTTTTTTATCTAGCCTAACCTGGCTTTATTTACTGCGAACACAACTCCAGCAGCTAAGACAAGCACTGCAATTGACTGCCTTAATACTCTCATTACTACTTACAACAGCTGTTTTTAGTGGTTTGTTAATTGAGTTTGCTGGTGATTATTTTGTACAACAAAACAGCTATGAGTTTATCTTAAGAAACCTGCTAGTGGTGTTTTTAGTCACCGCATTATTCATTCAATTTTTAACCATCTATTTTGAAAAAGAACAACAAACCAACGCATTAGCGCGCGCTGAATTAGATGCCTTACAGGCACGTATTCGGCCACACTTTTTATATAATAGCCTCAATACCGCCGCTGAACTGACCCATTATGATCCACAAGCCGCAGAGCAAGCAATTTTAGCGCTTGCAGCACTGTCACAAGCGGCCATGCGGGTTGGCAAAGAAACCGCATTAGCCGATGAAATCACACTCACTCAGCAATATATAAAGTTAGAAAGCTGGCGCTTTGCTGAGCGTTTGCAAGTTAATTGGCAGTTACCAGAGCAGTTACCAGCGATCACGATTCCTTGCTTAACATTACAACCATTGCTAGAAAATGCGGTTTGCCACGGGGTGGAGCCTGCGTTGGCTGGCGCGACAATTTACGTTGAGTTGCATATCAGTAAACGTTCATTAGTTATTTTAGTTGAGAACCCAATCTCGACGCAGCAACAAAAACGCCCTGGAAATGGTATGGCACTGAATAATATTCGTCAGCGTTTAGACCTTTATTATCAAGGCTGTGCAAAGCTGACGGTAACAACCCGTGGTGATGTATTTCGAGTTAAATTAGTGCTGCCTTTGAGTATCGATAATATGCAGGAGCAAGCATGAAAGTATTAATCGTTGACGACGAGCCATTAGCGCGAGCGCGCCTACAGCGTTTACTTGCTCATTACCCCGATTATCAGCATGCAACTCAAGCAAGTAATGGCAATGAGGCTTTGCAACAAATGAAATTGCTTGGTGCAGATATTGTCTTTCTCGATATTGATATGCCAGCGATGAACGGTTTAGAAGTCGCGACACAATTGAATAAGTTGCCTGTACCACCTGCAATTATATTCGTCACCGCTCACCCAGAGCATGCTTTAGATGCATTACAGCTTAGCGCCGCTGGATATTTAGTTAAACCGGTGACAGAGCAAAACCTGGCAAATACCATCGAGCAACTAGGGCGCCTTACAAGAGCGCATGTACACAAGCAACGACCAGCAGTGATCAGTTATCAACTAGCAGGTGTTACCAAATGTGTGGCGTTAGATGATGTTTTCTATGTCATGGCGGAAGATAAATACACACGTTTAATATCTACTAACGCTGAAGCAATATTGGATCAAAGCTTAAAGCAGTTGGAGCAACAATACCCAACCGAGTTGTTACGTATTCACAGAAAAATACTGATTAACCAGTCGCGCTTAGTCGCACTAAAAAAAGCAGTAGATGGTAGCCATGTGGTTGAGTTAAAAGACTGCGCGTGTTTATTACCGGTCAGTAGACGCTTATATAAGCAGATAAAAGCACACCTTTAGCTTCATTAAGTGATCGATTGTGCTGTCTGTCGCACTTATTCCCACCATTCATCAACAAATATAGCCGTTCATCGTTACCCATCTTGTATCTACACTGTGTTCGCATATGCTTATAGTCAGATAGTTTTATATTAGGTGTGTTATGAGAGTCACCAATTCGTCATCACAACGAGGCTTCACTTTGGTTGAAGTATTAATCGCATTTGTGATTTTAAGCTTTGGCTTGCTCGGTGCGGTAGCACTACAAGCAAAAGCAAAACAAGCCAGCTTCGACTCTATGCAACGTGCTGCTGCTGTGGCTTTGGGTAATGATATGATTCAACGAATGCGAGCGAATGACAGAGTTGGAGTGATCACTCAGTACAATGGCACATTTAACAGTGATACGCCGCTGCAACAATCACGAACTTGCTATACCAACACTTGTAACTCAGGGCAAATTGCTGCACTCGATCGCCAGCAATGGATCCGTGCAATTCAGGCACGTGAAAATACGGGAGCTTTGGATGATGCAACAGTGTGTATCAATAATCAACGCGATGCCGCAAGTGGTAGTAACGCATACACCCTCCAAGTGGTGATCAGCTGGGAAGGACGTCAAGAGTTTACCGCTATTGGCGATACAGCAGTTATAAAGTGCGGTGCGGCAAATAATAAGCGCAGGGTAGTCGTATTAAATAGCTTTTTGTATCTAAGGACCTCGTGAAATGAAACAGCAAGGCTTTACTTTAGTTGAGATGATGGTGGCATTGTTTATCGGTGGACTTGTGCTAGGTGGGGTGATGTTCACTTACATTAGTATGAAAGTAACAACACGTGACACTATGACGATTGGTGAGCTACAAGAAACTGGCCGCTTAGCTTTGAGTATTATGCAGCGTGATATAGAACAAATAGGTTTTTGGGGTACGTTTTACGAAGATTCATTTTCAGTTGATAATACTGTGATTGCTAAAAGTGCGGGTAATCCAGCCGGAGATTGTACACAAGGGCTTAATAATAATAGCTTCCCAGATAATACAGTAAACAGTAACTTCCGTTTAGTGTATGCAATCGAATCAACGGGGGGATCGCAATTAAACTGCATCCCTAATTCAAACGAAAATTCAGATATTCTACAGATTAAATTTTTAGAAGGGTTGGAAATAGACCCAGCAGGTAATAACAATAATAATGATAATTATTATTTTATTGCAGAGCAAGAGTGGGGAGAATTTACGCGAGGCCCTGCAAATCCAGATAATCCAAATGCGACTGTTTGGCGATATCGTCACCATGCCTATTACATCGACGAACAAACTTACCAGTTAAACGGCAGAGATTTAACAATTCCCGTTTTGAGACGCAAACGACTGACCCCAAATGGAGGAATGGTCACAGAGACTATAATGGAAGGAGTCGAGAATATGCGCTTTTTATTCGGTTTAGATACTAATGCCGACGCTCGAGTGGATACATATAGAGATGTAAATAGTATGACCGCGGCTAATTGGGAAGATCGCCGTGGTATCTTAACCGTACAAGTGTTTATTTTAGTGCGGGCACTGCAGCCTGATGCGAGTTTAAATCAACTGAATCAAACATATACATTAGGTGAAGATGCCAACCAACGTGTTTTAGAGTTTAATGATCAATTTCGTCGCGCATTATTTACCACCACGATCCGCTTAAATAACATAGGGGCTAGTCAATGGCGTATTTAAAATTAGCCTCAAAGCAACAAGGCGTAGTCTTAATTGTTGCATTAATTATGGTGGTGGCAGTTACAGGAATAGCAGTAACGTTAATGAGCAGTGCAAGTGTGGATATTAAAATTACCAATGCAGCGTTTGAACGTGAAGAAGCCGAAAATATCTTGATGGGCAATGTACAAAAGGTAATTGCGACAGAGGCTGCAGCAGATGGAGCAAGTAAATTACTTTACACCCAAGCTCAGTTACCTGACGGAACAATTGCCTTGACCACGATAGGTGATACAGAAAGTGAATTAAGTAATCTTAATGATGGCGCGCTCGATTTGCCCTGCCCACGAGACTACAAGTATACCGCAGGCGTTTCTTGCAATATGGTGCAAATCAATTCAACGATTACCTATGGCTCTAAAAGTAAGCATACATTAACAGTTACCACTGGGATTGCTCAGCAAATGGCAAGCCTTAATACTGGCGGTTAAGCGAGATACATTATGAAAATTAAATACTTATTGATTAAACTGTTGCTCGTTATTTCTGCATCTGGAAGTAACTATATCCATGCTGAAGATATCGAGCTATATGTAAATCATAATGTTGAAATTGAAGAAAAACCTCGCGTTTTATTCGTTTTTGATACCTCTGGAAGCATGGCGTGGGATGTGACCGATGGTGGGCAGTGTTACCAGGCTGATAACAGAGGCTACGCTTACGAAGCTGACTGTTTTGAAAGTAAACCTAATTATAGTTTAACTAAACAATGCTACCGTTGGAGACCAGGTGTTGGATATGTTGCTAATTGCCAAGATAGCCGTTTAAATGTTGCTAGAAATGCGATTACTCAATTAGTTAGCGACAATGATGATATTGAATTTGGTTTAATGCGTTTTAATGGCAGTGATGGTGGGTATATTTTAGCCAAGGTTGGCTCAACCAAAAAAACTCTGCTTGATGAAATAGCGGCACTACCTGCCAGTGGTTCAACTCCTCTCACTGAAACGCTGTGGGAAGCGTATTTATATATTTCAGGAAAGAATGTTGATTACGCTAGAAATATTAACAGCCGTGATAAAAGCGCTGATAGCAATGGAGTGTATAAATCACTTTTTGCTCCTATAAGCGGAGAGCCATTACGTTGTGATAACAGTGTCAATATTATTTTGATGACTGATGGTGATCCAAGTAATGACACTAACCGCAATACCAGCATTAAAAATTTACACAACGAGTACTTTAAAGACGATCCCCCAGTGGTCAGCAACAGTTACTTAACTGTACTAGCAAAAGTGATTAGCGGTACAAAAGATATTGAAGTTGACTTATACACTAAAACGACCGAAATACGTGAATTTGGCCGAATTTTCCCAATTGGCTTTGGTACAGGAATGAGTGATTCAGGAAAGAACCTATTGGCTCAAGCTGCGACATATGGTGGTGGGCAATATCTGCATGCTGATACTGCTGAGCAGCTCTCGGAAGCATTAAAAAATACCATCACACGTATTAGGGAAGTGAACGATACGTTTACTTCTCCATCAGTTGCCAGTAATAACGTTGATCAAACTCGAAGTCGTGACTCTATTTATTACGCGATGTTTTATCCGGATGGTGGAGCGCGTTGGCGCGGAAATCTAAAAAAGCTTAAAGTTTCTGGCACACAAATTGTGGATTCAGCAGATAAGCAAGCGTTGAATTCAGATGGGCTAATAGATAAAGATGCACGTACATTTTGGTTACCAACAACGGCTAGCCCAGACGGTAACTCGGTAGAAAATGGCGGCGTAAATTTAATGCTCTCAACCACTGCAAACAGTGGTCGAAAGCTACTTACTGATGCAGGAACCGGTGGTCTTGTTGAATTCACTAAAGCAAAGGTGTCAGCAGCTTACGGCAGTGATGCCAATGCGGCAAGTGCATTTGGGGTGAGTCAAAATGAGCTTCAAAGCACCATTGATTGGGCTCGTGGTATTGATGTTGATAATGAAGACAATGACTCTTCATCAAGTGATCAGCGGGTAGATATTTTTGGTGATCCATTGCACTCAAAGCCTGTCACAATCGATTACGGTAACGATGATGTGCGTATTTTAATAGGTACAAATGCTGGCTTCTTACACATGTTTAAAGATGCAGGCAGTACCGTAAGTGAAAGTTGGGCATTTATACCTAGTAGTGTTTATAAAATTATTGACCCAATTCGTAAAAATCAAGCCGATACTAAAAAGTATGGTATTGATGGTCCAATCACAATTTATTTTGATGACGCGAATCGTGATGGTGTTGTCAATGGCAGTGATCGCGTATGGGCATTCTTTGGGATGCGTCGAGGTGGTAATAACTATTATGGCTTAGACATTACTAACCCTAATGCACCGAGCTTAAAGTGGATAATTCAAGGTGGAAGTGGTGATTTTAAGGAATTAGCGCAAACATGGTCGGCACCAACAGTCTCTTTTGTGAAAGCTTTTGGTAATGATCCTGTACTTATATTTGGTGCAGGCTATGACACTAATAAAGATACAGTCATACTTGGTGAAGATAGCAAGGGTCGTGGTATTTATATCGTTAACGCATCGAATGGTAATTTATTGTGGGAATTAACGCCAACAAAAGGTTTTAAAGGTAAAAATAGTATTGCAGCAACTGTCACTACCCTTGATTCTGATTATGATGGCTATGTTGATCGTATTTATGCGGCAGATACAGGTGGCAGTGTTTGGCGTGTCGATATGCCAAGCGATACAAAAAGTGATTGGACTCATTTTGAATTGGCTAAGTTAAGTGGTTTAACTAACGCGTTAGATAGACGCTTCTTCTATAAACCAATGGTTGCTCGTACTATGTATAGTAAAGTGACGAATACACGGGTTAATGGGACAAATATTGTTACACGAAAAGATACCCCTTTTGATGCAGTGTTACTTGGTAGCGGAAACCGTTCAAACCCAGTAGGCACAACAACACTTGATCAATTGTATATGGTGCGAGATACAAATACCTTAACTAAGTCATTTAAAGGCACTGATATACCTGCAACTATTACAGTGGATGATTTAATGAATGTAAATGAGGATCCTTTTGGTAATGCGCTGGATGATATTGATGAGTTTACTAAAAAAGAAATTGAATTAAGCCGTGAGAGTGGTTGGTATTACGACTTACCAGCCAACGGTGAAAAATCGCTTGCAGCGGCCACTGTTGTTGGAGGCGTCGCTTATTTCACAAGCTATACACCAGCATCAGCTACTGAAACTGTAAATCAGTGCTCACTAACTGGTGGGTCAGGCTCTTTATATGCGTTCCATTTACACTATGGCACAAAAGTATACGATCAACTAAGTTTTGTGACCAGCAATGATGTACCAGATACGCCGCAACTTTATTTTGGTAGTGCTGATAGTTGTGTTGATAGTAATAGCAATGGTACTTGCGATGATGGTAGCGATGTAGAGACTATCAGTCAGTTTTTAATGATAGGGCCAGGGATAAAAGCCACAGATAGTAATGATCTTAGTGCACAGAACCCATTCATCCCAAAAGAGATTCTTGGGCCTGGTATTTCATTTGATAAAGATGGCAATATCAAGTTAGTTAATGATGCTGTGCCAATTGGTTTTGGTTTTAAAACACAACAAACCTTTATTTATAAGCGAGAAGTAAATGACAACAATTAAACAACTAAAACAACTAGGATTTACGTTAATTGAGCTGATGATCACCGTCGCAATATTAGGAATTATTGCGTCAATTGCGTTACCAAGCTACTTTGAGCATGTTAAACGTACTGCGCGTACAGAAGCGATAACATCGCTTCTTGATGCCGCGAATAGACAAGAACAGTTTTTTGTAGATAATCGTCAATATACGACTAATTTAGATAACATCGGCGTTGTAACACCAACAGAGCACGGTTTTTACACAATTAAGGCTGACGTTGATAATGATGCAGGAACGTTTAGTTTCACTGCAACACCAGTTGCGGGGCCGCCACTGCAGGATGAAGATTGTAAGACGTTTACAATCGATGATGCAGGGTTAAAAACTGCAACGCCGAAAGCGAATTCTGCAATGTGCTGGGGGAAATAATCCTAAGTTAAATATAAAATAGCTACTCCTGGCACTTAGAAGTACTTTTAACTTTTGTTCTTCCTGTGTAACTAATTGATATTGCCAGCCCTGCAAAGCTTGCTTCTTTATAGGCAGGGCAGTAAGTAAAGGTACCGTTATGAAGCCCCATTGGGGTTCCATCATAACGAAAAGTGATAAAAGGTCGTGGGTAGGTCAACATGTCTTGTGGGTGCGTAGGCTCGATATAAAATAAAGTTTGATCGTTACCATCAAATACACCTAACTCATTTGTATCAGTAAATACGGTTAGTTGCTTGTGCCAATTATCGTTATAACATTGATTGTTTTTCAGCGCACAAAGCGTCACATTGGCACTATAAGATATTGCATTTAAACGGGACAAGTTAATAGCTCGGTTTACTTTAGCGATGTGATTATCTAAGCGGTTGTTTATTAGTAAAGGCTGATAATTAAATAAAATAAAATGACACATCACAGACATAATGCTCAATGCCACCATAGTTTCAACTAACGTTGTTCCCTTTAAGATAACTGCGCTTTGTATGCTGTTCATCCATGAAGCACTCAGTAATAGCTAATTACTTAAGATTAGTTGACCCTAAATTAGATGCAAGGTTGATTGGCATTTAATCGCAAGTGTTTTTAGTATCTCCATAGTATAAAGCTGTGCCAGAGACACTTACTTCCATTGCTTTATTGTTTTTATTATCTTTATTAGGGCAGTAGGTAAAAATGCCGGGGTTTGTGGTGACACGGCCGCTGGCATCAAATATTAATGAATTATCACCGGTAAACGTAAATTGACTATTATCGGGTATTTCAGACATCACCCTGAGTATTTTGTCCCCTATACGCGGGTTATGAATGCCATTACCATTATTATCATAAAAGACGATGATAGAGCCTTCACTCCAATCATTTAAACATGTCACTCTTTGGTCATTTTCAACTCTAGAAGTTTCGCCACTACATACCACGATGAGTGAATCTGTGCTGGTTGCTTTTGCACGGGCAAAGTTGATGTTTCGCTTTAACTCAAGTAAATAGTTTTCAGCGCGGTTATTCTCTAGCATATCACTGCTATCCCATAAAGCTATCGTAGCCACAATACCGACTATTGCAATGGTGACCATTAGCTCTAATAGCGTAAAACCACGTTGTATTTTTTTCATATCTACCTCTAAATACTCAGGGACTCACTCAAACGTGATGCTAACGACTTATATTTTAACTATAGTTGCTAGGTTTTTAATAATCATACCATTGTTGTTGATTAAATCACCGTAATTCAATTGCTTTGTTTGCTATGAACTGCAGGATTGTCTAAAATCGACTCAAACAGAATTTAAAAGTAGCAACAATTAATGAAAAAAATAGAAGCAATAATTAAACCATTTAAACTTGATGATGTTCGTGAAGCGTTATCAGAAGTTGGTATCACTGGGATGACCGTCAGTGAAGTGAAAGGGTTTGGCCGTCAAAAAGGCCATACAGAGTTATACCGTGGTGCTGAATACATGGTTGATTTTTTACCAAAAGTGAAACTAGATATCGTTCTTAGCGACGAAGATGTTGATCGTGCTATTGAAGTGATTGTTAAAACAGCACAAACTGGCAAAATTGGCGATGGTAAGATTTTTGTCACTGACGTTGAGCGCGTTGTGCGTATTCGTACTGCGGAAGAGGACGAAGAAGCAATTTAATTTTTATCTGAAATTAAAAAGTCAGGTATATAAAAAAGGCGCTACTTATAAGCAGCGCCTTTTTTTATATTTGAAATTTACTTCTGTTTATTTAGCTCACGCGTCATTTTAGCGTGTTCACTCAATTCAGGTAGCCCAAGCTTAGTATAGCTTTTTTCCATCATTTCGAGTGCTGCATCTAAATAACTACTTTGCGAATAATGTTCAACAACGTACTTACCGCGATTTGCTGCAGCTAAATAAGCTTCACGCTCATAGTAATAATCAGCTACTTTTAATTCGTAACGAGCCATTTTATTGAGCAACCAAACTAAGCGTCTTTTTGCTTCAGGGGCATAGCCACTGTCAGGAAAGCGATTTACTAAGGTTGATAAATCAGTAAAGGCAACACGCGTACGATTTGCATCGCGGTCGGCGCGGTCAACACCAAAATATTCCTGAAATGCATTTTCATCGGCTTTAATATTTACTAAACCACGCATGTAGTACATATAGTCTAAATCTTTGTGATTTGGATTTAAGCGTATAAAACGATCAATAGTTGCTAATGCTTGCTCAGTATTACCTGCTTGGTAATGTGCGTAAACCAAGTCCATTTGTACTTGTTTTGACATAGGGCCAAATGGGTAGCGTGAATCTATTGCACTTAAAAGCTCAATTGCTCGCGCATATAAGCCTGAATCAAGCGTTTGTTTAGCATCGTCATACAATGCTTGCGCAGATTTATTAGGAACGCGTTGGATATCTTCTTCATCTGGCGCTGACGAACATGCACCTAAACCAAGTAATGAAACTGTAAAAACAATGGCAAATGCACGTTTCCCTATTCTATTTATCATTTTATTTGTTACCTTCGATGTCTTCGGCTAGGCCAAGTGGGTAAAACCGAGTAAACTATGCTTATTATATAATGCTTTTATTAAAAGCGATTCTAACCCAGTCGAGCACAGCTTGCACTGGTAAATTGGGTAAAGTTACTAATGACAGAGCAAATTTCTCTTCAAGCCGATGTGCCAACTGAGTTAGGCGGTAAACGTCTAGACCAAGTATTAGCACAATTGTTCCCGGATTATTCGCGTTCACGTATAAAAACGTGGATTTTGGATGATAAAATCACCGTAGATGGTGAAATTTTCAACACGCCAAGAGAAAAACTCTTTGGTGGTGAAGTTGTAAATGTTGAAACAAGTATTGAAGCACCACGTGAATACCTAGCACAAGATATCAAATTAAACATCGTTTATGAAGATGATGATATTTTGGTTATTAACAAACCTATGGGGTTAGTTGTACACCCAGGTGCAGGTAATCCTGATGGCACAGTGCTCAATGCATTGTTGCATCATTATCCAGATATCATTAATGTACCGCGCGCAGGGATTGTGCATCGTCTAGATAAAGATACTACCGGTTTGATGGTGGTAGCTAAAACAATTCAGGCGCAAACACATTTAGTTAAAGCATTACAAAAGCGTGAAAACTTCACGCGTGAATATGAAGCAATTTGTAATGGCACAATGACAGCGGGTGGCATGGTTGAAAAACCAATTGGCCGCCATCCTACGCAGCGAACACACATGGCTGTGCATGAGCAGGGTAAACCCGCGATTACGCATTACCGTGTCGCTGAAAAATTCCGTGCGCATACGCGATTACGTCTTCGTTTAGAAACTGGCCGAACTCACCAAATTCGTGTGCATATGGCATTTATCAATCACCCATTGATTGGTGATAAAGCCTATGGCGGTCGTCCACGTCCACCAAAAGGTGCAACACCTGAATTGTTCCAAATGTTACGTGAATTTAATCGTCAAGCATTGCACGCAGTAAAGCTAAGTATAGCTCACCCAATTACGGGTGAAATGATGACATGGCAAGCGCCAATTCCAGATGATATGGTTGCCATGACGCATGTACTGCGTGAAGATACTAAAGCTAACCCAAATATCGATTTTTAAGCTGCTTTAATAATGCTTTATCCTAATTGGACAGCGCCACCCAATGTTGGGGCTCTCAGTACAACTCGTCAGGGCGGTGTATCTGATGCGCCTTTTGCGAGTTTAAACTTAGGCCTACATGTGGGCGATGATCAGCACGCGGTATTAACGAATCGCGCGCTTTTAGCTGCTCAGCTTCCTCAAGCACCTGTGTGGCTTAATCAAGTCCATAGTAGTGAAGTTGTTGTTGTGGATGAGTATTTTGACCCACATGCTAATTATGATGCGGATGCACTATATACCCGATTAAAAAATCAACCGCTGGCAATTATGACAGCAGATTGCCTGCCGATTTTGCTTACCAGTGAAAGTGGTGAAGAGGTGGCTGCTATTCATGGTGGCTGGCGCGGTTTGCATGCGGGTATTATCGCCAATACTTTGCGTCACTTTAGCTGCCCTCCAGCACAGATCAGAGCGTGGTTAGGTCCTGCCATAGGTGCTGCAAAGTTTGAGGTCGGCAGTGAAGTAAAAGCACTTTTCTGTGAGCAATCAGCAACTCATCACACTGCATTTGTGGCACAAGCGGATGGTAAATATTTAGCAGATATTTATCTGCTTGCAACCACAGAGCTTATTAACCTAGGAATAAGAAATATTAGTGGTGGTGAGTACTGTACAGTTAGCAATAGTGAACAATTCTTTTCATATCGTCGCGATGGTCAAACAGGGCGTATGGCTTCTTTGATCTGGCGCAAGTAATAGTCTATTCAGTGAGTATATTTTCTCCTAAGCCTTGATCAAAGTGCCGAGCATACCCATTAATTAAGTAATTAGTTTTTTTAATAGGTAACCCCTTATGCGTTTAGATCGATTTACCAGTAAATTTCAATCTGCGCTCTCTGATGCACAGTCATTAGCGCTTGGTCGTGATCATCAATTTATTGAACCGGTACATTTAATGTATTCACTCTTGCAACAAAGTGGCTCAAGTGTGCGTGCGTTATTGGCTCAAGCCAGTGTAAGTGCCGATGAACTCAATACCAAGTTATCGCAAGAGATAGAAAAGCTATTTAAAGTGGAAGGTGTTGGTGGCGACGTGCAGTTGTCAAACAATATGGTTTCACTGATCAACTTATGCGATAAATACGCACAAAAACGTAAAGATAAATATATCTCCAGCGAACTGTTTGTATTAGCTGCCTGTGAAGATAAAGGCCCGCTAGGTGATATTTTTCGCGCGCTAAATATGACCAGCACAAAAATAGAAGCCGCTATCAAAGCCATTCGTGGTGGTCAAAAGGTGGATGACCCAAATGCGGAGGATACTCGTCAAGCACTAAAAAAATTCACCATCGATTTAACGGAACGTGCAGAGCAAGGCAAACTTGATCCAGTTATCGGTCGTGATGACGAAATTCGCCGTACAATTCAAGTTCTGCAGCGACGCACCAAAAATAACCCAGTATTAATTGGCGAACCTGGTGTGGGTAAAACCGCGATTGCAGAAGGGCTCGCGCAGCGAATTATTAATGGTGAAGTGCCTGAAGGCTTGAAAAACAAACGTGTGTTATCGCTTGATTTAGGTGCCTTGGTAGCCGGTGCTAAATACCGTGGTGAGTTTGAAGAGCGGTTAAAATCGGTGCTCAATGAGCTGGCCAAAGAAGAAGGCCAAGTGATTTTATTTATTGATGAAATTCATACTATGGTTGGCGCTGGTAAGAGCGATGGTGCGATGGATGCGGGCAATATGCTCAAACCCGCATTAGCACGTGGTGAGCTGCATTGTGTCGGCGCAACTACCTTAGATGAGTACCGTAAATACATCGAAAAAGATGCCGCTCTAGAGCGTCGTTTCCAAAAGGTGCTGGTGGAAGAGCCGTCGGTTGAAGACACCATTGCTATTTTACGTGGCTTAAAAGAGCGTTATGAGCTACATCACAGTGTTGAAATTACCGATCCGGCAATTGTAGCAGCTGCGCACTTGTCACACCGTTATATTAGCGACCGGCAGCTGCCAGATAAAGCAATTGATCTAATTGATGAAGCGGGCTCGTCTATTCGCCTGCAAATTGATTCAAAGCCAGAGTCGCTAGATAAATTAGAGCGCCGTATTATTCAGCTAAAACTTGAAGATAATGCGCTAGCTAAAGAAAAAGATGACGCTAGTCAAAAGCGCCGCAGCGAAATGCAAGAGCTGATCACTGAACTTGAAGCACAATATCGTGAGCTTGATGAAGTATGGACTGCTGAAAAAGCATCTTTACAAGGCACGCAAGTGATCAAAGCGGAGCTTGAGCAAGCGCGCTTAGATTTAGATGTTGCCCGTCGTGCCACTGACTTACAGCGGATGTCAGAATTGCAATATGGTCGTATTCCTGATTTGGAGCGTAAACTTGATTTGGCCTCACAAGCCGAAATGCAAGAAATGAGTTTATTGAAAAACCAAGTCGGTGAAGACGAAATCGCCGAGATACTTTCTCGTTGGACCGGTATTCCGGTGTCGAAAATGCTGCAAGGTGAGCGAGAAAAACTGCTGCAAATGGAAGAACAACTACATCATAAAGTCATTGGTCAAGACGAAGCTGTAGTGGCAGTGGCCAATGCGATCCGTCGCTCGCGCGCAGGACTTGCAGATCCTAACCGTCCAATTGGCTCGTTTTTATTCTTAGGCCCAACTGGGGTGGGTAAAACTGAGCTGACGAAAGCGCTCGCGGGCTATATGTTTGACACTGAAAGCGCGATGGTGCGCATTGATATGTCTGAGTTTATGGAGAAACACTCAGTTGCGCGCTTAGTCGGCGCACCGCCGGGCTATGTTGGCTACGAAGAAGGTGGCTATTTAACCGAAGCCGTACGTCGTCGTCCTTATTCAGTCATTTTACTTGATGAAATTGAAAAAGCGCACCCTGATGTGTTTAATATTCTACTGCAAGTATTGGATGATGGCCGCTTAACCGATGGCCAAGGTCGCACCGTTGATTTTAAAAATACGGTGATCATTATGACCTCAAATTTAGGCTCGGATATTATTCAAGAGCAAACAGGTAATAACGATTACGCAGCGTTGAAAGAAAAAGTGATGGGCGTTTTGGTTAATGAGTTTAGACCTGAATTTATTAACCGTATTGATGAAACCGTAGTATTCCACCCACTTGCTAATGAACATATCAAAGAGATTGCAGATATTCAGTTAAGCAAGTTACGTGAGCGTTTAACAGCAATGGGTTACTTGTTACAAATAAGTGATGCAGCTCTTGATCGAATTGCAGCCAGTGGTTTTGACCCGGTTTATGGTGCACGACCACTCAAACGGGCTATTCAACATACCATTGAAAACCCATTATCGCAGAAGTTACTCGCTGGTGAATATCAAAGTGGTGACATGATAGTCATCGATGCTGATGAAAGTGGCTTAATATTTAGCTGTCGCTAATCAATTTATGCCTATAAAAAAACCGCTAGTGTTCATAACTTAGCGGTTTTTTTATGGGCTAAAGTCGTTACACTTTAAAAGTAAGCAGGATATCGTTTACTTTTCGAGAGCCTTCAACTAGTTGTGCAGCGCCACTAGCGACATTAAAACTCAATGTTAAGTTTTCATCACTGTAACTTTTTATTTGCGTAATGTTATCGCTAATATCAAGGCTGACCGCTTGCTGCTGCTCTGCAGCCGAAGATATTTGTGTGGCAAGTTGCGATATTTCACTGATTTGCGCGAAAATACTATCCAGTTCAGTTTGCGTATGACCTGTGGTATTTACACACTCGTCGGCTTGCGCTTTAGTGTTTTTCATCACCGTAGACCAGCTAAACAGGGTATCTTGAATTTCTTTAATAGAACTATGGATTTGTGCAGTAGCACGCTGTGTCCGAGATGATAATGCACGTACTTCATCAGCAACCACGGCAAAACCACGACCGTGTTCTCCTGCTCGCGCGGCTTCAATCGCGGCATTTAAAGCCAGCAAATTGGTTTGTTCAGCTATACCTTCAATTTCAGTCATTACTTGGCCAATTTTATCAGCCTCGGTGGCAAGTGAGTTAGCTGTACTTGCAGCTTGCTCAACTTGCAGCGCAAGATCAGAGACCATCGCGCTATTATCAGCAATGTGAAGTTTTATATCGGTACAACTTTGATAAGTAAGGTTCACTTTCCCAGCGGTATCGTGAGTATTGCCCGATATCTCACCGATAGTTGCGCTCATTTGTGACATGGCAGTGGCTATTTGGCTAAGACGCTGTCCTTGTGATGCAATCCCTTGTTCGGTTAGGGTGGATTGTTCATCTAAATCAGCCGCTATACCCGTAAAAGTGCTCGTGGTGTCTTTTACTCGCCCCAATACTGTCCGTAATTTAGCGTTCAGCATCTGTATATTATATTCACTGATGCTAAACGGATGATGGCCAACATAGACATAGCGAGACACTGAATCATGGAGTAACTTTTGCTGTTTTAAGGCACTTGGCGTTACGATTAATTCGTCGTAATTTAAGGCAACAACAGCTAAGCAAAATAACGCCGCGATCAGTGCAGCAGTAACAGATACAAACGCGGCCAACAGTCCTAAACCAAGTAGAGCTATCAGTAGTGCCAGAGTTTGGCGTATCGTCACCCATTCACGCCAAGATGACAGGGATTTTCCTGCATTTATTTTAGCGTATAGCTGTTGTGCTTGGCGTTTTTGTTGTTCGCTGGGTTTTGTCCGTACGGACTGATAGCCAACCAGTTGACCATGTTCAAAAATAGGCGTAACAAATGCATCAACCCAATAGTAACGGCCATCTTTACAACGGTTTTTAACCATGCCGCGCCACGAGTGCCCTTGTTTAAGTTTTTCCCACAATTCTTTAAATGCCGCTTTAGGCATATCAGGGTGACGGACAATATTATGATTTTTGCCAACCAGCTCTTCTAAACTGTAGCCTGCGATGGTACAAAATTCCTTATTTGCATAAGTGATAACACCGCGTAAGTCCGTGGTAGAGACAAGTTCTTGTTGCTGTGAAAAAGTAACTTCTTCGTTTAGTAGTTGCTGACCCCGACGCATAGGTAGTCCTTAAACATGCTTTATTATTAGTGATAATTATAAAGTTCATACCAATGTAAAGATAGCAGCTTCAGTGCTATCGGCTATAAAACGATTGTTAATTTACTTTTTTATGATCTAAAACAAAGAAATATAAAAATGCTAATGAACAATCTTTTAATAACTGAATATATAAATTGCTATCATCGGTCTAGTGCTATGAATTGATTATTGTTGGCTGCAGGCGAATCCTATTAAATTGCATCACTGTAGTGCAATTAAAGCAATTGTATATTAGCGCTCACAATGGCAAGATTAGTAAACATATGGGTATGGACTAAGCTGCCCGCAGCGAGTGTGCTTAATAAATACACGGTGACCTTCATGGTAAATAGTGGAAATTTCAGTTATGCCATTATTAAACCTTGAGTATTATCAATTTGCCCCCATTGACTTAGGATTAAGCCACGTGGCTCGAGGAAGCATTTTTGACAACACATGATTTAACTAAAGCGTTAACAGCGCTCGCCCCAGAACAGCATAAATTCGCAATTAAAGGCATTCAACGTGGTATTGAAAGGGAAGCGTTAAGGATCCAACCCAATGGTACGATTTCACAACAGCCGCATCCAAAAGGGGTTGGTTGTGCATTAACGAATGGGCATATCACCACTGATTTTTCAGAGTCATTATTAGAGTTTATTACGCCTGTTAGCGGCTCAGCTGAAGAAACGTTAAATCAGCTACATGATTTGCAAAAGTTCACCCTTTCGCAAATGGGTGATGAATTATTATGGCCTATTAGTATGCCGTGTTTTATCGAGCATCAAGATGACATCGCATTAGCTCAGTTTGGCGACTCTAATATTGGTCGTATGAAAACACTGTACCGTGAAGGCCTTAAAAACCGTTATGGTAGTATGATGCAAGCAATCGCTGGCGTGCATTTTAATATTTCATTTCCAACTACTTTTTGGCAAAGCCTACAAACGATTAAAGGCGATACAGGGCCATTACAAGATTTTATTTCGTCAGGCTATTTAGGTTTGATCCGTAACTTTAAGCGTGAACTGTGGCTGATCAGCTATTTATTTGGCGCTTCACCGGCATTATGTAATTCTTTTTTACAAGGCCGCAGTACCGACCTTCCTTTTAAGAAACTTGGTAAAGGCACACTGTATCTTGAAACTGGCACCGCGTTACGCTTAGGTAATTTAGGCTACACTAATAGCGCCCAGTCTTCATTAAAAGTAATGTATAACTCATTAGAAGAGTACATTGCGGGGCTAAAAGCGGCAATCAATTCACCGTCTGATATTTATGGTCAGCTTGCGGATTATAGAGATGCCCAGCCAAAGCAACTGAATAAGAATGTGTTACAGATTGAAAATGAATTTTACTCGCCAATTCGCCCGAAACGTAATGCGAACAGTGGCGAAACGCCAACAGATGCATTACTACGTGGGGGCATTGAGTACATCGAAATTCGTGCTTTGGATGTAAACCCATTTACAGCGACAGGAATCGATATTGAGCAAATTCACTTTTTAGATGTGTTTTTAACTTATTGCTTATTAAAAGACTCACCAACGATGGATTGGGATTCGCAACAACGCAGCACTGAGAATTTAGATACCGTAGTCAGTGATGGCCGTGCCGTGCAGGTGATGTTAAATCGTTCTGGAGAAGCATGTAGCTTAGCTACGTGGGGCTCAGATATTTTTAGCCAGTTAAACCATGTTGCAGCATATATGGATGAAGCGTATGGGGTGAGTTACTACAGTGAAACCATCACGCGATTAAGCCAATGGGTTGCAGATCCTGAGTTAACGTATTCTGGGCGGTATGTTAAGCAACTTAAAGAGTCGGGTCTTGATAATGGTCATTTTGCATTAGCACTTGCAAGAAACTATCAGCAAAGTCACGTGGATACACCTTATCATGTGTACTCAGATAGTTACTTAAAGCAGCAGGCCGAGCAATCCTTTGTTGCTGAGCAAACCTTGAAAGCAGCTGATAATGTGACATTTAATGCGTTTTTAGATGCGTATTTTAACGCAAACTAAACAGGCAAAAAAAACGCAGCCCAAGTTGGCTGCGTAAAGATTCTTCAGGGATAAACAATGCTAAACTGCGCATTCATAAAGTAGGACTTACGCTTTTATAAAAAGTTCAGCGAGAATCAAAAAAAATGAAAAAAAATTTAATTATTTTATCGCTGGGGGCTGCGTTAACAGGCTGCGCAACTGCTCCTCCAAAGCAACCTAATGATATATGTAAGATTTTTGAAGAAAAAAATGATTGGTATTATGACGCAAGAGATGCTCAAGAAAAGTGGGGATCGCCTAAACATGTACTAATGAGCATGATGTACCAAGAAAGTTCTTTTAGACATGATGCTGCGCCACCTATGGAATATTTTTTATGGATCATTCCCACTGGCAGAGCAAGTTCAGCCTATGGTTACTCACAAGCGAAAACTCCCACTTGGGCTGATTACATTCGTGAGACGGGTAACAGCGGTGCAGATCGAGATGATTTTGATGATGCGATCGACTTTATGGGGTGGTTTGTCTATAAAACCCATAAAGTAAATGGTGTGTCGAAGTGGGATGCTTATGCGCAATACCTTAATTATCATGAGGGTTGGGGCGGCTACAAACGTGGCACCTATAAAAAGAAACAATGGCTAATGGCGGTGGCAAATAAAGTTAAATACCGCGCCAGTCGCTATGGTGCACAACTTAAAAAGTGCGAAGCAGATCTAGATAAAAGTTGGCTAGAAAGGTTATTTAGTTAACCTGAACTTTGATTATTTGAACAGCCCGCATTGCGGGCTTTTTAGTATTCGGTTTATTTTCCAGGAAATTGATGTATATGCATATCGCGTTGTGGAAATGGGGTGGTGATATTTTCTTTTATAGGGGCGACTGAGTTCAGTAATAAAACTTTTCTTATAAACTATAAAGTTAGTAGGGTATATAATAACTTAATATTTAAGATTAAATGAGTAATAGCAGCAGACAATTGCAGAAAGTAAATGATGAGGGGTAGTAGTAGAGTAGTGAAGTACTACTCTACTTAAAGATTTATATTCTACGTTTATTGGCTTGGATACGAACTAGTTTGATCATGTTTTCTTTCACTTCAACTACTTCTATAGGGTAACCTGCAATACGTAAACTTAAATTCGCATCTGGAATATCTTCTAAGTATTCGACAATCAAACCGCTTAATGTTTTTGGCCCATCAAGTGGGAATTCCCAATCCATTTCTTTATTCAGATCACGTACGTTCGCGCCGCCATCAACTAAAAATGAACCATCATCTTGTGGAACGACTTCTTCGCTTGGCGTACGAGTTTGTGTGGTAGTAAAGTCACCGACCACTTCCTCTAGGATATCTTCTAAGGTTACAAGCCCTTGAATATCACCATATTCATCAACTACTAGACCAATACGTTCTTTCGATTGTTGAAATTTAAATAGCTGGGTATTTAATGACGTGCCTTCAGGGATAAAATAAATCTCACGCACTGCGCGAAGTAGTGATGGCTTATCAAACTGCTCTTTCGTTAATAACCGCAGCGCATCACGCGAATGAATAAAACCAACCGCATCATCAATTTGATCACGGTAAAGTAATACACGTGTATGTTGTGCGTGAGTTAACTGCTTACTGATCAGCTTCCAGTCATCGTTAATATCAATCGCCACTATTTCATTACGTGGGATCATAATATCTTCGACGGTGACTTGTTCTAAATCTAAAATAGAGGTCAACATACTTTGGTGGCGAGCGGGGATCAGTGCACCAGATTCATTCAGCACGGTTTTTAATTCTTCTTTACTCATGCTGTGCTCTTCAATTTGTGCAGCACTAATACCAAATAACCGTAATATCCCGTTGGTCATCCAGTTTACAATGACGACAAATGGAAACAGAATTTTGAGTAATCCTTTAAGTACTATCGAACTTGGAAAGGCAACTCGCTCAGGGTAAAGGGCGGCTAACGTTTTTGGCGTTACTTCAGCAAAAATTAATACTACTAGGGTCAATGCACCGGTAGCAATAGCGATACCTAAATCACCGTATAAGCGAATACCTATGATGGTTGCAACCTGTGCGGCAGCAATGTTTACCAAGTTATTACCGATTAGGATAAGGCCTATCAGTCTATCAGGGCGGCTCAACAGTTTGTTGACACGCTTTGCTGCGCGATGGTTTTCTTTAGCAAGGTGACGTAAGCGGATTCTGTTAATTGACATAATGCCTGTTTCAGAACCAGAAAAATATGCAGAACAAAGTATAAGTATTCCAAGTATTATAAACAAAACACTTGTAGAGATGCTGTCCAAAGAAGGATCCTTTTTTATTTAACCAATGTGTATTAAGCGGGAGTGAGCTGCCTGAGTCAAGTTAAAACTTATTCAGGATCACCTCTTGCACAAAACGGCTACCAAAATAAGCCAACGTTAAAACAAAAGCAGCAGCCATGATAGCCAGTACAACGGGTTTACCACGCCAGCCTTGCGTTAAGTGACCTACAGTTACAGTTGCGAACATGGCCCAAGCAATCAGTGATAAAACGGTTTTATGAATAAACTCTGTTGCAAACATGCCATCTAGGAACACAAACCCAGATAACAGCGCCATCGTCAATAACACGGTGCCTAACGTTAATAAGTGATAAAGCTGACGCTCAACTACCATTAAAGGTGGCAGGTGGCTGTGTACTATGGCTAAATCTTTGCGCTTTAAACGTTTGTCGATAAAGTAAAATTGCACGCCATATAAAGTAGCAATAATTAATACGCAGTAGGCAAGTAATGAAAGTGAAATATGAGTGACTAAGCCGATTTCGACATTAATACTTTGCAATAAAATATGATGTGGAATAAATAAGCTGGCTATAGTAAGTAAGGCTGCAAAGCCATACACCACAGGCAGGAGTAAGGTTGCAGGAAACTTTAATGACACAGTAGTGACCGACACTACAATTACCCAGCAGGTTAGTAGTGCCACATTAACAATACTTAAATCTTGGCCATCGGTGCGAAATACTGAATTCACCAATAATAACATGTGCGCTAAGATCGCCACTGTACTGAGAATAATCGTCAGCTTTTGGCTCGGCCCTTGTTGGTGAAATAACCGAGACAACACGTGAGACGTTGCTAAGATATAAAATAAACTGGCAATAATAGTTAAACTAATAATCAGCATAGTGCTTGGGCCACTCAATTTGAGTCAAATATTCCTTGTTAGAGTAAGGACATTGTATTTTATAGCAAGGCAATTGCATAGAGTTTGTAAAAAGAAACTCAAACAGCGCACTTGAACACTGTATTGTGCGCCACCATTTACGGTATACTGTTTTTAATTAAAATTTTAATAATACTGATTCTAGAAATCGCGCTATTTACGCCAAGTGGTAAACTTGCAGTAATAACCTTGATGGGAAAATTGGTATATCACGTTTGATCGGAACCTTTACATGTTTGAGAACCTCCAAGAACGATTAGGTAAAACCTTAAAAAATATTAGCGGCCGTGGGCGCCTTACAGAAGACAATATAAAAGACACGCTACGCGAAGTGCGTATGGCCTTTTTAGAAGCCGACGTTGCTTTGCCTGTTGTTCGCGAGTTTGTTAAACAAGTTAAAGAGCGCGCAGTAGGTATTGAAGTCACTAAAAGCCTAAGCCCAGGGCAAGTATTCATAAAAATTGTTCGCGAAGAACTTGAAAAGGCCATGGGCGAAGCAAATGAAGAGCTGAGCTTAAATGCACAACCGCCAGCCGTTGTAATGATGGCGGGCCTGCAAGGCGCGGGTAAAACGACCAGTGTAGCTAAGCTTGCTAAGTTTTTAAAAGAGCGCAAAAAGAAATCAGTACTAGTTGTTAGTGCCGACGTTTATCGCCCTGCAGCGATCAAACAGTTAGAAACACTGGCCGATGAAGTTGGCGTTGAGTTTTTCCCAAGTGATATTTCACAACAGCCTGTTGATATTGCAACAGCGGCTATTTCTCATGCCAAAAAGAAATTTATCGACGTTGTATTAGTTGATACCGCAGGTCGTTTACATGTTGATAGTGACATGATGGACGAAATAAAAAATCTGCATCATGCAATCAACCCAATCGAAACCTTATTTGTCGTTGATGCAATGACAGGTCAAGATGCGGCGAATACAGCCAAAGCATTCGATGAAGCATTACCGCTCACAGGTGTGATCCTCACCAAGACAGATGGTGATGCTCGTGGTGGTGCTGCCTTATCTATTCGCCATATTACCGGCAAGCCAATTAAGTTTATGGGTGTGGGTGAGCGCACTGATGCGTTAGAACCTTTCCACCCCGATCGTATCGCATCGCGCATACTTGGCATGGGTGATGTACTTTCATTGATCGAAGAAGTCGAAATGAAAGTCGATAAAGAGCAAGCTGCAAAAGTTGCTGAAAAAGTATTTAAAGGTGATGGCTTTACCCTAGATGATTTTGCCGAGCAGCTAAAGCAAATGAAAAACATGGGTGGCATGATGTCAATGCTTGATAAACTTCCAGGTATGGCCAACTTGCCTGATGCAGTAAAAGGGCAAATGGGTGATAAAACCTTTATTCAAATGGAAGCGATCATCAGTTCAATGACCAAAAAAGAACGTGCGCGTCCAGAGATCATTAAAGGCTCGCGTAAAAAACGTATTGCAGCAGGCTCTGGTACGCAAGTACAAGAGATCAATAAATTGCTAAAACAGTTTACGCAAATGCAAAAGATGATGAAAAAAATGAAAGGCAAAGGCGGTATGCAAAAAATGATGCGTGGCATGAAAGGCATGTTACCGCCAGGAATGATGGGTGGCGGTGGCTCTAAATTCTAAGTTTTTGGCTAACATTCGATGAAAGCGTCATTTAGTTAATGAAAAAGAGGTAAATAGCCTCTTTTTTTGTGGATAAATTATGCAGTGAAAGCGCGATATAGTCTGAATTAACGCGTAGATCATAGTTTAATCAACTTAACACTCATTTCGAGTCACTTCTTACTTGCATTGTTGCTAAAAACTCGTACAATTCCCCAGCTCCCCATACTGGGGAGTAAATCTTATTAATGAAAACAGTCAATCTATTTAGAGGACGGTATGGTAACTATTCGTTTGCAACGTGGTGGCGCTAAAAAACGCCCTTTCTATCAAATTGTGGTTGCGGATAGCCGTTTCTCGCGTGACGGTCGCTTCATCGAGAAAGTAGGCTTTTTTAACCCAATTGCTAGTGGTCAAGAAGAAAAAGTACGTTTAGATTTATCTCGTGTAGAACACTGGGTAGGTCAGGGCGCATCTCTTTCAGATCGCGTAAGTAAGTTAGTAAAAGACGCTCGTAAAGCGGCTTAATAGGCGTAAGTGTAACCATGAGTCAAGAGAACACCTCATCAATAATTGTCGTAGGAAAGCTCGGTGCCCCGTATGGTATAAAGGGCTGGCTTAAGGTACATTCATTTACTGATGATCCCCAAGGGATCTTCGATTTCAGCCCGTGGTTGATAGGGCAACAAGGTAAATGGCAGACCTTAGAAGTGGTCGACTGGCGTCGCCACAACAAAGGCTTTATCGCTAAAATTGCGCAAGTAAACGACCGAGACGAAGCAATGGCTTATACCCATGCAGAAATTTCTGTGGATGCAGCGCAATTACCAGAACTGCCGCAAGGCGAGTTCTATTGGCGAGATCTCATTGGTATGTCGGTTGTAACTGATAAAGGTTATAACTTAGGCATAGTTGATGACCTGATGGAGACAGGCTCAAATGACGTATTAGTTGTGAAAGCAAATAATAAAGATGCATTTGGCCAAGCAGAGCGTTTAATTCCATTTTTAACTGATTCAGTTATTAAAGAAGTTAAACACGATGCGAGAGAAATTACCGTAGACTGGGATCCTGGCTTTTAATGAGTCAAACGAGTTCGTTGTGGGTAGGGGTGATTAGCCTTTTCCCGGACATGTTTGATGCAATTACAACGCAAGGTGTAACTGGTCGCGCAGTAAAAAATGGTTTAATCGATTTTAACTGCTGGAACCCACGTGACTATGCTACTGATAAGCATAGAACCGTGGATGATCGTCCTTACGGGGGCGGTCCAGGTATGTTAATGATGGTTGAACCATTGAAACAAGCCATTCTTGACGCCAAACAGGCGGCAGGTGATGGTGCAAAAGTAATTTATATGTCCCCGCAAGGGCGCAAATTAGATCAGCAAGGGGCAAGCGAACTCGCCAGCTCTAAAAAACTGATTTTGATTGCCGGTCGCTATGAAGGTATAGACGAGAGAATAATAGAATCATACGTTGACGAAGAATGGTCAATTGGTGATTTTATTTTGAGTGGTGGTGAACTACCTGCCATGACACTAATTGACGCAGTAGCGCGATTAGTGCCAGGCGTGTTAGGACACAATCAATCAGCGGAGCAAGATTCATTTTCGGATGGCTTGCTAGATTGTCCTCACTATACACGGCCAGAAACATTGGACGACAAACAGGTGCCTGCTGTATTACTCAGTGGTAACCACCAAGAGATAGCAAAATGGCGGCAAATGCAGTCATTAGGCAGAACTTGGTTACGACGTCCTGACTTGTTGCATAACCTAGCTCTGACTGAGGAGCAAGCGGTATTACTCGCGAAATTTCAGCAAGAGTACCAAAAAGCTTGTGGCTAGAAGACAGTTACACCTAGGAAAGTGAGAAACATAATGGCAAAAGTAAACCAAAATATTATTAAAGCGCTTGAAGATGAGCAGCTTAAAACAGACGTACCTGCATTTGGCCCTGGTGATACAGTGGTTGTACAGGTAAAAGTAAAAGAAGGTGCTAAAGAGCGTCTACAGGCCTTTGAAGGTGTTGTAATCGCTAAGCGTAATCGTGGTCTTCACTCAGCATTCACAGTTCGTAAAATTTCGAACGGTGAAGGTGTTGAGCGTGTATTCCAAACGCACAGCCCTCTTATCGATAGCGTAGCAGTTAAGCGTCGCGGTGCAGTTCGCCGTGCGAAACTTTACTATCTACGTGAGCGTTCTGGTAAATCTGCACGTATTAGAGAAAAACTTAACTAATACGCGCTGTTTAGCAACGCAAAAAAAACGGGTTGCAGCCTTCGGGTTGCAACCCGTTTTGGTTTTTATAGCGAGTAGATTAACTTGAGTAAAGTGAGCGAGTTAGTGAGCTTAAAGAGTAAAGTTAAAAGATTAAGAGTTACTCGCCGTTCAAGCGTTCATCGCAAGTTACTTTAACGCCACAGTCCTCATTGCGTTTCTATTTCTTGTATAAATATCCGAGCTAAATCAAAGGATACGTTTGCAAAATCTGAAAAGACTGCAGTTCTGACATTGGCATTAACCGCAATCGAAAGTTTGTATTCTGGTATCACCATTAGGAAGCTCTGTGCGCCTGCTGATACACCGCCATGGTGCATATATTTCATGCTGGTAAAGCTTTCCCCTAACTCTAAGTTATGTACGCGCCAACCTAAGCCGTATTTCTGTGCATTTATATCCCCATTACTTAACACTTGCGGCGTCCAAAACTCCTCTCTAACGGACTGGGGAATATAAGTGTCATCCATAAAGCCTTGCCCCAATTTCGCTAAGTCTGTTGAGGTGGAAACCCAGCCTCCACCAGCCAAACGGTGACTTAGGTCTACTTTATACCAAGCTTTAAGCTCGGTTAATTGTTTACTATTTTGCCAGTAAAAAGTGGCCAAGTTATCACGATTGCTTGTCGGTGTTTCTGTAAATGTTGCAGTCATCTTAAGGGGCTTGAAAACGGCTTGCTGCATATAATCTTGGTATGTTTGTTGGGCTTTAACTTGCATTAGTGCACTTAATAATACGCTCCCCAAACTAGAATAACTAAACTGCTCACCAGGTTTAAATAATGTCTCACTTTCATCAAATAATGTAATTGCTTCCATTACATCTGGGTAGTAAGTTTGTGCCGTGATTGTTTCTAAAACACCTAAAAGTTCGGTGTTGTCTTGGTAGTGAGGAATGCCTGCCATGTGTGAAGCTAGTTGACGGGCGGTGATATTTGCCCAAGCCTGATTTGGTAATACCTTAAAGTAAGAAGACAGAGGTGCATCTAAATCTAGTTTATCATCTGCTACTAATCGTGCTAATCCAGTTGCTGTGAGAGCTTTTGATGTACTGCCAATCCTTAGTTGAGTGTCGGTTGTCATTTTTTTATGTTGTGAAATGTCCGCCCAACCAACGCTGCCAGCCCATATCATTGCTCCATCAATGGCGACTGCCGCGGTATATCCTGGGGCGGCAACTTTAGCTTGTTGTTTTTTTAGTGCTGTAATGGCTTTATGTTCAGCGTGTTCAAATTGCATAGCAAAAAGTTGACTAGAGCTGGGTTGCTCTGTCGGCCAAGCCACAAAGTTGAAGCCAATTAAAGGTAGCATATCCTTATAAGCTAACCCTTGATACAGCGGCCAGCAAAGGTAAGACAGAATGAGTACCAAGAGTAACGTAGCTATTTTTTTCATTATTAAGTTCCAATTAAAAGTGAAAGGTCATTGCAACCTAATAGATTTTTAATTGCTTATTGATATTGAAAAAAACGGATCATTTTTGAAATTGACTACGGTATTCCTTCGGTGTTTGTGCCATTTGCGCTTTAAATGCTCGATTGAAAGGCGCTATGGAGCCATAACCAGCTTCTAACGCTATGGTTAAGATAGGGAGCTTTTGTTTTGTGGGATCACGTAATTGTTCACACACCCATGGAATTCGATAACTATTGAGATAGTGGGAGAAATTACTAAATCCGAGCTGTTGGTTAATAAGCTGTCTGAGTTGATGCGCGGGCATAGATACTAAGGTTGCTAACTTACCAATTGTTAGCTCCGGTTGTAAATACACACCTTGAGTCATTAATTCATTGAGTGCGTTAATTTGCGTGCTATTTAAAGTACTAAGTTGCTCATTACCAGCTTGAGCGTTTGTGATTGGTTTATTTTGTTTGAAAATAATATGAGTTGTAATGGATGCGGCCAACATAAAAATAATAACAGCATTAAAGAAGCTAAATTGCCAAGTATTACGAATTCCTTGATATACAAATTCAAAGGAGACGAGTGTTAGCATATAAAATGAGCAAAGGGTCACTAAAAGTAACCTTACATTGCGTCTGCGATTATCTAAATCATCAATAAATTCAGACAGGCATAAATACATAACAGTAAGTAACACGATTATCCCAAGGCCGTGATTAAAATCGTGAAGTATGCCTGCCCCACCCAGCACTAAGAATAAATAAATTAAAATTAATAGCCATGCAATGCTTGGCATCAGTATCCATTTAGGGGTTCTGGTTATTTTAAAATTGCCATCAAGTTGGGTTAGTGTAAACCACAAAATAACAAAAGGTGTGAGATCGGTAATAAGTAATAATACATGTCGGAGCCCGCCATAATGGTGATCTTCAATTGGAGCGGTTAGTAAAATATAACCTATAATACTGCTAATTAAAGCGATTTTAGGTGCTGGGAATTTTTCCTGCGGTTTTAGATAAAAAACAATAAGTAGGCTGAGCTGGCCAACTGTAGCAAAGCGAAAGAACAGTTCAATAACTTGCAACGGGGTAAATGTAATATCCATATAGTATCTTGTTGGCCAATAGCTAATTTTTATTAGTAAAGTATATAGTTAAACTTAAGCATAAAATATTGATTGCATAAATAAAATAGCAGTTCAGGTGGAATAATTATATTTCCTGAAACAGCCACGAGTACTTTATATTGCGAGCTAGAGCTTCAACTAAGCCTTATTAACTACACAACGCTGATTCTTTACTATTTAGCCTTTTAACAGCTACCTGATCCTGTTAGTATTTATCGTATTGATTAGTTTACTTTTATGTAAATTTAAATGTACGAAATTGCAGTTTTCAAGGTGGTAGTCGCGTGGCGGATATAAAAGAGTTAGATAAGTTAAGAGAGGGCATTGATGAATGCGATGCCCAGTTGGTTGCTCTGTTGGCTAGACGTAATAGTATTACTGAGCAGATCGGCGCAATTAAACAACAAACTGGGGCGCCACTGCATGCACCTGATCGCGAAGCTACGTTATTAGCAGCTCGTCGCCAAGAAGCAATCAACCAAGGTGTTAACCCTGAATTAGTCGAAGATATCCTACGTCGTATGATGCGTGAAGCATACCAAAACCAACAAGCGAAACTTGCATGTAGTGCACCGCAATTATCACCTATTGTTATTGTGGGTGGTCAAGGCGCGATGGGGCAGTTATTTGCTCAGCAATTTATTCGCTCAGGGTATGAAGTTAGAATACTCGACAAAGAACAGCAAAGTAACGCGCAAGAAATATTAGCAGGTGCGAAACTGGTGATGATCAGTGTGCCTATTAATGCCTTAGAAACAGTGGTCACTGCCTTACCTAAGCTCGATGATGAGTGCTTATTAGTTGATATTACATCGGTTAAGCAAGCGCCGTTAAAAGTATTAAAAGCGGTGCATAAGGGGCCCGTAGTTGGCTTGCATCCGATGTTTGGTCCAGATATCTCTCATTGGGTAAAACAAACTGTGGTGGTCTGTGAAGGCCGTAACCATGAGGTAGCACAAGGCTTGTTATCCCAGTTGCAAGTGTGGGGCTGTCAGCTTGTTGAACTCGATGCGAAAAAGCACGACGAAGCGATGCAAATTATTCAGGTGATGCGCCATTTAACCACGTTTGTATATGGCCAGTTTTTAGCAAAGCAAAGCCACACTCTTGAAGAGCTACGCAGTTGCTCATCACCTATATATCAGTTAGAGTTGATGATGGTTGGCCGTTTATTCGCACAATCACCAGAGCTTTATTCAGACATCATGCTGGCACAATTTGATAATGTCGAAGAGCTACTAGCGCAGTATCAAGATACGTTTGCAAGTACTTTAGCAAAACTTAAGGCTGGAGATAAAGCTGCTTTGATTGATTCGTTTGCAGATGCGAAAGCGTACTTCTCTGATTCTACCGCGCACTTTTTAACGCAAAGCCGCAGTTTATTAAATAAAGCCAATGACGCCAAAGTGCTAGATTAAAAAATAACTGTATCAATAAAAAAGGGCTAATTTTAGCCCTTTTTTATATTTTATTTAGTGTTTAACTTTCTACACTCACGGCCTGCAGAGATTCGCTTTGGTAACAACCTAACACGCGCACATATTGAGTGTGCTCTTTAAGCTCTTCCAATGCTTGCTTAACATGGTTATCAACCAGGTTCGCTTCTAAATCAACATAAAACACTTCTTCCCATGGATTGCCAGGAACAGGACGTGATTCTAGTTTTACTAAGTTAATATTATGCTCTTTGAAAATCATCAATGCATCAGCTAAAGAACCAGCTTGCTGCTTAGTCGCCATGATTAAACTCGTTTTAGTTGGGATTTGTTTTGATACATGTAATGGCTTACGTGCGACAACAATAAAACGGCTGTGGTTTTCGCGCTGATTGGCAAGCCCTGATTTAATCACTTCTAACCCGACATTTTTACCCGCTTGTGCTGAGCCAATTGCCGCGCTGTTAGGAGTATCAAGCGCTGATTGCAGTGCACTTGATGTTGAGTCACAGGTTTCGTGTTGAATATCGCCTAAGCCTTGTAAAAAGCGGCTACATTGTGCAAATGGTTGTGGGTGAGCAAAAATTTTGCTGATCTGACTCAGCTCAGTATCCGGTGTAGCGAGTAAGCAGTGTTCTACACTGTGGGTTACTTCACCGACAATAGATACTTGCGCGTGTTGTAATAAATCAAATACTTCGTTAATACTACCGGAACTGGTGTTTTCAATCGGTAATAAACCAAAGTCAGCTTGGCCATTCTCAACTTTACCGGTGATCTGCTCAAAACTGGAGCAACCCATTTCAACAAGTTTACCAGGGCGACGACTAAAATATTTATGGCAAGCAAGTTGGCTATAAGAACCTTGACCACCTAAATACGCCACGCGATGCGTTTCACTCATTGCATCAGGGTTCAAGTTCTTTTGTAGCATAGCTTGTTGGTTTAGTACTGAATCTTCTAAAATTGTTTGAAAAACATTATTCACATAATAGGCATCTAGGCCGAGTGATTTACCGTAGCCAATTAACTTCTCTAATAAAGCGAGCTCACGGGCTTCGTCTCGTATTGGTTTATTATTAGCGATTTTATACTCTACTACGCCATGGCTAATTCGCCGACGCTTAGCCAATAAAACCAATAAGTCAGAGTCGATTTCATTGATATCGTGTCTGAGTGAATTTAGTACATCATTTGTCATTTTTGGGTTCCTCATTCCAAAAAATTACCTTTTGGGTAATAAAAACAAAAAAGCCTCCCAGTTGGGAGGCTTTGCTATTCGGTTGATTTAATCTCGCAAACAGGTAAGCCTCTCCTATCTAAAGAAGCTAAAAAATGAAAAGTGTAACTGCGAGAATTTTATATTCATAGCCTTAATGTATGGAGAGTGGGCTATAAAGTCAACACTCTAGCGGGTTTTATGACCATGAAAAGATGGTTTATTTTCGATATTGGTTTTTTTCAGCAATATTAACGAAAAATTTATAAATCTAAATAGGGATCTGGTATATTTCTGTAGGTGAATTTAAATAAAAATAATTATTAAAAAATAAGGTTGTCCTGTGGTGTATAGACGCCCACCATCACGTTTTGGTGTAAATTCGTTAAGTATGAAACTCTCATTGCTGATTTCAGCTATCTGTTTAATTGCTGGGATTTGCGCTGCGGTGTTGATGCTCAAATCAGAAGAAAAACAGCTGGTATTTGAAGAGCATGAAATGCTCAAACATTCCAGTGAGCGTTTGATCCGGCAATTTAATAATTTAGTGAAAACTAAAATTAATATTGCCGAGCAAGCCAATAATGTAGTTTCTGGTCAGTTATTCCATAATTCATCGCAATTGGTGAGCAATCACAGTGCGCAACTGAGTTTTGAGCCTGATGGCAGTATCCGTAGCGCTTCTGAAGACGGTTTATCAGCGGCTTTTATGCAACAAGACAAGTATTCACCTTTTTATAAAAAACTGATTAATGATTCCGAATCGCTTTGGAAAATAGTCGCGCCTACTTTGATCCAAGATTTCTTTAACTTCTATTTAATTACCAAAGATAACTTTATCCGTATTGCGCCTCCTAATTGGGCCTTGAATGTTGCGGGTTCACATACATTTATCGATAACCAAAGTTTTAATTATGCGCAAGAAGCGCTTAACCCCACCCGCTCAGCAGTCTGGTCTAAAGTTTATTACGATAAAATTTGGCATAAGTGGCTGGTTAGCGTGCTGGTGCCAATTTATATTGAAAATGAATTTTTAGGGGTGACAGGCAGTGATTTAGCGCTAGATTCATTGATCTCACAATTGCCAATTGGCGATAACGAACAGCACTTGTTTGTGTTTGATAGCCAAGGGCAATTACTTGCTCATCCAAATTTGACTAAAAACCTGTATGAAGTCTACGGCCAAGCAAATAAGCCACTGCGCAGCCATGATTTTGTTAATGGCGATCTGCAAGAATTGATCAAGCAAACCATAAAAATGAACTTGCCGGAATACGCAGACTCTTTTGTGCAAGATGGTGAAACCCACATTATAAATATTCGTAAAGTTCAACATTTAGATTGGTATATTGGCATTTATAAAAAACGCTCATCAGCACTTTCTGCCCTTGAAGAGCTAAAAGTAAAGTTTTTTGGGCTGTTTATTTTATACGCTATTTTGGTGGCGCTATTGTTACATCAAGCATTGTATCAATTGGTGCTTCGTCGTATTCATTCACTTGTGCATGCGGTAACTAGCTTTGGTAAAGGCCACTTGCAAATCGAGTTTCCAAAAGAAAATAAAGATGAAATTGGTACTTTAAATGGCTCTTTTCGCGATATGGCGATTGAAATACGTAAGCTTATTGATGGTTTAAACCAACGTATTACCGAAAAAGAAATTGCTGAAAAAGCCGCTAATCGATTATCAAAAGCGGTGGCTTTCTCAGGTACTGGGGTGGTGATCACCGATCAACACTTTGTTATTGAATACGTCAATCCAAAAATGCTTGAAATGACTGGCTTTGATGAAAATCACTTTATGCAGTCGCCATTATTAAGCATTATTGCCAGCGAAATGGCTATTTTAGTTGATGACATTGATATTGATTTACGTAGTCGAAATTATTGGCGTGGCGATACCTTGCTCCAAGGTTTAGATAAAAAACCAATCTGGGTGTCGTTGAGTATTTCACCTATTCGTGAAGAAGGTGGCAGCATCACCAGTTATGTTGCTTCTGCGCAAGATATTTCGTTTGTAAAAGAAAGCCAACGTAAAATGGAGCAATTAGCCTATTTTGATACCTTAACTGGGCTTGCTAATCGTACCTTCTTTAGAATGCAGTTACGCAAATCCATGGCGCTTGTGGAGCGCGGCCATTATGCGTTTGCCTTATTCTATTTTGACTTGGACGAATTTAAACGCATTAACGATACACTAGGCCATGATGCGGGTGATCAGTTATTGATTGAAGTTGCGGATCGCTTAAAGAAACGACTTCGCGCTGAAGACACAATTGCCCGTTTAGGTGGTGATGAGTTTGCCGTGCTACTAAGCGGAATTGAACGCCAAGAACACGCCATGGATGTAGCGAATACCATCCAACAAACCTTAAATGCCCCCATTATGCTTGGTAATAACGAGGTTATTATTAGTGCCAGCATTGGTATTACTATGGCACCGTACGATAGTAAAGAAGAAGATCAGCTACTAAAACATGCTGATCTAGCAATGTATGAGGCAAAAGCAAAAGGACGTAATACTTACCACTTTTATAGCCAAGAGCTTAACGCTGCAGCTAATGAACGCTTGTTTATTGAGAATGAGCTACGTTTAGCCATTAAGGCGCAGCAGTTTGCTCTTTACTACCAACCGCAAGTTGATAGTCGCACTCAGCATGTAGTGGGCTATGAAGCCTTGATCCGTTGGTTCCACCCAACAGAGGGGATGATCCCTCCAACCAAGTTTATTCCTATCGCTGAGGCGACGGGTTTAATTGTTGAGTTAGGTGCGTGGGTACTCCAAGAAGCCTGCGAGTTTGCGGCTCGATTAGCGCTGCAAGGGCGAGAGAATAATATTTCTATTAACCTGTCAGCACGACAATTTAAAGATGCCAAACTTGTGCCGCTATTAGCATCGATCATTAAGAAAACCAGAGTGCCAGCTAAATGCCTGCACCTTGAATTGACTGAAAGTATGCTAATGGGCAATGTAGAAGCGGCGATTGCACAGTTGCACCAGCTCAAAGCACTAGGGGTCTCCATCTCTATTGATGACTTTGGGACCGGTTATTCGTCATTGAGTTACTTAAAGCGTTTCCCTGTCGATATTTTAAAAGTTGATCGCTCGTTTGTTAAAGATATTCCTGATGATCCTAATGACATGGAGATCACAGCTGCAATTATAGCGATGGCACAAAAGCTAAAATTAAATGTTGTTGCAGAAGGTGTTGAGACCATAGAGCAAGTGGAGTTTTTACAAAACAATAATTGCTATATCGTGCAAGGCTATTATTACAGTGCGCCGATTGCCGAGAGTGAGTTATCAAGCTTGTTTGAAAAGCTCAATGATCGGGTTGAACTCTCCCCATAATATTACGTTCATTGAGCAATAAAAAAGGCACCTGGGTGCCTTTTTTTGTTCTACAGGAAAAATTTATAACGCAGTTAGCGCTTTATTTAGCTCGCTAGAATGGTTAAATATTTAAGTCGGTTGGTATTAACCAATAGCAGGGATAAAGCCGGCCATTTGTAGGCCCTGAGCGCCGATAATAAGCACACCACAAAGCGCAGCAACTGCTAAGCCAATATTGCCACCTCGCACTGTATAGCCGCTTTTATCGCTGTTACGTTGCTTATAAACCATCGCAACGGGTAAAAATACAGCCAGTATCACCAAGGCGATAGCTGCGTACCCTAAAGCCATTATAAAGCCTTGTGGATAAAAGAGTGCAAACCCTAATGGTGGAATAAAAGTGATCAGCGCTGTTTTGATCCTATCTTTATTGCCATCACCTGTTTTAAAGGCATCTGCAAAAAAATCAAATAACCCTAAGCTTACCCCTAAAAAAGAAGTGGCTAGTGCTAGATCAGCAAACAAGTTAACCGCAGTGGCGACCGCTGAGTTGTTGGCAATATTGGCAATGCTTGCTACAAAACCCGGTAGGCCAGTACTTGTTAGTAATTCGGCTTGGCTCATCATACCTTGGCTAATTAATTGCCAAAAAATATAAATTACTAAGGGCAGGGCAGCACCAGTGATCATCACACGACGCAATGTTTTAATATCAAGGCCCACATACTTAACAATCGATGGAATAGAGCCATGAAAACCAAATGAGGTAAATACCACAGGAATAGCGGATAGAATAAGCCCTTGTTCAATCGGCATTTCGAGTAAGTGTTGACCGTGAACATAAGGCGTTAACATATAAAATAAGCTCGCCAATACTACAATTTTAATGCTAAATAGCACCCGATTTAGCTTATCGACTTTACTGGTGCCTAATGTCACAACGGTGCCAATTACAATAGCTAAAATGACAGAGCCGACTTGTGGAGCGATATCGAGGTTAAAGCCAGTGTTTATTTTTTCTTGGAGCTGCGCACCACCGCCTGCAATATAAGCCGCACAAAGCGCATAGAATAAAAACATCACTGAAAAGTTAGCCAAATATTGGCCACGCTTACCAAGCCATGATTTTGCTAATGTATTTAGCGTGGCATCGCGATCAGCATGTTGATGTAGTTCAAGCATTAATAACGCGGTATAAGTCATTAACGCCCATGTTGAAATAATTAACGCTAATGCGGTTGTAAAACCCAGCCCAGCAGATGCGATTGGTAGTGCTAGCATCCCTGCGCCGATAGTAGTACCTGCAACAATTAACATGCTGCCGATTGTTTTATTTTTAAGCACTTTTTGCCCCTAAAACTTCGTGAGAGGCAGGCAAGATATAACTAGTTGGCACAAACTTAAATAGTTTTGTTATAAATCAAAGAAAATAAATGTAACTTATGATTTACAAGCTAAGCTAGTGAAGGCTGTTTTTACTATAAAAATCATGCAATGTGTTGACTTATTGTGCAGGTCTGCTATTTCTATAACTTCACTTTATTATTAAAAATTCTATTTATATGCAACACATAAACCGAGCCCTAACAATGCGCCCATGGCTGAATCCATCAGTTGTGCGTCCATTGCTGCGCTGCGGTTAAGTTGTTTTTACTAACCGCGATTTCAAAGCGGTTAGTGTTGTACTCCTTCCTCTTTGTTATCGCCGCCTTGCTAAAGGAATAAGCGTGTGAGCGTGAAAGCATCGTATTTTTTAATGGTTTTAATTTGGTCAACCACCCCATTGGGCATTGTCTGGAGTAGTGAGTCGGTCTCGCCAACGCTCGCAGTGTTATTACGTATGTCGATAGGTTTAGTGTTGGCTGCATTGGTTGTAGCAATTGCTAATATCCGCGTTCCTTGGCATCGTCGCGCGTGCTTTTTGTATGGTTACTCAAGCATAGGCATGTATGGTGGCATGTTATTGAGTTATATGGCTGCTAAAACAGTCCCTTCAGGGCTTATTTCTTTGATGTTTGGCTTAGCGCCTATTTTATCTGGTCTATTAGCACAGCGACTACTCAACGAGCCAAAATTCAGCGTTGTTAAACTAATTGCGTTAGCGTTTGCATTATTGGGGTTATTCTTGGTAAGTGAAAAACACATGCAAGGCTCATTAATGCAGATACAAGGCTTAGCCTACGTATTTATGGCCGTGTGCTTTTTTAGTTTAAGTGGCGTCATGATCAAGCGAGTAAAAATTGCCATTCATCCAATGGCAACCACATTCGGTGCATTGGTATTTGTGACGCCGTTGTTTTTTATTACTTGGTGGCTGGTCGATGGTGAGCTTAACAGCAGTGCGTGGAGTGCAAAATCGTTATGGTCAATTGGCTATTTAGGGGTATTTGGTTCACTGGTAGGTGCATTGGCTTATTTTCATGTGTTACAAAAATTACCGGCAAGTACGGTCGCTTTGACGACCTTGATCACCCCAAGTTTTGCGCTAGGTTTAGGTGCATGGCTAAATAATGAAGCCGTAGATCAGCAATTGTTTATAGGGGCTGGTATTATCTTACTGAGTTTAGCGGTATTTCAGTTTGGTGATGGTTGGTTAAAAAAAAAGGCTAAGTTTACTAAACTTAACCCTTAATATTGGTAAAATGTAGCTAGCAAGTACTGGCTACATTTTTTCTATTTGGATCACTAAGCGGCGGTTTTTATCGCGGCCTAATATATTGTCGTTAGTTGCTACATGGCGTTTCTCACCAAACCCTTCGGTTTCAACTTTGCTCTCATCAATCCCCAAGCTCACCATATATTCTTTAATTGCTTGCGCACGTTTTTTTGATAACTCTAAGTTATTCCAACGTCCGCCGTAGCTATCTGTATACGAGGCAATGGAAATCGCGGCAATACTGGTATCGTATTTTAAATATTCGGCAATTTTATCTAAGCGTTGTTGCGATGACTTGGTTAGCTTACTGGTGTTCGGCTGGTAGTTCATTACTGTGAACGAGATATCTTCAAAACTGTATGGTAATAATGCATCGCGGCACTGTAAAAATGCCCAATAGGCTTGTTTAAAGTTAATGCTAGATAATCCGACGGCAATTTTATCGGCACTATTTTGCCAGTCTTGATAATAAAAGGTGGGTTGATAGCCTTTTTCAAGCTCGGTCAACATTTCCCAAGCGGTATTATTACCAAGTTCACCGTCAAATTTGCGAAGTAATTTCATATTAGCAATATCACGTGCAGGTAAGCCTGCTCGCCATGGTGGTGGCACGGCTTTTAAACCTGCAATACTGTAATTATCGGGGCGCACAACCATATCTAAATTAAATAGCACGTTTTTGTTTTTACTGGCAGTGGCACTAAAAATAGCTTCGCCATAGTAGGGAACTTCATGATTTAACTGACATTGTAAGCGAGTCGTTGTGACCATTTGCCATTGTGAGTTATCCGCTGTTGCAGTGTACTGACGCATGGCGGCATTGGCATTATAAGTTAATAGACCAATTGCTGTGAGGCTTATAGATAACAATGACAACTTCACCACGGAACTCTCCAACAGGGTTTACTTTAATCAAACTAAGCAGAGCCAATTAATTGGCGAGCTAAACATCAAACACGTCTAGCAACTGCAATTGTGACGCTAATTTAAATTAAAGCAATTTATATGCCTACAATTTATGAAATAATTAATCCTGAAAGCCCCTAGCCGAGAGGGCATCAATTTTGTCATAATAACCAGCTAATACTGGCAAACCTAGAATACTATGGCAAATACTGAACAAACTCTTTTCGCAAAACGCTTTCGTGGCTTTTTTCCGGTGGTTATTGACGTTGAAACGGCGGGCTTTAATAAAGCAACCGACGCGCTGTTAGAAATTGCGGTGTCAGTATTAAAAATGGATGACGAAGGCTTACTCAGTATTGATCATACTGTGCACTTTCATGTTGAGCCATTTGAGGGTGCAAACATTGAACAAGCTGCAATCGATTTTAATGGTATCGATCCTTTCTCACCATTACGTGGTGCAGTTTCAGAAGAAGAAGCGATCAAAGAAATTTGCAAAGTAGTGCGTAAGGCACAAAAAGCAGCGGGGTGTCAGCGTTCTGTGGTTGTTGCTCATAATGCCGCGTTTGATCACGGGTTTTTAAATGCTGTTATCGAACGTAATAATATTAAGCGCACGCCATTTCATCCTTTTGTAAGCTTTGATACCACCTCTTTGGCGGGCTTAGCGCTTGGCCAAACGGTACTGGCAAAGGCATGCCGTGCAGCGGGAATTGAATTTGACAACAAACAAGCGCATTCAGCTTTGTATGATACAGAGCGCACCGCAGAGCTATATTGCTTAATCGTTAATCGCTGGCAGCAACTAGGTGGCTGGCCGCTGGCTGAAGAAGTGCCTGAAGAAATAGACCAAAATGATGACAGCGAAGACTCAGCCGCTAAAACGACTGAGTAATTTTACCTTCGCTCATTTTCACTGAGTGGGGCGGATAAATACGTGAAAAATGTTTTGAATCTTTTGCGATTTTAAGCTCCACACCAGGATGCATTAGCTCATTAATTTTTAAGCGACTTGTCGCTAAAAGCTGCGCGATCCTTTGTTTAACTAAATACTTTTTACGTTTAGTGTTAGCGATACGTATATCAATTTGCTGCTCACTTGCCCCTATCTTATCTAAAAACAACTGCCGCTTTGCTGGTACTGGAATTTTTACCGCTTTTTTACGAGCTTGCTTTAATGCCGCTGATTTAGTGGCTAAAAGTTTTTCAAAGTCAGCAATTTGTAATTGTTTTTGGCGCAAATCATGCCAATTTTGTGCGATGGAAACGCGTGTTTTAGTGCCAGACGGCGCACCTAGCTCACCGGTTTCAATTCGCATTGCATCTAAAATATTGCCACCGATAATTTTACCGCGCGGATCATTGGCTTTGCCGACGCGAATTAACCGACGTGCACTTAAATTACAATGCAGCGCTTGGCGTTCAATAAATAAGTCTTGCTCACTTTGGATATGGCAATATTGGGCGTAGCCGATAGAAATAGTACGGGCAGCTTTGATTGTACAAGTGAACGCCTCATCATTTTCACGTTTTCGACCAATCGCACCAAGCATGACTGTAACGGCACTGGCGCTGTTTATTTCGCCGGATTCAACAAAACCTAACACAGTAACATCACCGCTGGCATGCACGCGCATGCCATCTTTGATATCACCGCTGATGATCACACTACCATCAAAATTAACATGGCCGGTGCCAATATCAACATTATCAAAGCACAATACATCGTCAACACGCATGCCTCGGGGCAGGGCAACGGGCACACCTTTACTATCAGCAATCAATAAATTAGGGTTTGCAGGATCGAGTTTAGTGCCTTCAAACGGTTGTAAGGGTAAATCTTTTCCCGGTATTGCAGGCAGTACTTCACCAAACACTGTGTAGCCATCTTCGCCAGCGGTAGCCGCAATGCGCTGCATTAAAGGAGTCCCAGGTTTGACTGTGATGATGGCACCTAAGTCTCGCATATCGACCTTACCGCCTTCTTTTGCTTGCGGGCTTAGAACACGATCTTGTGCGGTGGAACATAAACGAACAAATTTCGCATCACTGCCTTCTTTTGGCCTGCGGCCATGAGCAACAATGGCTTTATAAGCAATACCAGCGGGTGTTTCAAATTGTTGGCCTAAAAAATTATCCAATGCACGGCAACTAACCCCTTGCAAAACACCTGCATCAACCAATACTTCACGGGCTTTTTCGATCGACATCAGCGCTCCACCTTTTGCAGTGGTTAAGGTGGCTTCTACGACCATATTCTTTTCATCAACGTGAATGAGTATAGACGCATCAAGCGCGCGGGCAATGATCAAAGAATCGGCGTGATAGTTTTTGTTGGGTGAAAATAGTTTGCCAATATTAGCACTGACTATTTCAAATTCTGCGAATTGTGACTGTTCAATTAATTCAATGAGCTGTGAACTAGTCACAGGGTAACCACTATTTTTAGGGTGCTCAAATAGTGATACAAAACCCGTTTTAGAGTCATGTATAAACAACGACATTTATAGACTTCCTATGTAATATGCCTGTTCTTATTATTTTTTTATTGGTTGTTGTTTAGCTAATACTAAATTCGGTATTTTCAAAACAGCAGCTATTTGAACACAACTTTCAGCGCATGTTAAGTAAATGTTTCTGCCTGTGTTGTTTTTAATTAACATTTGTTTGATTGATAATTGTACGGTTAAACAGAAAAACAAAATAAACTAACGAAGACCCTTGAGTATCAGCGTGTTACTCAGTTATACTGCTTGCACGCTCTGAATGAGTTTAACTAATTCAGGGGCTGATTAGGATTCGACGGAATTCATGAAGCCCAAGGTGCATGTCGAGGTGCGGTTTGCCTCGTAAAAAAGCCGCAATTTAAAGTAATCGCAAACGACGATAACTACTCTCTAGCAGCTTAGGCTAGCTAGCGCTCCTTCCATGTATTCTTGTGGACTGGATTTTGGAGTGTCACCCTAACACCTGATCGCGACGGAAACCCTGGCCGGGGTTGAAGCGTTAAAACTAAGCGGCCTCGCCTTTATTTACCGTGTTCGTCCGGGACTTAAAGGTTAATTAAATGACGATACTAAACATGTAGTACCGACGGTCGAGGCTTTTCGGACGGGGGTTCAAATCCCCCCAGCTCCACCAATAACGGTTTTTAAATTCGTTTGTTTAAAAACCCTAAAAAACCCACCAATTTGAGCAATCAAGTTGGTGGGTTTTTTTATGGGTTTTATTTATATAAAACAGTGGGTTTTCTGTACAAATAAAGTTTTAAAGTGCTATTTTAATAACCGCAGGTCAATTTAACTACCTAAGTAATGAATATAAATAATGTCTAAATACACACCGCCTTTTACCCTCAGCAACAAAATATTGATCCTAGTTGCGCAAATTAGCGAGCAAATAGGAAGGTTAACCATACAACAAGAGCAAGAGAAACTGCTGCGGTTGCGTAAAGTTAATCGAATGCGCACAGTACAGGGCTCGCTAGCCATTGAAGGTAGCACCCTAACACAACAGCAAATTACCGCGATACTCAATGGCAAACGAGTAATTGCACCACCTAAAGAAGTACAAGAAGCATATAATGCAATCAGCACTTACGATACACTTGCTCAATGGCAACCTGAAAATAGTAAACACCTACTAGCAGCGCATAGGCTGATGATGAAAGGTTTAGTTAAAGACGCTGGCATGTATCGTCAAGAAGGCGTAGGGGTGATGTCCGGTGAGCAAGTTGTCCACATGGCACCGCAAGCTGAACGTGTAGCAAAGTTAATGGCAGATTTACTGCAATGGCTAGAACAAAGTGATGTGCACCCACTCATTGCTAGTTGTGTATTTCATTATGAATTTGAGTTTATTCATCCCTTTTCTGATGGTAACGGACGAATGGGGCGTTTATGGCAAACATTGATCTTGTCTAAGTGGCATGAGGTGTTTGTGAATATTCCTGTAGAAAGCATGGTGTACCAACATCAAGATACCTACTATTTAGCGATTCGCCAAAGTACTCACCAAACCAATAGCGCTCCTTTTATAGAGTTTATGCTGCAGATGATTTATGACGCAATCTTAGAAGCGAATAACACGACATCAAATGATGGTTTAAATGACGGTTTAAATGACGGTTTAAATGACGGTTTAAAGCTCACAGCTCTAGACAAGGAAATTATTAAGCTAATAACTAACAATACGCATATTACACATATGCAATTGTCAGATGAGCTTAGTAAATCAGTAAGAACAATTGAAAGGCGCATTAAAATTCTAAAAGAAGCAGAGTTGATAAAACGAATTGGCGCTAAAAAAACGGGGTATTGGCAGGTTAACCGCTAACATCCAGAACAAATAAACTGCTGTAAATAAAACCGATATTAATTTACTAAAAGGGCAGTGTAGCTATGCTTTACGGCATACTTTTGCGAGTACAGGTTTCTCTAGCTATCATAATTAAGTCTACAATTATGACCTTATTATTTGTCTTTTTTGTATACTTGTAATGGCGGGTTTTTAAGTTTACAATTATGACACTTTTATGTGTTTATAATGATAACTTGAGGTGTGAATTGAAGAAGTCTGAAGCTATTAAAAAGTTTACTGAATACGATAAGCGAGGTCGTTATATCTTCACTAATTCAGATCTTTCGAAAATTTTCCATCAAGACAATGAGCGAACTCTACGAGCGGGCATCAAACGTTTGTTAGATGATGGTTTGCTTGTACGTATTATTAATGGTGTGTACCTCTATACTCTAGCGCAATCTAAGGGGAGTGATACGTTAGAGCAGATTGCCAAAACGATTAGGCGTGGCGAATATAATTACGTCAGTTTGGAATCGGCACTTTCTGAGTTTGGAGCTATCTCACAAATTCTAGTTGATCGCTTAACGGTAATGACAACAGGGCGCTCGGCAGAGTATAAAACCCCGTTTGGGACCATTGAATTTACCCATACAAAACGTGCTCCTATGGATATTCTGGAAGGTACAAATTTAATTGGTAGACCGCTTAGATTAGCCACCAAACAAGTCGCTTATAGAGATTTAAAACGTGTTGGCCGCAATACGCATTTGGTCAATATAGATGAATTGGAGGATCGTACTTTATGAAAATTGACCAACAGAACTTCGCAAAGTTAGTAAATCAAGCAATGCAAAGTGACAATGTTTCGCACATGCGCGCAGTTATAGAAAAAGAGCTTCTACATTACGATATTTTATTTGCTTTAGAAAAGGCAGGGCTGCTTGATAAGTTAACTTTTCAAGGAGGTACATGTTTACGGTTATGTTATGGCGGCAATCGCTTCAGTGAAGATTTAGATTTTGCTGGTGGCAAAGATTTCAGCTCGGTAATGCTGGCTGATATGAAAGCCTGTATTGAAAAATATATCGGCGGAAGATACGGACTTGAAGTCAGTGTTAAAGAACCTAAAGAGTTAAGAGAAGATCCTAAATATGCCGAATTAAGCATTGATAAATGGCAGATTGCAGTTGTTACTTTTCCTGAGAGAAAAGATATACCTAAACAAAAAATTAAACTTGAAGTTGCTAATATCCCTGCTTATACAAAGGAGCCATTACCTCTGCAAGCAAATTATGACTTTTTACCGGATGGCTATAGTGACACACTGATTTTAACCGAGACTTTAGACGAAGTGATGGCGGATAAAATTATCTCTCTACCAGCAACAAAAAAATATGTTCGGCATCGAGATATTTGGGATCTAGCTTGGTTACAGCAGCAAGGCGCTACCTTGCAAATGGATTTAGTAAAAAGCAAGATCGCAGATTATAAACTCGAGCAATTTGATGTGTTGCTTGCTAATTTAATTGAACGCCTATCAGCACTTATTAAAAGTGCAGTATTTATAGCGGAGATGAAACGCTTCTTACCCACCGATGTTTTTGATCGCACCTTAGCACTGGATAAATTTCAGGTGTATTTAACTTCAACGCTTATTAAATTATTTAAAACAGTACAAGATGAGTTATCAGGCAAGGTAAGTACAGTTGAGTTTAAAATGTAGGGATCTACATATTATCTTTGTTATAAAGTTAGTAACAAGTTGCAGAAAAGCGTTTGAAAGGGCTGTGAATAAAACGAATACTAACTTGCCAAAAGGGCAGTGTAACCATGTTTTACGGCATACTTTTGCGAGTCATTTTATGATGAACGGAGGTAATATTTTAGTCTTGCAACAAATATTAGGTCATGCAAAGATTGAACAAACCATGGTTTACGCGCACTTTGCACCAAGTCATTTAGAAGATGCTATTAGGTTTGGCCCAAATATTAGTTAACGATAATGAATATCTACGCCACGCAGCAAACGCCCCTTATCCGATTTTTTAATATTAGTAAAAGCGAGTGAAACACTATCAATAAAAGTGAATAGCTCCTCTTCAATTAAGTAAAAGTCATTTTTATGTTGCTTTTCAAGCTTTATCCCTATTTCTCTAAAAAATAAAATCACTTTATCTTGGTGCTTTCCGTAATCAAATGTTACTGATTTCGATTTACTATTAGAAGCATAGGAGTTGGATGCTCTTATTAAATATTTTCTAACTCTATCAATATAAGCATAATATTCTCGATAATCTTTAAACTCACCATCCCTAGATTGAGGGTGTATTGATTCATACAGTAAGTAAACATCT